>NZ_MVIV01000009.1 GCF_002072175.1 Actinomyces gaoshouyii | reverse complement strand
GCCCTCATCCACGCGGCTCACAGGACACACCACCACTGCCCGCGCAGGCCCGCACCGCACACGCGAGCCCAGATCGCCCCCCACACCCAGCCACCACACCACAGCAAGCACCAACCCGACGAATCTCACCCACCCCCATGCCGTGGTGGTACATGGGGCCTGAGTAGGCTTGAGCCAGAAGGACTGCGTGATTCCCCGAGGCAGTCGGCCACAGGAAGAAGGACCATGGCTCACGACAGGGCGTATGACAGGAACGACGGCGCTCGACGATCCGGTGGCGCGCGCGGCGACCGCCACGGCTTCGGCACTCGAAGTGGCAACCGCTCCGGTGGTGGGAGCCGACAGCACCGCTCTTACCGGCAGGATGACCGTTCCGGTGATTACCGGGGCGGCGGTGGCCGCGATGGCGGCTATCGCGGTCACGACTACGGTGAGCGCTCCGAGCGCCGCCCCTACGGGTCCCGCGATGATCGTCGCGGCGGCTCCGGGGGCTCCCGGGGCGGTCGCCTCGGCGGGGACCGCCGCAATGGCCGCCCCGGTGCGCGCGATGCCCGTCCTCTCCAGCGCAACCGGATTCCCGAGCCCCGCGTGCCCGCCGACGTCGAGCCCGCGCAGCTCGAGGCCTCCGCGAGGCGCGAGCTGCGCGCCCTCGGGCGCTCGAACGCGGAGAACGTCGCCAGGCACCTGGTGATGGTTCAGCGCCTTGTCGAGACCGACCCCGCTGCGGCCTACGAGCACGCCCGCTACGCCGCCTCCCACGCAGGCAGGATCGCCGTCGTCCGCGAGGCCGCGGGGATCGCCGCCTACCTCTCCGAGCACTACTCCGATGCCCTGCGCGACATCCGCGCCGCCCGCCGACTGTCCGGCCTCGACCTCCACCGCGCCATCGAGGCCGACTGCGAGCGGGCCCTCGGTCGCTATAACCAGGCCCTCAAGGCGGCCGCGGAGGCCGACCCCAAGCAGCTCGATGACGTCGAGGAGGCCGAGATCGCCATGGTCGTCTCCGGCATCCGCCACGAGATGGGCCAGGACGAGCTCGGGCTCGTCGTCATCGAGGACGCGATCCGCCTCTTCCGCGGGGACCGGGAGACGCTGCGCCGCCTCCACTCCGTACGAGCCGACCGCCTCGAGGACCTCGGGCGCGCACAGGAGGCCGACGCCATTCGCGAGCGCATCGGGGAGGCCCCCGAGCCTGCCGAGCCGGGCGTCGAGGTCTACGACGTCGAGGAGGAGTCCGAGGAGGAGCGGGCGGCCCAGGCCGCCGGAGCTGACGAGCCCGAGTCGGCCGACTGCCCCGAGCAGGACGAAAGGCTCGCCGAGGCCCTGACCGATGACATCGATGCCTCCGAGGACTCAGATGACTCGGAGCCCGGCGACGTCGCCAAGAGCACCAGCGAGCACGCCTCCGGGGGCCTCAGCTCCCCCCGCGGCGCCGACGTCATCGAGGACGAGCTCATCGAGCACCTCCAGTCCCACGGCATCCCCGCCGACGCGGGTACTGATCCAGCTCAGGACTCCGACGGCGCCCACAGCGAGGAGGCCCGAGCATGAGCTCCGCACCCCTGCCTCCGGGCCTCCTGGGGAGCGCCTCCCCCCTGGCCAGCGCCTACGATGGGGCCCTGCTCGACCTCGACGGCGTCTGCTTCGCCGGCGAGGCCCGCGTTCCGCACGCCGCCGACTCCGTCAACGCGGCGCGGGCCGTGGGCATGCGACTCAGCTTCGTCACCAACAACGCCTCGCGGGCGCCGCGCACCGTCGTCGACAAGCTGCGCGCCAACGGCATCCAGGCGGAGCCCGGCGAGGTCTTCAGCGCCGCCATGGACGCGGCCGTCATGCTCACCGAGCACCTCGCCCCGGGCTCGCTGTGCCTCGTCGTCGGTGGCGACGGCGTGCGCCAGGCGCTCCTCGACGAGGGCTTCACTCTCACCGACACCGCCGCGGACCGTCCGGCCGCCGTCGTCCAGGGCTGGGACCCCGCCGTCGACTGGGCCATGCTCTCCGAGGGCCTCTACGCGATCACGGCCGGGGCCCTGCACGTGGCCACCAACCTCGATGCCACCCTGCCCACCGAACGCGGCTTCGCCCTGGGCAACGGCAGCCTCGTGGCGGCCATCGCCCACGCCTCCGGCAAGGAGCCCTTGGCCGGGGGCAAGCCCTTCCCCGGTATCTACGAGCGCGCCCTGGCCCGCAGCGGCGCCACGAGCCCGATCGCCGTGGGGGACCGGCTCAACACCGACCACGTCGGGGCCCGCACCGCGGGGATCCCCGGTCTCCACGTGCTCACCGGGGTGAGCACTGCCCGCGACGTCATCCTCGCCGACCCCGCCGAGCGCCCCGCCTTCCTCCACACCGACCTGCGCGGTCTCATCGAGGCTCACCCCGAGCCCATGAGCGACGGGGCCTGGTGGAGCGTCGGTCGGGAGCGCGCGCGCGTGAGCGGCGGTCGCCTCGAGCTCGCCGGGGCCGGCCCCCTCGAGCGCCCTGCCACCGTGACCCTCGACGCCTATCGGGCTCTCGCCGCCGCTGCCTGGGCCGGCGCCGACGCCACTGGCGGCTCCCGGGCGGGCGCCCAGGTGCTCGGCCTGCCCGAGATCACCGTCGCGCCGTGAACGGATATCCCCGATGAGCACCGAGCGCCAGCCAGGCCCGGTCCCCGGGCCCAACGAGGCGATCCCCGCCGCGCCATTGCCCGGCCCCGGCCGCGAGCAGCGCCTCGCCGCGGCCTCCCAGGAGGGCGTCGGCGCTGCGGAGCGGCTCGATGCGCTCGCCGATGAGCCGCTGGAGGCGCGGGCCAGGGGCCTGGCGGACCTCGCCGAGGACCTCCGCTCCGCCCTGCGGCTGGCCGAGAGCTGAGGCTGCTCATGGCACGGCTCATCCGCATCGACTCCGAGCTCGTCCGGCGTGGCGTCGCCCGCTCGCGCGCCCATGCCGCCCAGCTCATCACCGACGGCCGCGTCACCCTCGACGGCGCCCTCGTGACCAAGCCCGCCCGTCAGGTCGACCCCGCGCAGGCCATTGAGATCGTGACGCCCAGTGGGGACGACTACGTCTCGAGAGGCGCCCATAAGCTCGCCGGCGCCCTCGACGCCCTTGAGGCCAGGGGTCTCGCCCCGGCGGTGGCGGGGCGCCGCTGCCTGGATGCCGGAGCCTCCACCGGCGGCTTCACAGATGTGCTCCTTCGGCGCGGTGCTGTCAGCGTCGTCGCCGTCGACGTCGGCTACGGCCAGCTCGCCTGGTCCCTCCGATCCGACCCCCGCGTGCGGGTCCTGGATCGTACGAACGTGCGCACCCTCGAGCCCGCCGCCGTCGCCCCAGCGCCCGGGCTCGTGGTGGGCGACCTGTCTTTCATCTCCCTGACTCTCGTCCTGGAACCGCTCCTGCGGGCCTCGGCCGACGACGCCGACCTCCTCCTCATGGTCAAACCCCAGTTCGAGATCGGCAAGGAGAGGCTCGGGCACGGGGGAGTGGTCCGCGACCCCGCGCTGCGCCTCGAGACGATCCTCACCGTCGCCGGGCGCGCCCACTCCCTGGGCCTCGGCATCGACGCCATCACCGCCTCGCCGTTGCCGGGCCCCTCGGGTAATGTCGAGTACTTTCTGTCCATGCATGCGGGTAGTGCCGGGAGTGGCGCCGACCTCACCGGCGATGCCCTGATCGCCGAGGCCGGGCGCGCCGTCGCCGAGGGCCCCGACGGCAGGGGCGCCAGATGAGGGAGGACGAGCAGCTGATGACCGCACCGACAGCGCCGGATCAGCGGCGCGACCACAGGATCACGCGCGTCATGGTGGTCCGGCGCGACGTCAACGACCAGCCTGTCCCGCCCGGGCAGCGGCGCTCCGCCTCCACGGCCACGGCCGGGGCGCGCGCCGAAGCGGCCCTGCGCGACCATGGCGTCGAATGCGTCGACCACCGCTTCCTGGGGGACATCGACCTCGTGCTCGTCCTGGGCGGGGACGGCACGATCCTGCGCGCCAGCCAGATCGCCCGAGACAAGGACGTGCCCCTCGTGGGCATCAACACCGGTCACGTCGGCTTCCTCGCCGAGGCGAACCCCGACGCCGTCGAGCACGTCGTGGCCGAGCTCGTCGCCGGGCGGTACACCGTCGAGGAGCGCATGACCCTGGAGGTGACCGTCGAGAGCCCCGAAGGGGCGATCCAGCACGGCTGGGCCCTCAACGAGGCTGCCTTGGAGAAGCGCGACCGCGCGCGCATGCTCGAGCTCGCCATCGGCGTCGACGGGCAGGCCGTCTCCTCCTTCGGCTGCGACGGCCTGGTCATCTCCACCCCCACCGGCTCGACCGCCTACGCCTTCTCCCTGGGCGGGCCCATCATCTGGCCCGAGGTCGAGGCCCTCCTCCTCGCCCCCATGGCCGCCCATGCGCTGTTCACCCGCCCCCTCGTCGTGGCACCGACATCCTGCCTGGAGGTCATCATCGACTCCACAGGCTTCGACGGTGCCGAGATCTGGTGCGACGGGCGCCGCAGCCTCGATGTCGTCGCGGGCAGTCGCATCCGCGTCACCCGCGGGAAGCGCCCCGTGCGCCTGGCCCGGCTCAACGACGCCCCCTTCTCGCGCAGGCTCGTGCGCAAATTCGATCTGCCCGTGCAGGGATGGCGGGCGGCCAGCGAGAACGGGTTGGGCCATTGATCGAGTCCCTGAGCATCGAGGACCTGGGAATCATCGAATCCGCTGAACTGCGCTTCGGTCCCGGTCTGACCGCGCTGACAGGCGAGACCGGGGCCGGTAAGACCATGGTGCTCACCTCCCTCGGCCTGCTCCTGGGCCAGCGCGCCGGGGCCTCGGTCGTGCGCACCGGCGCCCGGCGGGCCCTCGTCGAGGGCGTCTTCCTCACCGACCCCGACTCGCCGGCCGGACGCCGCGCCGCCGAGGCCGGTGCCGAGCTCGACGACGACCTGCTCATCGCCACGCGCGCCGTGCCCGCCGAGGGCCGCTCACGGGCCCATCTCGGGGGGCGCTCGGTACCCTCATCCGTTCTGGCCGAGGTGGGGTCGCGACTCGTGGCCGTCCACGGACAGGCCGATCAGTTGCGCCTGCGCTCCGCCGCCGCCCAGCGCGCCGCCCTGGACTCCCTCGGCGGGTCCGAGCACGCCGCCCTGTGCCGGCGCTACGCCCACGCCTACCGGCAGCGGGCGCGCGCTGCCGAGGAGCTGGCGCAGTGGCGGGCCGGGTCCCAAGCGCGCGCTGAGGAGGCCGCCCGCCTGCGCGCCTGGCTGGAGGCCATCGAGGCCGCCGACCCCGCTCCCGGGGAGGACAGCGCCCTGGAGGCCGAGGCCGGCCGCCTGGAGCACGCCGAGGACCTGCGCCTGGCCGCGACCGCCGCGGCCGCGGCTCTGACCGCCGATGCCGATCCGGCCGCGGGCGGTTCGGAGGCCGTCGACGTCGCCTCCCTCATCGCTGCCGCCGGGCGCGCCCTGGCCGGCGTCGACGGCCTCGACCCCGCCTTGACCGAGCTCGCGGCCAGGGTCCGCCAGCTCGGCATCCTCAGCGCCGACATCGGTGCCGACCTCGGCTCCTACCTCTCCGGCCTCGACGCCGACCCCGCGCGCCTGGCCTGGGTCAATCAGCGCCGTGCCGAGCTGACCCGCCTGTGCCGTGAGACCGGTGGTGCCGCGGAGCAGATCGACGGTGTCGACGCTCTCCTGAAGTGGGGGCGGGGCGCCGCCGACCGCCTCGCCCGCATCGACGGGCCCTCCGACGGCGCAGAGGAGCTCCGACAGGCACTCACGGAGGCCCAGGCCGAGCTCGAGGCCACCGCCGCTGAGCTGAGCGCCGCCCGGGCCGGCCTGGCCGAGCGGCTCCAGGAGTCCGTCACCGTCGAGCTCGAGGGCCTGCGGATGAGCGGGGCCAGGCTCGTTGTCGGTCTCGAGGCGCTTGACGAGCCCGGGCCCACCGGCGCTGAGTCGGTCTCCCTGCTGCTGTCACCGCATCCCGGCGCGACCCCCATGCCGCTGGGCAAGGGGGCCTCCGGCGGAGAGCTCTCCCGGATCATGCTGGCCCTGGAGGTCGTCCTCGCCGACGCCACCATGACCGAGCCCGCCCTCGGCGCGCAGGACGGCGGCGCGGCACCGGATCGGGAACACGCCCGCACCTTCGTGTTCGACGAGATCGACGCCGGCGTCGGCGGGAAGGCCGCGCGCGAGATCGGGCGGCGACTGGCCCGACTGGCCCGCGGCCACCAGGTCATCGTCGTCACTCACCTGGCACAGGTGGCCGCCTGGGCCGACACCCACCTCGTCGTCCACAAGGAGACCCCGGCAGGCGGCGGCGCACCGGACGGCGCTGATCACCCCGGCGACGCGAGGATCACGCGCACGCGGGTCACCCGTGTCTCAGGGGGTGAGCGCGAGCGCGAGCTGGCGCGGATGCTGTCCGGCCACGACGATTCCGAGGCGGCCCTGCGGCACGCCGCGGAACTCCTGGCAGAGGCCTCCATGGCAGAATCGAGCGCGTGAGGTTCCCGTTCCACAAGCACTCGCCCCCGGACGACCGGCCAGTCGGCGTCGTCCGCGTCGATGCCCGTACTAAGGACCTGGTCAAGCGCCTCAACCCGGGTGATATCGCCGTCATCAACCACTCGGACCTGGACCGGGTGGCCGCCGAGTCCCTCGTGGAGAAGCGGCCCGCCGCAGTGCTCAACGCCTCGCCGTCCGTCTCCGGCCGATACCCGAACCTCGGTCCCGGGATCCTCGTGGATGCCGGAATCCCCCTCATCGATGGCCTGGGCGCTGACATCATGCGCCTGCGCGAGGGCGATCGGATCATCGTCGCCGACGGCGCGGTGCGTCTCGAGGGCGAGGACGCGATCATCGCTGAGGGGACCGTGCAGACTCCCGGGAGCGTGGAGGCCTCCATGGAGGTGGCCAAGGAGGGCCTGGCCGTCCAGCTCGAGGCCTTCGCCGCCAACACTATGGAGTACATGAAGCGCGAGCGCGACCTGCTGCTCAACGGGATCGGCATGCCCGAGATCCGCACCTCCATGGCGGGCAAGCATGTGCTGGTCGTCGTGCGCGGCTACTCCTACAAGGAGGATCTCAAGGCCCTGCGCTCCTACATCCGCGACTGCAAGCCGGTCATCATCGGCGTCGACGGCGGGGCCGATGCCGTCATCGAGGCCGGGTTCAAACCCACCATGATCGTGGGCGACATGGACTCCGTCTCGGACAGGGCGCTGCGCAGCGGCGCGGAGATCGTCGTCCACGCCTACCGCGACGGGCGCGCCCCCGGCCTTGCCCGAGTGGAGGCCCTCGGCGTCGACCACGTGGTGTTCTCGGCCACGGGCACCAGCGAGGACATCGCCATGCTCATGGCCGATGAGGCCGACGCCGAGCTCATCGTCGCCCTGGGCACTCACGCCACTCTCCTGGAGTTCCTCGACAAGGGCAGGGCCGGCATGTCCTCCACCTTCCTGACCCGTCTCAAGGTCGGGGGACGCCTCATCGACGCCAAAGGCGTCTCGCGGCTCTACCGCACCCGTATCTCCAGCTGGCACCTGTTCTTCCTGGCCGTGGCGGGGCTGTTCGCCCTATGGGCGGCGCTCCAGTCCACCCCCGCCGGTCAGACCTTCTTCGGCCTCTTCGGCGCCACCTGGGATGATTTCATCAACTTCCTGAGGTCGCTCGTGGGCCTGTCCCCGAGAACCCCGTCCCTGTGACGATCCGCCCCCGCGCTATTCGTCGATGCACGCAAGGAACGCAACATGATCGACTTCCGCTACCACCTGGTCTCCCTGATCTCGGTCTTCGTCGCCCTGGCCGTCGGTATCGTCCTGGGCGCGGGCCCCCTGCAGAATTCCTTGGGGAATGCCCTGCACAACCAGGTGGAGTCGCTGCGCGAGGACCGCAATGCCACGCACGCCCAGTTGGAGACCACATCGGCGGCCCTCAACGATCGCGACGCCTACATCACCGCGGCCGCGGCCTCCTACTTGCCCGGCACGCTGAGCGGCCGCAGTGTCGCCATCGTGGCCCTGCCCGACGCCCAGGACGAGGACGTCGAGCTCGTCATCTCCCAGATCGCGGTCGCGGGCGGCACGACCACCGGCCGCGTGACGCTGACCTCGGTGTGGACGGATCCCAGCCGGGAGTCATTCCGCTCAGCCTACTCGGGCCAGTTCGCCGGCAACCTGGATGAGGCCGTATCCAAGGACTCCAGCGGGATCCTGGGCGAGGGCCTGGCCAAGGCCCTGACCGTGGACGACTCCAGCGCCATCGCGCTGCGCGACCTGCTCACCGCCTCGGACACGCCTCTCATGAGCGTCAACTCCCAGCTCACGACCAAGGCCGACGCCGTGGTGGTCGTGGGGCCGCGCTCGGCCCAGGCCGACGCCGCGGGAGCCACCCCGACTCCCGGCGCCGATGCCACCGGCAAGGCCTGGGCGGCGGCGCTCACCGGTGTGGCCGCGGGAGCGCCCGCCGTCATCGTCGGTGGGGCCGACGACGAGCGCGACATCATCGCCGTCATGCGCGAGAACAGGGCCAAGGCGACGACGATCGACTCTGTGGGCCAGGCGAGCGCCGCCGTCTCCGTGCCACTGGCCATCGCCGCCGTCTTGGGCGGGGCCCAAGGCTCCTACGGCTTCGATGACGGTGCCGGCACCATCATGCCCCCCATCCCCGCCAAGGGGTGAACTGCGGAGCGGACGTTCCCGCGATCGACGCGCAGCAACGCCCCGGTCCACCTCAGCCCCGAGCTCATCAGGGGTTCGCTCGACCTGACCATCATCATCGCCCTGTGTGCGGGATGGTCGGCCAGCAGGGCGACAGCTCGCGCGGCGGACACCTGGCCGCCCTGAGCCTCCCGGGACCCGCCAATGCGTCGGCGGCGCGCTCTCCGGCCGGTAGCCTGGGACTCATGACCGCCGTACCGCTCCAGAGAGGCAGCCGCCGCCACCCGAGCCGTCCTCGCAGCGCGACCTCACCTGCCCGCCAGGCGCTCATCGCCGCGACGAGCGGCCTTGCCTGGAGCACCGGGGCCTCCGCGCTCCTGCGAGCCCTGCCCAGGTGGAGGCGGCTCGAGCGCTCCAATTTCCACGGGCGCACGGTCTCACTGCGAGGAGGCATCGCCAGCGCCATCGGTGCCACCGCGGTGGCCGGGTGCGCAGGCGCGCTCGCTCGTCCGAACGCGCTCACTGCCCGCCCCGGTGCGGCCGCCGTCATCGCCGCCTCCGCCGGAGGCACCGCCGGACTCATCGACGATCTCGACGCCGGCGCCCATGACGGCGATGCCCCCGCCAAGGGCCTGGCCGGCCACCTCGGAGCCCTCGCCCGCGGCCGCGTCACCACAGGCGCCCTCAAGATCGCCATCATCGGCTCCGGCGCGCTCGTCGGTGGCGTCCTCCTCGCCAGGCACCGGGCCCCGGCCGCCCCCGCCGCCCGGCCGCGCGCGCTCGTCGCCGACGCCGCAGTGAGCGCCATCGTCATCGGCGCCTGGGCCAACGTCCACAACCTCCTCGACCTGCGCCCCGGGCGCGCCCTCAAGGCCAGCGCGCTTATCTCGGCCCCCCTTCTCGCCTGGCCGGGTCAGGCGGCGGCCCCCACCCGCATCCTGGCCGCCGGTGCCCTTGGGGTCGCCGCCGCATCCGCGCCCGAGGACCTCGGCGAGCGCACCATGCTCGGCGACACCGGCGCCAACTCCCTCGGCGCCCTCGTCGGCGCCGCCCTCGCCGCCGCCCCCTCACGAGCCTTCCGCCATGGGGCGGCGGTCGCCGGCGCCGCCCTCATCCTGGCCAGCGAGCGCGTCTCCTTCTCACGCGTCATCGACTCCACCCCGGCCCTCGCCGCGCTGGACGCCCTGGGACGCCGGGACCAATGACGGACAAGGCCGCCGATGCGCGAGCCGAGGGCGGGACCAACGGGGCGCAGCGAGGCCTGGCGACCGTCGTCGGCGGCGTCGCAGGACTCACCCTCATCTCCCGTGCGCTCGGATTCCTGCGCTGGATCGTGCAGGCCGCGACCGTCGGCACAGGTGCCGTCGCCGGGGCCTACGCCACCGCCAACCAGATCCCCAACGTCCTGTACGAGGTCGTCGTCGGCGGGGCCCTGGCCGCCACCATCGTCCCCCTCCTGGCCGGCGCCGTCATGGCGGGTGACCGCGAGACGGTCTCCCGAACCGCCTCCGCGATGCTCAGCACGGTCCTGGTCATCCTCGTGCCCCTGGGTATCCTCCTCGCCGTCCTCGCCGACCCCATCGCCGAGCTCTTCCCCACCTCAGTCGACGCCGACCCCGGCCTCCAAACGCGACTCGTCGCCGACTTCCTGCGCATGTTCGCCCTCCAAGTGCCGCTCTACGGCATCGGCGTCGTCCTGACCGGCATCCTCCAGGCGCACCGGCGCTTCGCCTGGCCCGCCCTCACTCCGATCCTGTCCAGCCTCGTCGTCATGACCGCCTACGCCCTCTACGGCGCCATCACCCCCGAGGGAGCGGGCCAGTGGACGAGCAGCGCTGACCCCGCGGGGCTGCTCGTCCTCGGCTGGGGGACCACGCTCGGCGTGGCCGCCCTCAGCCTTCCCCTCCTCATCCCCGCCTCCCGCCTCGATATCGACCTGCGGCTCACGCTCCGCCTCGACGCCGCCACCCGCCGGCGCGCTTGGGGCCTGGCCACCGCCGGCATCACCGCCCTGGTCGCCCAGCAGGCCTTTATGCTCCTCGTGCCCGTCCTCGCCCGCTCCGGGGGAGTCAGCGGCACCATCGCCGTCTACCAGTACACGCAGGCCATCTGGGTACTGCCATACGCCGTGCTCGTTGTTCCCGTGGCCACCGTCCTCTACCCGAGGATCGCGGGCCTGCTCGCAGAGGGCGCCGCCATCCCACCGGCCTCGGCCCCCGCCAGGGCCGGGGCGAGCGCGGTCGTGCCGGGCAGGTGCGAGGGGAGCCCGCGCGAGGAGGCCCTGAGGCTGTGCGGTGACTCCACCGCCCTCGTCACTAGCGTCTCCCTGGCCGGCATGGCGATGCTCCTGGCAGCGAGCGCCGGGGCCGAGGCGTTCTTCGCGCTCCTGACCGACGACGTGCGAGGGATGTCCGCCGCCCTGGTCTCCTTCGCCCCCGGCATTGTTGGCTTCGGCCTCATCCACCAGATCACCCGCATCCTCTTCGCCGCTGGTCGCGCGCGCTGGGCCGCCCACGCCACCGCGCTGGGCTGGGCTGTGGCGGCGGTCCTGTCCACGACCGCCGTGCGGTTGCTCGCCCCGGGCGGCGCAGACGGCCCCGCCACGCTGAAGGCACTCGGCATCGGCACCAGCATCGGCATGACGATCGCGGGCATCGGCCTTCTGGCGGGCCTGGCCCGCTGCCTGGAAGCCTCGGTGCTGCGCCCCATCGCCCGGGTCATCCTGGCCGGGGCCCCGGTCGCGGCCGCCTCCGGGTGGGCCGGGCGGGCACTCAGCCAGATGACCGGCGCGCCCTGGTCCCAGATCCTGCTCTCCGGTATCTGGGCCCTCCTGGCCGCCCTCGCCACTATCATCGCCGCGCACATCGTCTGCCCCCCAGCCCTGGGAGCGCTGCGCTGGGGGAGGAGATGAGCGGGATGACTGGGATTGCTGGGATGCGGCCCATGCGCATCGTCGAGGTCAGTGGGAGCGCCGCCGGGGGAGTGCGCGCCCACCTCGGCCAGTGCTCCCGGGCCCTCAGCGGCGCCGACCACGAGGTGATCGTCGCCGCGCCGATGGAGGTCCTGGAGGGCCTCGATACCGGGGACGCCCGCCGAGCCGTCCTCGAGATCGGGCCCCGGCCCGCGCTCGCCGACCACTTGGCGGTGCGCCGCCTGGCGGCCATTGCCCGGGGCGCCGACGTCGTCCACGCCCACGGCCTGCGCGCGGGCTCGGTGGCTGCCCTCGCCCTCGGTCGGCGCCGGAGCGGGCGGGCGCGCCTGGTCGTCACTCTTCACAACCTCCCCGTCGGCGGGCGCCTCACCCGGCTCGTGGGGGATCGCCTCGAATCGCTCGTGGCCAGGCGGGCCGATGCCGTGCTCGGCGTCAGCCCCGACCTCGTCGGACGGGCCCGCGCCCGCGGGGCGGCCAGTGCCCTGCTTGCCATCATCCCCGCGCCTGAGGAGGCTGTGGGAGACGCTGACAGGTACCCTGGGGCAGGGCACCGAGGCGCGGCCGAGGCGGGAGCGGGCGGCGGCCCCATCATCCTGACTGTGGCCCGCCTGGCCCCTCAGAAGGGCCTCGACCTCCTACTCGATGCCGCCTCGATCCTCGCCCGGCGGGCTGAGGGGGATGGCGCGCCGCTCACCTGGCTCGTCGCGGGGGAGGGGCCCGAACGCCCGGCTCTGCAGACCCGCATCGACGCTGAGCGCCTGCCCGTGACCCTGCTCGGGCGGCGCGAGGATGCCCTCGCGCTCATGTCCTCTGCCGACGCCGTTGTCCAGACCAGCCTGTGGGAGGGACAGCCGTTGACCATCCAGGAGGCGCTGAGGGCGGGCGCCGCCATTATCGCCACCGATGTGGGGGGCACGGGCGTCACGGCGCGCGGGGGCGCCATCCTGGTGGCGCCCGAGGCCCGCGCCATCGCCGACGCCATCGGCCGACTCCTGGATGACCCCGCCGCTCGGCGGGAGTGGAGGAGCCGGGCGCGCGCCGCCGCGGCCGGGCTGCCCACCTCCGCGGACCTGCTCGCGCAGTTGAGCGCCGTCCTGGCCCCGGGCGCCTAGACCCGGGGCGCGGGATCGCCGGTCCCGTTCTCGGCGTCGCGGGCCTGCGCCAGGAGTTCCAGGATGCGGGCGTGCGCCGTCGGTGTCGCCGCGAGCACTGATCCGGCGCGGCGCGCGTCCAGGGCGGAGCCGTCCACCCGGGTGACGAGCGCGCCCGTCTCCTGGGCGAGGAGGACCGCCGCCGCCATGTCCCAGGGCTTGAGGCCGCCGTGCAGGAAGGCCACTGCCCCGCCCCTGGCCACCTCGGCGATCTCCAGGGCGGCCGAGCCGTAGGCGCGAGCCGCCAGCGCGGCGCTCACAACGCCGTCGGCCCCGGGCACGCCTCTGAGCGAGTTGAACGGGACGATCGCCGCGCCCCGCTCCAGCGCCAGGTCCGGTGCCATGGGAATCGGCTCATCGTCACGGCCATCGCCGGCCGCCCGGAGCGGGCCCACCCGAGCCCCCCGCCCCGCGATCGCCGTCATGAGGCGGCCTGCCACGGGATCGGCGAGGGCCGCGATCACCGGGGCGCCGCCGTCGACCAGGGCGAGCGAGACCGCCCAGTCGCGGTGCGTGGCCACGTAGTTCGTCGTGCCGTCGATCGGGTCGACCACCCAGGCCGGGCCCGTGCGCTCCTCGAAGCCCTCGACGCGGTGCTCCTCCTCGCCATGCAGGGGGATGGCGGTAGGCGCGAGGCACTCGGCGATGATCCGCTCCGCGCCGCGATCCACTTGGGTGACCAGGTCCTTGTCATGCTGCTTGGTCTCGACCCGCAGCTCAGCGCCCGGATCGAGGGCGAAGGCGGCCGCGGCGAGGACCGCCTCGCGGGCCGTGCCCAGCAGAAGGTCCAGATCCAGTCCCCTGGTGCTCATCGCTCCTCCTCGTCCCTCCTCGTGCGCATCCGCGGTCCCGATCCTATCCCCAGCGAGACCGGTCTCGATCCTGATAACGACCGGTCTCGCTCGTGGGCGGGGCGGGGGCACAATGGGGGAGCTGACCGTAGTCCCGATGGAGGCTCAGATGACCCGCCAGAACAACGCCGCATGCGGCCCCGCCGACGAGCGCGACACCCGGGAGGTGCTGAGCGCCCAGCGCGTATGGACCGGCCCCATCTGCGCCGTCGACGATGAGATGATCCGCCTGTCCCCGGGCGCCCCCGAGCCCATCCGCCGCCAGACCATCGCCCACCACGACGCCGTCAGCATCATCGCTCTGCGGGAGGGCGAGGAGTCCTCCCAACCCGACGGCGCGGCCGAGATCCTCATGGTCCGCCAGTACCGCCACCCCGTGCGGGCCGCTCTGTGGGAGATCCCCGCCGGCCTGCTCGACATCCCCGAGGAGGACCCGGTCATCGCCGCCGCCCGCGAGCTCGCCGAGGAGACCGACCACGCCGCCGAGCGCTGGGAGACACTCATCGACTTCTACGCCTCGCCCGGATTCACCACCGAGGGCGTGCGCTGCTTCCTCGCCCGGGGCCTGTTCCCGATCCCCGTCGAGGAGCGCACCGAGCGCGAGGCCGAGGAGGCCGAGTTCGAGCCCACCTGGTTCCGCTTCGACGAGGTGCTCGACGCCGTCATGGGCGGGTGGCTCCACAACCCCTCCACTGTCGCGGGGGTCCTCGCGGCCGAGTGCGCCCGGAAGCGCGGCTACGAGGGACTGCGCCCCGCTGATGCCCCCTGGATGCGCAGCCCCGAGAGCATGTGACGCGCGTAGGACCTCAGGCCCTCGCGCGGCAAGGGATGAAGACTCCTGGTTCAGGTGGCCGGGCGTGCGCCATGCCACGTGGCGCCACGGCGTCATCAAGTTGCGCTGTTCCAATTTAGGCACAAGGATGATGCTTAAAATGGGTGCCAGGCCGACGGCGCCCCCGGGCGCTCCGGTGGCGCCCGCGCGCATTGCGAGGGACGGGAGAGGGGGAAGTGTGAGTCCTATAAGTCCGATGAGCCCGAATCCGACCGGCCCGGGCGCTCCCGCAGATGACGAGTCCACCCGCGTCAAGGTCCTCGATCTCATCATTGAGAAGGGGCCCGTCTCCGCCGCCCAGCTCGCCGCCATTCTCCACCTCACGCCCGCAGCCGTGCGCCGCCACATCACAGCCCTGGAGGACAACGGCCAGATCGCCGTCCACACCCCCACGGGTGTGGGCAAGCGCGGCCGCGGGCGCCCCGCGCGCCACTACGTCGCCACGGCGTCGGCGCGCTCGAATCTCGGCGAGGGCTACTCCGACCTCGCCGCCCGGGCCCTCAGCTACCTGTCGCAGGTCGCGGGGGACAAGGCCGTCGGCTCCTTCGCCGCCTCCCGCGGCCGGGACCTCGAGCGCCGCTACATGCGCATCGTCGAGGCCGCGGGCAAGGACCCGGCCGACCGCGCCATGGCCCTGGCCGATGCCCTCTCCGCGGACGGGTACGCCGCCACCATCCGCGACGTCGGCGACGGCACCTTCGCCGTCCAGCTCTGCCAGGGCCACTGCCCGGTGCGCGATGTCGCCGGGCAGTTCCACGAGCTGTGCGATGCCGAGACCCAGGCCTTCTCCCGCCTGCTCGGCGTGCCCGTCCAGCGCCTGGCCACCCTGGCCGGGGGAGACCACGTGTGCACCACGCACGTGCCCATCGTCATGCCCGCTCTGCGCAAGCGCGCCGCGCGGGCCATTGCTCACACGCGGGGCAGCCGGCCCCAGCGAACGGAAGGAACCCGATGACGTCAACCATGACCGAGCCAGCCACGCGCAGCGACGACGAGATCATCGACTCGATCCCGGCGTCCTACGACTTCGGCTGGCACGACTCCGACGAGGCCGGCGCCAACGCCAAGCGCGGTCTCGACGAGCAAGTGGTCCGGGAGATCTCCGCGATCAAGGGCGAGCCCGAGTGGATGCTCGCCAAGCGCCTCAAGGCCTACGAGACCTTCGAGCGCAAGCCCATGCCCACCTGGGGCGTGGACCTGTCCCAGCTCGACATGGACGCCGTGAAGTACTACGTGCGCTCCACGGATCGGCCCGCCAACTCCTGGGACGACCTGCCCGAGGACATCAGGAACACCTACGATCGCATCGGCATCCCCGAGGCCGAGCGCGAGCGGCTCGTCGCCGGCGTCGCCGCCCAGTACGAGTCCGAGGTCGTCTACCACCAGATCCGCGGCGACCTGGAGGAGCAAGGCGTCATCTTCGTCGACACCGACACCGCCGTGCGCGAGTACCCCGAGCTCGTTCGCGAGTACTTCGGCACCGTCGTGCCCGCCGGCGACAACAAGTTCGCCGCCCTCAACACGGCCGTGTGGTCCGGGGGGTCCTTCATCTACGTCCCCAAGGGCGTGCGCGTGGAGATCCCGCTCCAGGCCTACTTCCGCATCAACACCGAGAACATGGGCCAGTTCGAGCGCACGCTCATCATCGCCGACGAGGACTCCTACGTCCATTACGTCGAGGGCTGCACCGCCCCGATCTACTCCACCGACTCCCTGCACTCGGCGATCGTGGAGATCGTGGTGAAGAAGAACGCCCGCGTGCGCTACACGACCATCCAGAACTGGTCCAACAACGTCTACAACCTCGTCACCCAGCGCGCCACCTGCGCCGAGGGCGCCACCATGGAATGGGTCGACGGCAACATCGGCTCCAAGCGCAACATGAAGTACCCGGCCGTCTTCCTCATGGGCCCCCACGCCCGCGGCGAGGCCCTGTCCATCGCCTTCGCCGGCGAGGGCCAGCACCAGGACACCGGCGCCAAGATGGTCCACATGGCGCCGCACACCTCGAGCCACATCGTCTCGAAGTCCATCGCCCGCCACGGCGGCCGCTCCGCCTACCGGGGCCTGGTGCAGATCATGAAGAACGCGCGCCACTCCAAGTCCAACGTGCTGTGCGACGCCCTGCTGGTCGACGAGATCTCCCGCTCCGACACCTACCCCTACGTGGACGTGCGCACCGACGACGTCGAGATGGGCCACGAGGCGACCGTCTCCAAGGTCAGCGCGGACCAGCTCTTCTACCTCATGCAGCGCGGGCTGACCGAGACCGAGGCGATGGCCACCATCGTGCGCGGCTTCGTCGAGCCCATCGCCCGCGAGCTGCCCATGGAGTACGCCCTCGAGCTCAACCGCCTCATCGAGCTCCAGATGGAGAACTCGGTCGGCTGACGGTTCCGCCGCACCGAGCCCATCACCCACCCCGATCAGGAGCACGACATGACCGACTTGCGCACCGACCACTCGCGCGCCACCACCCAGGGCGCCCACAGCCACGGCGGCGCCCCTCTGCCCCGCTACGTGGCCTCCCGGGCCGACCGCCCCACCTCCTTCGACCCGGCGGACATCCCCGTGCCCCGAGGCCGCGAGGAGGAGTGGCGCTTCACCCCGATCAAGCGCTTCGCCCCCCTGTTCGATCTCGACGCGGTCGCCTCCGGGACCCGAGCCGGGGTCGTGGCCACCGGCGTCGACGCCCCCGATGGCGTCGTCGTCGAGGGGCTCGGCCGGGACGACGCGCGCCTCGGCGGTGTCGGCGAGCCCGTGGATCGCACCGGCGTCGTCGCCTGGGCGGCCTTCTCCACCGCCACCGCCATCACTCTGACGGCGGGCGCCCGCCTCGAGCGCGCCGCGCGAGTGGCGATACGGGGCGATGACGCCGAGCTGGCCAGCCCCAGCGCCCAGCACCTGCTCATCACCGCCGAGCCCGGCTCCACCGGCACCGTCATCCTCGACCACACCGGCACCGCCGCCCTGACCCAGACGGTGGAGATCGTTGTCGCCGACGGCGCGGACCTCACCGTCGTCTCGGTCCAGGGATGGGATGACGCCGCCGTCCACGCCTCCAATCACCGTGCGCGCGTCGAGGGGCGCGGCGCGCTCAAGCACGTCGTCGTCTCGCTGGGCGGGGACACGCGCATCGCCCCCGACCTCGGTTTCAGCGGCGAGGGCGGGCGCATCGACGCCTACGGCGTCTACTTCACCGACGCCGGCCAGCACCAGGAGCACCGCCCCTACGTGGCCCACACCGAGCCGCACTGCTACTCCCGCGTCACCTACAAGGGCGCCCTCCAGGGCGACGGCGCCCACGCCGTGTGGGTGGGGGACTGCCTCATCGGGGCCGGGGCGCACGGCACCGACACCTACGAGCTCAACCGCAACCTCGTGCTCACCCCGGGCGCCAAGGCCGATTCCATCCCCAACCTGGAGATCGAGAACGGCAATATCGAGGGCGCGGGCCATGCCTCGGCCACTGGCCGCTTCGACGACATCCAGCTGTTCTACCTGCGAGCCCGCGGCATCTCCGAGCACGAGGCGCGCCGGCTCGTGGTACTGGGCTTCTTCAACGAGATCGTCTCCGAGATCGGCGTGCCCGAGGTTGAGGAGCGCCTCATGACCGCCATCGAGCACGAGCTCGAGCTCACCGGCCTCATCTCGGCGGGCCCCGGCGCCCCAGCCGACGAGCGGCCGTGAGCGCCCGTCCCCGAACAACCCCGCGCAAGCCGCACGTCCACCAGGCATCAGAAGGCAGCAGAACAAACTCATGAGCACCCTCGAGATCACCAACCTCCACGTCCAGGTCTCCACCAACGACGGCCCCAAGCCCATTCTCAAGGGCGTCGACCTGGCCATCGCCTCCGACGAGATCCACGCGATCATGGGTCCCAACGGCTCGGGCAAGTCCACCCTGGCCTACTCCATCGCGGGCCATCCCGACTACGAGGTCACCGATGGCCAGGTCCTCCTCGACGGCGAGGACCTGCTGTCCCTGAGCGTGGACGAGCGCGCCCGCGCGGGCCTCTTCCTGGCCATGCAGTACCCCGTGGAGGTCCCGGGCGTGTCCGTGGCCAACTTCCTGCGCACCGCCAAGACCGCGATCGACGGCCAGGCCCCCAAGGTGCGCCAGTGGGTCGGCGAGGTCGGCTCCGCCATGGAGCGCCTGCGCATGGACCCCTCCTTCAACCAGCGCGACGTCAACGCCGGCTTCTCCGGGGGTGAGAAGAAGCGCTTCGAGATCCTCCAGATGGAGCTGTTGAGGCCGCGATTCGCCGTCCTGGACGAGACCGACTCCGGCCTCGACGTCGACGCGCTGCGCATCGTCTCCGAGGGCGTCAACCGCCTGCACGACTCCTCCGACGCCGGATTCCTCCTCATCACGCACTACACGCGGATCCTGCGCTACATCAAGCCCGACTTCGTCCACGTGTTCGTCGACGGCCGCGTGGCCGAGCAGGGCGGCCCCGACCTGGCCGACCGGCTCGAGGAAGAGGGCTACGACCGCTACCTCAAGTGAGCCGACTGTGAGCGCCCCCACACCGACCGAGTCCCCCGCCGCCGAGCCGCTGAGTGCGGTGGAGGTGGCCCGCGCCCGCAAGGACTTCCCCTACCTGGAGCGCCTCGCGCGCAATGGGCGCGAGCTCGCCTACCTCGACTGGGCCGCGACAGCGCAGAAGCCGCGGTGCGTGCTGGATGCCGAGTCCGTGTTCTACAGGATGAGCAACGGCGCGGCCGGGCGCTCCACCTACCAGCTCGCCGATGAGGCCACCGCCTCCCTGGAGGACGCCCGCGAGGCGATCGCCGCCTTCGTGGGCGCCCGGGCCGGCCAGCTCGTCTTCACGAAGAACGCCACTGAGGCGATCAACCTCGTGGCCCTGGCCATTGGGCATGCCAGTCTCGCCCGCCCCGCCGCCGGGGGGCCCGGCGCGGCCCCTGAGACCGACCCCGCGCGCCGGCTCGCCCTCGGCCCTGAGGACGAGATCGTCGTCACCCGGGCCGAGCACCACGCCAACCTCGTGCCCTGGCAGGAGCTCGCTGCCCGCACCGGCGCTGCCCTGCGCTGGCTCGATCTCGACGACGCCGGCCGCATCGACCTGGCCACCCTCGACGTCATCACCGGACGCACGCGGGTCCTCGCCCTCGGCCATGCCTCCAATGTCACCGGCGCCATAGCGCCCCTGGACCCCATCCTCGCCGCCGCCCGGGCCGCTGGCCGTGCCGGGGGCCGTGAGCCGGTCGTCGTGCTCGACACCTGCCAGACCGCGCCGCATATGCCCCTCGACTTCGCCGCGCTGGCCGCGGCCGGCGTCGACGCGATGGCGCTGTCCAGCCACAAGATGTGCGGTTCCACCGGCGTGGGCGCGCTCGTGGCCACCGGGGAGCTCCTCGACGCGATGCCCCCCGTCCTCACCGGCGGCTCCATGATCGAGGTTGTCACCATGGAGTCCTCCACCTACATGCCGCCTCCGGCGCGCTTCGAGGCCGGCAGCCAGCCCCTCGCCCAGGCTGCGGGCTGGCGCGCCGCCATCGACTACCTCGGGATCCTGGGCATGGACCGCCTGCGCGCCCGTGAGGCCGAGCTCACCGCCCATGCGCTGGACGGCATGAGGCGCGTTCCCGGCCTGCGGATCATCGGGCCCGACGACGACGCCGACCGCCTCGGCGTCATCGCCTTCACCATCGAGGGGGTCCATCCGCACGACGTGGGCCAGGTGCTCGATGCCGCCGGTGTCGCTGTGCGCACCGGCCACCACTGCGCCCAGCCGATCCACGCGCATTTCGGTATTCACGCCTCCTCGCGCCTGTCCTTCGGCCCGACGACCACCATTGAGGAGATCGATCGCTTCCTCGAGGCCGTGGCCGGTGTCCAGTCCTATTTTCTGAGGTGATGGCTATGAATGAACTCGACCAGCTCTACCAGCAGGTCATCCTCGACCACTCCCGCGAGCGGCACGGCGAGGGCCTGCCCGCCGATCCCTCCGCCCTCAGTCACCAGGTGAACCCCACCTGCGGGGACGAGGTGGACCTGGGCCTGAGAGTCGAGGATGGGCGCCTGGTGTCCGTGGGCTGGAAGGGCGAGGGCTGCTCGATCTCCCAGGCCTCGATCTCGATCATGCACGACCTCATCGATGGCGCTGACCTGACGACGGTCGCCAGGCTCTCCCAGGGCTTCGATGAGCTCATGCACTCGCGCGGGCGGGGCGTCGACGGCGCGATCCTCGATGATCTGGAGGACGCCGCCGCCCTGGAGGGCGTCTCGAAGTACCCCAATCGCGTCAAATGCGCGCTCCTGGGCTGGATGGCCCTCAAGGATGCGCTCGCTCAGGCGGGGATCGCCCTGCCCGCCGTCGAGGACCGACTCGCGGCGCCGAGCGGGCCGTGCGAAGAACGCGCCCCGCGCTGACCACCCGACCCCGGATACCTCCCAGGAATGATCATGACCGACCACCCGACCACTGCCGAGTCCACCACCGCTCACCCGATGGCCGCCCAGCACTCGCCCGCCCCCATCCCGTCCGGCGTGGACGTCGCCGCCATCGAGGAGGCGCTGCGCGACGTCATCGATCCCGAGCTCGGGATCAACGTCGTGGACCTGGGCCTCCTCTACGGCGTCTCCTTCGACCCTGACGGGACGGTTGTTCTCGATATGACTCTGACGACCGCGGCCTGCCCGCTCACCGATGTCATCGAGGAGCAGGCCCAGCAGACCCTCGCCCTCATCGCCGACAAGGTGCGCATCCAGTGGGTGTGGCTGCCGCCGTGGGGCCCGGACAAGATCACCCCCGAGGGCCGCGAGCAGCTGCGCGCCCTCGGCTTCAACGTCTGATCCGTAGCCTCGAGACCGGTCGAAAATAGCATCGAGACCGGTTCACTCGGGCACGGCGGTCGTTGATTCACCGGGGCGGTGGTTCCCATCGCGCCCCAGGCCCTGGCGCTCTCGACCCGGCCGCCGACGAGCGTTCCGCTGCTTGCAGCCTCCACGAGGAAACTGCGGATGGCGGCGCTGCGGGCGCGCGACCTCTGCTCCCAAGCCGGCCCGCGCCGGACCAGGACCGATCCCGGGGCCGTCTTAGGGCCGGCGCAGTATCGCGCCTGGCTACGGTAGCCGCGGGTCGGGCGCCCCGATGACCGCCTCGCGCAGGACACGCGCATGCGTCCGCGCGTGGTCATAACCCGCGAAGAGCATCGTCAGCCTTCCCGCAGCGCCAACGCGCGCAGATGCGCCACGGCGCCCCGAGCGGCCGTCTCGTCGGTCAGCTCGGCCCGGTATGCCTCCACGAACTCCGGCCACGGCAGGCCCCCGGAGTGGAAGGCCCGGCGCAGCCCGGTCGACGGCGCCGACTGCTCCTCGGGCGGGTCACTTCCATGTACCGGGGAGAGGGCGACGCGGATGGTGGCGTCCACCGCTTTCATCGTTATCGCGAAGAAGCCGCTGGGCAACCTCGTGCGCCAGGACTTCGGCCCCTACCTCGTGGCGACGGGAGCGACCTTCGGCGTGATGCTGAGCCGCGTCATCAAGCACTGGGAGCGCTGAGCGCGGTCAGGGCGGCTCGGCCCCGCCGCCCGGGATCCGCCACCTTGCCCTGAGGGCACTCAGAGCTGGGAGGCGGCGACGGCGAAGGTGTTGCAGGCGCTGAGGTCGCCCTGCTCCAGGCCCGTCTTGAACCAGCGCACACGGGACTCGGAGGAGCCGTGCGTCCAGGAGTCCGAGTCGACGCCGGCCCCGGAGCGCTGCTGGATGTGGTCGTCGCCCACGGCGGAGGCGGCGTCGAGGGCGGTCTGGATCTCCTCGTCGCCGGGCTTGTTGAGGAAGGGCTTGCCGGTCTCGGGGTCGATGGTCGTGGAGGCGTAGTGGACCCAGGTGCCGGCGTAGCAGTCCGCCTGGAGCTCGGTGCGCACGGAGTCGGAGTCGGCGCCGGTGCCGGAGCGGTCGGTCTTGCTCATCGTGCCCTGGAGGTTCTGGATGTGGTGACCGAACTCGTGGGCGACGATGTACTCCTCGGCCAGGGGCGTGTCATTGGCGCCGAGCTGGGACTCCATGTCGGAGAAGAAGGACATGTCGAGGTAGACGGTGGAGTCGCCGGGGCAGTAGAAGGGGCCGACGGCGCTGCTGGCGGACCCGCAGGCGGTGGAGACCTGGTTGCCGTTCCACAGGACGAAGTCGGGCTTGGCGTAGGCGCGCCCATCCTGGGCGGGCAACTGCTCGCCCCATACCGCGTCCAGGGACTCGGCGGTGGCCACCATGCGGCACTGCGTATACGTGTTGGCGGCCTCGCCAGTGGTGCACATCGAGGTGTCGATCGATGATGAGCCCGTCTGGGCGGCGCTCCCGCCGTCGTCCTGGCTCACCAGGCCGGTCAGGTCCACGCCGGTGAGCTGGGAGAGCAGCATGACGGCGATGACCGCGACCACGGATCCGCCGCCGATGGCGGCGCCGCGGCGCCCCGTCGATCGTGTCGAGACCCGATCGGGGTCGAGCTCGATGCCAGAGTTGAAGGACACGGTTCCTCCGATGCGGTGCGGGAGCCGGACGACTGGTCCTCCGGCGCGGGACGGCACCAAGAGTACCGGTAGAGCCCGGGTAGGCTGGCCACGTGCTCTACGACCTGCTGTACAAGACCGTGCTGACGCGAATCGATCCTGAGGTCATCCACGACATCTGCATGGATGCGATCGAGGTCACCGGGCGCGTTCCCATCGTGCGGGACGTCGTGCGCCAGATGTGGGGGCGCCGCCCGAGCCTGCCCGTGCCCAGCGCCTCCCAGGGCGGCCCCTTCGCCCGCCCGGTTCCCGGGATCCTGGGCCTGGCCGCGGGCATGGACAAGGAGGGCAGGGCCGTCGAGGGCCTGGACATGCTTGGTTTCGGCTTCGTCGAGGTCGGCACGTTCACCGCCCGCGCCCAGCCCGGCAACGACAAGCCCCGCATGTGGCGCTACCCCGAGATGCGCGCGATCCGCAACCGCATGGGATTCAACAACGACGGCGCCGATGAGGCCGCCCGCCGCCTGCGCGCCCTGCGCTCGACGCCGCGGGGTCGCTCGATCGTCGTGGGCGCCAATATCGGCAAGACCAAGGCCACTGAGCTCGAGGACGCGGTCGAGGACTACCGCTACTCGGCCTCCCGGGTGGCCCGCTGGGCCGACTACCTCGTCGTCAACGTCTCCAGCCCCAACACCCCCGGCCTGCGCAGCCTGCAGAGCGTGGAGTCCCTCAGGCCGATCCTCATCGCCGTGCGCGAGGCCGGGGACGCCGCCGCGCGCAGGCGCGTGCCGCTCCTGGTCAAGATCGCCCCGGAGCTGGCCGACGAGGACATCGACGCCGTCGCCGACCTCATCCGCGAACTGGAGCTCGACGGCGTGGTGGCCACCAACACCACCATTGCCCATGACCTGGGCGAGGGGGGCCTGTCCGGCTCGCCGCTGCTGCCCCGGGCCCTGGAGGTGGTGCGCCGTCTGCGCGCGCGACTGGGGGAGGGGCCCACGATCATCGGCGTCGGCGGCATCTCCTCGATCATGGACGCCGAACTCATGCTCGAGGCAGGTGCCGACCTCCTCCAGGCCTACTCGGCCTTCATCTACAACGGCCCGGCCTGGCCCGGCCGCATCAACCGCGCCCTGGCCGTCTCCCACGCCCGCCGCCCCGTGCGCTGAGGCGTCTTCTCCCACCGGAGGGGAGCGGGGGCGGCGCACGGGACTTGTTGGCCCGATCAGGCCGGGCGCGGATTGGGGGAGACGGTGCGGGTCCGGGCCGGATCGCGCATGATGACGTCGCCGAGCGCTGCGTCGATCGCCTTCATGATCGACTCATCCAGGACGACTCCGGAGGCCCTCACCGTGTCCCTCAGCTGCTCGGGGCACGAGGCTCCTACGATGGCCGCCGAGATGGCGGGGTTCTGCAGGACCCAGGCGATGGCGAGCTGGGGCATGGTCAGGCCCGCCTCCTCGGCCACGCCTCGCAGTGCCTGGACAGCGGTGAGGACCTCGGGGCGCATCCACCTCGAGATCATGTCCTTGCCACCCCTGCCATCCGTGGCGCGCGAGCCCGCGGGCGGCTCGGCGCCCGGCAGGTACTTGCCGGACAGGACTCCCTGAGCCATGGGGGAGAAGACGATCTGCCCGAGCCCCAGCTCGGTGGAGGCGGGGATGACCTCGCCCTCGATGACCCGCCACAGCGCGGAGTACTGGGGCTGGTTGGACACCAGGCGGAAGCCCATCTGAGAGGCCAGCCCCTGGCCAGCGCGGATCTGCTCGGCCGTCCACTCCGAGACCCCGATGTAGAGGGCCTTGCCCGCGCGGACCACGTCCGCGAAGGCCTGCATCGTCTCCTCCAGCGGGGTCTCGTAGTCGTAGCGGTGCGCCTGGTAGAGGTCGACGTAGTCCACCCCGAGGCGCCTCAGCGAGCCGTTGATGCCCTCCATGATGTGCTTGCGGGACAGCCCCACGTCATTGGGGCCCTTCGGGCCGATGGGCCAGTAGACCTTCGTGAAGATCTCCAGGGACTCCCGGCGCTGCCCGGACAGGGCGCGCCCGAGGACCTCCTCGGCGGCGGTGTTGGCGTAGACGTCGGCGGTGTCGAAGCTCGTGATCCCCAGGTCCAGCGCGGTATGAACGCAGTCGATCGCAGTGTCGGCCTCGACCTGCGAGCCGTGGGTGAGCCAGTTGCCGTAGGCGATCTCGGTGATCTTCAGTCCAGATGAGCCCAAGTGGCGGTAGGTGACCATGCGTCGACACTAGCCCGGGGGCGCGCCGCGGCGGAAGGACTCTTGCGCCGATGGCGAACTGAGCCGGCGCGTCATCACTCCGGGTACTGGCGGCGGGACACCTGCGGCCTGGGCTGGCGCATGCGGCGCATGGAGACGCAGCGGGACATGACGTACCAGAAGATCCGGCCCTGGGACGACCAGGCCTCGCGGCCGAACTTGGTGTCGAGGCGGCGGCGCAGGATGAGCCAGCAGGCGATGACGTCGAGAATCATGATGAACGTCAGCGCGTACAGGCCGAGCATCAGCCACAGCATGAGCTGCTGCATCGACTGCCCGAAAAGGCTCAGGATGACAACGGCGAAGGCCACGGGGATGAAGAACTCGCCTATGGAGAAGCGGGCGTCGACGTAGTCGCGGACGTAGCGCTTGACCGGTCCCTTGTCCCGCGAGGGGAGGTAGCGCTCATCCCCTGTCTCCATCGCCAGGCGCTGGCGCTGCCACGCCTCGTCCCTTCTCGCCCGGGCCTCGCGTTTGGCGGCCTTCCGGTCCGTGGGCACCACCGGGTGCAGGCGCCTGGCCTGGGCATCCCTGCGCTTGGGGGTGGGGCGGCCCTTGCGCCCGGCCTTGGACGGCGTCGTCTCGGGCTCGGGAGCGGGAGCCTCGTCCTTCTTGAAGAGCTTCACCGGCTCAGGGTAGCGGCTCATCCGCGATACCCTGCAAACCATGATCGCAGTCGACTCGATCCGCGCCGCGGTGCGCGATGCTTTCCCCACTATCGTCTCCGACCTGACTGATCTCGTGGCCATCCCCTCGGTCTCGGCGGCCAGCCACGACCAGGCCCAGGTGCTCCGCTCCGCCGAGCACGTGGCCTCCCTCCTGCGCGATGCCGGGCTGGAGGCCGAGGTGACCAGCGTGGACTGCCCCGACGGCACGCCCGGACGCCCCGCGGTCCTCGCCCACGCCGATGGCCCCGCCGGCTCCCCGCGCGTGCTCATCTACTCCCACCACGACGTCCAGCCCGTCGGCGACCCCTCCGCCTGGCAGCAGGCCGACCCCTTCGTCGCCGAGCGGAGGGGGGAGCGCCTCTTCGGGCGAGGGACCTCCGACGACGGTGCGGGCGTCGTCACGCACCCCCACGCCCTGCGGATCCTGCGCGAGCTCGGCGGCGGGCAGCTGCCCTGCTCCGTCACCGTGTACATCGAGGGCGAGGAGGAGGTCGGCTCGCCGTCCTTCGAGGCCTTCCTCGCCGCCCACCGCGACCGGCTCGACGCCGATGTCATCATCGTGGCCGACTCCTCGAACTGGAGGGTCGGGGTCCCGGCGCTCACCACCTCGCTGCGAGGCGTCGTCCAGGTCGATGCCCGCATCGACGTGCTCGACCACGCCCTGCACTCGGGCCAGTACGGCGGTCCCGTCCTCGACGCCGTGACCACCATGTGCCGACTCGTGGCCACGCTCCACGACGACGCGGGCGACGTCGCCGTCCCCGGCCTGGTCAGTGAGTCGGCCGCCGCCCCCGACTTCCCCGAGTACACCGAGGAGGACTTCCGCGCCGACGCCGGCGTGCTGCCCGGCGTCGAGCTCATCGGCACCGGGGACCTCACCGCCCGACTGTGGACCAAGCCGACCATCACCGTCATCGGCATGGACGTCACGCCCCTGGAGCGCTCCGGCAACGTGCTCGCCCCCTCGTGCACCGCTCGGATCTCCATGCGCATCGCCCCCGGGCAGGACCCCGACTCGGCGATCGAGGCGCTCACCTCCCACCTGGCGTCCCACGTGCCCTTCGGCGCTCGCCTGACCGTCACCGGGCGCGAGGCCGGCCCCGCGTTCCACGGCTCCTCGGACACCCCCGCCGGCCGCGCCGCCCATTGGGCCCTGACCACCGGATTCGGAGTTGAGGCCGTCGACATCGGCCAGGGCGGCTCCATCCCCTTCATCGCCACTCTCCAGTCCACGTTCCCGGGCGCTCAGGTCCTGGTCACCGGCGTCGAGGACCCGGACACCCGCGCGCACAGCGAGGACGAGTCGATGCACCTGGGGGACCTGGAGCGCATCGTCGTCTCCGAGGCCCTCCTCCTGGCGCGCCTGGGCGGTGCCATCGAGGCATGAGGGTCCTCCTCGCCCCGGGGCCGATGAGCCCCGAGCCCGGCGGCGCACCCATCACCGAGCTCGGACTGGGCGCCCGCGACGTCGCCGAGGCCCTGGCCCGCGGATGGTCACGCGCCCGCCCGGACGATGCCCTCGCGCTCCTGCCGATCCCCGACGGCGGCCCCGGGCTCACCACCGTGATCCGGCCGAGCGCCGTCGAGAGCCGGACCATCCTCCAAGCCCCGGGACCTCTGGGAGGCACGAGGCAGGCTGATCTCCTCCGTCTCGCCCCCGCGGGCGGCGCGGGCACGGGACCCGCCGCCCCGAGCACCACATGGATCCTCGACGCCGCGAGCATCGCCCCCGTCCCCGCCGATCGCCATGAGGCGGGCCGCGAGGCGGAGCACGGCAGCACACGGGGCTTCGGCGAGGCCCTGCGCCAGGCTCTGGAGCGCGCCCACCAGGGCGACGTGCTCATCGTCGGGCTCGCGCGCACCGCCGCGCACGACGGCGGCGCCGGGTTGCTCGACGCCCTCGGCGGGCCCGAGCGGGCCCGTAGCCGGATGTCCGGGCGCAGCATCATTCTCGCCCTTGCCGACACCCTGCCCCTGGGCGGCATGAGCGGGGCGGGGGAGGGGCTGACCGCCCTCACCGGCATCGCCCCGACTGTGGCGCAGGACCTCGACCGCCGGGCCTGCTCCCATGCCTCGGCGCTCATCTCCGCTCTCGCCAGCGATCATCCCGCCCCCAGGTCGCTGCTCGACCCGACTGCGGGTGGAGGGGCGAGTCCCGGGGGCAGCCATGATGGGCGGCTGCGCCCCTCGGCCTGGGGAACGGGCGCCGGGGGAGGGGCCGCAATAATCCTGCGGGCGCTCGGGGCCCGGGCCCTGCCGGGCGCCCGCGTGGCGGCGGGACTCCTGGGCCTCGGGGCCGCCGCGGAGGAGGCCGACCTGCTCGTCACGGCCGTCGGGGAGGCCTACGGCATCCTGGCCGATTCGGTGGCCGAGGCGGTCGGCGCGGCGGCCTCGCGCCTCGCCCTGCCCGCCATTCTCGTGGCGGGACTCTCGGCCGTTCCCCGCGGTGAGCTCGCTGGGGCGGGCATCGTCTCCCAGTACGCGCTCGCCCCCGCGGGGGCGAGCGGTGAGCGGTGGTTCGACGGTGGCGCCCCCGGGATTGCCCGGGGCTTGGAGGGCATGGGGGAGCGCCTGGCGCGCACGTGGTCCCGCTGAGCCCCGGAGCGCGGGGAGGCGCCGTCGCCTCAGCGCAGCACGGCGATCCCAGGGGCCATGGCGGTCGAGCCCCGCACAATGAGGTCGGGGATGAAGGTCATCTCCGCGTCCACGGGCTTCTCACCGTTGATGGCGGCCAGTAACGTGGACACGGCCGCGCGGCAGATGGCCTCCACCGGCTGGCGGACCGTTGTCAGCGGCGGATGCGTCATCGCCAGGAGGGGGGAGTCGTCGTAGCCGATGACGGAGATGTCCGTGGGGACCTCGCGGCCGGTGGACTGGATCCCCTTGATCGCGCCCAGCGCCATCATGTCCGACCCGCAGATGATGCCGGTGCATCCCTGCTCCGCCAGGGCGGTTCCCGCCGTCGCCCCGCCCTCATAGGTGTACAGGCTTTCCGCGATCCGAAGGTCCTCGCCCGGGCAGCAGGCCCGCATGGCGTCCTCGTAGCCGGCGCGCTTGCGCACGGCGGGGACCATGCGCGCGGGACCGGTGGCGAATCCGATCTTCCGGTGCCCGAGATTGGCCAGGTGCTCCACAGCCATCCTCGCGGCGGCACGATCATCGGTGGTGAACCCGGGCGCCTTGATCATGGGAGCGTTGCCGTTGAGCGTCACCAGGGGCACGCCCCGGGATCGCAGCCTCTGGTACCGGGTGACACTGCCCGTTGTGTCGGCGTGCCGCCCGGAGACGAACACGATGCCGGACACGCCCCGCTCCACGAGCATCTCGATGTACTCGTCCTCGCTGACCCCGCCGGGTGTCTGGGTGCACAGCACCGGGGTGTGCCCGCTGGGGGTGAGCAGCTGCTCGATCTCCTGGGCGAAGCGCGGGAAGATCGGGTTGCTGAGCTCGGGGACGATGAGGCCGACGAGGCCGCGGGAACGGTTGTCCACCGACTCGGGGCGCTCGTAGCCCAGCACGTCGAGCGCAGCGAGCACCTGCCGCCGGGTCTCGTCGGCCACGTTCGACTTGCCGTTGAGGACGCGGGAGACGGTCGCCGTCGAGACACCGGCCTGCTCGGCGATGTCCGTCAGCGTGATGCGCTGCGCCACTGCTACCCCTTCGCGGATGGGTGATCGGCCTGAGCCGATGCTTGGTTTCTGGGATGACTCTACGTCCCGTTGGCCCGGGGATGCTCACGATTCGGCGCCGCCCGCCGAGATGAGGACCGCCCGTGGAACCGGCGGGCGGGGGAGCTGGGGAGGATGACGGACCCGCCCGCCATGCCGTGGGGCGGAAGTCGTGGACTAGGGCGGCGGGCTGGCTCAGGCGACGGTGTCCGCCACGCACCACACCGTGGTCGTGGGGGGCACGATGAGGCGACCATCAGTATGTGCGAGCTCATGCGAGGCGAGCAGCACCTCGGCGTGCTCCGGGAGGCCGATCGAGGTGCTGGTGGTGTTGGTCAGGACGAGCATGTCCCGGACCAGGATCGACAGGGCGTCATCCGGGCACCACTCCATCCCGGAGACGAAGGCCATGGGGGCGTGGGGGAGCTGCCTCTCCCGCCGCAGATGGGAGGCGTGGCGGACGGTTGCCACCGGGGAGCCGAGCAGATCGCCCTGCTCGTCGGCAAGACGAGTGACCTCCTGGAGGAGCGACATCGGGCTGTCGTCCTTGTCATCGTCGAGGATGCCGACCTCGTCCCCCTGGCGGAGGTACACCGCTCCCGGCAGTGCCAGCATGAGCGTCTGGAGCGCGGTTCCACGGCGCAGGCGCGTGGCGCGGTCCGTGACGAACCAGCGGCGGTCGTCACTCGGTTCGAGATCAGGGTGATAGCGGTACGGGGGCATGACGCGCCAGGCGGGCGGGGCGCCGAAGCGCTCGTACTCCTCCAGTGAGGCCTTCAGATGCCGGGCGATTGAGTCGGCGTCCCAGCGCGTGAGGAAGAGCCTGTCATTGCGCAGATGGTGGAACCAGTCCTTCTGCAGGTGGTGGCGCAGGCTGTCCCCGTACTCCGCGGTCACGTCCGCGCCGAGGATGCCATCAGGGGTTGAGGAGCTCACGAGCATGAGCAGTTCCGCGCAGGTCCGGCTCAGTAGGTCGAGATCGGTCTCCTGACTGACCTCCGGTGGGAGGATCGCGCCCAGATCGATGCCGTCGACGCCGGCGTCGATGAAGCCCTCCGCTCGCTCGATGAGCCCGGGGCCCAGGGCCTCATGACCGGCTGTCAGCGGGTTGTCGTCATGCGCGTGCCGACCGGTGACCGGCCCCAGGGCTCCCGAGAGCCTGGCGATGACCCGCAGACCCCTGAGATGGGCGGCCTCGGAGAAGCGGCGGAGGTCCTCCAATCCGGGGTCCTTCAGCCCGAGGAGGCTGGGGCGCACGAGGATGCCGTCGGAGCCGAGCGACTGGGCATGGTCCAGCAGGCCGACGGCCCTGTCATGATCGACCTGGCCGACCACCGGGGCGTTGATCTCGTAGATCTGGGCGCCTCTCCACCAATCGCGATCACCGCTCTGGGGACGATGGACCAGGGTTGTCGTCGTCATGACAGCCGGCTTCCTTCCGCCGAGCGCGAGCGCGGCATCGACCCGGCAGCGCGCCAAGGATAGAATTAGATCGTAAGGAGAGGGCCCGTCGGGGATCGGGATGCCTCGGGTGCACCGACCATACCAATGCCGAGCCCTTGGCGCAGGTCGTCCCGATCTCTCCTGGCAGGAGTCTTGTCACATGCTCATCGGCGCGCTGCCCGCCGCGGGCACACCGCGCCCCGACTGGCTCGAACCCCGCACCGGGGGTGCGCTACCTTGGGTGGATGACCCCGCCAGCACGCAGCGATGACAGCGGCCCCCTGCTACCGGCCCCCGCCGGCGCAGTGGGCTACAGCCATGAGGATGCCGAGCGCTTCTGGCCGGAGCGGGCGAAGAACCCCCAGCGCACCCCCTTCGAGCGCGACCGCGCCCGCGTGCTGCACTCCTCCGCCCTGCGCCGCCTGGGAGCCAAGACGCAGGTGCTCGGCCCCGCCTCGGATGATTTCGTGCGCACCCGTCTCACCCACTCCCTGGAGGTCGCGCAGGTGGGCCGGGCGCTCGGGCAGGAGCTCGGCTGCGATCCCGACGTCGTCGACGCCGCTTGCCTCTCCCATGATCTGGGCCACCCGCCGTACGGGCACAACGGGGAGAGGGCCCTCGACGAGGTGGCCCGCTCCATCGGCGGTTTCGAGGGCAACGCCCAGACCTTCCGCATCCTGACCCGCCTGGAGCCCAAAACCGTCGATGCCACCGGGCGCGGCCTGGGGGTCAACCTCACCCGCGCCAGTCTCGACGCCGTCGCCAAGTACCCCTGGGCCAGGGGGGAGGGGCCTGGTGGGCCGGAGGGGAAGAGCGCTCGGAAGTACTCCGTCTACGACACCGACCGGGAGGTCTTCGAGTGGATGCGCGCGGGCGCCCCGGCCGGGCGGCGCTGTATCGAGGCGCAGATCATGGACCTGGCCGACGACATCGGCTACTCGGTTCATGACGTCGAGGACGCCGTGGCGCTGGGGCGCATGGACCCGGGGTCCCTCGACCGCCCCGGTGAGATCGACGGCATCATCGGTGCCACACGGGCCTGGTATGGCCCCGCCTTCAGTGCCGATGAGCTCGGTGCCGCCTGGGAGCGCTTGGCCGGGGCCCCGTACTGGATCGACTCCTACGACCATGGCATCGCCGACGCCGCGGCCCTCAAGAACCTCACGAGCCAGCTCATCGGCCGCTTCGTCGGCGCCGTGGCCGCGGCCACCAGGCAGGTGGCCGGCGATGGCCCGCTGACCCGCTACGCCGCGGATCTCGTCATCCCCGCCTCCACGGCCGCCGAGATCCTCGTCCTCAAGGGCGCCGCCGTCCGCTACGTCATGGCCCCCCGGGAGCACGAGCGCGTCTACCTCATCCAGCGCACCGAGATCTTCGACCTGGCCGATGCCCTCCTGGAGTCGGGGGACAAGCACCTCGACCCGATCTTCGCCGGACTCTGGCGGGCCGCGGACGACGACGCCGGGCGCGCCCGGGCGGTCATCGACCAAATCGCCTCGCTGACCGACACCTCCGCCCGCGCCTGGCATGCCCGCATCTGCGGGCTGCTCTCCGAGATCCCCGATGGGCTGTGAGCGCGAGGAGCGCGCGGCCCGGGATCCGCCGCGCCTCCATCCCCGCCCCCGCGCGCCCGGTCCGTTGCCGTCAAGGCCCGGACGTAGGATGACGCCATGGCGGGACTGATCAAGCGCGAGGACATCGACGCGGTGCGCGAGCGCGCCCGGATCGATGAGGTCGTCGCCGAACACGTCACCCTCAAACCCGCCGGTGTCGGCTCGCTCAAGGGCCTGTGCCCCTTCCACGACGAGCGCACCCCCTCCTTCCACGTCCGCCCCCAGGTGGGCATGTACCACTGCTTCGGCTGCGGCGAGGGTGGGGATGTCATCTCCTTCGTCCAGAAGATCAACCATCTGCCCTTCACCGAGGCCGTCGAGTACCTCGCGGGGAGGGTCGGCGTCCAACTGCGCTACGAGGAGGGTGGCGGACAGGTGCGCCGGGGCGTCGAGCCCGGCACCCGGCAGCGCCTCCTGGACGCCAACCGTCTTGCCGAGGCCTGGTTCGTCGAGCAGCTCGCCAGCCCCGCCGCCCAGCACGGTCGGGACTTCCTCACCTCGCGGGGCTTCGACCGCCTCGCCGCCGAGCGCTTCGGCGTCGGCTACGCCCCCGCCGGTTGGGACAACCTCGCTCGCCGCCTGCGCGACGCCGGGTACACCGAGGCCGAGCTCGTGGAATCCGGCCTGTGCTCCCAAGGGGGGCAGGACGGCCGCCGCGTCTACGACCGCTTTCGCGACCGCCTCATCTGGCCCATCCGCGACGTCACCGGTGCGACGCTCGGCTTCGGGGCCCGTCGCCTGTCCGACGAGGACAAGGGCCCCAAGTACCTCAACACCCCGGAGACGGCCATCTACCACAAGGCCCAGGTCCTCTACGGTCTCGACCTCGCCAAGTGGGACATCGCCCGCGAGCGCTCGATCGTCGTCGTCGAGGGGTACACGGACGTCATGGCCGCCCACCTGTCCGGCGTGCCCACCGCCGTGGCCACCTGCGGCACCGCCTTCGGCAGTGAGCACGTGCGGATCGTGCGCCGCCTGCTGGGGGATATCGCCGATCCCTCCGCGGGCGTCATCTCCGGCAACCGGGTGCGCGGCGGTGAGATCATCTTCACCTTCGACGGTGACGCCGCAGGTCAGAAGGCTGCCATGCGAGCCTATGCGGAGGACCAGCACTTCGCCGCCCAGACCTTCGTCGCCGTCGACCCCCACGGCTACGATCCCTGCGACCTGCGCATGGCAGAGGGCGACGAGGCCATTCAGCGCCTGCTGTCCCGGCGCATCCCCCTGTTCGAGTTCGTCATCCGCACCTCCCTGGGCAGCGTCAACCTGGACACCGCCGAGGGGCGTGTGACCGGGCTGCGGGCCGCGGCGCCCGTGGTCGCCGGGATCCGCGACCGGGCCCTGCGCCGCGAGTACACGCGGCGCCTGGCCGGCTGGGTCGGCATGCCCGACGATGAGGCCCGCGCCGCCGTGCGCGCCTACGAGGGCCGCGCCCGGCGCATCGAGGATCCGCCCCCAGAGGACGGCGGGCAGCCGGCCACGGCGGCGCGCCCGGGACTTCCCACGGCGGATGACCCCGTGGTCGCTCTGGAGCGCCAGGCCCTGGAGGTCATCCTGCAGATGCCGCTCGTCGCCGAGCGGGCGGGCGCCGACGACATCGCCCCGGCCTCCTTCACCCTCCCCATCCACCGCGCAGTTTTCGAGGCCGTGCAGGCCGCGGGCGGCACCATCGCAGTGCCGGGTCTCGTCGAGAGCGCCAGCGTCGCCGGCATGGAGCCGCGCGAGGCCCAGTCCCGTGCGATCCGCCACTGGATCGACCTCGTGCGCGGCGGGGCCATCGCCTCTGTCGACTCCGCCATCACCGAGCTCGTTGTCGCCCCACTGCCGCTGCCCGCGCCGCGCGGCAAATCACCTGAGCTCGACGCCGAGGCGGTGCGCCGCTACGCCGAGGGGGTGCTCGCCGCCCAGGTGCGGCTCGATATCAATCGCCGCCTGGCCGAGCTACGTGCTCGGCACCGGCGCATGAGCCCCGAGGACGAGGGCTATCGGGATCTCTTCGAGGCGATCACCGGCCTGGAGCGCCGCCGCCTGCGGATCGGGCAGCGCGCATGAGCTCAGCGCGCTGGCCCCGATCCCATGGGCGCGATGAGGAGGAGCGGCGGCGCCGGCGGCGCTGGCGCCGCAGGGGACTCACGCCCGCCAGCCTGCCCGCTCCCTGCCGGGCCAATCTGCCGGCGGGCAGGCTCCTGGGGGCCGTGCCGATCGATGAGTCGGGGGAGTCCTGGGCCGTCGCCATGGCAAGCGGGCTGGTCATCGTGTCGACCGACGCCCTGGCCGCCGACCACCCCTGGGAGCGAATCGACAAGGGCTCCTGGGACGCCGAGGCCCGTGCCTTCACCCTCACGCTCTCCGACGCCCCCGAGCGGTGCCTATCCCTCACGGTCCCCGCCCGGATCCAGCAGGGGGGCGCGGCCCGCCCCGTCGCCGTCGACCGCTTCGCCCGAGCGCTGCGCCAGCGCGTGGAGGCCTCTCTCGTCCACCTCGTCACCAGGATCCTGCCCAGCGGCGCCCAGGCGAGGGTCGCCATCAGACGGGGCGCGGACGGGGCCCTCTCCGCCGTCGCCTCCCCGGAGCCCGCTAGTGCGGCGACGGCGGAGGACCGCGCCGAGCTCGAGGCTCTTCTACGGGAGGCCTGCGACAGTGTGGGTCTGGACACACGCTGACTTTGCCTTGCTCTGGCGCGCATTCACGGGCGCGGCGCGATTCGACGCCCCGGCTCGGGGTTGCTAGAGTTCAATCCGCGCTCAGCGCCTTTCCCGCGTAGCTCAATGGCAGAGCATCCGACTGTTAATCGGACGGTTGCTGGTTCGAGTCCAGCCGCGGGAGCCCATAGGGCCCCGGTCCTAAGGACCGGGGCCCTTCGCGTCGTCCTCTTCGGCGGGCCGAGGGCCTGCGTGACTGTCGGGACTGGCTGGCGAGTCGTCCACGGGCGCCTGGAGACCGTCTCAGGCTCTGCCAGGGCCGGTGCGCCGTGCCGCCACTGCGCTGCGCGGGCTTCATCCTGGGCGTCGTTTGACCGCTGAGGGCAGTGCTTGGCGCTCTGTGGCATCGGTGGGCCGTTGAGAGCATCGCGGGGAGCGCTGCCCTGGGCGTCCCAGTGCTGCTCACGATGAGTGGCGAGCGGGCGCCGCGACCCGTCCTATCAGCCCGCTGGCCGAACTGCGGGAGCGAAGGATGCGCTTCATACCTCTATGAGTCATCCCCCACCCATGTGATCGTCTCCCCTGCTCGCCGGGATGCGGAAGTGCAGGTGAGAGCGCCAGTGCGCGCGTGAGACCACTGCCTATCTGGTGGTTTGGTCGATGGAACCTGAAAAATAACTGATCAAAGCGCTAGTGAGGGTGGTCTAACATGGGGAGCACGACCCAGTGGTGCTGGACGGCGGTGAGGGAGGAGGCTCTCCGCCACTGACCGGCGTCATGACGACACAGGAGGGAACTCGTGCCTCGAGCCGAAAGCCCGGGCGAGAATCCGATGAGCGATGGCCCCGCTCCAGCCGGCCCCCGTCACGTGGGAGGCAGTACCGCCCGCCTCCTCGGATCGCGGCGCGTTGCGCTGAGCGCGGCGGCGGTCGGCGCGGTTGGCGGGCTCAGCGCCCTGCTGCGGGACGGCGGCCCGGGGGGTGATGCGTTCTCCACGCCCACCGGCGGGCCGGCTCCGGGCGAGGGCGGCCCCCTGGCTCTGCCGGACTGCCTCATGCGGACCGTGGCCGGGGGCAACGAGGGGGACACCGGCGACACCAGTCCGGACTCCTCCGCTGCGGGCAGCGGGGCGAATGGCGGCGATGGCGCCGGCGGGGCGCAGGGCGCGGGCAGCGCCCCCGACGGCTCCGGGGTGTCCGACGGCGGCGCTCAGGCCCCCTCAACGGCCCGGGGCGGCACGGGCGGCGCCGACCGGGGCGCCGCGAGCGGAGCCAACATCGGCGAGGCCCCGGCTTCCTCCGGCAGTGGGAGCGTTCCGGAGATGGCCAAAACCGATGCCCTCGATGTCTACCGCAAGGCTCCGGGAACAGTGGACCTCGTGGCCTGCTCCGAGCTCGCCCCCGGACTCCAGCTGCGCACCTCCTCGGCATGGCACCTCGCCAGACGCGCCTCCATCGCCGCCACCGCCGAGATCGTCTCCGATATCGAGTCGATGGGCGCCACCGCCTGGATCGAGGGGCAGTTGGCCCCCGAGGGCATTGATGACACCTACGCCGAGAGCCTGGTCTCACGTCACTACGGGTGGTCCCAGCTCTCCGCCCTCGAGATCAAGCAGATCACCGGCGACCACTCCGCCAAGGCCTCGCCGTCGGTCATCAACGCCGCCCTGACCCGGATGCGCTTCGGCAACAGGGTCCTGGCCGAGTCCGTCGTCGAGCTGATGGCGGACCACGTCTACGTCCCGATCCACGGCAAGGGAGAGCCCTTCATCACGGAGTTCGACGTCCTGCTGCGCAAGCACGCGCTGGGCCGCTACGCCGATTTCCTCTACGCTGCGGTGACCAGTGCCGCCCTCCTGCGCGAGCTGGACAACACCGCTTCCACTAAGAACAACCCCAACGAGAACCTGGGGCGCGAGCTCCTGGAGCTCTACACCGTGGGGCGCGACTCCTACTCGGAGGACGACGTCAAGGTCTCCACCCGTATCCTGACCGGCAACGGCAATGACTGGTCCACCATGGGCTACGCCTACCGGTCGGAGGACCACGCCGTCGGGAGCGTCGACGTGCTGGGCTTCTCCGACGCCAACACGGACGCCTCCGCCGGTCAGGACATGCTCAAGCGCTATGTCGAGCATCTGTGCCACCTGCGGCCCACCGCGCTCAGGCTCGCCAAGAGGATCGCTCGCCGCTACATCGCCGATGAGCCCTCCGACGCCGCCGTGGAGGCGATCGCAAAGGCCTACTTGGACAATGACACATCCATCGCCTCCGCCGTCAAGGCCGCGCTCACTCATCCCGACTTCGCCGCCTCGGTGGGCAAGAAGTGGCGTCGCCCTACGGAGTTCTACATGACGATCGCCCGAGCCGCGCACGCCCAGGTCGCCGTCGCGCATGGGGACGTCAACGCCGGCGACTACTTCAACCTGGGCTCCTACGGCTGGCTCATCAAGGAGGCCGGCCACGAGCCCCGGATGTACGGGAGCGTGGACGGCTACCCGGATACCGCTGAGTTCTGGATGTCCGCGGGGACCACCATGGCCCTGTGGAACGGCGCCCAGAACGCCGTCGACGGCGATAAGAAGGAGTCGGGCAGGACCGACTGGCCCACGGCGCTGTCCATCACCGCCGGCCAGCCCGCGCTGGAGACGGCGCGGCGCATCAGTTGGCACCTGACGGGCTACGCCTGGACCGACACCGAGCTCTCCGGCGTCGCCGAGGTGCTCGCCGGCCTGCCCGGCACCGGCTCCGCGGCCACGTGGACCGTCACTGACAAGAACCTCACTGCCTTCGCCGAGCACGCGGTCCGCCTGTGCTTCTGCAGCCCTTACGCCTTCCTGCGCTGAGAGGAGACGGGACAATCATGGAGCGCTCAGAGCCCGGGACCCGCAAGACCCGCTTCACCCAGGGCGCCTCCCTCATGAGGGAGGACATCGTCACCCCCATGCACCATCACGACGAGGCCCAGGACGCGCTCCTGGTCGACGTCGATGGGCAGACCAAGCACATGACCGGCTGCCAGGCCGACGACTACGTCACCGAGAAGTACGATCTGCCCGAGCTCACCGAGGTCGACCACGTCGACGGCGGCCCCACGAATGTCAAGCGCCGCCATATCCTGGCCGGCGCGGCCGCCGGCTTCGGCGCGCTGCTGACGACCACCTCCGTGCCCCGCTACTCCTTCGCGGCCCCCTCGGGCGACGGCGGGAGCGAGCTGCTCGTCTGCGTGTTCATGCGCGGTGGCTTCGACGGCCTGTCCGCCGTCGTCCCCCTCAACGACCCCGCCTACTACGCGGCCCGGTCCACGATCGCCGTGCGCGCCGAGCAGACGATGCCCCTCGACTCCACCTGGGGCCTCAACAGCCACATGAAGTCCCTCAAGCCGATCTGGGACGCCGGGGAGATGGCCATCATCCAGGGCTCGGGCTCGCCGGACGTCTCCCGCTCGCACTTCACCGACCAGGTCACGGTGGAGCGGGCCGCCCCGGCATCGGTCCGCTCGGGCTGGCTCGGCCGACACCTCCAGACCAAGTCGACGAATACGGGGACCTTCCGGGGCGTCGCCATCGGGACCTCCACGGTTTTCTCCCTGACCACCAACAACCTCGATACCCTGGCGGTGTCCTCCATCGACGAGTTCGACCTGCGGGTCTGGGGCGGAGACGACATGAAGTCCCGAGTCCGGCGGGCCCTGGACGAGATGTACGGGGGCGCCGGGGGAGAGGTCCAGCGCTGTGCGCAGTCGGCCTTCAACGCGGCGAGCACCCTTCAGCAGGTCCGCTCCTCCTACCCCCGGACCTCGAGCGCCGGCTACCCGGACTCCGACTGGGGCAGGGGGCTGGCGGAGATCGCCCGCATGGCCAAGGCCGGGGTGGGCATGGAGGTCGCCTGCATCGACATCGGGGATTGGGACATGCACTCCGGCCTGGGCCAGGCCGCCGACGAGCAGGCATGGTTCTCCCGGCGCGCCCGCGACTTCGCCGACGGCCTGGCGGCCTTCCGCAAGGACCTGGGGGACAAGTGGGAGACGACGACGATCGTCACCATGAGCGAGTTCGGCAGGCGCGTCGCGGAAAACGGCTCAGGCGGACTCGACCACGGTCAGGGCAACACGATGTTCGTCATGGGTGGGGGAGTCAAGGGCGGCCGCGTCCTGGGCACGGTCCCGAGCCTGGTGGAGTCCAACCTCTCCCTGGGGGACGTCCCGATCACCCTGGACTACCGCCAGGCGCTGTCCGAGATCGTGTCGAACAGGCTCGGCAACAAGGCCTCCGTGGGAGAGGTCTTCCCCGGCTTCACCCCTGGGACCCCGCTGGGCATCGTCTGAGGGACTCATCGGCCGTGAGAGGATGGGCGCATGGCATATCGCGACATCCGCATCATCGGCGACCCGGTCCTGCGCACGGAGTGCGCCTGGATCACTGACATCGACGACTCCGTGAAGTCTCTTGTGGAGGACCTCCTTGAGACGGTGGATGAGGATGGTCGCGCGGGCCTGGCCGCCAACCAGATCGGTGTCGGCCTGCGGGCCTTCTCATGGAACATCGACGGCGAGATCGGCTACATCCTCAACCCCCGTCTCGATGAGCTCATCTGGGACGAGTACCAGGATGGCGACGAGGGCTGCCTGTCCGTGCCGGGCCTGTGGTTCCCCACCAAGCGCGCGTGGTACGCGCGTGCCACGGGCATCGACCTCGATGGCAAGGAGATCGTCGTCGAGGGGGAGGCGCTCATGGGCCGCTGCCTGCAGCACGAGTGCGACCATCTCGAGGGTCACCTCTACCTGGACCGCCTGGACCGCAAGAACCGGGCGCGTGCCATGAAGCAGCTGCGCGAGCAGGGGCTGTGAGCCCGATGCTCCCCGCGGGCGAGGCGCCTTGAGCGCGGGCCCGCATCCTGGCATGATTCAAGAGCACGCCGCGTGCCTCATGATGACCGCCCCTGAATCACTTGGCGAGATCGTTGGGGAAGACGACCCTCGACCAATCCAGGAGGCTGTTGATCGTGAACGGTGGTCACACCCGCGGTGTACTTTTCGTGCACTCCGCCCCCCGGGCGCTGTGCCCGCATATCGTCTGGGCGGCTCAGAACGCCCTGGGCACCGAGCTCCACCTCGACTGGACCGAGCAGCCTGCCGCTCCTGGCATGATGCGCGCTGAGACCAGCTGGGTGGGGCGGGTAGGCATGGGCGCGGTCCTCGCCTCCGCCCTGCGGGGGTGGGCCAATCTGCGCTACGAGGTGACGGAGGAGGCCAGTCCCGGCTCCGACGGCGGGCGCTGGTCGCACACTCCGGACCTCGGGATCTTCCATGCCCAGACCGATGTCCACGGCAATGTCGTCGTCCCCGAGGACCGCATCCGCGCCGCCCTCCAGTACGCCTCCCAGCCCGAGGCCATGAGGCGGCACCTCGACCTTGCCCTGGGTCAGGCCTGGGACGACGAGCTCGAGCCCTTCCGCTACGCCGGTTCCGGCGCCCCCGTGCGCTGGCTTCACCGGGTTGGCTGAGGGGCTCGAGGTCAGGGCCGACGCAACACGAGGGCGGCGTTGTGCCCGCCGAACCCGAAGGAGGTCGACGCGGCGCTGCCCAGCCCCGGCGCCTCGCGGCCATCCGGGCCGACGACGTCGAGCCCCAGGTCCGCGATCTCAGGGTCGATCCCGCCGGGTAGGAGCGTGGGCGGCAGGAACCCGTCGACGATCGCCATGGCGGCCAGCACCGCCTCCAGGCCACCAGCGCCACCGAGCAGGTGCCCGGTGGCTGATTTCGTGGCGCTGAGCGCCGCTCCGGGGGCGACTCGAGCGATCATCCGCGCCTCGACGAGGTCACCCGCGGGTGTGGAGGTGGCATGGGCGTTGATGTGGCCGAGCTCGTCCGGGACGAGGCCGGCTTGGGCCAGGGCCTGGCGCAGGGCGCGCTCCTGCTGAGCGCCGGTGGGGTCGGGTCGCGCGACATCCATGGCATCAGCGGTGATCGCACTGCCGGCGAGATGGACGAGCGGCTGCGCGCCCCGCGCATGCGCGTGCGCGGCGGACTCCAGGACGACCACGCCGGCCCCCTCGCCCAGGACGAATCCATCGCGGTCCGCCGCCAGGGGGCGCGAGGCTCCGGCGGGGTTGTTGTTGCGAGTGGAAAGGGCCCGCATGGCGGCGAAGGCGGCAACGGTCATGGGGTGCAGCGCGGCGTCTGCGCCCCCGGCCAGCACTATGTCGGCGCGGCCCAGGGCGATGAGGTCGGCGCCGTGGGCAATCGCCTCGGCGCCGGAGGCGCAGGCGGACACGGGGGAGTGGATGCCCGCTCTCGCCCCGAGCTCGATGCCGACGGCGACCGCCGGGGCGTTGGGCATGAGCGCGGGCACCGCCGTGGGCGCCACCCTGCGGGGGCCCCGCTCCCGCAGCGTGTCCCAGGTCTCCATGACGGAGAGCACCGGGCCCATTCCGGGCGAGATGGACACCGCTAGCCGCTCCTGGTCGACCTCGGGGGAGCCCGCCTGGGCCCAGGCCTCGCGCGAGGCGATGAGCGCCAGTTGGCTGGCGCGGTCGAGTCGGCGCAGTTCCCGGGGCCCCAGGACCTCGGCGGGTTCGACGGCCAGGGGCGCGGCGATGCGCACCGGCAGCCCCATGCCCTCCGCCCAGTCCTGGGTGATCGCCCGGACGGCGCACGCGCCCGAGCGCAGCGCGCGCCAGGTGCTCGCCACGTCCCCGCCCAGCGGCGTGGTGGCGCCCAGACCGGTGATGACGACCTCCCGATCCGGGTCCTGCCCCAGCAGTTGGCCGACTGGGCGACGGTGCTCCTCACCGGGCACGGGTCAGGCCTTGCGCGCCATGACGTGCTCGGCGAGGGCGCCCACGGTCGGCAGTGCGGGGATGAGCGAGTCCTCGAGGGTGACCCCGAGGCGCTCCTCGACCCGCGTGGCGATGGTGAGCAGCCCCAGGGAGTCGATGTCGAGGTCCCCGGCGAAACTCGAGTCGCTGGAGACCAGCTCGGGCGCCACGCAGGCCTCCTCGGCGGTGAACTCGATGACGACGCTCAGGATGTCGGTGGCCTGCTCGGTGTTGTTGGTCATGGTGGTCTCCTTGCGTGGGTCGGGGGCGGCATGCGCCGCCGGGTGGGCAACAGTGGTGGGGTGTGGAGCGTCTGGGACCTCGGGCCGTGTGCCGGAGCGGTCTTAGAGGCGCGAGGCGGCGGCGAGCCGACCGACGAGCACCGCCATGTGGAGCATGAGCCCATCGCGAGGATTCGTGGCGTCCCAGCCGACCTGCTCGCTTACCCTCCCCAGCCGGTAGCGGACCGTGTTGGCGTGGACGAACAGGGCGCGGGCCGTCGCCTCCAGGCTCCCGCCGAGCGCCAGGTAGGTGGCGACGGTCTCCTCGAAGGGATCACCCATGGCGTGGAGCGGTTCGTGGACGAGTGCGAGGATCTGCTCATGGGCGAGTTCGTCGCCGGACAGCAGGCGCTCGGGGAGGAGGTCATCGGCGCGCACGGGATTGGGGGCCTCGGCCCAGCCCGGCAGCGCCCGCAGCCCGGCCAACGCCGAGCGCAGGGAGAGCCCCGCGTCATCGACCTCGGCCACCACGGGGCCCACCACGGTCGGGCCATCGAGGGACGCGGCGATCTCCATGGCGATCTCATCGACGCCGCGTTCGGTGCGACCCTCGCGGAGGGGATGGCTGTACTGGCTGTGCTGACCGGCAGGTCCGGTGGGCGCCTCGGGGGAGGCGCCCAGGATGATGATGACCGAGTCCCCGCGCACCGAGACGAGGCAGTCCTCGGCCTGGGTCCGGCAGGTGTGACGCAGGCGGGAGGTGGCGATCGCGTCCAACGCCGTTCTCGACGCGATGGCGACGACGGGGCCGCGATGGGTCCAGCCGGCCGAGCCGGCGCGCGTGGCCGCCTCCGCGGGGGTGCCGTGGAGCATGGAGTCCACGGCGACCGACTCGAGGCGGGCGTCCCATGCGCCGCGGGCCTCGGCGGCGCGGGCGTAGACCTCCGCCGCGGCGAAGCCGACGTCGCGGCCGAAGGTGAGCACGAGGATGCGGACGGTGTCATGGTCCTCGGTGGGAACCGCCTGGGGCGCCTCCTCGACGACGACGTCGAGAACGGTGCGCACGAGGTCGAGGGTCTGCCCCAGGGTGATCGTGCCGGTGAGGGTCGCGGGGGCGACGGAGAAGATCTGGGAGGGCTTCGCCGCGCTCTCGGGCTCCTCGACGGAGTCGACGAACATGGTGACTCCCAGGTGGGAGACATTCTCGATCTGCTTGCGCGATGCCTCGGGAAGCGTGCGGTACCAGGGATGGGCGGCGCTGATGCGGTCGAGGGAGTGCTCGATGATCGTGTTCTGCGCCCGTCGGAGGGCCGCGACAGACGCCTCGCTCAACTCGTCCATGATCAAATGCTACCCAGTGCGAGGCCGCCAGGGATAATGTAGGGCACCCAAATGAGGCGTGATGGGGCGGGGAAAACGGGACCCACGCCGTCGGCCTTGAGATCCTGATGGAGGACATGGACATGCGACCGGCGACTCGTACCGAGGTGGATCTCCTGGGATCGCGAGAGGTGCCCCTCGACGCCTACTGGGGCATCCACACGCTGCGGGCCATGGAGAACTTCCAGATCTCCGGGACCACCATCGGCGATGTCCCCGAGCTCATCCGGGGCATGGTCCAGGTCAAGAAGGCCTCCGCCCTGGCCAACGCCGAGTTGGGAACCCTGGCACCCGAGCTCGCGGAGGCCATCTTGTGGGCATGCGATGAGATTCTCGTGGGCGGCCGGTGCATGGACCAGTTCCCGGTCGATGTCTTCCAGGGCGGCGCGGGAACCAGCCTCAACATGAACACCAACGAGGTCGTGGCGAACCTCGCCCTGGAGCGCCTGGGCTACGCCAAGGGCCGCTACGACGTCGTCAACCCCAACGACCACGTCAACAAGTCCCAGTCGACGAACGACGCCTACCCCACCGGCTTCCGCCTCGGCCTTTACCAGGCGGTGGCCGGGATGGAGGCGGACCTGTGCGACCTCATCGACGCCTTCCTCGATAAGTCCCGCCAGTTCCACGACGTCCTCAAGATGGGGCGCACCCAGCTCCAGGACGCGGTCCCCATGAGCCTGGGGCAGGAGTTCAAGGCCTTCGCTGTCCTGCTCGACGAGGAGATCACGCGCCTCATGCACAACAGCGCTCTCCTCCTGGAGGTCAACCTGGGGGCCACCGCCATCGGCACCGGCCTCAACACGCCCCCCGGCTACCCTGCGACCGCCGTGCGCCACCTCAAAGAGGTTACGGGCCTGCCGGTCTCCGGGGCCCAGAACCTCCTGGAGGCCACGAGCGACACCGGCGCCTATGTGTCCATGCACGCCACGATCAAGCGCCTGGCGGTCAAGCTCTCCAAGATCTGCAACGATCTGCGGCTGCTCTCCTCAGGGCCGCGCGCCGGTCTGGCGGAGATCCGCCTGCCCGAGCGCCAGGCGGGCTCATCCATCATGCCCGCGAAGGTCAACCCCGTCATCCCGGAGGTGGTCAACCAGATCTGCTTCAAGGTGATCGGCAACGACCTCACGGTGACCATGGCCGCCGAGGCCGGCCAGCTCCAGCTCAACGTCATGGAGCCCGTCATCGGGCAGGCGGCCTTCGAGTCCATCCACCTGCTGCGCCGGGCCATGCGCGTCCTGCGGGACCTGTGCGTCGTGGGCATCGAGGCCGATGAGGAGGTCTGCCGGCGCAACGTGCTCGATTCGATCGGCATCGTCACCTACCTCAACGAGGTGATCGGTCACCACAACGGGGACCTCGTGGGCCGCGAGTGCGCGCGGTCGGGGCGCTCCGTGCGCGAGGTCGTCCTGGAGATGGGCCTGCTGGAGGAGTCGGTTCTCGACGAGCTCCTCAGCGCGGAGAACCTGCTGCGCCCCAAGTACCGGGACGCCCAGCGCTACTCGGGCGCGGATCCCTCTGTCGCCGCTGTCGGGGTCTCCGAGGTGGGAGAGGGCGCCAGGGTCCCGCAGGAGGCCTGAGCCCCGCGCGGGCCGGGCCCCGGACTCCTCGGCTGACGCGGGGGGCCCGGCTGGTGATCGTCACCAGCCGGGCCCCCCGCGTTGGTCGGGCACCGCGCTCAGACGTCGCCGCCGTCCGATCCGGAGGTGCCCGCATTGACATTGGTCAGGTCGTAGCGGGCGATGGCCTGGGCGACCACATCGCGCTCGAGCTTGCCCTCATCGGCCAGCGCCTGCAGCGCCTTGACGACCACGGAGGCCGAGTCGATGAGGAAGAAGCGGCGCGCAGCCGGCCGGGTCTCGGAGAAGCCGAAGCCGTCGGCCCCCAGGGTGTGGTAGCTGCCCGGGACCCACTTGCGGATCTGGTCGGCGACGAGGTGGTCGTAGTCGCTCGTGGCGATGAAGGGGCCCTGCGCCGCCTGGAGGCGGGAGGTCACGAAGGGAACCCGCTGGTCGCCGGTGGGGTTGAGGAAGTTCTCCCTCTCGGCGGCCAGAGCGTCGCGGCGCAGCTCGTTCCAGGACGTCACGGACCAGGTGGAGGCGCGCACGCCCCAATCCTCGGCGAGCACTCGGCGGGCCTCCTCGATCCAGGGCAGTCCCACGCCGGAGGCGAGGAGCTGGACCTCGGGGCCATCGCCGTCGGCGGGGCCGGACAGGCGGTGGATGCCCTTGATGATGCCCTCGACGTCCACGTCCTCGGGCTCCGCCGGTTGGCTGATCGGCTCGTTGTACACGGTGAGGTAGTACATGACGTCGCGGTTGCGCCCGGTCTCGGGCCCGTACCAGCGCTCGAGGGCGTCGCGCACGATGTGCCGGATCTCGTAGGCGTAGCCGGGGTCGTAGGTGACGACGGCCTCGTTCGTGGCCGAGATGAGCGGCGAGTGTCCGTCCATGTGCTGGGTGCCCTCGCCGGCCAGCGTGGTGCGACCGGCGGTGGCTCCCATGATGAAGCCGCGCGTGAGCTGGTCACCGGCGGCCCAGAACTGGTCCGCGGTGCGCTGGAAGCCGAACATCGAGTAGAAGATGTACACCGGGATCATCGGCTCGCCATGGGTGGCGTAGCTGGTGCCCACCACCTGGAACAGCGCGGCGGAGCCCGCTTCGTTGATACCGGTGTGCATGATCTGGCCGTCCGTGGACTCGCGGTAGGACAGCATCATCTCCGCGTCCACGGGCGTGTAGTTCTGGCCCTGGGTGTTGAAGATCTTCTTCGTGGGGAAGAGGGACTCCAGGCCGAAGGTGCGCGACTCGTCAGGGATGATGGGCACGATGCGCCGACCGATGCCGTCCTCCTTGATGAGCTCCTTGAGTAGCTGGACGAAGGCCATGGTGCTGGCCACCTCGCGCTTGCCCGAGCCGCCCTTGAGGACGTCGTAGGGGCGGTCACCGGGCAGCTGGATCTGCCTGGGGGCGTCGCGGCGCTCGGGGAGGAAACCACCGAGCTGGTGCCGGCGGTCCATCATGTAGAGCAGGGCCGGGTCATCCGCAGCGGGCCGGTAGTAGGGGGGCATCTTCGGGTTGGCCTCGAGCTGCTCGTCCGTGATCGGGATGTGCAGCCGGTCGCGCAGGCCCTTGAGGTCGTCCAGGGTCAGCTTCTTCATCTGGTGGGTGGCGTTGCGGCCCGCGAAGTGAGAGCCGAGCAGGTAGCCCTTGACCGTGTGCGCCAGGATGACCGTGGGCTGCCCCTTGTGCTCGGTGGCGGCCTTGTAGGCGGCGTACATCTTGCGGTAGTCGTTGCCGCCGCGCTGGAGGGCCCAGATCTCCTCATCCGTCCAGTCCTTGACCAGGGCGGCGGTGCGCGGGTCGCGGCCGAAGAAGTGCTTGCGGACATAGGCGCCGTCGTTGGCCTTGAAGGTCTGGTAGTCGCCGTCGAGCGTCTCCATCATGAGGTGCTCCAGGGCGTGGTCCTTGTCCGCGGCGAGGAGCTGGTCCCAGCCGCGTCCCCACAGGACCTTGATGACGTTCCACCCGGCGCCCTTGAAGGAGGCCTCGAGCTCCTGGACGATCTTCCCGTTGCCGCGCACCGGGCCGTCGAGGCGCTGGAGGTTGCAGTTGATGACGAAGGTGAGGTTGTCGAGCTGCTGGCTGGCGGCGAGCTGCAGCATGCCGCGCGACTCGGGCTCGTCCATCTCACCGTCGCCCAGGAACGCCCAGGTGCGCTGCTGGCTGGTGTCCTTGATGCCGGCTCCCGCGAGGTAGCGGTCGAACCAGGCCTGGTAGATCGCCTCGGCCGGGCCCAGGCCCATGGAGACCGTGGGGTACTCCCAGAAGTCCTCCATGCGGCGCGGGTGCGGGTAGGAGGGCAGGCCGCGGCCCTTGCCGCGCGCCGGGTGGGAGACCTCCTGGCGGAAGCCGTCGAGGTCGTCTTCGCTCAGGCGGCCCTCGATGTAGGCACGGGCGTAGTTGCCGGGGGAGGCGTGGCCCTGGAAGAAGATGTGGTCCCCGCCGCCGGGGTGGTCCTTGCCGCGGAAGAAGTGGTTGAAGCCGACCTCGTAGAGGGTCGCGGTGGAGGCGTAGGAGGAGATGTGCCCGCCGACGCCGACCCCCGGGCGCTGGGCGCGGGTGACCATGACGGCGGCGTTCCAGCGCAGCCAGCGGCGGTAGGTGCGCTCCATCGACTCATCGCCGGGGAAGTAGGGCTCATCCTCCACGGGGATGGTGTTGACGTAGGGAGTGGTGGTCTGCCCCGGGACCGTGACGTTCTTCTTGCGGGCCTCGGCGAGCATCGACAGCAGGATGAAGCGCGCGCGGGGGGCGCCCTTCTCCGCGATGAGGGCGTCGAGGGACTCGCGCCACTCCTGGGTCTCCTCGGGATCGTTGTCGTTGACCTTGGTCAGGAGGCCGTCGATGAGGGGTGTGGCATCGCTGGTGGGGCTCACGGAATCCTCTTCCTTGCGTCGTTCCGATGGATTGGAGGGCGCTGGCGAGCTGGGTGGCCCGGCGTCGCTCCTGCGCCCGGTGACCCGGTCCGCCGCGAGCCCAGGGTCGGCCCGCGTCCTGTTGGGCTCTAATCTACGGCGTTCGAAGGCGCTTCAGGACGGCCAAGGGGGAAAGAAGTCCCAAGCGACCTGTGAGGTCAGGCACGTGGTGCGGCGCCGTCGGGGGCGTCGCGGCGCGCCGAGGAACGGACAGGCGCTTGCGCGGGCGGCCCTCATGCGGTGGGCTATGCACAGGTCCCACAGGGGGACCGTAGCAGGGGCGCTGAGCCCGGAAGGACGGTAGAGGGATAGTGGCGAGCGCAGCGGGCGGGGCTTTCGGCTTCGCCTCCGGTCTCATCATCCAGGAGTTCGGGTATGACGACGATGTCGACCCCGCCCTGAGGCAGGCCGCCGAGGCTCTCACTGGCACGGAGCTGGTGGACGAGGACTACGAGGACGTGGCCGACTCCGCCATCGTGTGGTGGCGCGCCGACGACGGCGACATCGACGATCTGACGGACCTGCTCGTTGACGCGCAGGCCAACCTCGACGGCGATGGGATCATCTGGGTGCTCACGCCCAAGGCGCGCACGGCGGGCGCCGTGGCGGCGGCCGATATCGAGGAGGCGGCGGCGACGGCGGGCATGCACGCCACGTCGACGGCCTCGATGGGTGACGCCTGGAGCGGCACCCGGGTCTCCAGCCGGCGCCGCTGAGGCACTTGCGGCGGCTGACCCCATCTGGGTGCTCTTCGCGCGGGGAGCGCCCCACTGGACCTGTAGCTCAGTTGGTAGAGCAACGCGCTTACACCGCGTCGGTCGTCGGTTCGAGTCCGGCCGGGTCCACAGACGAGCCGGCGCGGGGCCCATCACCTCCTGACCCGCAGCGGCCCGCCCTGACGAGGGGGTGGGCTCCTGGGCGCTCACGCGGTGGTCGGTCAGGTGGTGCCGGCGGCCCGTAGGTCCTGGCGCCAATGTCCTCCACATCGCTTGCGCGTGCGCGCGAGGCTCCGCAGGATGGGGCTGTGGGAGACCAGTGGCGCCGTCATGTGCTGGCCGCCGTGCGCGCGCTGCGCCGGCTCGATGGGCACGGCGCGGGGCACGGGAGGATCGTCGTCGTCCTCGGGCACGCCGATGCCGGGCCGAGCGCGGGTGGCGCCAACAGGCGCCGCGCCAGGGCCGCCGTCGCCGTCCTGCGCCCGGGGGATCTGCTCATCTGCTCCGGAGGCGCCGTTGTCGGCGAGCGCCCCGAGGCGGAGATGCTCGCCGAGCACGCCCGCGGCCTCGGTTGGCGGGGAGCCACCTGGACTGAGACCGCCTCGCGCTCCACCTGGGAGAATATCGGCGCCCTGCCACCTCTGATCGAGGCTGCGGGCGGAGACGGCCCCATCATCCTCGTCTCCGATCCGCTCCACGCCGCCAAGGCCGGGCTTATCGCCAGGCGCCGGTTCCCGGCCCTCGCGCGCCGGCTCGCCCCCATGCCCCCGCGCGTCGCCGCCCTGGCGCGCCCCGGACCGGTGCGCACGGTGCTGGCCGCTGCAGACCTCGTCCTGACCTCCGCCCTCCCCGCCTGGGCGCCGCGCTCGGCCACGGGGGCGGCCGGGATCCGCGCCCTGCCCGGTGCCGTGGCGGGGCAATGGCGGTGCCGGCGCCCCTGCCAGCTCCCACGTAGGCGCGAGAGCGGCGCGGCGATGGAGCGGGGGAGGCAGGGGAGACAATGACCAGCATGACCAGGACCAACACCGGGGAATCCGATGAGGCCGGTGCGGACATGTCCACCGACCCCGGGCCGCCCGCCGATGGGCACGGCATCAGCCCGGGGGCGCGGAGGCGCATAGGAAGAAGGTGATCGCCAGGTTCTCCGCCGCCTGGACGGGGCCCTCGGGCAGGACCGTCCAGCAGAGCCGCCAGCCCGTCATGCCGAAGTGCTTCGAGAAGCTGGAGATGATGACGGCCCCGGGCGTGCTCCAGGACGGTGCGCGCGGGCCGACCGTCGGTGTCGTCGGCACGAGGACGCAGTGGTCCCGGCGGCATCCACGGGCTCCCGGTTGCAGGGGTAGGGCGGGTCCGCGATATCGCCTCCCTCAGGGCCTCGATGAGTGCGCCGGTGTGCCTCGCCGCAGCGTGGGACGACGGCCCGGAGCGACTGGCCCGCTCATCCGCATGTGGATACGGCGTCATGACTGGTAGCCTCGCTCAGGCGCGGGCCCCGCCCGCCGCCGGCCCCCATAGCTCAGCGGTTAGAGCAGCGAGCTTATACCTCGTCCGTGCCTGATAAGCACAAGGTCCCGGGTTCGAATCCCGGTGGGGGTACCGCACCGCGTCCAGGGCCCGCGGGCCCTGGACGCGGTGCCCGCCCCCGTGGTGGAACCGGTAGACACAGCGGCCTTAAAAGCCGATGCCGCGAGGCGTGCGGGTTCGAGTCCCGCCGGGGGCGCCACGACATTCTTATACGAACCCGCATGACGCGGGACCGTGTTGGCGGACGCTCCGGGTGCCCCAGTCACCTCAGTCGATGACGTGCGCTCACCCTTATGGGTGTGGGCGTTTTTGTTAGGATGAAACGGCCGGGTGTGGTGTGGCCGGGTGTGGTGTGGCCCGGCTGGATTGGCCTGAGGCGGTACTGCTGCCGTGGCTGCCACGGCCTCCGTGGACCGCAGACATCATGCATGCTCGTTCTCCGGTGTCCTGTCCCTGACCACCAAGAAGGTCAAGATCTACCCTATTGAGGGCAACCAGAACACCGAGCAGATCATGTGCTGTCTTGATCGCCTGGTGCGCGAGACCGGTCATGACAAGATCGCTGTCACCCTACGCACCCGACCACGACCCGGTCGAGCATGCCTGGAGCACAGGACAAAGACGCAATCGCGAACATTCAGCGTGACGCACCCGAGGAAACCTGTACTCATTCATGGGCTACATCAGTGGTCGCACTTTCGAGTACGACTTCGAGCACCTCCCAAGCCGCGCACCAGCACACGATCTTGTTTAATTTCGGATTATAAAGAAGTACAGAAGGTCCCCACATTCAACATAGCCTTCACTATATTTAGTCTAACCCATCTTCATTTACAGCACTCCATGAGTAATCTTCTGTTTAGGACTGGGTGCACAAATAATTGCAAGTAAACCAAAGATGGGCCAAACAGTATTTAGGAAAATGCTAATAACGTAGGCGCCTGAATACGAGAGAGTAAACGGAGTTGCTAATGCGATTCCGAGCGGGCCACAGTATACAGGGTACCCTGCAAATGACGTAGATCCACCGACGACCCAGCCTACACTATCAAGGTCGGAGAACTTCCATAAAGCAGCAATCTGGAGACCAACAATCAAGGCAAACCCTCCCATATAGATAAAAAGTCTTAGATAAAACTCCTTAAATCGCGCTGCAGCAAGCCCGAGAACCCATGCGATAGACACTAATGCCGCACCGGAGATTATTTTAGCACATACTGCGTATATCACAGTCTTTGACGCTTCTTGCCCCTCTGGCCAAGTTGTTGTGCTTGCCAGCAACGAGAATAGTCCCGTTGAAATGAATCCGAGGGCGAGCGGAAGCGTCTTTACGAGATATTTACGAAAGTGCGAATGTGTAGAAAGTTGAAGAAGGGTGTCGTTCTTGAGTACAAGGGTGTCGTTCTTGAGTACAAGGTACATAAAGATCTGCGCACCAACATAAAACGCAGTTGCTGTGGGAACCAATACGACGGTAAATACCCACACAACGTCAGTAATACTTTTGTAGGAATCCAGTAACTCTCTGAATGTAGAGACACCCACTAAAATGACTAAGCACACTGAAAAGAATCCAATATGCTTACGTGCCTCTGTGAAGATATCACGCATTGATCATCGCCTCCTTAATCCTTGACTCCAGGCTTTGATTATTGGAGATAGAATCTGAAACACTGATCCTGAGGAGAATTTTGCCATTATGAAGTACGAGACATTCATCAAAAAGCGATTCGAGCCCTGAGATAAGATGTGTGCTAATGATCAACAGGGCATCATTAGGCTTATAGCGCTTAATTAGATCTAACATGTGGTCGCGCGTGACAGGATCCACTGCAGCGAGTGGCTCATCAAAAAGATACACTGATGACCGTCTCGCGAGTGTCATGCCAAGGTTCAGCTGCTCCTCCATCCCCTTAGACAGCTCACCAACCCTCTTTTTTACGTCCAAAGATAAATCGCCGATAATCGATTCACCCAGATCGGCATCGAAATCGTTGAAGTATTTCGCTAAGACGCCCGGAACAGATCCAACCTTTAAAAACTTGTAGATGAATGGTGTATCAGGCAAAAATACGGGGTACGACATATCTTTAATGTGCGACTCTCCTGATTGCACAGGCAAAAGCCCCGATAAGGCCTTCAATAACGTTGTTTTTCCAGCACCATTATGACCAAAAAGACCTACAATGTTGGGATCATTAAATCTAATGTTAACAGGAGATAGTGAGAACTTCCTACCTCTTGACACAACAAAATCGTTCAACTCGAGGAGCATATCCATGCCCTAATCATAACACGGTGCTATGCAATAACCGAAAAGATGATATCTCGTGATATAGGTCACAACAACGATCCAGCTGATCACCTTTATGGCAATAACCCATCGTGGATTCCTACGCCCATCCAAATATTCATTCACATTGGCCCATGCGAGAAGACGTCGGTAACCGTCGGAATTGAGTATTGGTAGAGCGTTAGCCGAGAGGGCGATCTTCCTGCTGCGTTGCAAATAAGGATTGTCGGCATTCATGATGTGTGGCGGCATGTAAGATTGATATCAAGGTAGCATCTAACCGGTCGTGACGAACTGTCGTCTAGTTACGTATTTTGTGATTTTAGTCACATTTTCTGCCGCCAAGTGCCTCCGCACCGTTCCCCGATCGAACCCGAGCTCCAGGCCGATGTCGATGAGGGAGACGCCCTGGGCGACGAGCACTTCGGCGCGCTGTCGGTGCTCCTGCGTGAAGCGGTGCGCACCCCGGCGGGCCGGGGTCGGCCTGGGGCGCTGGCGCCAGATGGCACGCACAGTGTTCTCGTGCACGCCAAGGCGCTCCGCTACTGCGCGGGCACCGAGAGTTCCGTTGGCCTCTCGCCGGATGGCGGCCCGCTTCCCACGCGAGATGGGGCGATTCTCGATGTGGATGCCCCTCCGCACGACCGTGGACTGCTCGGGTGGTGCGGCGGTGTCGCTGTTGCCTGTTCCGGTTTCCTGTATTGCTGCGGTGACCTCGAGGTCCGGCTCCTCCGAGCCGGATCTGGGCACCCCCGTTGCAGGAGACGCTCACGGAACCGGAGCAGGCCCTTCCAGTAGTTCTTTGTGTCGAGGGTGCTGAGGCGCACCACGGTGCTCGTATACGAACCCGCATCGTCGTGCGGGGCGGGCTGCTCCTCAGGTCGTGCGGCCTCTTGGCCGGAAGCGCTCCAGGCCTTCCAGGGCATCCGCGGACCGCTGATAGAACCGCGGAGCTCGCCACCGGGGTGTCGCCAATGGCTGGGAGGTGCTTGAAGCGGCCCGCGGATGCTCAGGACGGGGCCGGCCCTCCGATGCTGTCGGAGTGGAGAAATCGGCGGGCGCCTCGCCCGTAGTTCCCGGGGCAACGGAAGCGATGTCGATCCCGCTGCCGTGGGCAGGCCGGCGGCCCGGTGGCCCCGGAGCGACCGGTGGAATCCCAACGATCGCCGTCGGCCTCCTCTTCCGGATCCATATCCACGCCAGCAGGATCGATGCTTGGGGGGCGATGGCCCGGCGCCGAGCAGATCCCCGCCCCGCGCGTTCCTATGCGGCGCTCAGCTTGGCGGCGCCGAAGGAGACATTGAAGTCATCGCACCACAGGACCACGCTCGTCCACGCGCTCGGGTCCGTCCCCGCGGGCAGGTCGTAGACCTGGTTGCCAAGATTTCCCTTGATCGGCCCCACATCCAGGTGCTCGTAGTCCCCGGCCGTGAACCAGCCGTCCATGCCCTCGATCACCGGTCCGGCGCTCAGCCATACCCGCACGTCCGGGCCGTTCGACGTCGCGAGGTTCTCCAGCACCAGCTGGTGCGAGCCATCCGGGTTGCGCAGGATGCGCGCCGTCCCAGTCGTCGAGTGCTCGTGGGAGATGAACGAACCGCTCGCCACCTGAACGGGCCCCTGCGGTGCGGGCGCGTCGGTGGCGCCGCCGGCGCCATCCGCTCCCATCGCCTCACCGGAGGGTGCCTGAGGCGTTGCTGGCGTCGTCGCCGCCGAGAAGGCGGGGATCCTATCGTTCACGGTCTGGTCGATGAACAGCAGCCACGGCTTGAACACGGCCAGGGCGATCCCAGTGGCGGCCAGGAAGACCACGGCCAGGGAGACCACAAGGCGCTTGTGGCCGGACAGGAAGCGGGGCATGTCGATAACTCCTCGGAATGATGAGGCCCAGTGCCGTGTTCTGGGCGTCGATACGGCTCGCCCGAACAACATGTCCGCACTCCGGAATTATTGCCACTGGACGTATGGCTCTCCTCACGCCTCGCGATGACCTGCCGGGTTCCGCCGCTCCCCTGGGGGACCGAGTCGTCGCCCGCGCGGTGCGAGGCGTAAACGCCGCGCCGGCGGTCCAGGCCGGTAGCCACCAGCCCCACGAACAGTGGGCGAGTTCGCGCGGGCCCCGACCGCGCTGCGCGTCCATCGTTGTGATCGCGGGATCGGGCGCGTGCGCGCCATCGTCCATGACGAAGACCTCGTCGTGCCGGAGCGCGCGCCCGTCCCGCAAGACGCCCGCCCCGGCGCCGTGCCGCTAGCCTTGCCGCATGATCGAATCGCCGCTCCACCCGCGACCCTCCGCCGGGGAGGCCTCCTCGGCCGCTGAGGAGCTGACCGTCGCCGACGTCGTCGCCCTCGTCGAGGCCGCCGCCCCGTCCCACCTGGCCGAGTCCTGGGACTCCAACGGGCTCATCTGCGGGGACCCCGAGGCTCCCGTGGCCTCGATCCTGCTCGCCGTGGACCCCGTCGCCTCTGTCGTCGACGAGGCCATTGAGCGCGGCGCCGACATGATCATCACCCACCACCCCCTCTACCTGCGCGGTACCGACCGCGTGGCCGCGACCGACCCCAAGGGCCGTGTCGTCCACCGCCTCATCCGCAGCGGCATCGCCCTGCTCAACGCCCATACGAGCCTCGATGCCGCCCACGGCGGCATCGCTGCGGCGCTGGCCGCCTCTATCGGCCTGCTGGGCGCGGTCCCGCTGGAGCCCAGCCCCGCCGACCCCGCCCAGGGCATTGGGCGCATCGGCTCCCTGCCGGTGCCCACCCGCCTGCGCGACTTCGCCGACGCCGTCGCCGCCGCCCTGCCCGATTCGCCCCCCGGCATCCTCGTGGGCGGAGACCTGGACGCCACCGTGGAGACCATCGCCGTCTCCGGGGGAGCGGGCGACTCCCTCCTGGCGCGCGCCCGCGAGGCCGGCGCGGACGTCTTCCTCACCGCCGACCTGCGCCACCACCCCGCCAGCGAGCATCTGGAAACCGGGCGCCCCTACCTCATCTGCGGCACCCACTGGGCCACCGAGTGGGTAGGCCTGCCCCCGCTCGCCCAGCGGCTGGCCACTGCCGCCGAGTACGGCGGACGTAGACTCTCCACGCATGTTTCCACGATCTGCACCGACCCCTGGGCCCTGCGCCTGAATACTGGCCCCGCGCCAGTGAGATAACCCCAGCCCCTTTTCACCCTCGACGACCGGAAGGACATCCCGTGACCAGTGCCCCCCTCGCCGAGCAGCGGCTCCTCATCGATCTGCAGGATATCGACGCCACTCTCGCAAGGCTCGCGCACGAGCGGCGCGCGCTGCCCGTCCTGGCCCGCATCGAGACGACCATCGCCCGTCTCAAGGACAACAAGCGCGCAGCCCTGCTGGCCACCGCAGCCCTTGCGGAGGCCAAGAGGGGAGCCACCCACGCCGAGGACGAGGTCGGGCAGGTCGTCCGACGCGCCGCTGCCCTGCGCGAGCGCCTGGCCGCGGGAGGCGACGCCGCCCGGGACCTGGCCGCCATCCAAGGGGAGATCGATCAGCTCGGCCGGCGCCAGAGCGTTCTCGAGGACGCCCAGATCGCCGCCATGGAGGCCCTCGAAGCGGCCCAGGCCGAATCGGACCGGCTCGCCGATGAGGAGCGGGCCATCCGCGCCGCGGGCCGGGAGCTGACTGCCGAGCGCGACGCCGGGTTCACCCGGATCGATGAGGAGACCGAGCGCCTGTGCGCCCGGCGCGATGAGCTCGCCGGCACCATCTCACCTGCCCTGCTCGCCGACTACGACGCCGTGCGCGCCGCGACGGGGGGCCTCGGCGTCCTCGCCCTCCACGGGCACCGCCTCGAGGGCGGCTCCGTCGAGCTCAGTCCCGCCGAGCTCGCCCGCATCGACGCCGCGCCGGCCGACGCCGTCATCCACGCCGAGGAGAACGACGTCATCCTCGTGCGCATGGATATCTGAGCCGGCCCGGTTCCCGCAGGGCCCATGGCTCCGGGGCCCGGAGCGGATCAGGGCGCCGTCGGCCCGCCCACCAGGCGGGGCTCAGGCCAGGACGAGGGTCAGGTCACGGCGCCCCGAGTGATCCGGGGCGGACAATTCAGCGTCCGCCACGCCCTCCAGGCCGGCGCCCGCCTCGGCCACGCCGTTCGCCGTCGATGGCGAACGGCCGGCGGCGCGCAGGGCGATGAGCTCCCCGGCCAGCAGGCCCCGCATGTGCTTGGCATGGTGGGAGACCACTTGACGCCGGCCCTGACGGATCCGGACCGCCCGGATGCGAAGCAGCTCTCCGCCCCAGGAGCGAGCAGGTTGCCAGGCCCCGGCATAGGCGGAGGAACGGGCATCGATGACGAGCCCCGCCTCCTCGGCGATCGGGCCGAGAACCGCGGCGAGCTCCCGCTTCCAGAAACCGTTGAGCCTCCCGCATCCCGGTAGGGAGGCGCCCATCGCCAGGCGGTGGGCAGGCAGCCGGTCCGTGGCCCGCACGGCGCCCCACAGGCCCGAGAGGATGACCACATGGCGCGACAGCGCCTCGGCCTCGCCCGGCGTGCCCGCCCCGCCGAGGCGCGCGGCCTCGTAGAGGACGCCCGTGTACAGCTCATGGGCGGGCGCGCACGGGGCCTCTTCCAGGACGAGGTTGAGAGCTGCGTCCGCAGCGGAGCGCGGGCCCAGGCCGAGGATAGCTGCGGCATCCGGGGCGGTGCTCACGCGGGACAGCTCATCCATGACCTCGCGGCGTGCGGTGGTGAGTCGGTCGGCCGCGAGCAGGGAGGCGAGGTCGAGGCGGGGCCCGGAGACGGGAGGGGTCTTGCCCTCGCTGGGAGGCAGGAGGATGAGCACACGCACATGCTAGACAATCGAGGTGCTCTGGAGGTTTCCTCCGGCGGCTATGCTGGGCGTGCGGACGAGCCGACCGGGCGGCCGCGGTACCCCAAGGGAGTCTACGCACTCCCTGCGGGATCGAGGAACGTCCGGGCTCCACAGAGCAGGGCGGTTGCCAACAGCAACCCGGGGCGACCCGCGGGACAGTGCCACAGAGAGAAGACCGCCGCCAGGCCACTGGCGGTCAGGGTGAAAGGGTGGGGTAAGAGCCCACCAGCGCGCCGGGTGACCGGCGCGGCTCGGCAAACCCCGCCCGGAGCAAGACCGCGCAGCAGGCGCCCGAGGGCTGCTCGCCCGAGCCTGCGGGTAGGTCGCGTGAGGCCGTCGGCGACGGCGGTCCAAGATGGATGGTCGCCACCGCCCGGTCCGGCAACGGCGGGCGGCAACAGAACCCGGCGTACAGGTCGGCTCGTCCGCGCCTCGTCCTTCCGCCCCGGCAAACGCCGCTGGCGGAGGAGAGAAGAGAGAAACATGGTGGGCTCCTCCCGATTCGGGAGGAGCCCACCACGCTCGTCATGCTCAGATGGTCGTCGATTCTCAGGCCGACCGCGCGCTGGAGGTCACTTCGCCTTGATGTAGCCCTCGTCGACGCCGGTGAACGCGGTGACCGCGAAGACGCCCTGGTTGACGGCGCTCTGGTCGATGAGGAAGGTGACGTAGCCACTGGCCTTGCCGCCATCGCGGGGCATGGCCTGCTGGATCAACTCGCCCTTGTCGCTGTAGTTCTCCGTAGCGGAGGTGGTGGTGCCGTTGTGGACGAAGTCCATCTTGAAGGTGTACTTCTCGTACTGGCCCTTGCCGTGGTACGTGATCTCGACCGGGACCCGGATGTACACCTGGCCGGCGCCGGGCTCCTTGTAGCTGTAGCTGCTCATGGAGCTCTTGGCGGCGTCATTCGCATTCCAGTTCACGTCGCCGACAGTCACATCGAGGCTCGCGTTGGGATCTTTGTAGTCGTTCTTGGAGGCGTGGAAGGTCAACGGGCCCGTCGTCGTGTCCTTGGGGTTGTCCATCGAGGTGCCCTCGGTCCCCGCTGCCGGCTTGGCCGAACCGGAGGGCGTGGAGGACGACGCCTTAGGAGCCGGCGGCTCGGGCTCGTCCTCGGCGGGCTTCGGGTCGGACTTGGCCGCCGTCGAGGTCTGCGTGCCGCCGCCGGCGTCATCGCCGCCGGCGAAGGCCCAGGTGAGGCCGCCGATGAGCGCGATCACCAGAACACCGATGAGCGTGAAGAACCACCACTGCTTGTAGACGGGCTTGGCCGCACCGCCGCCGCCGGGCACGTCCACCGGCTGCCAGCCGGCGGCGGGGGCGGGCTGGCCCTGGCCGTGGAATGGGGTGGGGGCCTGGGCGTAGCTCATCTCCGCGGCATAGGGGCTGCCGGGAGCCGAGGAGCCCATCGGGGCGGGCAGCCCGGTGGAGGCGTAGTCCGCGGATGGCGCGGAGGCCGACTGGCCGGTCGGGTCGGCCACGGGACCCGACCGGCCAGTCTGGACCACCTGGGTCGGGGCCCAGGCGGGGTCCGAGGTGCCGGGGCCGGAGGCCGAGACGGGGGAGGCATCGTCCGAGTCCTCGACCCAGAGCTGCCAACCCTCGGGAGCCGGACCCCATGCGGGGTCAGGCTGCCACCCGGCGGGCGGGACGAAGCCCTCTGGCGGGGCGGGCCAGTTCGGCGGTGGGTTGAAGCGAAGAGCCATTGGAACCTCCGGGAGTGGGTACGTTAGTGAAGGAGTTGGGGCACATCTCCGCGGCGAGAGCTCGCCTTGTCCGTGCCATAACTGATAAATCGAATCTACACCGAAAAGCCGACACGGCGGGTACCGGATCGGCGCCGCGTGCGGGGCACCCTTACCCGGGCACTGCTCCCCGTGCGCGACCCTGCTTGATCCGCGGCCGGACGCGGCGGCGAGGCGCCCGCCAGGGCGGCTCAGGGCAGGGTGAGGATATCCGCGCCATCCTCGGTGACCACGAGCGTGTGCTCGAACTGGGCGGTGCGCGAGCGGTCCCGGGTGACCACCGTCCAGCCGTCCTCCCACTGGTCCCACTCGATGCCACCCAGGGTGAGCATCGGCTCGATGGTGAAGACCATGCCCGGCTCCATGACGGTGTCGTAGCGGGGGGCGGAGTCGTAGTGCGGGATGATGAGCCCCGAGTGGAAGGCCTCGCCGACGCCGTGGCCCGTGTAGTCGCGCACGACGCCGTAGTCGAAGCGCTTGGCGTAGGCCTCGATGACCCGCCCGATGATGTTGACCTCGCGGCCCGGGCGGACGGCCTTGATCCCCCGCTCCATGGAGGTCCGGGTGCGCTCGATGAGCAGGCGCGTCTCCTCATCCACCTCGCCGACGGCGTAGGTGGCGTTCGTGTCGCCGTGGACGCCGTCGACGTAGGCGGTGACGTCCAGGTTGATGAGGTCGCCCTCGTCCAGCGCCGTCGAGTCGGGGATGCCATGGCAGATCACCTCGTTGATCGAGGTGCAGATCGACTTCGGGAAGCCCATGTAACCCAGGCAGGACGGGTAGGCGCCGTGGTCGCACAGATACTCGTGGGCGATACGGTCCAGTTCATCGGTGGTCACGCCCGGCGCGATCGCTGCCGCAGCGGCCTGCATGGCCCGCGCCGCGATCCTGCCCGCCGCCCGGATGCGCTCAACGGTCTCGGGGGACTTGATGTCCGAGGCCGTCACCCTCTCGGGCCCATCGTGGAACATGTACTCGGGGCGGGCGATCGACTCGGGCACGTCGCGCCGGGGCCCGACGATGCCGGGCACGAGGGTTCCGCGCGGCGCCCGATCGGCGCCGGAGCGATGGGGGGATCCAGGGGGCGTCGGAGCAGTCATGCCCACAGCATAGGAGCCGGGCAGTGGGCGCACAGCCCGCTCGTCTCCCCTCCCGGATGCGCGCGATCCGACCCGTCCCAAGCGCCCCCTCTCGGGCGGTGGTGTGACCTACGATGTGACCATGGCAAAGATCCACTTCGTGCGCCACGGCCGCACTGTCCTCAATGAGCAGCACCGCACCCAGGGCTCAGCGGACTCGCCCCTGACCCCTTCGGGGCGCGAGGGCGCCGCGATGGCCCGCGACTTCCTGGCCGGCTACCCCCTCACCCGTGTCTACCTCAGCCCCCTGGGGCGGGTCGTCGAGACCACGGACATCCTCACCGAGGGCCGCGAGCTCCCGCGCACCATCCTCACCGGGCTGCGCGAATACGACTACGGGATCTACGACGGCGGCCCCGACCCCGAGATGATCGCCGCCCTGCCCACGCGCACGCTGCTGCCCGGGGTCCTGTCCGGCCGCTTCGAGGGGGCGCCCGAGGGCATCAGCGCCACCGACTACCTGCGCGACATCGATGGCGCCCTTGCCCGCATCCTGGCCGATCTGCGGGCCGATGCCGATGCCGGCAAGAGCGACGCCGAGGCGCTGGCGGTCTCCCACGGCATGACGATCATGACGATCATGGCCCGCTGGATCGGCCTGGAGGTCTACTCCAAGGCGCCCATGGCCAACTGCGCCATCACCACTGTCGAGGTCGACCCGACGGTCCCCGGCGGCTCCCCCCGCCTCCTGGATTGGGCCCTCGACCCCGGCAATCAGGGCGTGACTTTCCCGACCGAGGACATGAGCGGCGTCTTCGACGGCGTCGACATCGTTCCCATCGACTTCACCCGGCCCGAGGGGCTGTGAGCCGCGGCCGGCGCTCGTCGCGGCGAGCGCCGGCCGTCACTGCGCGCCCCTGGCACGATCAGGAGGCGAAGCTCTCCTCGGCGCTGGGGAAGGATCCGTCGCGCACCGCGGCGTTGAAGTCCTCGGCGGCCTGGCGCAGGGCGGCACCCACCTCGCCGAACGCGCGGGCGAAGCGGGGCTTCCAGTCCGTCATCCCCGCCATATCGGTCCACACGAGCACTTGCGCGTCGCAGCCCGCCCCTGCGCCGATGCCGATCGTGGGAACGTCGAGAGCCCTGGTGACGGCTGCGGCGAGGTCCTGCGGCACCATCTCCAGAACGAGGGCAATCGCCCCAGCGCCCGCCAGGGCGGAGGCGTCCGCCAGCAGCGCCTGGGAGGCGGCCTCGCCGCGCCCCTGGACGCGGAAGCCGCCGAGCATGTTCACCGATTGCGGGGTGAAGCCCAGGTGCCCCACGACCGGGATCCCCGCCTCGCTGAGCGCGCGGACCGTCGCCGCACGCGGCGCGCCGCCCTCCAGCTTGACCGCGTTGGCCCCGGCCTTGACCAGCCGGGTGGCCGACTCCAAGGCCTGAGCGGGCCCCGCCTCATAGGTGCCGAAGGGCAGATCGGCGACGACGAGCGCGCGCGTCGTCGCCGTGGCCACGGCCCGCGTCGCCACGGCCATCTCATCGAGGCTCACCGGCAGCGTGGAGCCGTGGCCGAGCATGACATTGCCGATCGAGTCGCCGACCAGGAGCATGTCCGTGCCCGCTGCATCGAGGATCGACGCAGTCACGGCGTCATAGGCGGTGAGCATGGTCAGGCGCTCGCCCCCGGCCTTCGCGGCCGCGAGGTGGTGGACGCGCACCGGCTTGCCGGCCGGCGGCAGGGCGCTCGGGGGAGCGTAAGGGGAGTCCGTGCTTGCCATGATTCCAGCCTAGCCGCCACCACAGGGCCCTTCACGCCGCCCGCCGGCCCGCCCGCGACCCGCGCGCCGAAACCCGGCCGACTCCCGCTCCCGATAGAGTCGGGGCGTCCCGGTACCGCCGTCGGGATCCGAGCGCTGATCAGAGATGAGGAGCAGCATGGACAAGCAGCAGGAGTACGTGCTCCGCGCGATCGAGGAGCGGGATGTCCGCTTCGTTCGACTGTGGTTCACCGATGTTCTCGGCCAGCTCAAGTCCGTGGCCATCGCGCCGGCCGAGGTCGAGGCCGCCTTCGAGGAGGGCATCGGCTTCGACGGCTCCACCATCGAGGGCCTCACCCGCGTCTACGAGTCCGACATGCTCCTGAGCCCCGACCCCTCCACCTTCCAGATGCTGCCCTGGCGCAATGACCGCGACCGCGTCGCGCGCATGTTCTGCTCCGTGCTCACGCCCGACGGCGAGCCCGCCCGCACTGACCCGCGCGCCGTCCTCGAGCGCCAGCTCGCGCGCGTCGCCGACGCCGGATTCACCTGCTACATCCACCCCGAGATCGAGTTCTACCTCGTCAACCGCGACGAGCGGGGCCGCATCACCCCCACCGACGACGCCGGCTACTTCGACCACGTCCCCGGCGGCACCGCCCATGACTTCCGTCGCCGCGCCATCCTCATGCTCGAGCAGATGGGCATCTCCGTGGAGTTCTCCCATCACGAGGGGGGCCTGGGCCAGAACGAGATCGACCTGCGCTTCGCCGATGCCCTGTCGATGGCTGACAACATCATGACCTTCCGCGCCGTCATCGAGGAGGTCGCCATCCAGGAGGGCTGCATCGCGACCTTCATGCCCAAGCCCTTCGTCGGCCAGCCCGGCAGCGGCATGCACACGCACTTCTCCCTATTCGAGGGCGACCACAACGCCTTCTACGATCCCGCCGGCCAATACCAACTCTCCGCCACCGGTCGCGCCTTCATCGCCGGGATACTGCGTCACGCCAAGGAGATCACCGCGATCACCAACCAGTACGTCAATTCCTACAAGCGCCTGTGGGGCGGGGACGAGGCCCCGAGCTACGTGTGTTGGGGCCACAACAACCGCTCCGCCCTCGTGCGCGTCCCCATGCACAAGCCCGGCAAGGCGCAGGCCGTGCGCGTCGAGTACCGCTCCCTCGACCCCGCCGCCAACCCCTACCTCGCCTTCGCCACCATCCTCGCCGCGGGCATGAAGGGCATTGAGGAGGGATATGACCTGCCCGCCGAGACCGAGGACGACGTGTGGGCCCTGACCGACGGCGAGCGCGACGCCCTGGGCATCGAGGCTCTGCCCACATCCCTCAAGCGGGCGGTATCCGCGATGAGCGGCTCCGACCTCGTGGCGGATACCCTGGGGGAGGACACCTTCGAGTACTTCCAGCGCAACAAGAGGCATGAGTACCAGGCCTACGACGCCCAGGTCACCGACTTCGAGATCGGCCAGTTCTTCCGCCGCGCCTGAGGCGGGCCGACGCCCGGGAGCGAGGCGCAGGAGGGATGAGCTCATGGCCAGCGAGAGTCGGCGCGCCGGCGGCATGACCCCGCTCATGGGACTGCCATCGCCCAGCCCGCGCCGCAGGCTTCTCGGCGCCGGCTTCGCCGAACCCGACCGCGCCCTGCGGGCCCTGGAGGACCGGGCGCTCGCGGAGCTCATCAGCCGCGCGAGTGGGGAAGCCGCCGAGGCGAGGGGCCGTCTCATCGACGCCCTGGGCGACACCGCTGACCCCGATCTGGCCCTGCTCTCGCTCCTGCGCCTGGCCGCGGTGCTTGCCCAGGAGGACGACCCGACCGCCGCCAACGGCCTCATCGCGGCCCTGCGCGCCGTCGTCGGCGAGCCCGTCCGGGAAGGGGCGGGTGGGGGTTCCCGGGCCCACGCCGATCGGCTGCTCGCGGTCCTCGGGTCGTCCCAGGCGCTCGGCGATTTCCTCGTCTCCCACCCCGATCACCTCGACGCCCTGAGTCCCGAGCGCGCCTGGAACGCGCCCGGCCGTCCCGACGCCTCCCTCCTCCTCGTCGATGCCGCGCGCGAGGCCCTCGCCGCTCACGCGGGAGCCGATCCCCTCGCCTCGGCCGGCCCCGCCGATCCCGCGGCGATCGAAGCGGCCACCGCTGCGATGCGCCGCGCCTACTACGATCGGCTGCTCGCGATCGCCGCCGACGACCTCGTCTCAACCGCCCCCGCCGCCCACGTGGGCGTCGTCGGTGCCGCGATGGCCGACCTGGCCGACGCCGCCCTCGAGGCCGCCCTCCTCATCGCCCGCGCGGGTGTGGGGGCGGATGCGCGCAGGGTCGCCTTCGCCGTCATCGCCATGGGCAAGGCCGGCGGGCGCGAGCTCAACTACATCTCCGACGTCGATGTCATTCATGTCGTCGGACCCGCCGCCGCCGTCGCCGGGACCGCCGAGGAGCCCGGCGAGGCCGAGCTCGTGCGCCTGGGTACCGAGATCGCTGGTCACCTGCACCGTGCCACCTCCGCCTCTGGGAGCGAGCCCTCCTTGTGGCCCCTGGACACAGGGCTGCGCCCCGAGGGGAAGGATGGCGCCCTCGTGCGCACCCTCGCCTCGCACGTGGCCTACTACGAGCGCTGGGCCTCCTCCTGGGAGTTCCAGGCGCTCCTCAAGGCGCGAGCCGCCGCGGGGGACCCGGTGCTCGGCCGCGCCTACGAGGAGGCCATTGCCCCCTTCATCTGGTCGGCGAGCTCGCGGCCCCATTTCGTCGACGACGCCCGTGCCATGCGCCGCCGGGTGGAGTACGAGTCCCAGCGGTTGGGGGAGGACAGGCGCATCAAGCTCGGCCCCGGTGGCCTGCGGGACGTTGAGTTCACCGTCCAACTCCTCCAACTCGTCCACGGGCGCGCCGACGCCGAGCTGCGGGTGCGCTCCACGCTCGACGCGCTGGCGGCGCTGTCCGTGGGCGGGTACGTGGGCCGCGATGACGCCCTCGCGCTCGACGAGGGCTACCGGGAGCTGCGCCTCCTGGAGCACCGCGCCCAGCTGCACCGGCTGCGCCGCACCCACGACCTGCCCGAGCGCGACGCCGATCTGCGCCGCATCGGCCGGGGGATCGGCATCCCCGAGCCCGGCGACCTCCGCACCGCCTTCCGGGCCCGTCGCCGGCAGGTGCGCGCCCTCCACGAGGAGATCTACTACCGGCCCCTTCTGGGCGCCGCCGCGGCCCTGTCCGCTGACGAGATGCGGCTCAGCCCGCAGGCCGCCCGGGACCGGCTGGCCGCCGTCGGCTACCTCGACCCCGACGGCGCTCTGCGGCACATCCAGGCCCTCACCGAGGGCATCAGCCGCCGCGCCGCTATCCAGCGCCAGCTCCTGCCGGTCATCATCGGGTGGATCGGCGAGGGCCCGGACCCGGACAACGGGCTGCTCGGCTTCCGGCGCCTCTCCGACGACATCGGCACCTCCCACTGGTACCTGGCACTGCTGCGGGACTCGCCCGTGGCCGCCCAGCGTCTGTGCCAGGTGGTCTCCGGGGCCCGATGGACCACGGACCGCCTCGCCGAGCGTCCGGAGGCCGTCGCCTGGCTGGACGACGATGCCGAGCTCGCCCCGCGCAGCGGCGAGCAGTTGCGCGAGGAGATCACCAGGATCCTCGCCCGTCGCGGCCTCGAGGGGGCCACGCCCGCCCAGGCGGAGGCGCGCAGCGCCGAGGCCGTGCGCAGGATCCTGGGCGTGCGCACCCGCGAGCTGCTGCGGGCGGCCCTGGCCGACTCCCTCGACGGCGTCAACCCGGCCCGCACAGCCCGCATCCTGACCAGCACCACGGATGCCGTCATCGATGGCGCCCTGCGGGCCGCGATCAGGCTCGTCGTCGCCCAGCGCGGACAGCAGGAGGGGGACGGCGGGAGTGGCGGCCAGACCGCCTCGCTGGCCCGGCACTCCGTCATCGCCATGGGGCGGCTCGGAGGGGAGGAGACCACCTACGCCTCGGACGCCGATGTCATCTTCCTCCACGCCCCGCGTCCCGGGGCTGATGAGCGCGCTGCCGCCCGCGAGGCCGACGAGGTGGCCCGTGCCACGATGCGCCTGCTCGTCTCAGGCCCGCACCCGCTCGCGATCGACGCGGGCCTGAGGCCCGAGGGGCGCCAGGGCGCGCTCAGCCGGTCGTTGGCCTCAGCCGCCGAGTACTACGGCTCGTGGTCGGCGGTGTGGGAGCGCCAGGCGCTGTTGCGGGCTAGGGCCTGCGCGGGGGATACGGCGCTGGGCGAGGAGTTCCTGGCCCTCGTCGCCCCCCTGCGATGGTCCGTCGATGGTCTGGGGGAGGAGGAGTTGCGCCAGATCCGCAGGCTCAAGGCCCGCATGGAGGCCGAGCGCCTGCCGCGGGGCGCCGACCCCGCCCGGCACCTCAAGCTCGGCCCCGGGGGTCTTTCCGACGTCGAATGGGTGGCGCAGGTCCTCCAGCTCGCCCACGCCCACGAGGTTCGTGCCCTGCGCACAACCTCCACCCTCGAGGCGCTCATGGCGGCCGCCGAGGCCGAGCTGCTACCAGTCGATGACGCCGGCGTTCTCATGAGCGCCTGGATCCTGGCCACCCGCATCCGGGCCGCCACGGTGCTCGGCGTGGGCCGCGACTCCGGCGCGCGGGTGGACATCCTGCCCTCCGACGAGCGGGGCATCCGGCTGGTCGGCAGGCTCCTGGGGCTCGCCAGCGGCAGCGAGCGGGACCTGGAGGACCTCTACCGGCGCAGTGCCCGCCACGCTCGCGCCGTTGTCGAACGCGTGCTGCGCTCGGCCGGAGGGGGACCAGGGCTGCCGGATCAGCTGGAGCAGCAGGGCCAGCCGAGCCGACGGGGATCGGCGCTCGCGCGGCCCACCGCCCCCGGCCCGGCGGGCGCGACGCTGTCGGGTCAGGTCGGCCGAGCAGGTCAGACCGTGACTCCCGAGAGGGCATCGTCGTCCCGCTCGACCTGCCCGCGGTGGCGCGTCCCCCGCCGCAATGCCGGGCCGTACCCGTGGTCCTGAGCGGCCCTCGGCACGCCCGGGATGGCCTGAAGGGGCTCAGGATGACTCGGAGGCGGTCTCGGTGAGCACCGGCGCTGGCAGGATAAGGCCGTGAAACTCATCCTCGTGCGCCACGGGCGCACCATCGCCAATGTCATGCAGGCCCTCGATACGGCTTTCCCCGGCCAGCCCCTCGACGAGAACGGACGCGAGCAGGCCGCCACTATCCCGGGAAGACTGGAGGACGCGGGGCTCCTGGCGGGTCTCTCCTCACTATGGGTCTCCCCGATCCTGCGGGCGCGCCAGACTATGGAACCGGTCGAGCGGGCCACGGGGCTGCGGGCAACGATCCTGCCGGGGCTGCGCGAAGCCCTCGCGGGTGATCTGGAGATGGCCACGGATGAGCGGTCGGTGGCCTGCTATGTGGATACGACACGCGCATGGATGGCGGGCAGGCTGGGCGCGCGCATCCCGGGCTCCCTGGAGGACGGCCTCGACACGATTGCGCGCTTCGACGGCGCTGTGCGTGCCATTGCGGAGCACTCGGCCCATGAGGCCCCCGAGGGCGGGCAGGATGAGCGGGGCGGGGGAGCGGCGCTGCTCGTCTCCCACGGCACGGTGCTGCGCCTGTGGGCCGCGCTGCGCGCAGCGCCGGGAAGCGGCGCCGATCCGCTGTGGGTCGCGGAGCACCCGCTGCGCAACACCGGCATCGCGGTGGCCGAGGGCGATCCCGATGCCGGCTGGTGCCTCCTCGACTGGAATGACGGTGCGTGGAGGGGCGGCACCGGCTCCGCGTGACGCGCGGGTGGGGGACCGGGCGCCATGGGCCCGCTGTTGCGCCCTCGTCCCCGTCTTACCGTCTCGGCCCGGTGTTGCGCCCTCAAACTGCGAGAATGAGGGCGCAACACCGGGCCGAGACGGTATTTGGGGGCTGAGATCGTTTCCGCGGTCCGAGGGCGCAACGGCCGGGAGTGCTCCGCGCTCGGGGAGCCCGCTACAACACGGAGGACAGAAATGCCCGGGTGCGCTCGTTGGTGGGGCGGTCGAGGACCTCGGCGGGCACCCCCCGCTCCACGACTACGCCACCGTCCATGAACAGCAGTTGATCGCCGACCTCGCGGGCGAAGCCCATCTCGTGAGTGACGACCACCATCGTCATCCCGTCCCGGGCCAGGTCCTTCATGACGGCCAGGACCTCACCGACGAGCTCGGGGTCGAGCGCGGAGGTGGGCTCGTCGAAGAGCATGAGCTCGGGATCCATGGCGAGCGCCCGGGCTATGGCGACGCGCTGCTGCTGACCGCCGGAGAGCTGTGAGGGGTAGTGATCCATCCGCTCGGCGAGGCCCACGCGCTCAAGCAGCTCGGCGGCCCGCTTGCGGGCCTGCTCCTTGGGAGTCTTCTTGACGTGGACGGGCGCCTCCATGACGTTCTGGATCGCCGTCATATGGGGGAACAGGTTGAACCGTTGGAAAACCATGCCGATCTTGGCGCGCTGTGCCGCCCGCTGCTTGTCCGACAAGGAGTGCAGTACGGGCTTGCCGTCGCGGCCGGGGGCCTCCCGCATGCCGATGAGCTCGCCATCGACCCACACGCGCCCGGCATCGATGGACTCCAACTCGTTGATGCAGCGCAGCAGTGTGGACTTGCCTGAGCCCGAAGGCCCCACGAGCACCGTGACGGTGCCCGCCGGGACGGTGAGGTCGACGCCGCGCAGCACGTGGAGCTCGTCGAAGAACTTGTGGAGACCGGAGACGCGGACCTTGGGCTCCGTCGCCGGGGCGGCCTGCTGGGGGGGTGACTGGCTCACGGGGTGACCTCCATGAAGGGATCGGCCTTGGTGGTGTGGGCGTCGAGGATGGCCTGCTGGCGCGCCGACAGGCGGCGTCGCTTGCCACCGGCCCCCGGGCGCGAGGAATCGAAGCCGCGCCCGTAGTAGCGCTCCAGGTAGTGCTGGCCCACCATGAGGATCGAAGTGATGATGATGTACCACAGCGCTGCCACGATGAGCAGCGGGATCGTCTGGTAGGTGCGCGAGGCGTAGGAGTTCGTTACGAAGGTCAGGTCCAGAGTGAAGGGCACCGCGAGGACCAGGGACGTCGTCTTGAGCATCGAGATCGTCTCATTGCCCGTGGGCGGCACGATCACCCGCATCGCCTGAGGCAGGATGATCCGGCGCAGGATCTGGCCCTTGCTCATCCCCAGGGCGCCGGCGGCCTCGGCCTGGCCCGGGTCCACGCTGCCCAGCCCGGAGCGCACGATCTCAGACAGGTACGCGCCCTCGTTGATGCCCAGGCCCAGCACTGCGGCCACGAAGGGGGTGAACACGGCATTCGTCTGGAAGGTGAGCAACTCGGGGCCGAAGGGGACGCCGAGGCTCAGGTGCTGGTATAGGGCGGACAGAGCACCCCAGAAGACCAGCTGGGTGTAGATCGGCGTGCCGCGGAAGAACCACAGGTAGGCTACGGCGACGCCACGCAGCACCGGGTTGGTGGACTGACGCATGATCGCCGTCGTCACCGCGAGGGTGATGCCGATGAGCATGGCCAGGAACGTCAGGAGGATCGTCCACCCGACGGCGCGGATGACGTGGACCTCCCGGAAGAAGAACCAGACACGGTCCCAGCGGAAACTCTCGTTGGTGACCAGCGAGTGCGCGAGCATCGAGCCGAGGACCACGACGACCGCGGCGCTGATCCACGTCCCCGGCCGGAGCACCGGGCGCGGGTGGTTGAGGACGACGGCGTCGCTCTCGGAACTGGTCAGGGCGTTGTTCTCTGCGGCCGTCATATGGGTCACTCCGATACGGCTGGGTTGAGGGTGGCACTCGAGAGAGCCGCGTCCTCGACGCCCCAACTCTCGAGGATATCCGCGAGGATGCCCTCATCCATGAGGTACTGGAGCGCGGCCTGGATCGCGGCACAGGTCTGGGAGTTCTTCTGCAGGACCACGCCCTGGGGCGCGGCGTTCTCCACCTCCCCGATGGTCTCGACGGCGCCGTCCGTGGTCTCGACGGCGTAGCCGGCGACCGTGGAGTCCGAGTAGGTGGCGTCCAGGGTGTTGCCGACGAGAGCGGAGGTTGTCTCAGCCTGCTTGTCGTAGGAGCGGATGTCGATGGCGTCCTGGCCCGCGGCCGCGCAGGCCTGGGAGTCGGCCTCCAGGGCATCGGCCTGGGCCGTGCCCGTCTGGACGCCCACGACCTTGCCGCACAGGTTGAGGTGGTCGGAGACGTCGAGGCCCTTGGGGTTGCCCTTGACCACGTTGAACTGGCTGCCGACCTGGACGTACTGGATCATGTCCACGTTCTGCATGCGCTCATTGGTGATGGAGAACGAGGAGATGCCCGCGTCGTACTCGGTGCCCACCTTGGCGATGATCGAGTCGAAGGAGGCGGAGTGCATCGTGGCGTCGACGCCGAGGACCTTCCCAAGGGCCTGGGCGAGATCGGCGTCGTATCCGATCGGCTTGCCGTCGGCGTCCAGGAACTCGGCGGGGGCGTAGTCCGTGGCGGCGCCGATATCGAGCCTGCCGTCGGCGCCGAGCGCCCCGGCGGGCAGGAGGGCGGCGATATCGTCCTGCTTGGTGATGCTGGAGACGTCGTAGCCCCGGGTCTTGGCCTTGGCGGACCCGGTGGCGAGGTCGTTGGCGTTCGTGCAGGCAGACAGGCCGGCGGCCAGGCCGATTGCGGCGATGGCCGCGATGGCCCGGGTGGGGGTGGTGCGCATGGGATGGCTCCTCGGGGTAGATGACCGTGGCCCACTCTATCCACTCCGGTGCATATCTATTGCATGGAGTGAGTATTGCGCGTGTCACGGCCGGGGGCGGGCGCCCATACGCCCGCCCCCGCCTGCTTCACATGTCGTAGTACAACTCGAACTCGTAGGGGTTCGGGCGGGCCCGAAGCGGATCGATCTCGTTGGACCGCTTGTAGTCGATCCAGGTCTCGATGAGATCGGGGGTGAAGACATCGCCCTCGGTGAGGTAGTCGTGGTCGGCCTCCAGGGCCTCCAGGGCGGCGTCGAGCGTGCAGGGCAGCTTCTCGATGTCGAAGTACTCCTCGGGGGCGAGCTCGTAGAGGTCCTTGTCGATGGGCTCGCGCGGCTCGATCCGGTTGCGGATGCCATCGATTCCGGCCATGAGGACGGCGGAGAAGCACAGATAGGGGTTCGCCGACGGGTCCGGGACCCGGTACTCCACGCGCTTGGCCTTCGGTGAGGAGCCGGTGACGGGGATGCGGATGCACGCCGAGCGGTTGCGCGCCGAGTAGACCAGGTTGACGGGCGCTTCGAAACCGGGGACGAGCCGGTGGTAGGAGTTGACCGACGGGTTGGTGAACGCCAGCAGGCTCGGGGCGTGGGCGAGGATGCCGCCGATGTACCAGCGGGCGACGTCGGAGAGCTGGCCGTAGCCGCGCTCGTCGAAGAACAGGGGGCGCCCGTCCTTCCACAGGGAGTGGTGGCAGTGCATACCCGATCCCGCCGCGCCGAAGAGCGGCTTGGGCATGAAGGTGGCGGACTTGCCCGCCCCCCAGGCGACGTTCTTGATGACGTACTTGAACTTCATCATGTCGTCGCCGGCGGTCAGCAGTGGGGCGAAGCGGTAGTTGATCTCCTGCTGGCCGCCGGTGCCCACCTCGTGGTGGGCGCGCTCGATGTCCAGGCCCGTCTCCAGGCAGACCCGCACCATCTCATCGCGCAGGTCCGCCATCTGATCGGTGGGGGAGACCGGGAAGTAGCCGCCCTGGAAGGCGACCTTGTAGCCCTGGTTCCCGCCGGGCTCCTCGCGCCCGGAGTTCCAGGAGGCCTCGTCGGAGTCGACGGCGTAGAAGGCGCCCTGGGGAGTGGAGGCGAAGCGCACGGAGTCGAAGAGGTAGAACTCGGCCTCGGCGCCGATGAAGCAGGTGTCGGCGATGCCGGTGGAGCGCAAGTAGTCCTCGGCCTTGGCGGCGATGGAGCGGGGATCGCGTGAGAAGACCTCGTCGGTGAAGGGGTCGACGATCGAGAAGTTGATGATGAGGGTCTTGCGCGCGCGGAAAGGATCGAGGAACGCCGTCGTGACATCGGGGATGAGCTTCATATCCGACTCGTGGATAGCGGTGAAACCGCGGATCGAGGAGCCGTCGAACATGAGGCCGTCAGTGAGGGCGTCAGACTTGAACGCCGCCGCCGGGATCGTGAAGTGCTGCATGATGCCGGGAAGATCGCAGAAGCGCACATCGACGAGCTCGACCCCTTCCCGCTCGATGTACTCCAGTGCCTCGGCGGCGTCCTTGAACATGGGTTTGCTCCTCGACGATCGTTGGTTCCGCTGCGGGTGCGGCAGGTGATGAGCCTAGGCGCGCGGCGATGACGCGGCGGTGCCGCGCGTGTGTCCCTGGTGTTTCGGCCGAGGCGCCCTCGTTGGCCGTCAGCGCTCTGGGGCCGCGGCCGCGCCCGGCTCAGCGGCCGCGCAGGGCCCGGCGGTCCGGGCGGACTTTGGATGGATCGATGCCCTTGGGGATCGGCAGGCCCTTGGTCCCCAGGGAGGATAGGCGCTTGGAGACCTGGGAGATCTCGGAGTTCGTCAGGCGGGTCGGCTTGGTGGGCAGTTTGCGCAGCGCGGCCGACAACTCGCCGAGGCGGACCTGGCCCTCATCGGTGCCGACGTTGATGACGTGGAGGGGGACCGTGGACAGGATGCGGTTGATCTTCTTGCGCTCATCGGTCACCAGTCGCTGCGTGCGGCCCGTGGGGCCCTCCACGACGAGCACGATGCCAGGGCGGCCCACCAGGCGCCAGATGACGTCCTGGGTCTTGGGATTGATGGCGACCGGCTGCTCCTCCAGATACCAGCCCCTGCCGACCTGGTCGAGCACGGCCTTGGCCGCGCCGGGGACGCCCTCGATCTGGGAGTAGGAGGCCCGGCGCACCGTCCACGACAGCAGGATCATGTCGAGGAGGAAGGCGAGCATGATCCCGAGGATCACCCAGTACCAGACCGCCATCCCGGTGCCCAGGGCGATCGCGATCGACAGGAGGATCGAGGCGGCGGCGGTGCCGATCAGCGCCCAACCGATCCACGGGTAGGTGCGCCGCGAGATGGTGTAGGCGTCCTTGAGGTTCTGGGCGTAGGCGGCCAGGCGGCGCTTCTTCTTGGGCTGGGTGCTTCGGGCTGTGCTCACGGTGAACAGGATAGACGACGCCGCAGGCGCGGCCCGGTGGTAAATCGATCCTCGGCCGTGTCTTGCGGCCCCGGGGCCCGGCGCCCGCGCGGGGCGGATGACCGGTTCAGGAGGCGGCGGCCAGAGCGGGGGAGGGGGCGAGGAGCGCGCTGGCCTCCTGGCGCGCGGTCGTCGGCTCGGTGAGGGAGCGCAGGTGCTCGGGCACCTCCCAGCCGCGCTTGACCACGGCCCTGCCCCACAGCATCCCGGCGCGGTAGGAGGAGCGGACCATCGGCCCGCTCATGACAGCGGCGAAGCCCATCTCCTCTGCCAGCGAGGACAGCTCGATGAACTCCTGCGGCTTGACCCAGCGGTCGATGGGGTGGTGGAGCTTGGAGGGGCGCAGGTACTGCGTGATCGTCAAGATGTCGCAGCGCGCCTCGACGAGCGCCGCCATCGCCTCCTCGATCTCCTCGAGGGTCTCGCCCATGCCCAGGATGAGGTTCGACTTGGTCACCAGGCCCGCCTCGGAGGCCGAGCGGATGACGTCCAGGCTGCGCTCGTAAGAGAATGCGGGGCGGATGCGCTTGTGGATACGCGGGACCGTCTCCACGTTGTGGCCCAGGACCTCCGGGCGCGAGGAGTAGACCTCGGCGAGGGCGCCCGGGTCCCCCTTGAAGTCGGGGATGAGCAGCTCGACGCCGGTGGTCGGGGAGAGCTCGTGGATCTGCCGGCAGGTCTCGGCGTAGAGCCAGGCGCCGCCGTCGGGCCGGTCATCGCGGGCCACGCCGGTGACCGTGGCGTAGCGCAGCTCCATCTCTTTGATGGAGGCCGCCACGCGCCGGGGCTCGTCGACGTCGTACTCCGTGGGGCGGCCAGTGGCGATGTCGCAGAAGTCGCAGCGACGGGTGCAGATCTCCCCGCCCACGAGGAAGGTCGCCTCGCGGTCGTTCCAGCACTCGTAGATATTGGGGCAGTTCGCTTCGGCGCACACGGTGTGCAGGTTCTTCTCGCGCACCAGGCCGCGCACATCCTCATATGTTTCGGAGACGACGGCCCTGGTGCGCAGCCACGAGGGTTTGGACTCGATGGGCGTCTCGGCGTTGCGGGCCTCGACGCGCAGCAGCCTGCGGCCCTCGGGGGCGACGGCTGTGCCTGCCCTGGATGTGGCCTTGGGGGCGATCGTGTCTACCACGTGCTCTCCTTCTGAGTGCATTCGCGCGAGCCCTGACAGTGTATTGCCCCACGCGACGTTATGGGACTGAGGGCCTATGTGATTCTCCAGCCAGCGTCTCCGCGCTCAATCTGCTCGCAGCGGGGCGAGACGGTCCTCGAGGGCGGCGACGACGCCGTCGGCGAGCGCGCCCGCCGCGAGCGCGCCCGGCGGCCTGCCGACCTCGGCGGCGATGGAGGTGACCCCGGCGTCGTCGATACCGCAGGGGATGATCCGATCCAGGGCGAAGGCGTCGAGATCCGGGCTGACGTTGAGCCCGATCCCGTGCTTCGTGACGCCTCTCGCCACGCGCACGCCGAGAGCGCAGATTTTCCGCTCCGCCCGGAAGAAGGGCCCTCGGGGATCGTCTGGGCGGCCCGGTGCCCATACGCCCGAGCGCCCCTCGATGCGCGTCGAGGGGATCCCGAGCTCTGCGCAGACATCCATGACCGCGGCCTCCAGCGCGCGCACGTACTTGATGACGTCGATGGGCTCGGCCAGGCGCACGATCGGGTAGACGGTCAGTTGCCCCGGCCCGTGCCAGGTCACCTTGCCCCCGCGGTCGACGTCGACCACAGGCACTCGATCCGGGCCCGCGATGTCCCCCTTCGGGCGCTCCCAGGAATGCGTGCGGCGCCCCACCGTGTACACCGGCTCGTGCTCCAGGGCGATGATCGTCGAGCGCCGCCTCCCGGAGACGACGGCGGCGTGGACGGCGTCCTGGAGGCGCGCCCCCTCGCCATAGGGGACGAGGCGCTCGCCCAGATCAATGTCCAGGCGGTCCATGGGGAGCGCCGGGGCGCTGGCTGTCATGTGCTGCACGGGCCCACAGTAGGCCACGGGCAGCGGCGGGGCTGCGTGCGGGCCATGGGCCAGGAGTCGCTGGGACGGCCGTCGGCGTCAACATCCGATGAGTTATCCACAGATTCTCCAGGCTACTTCCGCCGAGCTCCGCAGCCGCTGACCATGGGGCCATGAGGACTGCATCACCCACTACCGCGCCGACACGGCGTCGCGCGTCGCTGCTGGCTCCGCGGCGGCGGGCCCGGAGCGAGGACGGCGGCCCCTCGCGGGGTCCGGGAGGGATCACGGACGCCGAGTCGAGCGCCCTGGCCAAGAGGGGGATCTCCCTCGGCGAGGCGCTGGGGAGGAACGGGCGGGCCGACGGCTGCCCCATCCGGGGCGTGGACGGCGAGGGGCGTGACGTTGTCGTGCGGGTCATCGAGCGGCCGGAGCGGGGCACGCGCGCCATGCGCCGCCTGGCGGCGCTGAGGAGCCTGCGGCACAGCGGCATCGCGAGGATCCGCTCCCTCGTGCCACTGGCCGGAGGGCGACTGGCCGTCGTCACCGATCTCATCGATGGGGCCGACCTCGCCGTCGTCCTCGGGTCACGGGGTCGCCTGGGCAGTGGGGAGAGCGCCGCGCTCCTCGACGCAGTGGGCTCGGCCCTGGCCGCCCTCCACGACGAGGGGCTGGTCCATGGGGATGTGTCCGCGGCGAATGTCATGATCGCCTCCTCAGGGGCTCCAGTGCTCATCGACCTGCTCGGCGGGATCATGGAGATGGGCACGCAGGGCACCGCCGCCCCGGAGCGACTGGCGGGAGGGGCCGCGACACCGTCGTCCGACGTGTACTCCCTGGCCGCCCTCGTCCTGGAGTGCCAGGGGGCCGATTCCGCCTCGCGGGAGGAGGCCGCGTCGCTGCTTGCCGACGCCCTCCGGGAGGATGCGAGGGCGCGACCCACCGCGCGGGACCTGGCCGCCCGTGCCCCGCAGCTCGGATGGCCCGAGGCGATCGACCTGCCCGAGGGCGCCCGCCTGGCCTCGGGGGCGCTGCGCTCGGCGGCGCGCACCCCCACTAGGGTGGTTCCGTCGCGGAGGTCCCTCGGCCCCGGCGAGGTCGGGCGCCTCTCGCGCGGCCGGCTCGCCACGGCTCTGGCCATTGGGGGAGCCGTCCTCGCGCTGGGGGCCGCTGGGATCATGGCCTGGGCGGAGAGAGACGATGATGCCGGCAGTGCCGCCCCGGCCTCCTCCGCCGGCCCGGGGGCCGCGCCTGCGAGCGCGGGGGATGAGTCCCTGGAGGACATCGTCACCGGTCTGGTGAGGGCGCGGGACTTCGCTCTGGTCTCCGGCGATGCCGCAGCGCTCGCTCTGACTTCCGTCGAGGGCTCGCCCGCCGCGCGCGCCGACACCGAGCTGCTGGCCTCCCTTCTGGGCGGCGACGAGCGGGTGGCGGGACTGACGACTTCGGTGACCGGCGTGAGCGAGTTGGCGGGCGCCTCCTGCCCTAACCGGCAGTGGGAGGGAGCCAGGTGCGCCCGGGTGTCCCTGCATCAGGGGCCCACCACCTGGACGGATGACGACGGCGCGCATGAGGCACCCGCCCCGCAGGCTCGCGAAGTGGTCCTCGTCCTCGTTCCTGGTCCGTGGCGCGTTGCCGAGGTTCTGGAGGCCGGGTGACCCGGCGGGATCGCGGCGGAACGCCGGCGGGGGCGGACCCGCGCGGTGGTGCGGGTCCCGCCCCCGCCGAAGAGGCGATCAAAGCGGTCTCAGAGCCTCACAGGCCGAGCTCGCCGGCGAAGTCGCCGTCCTCGAGGCGCTTCTTGACGGTCATGAGGTAGCGCGCGGCGTCGGCCCCGTCCACCAGGCGGTGGTCGTAGGACAGGGCCAGGTAGCACACGGAACGGATCGCAATAACCTCGTAGCCATCAGCGTCCTTGATGACGCGCGGCTGCTTGACGATCGCGCCCAGTCCCAGGATCGCGACCTCGGGCTGGTTGATGATCGGGGTGTCGAACAGGGCACCACCGGAGCCGGTATTGGTGATGGTGAAGGTGGAGCCGGAGAGCTCGTCCGGGTTCACCTTGTTGTCACGGGTGCGGGCGGCCAGGTCGTTGATGCGCTTGGCCAGGCCCGGGATATTGAGGTCCCCGGCGTTCTTGACCACGGGGACGAGCAGGCCGCGCGGGGTGTCCACGGCGATGCCGACGTGCTCGGCATCGTGATAGGTGACCTCCTTGCCGTTGATGGATGCGTTCACCTTCGGGTGGGCCTTGAGGGCCTCGGTGGCGGCCTGCACGAAGAAGGGCAGGAAGGTGAGCTTCGTGCCGTTAGCGGCCAGGAACGCGTCCTTCGCCTTGGCGCGCAGCGCGGCGACGCGGGTGACGTCCACCTCGACGACCGTGGTCAGCTGGGCGGAGGTCTGCAGCGAGTCGATCATGCGCTCGGAGATGACCTGGCGCAGGCGGCTCATCTTCTCGGTCTTGCCGCGCAGCGCGGTGTCCGCGGCGGGCTCGGCCGACGGCGCCGCGGCGGGGGCCGGCGCGGCAGTGGGAGCCGACTGGGCGGCGGCCGCCCTGGCCGCGGCCTCCTCGGCCGCCTTGGCAGCGGTCAGCACGTCCTCCTTGCGGATACGGCCTCCCACACCGGTGCCGGTCACCTGGGTCAGGTCGACGCCCTTCTCGCGAGCGAGCTTGCGCACGATCGGGGTGACGTAGCCCGCCGCGGCCACGGCCGCGGCCGACGGGGTCGCCGGTGCGGATGCCTCGCCGGTGGGTGCGCCGGTGGGAGCCGGGGTAGCCGGCGCGGGAGCCGCTGGGGCGGCCGCCTGGGGCGCCGGGGTTGCTTCGGGGGCGGGGGCGGAGCCGGCC
>NZ_MVIV01000008.1 GCF_002072175.1 Actinomyces gaoshouyii | reverse complement strand
GACCGGCCCGCGGGCCGGTCTCGCTCCTATTTTCGACCGGTCTCGGTGATAAGTGGGGATTATTGGAGGAGGGACTCGACGGCGTCGACGATCCTGCTGCGGTAGCGCTCCACGGAGAAGCGCTCAGCGGCGTCCGCCCGCCCGGCGAGCGCGAGCTCGCGGGCCCGGGTGGGGTCGCGCTCGAGCACGGCCAATGCCGCCGCCAGAGCCTCCGGCGACTCCGGGGCGACGAGCAGCCCCGTCTCGCCATCGCGCACGACCTCCATCAGGCCCTGGACGCGCGAGGCCACGAGCGGGCGCCCCGCGTGCAGGGCCTCGACAGCCGTATTGCCGAAGGGCTCGGCCCGCGAGGGGACGATGACCGCATCCGCATCGGCCAGGATAGGCCAGGTCGGGTTGACGTAGCCCAGCAGCTCGACGGCGCTGCTCAGGTCCGGCCGGCTGATCCGCTCCCGCAGTTGCTCCTCGTACCACTCGTATCCGGGGAAGATGGATCCGGCCACCACGAGACGCGCATCCACGTCCTCGGCGCGGAGCAGGCCGATGGCCTCCAAAGCGATGTCGATGCCCTTGCGGGGTGAGAGCCGGGCGATGAGGGCCACTCGGAAGGGGGTGCCCGCCGTCCGATTCCGCGGCCCCGGCAGGGGCCGCTCAGGGCCGGGGACGCCGTTGTGGATCACCCTTGTTCGGTTCTTGAGCGGGGGCTGGGCGGTCAGGAGGACGTCCCGGGCCGCCCCCGAGTTGGCGATGACGGCGCGCGCCGTCAGCAGCGGTGCGTTGAGGCCCGCGCGGATGATGAGCGGCTGAGAGTCCTCCGCCTCATGCACATGGGCGATGACCGGTACTCCTGCGAGGCGCGCAGCCAGTGGCCAGGTGGGGATCGTCACGGTGTTCGTCAGGACGGCCCGGGCTCCGGAGGAGCGGATGATCCTCGCCAGTCTCAGCGCCTCCGGGCCCGCCTCCGCCCCGAGGCCCGCGAGTCCGCGCGGGTTGAGCAGCGCCTTGCGCAGCACTGTGAAGGGGATGATGGCGACGGCGGCGCCCGCCTCTCGCAGCACTGCGACGAGCGGGCCGTCGGTGGGCAGCGCCACCTTGACCATGTGGCCGGCGCCGATGAGCGCGTGAATGGTCTCGACCAGCTGCAGGTCGGATCCGTACAGGTCGGGGGAGGGGTGGGCGACGAGGATCGTGCTCATGCGGGGAAGGCCCCCGTCCTGCGTCCCGAGGGGCGGTGGCGCACCGGGCCGCTCAGGGCCAGGCGGCGGCACAGCGCCTCATAGGAATCAGCGACGGCATCCCAGTCGTAGCCCTCGGCCCGTTCCCGGGAGAGCTCGCCGCGCGCCGCCGTGCCGTCCGGATCGGCCTCGGCGGATTCGATGAGGGCGCGGACGTCGTCGGCGGTGGTCCAGTAGCGGCCGGCGGGTCCGAGCACCTCCCGGTTGAAGGAGACGTCGAAGGCGTCAACGGCGGCCCCCGCCCCGATCGCGCGCAGCAGTGAGGGGTTGGTGCCCCCCACTGAGTGCCCGTGGAGGTAGATCGCGGCCCCGCCGTAGAGCTGGTCGAGGAGCTCCTGGTCCCACAGACCCCCGAGCAGGCGCACCCGGTCGTCGGCCAGGGAGTGGATCCGCTCGGTGTACTCGTTGGCGTAGGGCGCCGAGCCGACGACGACGAGCGGGTGCTCTGCGCTGGAGGCCGCGTAGCCCTCCACCGCGACGTCGACGTGGTTCTCAACCTCGAAGCGGGCGACCACCAGGTGGAAGCGGCCGGCCTCGAGGCCCAGCTCGGCCAGGCGGTCGGTGCCGGCGTGGATGCGCGGGGCGCCGTAGGCGATGAGGTCTGTGGGAGCGTTGAACTCGGTGTCGTAGTAGTCGGCGATGCCCTGAGCATCGGCGATGAGTGCGTCGGAGTAGCGCACGGCCAGGGCCTCGGCGGCCCGGTAGTAGCGCTTGCCGGTGGGCCCCCACTTGCCGCGCTGCCACTCCAGGCCGTCGACATGCGTGGCCACGGGGATGCGGGCGGCGCGCAGGGCGGGCAGGAAGGGGGAGTTGGCGGCATTGAAGACGATGGCGGCGTCGGGGTGCACACGGCGCAGGAGGTGGACAGTGCTCAGGGCCGTGTGGGAGAGGGTCTCGAGACTGCGCTTGCGCATGGCGGGCAGCTCCACGAGCCTCATGCCGAGGTACCTCTCGGGCAGGGGGTCGGCGGGCTCGGGGTTGCGGCAGTAGACGAGGACCTTGTGCCCCTTGGCGGCCAGGCGCCTGCCGACCTCCTCGACGGCGGTCTCGAAGCCCCCGTACCGGGCGGGCACGCCGCGGGTGCCGATCATCGCGATGCGCAGTCGGTCGGGGGAGGCAGTGGTCACGTCGGGGCCTTTCATGTGGGGCGCGGACCCGGGGCGTGCCGGTGCGCCGGAGGGTTGGGGCGGCCGGGCGCGCCGGATGGGGCGGCTTCGGCAGGGCGAGGGCGCGGGGCCGTCGCATGGGAACAGCACCATGGTACCGAGGTCGGGAGTTCCCCATCGCATGGGAGGGCGATGTGAATGAGCCGGGTCGAGGAGCGGGAGCGGGGCGATACTCGCCGTCGGTTCCAGATCGAGTGTGTTGCTTCTCACCAGGCTGACGGACGGGCGGTTATCCGTGGCGGACCTGTGCGGGCCTCGCCCGCCGCGCCCGGTGATGTCCGCAGGATTGGCATGTCAGAGGGCGGATCGCCCTCGTGGACCCGGATAGGCGGGGGCCGTGATCTTTGAGGATCTCCCAGGGGGATTGACGTTATCTGAAAGTTATCTGAGTGCTAGGGTCGGGGTCGGCGCCTGGCCCTTCCGAGCTCCCACGGCGATGCTCGGCGCCCATGCCGGAAGCCGTCCCTGTTATCCCCAAGCGTTGAACGGAATATCTCCATGCGTCTACGTTGCCATGCCCGAAGGCTCGCCATGTCCGCCGGGCTCCCCCTCGCCCTGGTGGCGTTGTCCGTCCTTCCCTTCACGAGCCCGACCGCCCACGCCGCCGACGCCCGGGGTGCGGCGGGCGAAGTGGCGGTCGCCTCCCCGACGCCTCTCCCGACAGCCCAGATCAACGGCGTCGTGTGGGATCAGAAGATCGTCGGCAACACGGTCTACGCCGTCGGCGAGTTCTCCAGCGCGCGCCCGGCCGGTTCCTCGCGGGGCGAGAACGAGGTCCCGCGCTCCAACGCGATGGCCTACGACATCACCACCGGCGCCCTCCTCGATTGGGCGCCCACCACCAATGGCGTCATCTACTCCATCGACGCCTCGAAGGACGGCAAGACCCTCTATCTCGGCGGCAACTTCACCCGTCTCAACGATAAGGACACTTTCCGCCTCGGAGCTGTCAATGCCTCCGACGGCAATCGCGTGAACCTCGGCATCTCCCCCAACACCGAGGTCCGTGACGTCGAGGTCTCCCCGGACGGCTCCACCCTCTACTTCTCCGGCGCCTTCACCCAGGTCAACAACAAGGCCCGTTCCCGCGTGGCCGCTGTCAGCCTGCCCACGCTGTCCCTGGCCGACTTCGCCCCCCGGGTGGGTCGCGGTCTCGTCCGCACCATCACCGTCGCCCCCGATGGCGCCCAGGTGGCCATCGGAGGCTCCTTCAGCGATGTCGGGGGCTCCTCCAACCCCGGCATGGCGATCATCGGCAGCGACGGCACCGTCAAGTCGACCAACATCAACTCGGTCATCCGCAACTCCGGCACCTACGCCGCGATCTTCTCCCTGAAGTCGGACAACCAGGGCCTTTACGGCGCCGCCTACTCCCAGGAGGGCACCTTCGAGGGCATGTTCCGCGCCAACTGGTCCACCGGCGACCTCGACTACATGGCCGACTGCCACGGCGACTCCTACGACGTCCACCCCGCGGGCGGTGTCACCTATGTCGCGGGCCACCCGCACGACTGCTCCAACATCGGTGGCTTCAGTGACACCGCGCCGAGCAGTTACTACAACGCCCTGGCCTACGTCAACGGGCGCACCGGTACGGTTCAGCGCAACCACGTCCGCGGTTACACGGACTACTCCGGCCAGCCCGCCACGACGGCGCTTCAGAGCTTCCGCCCCAATTTCATCGTCGGCAGCTACACCGGCATGGGCCAGGCCACCTGGACCGTCGAGGGCAACGACAAGTACGTCGTCTACGGCGGCGAGTTCATCGGCGTCAACAAGAAGGGCCAGCAGGGCCTCGTCCGCTTCGCCATCGACTCCAAGGAGGTCCCGCCGCAGGGCGAGGGCGACGACAACGGCGGCCAGGACAACGGTTGGAACAACAACGACTGGTGGAACAACGGCGGCGGTCGCGACAACGACGATGACGATGATCGCGACAACGACGGCTGGAACAACTGGGGCTGGAACGGCGGTGGCCGCAACGACCGTTGGAACAACTGGGGCTGGGGATGGCGCTGATGACGCGCCACCACCCGGGACGTGTGGGGATGGGCGCGCTGCGTCGCGCGGCTCGCCCATCCCTCGCGCTCCCCGTGGCCCTGATCCTGGCGCTCGGAGCCTGCTCCAGTGACAAGGCTCCCGGCTCGTCGGCGCCCAGCGCCTCGACGACGGCCGACGCCACTGCCGGCACGACGCCCTCGACCACCGTCACCCCCTCGATGACGGGCGAGCCACTGCCAACCGGTTCCGAGACGCCGTCGGCGCAGGCGGCCACGCCGGATGCCACGGCCCTCAGCATGGGCGATATCTCCGCCGATGAGCTCCCTCCCGTCGCCCTCGACCAGACGAGCACTGTCGACGGCGCCGCCATCGCGCTGGGCGCCATGCGCTCCGAGAACCTCCAGGCCGGGCCTGGCGAGACCGGTGGTCCGGGCGTGGTCATCCCGGTGACGATCACGAACAACACCGGATCGGACCTGTCGCTGTCCGGCCTCGTGGTCACCGTGACCTACGGTGCTGATAAGGCCCCGGCGGCGGAGCTGGTCAGTGCCTACGGCGCGGTGCCCGACTCCGTCGCCCCGGGTGAGACCCAGACCGTGGAGAAGGCCTTCACGATTCCGGCCTCCGGCCGCGGGCAGGTGCATATCGTCGTCGACCTCGGCGCCGATCATGCGGCCGCCACCTTCGACGGCGCGGCGCCCAACTGAGCCCGAACCGCCGCTCATCCTCCCTCCCGCCCGCCGAGAGCCCCATGGCCTGGCGGGCGGGATGCGTATCGGCGCCGCTCCACGGGCGCACTCGGGAATCGTGAACGCGCCCGGGGGGTGTGAACGCGCCGTCGGGGCACGTCCACAACCCCCGGGCGCGTTCACAACCACAGGGGACGTCGAGCACGTCGTCGAGCGCAGGGCCCGCCGGCCCGCTATCGCAGGATCGGCTCGTCCTGGGAGGGCAGGAGCCCCCGGGCCGCCCGGCGCGCGAGGCGCAGACCGTCCAGGGTCGCGCGCAGTGCTGTCGCCACCGGCCTGGGTGAGCGCAGCAGCTGGCGCCTCCCCCCGCGCAGGACGATCTCGCGAGCCGCGCCCGGCGCCGTCGCCCGCCACCGACGGCGGCCCTGGGCGTCCATGTGCAGGCCTGCGTACAGGAGCCGGTTGCGCGCGTTGTAGTAGTAGTACGTGTCCGACTTCTCCACCTGTCCCGCTGAGGAGCCGTGGGTGGCGCCCTCGTCGTGCACGGCCGCAGCCCGGCGCTCCAGGACCAGGCTCCCCCCGGCAGCGAGCACCCGCGCGGAGAAGTCCACATCCTCCCAGTACAGGAAGTAGCGGGCATCGAAGCCCCCTACCCGCTGGTACAGGGACGCCGAGAGCGCCAAGCACGCCCCGCTCAGCCAGGGCGCGGTGCCGCCGGGCGGGATCGGCCGTCGCGAGCGGCGCGACCGCATCGACCCGTCCGCCAGGCAGACCACGTGGCCATCGGACACGATCGCGCCGCTGGAGTCCCGGATGACCGGTCCTACGAGCACCAGGGGGTCGGTCTGCGCGTGTCGCGCCAGAGCCACCAGGGAGTCCCGCTCGATGACGGCGTCCGGGTTGAGCAGGACGAGGATCTCCGCGCCATCGGCGATCGCCCGGGCGGCCCCCAGGTTCATCCCCCCGCCGAAGCCCGTGTTCGACTCCGGGCACTCCAGGGCCCAGCCGCGCGCCTGGGCCAGGGCGCGGATGCTCTCGCGGGCCCCGGGGGAGGAGTAGTTGTCGACGACGACGACCCGGGCCTCGGGGGATCGCCGGGCCACCTCGGCGAGGTTGCTCGCCAGGAGCTCGGCGGAGTCGTAGTTGACGACGATGATCGCGGTGCGCGCGAGCAGCTCGGCGGCCTCGGCGCCGGTGGGGGGCTCGCCGGACGCGCCGGGGGAGAAGAGATCGGGGGGGAAGTCGGCCATGGGGTCCTCTCAGGTCCTCATCGATGGGTGCCGCGCCGTCCTCCCCTGGGCGCGCCGTCGTCTCGGGCGCCTGCGGGCGGGGCCCGTGCGCCTGCATAGTAGCGTTGTCCCAACCCCACCCCTCCCATCGACGCCCTGTCCGTCGACCTGCCGTCCAGGAGGACGTATGAGCCTGTCTTCGACACCGCCCGCGCCGGTCCCACCGCCACTGCCGCCATCGGTCTCATTGGTCGTCGCCGTGACCACCTACCGGCGCAATGACTGGCTCGCCGAGCTCCTGCCTCAGCTCGTGGACCAAGCCCGTGCCGCCCGCGCGGATGAGGAGGCCGGCGTTGGGCGGGCGCGCGTCGTGGTGGTCGACAATGACCCGGATGCGGGCGCTCGCGAGGTCGTCGAGGCGGTCCGGGCCGCCAACGCCGACGAGCCCGGAGCGGCTGGGATCGGTCCCCATTACGCCCATGAGCCCGTCCCCGGGATCACCGCTGCCCGCAACCGCGCCCTCGATGAGGCCGCCGACGCTCGCCTCCTGGTGTTCATCGACGACGACGAGCTCACCCGCCCCGGCTGGCTCACCTCCCTCGTGCGTGCCTGGCGCACCCACGGCTGCGCGGCTGTCACCGGTCCCCGCCATCCGCTCTTCGAGGCCGAGCCCAGCGCCTGGGTGCGCGGCTCGGGGGTCTTCGACGCCGTTCGCGCCATCGATGGTGCCATCATGCCCAGCGCGGCCACCGCCAACCTCCTCCTCGACATGGACGTCATGCGCGCCCTGAGCCTGCGCTTCGACGAGCGCTACGGCCTCACCGGAGGCGAGGATTCCATGCTCATGCGCTCCCTGCGCAAGGGCGGCGGGATCATCCGCTTCGCCGCTGACGCCGTCCTGGACGAGCGCGTGCCGGCCGCGCGCGCCACCCGGGGCTGGGTGCTCCGCCGCTGCCTGCGCTCGGGGTCCACATGGGCGCAGGTGCGCATCGAGACGGATGCCGATGGCAGTGGATCGGGCATGCCTCTACGGCTGCGCTACGCCGCCAAGGGCGCGGTGCGCGCCGGCCGCGATGGCGCACTGGCCGCCATCGGCACCATCCGCCGTGATGATGACTCCCGCGGTCGTCATGAGGCCGCCTGCGCGGGTGCGGTCGGCATGGTGATGGGGGCCATCGGCGGGCGCGTTCAGGAGTACGGGCGAGTCTCCCGACTTCCCTGGAGGCGCAAGTGAGCGCCAAGGGCGTGGCTGCCGCCGGCTCGGGAGGGAGCGCCGCTCGCGGGATGGACCCGGGCGGTGCCTCCCTCATCATCGCCATCCCGACCTACAAGCGCCCGCACGGCCTGGAGCGCGCCGTCGGATCCGTCCTGCCCCAGCTGAGCGCCGTGGTCTCGGATGAGGCCAGTCCGGTGGCCCGGGCCGAGTTGCTCGTCATCGACAACGATCCCGCCGCCAGCGCGCGCTCCGCCGTCGAGCGCCTGGCTGCCGGGCCCGGCGGGGGCGCGCTGCGCTACGTCATCGAGGAGCGCCCCGGCGTGGCCGCCGTGCGCAACCGCGCCCTCGATGAGGCCGCCGGCGCTCGCCTCCTGGTGTTCATCGACGACGACGAGGAGGCCCTCGAGAATTGGCTCTCCTCCCTCGTGGGGCTCTGGGCCCGCGAGGGGGCGCAGGCGGTGGCGGGGCATGTGCTGCCCGCCTACGACACCGAGCCGGAGCCATGGGTGGTCGCCGGGGGCTTCTTCGAGCGCGCCACCTGGCCCACAGGCACTGCCCGGCCCGCCGCCGCCTCGAACTGCCTGCTGCTCGATCTGGACTTCCTGCGCGCGCGGGGCCTGCGCTTCGATGAGCGTTTCGGCGCCACCGGCGGGGAGGACACGCTGCTCACCCGCTCACTCGTGGCCGCCGGCGGAACGCTCCTGTGGTGCGCCGAGGCCCAAGTGGTCGACCACGTGCCCGCGCAGCGCCTAGACCGGGCCTGGATCCTGCGCCGCCAGCGCAGTCATGCCGCCACTTCCGTTCGGGTCGACCTCGTTCTGGCGGGTGCGGGGGACCGCGCCACCCGAGCGCGGATCCGGGGCAAGGCGCTCATCGGGGGCGCGGCGCGCCTCATCGCGGGCGCAGGGCGCGCGGGCGCCGGGGTCCTGCTGAGCTCCACGGTCCACCGCGCCAGGGGGGCCCGTCTCATGGCCCGGGGCGCGGGTCTGACCTCAGCGGCTCTGGGCCGCGCCGGTCATGCCGAGTACGGCCGCCCGTGAAGGACCATCCCCCCGGTTCCCGGTCCGACGGCGCCGAGTTACGCGGCTAGCGGCGGTGGCGCATCGAGGCCGGGAGGAGCTTGGAGGAGGCTGGCGGTGGTGTGTGGTCCTCAGTGGGCAATGGCACCGACACGGTCGGGCCTGTCTCCTCGTCGGTCCGTGGGTCGGAGTCGCCCCCCACGTGGGCGACTCCGACCATGGTCCTACGGCCTTCCCCGCGGCGCCCTGTCAGGCCCGCGCGGCGCATGAGGATGACGATCGCGGCGCCGACCGCGGTCCCGATGAGCGCGCCGTTGAGGGCGTAGCGCGAGGCGATGGGCGCGATGGGGGCGGTGGGCAGGGTGGGCGGATCCTGCTCCTTGATCTCGAGCGTCTGCCCGTCCTTGTAACCCCACTTGCCCACGGCCTTCTTGAAGGCGTCGATCTCGGCTTCGACCACGGCCTGGGCCTGATCCGCGGAGGGGGCCTTGGCGGTGATGTCGATGAAGAGCGTGTTCTCCCTGGCGCTCAGCATGAGCATGCGCTTGACCGCCGCAGGATCGAGCCCTGTGTTCGTGGCGACCTCGTTGAGAACGGCCTGGGTGGTCCCTATCTGGACGAGTGTGGGCATGAGGAGGGAGTTCTGGCCGGAGGCCGAGCCGAGATCCTGCCCGCTGCTGTCGCGACTCGAGGTGGACACGACGACGCTCGCATGCGAGGAGTAGATCGGAGTGCTCATCATCGCCACTGAGAACCCTGCCAGGGCGCCGAGGACGATGTGCAGGATGAGGATGGGGGCGTGCCTGCGCAGCAAGCGGAGGATATCGGCCGGCTCCATACGCGTGTCGTTCCTTCGAGATCAGAGGAGAGGATGGTGGCCCACGAGCGAGCCGTCATGGGTACACCGTAGACCAAGGTTCAGGGGCGGCTCCTCCCCGGGCAGGTGATGGCGGACTCAGGCGGCATGCCTGCCTCGGGGCGCTCGGCGGCTCCCGTTGCGGCGTGCGCGGAATCGGGAGCTGGCCCAGCGGCCCGCCGCTCGGGACCACCGATGGCTCGGCCTCTCGATGAGCCGGTGGAAGAGGCAGGCCGGCGGCAGCGCCGCGGCCGGTCCCGCCAGGAGCATCCACCACGGGGATATCGACGGTGCCAGGGTGCGCACGAGGAGCACCATCGGGGTATGGACGAGGTAGAGAGAGAAAGACAACTCACCGGAGATCTGCACCACTTTCGAGCGCAGGAGCGGGCGCAGCGCCCCGGCGCGCACGATGAGCGCTATGGTGGCCGCTGCGCTGGCGACGGCGATCGCTGATCCGAGCCGATGCCCCCAGGGAGAGGCGGGGGAGCCCAGGGGGACTAGCGCCGCGGACGGCTCTCCCGAGAGCAGGCCCGGCCAGGTCTCCGGGGCGGTCCACCACGGGCTGGTCATGGTGATGAGGCAGACCACGGCGGCCGCGCCGGCCCAACGGGCGGGTCGGGCGGGCAGCGGGTCGGGCATCGTCCCCCAGCGCCAGCCGAGCACGGCTCCGATCGCGAACACCGGCAGGAACAGGGCGGAGCCGGGGTCGCCGCTCACCAGCGGCACGGCCAGTGCTGCCGCCAGCAGGGCCCAGCTCAGGCGCGCCCGGGCCGCCAGCGCCACGATGAGGATGATCAGCGGCAGGAGGATGGAGAAGATGGCCTCGGCGTGCAGCGACCACAGAACCGAGTTGCGATAGGCGTAGGTGGGCAGCAGGGCGAGTTCCCGGACCGTCTGCTTGATCGAGATATCTGACACATAGTGGGCCCGCACCCATGCCCCCAGAGAGGCGTCGTTCGAGCGCGGCACGAGGATGATGAGCGCGATCGCCAGGAGTGTCGAGGCGCCGGCCGGCACCCACAGGCGGATGAGGCGGCGGGGAGCGTAATCAACCCAATCGAATTGAGTCCCCGCGGCGCGCCGCTGGGCGATCGGGTAGCTGAGCGCCACTCCGGACAGGATGAAGAAGATGAGCACCGCCTCGTAGCCGCCCCACAGGAGATGCGCCGGTGTGAGGCTGAGCAGGCGCTCCAGGGCGCCGTCCGGCGCCGTCCCCGGGCGGGCGCCGACCTCCGCCAGCGCGGGGACGGTGAGCAGGCAGTGATGGATGAGGACGACGATGGCCGCCAGGCCGCGCAGGCCATCCAGCTCCCGCAGGCGGCCCGCGCCCTGGGGCGGCGCGGGGGGCGTGGCGGTGGCGCCCTCGGCCGAGGGCTGATGGCGGATCGAGATCATGGGGCTCCGTGGGCGGGATCATGCCGCGCGTGGCGGCTGGACGTGGACGGCGGTCCGGATCGGTCCGCTCAGGGGTCAATGATCCTCCTCCCGGTGGTCGCGGAGGGCGCCGATGCCACTCGTTGATCAAGTTGCGGCGAAAAAGTGAGACACTGGCACCGCGCAGGAACATGCCTGATTCCGCGGAACCAGGTGTGGCCTGCGCATTCCGCCCTGGTGTAGTGGCAGCACGCAGGCCTTTGGAGCCTTGAGGCCCGGGTTCGAATCCTGGGGGCGGAACCGGTGCGCGGCGTCGTAGGATGTTCCCGTACCGGCCCGCTCGGCCAGCACGGGGCGTCATGTTCCCGGCAGCGCCGCAGGACGCCCATCTCGAGCGAGAAGAGGACTCGTGGCTCCCACCACTCCCGCCGCCGTCATCGTCATGGCCGCAGGCAAGGGCACGCGCATGCGCTCCGCCACCCCTAAGGTCCTGCACCGCATCGGCGGGCGCAGCCTTCTCGATCACGCGGTCACCGCGGCCCGGGGCCTGGATCCCGAGCGCCTCGTCGTCGTGGTCCGCCACGAGCGCGATGCCGTCGTCGCCCACCTGGAGCAGGTCGCCCCCGACGCCATCCCGGCCGATCAGGATGAGATCCCCGGCACCGGCCGCGCCGTGGCCTGCGGCCTGGCGGCCCTGCCCGAGGATGCCGGGGGCGCCGTCGTCGTCACGAGCGGGGACGTGCCCCTGCTCGATACCCCCACCCTGTCCGCCCTCGTCGCCCAGCACCATGAGCGGGGCGACGCCGTGACCCTGCTGACCGCCGTCGTCGACGACCCGCACGGCTACGGCCGCGTCGTGCGCGAGCCGGATGGCACTGTCTCGGCGATCGTCGAGCAGCGCGACGCCACCGAGGCCCAGCGGGCCATCACCGAGATCAACGCGGGCGTCTACGCCTTCGACCTGGCGCACCTGCGCTCGGCCCTGGCCGCCCTGGGTACGGACAACGACCAGGGCGAGGTCTACCTCACCGATGTCGTCGCCCACGCCCACGCCGCGGGCCGCTCCACCTCCGCGCTCGTCGTGGCCGATCACTGGCTCGTCGAGGGTTGCAACGACCGGGCCCAGCTCGCGGTCCTCGGCGCTGAGCTCAACAGCCGCATCCTCGCCCGCGCGATGGAATCCGGTGTCGGCGTCGTCGATCCCTCCTCCACCTGGGTCGACGTCACTGTCGAGATCGGCCCGGACGCGTCCCTGGAGCCGGGCGTCCTCCTGAGGGGCGCCACCCGCATCGGCCCCGGCGCCCGCATCGGCGCCTACGCCATCCTCGCCGACGTCGATATCCCGGCGGGCGCTGTCGTGGCGCCCTTCGCCCAGTACGACGCCGAGACGCCGGTTCCCGCCCAGGGCTCCGGCACCACAGGCGCGTGACCGCCCAGGCTCCGCGCACCGACCGGGCCCGGCGGGCCCGAACGAAGGGAATCACTTCATGACGGGCATCATCACCAGCGGCGAGAAGCGACTGGTCATCGTCTCCGGCCGGGCCCACCCGCAGCTGGCCCTGGATGTGGCGCGCGAGCTGGGCACCGAGGTCCTGTCCTCGACCGCTTACGACTTCGCCAACGGGGAGACCTACGTCCGCTTCAACGAGTCGGTGCGCGGCTGCGACGTCTTCGTCGTGCAGTCCCATGGGGACCGAGTCAACGACTGGCTCATGGAGCAGCTCATCATGGTGGACGCCCTCAAGCGCGCCTCGGCCAAGCGCATCACGGTGGTGGCCCCCTTCTTCCCCTACGCGCGCCAGGACAAGAAGCACCTGGGCCGCGAGCCCATCAGCGCCCGCCTCGTGGCGGACATGTACGCCGCAGCGGGCGCGGACCGCATCATGAGCGTCGATCTCCACACCGCTCAGGAGCAGGGCTTCTTCGACGGCCCCTGGGACCACCTGTGGGCCCAGCCCGTACTCGTGGACTACATCAAGGGCAGGCTCGACGTGACCAACGCCGCCGTGGTCTCCCCGGACGCCGGCCGCATCCGCGTCGCCGAGCGATGGGCCAACGCCCTGGGCGGCTCGCCGCTGGCCTTCGTCCACAAGACTCGGGACATCACCCGCCCCAACGAGGCCGTGGCCAACCGCGTCGTCGGCGACGTCGAGGGGCGCTCCTGCGTTCTCGTCGACGACATGATCGACACCGGCGGCACCATCGCCAAGGCCGTCAAGGTGGTCCTCGATGCCGGCGCGAAGGACGTCATCGTCGCCGCCACCCACGGAGTGCTCTCCGGCCCGGCCATCGAGCGCCTGGCCACCTGCGGCGCCCGCGAGGTCGTCATCACCGACACCCTGCCGATCCCCCAGGGGAAGCGATTCGAGCGGCTCACCGTCCTGTCCATCGCCCCGCTGCTGGCCCGCGCCATCAAGGCGGTCTTCGACGACGGCTCCGTTGCCGAGCTCTTCGACACTACCGAAGTGTGACGAGATTCACTACCCCTCAAGTGAGGGGTTGTCTCGCCCTCCCCTCCCTCCGGGGGGCGGGCCTCCCCGCCTCCTCCTAAAGTCGATCCCGCACTCCGGCGCAGGTCGGAGTGGATCGGAGAATCGTCGTAATCGGAACGATACGAAAGTGATGGGTGTCGCTTTTTAGCGCAGAATTACCCATAATCAGCCACGCTGTCATTCCGGTGCCCCAGTGCTCTAGGCTCACTCAGGCGCCTGCGCCCCCCAACCGCCGGCGCCATGCCCTGATCAACGGAGAACCTTTACGTTTCCCTTGGTTCGTCTACACAGTCCCGGAGTGTCTAGTACCGTGAGTTCTCACCGTTCCATGCGCAGATTGGCCGCACTGGCCGCCTGCCTTCCCCTGGCCCTGTCCGTCCTGCCCGTGGCGACCGCTGCTGCCGCCGAGGCCGACAGCTCAGGCCGTCCCCAGTCCAACTACACGGCCGATCCTCTGCCCACCGTGCAGATCAACGGCGTCGTGTGGGACCAGCTCATCGTCGGCGACATCGTCTACGTCGCAGGCTCCTTCACCCAGGCCCGCCCCCACGGCGCTCCCGCCGGCTCCCAGGAGACGCCCCGAGCCAACCTCCTGGCCTACCGCCTGAGCACCGGGGAGCTCATTGCGGACTTCGCCCCGACGCTCAACGGCCAGGCGCGCGCCCTCGCTGTGTCGGAGGACAAGCGCACGCTCTACGTCGGCGGGGACTTCAACAAGGTCAACGACGAGTGGCACAGCGCCATGGCCGCCTTCGACATCTCGAACGGCACCGGCACCCTCATCTCGACCTTCCGGCCCCAGTTCCAGACCACCGTGCGGGCCATCGCCGTGCGTGGGAACACGGTCTACGCCGGAGGCGCCTTCAAGCACGTCAACGGCGTCCAGCGCCTCAAGGCGGCCGCGGTGAGCGCCTCTACCGGAGAGACCCTCTCCTGGGCGCCCAAGGCCGACGGCAGCAACGCCCAGGTCTGGTCCCTGCAGATCTCGCCCGATGGCTCCAAGGTCGCCATCGGCGGCTCCTTCACCTCCCTCAACGGCTCGAGCAATCCCGGCTACGGCCTGGCCCTCGTCTCCGCCTCCGACGGCACCGTCCTGTCCACCCCCGTCAACTCCGAAGTCCGCAACGGCGGCGTCTACGGCGCCATCACGGACCTCAAGACCGACGGCACCAGCCTGTACGGGACCGGCTACTCCTTCTCCGTGCGCAATGCCAACCTGGAGGGGACCTTCAAGGCCGACTGGAACGGCAACATGACTTGGGTGCAGCCCTGCCACGGTGACTCCTACGCCGTCTACCCCACGAGCGACCAGGTCTACGTCGCCAGCCACGCGCACTCCTGCGAGACCATCGGCGGATTCGCGGACTCCTACTACAAGGACGAGAACGGCCGCACCCGGCAGCGCCAGTACCGCCTCACCTCCTACACCGCCACCGGCGAGGTGACCGTCTCCCGCAAGGGCACCGATGGCTACAAGGACTGGTCGGGGCGCACCGCCCCCAGCATCATCGACTGGTTCCCCGACCTGTCCGCCGGCACCTACACCGGCCTGGGCCAGGGCGCCTGGGATGTGACCGGCAACGACCAGTACATCGTCGCCGGAGGCGAGTTCCTCGCCGTCGACGGCAAGCCCCAGCAGGGGCTCGTCCGCTTCCCCAAGCGAGGCGCCACCAAGAGCCACGCCCCCGAGGGGAAGGCCGCCGACCTCGCTACGAGCATCTCCAGCCCCGCCGACGGCACCGTTGACGTCGCCTTCACCCCCACCTGGGACCGCGACGACTCCACCCTCACCTACTCGCTCTACCGTGACGGCCGATCGGCCCCGGTGAGCACGACCACGGTCTCGGACCGCTTCTGGAGCCGCGAGTCCCGCAAGACCCTGCGCGACAACCTCGCCCCCGCGGGCGAGCACACCTACAGGCTCGTCGTCTCCGATGCCGGCGGCAACACGCTGGCCAGCGAGCCGATGAACATCAAGGTGGCCAAGGGCTCCGACCTCGACGACCTCGACACCGGCGCGGCGGAGCTGGGGGCCAAGCACCTGTGGACCTTCGACGAGTCGACCGGGACCACCTTCAAGGACGTCCTCGGCGGTGCCAACATGACTGGCCAATCCGGTGTGAAGCCCGGTCAGGAGGGCTCCCGCAGCGGTTCCAAGGCTCTGGGCATCAGTGATCGCGCCGGCGCCGTCTCCTCCGCCTCCGACGGCCCGGTCAACACCTTCAGCATCGAGACCTGGGTGCGCACCACCTCCACCAAGGGCGGCGCCATCGTCGGCTACGAGGCGAACGGCGACCGCGACCGTATGCTCTACATGACCCCCAATGGGGCCATCCGCTTCGGTGTCTACCCCGGCCAGGTCAAGGTCGTTGAGTCGCGGTCTGGCCTCAACGATGGCCAGTGGCACCACGTCGTCGCCACCCTGGGTACGGGCGGCCAGCACCTCTACGTCGACGGCAAGCTCGCCGCCTCCGACAAATCGGTGACCACCGCGCAGAACTTCTCCGGCTCCTGGCGCCTCGGCCTGAACACCCTGTCGGGGTGGCCTGGTGTTGAGGCGGCCCCGGGGACTCTCGAGGCGACCGTGGACTCCACCGCCATCTACCACACCCAGCTGACCGATGCGCAGGTGAGCCAGCGCGCGGGCCAGAAGGACAACGCGGCGCCCCATCCCGTCATCCGCCCGCAGGTCGACGGCATGACCGTGACCGCTGACGGCGCCGGCTCGGCCGACCCCGACGGCACGATCGAGTCATACGAGTGGGACTTCGGCGATGGGACCACCGCCACCGGCGCCACCGCCACGCACACCTACACCGAGGCCCGCGACTACACGCTGACCCTCACGGTCACCGACAACACCGGTACCCGCAAGTCCACCAGCCAGACCATCACCATCTCCGATGTCCCGCAGGGCCAGGGCATCCTCGCCCGGGCCGACTTCGCGAAGGCCCAGGAGAAGGGCTGGCCCGACGCCAAGGTCGCCGGCGCCTGGAAGATCTCCTCCCCCTCGCGCTTCTCCACGGCTGACGGCGTCGGCGCCATCGCGCTGAACAAGGCCGCCTGGACCTCCACGGCCATGCTGCCCAAGGTGTCCTCATCGTCGACGGAGCTGGCTTCCAGCTTCACCCTCGCCGAGGTTCCCACCGGTGGTGGCGTCTACGCCTCCTTCTTCCCCCGCTCCACCGCCTCGGGCTCCTACGCCACGAAGATCCATGTCAAGAGCACCGGCGAAGTGCTCGTGCTCCTCACCTCGCAGGTCGGAGGGACTGAGAAGATCCTCGCCCAGACCACGTTGCCGACCCGTTGGGCCATGGGCACTAAGATCAACGTGAAGACCTCCGCCGTCGGCACGGGAACCACGTCCCTGAGCGCCACCGTGTGGCTCGACGGAGAGCAGGAGCCCAACACGCCCACCCTGACTGCCACGGATTCCACCGAGCAGATCCAGGCGGCCGGCTCAGTCCTCATGTCGACCTACCTCTCCGGCTCGGCAACCTCCTTGAACAACAAGATCCTGGTATCCGATTTCCAGGCCCGATCTATCGGGCAGTGATCGGCGACCAACACCGGCGCCGGCCGGCGGCGGCCGATACCACACCGCCGCCGGCCGGCGCTCCCCACCCGATCCCAACGATCCCACGGAAGACACCATGTCATCTCAGATAAGTCCCCGGATCCTCCGGGCCTCCGCCCTCGTCCTCTCAGCGGTGATCCTCGCCGGCTGCTCGAGCGACTCCGCGTCGACCAGCGCCGCGGACACCGAGTCCATGCCGCCGGTGACCACCACCGAGACGGCCGGAGCCACCACCGAGCCGACCCCGGTGGTCGCCGCGAGCACTGAGGACGCCCAGTCCGCCGATCCCCAGAGCCTTCAGCCCGGCCAGGCCGGCTATGTGGAGCCCTCCGCCTCGCCCGTGGCCTTGGACCAGACCGCGACCTCCGGGGACGCGACTGTCGCCATCACCTCCCTCGAGGCCATCGAGGTCTCCGGGGATGCCATCGTCCCCGGCGAGATCGGCGGCGCCGCGCTCCAGGTCAATCTCTCCGTCACGGCGGGCGCCCAGGACGTCGACCTGTCCGGTGCTCTGGCCACCCTCACCTACGGCGGGGACGCCACCCCGGCCGCCCCCCTCAGAGCCGCCGAGGGCACCGAACTGCCCAGCAGCGTCGCCGCGGGGCAGACCGCCACCGGGTCCTTCCGCTTCTCCGTGCCCGCGGATGCCCGCGACCGGGTCACCGTCACCGTCACGATCGAGCCAGGACAGCCCGCCGTCGTCTTCCAGGGCTCAGCGTCCTGACACCACCGTCTGACCCGCACCCCTGCGCGGTGGCGGGGAGCGCGTAGTAGCCTCTTAGCGCCTCCTCGGGGGCGCCGTCGCGGGAAGAGAGGAGGGCCCGATCATGCAGATGCTTCTGCTCGCGGCCATCGTCCTCCTGTCCTACCCGGTCATCGCGATGATCCTGTGGACGGTTCGGCGCAGGCCGATCGTCGGCGCCAGGCTCGTCGCGGTCGCCATCGCCCTCATGGGCATCTGGATGACCGTGAACGTCGGCCTCATCATCCCGCCGGCCGCCGGGGTCTGCATACTCGTGTGCCTGGCGCTGGCCGCCGACTTCTCCTGGAGGCTCACCCCGGGCGATCTCCTCATCTGCACGGGCTTCGCCCTCGTGGCGATCTCGCTGGTCGCGGGGGCCTCGACGAACACGGTCCTGGGCGAGCTCATCCTCGACGCCGTGCCTGCCTACTTCGCCGGGCGCATGCTCGTGGAGAGGATCGGACTGAGGGATTTCGCCACCACCATCGCCACCGTGTGGCTCATCGCCGCCGCGCTCGGCTACTTCGAGGCACTCACCCGCATCAATCCCTTCGTGCTCATCGAGTTTCCCACCCGCGCCTACGCCTACTGGGCGGAGATCCAGATCCGCGCCGGACTGCCCCGCATCGAGGGGGCCTTCGGCCACTCGATCGTCTTCGGCGTGTCCATGGCGGCGGGCATCCCCATGGTGGCCATCGCCCGCTGGCCCTCATGGGCGAGGATCGCCGGGATGGCGGCGCTCGTCGGCGTCACCCTGCCCTCCCTGTCGCGCGCGGGCATCCTCGGCGCCGTCATCGCCCTCATCCTCTCCCTGACGATCCTACGCACCGACCTGACCCCCTCCTGGCGCTCGGCCACCCTCATCACGCTGATCGCGGGGACGTTCGTCGTCGCCCCCGTGCTGCTGCGCGTCTTCGCCAAGGCCGGTGACGAGCAGGAAGGCAGCGCGGAGTATCGGGGGCAACTGCTCATCCTGGTCAAACGACTGGTGCTTATCGGGGCCTCGCCCGCCCGCACCGTCCGCAACGGCACGGTGTACTGGGAGGGTTTCCGCTCCATCGACGACCAGGTGCTCCTGGCCGCCCTCCGCTACGGCTGGGCGCCCGTCATCCCCTTCATCATCGGCGCGCTCTACGTCGTCCTGCGTGTGCTGGGCGGCCGTGGCAACGCCGCCCAGGTCGCCATCGCCTCCATGATCCCGGCCTTCGTATCCGTCGCCTTCATCACCCAGCTGTCCACCGTGGTCTGGGTGATCGCGGGGGCGAGCGTCGCTGCCAGCGCCGCCGAGCGCGAGGGGAGGGCCGACGCAGCCGGGCTGCCCCAGGAGCGCTGGGAACCCGGCGAGATCGACGACGGCGAGCGCGCCCAGGCCCCGCTCTCCGCCGACGGCGGGGCAGTGGCCGGTTCTCCCGACGGGGTCCCGGCGCCCGTCGCCGCGCCGAGCGCCGCCGTCCCCGGGCCCGGAGTGCCGATCAGCTCGTCGGCCGACACCTCGCCCATTTCCGCCTCCCGCCGCGCCCATCACCCGGGATAGGAGCGCGGCGGTATTCCGCCCCGCGTCGATGGCCGGCGGGTGAGCGCCCTCCCGCCCCTCGGCTCGGCCCCTGTCCCCGGCGCCTCTAGACTCTCCGCGTGCGACTGACCGCCCTCCTCCCCCCGCTCCTGGCCGACCCCGCGATCGCCGAGCTCGTCCGCACCGCCGCCGCGACCCGGCGAGGCGAGAACAGCGCCGTCGTCGCCTCCGGGGCGCGCCCCGCGATCCTCGCCGCCATGGCGATGGGGGAGCGCGGCGTCGCTCGCGCCGTCGGGGTGGAGCCCGGCGCCTCCGGCGCCGGGGGTGAGGGGACGCCACTGCTCGGCGTCACCGCCACCGGCCGCGACGCCGAGGAGCTCGCCGCCGCCCTCGCCTGCTACCTGCCGCCCACCGATATCGCGGTCCTCCCCGCCTGGGAGACCCTGCCCCACGAGCGTCTCTCGCCGCGGGCGGACACCGTGGCCACCAGGCTCGCGGTCCTGCGCCGTCTCGCTCACCCCGTCGAGGGGCCCGCGAGTGCCGACGGCCCCATCCGCGTCCTCGTCGTCCCCATCCGCGCCCTGCTCGCGCCCGTCATCGACGGCCTGGGGGAGATCGAGCCCATCCGACTCGCCGCCGGCCCCAGTGAGGGCCTGGAGGCCATCGCCGCCCGACTGGCCGACGCCGCCTACACCCGGGTGGATATGGTGGAGGCGCGCGGCGAGTTCGCCGTGCGCGGCGGCATCCTCGATGTTTTCCCACCCACACTGCCGCGCCCCGTGCGCGTCGACTTCTTCGGCGACGACATCGAATCCGTCTCCTCCTTCGCCGTCGCCGATCAGCGCACAGTGGAGGAGCTGGACGGCGCCACCCTCCATCCCTGCCGCGAGCTGCTCCTCACCGACGCCGTGCGTGAGCGCGCCCGGGCACTGACCGGGGCGATCCCGGGAGCCGCCGACATGCTCGACAAGATCGCCGAGGGCATCCCCTGCGAGGGCATGGAGTCCCTCGCTCCCGTGCTCGCCCCTCGCATGGTGCCCGTCCTCGACCTCGTCGGGCCACGACTCGTCGTCGCCCTGGAGCCCGAGCGCATCCGCAGGCGCGCCGAGGACCTCGTGGCCACCACCTCCGAGTTCCTCGCCGCCGCCTGGACCTCCGCCGCCTCCGGCGGAACCGTCCCCGTGGACCTGTCCGCCGCCGCCTTCGCGAGCCTCGGCGAGGCCCGAGCGCTGGCCCTGTCCAGCAACCTGGGCTGGTGGTCGCTCACCTCCCTGGCCTCCTCCCCGGATGCGACGGCGCCGGCGCTGCGCGATCCCGCCGGCTACCGGGGCCGTCTCGACGAGGCCGTCATGGACCTCGGCCGCATGGCCCGCGAGGGGTGGGGCGTTGTCGTGGCCACCGACGGGCCCGGGCCCGGCCGCCGCATGGCCCAGCTGCTCGCCGACGGCGATGTGCCCGCCCGCATCGTCACCCAGCTCGACGAGCCCGCCGATCTCGGGTGGTCCGTCGCCGACGATGGGCCGCGGGGCGACGGCGTCGTGCGCATCACCCAGGCCTCCGCCGGCCACGGCTTCGTCGCCGAGGGGCCGCGTCTCGCCCTCATCGCCGAGTCGGACCTCACCGGGCGCGCCTCCACCGGCCCGCGCGGCCCCAAGGCCCTGCCCGCCCGCCGCTCCCGCGCCTCCGTCGACCCCCTGTCCCTGCGCCCCGGCGACCTCGTCGTCCACGCCCAGCACGGCGTCGGGCGATTCATCGAGCTGCGGCGCCGCGCCGTCGGCACGGGCAAGAGCGCCGCCACCCGGGAGTACCTCGTGATCGAGTACGCGCCCTCCAAGCGCGGCCAGAGCGGCGACCGGCTCATGGTCCCCACCGACTCCCTCGATCAGGTCACCAAGTACGTCGGCGGGGATGCGCCGGCCCTGAACAAAATGGGCGGCGCCGACTGGGCCAAGACCAAGTCCAAGGCGCGCAAGGCCGTCCGCGAGATCGCCGGCGAGCTTGTGCGCCTCTACGCCGCCCGCGCCGCTGCCGCAGGGCACGCCTTCGGTCCCGACACCCCCTGGCAGGCCGAGCTCGAAGAGGCCTTCCCCTACACCGAGACCCCCGACCAGCTGGCCACCATCGACGACGTCAAGGCCGACATGGAGAGGCCCCAGCCCATGGACCGCCTCATCATGGGCGACGTCGGCTACGGCAAGACCGAGGTCGCCGTGCGCGCCGCCTTCAAGGCCGTGGCCGATGGCAAGCAGGTCGCGGTCCTGGCCCCCACGACCCTGCTGGTCAGTCAGCACGCGGAGACCTTCACCGAGCGCTACGCGGGCTTCCCCGTGCGCGTCGCCCAGCTCTCCCGCTTCCAATCCGAGGCCGAGTCCGCCGAGGTCCTGGCCGGGCTCGCCGACGGCTCCATCGATGTCGTCGTCGGCACCCACCGCCTCATCACTGGGCAGGTGCGCTTCAAGGACCTCGGCCTGCTCATCATCGACGAGGAGCAGCGCTTCGGCGTCGAGCACAAGGAAGCCCTCAAGGCCCTGCGCACCGATGTCGACGTCCTGGCCATGTCCGCCACACCCATTCCCCGCACCCTGGAGATGGCGGTGACCGGTATTCGCGAGATGTCCACCCTGGCCACTCCGCCCGAGGACCGCCACCCCATCCTCACCTACGTGGGGGCCTGGGAGACCAAGCAGGTCGGTGCCGCCATCCGCCGCGAGCTCCTGCGCGACGGGCAGGTCTTCCTCGTCCACAACCGCGTCTCCGACATCGACCGCGTCGCCGCCCGGATCGCCGAGCTCGTTCCCGAGGCGCGCGTGGCCACCGCCCACGGGCAGATGAGCGAGGCCCGGCTCGAGGCCGTCATCGACGACTTCTGGCGCAAGCGGATCGACGTCCTCGTGTGCACGACGATCGTCGAGACCGGCTTGGACGTCTCCAACGCGAACACCCTCATCGTCGACCGCGCTGACCGCTTCGGCCTGTCCCAGCTCCACCAGCTGCGCGGGCGTGTGGGCCGGGGACGCGAGCGCGCCTACGCCTATTTCCTCTACCCCGCGGACAAGCCGCTGACCGAGACCGCCCTGGAGCGCCTGCGCACTATCGCCACCAACACCGACCTTGGTGCCGGCATGCAGGTGGCCATGAAGGACCTGGAGATCCGCGGTGCCGGGAACCTGCTGGGCGGGGAGCAGTCCGGTCATATCGCCGGGGTCGGCTTCGACCTGTACATGCGCATGGTCTCCGACGCCGTGGCCGCCTACAAGCGCTCCCTGGGGATGGGGGAGGGGGCCGGCGTCGCGGACGATGGCGAGGACGAGCTGCGCATCGAGCTGCCCGTGGACGCCACCATCCCCGAGGACTACGTGCCCCACGAGCGCCTGCGCCTGGAGGCCTACACGAAGTTCGCCGCCGCCCGCAGCGATGAGCAGGTGGCCGACGTGCTGGATGAGCTCGCCGATCGTTACGGACCCGTGCCCGAACCGGTGACGCGTCTGGCCGCGCTGGCTCGGCTGCGCGCGCTCGCGGCCGGGCTGGGGGTGCGCGAGATCGTGGCCCAGGGCAAGTCCATCCGCTTCGCGCCCGTGGAGCTGCCCGAATCCAGTCGGATGAGGCTCACCCGCCTCTACCCGGGCACGACGATCAAGCCCGCCACCCGTACCATCGTGGTGCCCGCCCCCGGCGCGGCGCGCATGGGCGGCGGGCCGATCGAGGGAGAGGCCCTCCTGCGCTGGGCAGAGGTGCTGCTGCGCGCCGTCGTGGCCGGGGAGGCCGACTACGAGGCCGAGGCCACCGCATACCGGCGCCGCCGTTGATCGATCCTTCGCCCCCAGTGGTGCGGGTAGAACGCTCCACTCGGCGTGGATGGCGCCACTCGGGGATACGATGGCTTGGTGACTCGCCGTGAGAACAGGAGAAGCACTGTGACCGCTCCCCGGATCGCCTCCCGCGCGCCCCGACTGCTCGCCGCCGCCGCGGCCCTCCTGCTCGGCGCTTCGGCCCTGGGGGCCTGCTCCGTCCGGCCCGGCATCGCCGCTACGTCCTCCTACACGGGGCTCGATGGCACCACCCACTCGACGACGATCACGGAGAGGGAGCTTCAGGAGGCCGCTGAAGAGCTCAAGCCGTTGAACTGGCCCGTCTCCGGGACGCTCAGGCTCCTCCTCTCCGCCGACATCATCGAGGAGGTCTGCGCGTCCCAGGGCCTGGCCGTGAGCGATGAGCAGGTCGATCTCCTGCTCGACGACCAGATCGGCAAGGGCAGGCACTCCGTCCAGGCGCGGCGGGCGATGCGCGCCACCTACCTGTACGGCATCATCTCCAACCCCGGCCGGGGCGGCATCGGCGCCCCGCGGGCCGCGCAGGCGCAGGCCGACATCCAGCGGATCGACGGTGCCGCGGAGGTCGAGGTCTCCCCGCGCTACTCGAGTGCCCGCCCCTGGCTCCTCGCTCCCTCCGCGGCCGGGCCCGTCCCCCCGGAGCGCGGCGCGCAGCAGCCGGCCACGCGCTGACGCCGAAGTGCTGCCGCGTCCCGCGCCCGGGGCCGGGTTCGGGACGCGTGCTCGCCGGACGTGAACTCCGCCGATCCGGGGACCATGGCCCTCGTGCGGACCTGCTCATCCCGGTAGGCTTGGGATCGCATCCGGATCACCCCGATCGGTTCACACGACAAAGGAGCACCAAGTGGCCCTCATCGAGAACGTTCACGCCCGCGAAATCCTCGACTCCCGCGGCAACCCGACCCTCGAGGTCGAGATCCTCCTGGAGGACGGCTCCTTCGCCCGCGCCGCCGTCCCCTCGGGCGCCTCCACCGGCGCGTTCGAGGCCGTCGAGCTGCGCGACGGCGACAAGGGCCGTTACCTCGGCAAGGGCGTCGAGAAGGCCGTCGCCAACGTCAACGAGACCATCGCCCCCGAGATCATCGGCTACGACGCCGCCGACCAGCGCGGCCTCGACCAGCTCATGATCGACCTGGACGGCACCCCCAACAAGGGCAAGCTCGGCGCCAACGCCATCCTCGGCGTCTCCCTGGCCGCCGCTGCCGCCTCCGCCGACTCCGCCGGCCTCGAGCTCTTCCAGTACGTCGGCGGCCCGAACGCCCACGTCCTGCCCGTCCCGATGATGAACATCATGAACGGTGGCTCCCACGCCGACTCCAACGTGGACATCCAAGAGTTCATGATCGCCCCCATCGGCGCCAAGACCTTCCTCGAGGCCCTGCGCATGGGCGCCGAGGTCTACCACTCCCTCAAGGCCGTCGTCAAGGGCCGCGGCCTGTCCACCGGCCTGGGCGACGAGGGCGGTTTCGCCCCCAACCTCGACTCCAACCGCGAGGCCCTCGAGCTCATCGTCGAGGCCATCGAGAAGGCCGGTTACAAGCCGGGCGCCGATGTCGCGCTGGCCATGGACGTCGCCTCTACCGAGTTCTTCGACGAGGCGACCAAGACGTACAACTTCGAGGGCGAGGCCCGCGACAACGCCTTCATGGTCGACTACTACGAGAAGCTCATCACCGACTTCCCGATCGTCTCCATCGAGGACCCGCTGAGCGAGGACGAGTGGGATGACTGGAAGGCCCTCACCGACCGCATCGGCGACCGCGTCCAGATCGTCGGCGACGACTTCTTCGTCACCAACCCCGAGCGCCTCGCCAAGGGCATCGAGCTCGGAGCCGCCAACGCCCTCCTGGTCAAGGTCAACCAGATCGGCTCGCTCACCGAGACCCTCGAGGCCGTCGAGATGGCGCACCGCGCCGGTTACAAGTCGATGACCTCCCACCGCTCCGGTGAGACCGAGGACGTCACCATCGCCGACCTCGCCGTGGCCACCAACTCCGGCCAGATCAAGACCGGTGCCCCGGCCCGCGGCGAGCGCATCAACAAGTACAACCAGCTCCTGCGCATCGAGGAGTCCCTCGGCGAGGCCGCCGTCTACGCCGGCGCCTCCGCCTTCCCGCGTTTCAAGGCCTGAGCCCGGGGCCGGGCGCCGTGCCCGCCCTTGGATCGGGGCGATCTGACGCCCACACCGCCTCGCGCGGGCCGGTGACCGTCGGCCCGCGCGAGGCCTTTTGGCCTCCACCGCCCCGTGATCCTTCCGCGCCCATGGCCCGTACCACTCCCGCGTGCGCCTGCTTGGAGGAGGCCCGGCCCTGCGGCAGGATCGCCCCATGAGCCCGCGCCGCCCGACCCCCGCCCGCCCGAGGGCCCGCTCCGAGGCGCGCCCCGCCCCGCGCACGATCCCCCGCGGCACCGGGCCCGGGCGCCCCACCGATACCGGCGACGCCGTTCGCCCCCGCCGCGCTGAACGGCCCGAGCGCTCCGACCGCCCTGAACGGCCCAGCACGACGTCCGAGCGCGGCTCGGCCCGGGCCGGCACCGCTGAGCCGGCGTCGACCCCGATAGTCCTGCGCCTTGGAGGCCCGGAGGGTCTCGCCCTGCCCGTCCGCCTGCTCGTGCTCGCGGCCGTGCTCATTCTCGCGCTCGTCGTCGTCCTGCCCACCCTCAACCACTACCTGGCTCAGCGCGCCCGGTACGACGCCGTCGCCCGGCAGATCGACGCCGCCAGGGCCACCGCCACCGCCCTCGAGCAGGAGGCGGCCCAGTGGAAGGACGAGGCCTACGTGCGCGCCCAGGCGCGCGAGCGCCTCTCCTACGTGATGCCGGGGGAGAAGAGCTACGTCGTCGTCGGCGCCGACGAGGTGCAGGCGCAGGCCGATGCCGATGCCCGGGCCGCCGCCAAGGAGGAGACCCGCGCCCCCTGGTACGACGCCCTCACGGAGTCCGCCGCCGTCGCCGGTGGCGCGACGACGCCGGCCGCCGGCCCCTCCGCGAGCCCGAGCGCCTCCCCCGCGGCGCCCGCCACCCCCGAGGCCACGAGATGAGCGCCGATCAGACGGGGCGGGGAGTGCAGGAGCGGCCGGAGGAGAATGCGACGGTGAGCGAGAACCCCATGCCCCCATCCCCCCCGGAAGTCTCCCAGGCCGATCTCGACGCCCTGGCCGAGCAACTCGGGCGCGTGCCCCGCGGCGTCGTCTCCATCGCGGCGCGCTGCGTGTGCGGCCGCCCGACCGTCGTACGCACGGCGCCCCGCCTCCCTGACGGCTCCCCCTTCCCCACCAGCTACTACCTCACGCACCCCGCCGCCGTGCGCGGCTGCTCCACCCTCGAGGCCGAGCACCTCATGGAGGACTTCAACGCCCGCCTCGGCCAGGACCAGGCTCTCGCCGACGCCTACGGGCGCGCCCACGGGCACTACCTGGCCGCCCGCGCCGAGCTCGGCTCCCCCCATGAGATCGAGGCAGTGAGCGCGGGCGGCATGCCCACCCGCGTCAAATGCCTCCACGCCCTCCTCGGGCACGCCCTGGCCGCCGGCCCGGGCATCAACCCGATCGGCGATCTCACCCTGGAGGCCCTGCGCGAGCGCGGCCTGTGGGACGATCGCCGCTGCAGCTGCTGACCACTGCCGACCCTGCTCGGAGGATCCATGGCGCCCATGCCCACCCGCGTTGCCGCGATCGACTGCGGCACGAATACGATCCGCCTGCTCATCGCCGACGCCCACCCCGACGGCGGACCCACCGGCTGGCGCCTGGAGAGAGTCCAACGGCATTCGATGATCGTGCGCCTCGGTCAGGGCGTGGACAGGACCGGCCGCCTCGATGATGGGGCCCTTGAGCGCACCCTGGATGTCGTCACCGACTACGCCGAGCGCATCCGGGCCACCGGCGCTCAGCGCACGCGCTTCGTCGCAACCTCCGCCACGAGGGACGCGAGCAACCGGGACGTCTTCGTCGATGGCGTCCGCCGGCGCCTCGGCATCGAGCCCGAGGTCGTCTCCGGTCAGGAGGAGGCCCGCCTGTCCTTCGCCGGTTCTCTCCTCGGCGCGCAGGGCATCCGCCGGCGCCTCGTCGTCGACCTCGGCGGCGGCTCCACCGAACTGGTCCTCGGCGCGCGCGTGCCCGAGGCTGCGATCTCCCTGGACACCGGCTCCGTGCGCGTCACCGAGCGCTACCTCGCCGACGGCGTCACCCGCGCGGCCGAGGCCGCCGCCCGGGCGCATGTGTGCGATCTCCTCGACCGCGCCGAGGAGGTCATGGACCTGGGCGCCGCCGAGGAGATCGTGGGCCTGGCCGGCACGATCACCACGATCACCGCCCACGCCCTGAGCCTGGCGGACTTCGAGCCCGACTCAATCCACGGCTCCCGCCTGCCGCTGGGCACCGTGCTGGCCTCCTGCGAGGCGATCCTTCGCTCGACGGCGGCCGAGCGCGAGTCCTGGGGCTACCTGCGCCCGGGGCGGCGCGACGTCATCGCCGCGGGAGCCCTCGTATGGTCCGAAGTCATCGGCCGGGTCGCCGAGCGCACGGGCGAGGCCGGGCGCCCCCTGGAGTCCGCGATCACCTCGCTCACCGACATCCTCGACGGCATCGCCCTGTCCCTGGCCGACGGCGGGGAGCGGCGCCGTGGCTGAGGCTCCCGCCACGGGGGCGGGCCGGACCCCGTCGCCTGGTTCGCCGCTCTGCCCGCGCCCCGCGAGGATCGGGGCCGCCGAGCTCGGCGGGGAGCGCGTGGTCGTCGCCGTGGCCACGACAGCCGGCGCCATCGATGGCGCCGATAGCGCTGGGGACTCAGGCTCCGCGCTCGCCCAGGCGCTCGCGGCGGCGGCGGCCGGAGCGGATCTCGTCGAGCTCCGGCTCGACCTGCTCTCATCGCCGCAGGCCGCCGGACCGCAGGCCCAGGCCGCCTTCTGGCATGAGGCCGTCCTCGCGGTCTCCGCGGTCCTGGCCCCCACCGGCACGCCTCTGCTCGCCACCGCGCGCAGCCGGCGCGAGGGCGGTGGCGCGGCCATGGATCCGCGCGAGCAGGCCGAGGCCCTGGGCGCGCTCATCGACCTCCAGGCCGAGCATCGCGCCGGGCACGCGGTCGCTGACGCGCTCGACGTCGAGCTGTCCACCGGCGCCCTGACCGCCCTGGCGGCGCGGGCCCACGAGGCGGGGATCGCCGTCGTCGCGTCGAGCCACGACTTCACCGCCACCCCGCCGGACGGGGAGATGCTGGAGAGGCTGGAGCGGATGGAGACCGGCGGCGCCGATTGCGCGAAGATCGCCGTCATGCCGCGCAGCGAGGAGGACGTCGACCGCGCGCTCCAGGTGACGGCGCGGGCCCGGGCCTGTCTCAGCATCCCGGTGGCGGTCATCTCCATGGGGGAGCGAGGGCGGCGCAGTCGCCTGGAGGGCTGGCGCTACGGCTCCGCCCTCACCTTCGCCGCCCTCAGCGCCGATCCCGCCGCAGCCTCAGCCCCCGGCCAGCCCACCATCGCCGCCCTCCTCTCCCACCGAGACCGGTCGAAAACAGGAACGACACCGGGCGGTTTTCCACAGGCCGACTGACGCTGGGCCCTGTCCCGAGAGCGTCCGGGGGCGTCGGGGAATCGATGAGCCTCGCCGAATCCCGCTACAGCGCAACGACGGTGATCAACTCGTCGAGCCCTCGGAGAACCTCCGGATTGCGCGTGAGGAGAGGCATGTCCTCGGCGAGCGCGGTCGCGGCGATCATGAGGCCGGCGACCCGGCTGCCTCCCAGACGCGATGACGGCGCCCGGGGTGGCCCGCCTCACCGGCTCTCGCCTGGCCCGCACCCGGCGGTGTGCCGTACTGTTGGCCCGAAACCCCGGCGAGGGACACGCGCGAGCGCGTGCATCCGTGATCGACGTGGTGGCACCGGAGCGTGCCGCGCGTCGTCGCGCCACGCCGGACCACCGACGCGCGGGGCGCGCCCCGCCCTCCCCAGGAGACCCAGATGTCCAACGCCATCACCCTCAAGGCCACCATCCGCACCGGCTCCGGCAAGGGCGCCGCCCGCCAGGCCCGCCGCGATGGCCGGTGCCCCGCCGTCGTCTACGGCCACGGCTCCGAGCCCCGCCACATCCTCCTCGAGGAGCACGCCACTCGCCTCGCTCTGCGCGGCAACGAGAACGCCCTGATCAACATCGACCTGGAGGGCCAGGACCTGCTCGCCATCGTCAAGGACATCCAGCGCCACCCCATCCGCCCCGGCGTGCAGCACGTCGACTTCCTCCTGGTCAACCGCAATGAGCGCGTCGACGTCGAGGTGCCGGTCAACGTCATGGGCACCTCCGCTCCCGGCACCATCCACATGATCGAGCTCGACCACGTCGAGGTCACCGCGCCGGCCATCGCCATCCCCGAGGCCATCGGCGTCGACATCACCGGCGTCGAGGGCGGCACCATCATCACCGTGGCCGACCTGGCCCTGCCCGAGGGCGTCGAGGCGATCTCCGACGCCGAGCTCGCTGTCGTCAACGTGACGATCCCGACGACCCACGATGCGGGCGACGCCGCCGAGGCCGGCGCCGGCTCCGAGGCCGCCCCGGCCGCCGAGTGACGCGCACGCGCGGCCAACGCCCATGAGCGGCCCCTGGCTCATCGTCGGCCTGGGGAACCCCGAGGCCCGGTACGCCCACAACCGCCACAACATCGGTCATATGGTGATCGACGCTCTGGCGGGGCGGACCGGGTCCCGGCTCTCCCGCCACAAGGCCCGCGCCCGCGTCACTGAGGTCCGCCTCGGCCTCCTGTCCGGCGGCGCGCCGGGGCCGCGCGTCATCCTCGCCCGCCCGGAGGCCTTCATGAACGTCTCCGGTGGCCCGGTCAAGGCCCTCGTGCGGTTCTACGGCGTCGACCCCGCCGCGCGCCTGCTCGTCATCCATGACGAGCTCGACATCAGTCCCCATGAGATGCGTCTCAAGCGCGGCGGTGGCGAGGGCGGGCACAACGGATTGAGGTCGATCTCCCAGGCCCTGGGCACGCGCGACTACGCCCGCCTGCGCGTGGGCATCGGCCGGCCGCCCGGTCGCCAGGCCCCGGCCGACTTCGTGCTCTCGGACTTCCCGGCGCGTGAGCGCTCCGAGTGGGCGGTCACCTGCGAGGAGGCCGCCGACGCCGTCGAGAGCGTGGTGTTCCTCGGACTCGACGCCGCCCAGCGGCGGCTCCACTCCGCCTGAAGGGAAGGGGCGAGAGGGGCCGGGCGGCTTCGGGGCCCGCCGCGCCCCCTGTCTCACTCAGGGCGCCATGAGTCCCGTCTCGTAGGCGACGACGACGGCCTGCACCCGGTCCCGCACGTCCAGCTTGGCCAGGACGTTGCCCACATGGGTTTTGACCGTGGTCGTGGAGACGATGAGCTCGTCCGCGATCTCCTGGTTGCTCATGCCCTGGGCCATGAGGATGAGGATCTCCCTCTCGCGGGGGGTCAGCGATACCAGGCGCGGGTCCTCGGAGTCGGGGGCGCTGGCCGCGTTCGGCAGGTCGCCCGCGAACATCTCCAGCATCCGGCGCGTGATGCGCGGCGAGACCACCGCCTCCCCGCCGGCCACGGTGCGGATCGCCTCAGCGAGCTCGGTGGGCCGGGTGTCCTTGAGCAGGAACCCCGAGGCCCCGGCCCGCAGGCCCGCGAAGGCGTACTCGTCCAGGTCGAAGGTGGTCAGGATGAGGACACGCGTCTGCGGGCACTCGGCGGTGATCCTCGCGGTGGCCTCGATGCCGTCCATGCCGGGCATGCGCACGTCCATGAGGATGACGTCCGGTTGGAGGGCCCGGGCCTGGGCGACGGCGGCTGTGCCGTCGGAGGCCTCGCCGACGACCTCGATGCCCTCCTCGGCGTCGAGGACCATGTGGAATCCCATGCGCATGAGGGACTGGTCGTCGGCCAGGATCACGCGCACCGGGGCGCCGGCGCCCTCCGGCGACGCCGCTTTGGGCGCGGGGTCGGTCTGCTCGGCCGTATCGGCCCCGTTCACATGGGCATCTGCCATGGCGCGGATCCCTCCTGGTCCTCCTCGTCCCAGCGCAGGACCGCGCGTACGCGCCATCCCGAGGCGCGGGGCCCTGCTTGAACGCTGCCACCATAGACGGCTGCGCGCTCCCGCATGCCGATGAGTCCTTTCCCCGAGCCGTGCATGGGGGTGGTGCCGGGGGCGGCCTCGTTGTCCACCGTGAGCACGGCGGTCCCGATGCGCCTCTGGACGTCAACGCTCACCCTGCTCGTGGTGGGGGCGTAGCGGAGCACGTTGGTCAGGGACTCCTGGGCGAGGCGGAAGAGGGTCATCTGCAGCCCTCGGTCCTCAGGAAGGTCGCGCCCCCGCCAGGAGTAGGTGATCGGGATTCCCGCGGAGGCGAGGCGGTCGACGAGGATTTGGAGATCCGCCTGCTCGGGGGCCGGTCTCATGGGGACCGCATCGCCGCCGCTGCCGTCCGCGTGGGCTGCGGCGGCGCGCCGCAGGTTGGCGACGGCGGTTGTGGGCTCGCGCGGCGCGACCGTGCCGGGAGGGGCGAACTCGGGGACGGGGAGGTCCTTGATGCGCTTGCCGTCGATGTCGGTCGAGTCGTCAGCCACGCCGGTGGCGCGGGTCGTGAGGGCGCCGACCTGCGGGTCTTCGCGCAGCACGCCGACGAGCCTCCGCGTGTCGGCCAGGGCGCTGCGGCCCGTCTGCGCCAGTGCCGCGATCGCCTGCCGGGCCATCTCGGGATTCCGGTCGAGGGAGGCCGCCGCGCCGTCGGCCATGGTGACCATGACGGCCAGGGAGTGGGCGACGACGTCGTGCATCTCGCGGGCGATGCGGGAGCGCTCGGCGGCGACCGCCAGGAGGCTCGCCTGCTCCCTCTCCAGGGCGATCCGATGGGACCGCTCGAGCTCACGGGTCAGCCGGGCCCGCTGGGTGCGGATCGTCAGGCCGATTGCCGTGCCGCCCAGGTTGAGGAGCACGATGACGAAGGAGTTCTGCATGATCATGCGCGAGGAGAGGAGCTCAACCGGATCCATCCGATTGATCACCGCGTCGAATCCGGCTTGGCTGATGATGGCGGTGAGAGTCGTGATCAGGGCGGCGCCGCAGCCGTGGCGCAAGGGGAAGCGGGCGGCGATCGTCCCGAGGATGATCGAGGCTGCCGGCAGGAAGAAGTGGGGGACGATGTCGAGGACGGGGGCCGCGCGGAGGTCATCGAGCCAGAGGAGCATCAGAGCGATGTGGTGGACCGGTAGTGCCAGGGTCACCACGGCCCAGGCGAGGCGGGCGGCCCGCCGCCGGAGGAGCAGGCAGGCCGGGCACAGCGCTGAGATGACGACGGAGAACGGCAGCCACGGTTGCGTGCTGGAGCCGGCGCCGAGGGCCTCGAGACCGAGGAGGGTGTTGAGGGTGACCGTCAGGGAGAGCCCTGCGACCGCCGCGGTGATGAGCAGGTCCACCGCGATCGGCGGCATGGACGCCCCGATGGCGCGCAGGCGCCGGCGTCGGGGACATCGGCCCTGGCCGCCCTCGGGGGAGCGGGACTGAGGCGGGGTCTCCGGAGCGGCTTCGGGCCCGGGGACGGCGAGGCCCGCCGCAGCCCCCGGGAGGGCTGCGGCGGGCTCGTTGAGGGGCGCTGGGCTCATCGGATGATCATCAGGCATCGCGCCGGGAGAAGACCGTGTAAGCGATGATCGTGGGAATGATGAACCAGGCGCAGGACACGAGAGCGGCCTGCCAGTGGTTGAGGAAGCCGCTCCAGGAGTGGGCCCGGGCGAAGGGGTCGGTCAGGGCGAGCACGGCGTTGCCGGGCAGGGTCTCGGCCAGATTCATGGCCCACTCGAACCGCAACGACAAGATGCTGAAGGGGATGGTGATGACGAAGAGGAGGACGACCGCCAATGAGATCGCCCCGGCGGTGGAGCGGAAGATGAATCCCAGGGCGAGGCCCATCAGCGCGATGGCGGCGAAGCCGAGGCCTGCCCCCCAGATGTAGCCGGCGTACTCGGCGTCGGTCAGGGACACCGCGTGGTCCCCGATGAACGGAGCGGAGATGGCCCAGGCCAGGAGGACGGAGACGGCTCCGAGGAGGAAGGCGAAGATAGCTGTGACCAGGGACTTGGCCGCGAAGACCTGTGAGCGGTGGGGGGTGGCGGTCAGGGTGGAGCGGATCTGGCCGGAGGCGTACTCGCCGGTGATCATGAGGGCGGCGAGCACGGCGACGGCGATCTGCCCGAAGGGCGTCCCGGCGGCGATGTTGTCGGCCGCGTTTGCGGGCAAATCGGAATTCGAGGATATGCCGAAGGCGATGGTGATGCCGGCGCCGAAGAGGACGGTGATGCTCATGGTGATGGCGGAGGCGATCCAGGTCGAGCGCAGGGTGCGGAGCTTGAGCCATTCCGAGCGCAGGGCGCGGCCGAAGGTCTGCTTGCCGTTGATGCGGGGGGCGCGGGTGGCTCGCCGTGCAGTGCCGGGGGTGGTGGGTGCGGTCATGGGGGTTCTCCTTGGGGGCGGCGGGGTCAGGCTCGGTGGGCTCCGCGCGTGCTGGGACGGTTGGCCTGGGCGGGAGCGGTGCTGTACTCGGTGGCGCCTCCGGTGAGCTCGAGGTAGGCGTCCTCGAGGCTGGCCTTGATGGTGGTCAGCTCGTGCAGGGTGATGCCGTGGGCGGCGGCGAGCTCGCCGATGCGGGCGGCGGGAGCCTCGGTGAGGGTCAGCACTCCGGGCTCGGGGGTGGCGACGGTGATGCCCTGGGAGGCCAGGAGGGCCGCGAGGTCGGTGGCCTGGGGGGAGGCCACGCGCACGGTGTCGGTGGTGGCCGAGGCGATGATCTCGCTCACGGGGCCGGTGGTGAGGATGCGGCCGCGGCCGATGACGATGAGGCGGTCGGCGGTCTGGGACATCTCGCTCATCAGGTGCGAGGAGATGAAGACGGTGCGTCCCTCGGCGGCCAGGGCGCGGCAGGTCTGGCGCACCCAGATGACGCCCTCGGGGTCGAGGCCGTTGATGGGCTCGTCGAAGATGAGGATGTCGGGGTCGCCCAGGAGGGCCGCGGCCATGCCCAGCCGCTGGCCCATCCCGAGGCTGAACCCCTTGACTCGCTTCTTGGCCACCTGGGTCAGGCCTGTGATGTCCAGGACCTTGTCGACGCGGCTGGTGGGGATGCCGTTGGAGACAGCCAGTTGCGTGAGGTGGGCGCGGGCCGAGCGTGATCCGTGCAGTCCTTTGGCGTCCAGGAGGGCGCCGACGGAGCACAGGGGGGCGTTCAGGTCCTTGTACTTCTTGCCGGCCACGGTCACGGTGCCGGCGGTGGGCTTGTCCAGGCCCATGATCATGCGCATGGTGGTGGATTTGCCGGCGCCGTTGGGGCCCAGGAAGCCGGTGACGGCGCCGGGCTCGACGGTGAAGGAGATGTTGTCCACGGCCAGTTTGTCGCCGTAGCGCTTCGTCAATCCACGTGCCTCGATCATGGTTCCGGGCTCCTTAGGTTCGGGGGGCTGATCGCCGTGCGGCTCGCGCGGCCCGACGGGGTCGCTGGGCGCCGTCGGGACCGGAGAGGTGACTGTTCTGGTCCCGGCTAGTCCCGACGGCGTGGTACCAGGCTAGTCAACGGTACTCGCCGGTCCATCGGCGCGCGGGATGAATCTGCGAGGGGAGCGGGGCAGGACCCACGGTGGACGCGTCTCCTCCTCGGGGAGGAGACGCGGGGGAGATGCGGAGACGGCGAGGAGACCGGGCGGAGGTGGGTACTCGTGCCCGGGACGACGGTCGACCGGGAAGGGGAATGTGCGGCAGGATGGCGGCGTTGAGATGGAGGGCCCGAGCCGGGCCGCGCCGTCGGCAGTCCCCGTCCAGAGAGGACACATACCCTTGAGCAACCCCTTCTTCGATCGAAACCCGGCCTTCAACGGCGGGGCGCGCACCGCCGTCGCGACGCCCCAGACCACCCCCGCCGGGTACCCCGCGATGCCCGGGTACCAGCCGGGCCAGTACGTCCAGGCCCAGCAGTACGGCCAGGCCGCCCCCTACGGGCAGGCGCCGTACGGCCAGCCAGTGGGATACGGTGCTCCCCAGCAGGCGGGCTACGGCCAGGTCACCCCGGCCCAGCTCGACCGGATGGAGACCCAGTACGGGGCCCCGGCCGCCACCAACGTGGACCGCGGCCGCATGACCTACGACGACGTCATCATGCGCACGGCCGCGATGTTCGCGGTCATTCTCGCCGTCGGCGCCGTCTCCTGGGTCATGGCGACCACCCCCTCCACATCCCCCATCGGCGTCCTCCTGATGCTCGGAGGGGCGATCGGCGCCCTCGTCCTGGGCCTGGTCAACTCCTTCAAGAAGGTGCCCTCGCCCGCGCTCATCCTGGCCTACTCGGCCTGCGAGGGCGCCATGCTCGGCGCCTTCTCCGGCGTCATGGAGGCGCGCTTCCCCGGGATCGTCATCCAGGCGGTGCTGGCCTCCGTCGCGGTGTTCGCCGTCATGCTCGGCGCCTACAAGATCGGCGGCTTCCGGTTGTCCGGCAAGGCGCAGCGGATCCTCATGCTCGCCATGGGCGGCTACCTCGTCTTCTGCCTGCTCAACTTCGGTGTCATGATGTTCTCCGACGTCGGCGGGCCCTTCGGCCTGCGTTCCTTGGAGATCGCGGGCATTCCGGTCGGCATCATCGTGGGCCTGCTCGCCGTCGTCATGGCGGCCTTCAGCCTGGCGATGGATTTCGAGTCAATCCAGCGGGGCGTCGAGGCCGGCCTGCCCACCCGCTACGCATGGGCCGGGGCCTTCGGGCTCGTCGTCACCCTCGTGTGGCTGTACATCGAGATCCTTCGGATCCTGGCGATCTTCTCCGACGACTGATCCGCTCAGCGTCCTCTCCCGTTCGCGGGGGCGCGGGGCCGACCGGGCATGACCCGGCCGGCCCCGCCGCATGGGCGGCCGGCGGAGAGGCGGCGCTCCGATCAGCGAGGGCCAGGGCTCATCGCGTAGGCTGGCGCGCATGATCAACTCGAATATGCCCACTGTTGAGGGTGCCAAGGGCACCAAGCCGGTCCTCACCTTCCCCGGCCCGGATGCCCCCGCGGGCCTCCAGGTCCAGGTGCTCGACGCCGGTGACGGCCAGGTCGTCGAGGCCGGGGACACCATCGTCGCCCACTACCTCGGTCAGTCCTGGAACGGCGACGTCTTCGACAACTCCTACGACCGCGGCCAGCCCCTGAGCTTCCAGATCGGCGTCGGCATGGTCATCCGCGGTTGGGACGACGGCCTCGTCGGCCAGCGCGTCGGATCGCGCGTCCTGCTGTCGATCCCCGCCGAGCTCGGCTACGGTGAGCGCGGCGTGCCGCAGGCCGGCATCAAGGGCGGCGCCACCCTCGTCTTCGTCACGGAGATCCTCGGCGTCATGTGAGCAGCGCCCACCCCCCTTCGCCGAGACCGGTCGACATCAGGAACGAGACCGGTCCGGAGCGAGAGGCGCGTGCGAGGACCGCACAGTGACCACCCGCATCGAGATGACATGGTGGCCGCTAATCTGGGCATCGCCTCATCGTCGTCGGCCCTGCCGAGCCGAGAACAGGAGCCCTTATGCCGCGGTACCGCAGCGCCACCTCCACATCTGGCCGCAATATGGCCGGTGCCCGCGCGCTCTGGCGCGCCACCGGTGTCAAGGACACCGACTTCGGCAAGCCCATCATCGCCATCGCCAACTCCTTCACCGAGTTCGTCCCCGGGCACGTCGGCCTGCGCGATGTCGGCCGCCGCGTGGCCCGCCGGATTGAGGCGGCGGGCGGCATCGCCAAGGAGTTCAACACGATCGCCGTCGATGACGGCATCGCCATGGGCCACGACGGCATGCTCTACTCCCTGCCGTCGCGCGACCTCATCGCCGACTCGGTGGAGTACATGGTGGGCGCCCACTGCGCCGACGCCCTGGTGTGCATCTCCAACTGCGACAAGATCACCCCCGGCATGCTCATGGCCGCGCTGCGCCTCAACATCCCCACGATCTTCGTCTCCGGCGGGCCGATGGAGTCGGGCAAGATGACAGCCGCGGACGGAACCACCCGCAAGCTCGACCTCATCGACGCCATGATGGACGCCGCCGACCCCACCGTGGATGATGAGACGATCTCCGCCATCGAGCGCTTGGCCTGCCCCACCTGCGGCTCCTGCTCGGGCATGTTCACCGCCAACTCCATGAACTGCCTCACCGAGGCCCTGGGCCTGGCCCTGCCCATGAACGGCACGCTGCTGGCCACGCACTCCGATCGCGGCGGGCTCTTCGATGCCGTCGGCCGCCAGATCGTGGAGATCACCCGCGCCTACTACGAGGGTGACGACTCCACCGTCCTGCCGCGCTCCATCGCCACCAAGGCGGCCTTCGAGAACGCCATGAGCCTGGACATCGCCATGGGCGGCTCCACGAACACGGTCCTGCACCTGCTGGCCGCGGCCCGTGAGGCCGGCGTCGATTTCCACATGGCCGACATCGACCGCCTCTCGCGCAAGGTCCCGCACCTGTGCAAGGTCGCGCCGTCGACGACCATCTACCACATCGAGGACGTTCACCGCGCCGGCGGCATCATGGGCATCCTCGGCGAGCTCGACCGCGCCGGACTGCTGGACACATCCACGCGCACGGTCCTGCGCTGCACCCTCGACGACGAGCTCGCCGCCTTCGACCTGGCCCGCCCCGGTGACGACGGCGCGCTCGGCTCCTCGGTGAGCGAGGCGGACCGGATTCGCTACCTCGCGGCGCCCGCGGGCGTGCGCACCACGGAGATGTTCTCCCAGGCCTCGCGCTGGGAGTCCCATGACGTTGACCGCGAGGCCGGCTGCATCCGCGACCTGGAGCACGCCTACTCGCGCGACGGCGGCCTGGCGGTCCTCTTCGGCAACATCGCGACCAAGGGCTGCATCGTCAAGACTGCCGGCGTGGACGCCTCCATCCTCACCTTCTCCGGGCCGGCCGTGGTCTTCGAGTCTCAGGACGAGGCTGTCGAGGGGATCCTGGGGGGGAAGGTGAAGGCGGGTGACGTCGTCATCATCAGCCATGAGGGCCCGCGCGGCGGTCCGGGCATGCAGGAGATGCTGTACCCGACCACGTACATCAAGTCCATGCACTTGGGCAAGGAGTGTGCGCTGCTCACCGATGGCCGCTTCTCCGGCGGCACCTCGGGGTTGAGCATCGGGCACGTCTCCCCGGAGGCCGCGGCGGGCGGGCTCATCGGGCTCGTGCGCACGGGGGATGTCATCGACATCGACATTCCGGCCCGCTCGATCTCCGTGCGCCTGTCCGACGACGAGATCGCCTCGCGCCGCGCCGCCGAGGAGGCTCGGGGCGAGGCCGCCTGGACGCCGCACGAGGAGCGCCCGCGCCACGTGAGCGCCGCGCTGCGCGCCTACGCCATGCTCGCCACAAGCGCAGACCTGGGCGCCGTGCGCGACCTGTCCAGGCTCGGCATGTGAGGCGCGCGCTCCCTGAGTGACGCCGACCTCGCCCAGGCCAGGGAGCGCGTGGCCGCGGGCGTGCCCAGGGCGGTCGTGGCCCGCGATCTGGGCGTGCACCGCTCCACCCTCCACCGAGCACTCAGCCGATGAGGCGTGGGAGTGAGGCGTCAGGTGCTGGGGAGGTTCGGGTCAGCGTAGTCGGTGGGGTCCTGGACGTGGAGGAAGTCGGCCTCGGTGAGGAAGTGGCACCAGGGGGTCTGGGTGCTGTTGATGCGGAGGCGGCGGCCGCCGCTCCAGCAGGCGAGCTCGACGTGGCAGGGAGTCTCGTTGTAGACGAGCTCGATTGCGGGGAGGATGTCCGTGTCGCTGGTGAAGACGATGGCGGCGTCGATGCTGCCCTTCATGGCGTGCTTGACGAGGTCGACGCGATGGCGGCGTCGATGCCCTTCTCGGAGGCGGGGATGTCGGGCCACTGGGGCGGGTACTGGAGGTTGCGTCGGATGACGGTGACGCCGGTTGCTTCCCAGTCGGCTGTCTGGCGGTCGTTGGCTCGGGCGGAGACGGCCTGGCGTGTGGGGTTGGGCCGGCCGCGGTAGACGCGGGTGCCGACGAGCTGGCTGGGTCTGCGGCGGCGGCTGACGAGGAGCTCGGCTGCGGTCTTGGGCCGGATGTGGCCGTCAGCGGCGCTGAAGCAGCGCTTCGCCCAGCCGACGACGTTCTGGTAGTCGACGAAGACGGCGACGCGATCCATGACGGGTACCTCACCTGGGCAAAAAACCCCGCCAATCCGAGAGGATTGCGGGGCGGAATGAGGAAACCATACCGCGGCGGGGCGGTGGCCGCAACAGGCGGTGCGTGGGCGTGATGGCGTGGTGTCCGCGCTCCCAGGTTGCTTTCTGCGCCGGTAGGCGCCGGGGTCGTCCTGCTGGATGGGCGGGCCCCGGAAGGCCTCGATGCGCTCGATGGTGGCCCCGTGGCGCTCATCGGTGATCTTGGCGTTGCGCGCCTGGGCGAGTTGGCAGGCGAAGCGGAAGGGGTCGATGAGGCCCTCCTCGGGTGGGGGCCCGGGGAGGAACAGGGATGCTCCTGTGAGGTGGATGTTCTGGTAGTCGACGACGACTGCCATCTTGAGGGTCGCGGAGGTCTCCGGAAAAAGTTAGACCCCGCCAGTCCTTGAGGACGGCGGGGAGTTATGGTTTAAGAATATTCGGGCATGACCATCACGCGCAATAGTGACTCACGTCATGGTGAGGGGCGTCTTGAGGGCGTCGTAGGGGTCGTGGTCAGGCCGGGCCGCCGCGCCGGAGGCGGAGCCAGGCGGCGGCGCTGGACTGTCCACGGCCCCGGCGCGGGTCCCGCTGTCCACCTGTGTGTCACCGCCGGCCCGGCGATAGCCGGCGGCCACGGACTGGTGGCGCCGACGGGGCCGCGAGCCGACTCCTCTAGGCTGACGACGTGAATGAACCTGACGGCACCGATACCCCGTGGGACTCCTCCCAGTACTTGCGCGCGATCCTGCGCGCCCCCGTCTACGAGGCCGCCGAGCACACGCCCCTGCAGCGCATGGACGCCCTCTCCGCGCGCCTGGGCTGTGAGGTGGCCGCCAAGCGCGAGGACTTGCAATCGGTCCACTCCTTCAAGATCCGCGGCGCCTACACGTGCATGCGCATGCTCTCCGACGACGAGCGCGCTCGCGGTGTGGTGACCGCCTCGGCCGGGAATCACGCCCAGGGCGTCGCCCGGTCCGCGGCGCTGCTCGGCTGCCGCGCCCTCATCGTCATGCCGACCGTCACCCCCCGCATCAAGGTCGACGCCGTTGCCGCCCTGGGCGGAGAGGTCCTGCTCCACGGCGACAACTTCGACACCGCCAAGGCCGAGGCGCAGCGCCTGGCCGACGAGGACGGCCTGACCTATGTGGCACCCTTCGACGATCCCCGTGTCATCGCTGGTCAGGGGACCATCGGCCTGGAGATCATCCAGCAGGATGCCGGGCTCGACCGCGTCTTCGTGCCCGTGGGCGGGGGCGGCCTGGCCTCCGGCATCGCCGTGCTCATCAAGCAGCTCCTGCCGAATGTGCGCATCATCGGCGTCGAGCACGAGGAATCCGCCTGCCTGACCGCGGCACTCGCCCAGGGCGCGCCCGTCACGCTCGGCCGGGTGGGGCTCTTCGCCGAGGGCGTGGCCGTGCGCCGCATCGGGGATGAGACCTACCGCCTGTGCTCCGAGCTGCTCGATGACGTCATCACAGTCTCCTCCGACGAGGTCTCCGCCGCCGTCAAGGACCTCTTCGAGGACCTGCGTGCCATCTCCGAGCCCTCCGGCGCCGTCGCCCTGGCCGGCCTCAAGCGCTACGCCTCCGAGCGCGGCCTGGCCGGGGAGCGCCTGGCATGCGTTGTCTCGGGAGCCAACCTCAACTTCCACCAGATGCGCTACATCTCCGAGCGCGCTGAGATCGGTGAGCAGCGCGAGGCGATCCTGGGGGTGACCATCCCCGAGGAGCGCGGTTCCTTCCTGCGCTTCGCCCGGATCCTCGGTGGGCGCAGCGTCACCGAGTTCAACTACCGGGCGGCGCCGGGCCTCGACGGATCCCTCGAGCCCGGCCCCGCCCGCATCTTCGTGGGCGTGGGGCTGAGCCGCGGGCGCGAGGAGCGCGCCGAGATCGTCGCGGACCTGGAGAGGGCCGGGTACGGCGTCGTCGATCTCACCGACGACGAACTCGCCAAGGTCCACGTGCGCTCGATGATCGGGGGGCGGGCCCCGGCCGGGCTGACCGAGCGGCTCTTCAGCTTCGAATTCCCCGAGTCCCCGGGGGCGCTCGTCCACTTCCTCGAAGTGCTCGGCACCCGCTGGAACGTCACCCTCTTCCACTACCGGACCGACGGCGCCGACTACGGCCGTATCCTGTGCGCCTTCCAGGTGGGGGCCCGCGGCCTCAGTCCGGAGGCGGAGGCCCGCGAGCTGCGCGAGCACATGGATCGCCTCGGCTACGCCTACCACGAGGAGACGGAAGACCCCGCCGCCGGCTTCTTCCTGGCGCGCTGAGGCCCGCCGCCGCCAGTACGACCAGTACGGACGGCGGTACCGCGCGGACCGCGCCGCCCGCCCGGTACCGGCGGGCGGCGCGCTCATAGCCCGAAGGCCATGCCGGGCAGGGCGTCCGGCGGGTACTCGTCGTAGGGCGTGAAGAACCATGCGAAGTGGCGCCAGATCGGCTCGGGCAGATCCCTCAGAGTGATGAGCGGGCGCTCGATGGAGGGCCCCGGTGCCGTGAGCGGTGACCAGGAGCCGTCGGCGCTCACGTGGTAGAGCAGGGCCGATAGCGGGTGCTCCGCGCGCGCCCACCGAGTCAGCGACCACGTCAGCAGAGCATTGAGATGCGCCTCATCGACGCCTTCGGCCAGGGGCAGGATTCCCAGCGACTCCTGCTCGGGCAGCGTCAGGACGAAGCCGTCGGGCGGATGCGGGATGCTCCGCTGCTGGCATACCTCGGTCAGGCTCATCGCCAGCGCCGCTGTCAGCATCGAGTCCGAGCCGATGAGATGGATGCCCTCGCCGGCGTCCACGTGCTCCGCCCTGTCCAGGACGATGCGGGCATTGGCGAGCGCGGCGGCGTCCACCCTCTCCTCGCCCAGGCGCTCATAGAGGCGGGCCGAGGGCTGGGAGACCAGGAGCCCGCCGATGTCCATGACGCGCGTGAGGCGCAGGCCCGGGGCGATCTCGGGCTCATCGGCCTCGGCGGGGATATCCCTGCTCGGAGGCACCAGTCGCAGCCTCAGGGCTCCCAGTACCTCCTCGTCCGAGTAGTCCTCGAGTTCGCGCGGCATGCCGTCCGGGCGCACGGCCGCCATGAGAGCGCTGATGTGATGGCCCAGGGCCTCCTCCCACAGCTCCCGCTCCGTGCGGGCCAGGCACGCGGCGATCCGGTGCAGGACGAGTCTCGCGCCTTGGGGCGTGCGCAGCGAGACGGGCGAGTCGAGTCGGCTCCCGGGGAAGCGCAGGCAGACCTGGCGCAGCATCTCCGCGCGCAGCCAGTCGGCATCGCGGACGGACAGGTCGGGCAGGAATGGATCAGGCGGGGAGGAATGCGGTGGCGCCTGGCGGGATGAGGCGCGGGAGGCGGTGCCTGCCGCCCGTCGCGAGCGTGATGATCGGGGGGAAGGGTGTCGGAGGTGGGAATAGTGTCGTGCTGGTCTCACTGCGCTCATGCGGAGGACGCTAGGCTGAGAGCGCGTGCCCACGGCGGAGCCCTCCCCAACAGGGCGCCGAACCGGAGCATCTCGAGATATGTGGGTCATGAAGAGCTTATGTGTGGTCTTCGCGCCATGTGATGAGGCTTTGACAAGTGGGGGCCGGCCACTAAAATGATTCATATATCAACTAGATGGTGCTCGACTTATTGGTTGGCATTTTAAATATTCACAATTCCTGCAAGGAGTCCCTCATGCCCATCCGCATCGCCGTCGTTCACGGCTCCGTCCGCCCCACCTCAGCCGGTGCCGCCGTCGCCGACTGGGTCGCCGCCCAGTCCAGCCTGGTCGACGGCGTCGAGGCCGAGGTCCTTCGCCTGACCGACTTCAACCTCCCCTTCTTCGCCGAGGAGCTCCCACCGGCCATCGCCATGCCCCAGAACCCCGCCGGTGTGGCCTGGAACGAGAAGCTCGGCTCCTATGACGCCGTCATCTTCGTGACCCCCGAGTACGACCACTCGATCCCCGGGTCCCTGAAGAACGCCATCGACTACCTCGTCCCCTCCGTGCTCGAGAGCAAGGCGACCGGCGTGGTCGGCTACTCCTACCAGCTCGGCCTGCGCGCTATCGAGCACCTGCGCCAGGTTCTGGGATCCTTCAACTCCTTCGTCGTCGGCCCGCATGTCGCCCTGCACGTCGCGACCGACTGGACCGACGGCGAGTTCACTCCGGCGGCCTTCCGCGAGGGCGAGGTTCCGGCGATGGTCAGGGCGATCGTCGCTGCCACAAACTGATGTGCCCTGGCTGTTCCTGATGCAATACCGCGCGGATCCCAGTGACCTGACACGAGGATGAAGCGCTGCGATGGCGCCTCCCTGGGCGTCGCGCCCCTCGTGCGGACCAGCAAGCGCTGGTCCGCGCGAGGGGCGTTTTCCATGCTTCCGGCTCTTCCGGCTCTGGGGGTGCGAGTGCCTGCAGGAGGTAATGGAGCTTCGGCCGGTGAGGCGAGTCGTGGTTGCGGAGGGTAGGCGCTAAGGCCTAGAGTACTTAATAATTCAAGTACTTCAGATGTGGTACCGAGAGACACCAAGGAGTTGCCATGACCAAGATCGCCGTCATCCTCGGATCTGTCCGCCCCAACCGCGCCGGGGCCTCCGTGGCCGAATGGATCGCCTCCAGGGCGAACGAGGCCGAGGGAGTCCAGGCCGAAGTCCTCGACCTCGCCTCCTTCAACCTGCCCATCTTCGCCGAGGAGCTGCCCCCCATGGCGGCCCCGGCCAAGGACCCGGCCGCCGTCGCCTGGAACGAGGCCCTCGCCGGATTCGATGCCTTCATCATCGTCAGCCCCGAGTACAACCATTCGGTCCCCGGGTCCCTGAAGAACGCCATCGACTTCATCACCCCCTCCGTGCTCGCCAACCGCGCCATTGGCCTCGTCGGCTACTCCTACTCCGCGGGCCACCGCCAGATCGAGCACCTGCGCGCCATCCTGGCCAACTTCACCACCGGCGTCGTCGGCGCCCAGGTCAACCTGCACCTCGCCACCGACTTCTCCGGCGGCGCCTTCGCCCCCGCAGCCTTCCACGACGGCGAGGCCGCCAGCCTCGTCCAGGCCCTCGTCGCCCAGGACAAGGCCCTGTCCACCCTGCGCTGAGCGCGAGCCGCTGATGCGGGCCACCGCGCACGGACGGCGCTCCTCCCCGCGAATGGGCCCGGTGACTGCAAGATCACCGGGCCCACTCGCCGCGTCCTGGAGGCAGAGGACTGCGCGGTGCCCGCTCGGTCAGCCCACCTCGAGTGGCCGGTAGCGGTTGACGGCCGCCGCCACGTCCACCATCCGGGGCCGTACGAGGAACGCCCCGCCCTCGTCGAGTGCGTCCAGGCCCTCGTCGTCGAGCAGGGCTTCCAGGTCGTCGAGGCACTCGCGCAGTGTGGAGGCGCTGTCGAAGCGCTGCTCCAGCAGGGCGCGCAGGGCATGGGCCGCTGCCTCGGCCTGGCCCGGGTCCACGATCCCGGCCACATCCGAGATGTCGACCTCCTCGCGGTCCAGGGTGAGCGCGTCGGTCCCCCGGGCCCGGGTGCGGATCGGGCCGCGCCGAGTGCGCTCCGGGGCGGGCGCCGGGATGCGACCGGAGCCGAGCGGGAAGTCCTCCAGGGCGGTCCCCTCCCGGGGCTGCTCGGCGACGACGACTCGCGCCTGCTCGGTGGCGTCGCGCAGCTCATAGGAGTCCAGGAGGAGGACATGGTCGGCCACATCCAGGTAGTCGCCGGAACCGCCCATGACCATGACCGTGGAGACGCCCAAGCGCGAGGACAGCGCCCCCACCCTGTCCACCAGCGGAGTGATCGGCTCGCGCTCGGCGGCCACGAGCGAGCGCATGCGCGCGTCGCGGATGAGCAGGTTCGTGGCCGAGGTGTCCTCATCGAGGAGCAGCGCCGTGGCCCCCGCTTCAACGGCCTCGACGATCGCCGCGGCTTGGGAGGTCGAGCCCGAGGCGTTGCGGGTGGTGAAGGCGGCCGTGTCCCGGCCCGCGGGCAGGTGGGAGATGAAGGGCGTGAGGTCGACGCCCGTGACGGCCCGGCCATCGGCGGCCCGCACCTTGACGGCGTCGGGGACGGTGGCCACGAGCTCGCGCCCATCGCCCGGCACATGCGGGTAGACGCCCCGCTCGATCGCCGCCAGCAGTGTCGACTTGCCGTGGTAGCCGCCGCCGACGATCACCGTCACGCCCGCCGGCACGGCCGTGCCGCGGACCGCCCCGGCATGGGGAAGATCGACCGTGGCGGCCAGGGACTCCGGTGCTCTCAGGGCGACGCCGCCCGAGCGCAGCGGCTCGTCGCTCACCCCGGATCGGCGCGGCAGGAGGGAGCCATCGGCGAGGAAGGAGACCCAGCCCGCCTCGCGGACCGCCGCCGTGAGGGCCCGGTGGTCCTCCAGGGCCTCCACATGGGCGAGGAGTCGCTCAGCGCGCGCGCCTGTGAGGCTCAGGGCCGTGTCGATCTCGCGGATGAGATCCCGGCCGACGATCCTGGCGGCCCCATGACCCTGGATGGAGCGGCCCTGGGCGGGAAGGGCCATGCGGGCGCGGACCTCGATGCTCCAGTCGCCGGAGTATTCGGCGCTGCTCGCGGCCGGGAGGAGAACGACGGCGGAGCGCTCCAGGATCTCCTGACCGGGTGCCGCGATGGACAGGGCTGTGCCCTTGAATCCCGCGTGGATCTCGCGGGCGAGGAAATCGGCGAGTGCGAGGCGGCGGTCCGCTGTCGCCAGCAGGCCCTCACGCGCCAGGAGCGCCAGCGAGGGCAGGGAGGTGGGCGCGGTGACCCGGATGCGCGTCGGCGGGGCATAGGGGTCGGCCTGGACCCGGTCGATGTGGAGTGACCACCCCTCGGGCGCCAGGTAGCGCCCGAGGATCGCCCGGTAGGACGGGTAGGCGCGCCCGTCCAGGGCATGAAGGTGGCCGATGAGGTCGCTCAGCTCCCCGTCGCGCGGCTCGTCGTCATAACGGCGGCGCCCGCCGTCGCGGTAGCCGGGGCCTCCCCGCCCGCCGTCGCGGTAGCCGCCCCGATAACCGCGGTCGCCCCCGCGCCGATCGCCGCCGTCCTGCCTGGCGTGGCGGCCGTCCCTGCCCGAGTACCTGTCATCACTCATGGGCAGATCCTGGCATACGGTGCGCAGGTGGGCGCCTGAGCGCGCGCGGTCCTCGCCGCCGATCGCCATGCGAGTGGGTGCGGGGCGGGGCGCCCGCATCCTCTATCATCCCAGATCATGAATGGGCTGCCCGCCTCCCTGGCCCCCGCCCTAGCCGGACTTGGCACGGGGCTGGGGCTCATCGTGGCCATCGGTGCGCAGAACGCCTGGGTGCTCCGCCAGGGCGTGCGCCGTGAGCACATCGGGCTCGTCATCCTCATCTGCGCGCTCTCCGACGCCATCCTCATCGCCGTGGGGACGGGCGCGGTCAGGGTCGTGTCCTCCCTCGCTCCCTGGGTGCTGGAGGCCCTGCGCTGGGGAGGTGTCGCCTACCTGGTCCTCTTCGCGATCAACTCGTTCCGCTCGGCGCTGCGCCCCGGCGCCCTGGAAGAGGCCGTCTTGCGGGGCGCGGGCTCAGTCGCCATCACGACACTCGCCCTGACCTGGCTCAACCCCCATGTGTACCTCGACACCGTGCTCATGCTCGGCACGGTCGCCAACCATTTCGGTCCCGATCGCTGGTGGGCGGCCGCTGGGGCCATCGCCGCTTCCGTCATCTGGTTCACCGGGCTCGGCCTCGGGGCGCGGGCGCTGTCCGGACTGCTCGCGAGCCCCCGCACCTGGAGGATCGTTGACGCACTCGTCGGCGTCGTCATGCTCCTCGTCGCCTGGCACCTCGCCACCGGCGCCTGAGCCGACCCCTGCTCGCCGAGAATGGCGAGCTTTGAGGATTGCCCGGGGTCCAATCCGCCTGCGTGCGAGCGCGTACCGCTCTAACCTGCGACTATCTGGGATATGACTAGGTGTCAGAAAAAGGAATCCTCAAACCCCGCCACTTCTCCCGCTCACACCCGCTGAGGAGGCAGCACATCCACCTGCGAGGGTAGGTTCGCGATCCCCACGGGGCAGGTGACGCCATTGGGCCCGTGGTTGCAGTAGCCACCGGGATTCTTCTCCAAGTAGCCCTGGTGGTAGTCCTCCGCCAGGTAGTAGGGGCCGCCGAACTCTGCGTACTGCGCCGACGCCGGATCGATCGTCGTCACGGAGCGCCCCAGCCCGAGCCGGCTCAACTCGCTCTGGAAGGCCTTCTGAGTGGCGATCGCCACCGCGTACTGCTCGGGCGTCGTCGTCCAGACGGCGGAGCGGTACTGGGGGCCGATGTCGTTGCCATGGCGGTTGAGCCGGGTGGAGTCGTGGTTCTCCCAGAAGGCGCGCAGCAGCGCCTCCCCGCCGCGCCCCGCGACCACCGGGTCGTAGGCCACCAGGACGGTCTCGGCGTGGCCGGTCCGCGCGGTGCAGACCTCCTGGTAAGTGGGGTTGGGTGTGGTGCCGCCCATGTACCCCACCGAGGTGACGACGACGCCGGGCTGGCGCCACATGATCCGCTCCACGCCCCAGAAGCAGCCGCCGGCGAGGTAGATGACCTCGGTGCCCTCGGGCCAGGGGCCTGTCAGGGGAGCGCCGAGGACGACGTGGTCGCCGGGCTCGGGGAGCACGGGTGCCTCGCGACCGGGGATGACGTGATTGCGGGACGGAGCGTTCATAGGAGAACGCTACCGTCCCGCTGCTGGCCGGGTCGCCCCCATCCCCGTTCCCTTCGCTCAAGGCGAGGCGCGGGAATGAACGGCGGCGCAGCGTCAGACGCGGCTGACCCTGAGGATCTCCGCAGTGATCCTCTTGCCGTTCGGGGCGTCGTAGGAGACCTTCTCGCCCGCGGCGTGCCCCATGAGGGCCTTGCCGAGCGGCGCGTCGGGGGAGAAGACCTTGACGCCCTCGGGGACGTCCTCGGCGATCTCCTGGCCGCCCAGGGCGAAGCGCTGCTCCTTGCCGGCCACCTTCGCGGTGACGATCGTGCCCGCGGAGACGGTGCCATCGTCGGCGGCCTCGCCGATCTGGGCGTTCTCCAGCGTCTCGGTCAGGGCGATGATGCGGGCCTCGTTGAGGGCGGCCTCCTCGCGGGCGGCGTGGTATCCGGCGTTCTCGCGCAGGTCCCCCTCCTGGCGGGCCGCCTCGACGCGCTGGGCGATCTCCTTGCGCTCCTCGCCCTTGCGGTGCTCGAGCTCGGCGCTCAGGCGGTCGAAGGCCTCCTGGGTCAGCCAGGTTCCCTGCTTCTCGGTATCCGCGGCCATGGGGTTCTCCTCGATCTGGTGATCTGGTGATCAGTGGTGGGCCGACGACGGCGTCGTGGCAATGCCCCGATGCGCGGTGGGCGCCCGGGGCCGTGTGTGAGGGGTGAGTCTACCTCTCCGGACCTGCGATCGCCCTGGGAATCGCGCGTCCAGCCGGCCTTGCGGCTCGTCGGCCGGTGCTTCCCGCACCGAGCGGTGCGTGCGGATGGCACCAGTGGGTGCGCAGCACCTGCGGTGGCCGGGGCATCTCGTGCTCCCGGCCTGACTGGGATCAGCCGAGAACCGCGATATAGCAGGCAACGGCGTGACATGCCCATGCCGCCACCGTGCAGGCGTGGAACACCTCGTGGAAGCCGAACCAGCGGGGGAGGGGGTCGGGGCGCTTGCGCGCGTACACGATCGCGCCGACCGTGTAGATCAGCCCTCCGACCATGAGCAGCCACACGATCGCGGGCCCTCCCGAGCGCCAGAACGAGGGCAGGAACCAGAGCGCCACCCAGCCCAGGACGATGTACAGGACCGTCCTCAGCCGGCGTGGGGCGCCCGGCCATATGAGGGACATGACGATCCCGGCCGCCGCGCCTCCCCAGACGATGCCGAGCACCAGGCGCGCTGTCGCCGCGTCGAGCAGCGCCACCGATAGGGGCGTGTAGGTCCCTGCGATGAGCAGGTAGATATTGGCGTGGTCGATGCGCTGCAGGGCGTCGGAGACGGCTCGTGGGAAGCGGCCACTGCCCAGGTGGTAGAGGCTCGAGTTGGCGAACAGCAGCAGCGAGCACACCAGGTACACGGCGCTGGTCCACGTCAGGGCGGTGCCGTCGGCCAGGGTGGTGAGGACGATGCAGGCGGCCAGGGCCAATGGCACCGCGATCGTGTGGATCCAACCCCGCAGCCCGGGCTTGACGGGCTTGATCCGGGCCGGCGCCCGCGCGGGTCGGCGGCCAGTGTCCCGCTCCTGGGGCGGGGCGGCCTCAGCCGCATCGCGGCGCGGATCCGCGTCTGCGCGCATGGAACCTCCTGGCGGGCGCCGATGGCGCTCTCAGGGACGGCGCCCGAACCTACGGTATCGTAGGTTCGAGTGGGGAGGAAGGACCACTACCTGCGGGCGGCGCGCACGATAACGTTGGTTCTACGGCGCAGCCCGGTTCCCCAGCCGGTCGGGCCCGCGCGCACATGCGAAGGAGAGACATGGCGGACGGCTTCCTCTACCAGCTCTATGAGCGCCGTCTGTCCGCGCGCCTCGACTCCTCCCGCGCGCCCCGCCATGTCGGTGTCATCCTCGACGGCAACCGCCGCTGGGCCAAGGCCCTGGGGATCGGCGCCTCCCAGGGGCACAAGCGCGGGGCGGACAAGATCGAGGAGTTCCTCGGCTGGGCGGACGACGCGAGCGTTGCCGTGGTCACGCTGTGGCTGCTGAGCACGGACAACCTCTCCCGCGATCCCGCCGAGCTCGCCCCCCTGCTCGACATCATCGCCCAGGCCGTGGAGGACCTGGCGGGAAGCGGCCGGTGGCGGGTGCGTCTCGTGGGCGCCGTCGACCTCCTGCCCGCCGAGGTCGCCGCGCGATTGCGCGCCGCCGTCGCCATCACCGCTCCCGACGCTGAGCCCGGCCGGACGGGGGAGACGGATCAGCGGATGGAGGTCAATATCGCCGTCGGCTACGGGGGGCGCCAGGAGATCGCCGACGCCGTCCGCGAGATCCTGCGCGAGCGCGCCGCCGCTGGGGCGAGCCTGGAGGAGGTGGCCGCCTCCCTGAGCGAGGAGGACATCACCGACCACCTCTACACCAAGGGCCAGCCCGACCCCGACCTGCTCATCCGCACCTCCGGCGAGCAGCGGCTCTCGGGTTTCCTCCTGTGGCAGTCGGTCCACTCCGAGTTCTACTTCTGCGAGGTGAACTGGCCGGCCTTCCGCCGCGTGGATTTCCTTCGCGCTCTGCGCGACTACGCCGGTCGCGAGCGCCGCATGGGGCGCTGATCCCGCTGGCCGGCGGGCGGGCCCGCCCGCCGGCGCCCTCCTGCGGGACCGGATCGCGATGCCGATCGCCCGCTATGGCGCGCTGGTCGCCGACGCGCTCAACGTCCAGGTCGTCCTCGTCACGGCGGCCGGCGCGATCTCGCGGGCTCAGGCGAGCTCGGCGCGGGTGGGAGGGTTGGCGCCGGCTCGGGAGACGGTGATGTCCGCGATGCGCGAGGCGTGGCGCACCACCCGCTCCAGCGCGTCGGCGTCGATCGCGCGCAGGGCCTCGCGCTGCTGGGCGCCCACGAGCCCCTCGGACCACAGGCCGTCCTCCAGGCCTCCCATGAAGGAGTCGCCCGCGCCCACCGTATCCGCCACGACGACGCTCGGGTCCGCGGGCACCTCCAAGCGCAGCCCCGAGGAGGTCAGGGCCAGCGCCCCGCGCTTGCCGCGGGTGACGACGACGATCGCCGGCCCCATCCGGAGCCAGCCCTCGAGAACGCCCTCGAGGGCGGCGTCGTCGCCCTCATCGATGCCGTAGAACCAGGTCACATCCTCGTCGGAGCACTTGACCAGATCGGACAGGGCCACGAGGCGCTCCACGATCGCGCGCGCCTCGCCGGGCTCTCCCATGAGCTGGGGGCGGGCGTTGGGGTCGTAGCAGACGGTTGCCGAAGCGCGGAAGTCGCGCAGCGCCTGCTCCACAGTCCGCGCGCCCGGCTCCAGGATCGCCGCGATCGAGCCGGTGTGGATGAGGATCGGCGGCTCGGCGGGAGCCGGGTAGGGCGGGTTCCAGTCGAGGTCGAAGACATAGGTGGCCGCCCGGTCCTCGCCGATGGTCGCCTGGGCGGTGGAGGTCCGCTCGGCGCCATCCGAGCCCGGGGTGATGCGCACGCCGTCGGAGACCAGGTGCGAGCGGATCGCACGGCCGCGCTCATCGTCGGCGATCCAGCAGTCGAGCTCGGCGTCGCGGCCAAGGCGAGCCAGGCCGAGCGCCACGTTGGCCGGCGAGCCGCCCGGGATGTCCACCGGCTCTGCGCCGGGGTGGATGACGACGTCGACCAGTGCCTCCCCGATGACGAGCGCGGTCCCGGCGGGTCCAGGAGCAGCGGGGGTGGCAGTGGCGTTCTCGGCAGTAGCGGTGGTCATGATGGGCTCCTTCGCTCCAGTGACGGCGGTTGGTGGGTCGTGGATCAGTCCTGGCCCTGATCCGGGGACGCGACGGCGGCCAGCCGCGCACGAGCGTCGTCGAGCCAGGCCTGGCAGCGGGCGGCGAGCGCCTCGCCCCGCTCCCACAGGGACAGCGCGTCCTCCAGCGGGACTTGGCCGGCCTCCAGGCGCTGGACGACGCCGATCAGCTCCTCGCGGGCCTGCTCATAGGAGAGCACGGCGACGTCATCGTTGTCGCCGGAGGCGGTGGTGGGGGAGTCGGGGCTCAGGCTCATAGTGCTATTCTCGCACGCCACCCGGCCCGGTGGCGCGGCATCGCGGAGAAGCGGCGGAGGATCGGGCGGCCCGAGGGCTCGCCCGATGCGATCCTCGGGGGATGACCGGGTGCCCCGCCCGGCCTCAGTCGGCCGCGGGTATCTGCGAGGCGGGCTTCGTGGCGCCCACGACCTGGGCGACGAGTCGCCCGGAGGAGAGGATCCCCTCGATGAGATCGCCCTTCTTGACATCCTCCGCGCTCGTGATGACGGCGCCCCCCGGGCGGCGCAGGATCGTGTAGCCGCGATCGAGCACTCCCTGCGGGGACAGCGCCGTCAGGCGCGCCCGCTCGGCTCGCAGATCCGAGGCGGCCAGCGTCAGCGCGTGGTCGAGGCCGCGGCGGATGCGCTCACGGGCGGCGTCGAGCTCGGCGACGCGGTCGCGGATGATGACGGAGGGGTCGGTCATGATCGGGCGGGCGCGCACCTGATCGAGCCCCCGCTGCTCGGCGTCGAGCCGCTGGGCGAGGATTTCCCGCAGGCGGGCGCGGGCGCTGTCCAGACCGACGGTCTCCTGGGCGAGGTCGGGCACGATCCGCCGGGCGGCATCGGTGGGGGTGGAGGCGCGGTAATCGGCCACGAGGTCGAGCAAGGGGCAGTCGGTCTCGTGGCCGATCGCCGAGACCAGTGGGGTGCGTGCCGCGGCGGCCGCGCGCACGAGCCCCTCATCGGAGAAGGGCAGCAGGTCCTCGACGGCGCCGCCGCCGCGCGCCACGACGATGACATCGATCCCCTCCATGGCGTCGAGCTCCCGGATCGCGGCGGTCACCTCCCGCACGGCGCTCGCGCCCTGCACGGCGACCTCGCGGATCTCGAAGGGCAGGCCCGGCCAGCGCAGGCGCGCGTTGACGACGACGTCGTCCTCGGCTTTGGATCCGCGCCCGCAGACGAGCCCGACCCTCCGGGGCAGGAATGGCAGGGGGCGTTTGCGCTCGGCGTCGAACAGGCCCTCGGCGGCGAGGATCCGGCGCAGCTGCTCGATGCGCGCCAAGAGGTCCCCGACGCCGACGAGCCGGACGTCCTCGGCCAGGAGCTGGAGCGTGCCGCGCTTGGTCCAGTACGTGGGGCGGCCCTGGACCACCACGCGGGCGCCGGAGTCCAGGGGCTCGGGCAGGGCGCGGTCGATGGCGGCCAGGGTGCGCGTGTAGAGGGACACGGAGATGGAGACATCGGCGTCGGTGTCCCGCAGGGTGAGGAACTGCATGCCGGCGCCGGGGCGGCGGCTGAACTGGACCACCTGGCCCTCCACCCACACCTGCGTCATCTTGGAGACGTACTCCTCGATCTTCGTGGCCAGCAGGCGCAGGGGCCACGGGTTCTCCGCGGTGGTCTCGCGGGCGAGGCGGGCAAGCGGCCGGGCCCGGCCCGGGGTGGGAGGCTGTGTCACATGCACCACTGTGCCACGGTCCCGTCTGGGGGCCGGAGCGGCGCTGTGGCACAGTGAGACCGTGACAGATACCTCCGCGCCCACCACCGCCCCCGTGATCCCGCCCGCGGGCGGGGCCAAGAGGATCCTCGTGGCCGCCCCGCGCGGCTACTGCGCCGGCGTGGACCGGGCGGTCGACGCCGTCGAGCAGGCCTTGGCCCACTACGGGACGCCGATCTACGTGCGCAAGGAGATCGTCCACAACAAGTACGTCGTGGAGGCCCTGACCAGGCGCGGCGCGATCTTCGTCTCCGAGACCGATGAGGTGCCCGAGGGCGCGCGCGTGGTCTTCTCCGCGCACGGTGTGGCACCGGAGGTGCACGAGCAGGCCGCCGCCCGCCACCTGCAGACGATCGACGCGACCTGCCCCTTGGTGACCAAGGTCCACAAGCAGGCGGTGCGCTTCGCCGGTGACGACTACGACATCATCCTCGTCGGCCACACGGGCCACGAGGAGGTCGAGGGCACGCAGGGCGAGGCGCCCGAGCGCATCCAGGTGGTCAACGGCCCTGAGGAGGTGGACCGCGTGGTGGTGCGCGACCCCTCGAAGGTCGCCTGGATCAGCCAGACCACGCTGTCGGTGGACGAGACCCTGGAGACGGTGCGCCTGCTGCGCGAGCGCTTCCCGGAGCTGATCGACCCGCCCACGGACAACATCTGCTACGCCACTCAGAACCGGCAGGCCGCGGTCAAGGCGATCGCGCCGCATGCCGACGTCATGCTCGTCGTGGGCTCGGGCAACTCCTCGAACTCGGTGCGCCTCAAGGAGGTGGCGCTGGAGGCTGGGGCCCCGGCCGCCTACCGCGTGGACTACGCGCGCGAGATCGACGATGCCTGGTTCGACAGCGCCCGCACCGTGGGCCTGACCAGCGGCGCCTCGGTGCCCGAGATCCTCGTGCGCGAGGTCATCGAGCACTTGGGGGGCCTGGGTTTCACGGACGTCGAGCAGGTGCGCACCGCCACGGAGAAGATCACCTTCTCCCTTCCCAAGAACCTGCGCGCCGACCTCAAGGCCGCTGCCGGCGACTCCGCGCCCGAGCACCGCCGACGCGAGCCCGTCGCCGATCACACCTGCTGACGCCCGGCGACGCGCCCCAGCGCGCTGGTGAGGCGGGGTGCGGGCTCGCTATCCGGCGGCCTCGGCGCGGGGCCGGGAGGCGGCGTCGTCGCCACCGTCGAGCACGGCGGTGGAGCGGGCCTGCGCCCGGGCGCCGTCGAGCACGGCCCAGGTGATCAGGCCCGCGATGAGGCCGGTGATGAGGGCTGCCAGGAGGTGGCAGGAGGGGGAGAGTCGTCGGTCATGGACCGATACACCATGGGTGTCCGGCACCGGGTGTCCGACACCCATGGGGGCATTCAGGATCTTTTCGGGATAGCGCTGCCGTGTTGCATCATGTTCCCATGCCCGTCCCCCTCCTCGCGGCCTCCGCGCCGTCTATCCCGTCCCTGAGCGGCCTCGCCGCCGTGCGCCTGCTCCCTGCTGGTATCTCCGAGATCAGTGTCTTCTCGCCCTGGGCCGTACGGGGGATCGGTGTCGTCGCGCTCATCGCCGTGCTCGCCACCGCCGTCCTCCTATGGGCGCGGATCCGTCCGGGGCGGCGCCGCTTCCCCCGGGCCCTGCTCCTGGGAACGGTGCTCGCCGTCGTCCTGGCCCAGATCCTCGTGGTGAGCGCGATCGGCGCGCGAGCGAATGCGCGCCTGGGCTTCGTGCGAACCATCGGGGACGTTGTCGCCCAGATCAGGGGTGAGCGCGCTTTCGCTGATCGTGGTCCCGCCGTGATCTCCGTCCCCGAGGAGCCCACCTCTGTGCCCGCCGGCCCTCCCGCGACCTCGCCCGCCGATGCGGCCGAGTTCACGCCGATCAAGGGCGGCTCGGACTACACGGGCTTCTCGAAGGCGACCGTGACGGGCCGGCGCAGCGGCGTCACCCAGGAGGTCTGGGTGTGGACGCCTCGCGACTACTCTCCGACCGATGGCGCGACCTACCCCGTGTTCGTCATGCTCCACGGCGATCCCGGCAGTCCCGACGGCGTCGTCACCGCCGTCAAGGCGGCCTCGGCGATGCAGGCGGCGATCGACTCGGGTCGGATGCAGCCGGCGATCCTCGTCCTACCGAGCCTCAACGCCGACCGCCGTCAGACCGCGATGCCGGACTGCGCGGATGTCGTCGGCCGCGCCCAGGTGGGTACGTGGGTCCAGGACGATGTTCCCGCCATTGTGCGCGCCTCCTTCCCCAACGTGAGCCCGAACCGCTCAGGCTGGGCGATCGGGGGCATCTCCTCCGGGGGCTTCTGCTCGACCTGGACGGCGATCATGCGCTCGGATGTCTACGGCTACGAGATCGGCATGTCCGGCTACGACGTCCCCTTCACCGGAGCGATGTCCTCCAGTGACGAGCTCAAGCGCTCCAATGCCCTGAGCACCCTCCTGCGCACCCGCGCCCACCAGAGCCTGCGCATATGGCAGATGGCCGCGCAGGACGACTCGGGCACCGCCGAGCTGCGAGCCAATCTGCCGGCGGCGGTGCCGTCCACGGATACCTTGGAGATGGTGACCCCGCAGTCCGGCGGGCATTCGGCCACCCTGTGGCGCCAGACCTTCCCGACGGCGCTGACATGGTGGGGCTCCCAGTTGAAAACCCCGGTGGCTCCCGATGCGCCGCTGTCGGTCCCGAGCGCCGAGCCGCCCTCGTCCGCCCAGCAGATCCACAGCCCGTCCGGCGGGGATACTGCGACGGGAGCCGGGGACGGGTCCGATACGGGTGCCCGGGGAACGCTCCAGGAGATGTTCACCGGCATCCAGGGGATCGGGACGATCATCCTCGCGTGGATCGTGGCGCTGGCGCTGAGCCTGGCGGCGATCGTCCCATGGCGCGGGGGAGGCATCCCGGGGCTGCGGCGCCGCCTGCGGGGCCTGAGCGGTCTACTGCCGGGCCGCGCGCGCTCGGCGGGGGCGGCGTCGGCGGATGAGCCGTCGAGGACGGGGGCGGCGGAGACGCGGGAGCCCCACGGCGCGCAGGAATCATGGGACCCGCTAGGAGCACCGGAGGGCAGTGCTGAGGACCCCACGCCGGTGGCCTCGCCCGATCCGGGTCGCTCCAGGACGCTCCGGGCCCTCCTGCGGGGCGCCCGCCCGGTGGGCGCGCGCCTGATCGTGCTCGCACTGGCCTGCGTGGCGGGGACGCTCGCGATCGCCCTGGTGGGCAACCGGATCGTCAATTTCTTCCCGACGTGGTCGATCGCCATCCAGGACCTCGTGCTCGCGCTGCCCTGAGGGCAGGCGCTCCCCTCCGGGCCCCGGCAGGACCTGCGATGGCGCCCTCGCCGGTGCGGGATGGGGACGGCGGGCCGCGGGCGTTGGGCGCTCGTGGCGCGAGCGCATCAGCGGGCGCGTTTAGACTCGGCGCGTGGCACTCACTATCGGAATCGTCGGACTGCCCAACGTCGGCAAGTCCACCCTGTTCAACGCCCTGACCCGCGCGACCGTCCTGGCCGCCAACTACCCCTTCGCGACGATCGAGCCGAACGTCGGCGTCGTCCCCCTGCCCGATGAGCGACTGGGGCGCCTGGCGGAGCTGTTCCACAGCGAGCGGGAGGTCCCGGCGACGGTCTCCTTCGTGGATATCGCCGGGATCGTGCGCGGCGCGAGCGAGGGGGAGGGGCTGGGCAACCAGTTCCTGGCGAATATCCGGGAGGCGGACGCGATCTGCATGGTGACGCGGGCCTTCGAGGACCCGGACGTCGTGCACGTGGATGGCGAGGTGGACCCGGCCTCGGATATCGAGACGATCGTTACCGAGCTCGTGCTGGCCGATATCCAGACCCTTGAGAAGGCTGTCCCGCGCCTGGAGAAGGAGGTGCGCGGCAGGAAGACGGACCCGGTGGTGCTGGAGACGGCGAAGGCAGCGCTGGCGATCCTGGGGGAGGGGACGATGCTGTCCGCCGCCGTGGCCTCGGGCGCCGCGGAGAAGATGGGCGTGGATGAGGGGACGCTTCGTTCCTTCCAGCTCATGACCACCAAGCCGGTCATCTACGTGTTCAACATGGATGATGCCGGGCTGGCCGACGAGGCCCGCCAGGCCGAGCTCCGGGCGATGGCGGCGCCCGCGGAGGCGATTTTCTTGGACGCGCAGTTCGAGGCCGAGCTCGTGGAGTTGGACCCCGAGGAGGCCGCGGAGATGCTGCACGAGAACGGGCAGGAGGAGTCCGGCCTGGACAAGCTGGCGCGGGTCGGTTTCGACACCCTGGGCCTGCAAACCTATTTGACGGCGGGGCCGAAGGAGGCCCGCGCCTGGACGATCCGCAAGGGGGCGACGGCACCCCAGGCGGCAGGCGTCATCCACACGGATTTCGAGCGCGGCTTCATCAAGGCGGAGATCGTCTCCTTCGACGATCTCATGGAGTACGGCTCCGTGGCCGAGGCCCGCGCCGCTGGAAGAGTCCGCATGGAGGGCAAGGACTACATCATGGCCGACGGCGACGTCGTGGAGTTCCGGTTCAACGTGTAGGGGACGCCTCCGCGCTGGAACCACTGGCCGGGAACCCCGATGAGAGGGCCCGATGCGCTGACGGGGCGCGTCGGCTGAGCGGGACCGCTTCGCGAGGCGGTCCCGCGGCTGCCGGCGCAACGATCAAGTGAGGACCGAGGTGACGGCAGCCGCCACCGGCCGATCGGTCAGGGAATGGGGGCGCGGAACTGCTGTCCCGCGCCCCCATTCCCTCCTCCCTCCCCGGTGCGGGGATGGGCCGCTCATGCGCCGTGCCCGGCGGCCTCCTTCGATGCGGGGGATCAGATCTTCGCGGCGCGGTACCCGGCGTTCTCCGCGTCAGCGCCGCTGACGAAGCACTCCTCGGCCTTCGTTTGGTCGTAGAAGCGCTGACCGGGGCGGTGATAGATCGTCGACTCGCGATTGCCCTTGATCGGCGCCCAACTCGGGCACGTGTACGTCCCCGGGTTGTAGCGGCTCGCCAGTCGTCCATTCCCGCTGAAGCGGTACCATGTGGCGCCGTCCTGGGCCCAGCCGGTCGCCATCGTTCCATCCGCCTTCAGGTAGTAGTCGCCCACCCACATGCTCGTCGCCATCGCGCCCGACGCCGTCAGGTAGTACCAGTTGCTCCCCGAGCTGATCCACGTCCCTCTCTCCATCGCGCCGGTCGGCGTGAAGTGGTACCAGGAGCCTCCGTCCTGGGCCCAGCCGGTCGCCATCGTTCCATCCGCCTTCAGGTAGTACCAGGTACCGCCCTGTGCGACCCACTGATGGGCTGCCATCCTCCCGGACGGGAGCAGGTAGTACCAGGCGCCGCCCGACTCCAGCCACCTGCCGTACTGCATCGCGCCCGTGGAATCGAAGTAGTACCAGGCCTTGCCATCGTGCGCCCAGCCGGTCGCCATCGCGCCGTCGGGCATCAGGTAGTACCAGAAGCCGTCCGGGGCGATCCACCCCCTCTTGGGCGCGCCCGCCTCGTAGAAGTACCACTTGCCACCGCTTCGCACCCAACCCGCCCAGGCTAGCGGTGCGGGCGCGGGCTGAGGCGCCGTCATCCGGATCGCGGTGGGCGACGCCGTCGCAACGACTGCGGGAGAGGGACTGGGGGAGGGGGCCTCATCCGCGGCTGCTGCTGGAATGGCCAATCCCAGCAGTGAGAGCGCGGAGATCGCCCCGATAGCCGATCGACGAAGGTGATTCATGGGATTCCTCCATATGGTGGCCCGTGCGCCGCCTCTGATGGCGGAGCATGCGGGTAAGAGCCGGAATCTTGACCGTGCCTTGGGAAATCAGGGAGGGGAATGCAAGGATGAGAGCTCTCATGGGGAGTGTACGGCACCCCCCATGGGGCGATCCGCATGGCCAGGGAGGACTCTTGCCGGTGCCGACCTCGCCCGGGATCGTGCGTCCCCCTACACGGTCACCGCCATCCGGCGGGGCCCGTGCGCATGGAGCCGACCGAACCGCAGGTACCGTCTCGTCCCGTCCTTGCGCCCTCAAACTGCAAGGATGAGACGGTATCTGCGGGCTGAGACGGTAACGCCGGGCTGGGGCCGCGCCATCGGACCGCCGGCGTCCGCAGAGCGATCGTCATGCGCTGGACATATGACTGATGCCTACTCTTCTGCGGTCCCCGGCCGGGCCCCTGCCCGAGCCGTGGCCCGAACGCCAAGGGACGGCACGACGAACTCCTAGGGGGACTCATGATCAGGGTCGCGATCAACGGATACGGCAACCTCGGGCGGGGCGCGGAGCAGGCCATCTCGAAGAGCGAGGACATGGAGCTCGTCGTCGTCTTCACCCGCCGCGATCCCGCCTCGGTCACCACCCAGGGCGCCCCCGTCGCCCGCATCGACGACATGCCCGCCTGGGCGGACAAGGTGGACGTCTGCCTCAACTGCGGGGGCTCGGCCACCGACCTCGCCGAGCAGGGCCCCGCCGCGGCCGCTCACTTCACCACCGTCGACTCCTTCGACACCCACGCCGAGATCCCCAGCTACTTCGCTTCCGTCGACGCCGCAGCGAAGGCCTCCGGACACCTCGCCATCATCTCCACGGGCTGGGACCCGGGCCTGTTCTCCATGCTGCGCGTCCTGGGGGACTCGGTCCTCCCCGACGGCACCACCACCACCTTCTGGGGCCCCGGCGTCTCCCAGGGCCACTCCGACGCCGTGCGCCGCATCGAGGGCGTGCTCGACGCCCGCCAGTACACGCTGCCGGTCGCCGAGACCGTCGACGCCGTCAAGGCCGGTGAGGACGTCGAGCTCACCACCCGCTCCATGCACCGCCGCGACTGCTACGTGGTGGCCGCCGAGGGCGCTGATCTCGCTCGCATCGAGAAGGAGATCGTCGAGATGCCCAACTATTTCGCCGACTACGACACCACCGTCACCTTCATCTCCGAGCAGGAGATGGCCGCCAAGCACGCCGGCATTCCGCACGGCGGCACCGTCATCCGCCGCGGCCGGACCTCCGATGGCGTGGCCGAGCGCATCACCTTCGAACTTGCTCTCGACTCCAACCCCGAATTCACCGGCTCCGTCGTGTCCGCCATGGGCCGCGCCGCCGCCCGCATGGCCGCACGCGGCCAGACCGGCGCGCGCACCGTCTTCGACGTCACCCTCGCCGACTTGTCCCCGAAGGACCCCGCCGAGCTCCGCGCCTACTACCTCTGAGCACTGGACCTCAGCCGATCACGGTTGCGGCGGAACAAGGTGAGGTACGGGTGGGCGGCGTCGAGCACGGCCTCGGCGTCGCTCACCAGCGCCTCGTCCAGGGAGCGCGCCCGAGGAATGTCACCGGCCGCCTCGCAAGCCCGGGCGAGATTGTTCCGCGCCGACAGCGCATCGGGATGCCTTCGGCCCAGTATCCCTGCGGCGTCGTCGACGATCCGCTCATGGAGAACCACCGCCTCGCGCGCCCGACCCGCGTCCGCGCAGGCGCCGGCCAGGGCGCTGCGGGCGGTGAGCGACTGGGGAGCTTCCGCTCCGAGCAGCCTCTCGGTCCCGGCGACTACCTGCTCCAGCAGCGTCACCGCCGAGGCCGGATCCCCAGCCGCGCGGTGGGCCCGGGCCAGATGGAAGCGCGCGCCCAGCACCCGGTGATCCTCCGGCCCCAGCTCGCGGGACAGCTCGGCGACGGCGCCCGCGAGCGCGATCGCCTCCTGCGGGCGACCGGCCGCCGTCGCATCGCGCAGCGCGTCGACAAGAGCGGCGCCGTCGTCGTACCCCTCGCCGGGCGCTGGATTCTGCGCACCCCCGTGCATATGCGTGCTCATGGGGATACTGCTCCTCTCTCAGGTGATGGGCCACCGCAGTGAACGGTACCGTTGTTCGTCACCGCCCCAGGAGCACGCCATGTCGATCAGTGCCACCGGGGCCCATCGTGCTCCGCTCCCGCGTCGCGCCCCGTCGGTCCCGCTGGATGACGCAGGCCGACGGGTGGCGCCGGGGCGATCAGCCGAAGTAGGCGCGCATCATCTCCGCCAGGCTCGTGCCGTAGCCGGGGTCGGTCGCCCAGCCGACGCGGGCTGGGTTCTCCTTGATCCCCAGGTATTGCACGTACGGTGCGGTGCCCTTGCGCACATAGGAGAATCGCGGGTCCACCACCGGGTGAGCGAGCGAGGACGCTGAAACGGAGGAATCGGCGTAGGCGCGCAGATGCTGTACCTGGGCGCGTAGGCCGGTCCTCACGTCCGCGAAGGAGGCGCCGCGGACACCGCCGCCCGTGGCCCCCAGACCCCCGAAGTTGAACTGGCCGATGCTCACATCGCCGCCGAAGCGCAGCCAGGCGGTCTCCTTCATCACCTGGCAGAACAGCAGTTCGGGGCTCACCCCCTCCGACGTCGCCTCGTCGTAGATGATCCCCGCAAACGCCTCGATCGTGGGCGCGCCCCCAGCGCTGAGCGCCGACGACGGGTAGGGACTGCCGGAGGAGCGGTAGGCGCTCGCCATCGAGGAGATGAGTGCCTCCCGGCTCGATGACGGCGCGGTGAGCACCGGGGTCAAGTCGGCATAGCCCAGCCATGCGCCATTGGCGGCGAAGCGAGAGGAGCGCCCGTCGACGGGCACGGTGCCCGTGGCCATCGCCCCCGAGCCGTAGAGGTAGTACCAGGTGGTCCCCTCCTTCAGCCAGCCGGTGGTCATCGCGCCCGAGGTGGGGGCGAGGTGGTACCAGTGCCCGCCGTCGAACAGCCAGCCGGTGGCCATGGCACCGGAACCGGTGAGGTAGTACCAGGTGGTCCCCTCCTTCAGCCAGCCGGTGGCCATGGCACCGGAACCGGTGAGGTAGTACCAGTGCCCGCCGTCCTTCACCCAGCCGGTGGCCATGGCGCCCGAGCCGGTGAGGTAGTACCAGCGCCCGCCGTCGAACAGCCAGCCGAGCGTCCTCGCCCCATTGAGACCGAAGTGGTACCACTGGCCGCCCCTCGCAACCCATCCGGTGGCCCGCGCGTGGGCAACGGCGGCGGGTGGCGCGGCGACGGCCGTGCTGGCGGGAATGGCGATACCGCCGAGCGCTGTGACGGCGAGGGTCAACGATGCGGCCGATGAGAGGGTGCGGGACGGCATGAAGGGCCTTTCGAGTCGAGGAGCACAAGCGTGGGACAGATGCGACTCCAGGGATGGGTGAGATCTATTATGTCAATGGATTCCCTGTGCGCTCAGGCAGCCCTGTGGACGACGACATCGGCCCCGTCTCGCTTGGAGGAGACGGGGCCGATATCTGTTGCGCGAAAAGGGCCTACGAGAGGCCCTGCTGCTGGTACGGCGAGGGCTGATCGCCCCCGCCCGCCCACGCATCCGGCTCGTCCCGCACCGCGAAGGTGAGGTGGAGGACCGAGATGAGCAGGAGGATCGCGCCGCTGACCGCCAGGAGGATCGCGCCAGAGCCGACGGAGGCGCCCGTGGCCCCCTCCAGGTCCGGTGCGTCCCCGGAGAATCGGATGATGTTCCGGAAGCCGTCGCTGACCGCCAGGAGGGCGGATACGGTGCTCGCGATCCCCGTGAGGATTAGCCGAGACCGCTGCGGGGTGATGATCGCGGCGAGGGCGATGCCGGTCGCGATGATGAAGACCGCCAGGAGCATGAGCGCCTCTTGGAGGCCGTCCCCGTTCCAGTAGTTGAACGACCAGGTCCCAGTGTCGAAGGTGATGGTGACGATTGGCAGGAAGGTCGAGACGAGGCACAGGATGGACAGGACCGGCACGGCGTACAGCAGGAGGCGGCGCCAGAGGGAGGCGGCCCCGTTCTCGTCCCGTGGGAAGGACCTCTCTGAGGCGGGCTGGTCGCCCCCCGAGGGCACAGCGAAGGCGGGGATAAGAGGTTCAGGTGACGTCCGGGGCGCGCTGCTCCTGACGGGATCGGCACTGGGGCCCGACGGCGCCTCACCACTGCCGGGGGCGCCGGGCATTGCCGCCGCGGGGGCAGTGGGCTCAGAGGCGGCGGGGACCTCCATGCCCGGAACCGCGGTGATGATCTCCGGGGCGGACGCGGGCGGGATGATCTCGGGGGCGGAGTGCGCCGAGCGGGCCGAATGCACCGAGACGACGGCGGGTGAGACGATATTGCCGACCGGGGTCGCCGTGTCGTCCGCCGACGCCGAGGCAGCGCCTGAGGCTGAGCGCGACGACGGTTCCGAGGCCGTTGCCGATGCGGCGGAGGCCCACGTGGAATCTGCCGCGGCGCCGTCGTCCGACACCGCCCGCTCCGCGGTCGACTGCTCGGCCGCCTCGGACTCCAGGAGGGCGGCCCGCTGCTCGATCCACACGGCGAGCTCCGGGTAGCAGGCCGGGTGCTTGCGCACGAGCGGATGCAGATCCGGGCGGAACTGGGCGATCCGGGCGAGATCCATTTGGGTGATCGCAGGGTTCGCGAGGTCGGCAGGGGTGCACGACATCGGATCAAGGACGGTCATGAGATCTCCTGTAGGGGTTCTCCACTGAGGCCACGGTACCGCGTCCCTCGCGCCGGAAGACAGCCCCGCAGGCGCCGGGCCCGCCGCCCCAGCGTCGTGGGCCCTAGCCGAGCCAGGCGCCCGAGGGGGAGAAGGAGTGTGCTACGCGGTCGATCATGACCCTGCCCGTGGCCAGGGATCCGGAACCGGTGAGGTAGTACCAGGTGCCGCCCTGGTAGAGCCAGCTGTTGGCCCGCATCGCACCGGAGTCGTCGAGGTAGTACCAGGTGGTCCCGTCCTTCAGCCAGCCGGTGGACATCGCGCCGCTGTCCCCCACGTGATACCAGGAAGCGCCTGAACGGATCCATCTGCTTGTGGACATGGCGCCTGAGGCGCCGAGGTGGTACCAGGCGGCTCTACTGGCCACCCATTGGTTGGCGGCCATCCGTCCGGAACCGGGGGCGAGGTAGTACCAGGAGGAGCCGTCCTGCGCCCAGCCGGTCCTCATCGAGCCATCCGCTCCCAGGTAGTACCAGGAGGAGCCGTCCTTCAGCCAGCCGGTGGACATCGCGCCGTCGGGACCCAGGAAGTACCAGCCTCCCCTCCAACTCACCCAGTCGCTCTCAGTGGCGTAGGGGCTGTTGGAGAACCAGTAGTAGCTCCCGTCGCTGCGTCTCCAACCGGTGAGCGCGGTGGCGACGCCGTGCCGGTAGGCCGCGACGCGGGGACTGCCCGACCAACGGGTGCGCAGGACGAGCCCGCCGCTCGTGGCGTCGACGTCGGCGAGGTGGACGCCGTCGTCGGCGAGGGCGACGACGAAGCTGATGCGCCCGGATGCGCGGACCTCATCCGCTGAGTACCACCTGGTGCCGAGGCGGTCCAGGATGCGCTGGGTGGCGGGCGACAGGGCTCGGAAGCGCCCGGTCTGGAAGGCGATCTCGGGGCGCAGCGCGGTCAGGAAGCCCTCGCTGCTGGAGGAGATGGAGCCGTGATGGCCGAGCTTGAGGACGTCGACGTCGCCGATCAGCGGGGCCAGGCGGTCCTCGTCGCCGTAGAAGTTCTCGATGTCCGATGCCAGGAACGCCGAGCGCCCATGGGCAGTGACCTTGACGCCCCAGGCGCTCTCGTTGGCGTCGTAGATATAAGGGGGCTGCTTGTAGGACTCGTCGTAGTTGACGATCTCGATGCGCATGTCCCCGAAGTCGAAGGTGGGAGACGCTGTGGTGGGTGCGCTGGGGTCGGGCGCGACGGGGGCGCCGGGGACCAGGTGCTGGATGAGAGCGGAGCCGTGCTCGGCGCGGGCCCTGCCCGCCGCTGCGATCATCCGGTCGTAGACGTACTGGTTGTCCCACAGCTTGCGCGGGTTGTTGATCCAGGCGTCGGAGTACTCGGGGGCGTAGATCCGCTTCGGATGGTACTTCTCGATGACGGTGTCGGCGGTGCCGATGTGGTCGGAGTGGGCGTGGGTGCCGATGTAGAACTCGAGGTTGTCGGGGCTCACGCCGAGCTCGTCGAGGTAGGCCCACATGGCGTCCTCGTCCGGCGCCCCTTGGGCCACCCCTGGGCGCAGGGGGTAACGGGGGTCATCGCCCCGGGGATAGTCCTTGTCCTCTCCGGAGTCGACGAGCGCGAAGCGCCCGTTGCTCTCCAGCACGATGACATCGGAGTCGATGAAGGACAGGATGTGGATCGACTCCTCGGTCGAAGCGAGGGGCGAAGTAGGCGGAGCGGAGGCGGAGGCGGGGGCCGAGCCGATGGCGGCCAGTGCGGCGCCGACGAGTACCGGCGCGATCGTGCGGAGGGCCCGGCGCAAGGCGCGGCTGGAGGCGCCCTGGGATCTTGGTTCGCTGTTGGATTCGGGCATAGCCATATCAGTCTCCTCGGGATGCCCCGCTCCCGCCTGGGGAGGGCGGAGTGCGGGGGAGGTGCGCCACTGCCGGATCTGGGAGCGTGGCGTCGGGCGAGGATACCTGGGCGGATCGTCCTCACAGGTTGTGGTTCCCCGTGATTCCAGTGATTTTCGGCATGAAGCGCGAGGTCGGGCGGTCCGGTGTGAGATACGCGTCGATGGTCGCGGCTCGGCGAGTGGCATCGGGCTCGGGATCGATGCGGGGCGCGACGAGCATGCCGGCGCCGGTGGCGCCTCCCCATTCGGGACCCGGGCGCGCCTGTCTAGGCTGAGGCCATGACGAACTCGACGCCCTCCGGGCCCATCGACGGGATCCTCGCGGCGGCCGCCGCCGACTGGGCCGGGGAGGCCGCCGCGGGCCCGGGCACTGCCCCCGGAGCTCCCGGAGCCGCCGCTCTCGCCGCGGCCCTGGCCGACGGGCGCCTCATGCTCTGGCAGGCCGATGCCCGCGACACCCACCGCGTCGCCCGGCTCCTGGCACTGCGCGGGACCACGATCCAGGAGGCACTCGAGGCCGCCCCCGGCATGATCGACTCGATCCCCGTGCTCGTCCTCGCCTCCTTGGAGGACCCCGCCCATCCCGACGACGTCGACGCCGCGATCTCCGTGGCCCTCGCGGGCGCCTTCCTCCTGCCCGCCGACCCCGACGAGGGCCGGGAAGCCTCCTGGATGGTCACCGGTCTCATCCTCGACCCAGCCGCCAAGACCCGCCCCATCGGCCGCGATCTTCTCGAGGGCCTCGCCGAGGCGGTCGACATCGCAGACCCCGGCGCCCCACTGTGGGCTTTCGTCGAGGCCGGCGAGCACGCCGTCGTCGCCAGCCACCTCGCCGCCGGCTTCAAGAAGGTGGAGCAGCGCCCTCACTACGCAGGCATCACCTTCCCCACCGGTGATGGCGCACTGCTCGTCCGCGAGCCCCGGGCGCGCCCGGAGGAAGAAGGGTCCGACGGCGCGGCCTGAACCACCCCGCCGGACCTCCCGCCGTCCGCGGCTGTCAGCGGCTGACCGGCCGGGGATCGGTCAGCCGCACGGCGTCGCGCGGGACCTCGTACTCCACTCCCGGGTAGCGCCCGAACTGCTCCTCCGCAGCCACCCGTGGCCGGGTGGCGTCCATAACGGCGAGGACTTGCCCCGGTGTCGGCCATGTCCTGCTGCCATCGCGGCCCACGGGGCTGATCGGCCCGGCGAGGACGCCCTGCTTCGGACGGACCATGAGCCGGCCCGGCCGACTGCGGTCCCGCAGGGCGTGCGCGCGCCAGGTCAGCGCCGGGTGGCTCGTCCACCAGGAGGCGACGTGGAGCCAGAAGCCCCGCTCCGTCACGGCGCGGTCGGCCAGCGCATGGAAGTTCACCTGCGCCCCCAGGTACTTCCCGGCCGCGATCAGTCCTATCGTGCCGGGAACGCCCTGCGGAGACGCCGCGTAGCCGTGGTTGTCCGCCGTGTACTCCTGGGCGCGGCTCAGGGCCGACCCGATGATCGGGATCTGCATGCCCAGTGTCGTGATCGCCAGGCGCAGGAAGGAGGCGTGGCCCGCGGCCAGGTGCCCCACCTCATGATTGATGACGAAGCGCAGCGCCTCCGGATCGCGCGCCGAGCCGCCCACCTCGAACAGGTCGGAGTGGATGATGACGTAGCGGCGGAGCCCGTGCCCAGTGGCGAAGGCGTTGATCGTCCCATTGCCGGGCACCACATAGGCGTCCGGCACGCGCCGTAGCCCGAAATTGTGCGCGGCCTCCACGACCATCCGGTACCCCTCGGGGAACTGCGTGACGCTCATCTGCACCCCCTGCGCGCGCTGCTGCGCATACAGGATGGCGCGCGCCGCCCACAGGAGGATCGGGAGGAGGGGGATGAGGAGGAGGTACTGGTCCAGAGAGTTCGTGATGTACGAGCGCACCTCCGCCCCTACCCCAGTGGGCTCGGGGTCGACGATCAACCAGGCGATGAAGCCCAACCATGAGGCGTAGACGCCCAGTGTCAGCAGCCCGCAGACTGCCATGAGAGGGAGCTCCTTGGGATGGCGCAACGCACGGATCCCGAACCATCCGTGGATGGTCGCCCCATTGAAGAGGGCGGGGGGCTCCACCGGTGGCTGGACCGTCTGGGGGACCCGAGCGGCGGAGGTCATTCCGGTGGGGGCGCCCGGCGCCGTGCCCGGCGTGGGGCTCTGCGAGGACTGCCCGTCCAGGGGAGCTCCGGAGACGGTCTCAGGGAAGTGCTGCTGCGTCATATGCGGCACTGTAATGGGTCTCGCGCATGGGACTGTCGTCCTGCGGACGGACATGGCGCCGACGCGCCCCAGCCTGGGGGTGGGGACCGGCTCCCGGGTGCTGCGATCGGATCCCTATGGTCTCCGCCACTATGCTCCCGCCGTAGCGGTGGCGACGGCGGCGCGCGAGAATCCTCCTCATGAATGAGCGCCGAGCCGAGCCCCTGAGCCCGCGGCCCGAGGGCGTGATGGAGGTCTTCCCCAGCGCTGCCGCGGGAGACGCGGCCGCCACCGCCGTCTTGTCCGGCTATGAGGGGATCGAGGGCGACGGCGGCTTCGGGGCCGCCCGCCCAGGGCCCGCCTGGCACGCGGTCATGCTCGCCTGGATCTGGCGCGCCGCCATCATCGGGCTCGCAGGCTACGGGCTCTGGCACCAGCTTGAGCCGGCGCTGCGAGCCGACGGCATCGTCGGCGGACACGCCCTCGTCCTCCAGCAGCTCCGTTTCTTCACCACCCTGAGCAACGCGGTCGCCCTCGTGGCCATGGCGGGCGCCCTCCTCGAGCCGCTCGTGGGGCGCACGGGCGCCTTCAGCCTGGGGATGCGCGCGCTCGGCCAGCGGGTGCGGGGCCTGGCGGTCGTCATGACGGTGTTCACGCGGCTCGTCTTCGGATTCCTGAAGGACGGCTTCGATGAGCCCATCAGCTGGATCCCGCATCTGGCCCTGCCCGCCGCCGATGCTCAGGCGGGAGGCGGCTGGTGAGCGCCGCAGCCCCGGACGGGCGCCACTCCACCACCGGGCGCCCGGACCGCGCCACCCCCTGGGCGATGCAGATCGCCGTGCGCTACGACAAGGTCGCCCCTCCGCGGTCGATCGACGTCGCCGAGGCCGCCGCCCGCGCTGTCGTCCGCCTCCTGGCCGACCCCCGCAGCGCCCCCGGTGGGACCTGGGCCCAGGAGGTCGGCTACTGGCGCGACGGCCGTATCCGCAAGCTCGTGCGCCGCACCCGGGGCAAGCGCTGGGAGGAGGTCCAGGAGCTGCCCGGCCTCACGGTCGAGCAGGGTGGGCCATTGGGCTGGGGGCGCGCCGCCGCGCGGGCCTTCGTCCCCGGTCCCGTCCGCCCCCTTCCGCAGCCACTGGCCAAGACCCAGGTGGAGGGCACCCATTTCCCCGACGGCGCGGCCCTCCCGCCCCCGCCCGCCGCCATCACCGCTGCCCTCGGCAAGGACCCCGCCAGCGCGCCGCAGCGGATTGCTCTTGGTGCGGAATCGGCGTCGTCGGGGGCACTGGTGATCATCGAGGTGACGCCCCTGCATGAGATGACCTCCGGAAAGCTCTGCGCGCAGGCTGCCCATGCCGCTCAGCTCGCCTGGGAGAGCGCGGCCATGCCCGAGGCGCTGCGGGAGGCCTGGGCGGCTGACGGCTTCCGGGTGCGCATCGAGCGCCCGGATCGCGCCGCATGGGAGGCGGCGAGCAGACCCGTGAGCGTCGTCGACGCCGGGTTCACCGAACTCGACGGCCCCACGGAGACCACGCGCGCCCACTGGTGAGCAGCGGGCGCGGAGAGCGGGACGGCGGCGGGGCCGGGCCCGCCGATCAGGCTGACGCGGGGGCCCTGTCGCGGGCAGAGTCGCGGAACACCCACAGGCGCACGAACACGTACAGGTACAGGCCCTCGCAGCAGGCGGAGATGACCCGGGCCACCAGCGCGTCGACACCGAGCCAGTGCAGGAGGCTGGACAGCCCCAGGATGAAGATGACGTACTGGCTGATCAGACCGATGAAATAGCGGCCGCCCTGGAGGGCCAGGTGCTCATGGGACTGGAAGTTGAGCCAGCGGTTGAGCAGCAGCGAGTACACCCCGGCGATCGTGTAGCCCATCGTGACCGCCAGGGAGTACCACCAGTGCAGGTGGTTGTAGAACACGCTCAGGCAGGCGATGTCGAGCAGGAAGGCCGAGCCGTTGATGACCGCGTAGCCGATGAAGGTCTCCGGGATGAGGCGGCGCAGGCGCGCTGGGATCGCGCGGTGGACAGTCCCGGTGAAGCGGGCGAAGCCCTCGGGGGCGCGTGAGGCGCGAGCCGCCGGCGCCGGGGCGCCGCCGGGAGCCTCCGGGGCGCTGAGAGGGGCGGCCGATTCGCGCGCGGCGCTTCGCTTCCCCGCCACGACGGCGGCCTCGGGCCTCGTGCTCGCCATACCAGTCCTTCCTCGCGCTCGCGACCGGGGACCGCCGGCTGTGGCTCGCGGCGCCCCATGCCATCCAAGTCTTGCTCAGCCGCGCCCCCGCGACCAACTCCTCCAGGCGGATAACGGGCGCCGCGCCCTCCGCCGCGCCGCCCGCGGACGGCCCCGCCTGCGAGGCAATGACGTTCGCAGGAACGTTCGCACGTGCAGGAGGCGGCCGCCGGCCGTACCGGTAGGAACTAGGAACAAGGCCCTCATCCGCGCCGGTTCATCATCGGTGCGAGGATGCGGCCATGCCCGAGACACCCGCACTGCCCGTCCCCTCCGGCCCCGCAGACACCGCGCGCGGCGCGCTCCACGACGTCGATGTCTACGCCCGCGAGCTCATGGACTACGTGTCCGCCTCCCCGAGCTCCTACCACGCCGCCGCCGAGGCCGCGCGGCGACTGGCCGCCGCCGGATTCACCGCTCTCGACGAGACCGAGCCCTGGGGGCCCGCCACGCCCCGGCGCGGCTACGCCGTCCGCGACGGCGCCATCGCCGCCTGGGTCCTGCCCGAGGCTCCCGGGAGCGCCAGCGCCTTCCGGATCGTCGGCTCGCACACCGACTCCCCCGCCCTCAAGCTCAAGCCGGCGGCCCGGATGGGCCGCGACGGCTTCTCGCTCATCGGGGCCGAGGTCTACGGCGGACCCCTGCTCAACTCCTTCCTCGACCGCGAGCTCGGCCTGGCCGGGAGGCTCGTCACCCGTGACGGCGCCGGCCACCTCGTGCGAACCGGCCCCATCGCCCGCGTCGTCCAGGTAGCCCCGCACCTCGACCGCAGTGTCAACGAGTCCCTCCACCTCGACCGCCAGGCCCACCTGGCCCCCATCTGGGCCCTGGGCGCCGCGGGCGCCGCCGACGACGTCGAGGCCCACCTGTGCGAGATCGCCGGGATCGAGCGGGGAGACCTCGCCGGCCACGACATCCTCACCTATCCCACCGAGGCCCCCGCCCGGTTCGGCCGCCGGGCCGAGTTCATCGCCTCCTCCCGCCTGGACAACCTCAGCTCCGTGATCGCGTCACTGGTAGCGCTGGAGTCGCTGTGCTCAGGCGAGGGCGGGCGGACCGTCGGCGGTGGGACGGTGTCGGGCGATGTCGTCGTCCTGGTCGCCAACGACCATGAGGAGGTCGGCTCCGGCACCCGCTCCGGCGCCGCCGGCCCCTTCCTCGAGCAGGTCCTGCGGCGCCTGGCGAGGGCGCTGGAGATCACCGGCGAGGCCTACGAGGCGATGCTCGCGCGCTCGACCTGCCTCAGCGCCGACGCCGCGCACTCCGTCCACCCCGGCTACGGCGGGCTCCACGACCCCGTCGTGCGCCCCGTGCTCGGCGGCGGGCCCGTCCTCAAGATCAACGCCCAGCAGCGCTACGCCACCGACGCGATCGGCCGGGCCCTCTGGGAGCGGGCCTGCGCGGCTGCGGGCGCGCCCCATCAGGTCTTCGTGTCCAACAACGCGGTGCCCTGCGGGACGACCATCGGGCCGATCACCGCCCAGCGCCTCGGGATCACCACTGCGGACGTCGGCCAGCCGATCCTGTCCATGCACTCCCAGCGGGAGATGTGCGCCGTCGTCGATGGGCCATGGCTCGCCCAGGCGCTCGCCGCCTACTGGGCCGGGGCATGAGCGGCGTGCGCACCGCCGGGGCGCGCGCATCGGATCCCTGCCCCTGCGGGAGCGGCGCGGTGTTCGGCGCGTGCTGCGAGCCGATCCACGACGGCGCCCCCGCCCCAACCGCCGAGGCCCTCATGCGCTCGCGGTACTCGGCCTTCGTCGTCGGCGACGAGGACCACATCTTCCGCACCTGGCACCCGCGCACACGCCCGCCCGGGCCGTACTGCCACCCCGGAACGGCCTGGCTGGGCCTGCGGATCGTGGAGACGGTCGGCGGGGGAGCGGGGGATGAGACCGGCATCGTGGAGTTCGTGGCCCGCTACCGGGCCTGGGACGGGCGCGGCGGGGTCGTGGAGGATGAGCTGGCCGAGCGCAGCTGCTTCATCCGCCGCGCCGGCCGCTGGCTCTACGAGACCGCCCTCTGAGCGAAACCGGTCGAAAACAGCACCGAGACCGGTCGAAATCAGGATCGAAACCGGTTCGGCGCGCCGAACGCCCCAGGGGCGGACGGCGCGCCGAACGGCCGGCCGACCTTCACCGCCAGGCGCCGCGCCAGTACTGGACCGGCAGCCCCGCCTCGCGCCAGTCGTTGACACCCAGCTCATGGGCCCAGCGCACGGGCAGGTAGGGATCCCGCAGGGCTGGGCGGCCCACTGCGATCGCGTCGGCATCGCCCGCGGTCAGGATCGCCTCGGCCTGAGCTGCGGAGTCGATCACCCCCACCGCGGCCACAATGATGCCCGCGCCCGGCCCGCCGTCGGCGGCCGAGGCCGCTAGGGCGGCGCGCGCCTGGGCGGCGTAGGGCACCTGGTAGCCAGGGCCCACCGGCACCGTCCCGGGCACGTTTCCGCCGGTGGACACATGAATGGCATCGACGCCGGCGGCCGCGAGCTCGACCGCGAAGCGCGCGGTGTCCCGGCCGGTGAGCCCGCCCTCGGCCCAGTCGGTGGCCGACAGGCGGATTCCGAGCGCCCGCGGGGCAGCCGCCTCAGCGCCGCCGGTAGCGCCCGCCGCGCTCCCGGCGTCGTCGATGGCATGGCGCACTGCGGCGACCATCTGGAGCGGGAAGCGGCGGCGGCCCGCCTCATCGTCCCCGAAGGCGTCGGAGCGGGTGTTGGACAGCGGCGAGAGGAACTGGTGGACGAGATAGCCGTGCGCGCCATGGATCTCGATGAGGTCGTAACCGGCGGCGGCCGCCCGGCGCGCGGCCCGGGCGAAGGCCTCCACGAGCCGCGCGATCCCGGCCTCGTCCAGCTCGCGCGGGACCGCGTGCCCCTCGCTGGGATAGGCGATCGCGCTGGGCGCCACGAGGTCCCAGCCCTGAAGCGTCCCCGCGCGGGCGCCCGCCACATCCGGCCGCCACGGGGGCGTGCCCGCCTTGCGGCCGCCGTGCCCGAGCTGCACCCCGGCCAGCGCGCCGCCGTCGTGGATCGCCGCGACGATACGGCGGTGCCCCTCGATCTGAGCGTCGTCCCACAGACCCAGGTCGAACTCGGACAGCCGCCCCTCGGGGGTCACCGCGGTGGCCTCGACGATCACCGTGCCGAAGCCGCCGACGGCGCGCGTCCCGTAGTGCAGGACGTGCCAGTCGGTGACGACGCCGTCGTGCTCCTGAACGCTGTACATGCACATGGGCGGCAGCCACAGGCGGTTGCGGGCGGTCAACGGGCCGATCCGGAGGGGTGAGAGGAGGCCTGGAGTGCTCATGCCGCGACGCTACGACCCTCCGAGCCCCAAGGGCAGGGGGAAGGCGGGGTGAGAAGCATCGTTCTCCTCTGGGGGAACATGGGAACATGGGGCGCCCGGCAGAGAGACGGACCGGTCTTGATCCTCATATCTACCGGTCTCGATGCTGTTTTCGACCGGTCTCGATGAGGAGGGGCGGGAGGGGTAGCGTGATGCCGTGACCTCCCGCAATCAGCAGCCCGGCTACTACCCCTACGGGCACCCCCTGCACGCTCCCGCTCCCGCGACCGCCCGGATCGACGACGTCGCCCTCGTCTTCGAGGGGGGCGGCATGCGCGGCGCCTACACCGGCGCCCTCGTGCGCGCCCTGCTGGAGGAGGGCCTGGAGTTCGGATGGGTGGGCGGCATCAGCGCAGGTGTGACCAATGCCGTCAACATGGTCACCCGCGACACCTGGCGCGCCCGCGAGGCCTACCTCGGCATGCCGCTGCTCGGCGATGCCGGTGGCTGGGGCAGCTTCGCCCGCGGCCGCGGCTACTTCAACTCCGATCGCATCTACCACCACACCTCCGCCCCGGACGAGGAGATGCCCATCGACTGGCCGACCCTCGAGGCCTCCGATGCCGAGCTCGTCCTGGGCGCCTTCCGCTGCGACACCGGTGAGCAGGTCTACTTCCACCGCTCCGACATGCCCACCCCCGATGATCTCCTCGCCCGCGCCCAGGCCTCCGCGTCCATGCCGGTGCTCATGCCCGTGGTCGAGATCGACGGCGCCCCCTACCTCGATGGCGCTCTCGGGCCCACCGGGGGGTTCGCCACCGATGCCGCGCTCGCCGACGGCTATGAGCGCCTCCTCGTGATCTCCACCCGCCCCGCCGGCTACCGCAAGCCCGAGGAGAAGCGCCCCGAGGTCTACCGACGGCTCCTGCGGCAGTACCCCGCGGCCGCCGATGCCCTCATCAACCGCCCGCGCCACTACAACGCCACCCTGGAGGACCTCGAGCGGCGCTGCGCCGAGGGAAGCGCCTACCTGTACTGCCCCGACCGCATGGACATTGCCAATGGCGAGCTGCGCTACGACCGCCTCACCACCGCTTTCGAGGCGGGACTCGTCCAGGCCCGGCGGGAGATGCCTGCGATCAGGGCGTTCCTCGGACTCTGAGCCGCGCCCGCGGGGGCGCGTCCTCGCGCGGCCGCGTCTCAGCGCGGGCGTGCCACCGCGCAGCGCTCGATCCGCTCGCCGTCGAAGCCGAAGGGCAGGATCGCGGGCACGGGCGCGCCGCCGTCGAGAGCCGCGGCGAGGCGCTCCAGGACGACCCGCTCATGCGGCGGGACCGGCTCGGGGAGGTCCGCCAGTGCGAACCACCGCAGCCCCGCGCATCTCGTGCCCTCCATGATCCGTGGCTCGCCCGTCCAGGAGCGCGCGGCGAAGAAGAAGTCGACGCGCTGCTCCAGCGCCGCCCCGCCCACGTCGTTCGAGCGGTGCATACCGGTGAGCGGCTCGAGGCCCGCCGCGCCGACGTCGATGCCGAGCTCCTCGCGGGCCTCGCGCACGGCCGCCGCCACGACTGATTCGCCCGCCTCCACATGGCCGGCGGCGCCGCTGGCCCAGTAGCCGTCCATGAAGCCCGTGCCCCGGCGCAGCTGGAGCAGCACCTGCGGTGAGGAGGCCGGCCCGCCTTTGGAGGCCGGCCCGGCCCCGGGCGCCTCGCGCAGAAGCAGGATGTACACGGCTGGGATGAGGGCGAAGCGGGGCGGGACCATGCCGACCACGGTACCGGCAGTCCGCGCGCCGTCAGGCGGCATACCGACGATGGGGCTGTCGGTGCCGCCGCCTGCCTGCGCGACCTGACGGCCTTCCGGGGCGTATCCTCCGGCCGCCCCATGCGACCCGCTGTGTACATCTTTTCGTAACAAAACCTGTACAAACTGCCGGGGTCGGCCCGGGTCCCATGGCCGCGCGCTCTACCCACTCCACCGGAGGTCCCTATGACGACTACAACAATCTCGCGCCGCATGTTCGGCGGCCTCGGCGCTGCCGGTGTCACGGCCGTCCTCCTGAGTGCTTGCGGCTCCAGCGGCTCCGGCAACTCCTCCTCCGGCGGCCAGGGCGCTGCCTCCGGCGGTCGGCTCACCCTCGCCTACAACTCCGACGGCCCTCACAAGGCCTGGGTCGAGGCCGTGTGCAACTCCGTGTCCAACACGCTGGGCATCACGATGGAGCCGCTGCCTCTCGCCCAGTTCTCCGAGCTGCGCAGCCAGATCACCGATCGCACTCTCGTTGGAGCCTTCCGCACCGGCTGGCAGGCCGACTACCCGGCGATGGCCAACTTCCTCGGCGCCCAGTACCGGACGGGCGCCGGCTCCAACGACAGCGACTACTCCAACCAGGAGTTCGACCGCCTCCTGAGCGAGGCGGCCGTCGCCTCCGACGAGGCCGGTGCCACCGACCTGCTCCTGCAGGCCCAGAGCCTGCTCCTGCAGGATCTGCCGACCATCCCGCTGTGGTATCAGAACGGCTTCGGCGGCCACTCCAGCCTGGTGTCCGGCGTCGTCTTCGACTGGAAGTCCGTGCCCGCCTACGGCCGCATCGCGACCACTGCTCCCGGTGGCGTCGTGCGCGCCAACGGCACCGAGCCGCAGAACCCCCTCATCCCCTCCAACACCAACGAGGTCGGAGGCGGGCGCGTCATCGACCTCCTCTTCGCCAACCTCGTGCGCTTCGAGACCGACGGCACCCTCGTCAACGAGGTCGCCGAGTCCATCGAGACCCAGGACAACCAGACCTACACGATCAAGATCAAGGACGGTTGGACCTTCACCGACGGCACCCCCGTCACCTCCGACTCCTTCATCAAGGCGTGGAACTACGGCGCACTGCTGTCCAACGCCCACCTGTCGAGCTACTTCTACGACGTCATCGAGGGATTCTCCTACGATAAGGACTCCGAGCTCACCGGCCTGGTCAAGGTCGACGACCTGACCTTCACCATCACGCTCAAAGCGCCGGCCTCCGACTTCAAGCAGCGCCTGGGCTACTCCGCTTTCGCGCCGCTGCCCGAGGTCGCCTTCGCGGACATGAAGGCCTTCGGCCAGGCCCCCATCGGCAACGGCCCCTACAAGATCGACTCCTGGACCCACGACGCCGAGATCGTCCTGTCCAAGAACACCGACTACAAGGGCGGCCAGCAGATCGCCAACGAGGGCGTCACCTTCACCCTCTACGCGGACTACGACGCCGCCTACAACGACCTGCTCGCCGATTCCCTCGACGTGCTCGATGCGATTCCCGACTCCGCGCTGTCCTCCTTCGTCGGCGAGCTGGGCTCGCGCGCGGTCAACCAGCCCGGCGCCGTCATTCAGGGCTTCTCCATCAACGTCAGCGCTGAGCACTTCAAGATGGATGAGGAGGGCCGCCTGCGTCGCGCCGCGATCTCGCGCGCCATCAACCGCAAGGAGATCTGCGACACGCTGTACTACGGCACCCGCACGCCCGCCTCGGACTACACCTCGCCGGTCATCGCCGGCTGGACCGAGTCCGTCAAGGGCAACGAGGTCCTGAGCTTCGACGAGGCCGAGGCCAAGCGCCTGTGGGAGCAGGCCAATGCCATCTCCGAGTTCTGAGCCCGGTCGGAGGCGGCCATCAGGCCGGCTCCCTCTCCTCCGGGCCCGTACCCCGCACGGTACGGGCCCGGAGCACGTCGGGATCGCCCCGACCCGCCCCACACCCCGATCCACCCAAGGAGGCGCCGATGGTCCGCTACGCCGGACGCAGGCTGCTGCAGATGATCCCCGTCTTCTTCGGGGCCACCCTCCTCATCTACGCGATGGTCTTCGCCCTGCCCGGCGACCCCGTCGCCGCTCTCGGCGGTGAGCGTGCGCTCAGCCCTGCCGTCCAGGAGCAGATCCGGGCCGCCTACAACCTGGACAAGCCCTTCCTCGTGCAGTACCTGCTCTTCCTCAAGGGCGTGTTCACTTTCGACCTGGGCACCACCCTGCGAGGCTCGCGCCCCATCGCCGACGTCCTCGCCGGCGCCTACCCCGTGACGATCCGCTTGTCCCTCATGGCCCTGTTCCTCGAGGCGGTCGCCGGTATCGTCGTCGGCTTCATCGCCGGCGTGCGCAAGGGCCGCTGGTTCGATGCCACCGCCCTCGTGCTCTCCCTCGTCGTCATCGCCGTGCCCACCTTCGTCATCGGCTTCCTCCTGCAGTTCTTCATCGGCGTGCGCCTGGGGTGGCTGCCGGTCACCGCGGGCGAGGCCCCCGGGTTCAAGGAACTGCTCATGCCGGCGCTCGTGCTCGGAGCCGTCTCCTTCGCCTACGTGCTGCGCCTGACGCGCACACAGGTCGCCGAGAACCTCTCCGCCGACTACGTGCGCACCGCCCGCGCCAAGGGCCTGTCCGGTGCGCGCGTCATGGTCGTCCACGTCCTGCGCAACTCCCTGGTCCCCGTCGTCACCTTCCTGGGAGCCGACCTCGGCGCGCTCATGGGCGGAGCGATCGTCACCGAGGGCATCTTCAACATCAACGGCGTCGGAGGCACGCTCTACAAGGCCATCCTCCAGGGCGAGGGCCCCACCGTTGTGTCCTTCACCACGGTCCTCATCCTCGTCTTCATTATCTCCAACCTCGTCGTGGACCTGCTCTACGCCGCTCTCGACCCGAGGATCCGCTATGCCTGACACCCCCCGCACCGCCGCCCGCCCCGGCCAGGAGCGCTACGTCGCCGAGGTCGACGAGCAGGGCCTGGGCGCCGTCGACGCCGTTCCCGACGACTGCGCGCCCTCCTCCGTGTGGGTGGAGGCCTGGAGGCAGCTGCGCCGCCGTCCGATCTTCTGGGTCTCCGCCGTCCTCATCCTCGGCGCGCTCACCCTGGCCGTCGCCCCGGGGCTGTTCACCGGTGCCGATCCGGCCTTCTGCGAGCTCAAGAACTCCTACGGCCCCGCTAGCAGCGGTCACCCCTTCGGTTTCGACCGCCAGGGCTGCGACATCTTCGCGCGCACCGTGCACGGCGCGCGCGCCTCGGTCACCGTCGGTGTGCTCACGACGCTCATCGTCGTCGTCATCGGCGCCGTCGTCGGCTCGCTCGCCGGCTTCTTCGGCGGCTGGATCGACGCCCTGCTCGCCCGCTTCACCGACATCTTCTTCGCGGTGCCCTTCGTGCTCGCTGCGATCGTCGTCATGCAGATGTTCAAGGGACGCTCCTCCATCGTCACCGTCGTCATGGTGCTGGCGATCTTCGGCTGGCCGCAGATCGCCCGCATTACCCGCGGCGCCGTCCTGGGCGTCAAGAACGAGGATTTCATCACCGCCGCCCGCTCGCTCGGCTCCGGCCGCCTGGCGATCCTCGTGCGACACGTGCTGCCCAACGCCGCCGCACCGATCATCGTCACCGCGACCGTCCAGCTCGGCTCCTTCATCGTCTCCGAGGCGACACTGTCGTTCCTCGGCGTCGGCCTGCCGCCGAAGGTGGTCTCCTGGGGAGCGGACATCGCCACCGCGCAGGCCGCCCTGCGCGACCATGCCTCCGTCCTTCTCTACCCGGCCGGGGCCCTGGCCCTGACCGTCCTCGGATTCATCATGATGGGCGACGCCGTGCGCGACGCCCTCGACCCGAAGGCCCGCAAGTGAACACCGAGAATATCCTCGCCGCTGACGCCGCGCCCCTGCTCGAGGTCCGCGACCTCGAGGTCGCCTTCCGCTCCTCCACCGGGCTCGTGCCCGCCGTGCGCAAGGCGAGCCTCACCCTCTACCCGGGACAGTCACTCGCCGTCGTCGGCGAGTCCGGCTCTGGCAAGTCCACCCTCGCCTCCGCCGTCATCGGCCTGCTGCCCGGAACCGGGCGTGTGACCGGTGGCAGCATCGTCTTCGACGGTCAGGACATCACCCGGGCCGACGCACGCGTCTACCAGGCCCTGCGCGGCAGCGACATCGGCCTGGTCCCCCAGGACCCGATGAGCAACCTCAACCCCGTGTGGTCCATCGGCTTCCAGGTCAAGGAGGCCCTGAGGGCCAACGGCCTGGCCGGGGTCGCCGACGCCCGGCTCGACGCCCTCGCGGCTGCGGAGAAGGGCGAGGGCAGGCCGACGGGAGGACGCATCGACGTCGATGAGCAGGTCGCCCTCCTGCTGGAGGATGCCGGGCTGCCCGACGCCGCCCGCCGTGCCCGCCAGTACCCGCACGAGTTCTCCGGGGGGATGCGCCAGCGCGCCCTCATCGCCATCGGGCTGGCCGCCCGGCCCAAGCTGCTCATCGCCGACGAGCCCACCAGCGCCCTCGACGTCACCGTCCAGCGCCGCATCCTCGACCACCTGGGCGAGCAGATCCACACGCTCGGCACCGCGATGCTGTTCATCACCCACGACCTGGGCCTGGCCGCCGAGCGCGCCGAGCACATCGTCGTCATGCACCGCGGGCGCGTCGTCGAGTCCGGCCCCTCCATCGAGGTCCTCCAGGACCCGCGCCACCCCTACACCCAGCGCCTGGTCAAGGCCGCGCCCTCGCTCGCCTCGCGCCGCATCCAGACGGCGCACGCCGCCGGTATCCAGGTCAGTGAGGACGAGCTCGGCGTGCACGAGATCGCCGCCGACGTCGACGAGGTCCTGCGCGTCGAGCACCTGACCAAGGTCTTCGACGTGCGCGGCGCCAAGGGCGAGGCCAAGACCCTCACGGCCGTTGACGACGTCACCTTCGGCGTGCGCCGCGCCACCACCACGGCCCTCGTGGGTGAGTCCGGCTCGGGCAAGTCCACAGTCGCCAACATCATCCTCAACCTCCTCGACCCCACCTCCGGCAAGGTCTTCCACAACGGGGTCGACCTGTCAACGCTGGGGGCCAAGGAGCTGTTCGCGCTGCGCCGCATCATGCAGCCGGTCTTCCAGAACCCCTACGGCTCCCTCGATCCCATGTTCTCGATCTTCCGGGTCGTCGAGGAGCCCCTGCGGGTCCACCGCGTGGGCACCCGCAAGGAGCGCGAGGCGCGGGTGGCCGAGCTTCTCGACCTCGTCTCCCTGCCGCGCTCAGTCATGCGCCGCTACCCCAACGAGCTCTCCGGCGGTCAGCGCCAGCGCGTCGCCATCGCTCGGGCCCTGGCCCTCAAGCCGGAGATCATCGTGCTCGACGAGGCCGTCTCCGCCCTTGACGTCCTCGTCCAGGCGCAGGTCCTGCGCCTGCTGACCGACCTGCAGTCCGAGCTGGGCCTGACCTACCTGTTCATCACCCATGACCTGGCCGTCGTGCGCCAGATCGCCGACGACGTCGTCGTCATGGAGCACGGGCGTCTCGTCGAGGCCGGGCCCTCCGACGACCTGTTCGCCCACCCGCAGCGGGACTACACGCGCGAGCTCATCAACGCCGTGCCGGGTGCCTCCATCCCGCTGTACGGTGAGGAGACCCGCGGGTGATCCCGTAGGCCCCGGTTCATCTTCCTCTCCGCGAGGATCGAGGTCGAAGGCCGTGGTCGCGCGCTCGTCTCCTGATACCCCGCTCCTCTTGTGGGAATCGCACAAGGCGGGGTGGGGTGAGGCTGCGCGGGTCCGGGGTATCCCGCTCGGAGAGCACCCGCATACCGTGGGCCCATGATCAAGAAGACCTCGCCAGCGACCGGTGCGGCTGCTGTCGCGACCGCTGCTGCCCCCTCATCCCGCTTGGCCCTTGCCGCGCGCGAGACCGCCCTCATCGGCGTCGGCACCACGGCCATCGCCCTTATCGGCCAGATCTCGCTCCCGCTGCCCTTCACCCCGGTCCCGGTGACCCTGGGCTCCCTCGCCGCCCTCGGCGTCGGCGCGGTACTCGGCAGCCGGCGCGGCATCGCCTCCTCCCTCCTGCTGGCCGCGTTGGCCGCCGTCGGCGCGCCCGTCCTCGCCGGCTGGAGCAGCGGGGTTACCGCTTCCTTCGGCTATGTCCTCGGTTACGCCCTGGCCGCTGGGCTCGCCGGCCGCGTCGCCCGCTCGGACGCCGGCCTTCCCACCCGTTTCGCCCTCATGCTCATCGCCTCGAGCTCCGTGTTCGTCCCCGGGGCCATCTGGCTCAAGATCGCCCTTGGGGTGGGCTGGGGTAAAGCCGTCGCCCTGGGGCTGACGCCCTTCCTCGTCGGCGATGTCCTCAAGGCCGCTTTCATGACGGTGGTGACCGCCAAGCGCCGCTGAGCGCGGAGCCGACTCCGCGACCGGCCCGGGTGATCGACGCCCGGGCCGGTCGCGTGTCCGGCATGCCGCCGGGCTTGGGAGGATTGCGCGAGGTGACGCGCTGTGCCTTCTGGCCCACGTATTCTCCCGGCCGGGGCCATATCGTTCCGCCATGAGCGCCGACCTGTCCGTCCTCGACCCCGTCCCCTCCGTCGTCGGGCGCGGCCGGGGCTCCGCCCTGATCGAGATGCGCGAGTTGGCGCGCGTGGCTGACAGGGCCGGCTACGCCCGATACTGGGTCACCGAGTACCACGCCTCGCCCCTCTACCTGTCCTCGGCCACGCCGATCCTGCTGGGCCAGGTGCTCGCCGCGACGGAGCGGATCGGTGTGGCCAGCTGCTCGATGCTCCCCAATCACTCGCCCCTGGTCGTCGCCGAGCAGTTCGGGACCCTTGCCACGATCTACCCCGGGCGGGTCGGGATCGGGCTGGGGCGCGCGCCCGGCACGGACACGATGACGGCGGAGGCGCTGCGGCGGGGCCCGGCGGACCCCGCCGCCTTCACATCGAGCATCACCGACATCCTGGGCTACCTGGGTCACGGCGAGCCGGAGGGTCCCGGGAGCCGGGTCCGGGCGGTCCCGGGGGAGGGGACCCGCCCGCCCGTCTGGGTGCTCGGCTCCTCGGTCAACGGGGCGAGGGTCGCCGGCGCGCTGGGTCTGCCCTTCGTCGTCGCTTCGCATTTCGCCCCCTCGCAGGCCGAGGCGGCCGTGGCCACCTACCGGTCGGTGTTCGACGCCTCCGCACCGACGGCCACCACCGAGGCCCCGCGCGTGGCCGCGGCGGTGAACGCGGCCGTCGCGCCCAGCGAAGATGAGGCGCGCCGCCTCTTCTCCACCGCGATGGCCTCCTCAGCGCGGCTCGTCTCCGGCGCCCCGGGCCCGTTGGAGCCGCCGCTGGAGGATGCGGAGGACTGGCGGGCGCTGGCGGCCGGGAGGGAGCGCGCTGTTGAGGAGGCGATGCGCCTGTCCTTCGTGGGGGCGCCCGAGACCGTGGTCACCGGCCTGCACGAACTCGAGGAGCGCTGGGGCCTGGAGGAGGTCCTCGTCCTGTCGTACATCTACGACGCCGCTGCCCGCCGCCGCTCCTACGAGCTCCTCGCCTCCGCCTGGCGCCCCTGATCCCATGAGCGAGACCGGTCGAAAATAGGAGCGAGACCGGTCCGCGGACCGGTCTCGCTCCTATTTTCGACCGGTCTCGATGAAAGGGGAGGGGAGGATAGAGGGGAGGATGGGCGCATGCT
>NZ_MVIV01000007.1 GCF_002072175.1 Actinomyces gaoshouyii | reverse complement strand
CGAGACCGGTCCGCGGACCGGTCTCGCTCCTATTTTCAACCGGTCTCGCTCATTGGGGGAGATGATGAGTCAGGAGGTCGGCCAGGATGGGGGCCATGGCCCGGAAGGCCTGGCCCCGATGGGAGATCGCGTTCTTCTCCGCCGGACTCAACTGAGCGCTCGTGCGCCCTGCCGCCCCCGGCTCGTCCTCACTGGCGGGAATGAAGATCGGATCATAGCCGAAGCCTCCCTCGCCGACGGGCTCGGTGATGAGCCTGCCCTCCATCGAGCGCTCGATGATCTCCTCGCGCCCCGTCTCGCCCCCGGCCCCGGGGACGACGAGCACAGCGGTGCACGTGAAGCGCGCGGTGCGGTGCGGGTCGGCGACGGTGCTGATCTGGTCCAGGAGGAGCCGCAGGTTCGCCTCGTCGTCGCCGTGGAGGCCGGACCAGCGGGCGGAGAAGATCCCCGGCGCCCCGCCGAGGACATCCACGCACAGCCCCGAGTCGTCGGCGACGGCGGGCAGGCCGGTGGCCTGGGCCAAAGCCCGCGCCTTGATGAGGGAGTTCCCCGCGAAGCTGAGGCCGTTCTCGACCGGCTCGGGGGCTCTCAGCTCGGCGGCGGAGATGATAGCCCCGGGTGCCAGCCCGGGCACGAGCGGGGCCAGGATATCCCGCAGCTCGGCGAGCTTGCCGGCGTTGTGGGTGGCCAGGACGAGGCGGGCGCCGGATGGCACCTCGACGGCGGGGGAGTCCGCAGATTGCCGGCTGCTGGGAGTCACGCCCATTGTCAGGCCCCCGTGTCGGACGAGACCGTCACGGGCCCGTCGGCGCGCTCGGCAAGGGCCCGGCGCTGGAGGGCGGCGAGCTCGGCGTTGCCCGCGGCGGCCAGGTCGAGCAGGGCGCTGAGCTCGCTGCGGTCGAAGGGGGCGTGCTCGGCGGTGCCCTGGACCTCGATGAAGCGCCCGTCGCCGGTCTGAACGATGTTCATGTCGGTCTGGGCGCGCACGTCCTCCTCGTAGGGAAGGTCGAGGCAGGGGACGCCGTCGATGATGCCGACGCTGATGGCGCTCAGCGAGTCGGCGAGCACGGGCCGTCCGGCTCGCGACTTGATGAGTCCGCGCTCGGTGCCCCAGGCGACGGCGTCGGCCAGGGCGATGTAGGCCCCGGTGATCGCGGCGGTGCGGGTGCCGCCGTCGGCCTGAAGGACGTCGCAATCCAGCGCGATGGTGTTCTCGCCCAGGGCGCCCACATCGATGATGCCGCGCAGCGAGCGGCCGATGAGGCGGGAGATCTCGTGGGTGCGCCCGCCGACCCTGCCGCGCACGGACTCGCGGCCGCTGCGCTCGGATCCGGCACGGGGGAGCATCGCGTACTCGGCGGTCACCCAGCCCTCCCCGCTGCCCTTGCGCCAGCGCGGCACGCCCTCGGTGAACGACGCCGCGCACAGCACGCGAGTGCGCCCGAAGCTGATCAGGACGCTGCCCTCGGCATGATCGAGCCAACGGCGAGTGATGGTCACGGGGCGCAGCTCATCGGTCGCGCGCCCATCCTTGCGGGTGAAGACAGTCGTAGTCACATGGATAAGGGTAGCCGGGCAGTGCGCGAGAAGGGACTCGAACCCTCACGCCCGAAGGCACCAGGACCTAAACCTGGGGCGTCTACCAATTCCGCCACTCGCGCTCAGGGGCGAGCCTACCCGCTCGGGCGCTCGCCCCGCGGCCCGGTTGGTCCGGCGGGCCCCGGCCCGCCGGGCGCGGCGCCGCCTCAACCGGCTGGGGCTCGACGCCGTCTCAGTCGATGCCGAGCTCGGCGCGCAGGCGGCCGACGTGCCCGGTGGCCTTGACGTTGTGCTTGGCCAGCAGGACCTTCCCAGCGGTGTCCACGACGACGGTCGAGCGGATGACGCCGGTGACGACGCGCCCGTAGTTCTTCTTCTCGCCCCAGGCGCCCCAAGCCTCCATGACGGTGTGATCGGGGTCCGACAGCAATGGGAAGGGTAGGGACTGCTTCTCGGTGAAGCGCGCCAGGGCCGCGGGGGAGTCGGGGGAGATGCCGACCACCTCGTAGCCGGCGGCCCGCCAGGCGGCCAGGGAGTCGCGGAAATCGCAGGCCTCCTTGGTGCAGCCCGGCGTGGAAGCGCGGGGGTAGAAGTAGACGACGACGCCGGCACCGGCCCTCTGGCGCAGCTCGGCGAGGCCGACCTCGGCACCGTAGGCATCGGCCAGTGAGAAGTCAGGGGCTGTGTCCCCGACGGCGAGGGGGCTCATGATCCGTCTCCTGTCCTTTTATCCACGCTGGGCGTTGTTCTTCCGCGGGGCGGGCCTCAGGCGGCCAGGTCCAGGGCCTCCTCGGCGGCCTGCAGGCGCTCCAGGGCCCGCTCGAGGCGGGCCGGGGATGCGGTGGCGACCAGGGAGGCGACCTCGGTGCGGGCCGCGGCGAGCTCGCGCTCGGCGTCCTCGCGGGATGCGGTGATGCTGATGATGTTCGTCATTGCTCTCTCCTTCTTCTTCATCTCAGCCCTTCTGCGAGGGCTCCTCATGCCGGGCGCGGGCAGGGACGGCAGAGAACCTGCTCGGCGGCGCTGGCGCGCTCCGGCGGATGGTCACGGTGGGCGCGAACGGCACAGGGCTTCCGGAGGGTTCTCCACGGGGGAGGGCGCCTCGGCGCTCGCGGCACGGCGGCGTGCGCTCGGTATTCATTCCCGCAGCGGCATCGCGCCGATCCAAACGTGGTACACCGCCAAGGACTCGAACCTTGAACCCGCTGATTAAGAGTCAGCTGCTCTACCAATTGAGCTAGCGGTGATCAGCCACTCGCGTGGCCGACGCCTCCGGCTGGGCCGGTAGCCGTCGTACCCCCTCAGGGACTCGAACCCTGGACACCCTGATTAAGAGTCAGGTGCTCTAACCAACTGAGCTAAGGAGGCTCTGGTGAGCGGCTTCCGGCTGGGCCGGTAGCCGTCGTACCCCCTCAGGGACTCGAACCCTGGACACCCTGATTAAGAGTCAGGTGCTCTAACCAACTGAGCTAAGGAGGCATTGGATTGTCATGATCGTCAGGCGCGAGCGCTTGGCAACGGAGACAGAGTGTATCTCCGGGGCGCGGAGCGAGTCCAGCCGAGAGCGGTTCGAAACCCTCGATGTGCCTGAGATCTCAGGTCTCAGCGGGGGTGGTGCCTTTCCGCGCCGCAGGCCCCGCCGACCCGGGGAGCTCGGCGAGTCCCGCGAGTCCTGCAAGTTCAGTGGCGAAGCGATCGGTGGCCCTGATGAGGGAGTCGAGAGTCTCGGGCTCGTTGAAGGCGTGACCCGCGGTGGGGCTGATGCGCAGCTCGGCCTCCGGCCAAGCGCGGTGGAGGGCCCAGGCGGTACCGATGGGGCAGCACATGTCGTAGCGACCCTGGACGATCACCCCGGGGATGCCGTGGTCGGCCAGCGTCCTGGCGCGGGTGAGCAGCTCGCCGTCGTCCATCCAGCCGTGGTTGACGAAGTAGTGGTTCTCGATGCGTGCGAAGGTGAGGGCGAAGGCCGGGTCCTGGACCTCGTCGATGTGCCCCTGGTCGCGCAGGAGTGTGGAGGTCGCCGCCTCCCATGTGGTCCAGGCGATGGCCGCCGGGCCGTGGACGGCGGGGTCTGGATTGGTCAGAAGGTCGTGGTAGCGCTCGATGTACCCGCCTGGGCCGACGCCGTCGCCGGCCGCCGCGGTGTAGGCCTCCCACTCGTCGGGCCAGACCATGTCCGCGCCGCCCGCCTCGTAGTACCAGTCGAGCTCGCGCTGGCGCAGGGTGAAGATGCCGCGCAGGACGAGGGCGGCCGCGCGCTCGGGGTGCGTGACGGCGTAGGCCAGGGCCAGGGTGGATCCCCAGGACCCGCCGAAGATGAGCCAGGACTCGACCCCCAGGTGAGCGCGCAGGCGCTCCATGTCCTCCACGAGGTGCCAGGTGGTGTTCGCCGTGAGGTCCGCCTCCGGCTCCCAGGCGTGGGGCAGGGAGCGCCCGCAGCCGCGCTGGTCGAACAGGATGATCCTGTACTTCTCCGGATCGAAGCAGCGCCGGTGCGCCGGTGAGCAGCCGCCGCCGGGGCCTCCATGGACGAAGATCGCCGGGATGCCTGCTGGGTTGCCGCACTCCTCGTAGTAGACGCTCTGGCCGTCGCCCACCTCGAGAAGGCCGGTGGCGTAGGGCTCGATCTCCGGGTAGAAGCCGCGCAGGGCCGATGACGGCGAGGCGTCGGCAGGGGAAGCGTCGTCGGTGGGCAGGGGGCTGGGACTGGTGCGCTCTAAGGTGCTCATGGCGGCATTATGGTGCCGGCGCGGGGCACTGGCTGCTCCTGAGGGTGCGCTGCCGGCGGCGGTGGCGGGATGCTGGGAGCGGGTCTAGGGGAATTGCTCATCATCTCGTTGGTTCTCACAGCCCCGGACGCGGGACCTAGGGCCGTGCGCGCGGTACGGTGGGACCGTGAGCATGCCGATTGTGACCCTCGCGACCTCCTCCGACTTCCCGGGACTCGACGAGGATGACCGCGCCCTGCCCGACGCGCTGCGCGAGCGGGGCATCGAGCCGCGCATCGCCGTGTGGAACGAGCCGGGCGTGGACTGGGGGGAGTCGGACATGGTGGTCCTGCGCTCCGTGCGCGACTACGCCAAGAGCGACCGCTACGAGGGCTTCATGGCATGGACGCGTTCCGTGCCGCGCCTGGCCAACCATCCCGACGTGGTCGCCTGGAACGCGGATAAGCACTACTTGCGCCGCCTCAGTGAGCTGGGCGCCCCCATGATCCCGACCCTGTGGCTGGAGCCCGATGCCGGGCTGTCCAAGCACCAGGTGCACTGCCGCTTCCCGGCATTCGGCGACTTCGTGGTCAAGCCGGCCATCTCCTCGGGCGGCCGCGGCACGGGGCGTTACACGGCGATCGACGCCGGATCGCGCTCGGAGGCCATCAACGACGCCATGCATCACCTCTCGCGGGGCCGCACGGTCATGGTGCAGCGCTACCTCGAGGAGGTGGACCGCCGCGGTGAGCTCTCCCTGGTCTACTTCAACGGCGTGCTCTCCCACGCCGTTGAGAAGGCCCCTATGCTGCATCCCTCCTTCCGCTCCACGGACGAGGTCCACGAAGAGATCGTCACGGCCCGCGAGCCCAGCGAGCAGGAGTGGCTGTGGGGCGAGCGCGTGCGCAAGGCCATCCACCAGCACATCAAGGAACGCTCCGGGCGCGACATCCAGTTGCTGTTCAACCGGGTCGACGTCGTCGAGGACGGCCAGGGGGGCTTCTACCTCATGGAGGTCTCGCTCATCGACGCCGGCCTCTACCTGGGCTCGGCCCCCGACGCCCTCAATAACTTCGCCGACGCCATCGCCCAGCGCGTCTTCTGGTGACCGGGACGCTCCGGGCGGCGTTCCACGGTTGGGCGGCCGCCTGATCCTGGGGTGCCTCGCGTGCTGAGCCCGGTGTGGTAGGACTGTGCCATGCGCACGCTGCTCAACATCATCTGGGTCGTCTTCGGCGGCTTGTGGCTCTTCCTCGGCTACATCCTCGCCGGGATCGTCGCCTGCGTCTTCATCATCACCATCCCCGCCGGGGTGGCCTGCTTCCGCATCGCCGGGTACGTGCTGTGGCCCTTCGGCCGCCAGGTGGTTCCCAGCCCGGGCGCCGGCGTTATGAGCGGGCTGTCCAACGTCATCTGGTTCCTCATCGCCGGCCTGTGGCTCGCCATCGGACATGTGACCACTGCCTTCGCCCAGGCCGTCACGATCATCGGGATCCCCCTGGCCATCGCCAATATCAAGCTCATCCCCGTCACCTGCTTCCCCTTCGGCAAGCGGGTCGTCCCCGGGCGCGGTCTCCTCTGAGGCCGCCGATCCAGGTGCCCGAGCGGCGCGCCGATCCCCGATCCGATCAGAGGCTGACGCGGCGAGCCGCTGACCAATAGCCCCCGTAGCACACCGCCAGGAAGACCGCTGTGATCCCCAGGGCCGGACGCTGAACCGGGTCGAAGACGATGAGCAGGCACGACGCCGTTGCCAATACCAGTGCCGCGATCGGCACCCATGGGTATCCCGGCGCCCGATACGCCAGCTCCCCAGCGCTGCGCCCCTCGGCCACCCACCTGCGCCGGAACGACAGGTGCGAGGCCGAGATCGCCACCCACACGAGCACCACGGCCAGGCCCGAGACCGACACCAGCACGAGATAGACCGTCGAGGCCGCGTGCACCGAGGTCAGGAGCGCGGCCAGGCCCCCGACCATGGACAGGCCCATCGCCAGGGCGGGCACGCCGAAGCGGTTCGTGCGCGCCAGCGCCTTCGGCAGGGTCCCCTCGTTCGCCAGGGACCACAGCATTCGGGTCGAGGCGTAGAGCCCCGAGTTCGCCGCCGACAGGATCGCCGTCAGGATGACGACGTTCATGATGTCCCCGGCCCCGGGGATCCCAATCCCGTCCAGGACGGTGACGAAGGGGCTCTCCTCCACGCCCGCGTCCTCCCATGGGATGAGCGCCGCGATGACGACGATGGAGCCGATGAAGAACACAACCAGCCGGGCCAGAGTGGCGTGGATCGCGCGGGGGATCGTGGCGCCCGGATCCTTCACCTCTCCCGCGGTGATGCCGATGAGCTCGGTGCCCGAGAAGGCGAAGTTGACCGCGAGGATCGTGGTGAACACCGCGCCGAGGCCATTGGGGAGGAAACCATCGCCGGTGAGGTTCGACAGCAGCGGTGCCGCGCCGCCTGTGCCACTGGAGCCCCCACCGCCCGAGCTCCCCGCCCCACTGCCGTCATAGGGCAGCAGGCCCACCACTGCCGCAGCGCCCAGGACGATGAACAGGATGATCGCCACGACCTTCACCCCGGACAGCAGCGTCTCCGCCTCGGCGAAGACGCGCACCGAGAGCATGTTGAGCACGAGGATGAGCACGATGAACAGCGCCGCCCATACCCATACAGGCACCCCCGGGAACCAGCCGTTCATGATGATAGCCGCCCCCGTGAACTCGCTGCCCAGTGCCACCGTCCACGTCAGCCAGTACAGCACTGCCGTCACGAAGCCCGTCGCCGGCCCGATGAAGCGGCGAGCGTAGACGTGGAAGGCCCCGGTGAAGGGCATCGCTACGCTCAACTCGCCCAGGCACATCATCACCAGGTACACGATGACAGCGCCGATCGAGTAGGCCAGGACGGTCCCGAAGGGCCCCGCCTGGTTGATCGTGTACCCGGTGGACAGGAACAGGCCCGTGCCGATGACCCCGCCGAAGCTGATCATCATGAGGTGCCGCTTGCTCATGCGTCTCTCGAGGGCATCGATGCGTCCCTCGGCGGCGGTCTGATCCGATGCGGCCAGGGGTCGGCTGGGGGAGGAGTCGTCGCTGGGCATGGCGGAGACGCTATCGGGCAGGTCAGAGACGCTGACGGCGCATCTCGCGAAGCGGGCCGAGCGGCGCGGGCCGCCGATGGCGGGCAGTAGGCTCCCGGCATGGAGGCCACCTCGACCCGCCCGAGCAGCCCTGGCCGAAGCGCTGCCGGAAGCGCCCACGACAACGCCGATGTCTCCCCGCTGGCCCGGGCTCTGCGCGAGGGCCCTCTTGTCCTCGACGGCGCGATGGGCACCGAGCTCGACGCGCGCGGCATCCCCACCGCCCAGGAACTGTGGTCCGCCCTCGCCCTCGTCACCGCGCCGGAGGCCGTGGCGGCCGTCCACGAATCCTATCTGCGCGCGGGCGCGCGCGTCATCACCACCAACTCCTACCAGGCTGCCCTGCCCGCTCTCATGCGCTCAGGGTTGAGCGAGCCCGAGGCCCGGGGCGCCATCGCCTCCAGCGCCCGCATCGCCCTGGAGACGGCCGAGCGCTTCTCGCAGGAGCGCCCTGATCGGGCGGCGCTCGTCGCCGGGAGCCTCGGGCCCTACGGCGCCTACCTTGCCGACGGATCGGAGTACACCGGCGCCTACGCCCTCCAAGCGCCCGACTTCGAGGCCGTCCACATCCCGCGCATCGAGGCGCTGGCCGGCGAGGGCATCCGGCTCTTTGCCGTCGAGACCCAGCCCCGGCTCGACGAGGCCCAGTGGATCGTCAGGCAGCTCGGCCGGATCGCCCCTGGCAGCGAGTGCTGGGTCTCCTTCCAGACGGAGGACGACGGCGAGCGCCTGGCCGATGGCACCCCGCTCGCCGAGGTCGGGGCATGGGCCGATGTCGAGCCCGGCGTGGCCGCCGTCGGCATCAACTGCGTCGCGCCTAGCGCGGTCACGCCCGCGCTGGGCGTTCTCGGGAGCGTGACCGCCAAGCCATTGGTCGCCTACCCCAATTCCGGGGACATCTACCACCCGAGCACGAAGACCTGGACCTCTGCCGCCCCCGACCAGCGCTTCACCGCCCAGGCGCCGGACTGGGGGGAGGCAGGCGCGCGCCTCATCGGCGGCTGCTGCCGGACGACGCCCGCCGACACTGCGGTGCTGCGCGGGCTCGTCGATGCTCGCTGAGGGTGAGGCGCCTGCGGAGTACCACGCCACGCGCTGGTGGCGTGCGGCCCAGCACGACTTCGCTTCCCGACTGGCCTGGTCGGTCACGCCCCGCTTCGAGGACGCGAACCACCCACCGGTGGTCAGCGTCGTCGGCGGGCCCTCGCGCGAGCAGTGCCCGGAAGGCGGGCTGCGGCGTGCGGTCCGGGCTGGCGAGCGGCTACGGCTCCAGGCTGAGGCCACCGACCCCGATGGCGATGCTGTTGCCCTGCGTTGGTGGTCCTACCCCGAGGCGGGACCGAGGCCCTGCCCTGTGGCGCCCGCCGTGGACGACGACGGCCAGGGCGGCGCCGTCGTCTTGGTTCCACAGGAGGCTGAGCCTGGCCAGGAGATCCACCTCGTGGTCGAGGGGACGGACGACGGCGTGCCGGCGCTGACCCGGTACCAGCGAGTGGTGCTGGTGGTGGGTTAAAGGCTGTGGCTGGCCACCTCGGTCGCACGGGCCGGCGTTTCTTCAGCCCCGCTGAAGCAGGTGGAAGTCCCAGCTGAAGACCTCGCCGTCGCTGGCTCCCTCGGGCGCCTTGGGCCCGCCGTAGGTGCGGCCGGTGCACGAGCGTGCCCACGGCTGCCAGCCGGGGTCGCCGTGACGGAGGAACCCCATCCAGTCGGCGTGCGCCACCGTGGCCAGGGCCTGGGGACGTTGCGGGCCCTGGACGCCGTCGGCGTGAGGGTGGGCCAGGCAGTCGAAGACGAAGGGAACCTCCTGGCAGTGCCCGGCCAGGCCCGCGCCCGGTCCCGGGAGGGTCGAGCCCCAGGCGAAGTCGTAGAGCCAGGTCCGTCCTGCTGTCTCTCGATCCGCGGCGCGCAGGCGCACCACCTCTAGCGCGGGCAGCCGGAAGAGATAGTCGGAGATGACTTGCCCCGCGCCCACGAGATCGGCGTCGGGGCGTCCCGTCAGCTCGGGATAGGCCGCGTGAAAGGCCTTGACTTCGACCGGCTCCAGGCCGGCTTCAGCCAGCAGGCGGTCCACGCTCACCTGCTCCGCACTACCGCACAGCCGTGCCAGGGGCTCGGCCAGCGCGTGACCAATGAGCGTCATCTCATGGGTCACTCCGCCAATGAGCAGCGGGACCTGGTGACCTGCTCCAGCGCGCACCGCCTCGAAGGTCGCCTGTGGCAGGACCTCGCCGTCGACCACCGGCATGAAGGTGCGTGACATCGTGCGAGGAAGCCGCAGGAAGGGCGCCAGCCCTTCAGGACCCAGGTCGATGTCAAAGAGCGGGAACTCGGTGCCCAGCGTGGCTGCGACGTCGAGCACCTCCTCCTCGGTCAGGCTGCGCCAGCCGGCCAGCGTGGCTGGCACGCCTGCGAGCTCGGCCTCGCGTGTGGCCACGGCACGAGCATCGGCGAGAGTGGCCGCCGTCGTCCCACCGGACTGGCAGATTGCGGCGCTGAACAGGCCGCGAGCGCATGGAGCGGTCAGCAGCGCGAGCACGCTCGCTCCGCCTGCGCTCTGACCGGCGATGGTGACGCGCCCTGGGGCCCCACCGAAGGCAGCGATGTTCTCGCGAACCCACTCCAGCGCCATGACCTGGTCCAGGATGCCGCGGTTGACCGGCGCGTCGGAGTCCGGCACCCAGCCGAAGCCGTCCATGCCCAGACGGTAGGACAGGCTGACCGTCACCACTGCGTCGCGGTTGAAGGCGGCGCCGTCGTAGTACGGGCTGTTGTGGCTGCCGGCGAAGAAGCCGCCGCCGTAGATCCACACCAGGACCGGCAGCCGGGCTTCCGAGGAGGGATCGGGAGTGAAGACGTTGAGGACCTCTTCACCGCTCACGCTGGGCTCAGGGATCGCGGTGGTCACCCCGAAGGGACGACGCTGAGGCGTGGGGCCGGGCAGGGCCGCCTCGCGTACGCCCTGCCAGCGCTCGGCGCGCACGGGTGCCATGAAGCGTCGCGGGCCCACCGGCGGCTGAGCGTAGGGGATGTTGTAGAAGGCGGCCGAGCGGTCATAGACCGCCGTGGCACCGGGCGGGAGTGCGACCTGACGCCAGACCCCACGCAGGGTGCCGGCTGGCGCGCTGACCACGGGGCCCGCCTCGCCGGTGGGGGCGGCGATCGGGGTGGAGGCGGGGTGGATCGCCCAGGCGGGTGACACCGTGGTGGAGCGGTCGGTGAGCGGTGACTGGGGCATGGCAGGTCCTTGTGAGTGAGCGGCCAGGTTGCGTCGGTGCTGGGGTGGCCGACGACGCCGCGCTCCACTGTAGGAGGGCGGCGCCGTCGGATGGCTGCCTGGGGCAGCGCGTGCTAGATCGCGGTGTAGGTCAGCGACCGGATACGGGTACGGCCGGCCAGCGCGCGCACTCCGATCATGCGGCCGGTAAAGCCACCGGCCACCTCGCTGGACAGGAAGCGGCCGTCCAGGCGGCCAGCTCGTGGGCGCCCTCGTCGTCGCTCAGGCCCAGGATGAGGGTGTCAGGTACCTGCGAGCCGAAGAACCCGGGTACGGGCGGCTCGGCTCGCGCCCACAGGCGCACCGTGCCCGCGGCCGGGAGCACCGGCGAGCTGCTGGGACAGGTCCAGGACCGTGGCGACGGCGCCGCCATCAAGGAGCTCGGCTTCGTCCGCTCCGAGACGGCCAGGCGCCTGCGGCACGGCGGGTCCTCCCTGACCGGAGTTCTCGTCCACGACATCTCCAACCCCTTCTTCACCGAGGCGGCCCGCGGGATTGAGGACCGGCTGCGTCAGGACGGGCGCGTGCCCATGGTTGGCTCCACGGACTCTGATCCCCACCGCGACCGCGAGCTCATGAGCGTGCTGGCCGGTCTGGACGTGCGCGGCGTCATCGTCACCCCTTCGGCCTTCACACTGGACAACCTGGCCGTGCTCGCCGGCCGCGGCATCCGGGTGGTGCTGATGGACCACCCAGCGATTTCGGACAAGGTCCTGGTGGAGGTCGAGGCGGTGCACGAGGGCGCGAGCTACTGCGCAGACGCCGGCGCGGTCGGAGCGGCCCGGCTGCTGGATGATCCCGAGCCCCCCACGGCCCTGTTCTGTGCCAACGACCAGATGGCCATCGGAGCCATGCGCGTCATTCGTGACCGCGGCCTGCGCATCCCCCAGGACGTGGCGATCGTGGGCTACGACGCGTCGCCATCGCCTCCGAGCTCATCACGCCGCTGACCAGCGTGCACCAGCCCATGCGTGAGATTGGCCGGGCCGCAGCGGACCTGCTGCTCTCCGACGGCTCGGCGATCCAGCACATCACCTTCGCGCCTGAGCTCGTGGTGCGCGAGTCCACGCAGGCGCCTACTTCTGCGGGCCCACGCTCAGCAGGTGGATGACGGCCCTGTCCGCCTGGTCGCACTCGGCCAGGTCGACAAGTGCGGTCAGCCGCCAGTCGTGGTCCCCGTCTGGGTCCTCCAGCACCTGGGTAGCCAGCCACACGGTACGGCCGCTCCTGGCGAAGGCCTCGATGAGACGGTCGGAGACCCCGGCCGCCGCCAGGTCCGTGGAGCTCGGGGCCTCGTCGAGCGGGGCCAGCACGACCGCGCGCGCGGCCGTGTCGGTGCCGATCCAGTCGTACTCGTCCCAGTAGCGGGCCAGGACGTCGTCCCACCGATCCTCGCCCCAGCCGGAGGAGGTGTCCAGGCGTCCTAGGGCCTCGACGTCGTCGCGCGCCATGAGCTCGACGCGACGGAACATCTCCTTGCGCACCGCCACGCGGAAGGCGTGGAGGTTGCGGCTGAAGGCCACCTTGCCGTTCTCGTCCGCCCCGAAGGCGCGCTCGACGCCGATCGAGTCGTCCTCGCCGGGGCAGTCGCCTTCCAGGATCCCGGCCGCCAGCTCGGCACGGCCGGCCTGGGCGGCGCCCAGCGCCTCCCACTCGTCCAGCAGGGAGGAGTCAACCGCACGCACCAGGTTCCCCAGCCAGTCGATAAGGGCGGAGACCTCCTCAGTGCGGTGCTCCTCGGGGACCACCTGGCGCAGCGCCCGGTAGGCGTCAGTGAGGTAGCGCAGGAGGACTCCCTCGCTGCGGCCCAGCTCATAGCGCGAGACCAGGTCGGAGAAGGTCATCGCTGACTCCACCATGTCCCGCACCACGGACTTGGGACGCAGCTCGTACTCGGCGATCCAGGGGTTGGACTGCTTGTACATCTCCAGCGCGGGAGCCAGGAGCTCAGCCAGGGGCTGGGGCCAGGTGACCTCCTCCAGCGCGGCCATGCGCTCGTCATAGTCCAGGACCTCGGCCTTCATCGCGGCGATCGCCTCGCCACGGGCCTGTCGCTGCTGGGCATAGAGCAAGGGGCGCGGGTCGTCCAGAGTCGCCTCGACGACGCTGACGACGTCCACCGTGTGCTCGGGGGAGTCCACGCCCAGCAGGTCCATGGCCGCCAGAGCGAAGGGGGCGAGGGGCTGGTTGAGAGCGAAGTCGTCAGGCAGGTCCACCGCCAGGCGCAGGCGTGGGCGGCCATCCGACCGGGCCTGGGCGGATGAGACGTGGGTGAGCACCCCGGCCGTGCGCAGCGAGAGGTAGATGTCGATCGCACGGCGTACGTGCTTGCGCCTCATCGCCTCGCTCTCGTGGACGCGTGAGAGCAGCTGGGCCATTGCCGCCACGGGATCGCCGTCGCGCTCCATGAGGCCCAGGACCATGGTGGTAGTGACCTGGAACTGGCTCGTCAGCGTCTCGGGCTGGGCGTCCCGCAGGCGCTCGAAGGTCTTGTCCGTCCAGTTGACCCGGCCCTCGGGAGCAGCCTTGCGCACGATCTTGCGGCGCTTGCGCTCGTCGTCTCCGGCCTTGGCCAGGGCCCTGGCGTTCTCGATCACGTGCTCGGGAGCCTGGACGACCACGTAGCCGCGGGTGTCGAAGCCGGCGCGGCCCGCACGGCCGGCGATCTGGTGGAACTCGCGCGCCGTGAGGTGGCGCTCCTTGGCGCCGTCGAACTTGACCAGGGAGGTCAGCACCACTGAGCGGATGGGGACGTTGATGCCCACTCCCAAGGTGTCCGTGCCGCAGATGACGCTCAGCAGGCCCTCACGCGCCAGACGCTCGACCAGCCTGCGGTAGCGCGGCAGCATCCCGGCGTGGTGCACCCCGATGCCGGCGCGCAGCAGGCGCGAGAGCGTGGCACCGAAACCCGGTCCGAACCGGAAGGAGCCCAGCGCCGCAGCCACCTCCTTCTTGCGTGACTTGGGGACGAGGTCCACGCTGAGCAGCGAGGTGGCCCGCTCGATCGCCTCCTTCTGGGAGAAGTGGACGACGTAGACCGGGGCCTTGTGCTGCTGGACCAAGCGCTGGAGCAGCTCACCGATCGGCTCGACGACGTACTCCATCTCCAGGGGCACCGGTCGCTCAGCCCCTTCGATGACGGCGACCTCCCGGCCTGTGCGCTCCCTCATGTCCTTGACGAAGAAGCTCACGTCTCCCAGCGTGGCCGACAGCAGCACCATCTGGGCCTGGGGCAACTCCAGCAGCGGCACCTGCCAGGCCCAACCCCGTTGCGGGTCGGCGTAGTAGTGGAACTCGTCCATGATGACGCAGTCCACGTCCATGGCCTCGCCCTCGCGCAGGGACTGGTTGGCCAGGATCTCCGCCGTGCAGCAGATGATGGGGGCGGCGGCGTTGATCGAGGTGTCCCCGGTGACCATGCCGACATTGTCCGCGCCGAAGAGCCGCACGAGCTCGAAGAACTTCTCACTCACCAGGGCCTTGAGGGGCGCGGTGTAGTAGGAGCGCCCGCCCCGGGCCAGCGAGGCGGTGTGGGCCGCCAGCGCGATCATTGACTTGCCCGAGCCCGTGGGGGTCGCGGCGATGACGTGGCGCCCGTCCAGGATCTGGCTCAGCGCCTCGTCCTGGTGGGGGTAGAGCGGGCGCCCGGTCTCCTCGGCCCACTCGGTGAAGGCGAGGTAGACCTCCTCCGGCTCAGGCACGCGCTGCGGTTCATCGGCCGGGATGAGCGCATCGAGCATCGCGTTGAGTGCGGGGGCCGGGGGAGCGGTGCCGGTGGACATGGCGCCATCGTCCCACACGGGATCCAGCGCGCTTCGGCCCAGAATCCGGCACGGCGCTTCGCGCAGGGGTCGCTTCATGAGAGCATGCCCGGCATTCCCATAATCAGCGGAAGGCGCAGCATGGACGCACTCGCGGCGAACCTCCAGGAGATCGCCGACTGGATCACCGCCCACATCACCATGTGGGTGCTGGTCGGCACGGGCCTCATCCTGACCATCGCCACCCGGGGCGTTCAGCTCCGCCACCTGGGCTCCATGATCCGGCAGGTGCGGGGCGCGCGCAGTGGCGCCGACGGCGGCATCTCCTCCTTCCAGGCCTTCGCGATATCGCTGGCCGCGCGCGTGGGGATCGGCAACGTTTTCGGCGTGGCCGCTGCCCTCCTCATGGGAGGGCCCGGCGCGATCTTCTGGATGTGGGTGGTGGCGCTGGTCGGTATGGCCACGGCCTTCTTCGAGGCGACCCTCGCGCAGGTATTCAAGGTCCGCTCCGCCGACGGGGCCTTCCGCGGTGGACCCGCCTTCTACATGACCAGGGGGATGGGAAGCCGCCCCCTCGCCGTCGTCTTCTCCATCATCTCCCTGGTCACCTGCGGGTTCATCATCACTTCGGTGCAGTCGAACTCGGTCGCGGGAACCCTTCTGGCGGCCTTCGACGCGGACGACGCCGCCCCGCTGCCCGGCGTCGGGGGACTGACATCCGCCCAGCTCGTCGTCGCCGCCCTCATCTTCGTGTTCACCGCGATGGTCGTCTTCGGCGGGGTGCGGGCCGTGGCACGCGTGACCGAGTGGATGGCCCCGATCATGGCCCTCATCTACATCGTCCTCGTCGCCCTCATCTGCCTGACCAATATCCACGAGTTCGTCGACGTCCTGGGCCAGATCGTGCGCGCCGCCTTCGCCCCCGAGCCCATCGCCGGGGGCCTGGGCGGAGGCATCCTCGCCGCCGTCGTCAATGGCACCAAGCGGGGCCTGTTCTCCAATGAGGCCGGTCAGGGCACCGCCCCCAACGCCGCTGCCACCGCCACCGTCGCCCACCCCGTCCAGCAGGGGCTCATCCAGTCCCTCGGCGTCTTCGTGGACACGATCATCGTGTGCACGGCCACCGCCTTCGTCATCCTCATCGCCGGGCCCGAGGTCTGGTCCTCCCCGGACGCCAATCCCGCGACGCTGACCACCCTGGCCATCGCCCACGAGTTGGGCGGTTGGGCCGTGGCGCCCATGGCGGTGCTCATCTTCGTGCTCGCCTACTCCTCCATCATCGCCGCCTACGTGTACTCCGACGTCAATATGGAGTACCTCGTGGGGCCCCGGCGCTGGGCGAGCTGGACGGTGCGCGTGCTCTCCGTGGTCTCGGCCTCCGCCGGTGCCATCCTCACCCTCGACGTGGTGTGGAACGCCGTCGACATCGCCATGGCCATTATGACGCTCACCAACCTCGCGGCCCTGCTCTGGCTCGTGCGCTGGGGCGTGGGCGCCCTGCGCGACTACGAGGCCCAGATCCGCGCCGGAATCGCCGAGCCGGTCTTCGTGGGGCGCGGCAACCCCCACCTGCCCGGAGACGTCCCCGGCGACGTGTGGGCCTCGCGCGACGACGCCGTCCCCTCACCCCGATCGACCCAGCCGGCCGCCTCGACCGGCGCCGAGCACTGTTCCTGACGAACGAAGAGGACTCATGAGATGACCCCCGCACCGCTCACCGCACCGACGGCCCTGCCCACGGCTACCCTCGCCGAGCAGCTCGGTCAGGTCGATGATTTCCTCTACACCTATGTGCTCGCCGCACTGCTCATCGCCGTCGGCCTGTACCTGACGATCCGCACCCGTGCCGTTCAGGCCCGGCACCTCGGGACCATGGCGCGGGCGCTGACCCGATCGCGCGGCGGCGCCGAGGGCGGTATCTCATCCTTCCAGGCCTTCGCCGTGGGGCTGGCGGCACGCGTGGGCATCGGCAATATCGCGGGCGTCGCGATCGCCGTCCTCATGGGCGGCCCGGGAGCGCTGCTGTGGATGTGGGTCGTCGCGCTCATCGGCATGGCCACCGCCTTCATCGAGTCGACCCTCGCGCAGATCTTCAAGGAGCGCGGCCGCGACTTCACCTTCCGCGGCGGTCCCGCCTACTACATCAAGAACGGCCTGGGGTCGCGCGCCTGGGGCGCCGTCTTCGCCGTCCTGTGCATCATCTCAGTGGGCGTCACCGTGGTCATGGTGCAGACCAACTCCCTGGCCGGGGTCATCAACGCCACTGTCCCGTCCGTGGAGCCTTGGATGGTCGGCGTCTTCCTCATCATGCTCACCGGGCCCGTCGTCCTGGGCGGCCTGAAGTCGGTGGCCCGGATCACCGAGTGGATGGCGCCCGTCATGGCGCTCGTCTACGTGGCCATGACCGTCATCGTCCTGGCGCTCAACATCACCGAGCTCCCCGGTGTCCTGCGCTCGATCCTCATGGGGGGCCTCGGGGCCGATCAGGCCCTGTACGGCGTCGCCGGCGGGATCGTCGCAGCGGTCCTCAACGGCGTGCGCCGCGGCCTGTTCTCCAACGAGGCCGGCCTGGGGACAGTGCCCAACGCCGCGGGCACCGCCACCACCACTCACCCGGTCCGCCAGGGCCTCATCCAGTCCTTCGGAGTCTTCATCGACACGATCCTCGTGTGCACCGCCACGGGCCTGCTCATCCTGCTCGCCACCGACACCTACGCGCCCGGGACCTACACGGCGGACAACGCCAAGGGCATCGGGGCCGTCCTCACCCAGCAGGCCGTCGCCGAGCACCTGGGGGCCTGGACGACATGGCCGATGGTGGTCCTCATCTTCGTCCTCGTTTTCTCCACCGTCCTGGGCTGCTACTCCTACTCGCAGGTCAACGTCAACTACCTGGGCGGCCAGCGCCGCGCCGAGCAGGTCTTCGGCCTGACCCTCACCGCCGCGGCCTTTGCCGGCACCATCGTCGACCTGCCCGTGGTGTGGGCCCTGGCCGACATCGCCCTCGGGCTGCTCGGGCTGCTCAACCTCGTGGTCATCGTCCGCCTCGCCCCCTGGGCCCTGGGGGCGCTGAGGGACTTCGACGCCCAGTTGCGCGCCGGCCGCGTCCCGGTGTTCGTCGGGCGCGCCAACCCCCACCTGCCCGGTGACCTGCCCGGAGGCGTCTGGGACGGGAGGGCGGCGGCGCCCGGCGGCCCCGCCGCTGACCCCGCCGGGCAGTGCTGAGAGGAGGGACCATGCCCGCGCTGAACGACATCCTCACCCAGGTCTCGGACTCCCTCTACTCCACCTTCCTCGTCTGGCTCCTCATCGGGGCCGGGCTCTACTTCACGATCCGCACCCGCGGCGTGCAGTTGCGCCACTCCATCCCGATCGCCGGCTCGATGGTCGGCTCCCGGGCGAGTGGGGGGCGCTCCTTGTCCTCCTTCCAGGCCTTCGCCGTCGGGCTGGCCTGCCGGGTGGGCACCGGCAATATCGTCGGCGTCGCGCTGGCGCTCATTCTGGGAGGCCCCGGCGCCATTCTCTGGATGTGGGTGGTGGCCCTGCTCGGCACGGCCACCGCGTTCACGGAGTCGACGCTGGCGCAGGTCCTCAAGGTTCGCCACCGCGATGGCAGCTTCAGGGGCGGACCTCCCTATTACATCGCCAAGGGCCTGCGCCTGCCGTGGCTCGGCGCGGTCTTCGCGGTCTTCTTCCTGGTCGCCAACGGGCTGTCGATGCCCCTGGTCCAGTCCAACGCGGTGGCTGGCGCTCTGGGGGCCGCCGGTGCCATCCCCGCATGGGGGAGCGCTCTCATCGTCGTGGCCCTCACCGCGCCGGTGCTGCTCGGAGGGCTCAAGGCCATCGGGCGCGTCGCGGAGATCCTCGCCCCGCTCATGGCCGCCGCCTACCTGCTGGCCGTCCTGGGCATCGTGGTGACCCATCCGGCGGCCTCCTGGCAGGCGCTCACCTCCATCATCGAGGGCGCCTTCGGCCTGCGCTCCGGGCTCGCGGGGCTGGCCGGCGGGGTTGTCCAGGCGATCCTCAACGGCGTGCGCCGCGGCCTGTTCTCCAACGAGGCGGGACTGGGCGGGGCGGCCTGCGCCTCCGGCTCCGCCGCCGTGCGCCACCCCGTCCAGCAAGGGTTCATCCAGGCCCTCGGCGTCGTCATCGACACGATCCTCGTGTGCACCGCCACCGCCCTGGCGATCCTCATCGCCGGCGACGCCGTCTACACGCCCGGCGTCACCGGCAAGGACGCCGCCGGCTCACTGACCCAGGACGCCATCGCGCTCCTGGTGGGGGAGTGGACGCGCTGGCCCATGGCGATCCTCATCGTCGTCCTGGCCTACACGACGATCATCGGGGCCTTCTCCTATGCCCAGGTCTGCCTCGACTACCTCACCGAGAACCGCTGGGTGTCCAAGGCCCTGCAGTGCGCCGCCGTGGCCTGCGCCGCGCTCGGGGCCTTCCAGGCGCTCACCACGGTGTGGACACTGGCCGACATCCTGCTGGGTGTGGGGGCCATCATCAACCTCGTGGCGCTCGTCGCGCTCATCGGCTGGGTGCTCGGCGCCCTGCGCGACTGGGAGGCTCAGCGCCGTCAGGGCGTCGAGCCCGTGTTCATCGGTCATGGAAATCCGCTCCTGCCCGGGGATACCAACGACGGCGTCTGGGAGGCCGCTCCCTCGGCCCAGGCATGACACAGGCGGGTAACACACTCGGCCTAGGCTCCTTGGAACAGCCCCCGGCCTCTGGAGGTACTCCCTTGATCCACCCTGCCCCTGCGCTGACGGCGGTGCTGCCCACGGGCGCGCTCGACAACGTCACCACGACCCTCGAGAATATCTCCGACCAGTTCTACGCCGGCTTCCTCGCCTGGGTGCTGATCGCCGTTGGCCTCTATTTCACCATCCGCAGCCGCGCGGTGCAGTTCAGGCTGTTCCCCGAGATGATCCGCACGGTCTTCGGATCGAGGGGCGACGCCGAGGGCGGGATCTCCTCCTTCCAGGCCTTCACCATCGGCCTGGCCAGCCGCGTGGGCACTGGCAACATCGTCGGTGTCGCCATCGCCATCACGCTGGGCGGGCCCGGCGCGATCTTCTGGATGTGGGTGGTGGCGCTGGTCGGCATGGCCACCGGCTTCATCGAGTCCACCCTCGCCCAGATGTTCAAGGTACCCGCCGCCGACGGCACCTTCCGCGGCGGGCCCGCCTACTACATCACCCGCGGCCTGGGCTCGCGCGCCTGGGGCGGTGTCTTCGCCGTCGTCATCACCTTCGTCTTCGGCTTCGCCTACGAGGCCACCCAGGCCAACACGATCGCCGGAGCGGTCAACGGCATCCTGGAGAATCACGGGCAGAAGGTGGAGCCCTGGGTCATCGGCGCGGTGCTCGTGGCCCTGACGGCCCCCATCGTCTTCAGGGGCATCAAGCGCGTGGCCCGTGTGGCCGAGTGGATGGCGCCGATCATGGCGCTCATTTACGCGCTGCTGGCCATCGTCATCCTCGGCCTGCACGCTGACGCCATCCCCGGCGCCTTCAGGGCGATCTTCGAGGGCGCCTTCGGCCTCAACGCCACTTTCGCCGGCATCAGCGGCGGGTTCTACGCCGCGGCCATCAACGGCATCAAGCGCGGCCTGTTCTCCAACGAGGCCGGTGAGGGCTCCGTGCCGAACGCCGCGGCGACGGCCACCACCTCTCACCCCGTCAAGCAGGGCTTCATCCAGTCCATGGGCGTGTTCGTCGACACCATCATCGTGTGCACCGCCACCGCGCTCATCGTCATGCTCTCCGGCCTCTACGACTCCGCCGCCAACCTGGCCGGCCCGGAGGCGACCGCCGCCGCCGACGCCGCCAAGAAGACCCTGACCTCCGACTCTGTCGCCCATGTCCTGGGTGACTGGAGCCAGTACCTCATGGTCCTCATCATCTTCGTGTTCGCCTACTCCTCCCTGCTGGGCAACTACACCTACGCTGAGATCAACGTCGACTTCCTGCGCGGCTCGCACTCCAACCACACCTGGCTGCGCCTCATGATCCTCGTGGCCACCTACATCGGGGCCGTCGCCTCCCTGGACTTCGTGTGGAACCTGTCCGATATCGCCATGGGCGCGATGGCCGTCATCAACATCGTTGCCATCACCCTGCTTGGCAAGTGGGCCTTCGGGGCTCTGCGCGATTGGGAGGCCCAGAACCGGGAGCTGCGGGAGGGCCGGCGCGAGGAGATCCGCTTCGTCGGCAAGGGCAACCCGTACCTGCCGGGTGACTTGCCCGGAGACGTCTGGGCGCCCAGAGGGGCGGCTGCCACCGTCGCTGAGGTGCCGGTCGCCCAGGGCTGAGCTCCCCAGGCGGACTCGGGGCCGGGGGACGACGCGGGCCAGCTCGATCGCGATTCCGGCACCGGTAGGCTGGCCCCATGAAGATCGCGCGATTCTCCACCGGCGATGAGCCCCGCTACGGCATCGTCCAGGGACTGGATGAGGCCGACGCCGTCCCCACGGGGGAGTCCGAGGGGCACCTGCTTGTCCTCAAGGGCGACCCTCTCTTCTCCGTGCCAGAGGCCACCGGGGAGGTCGTGGAGCTGGGTGAGGCCCGGCTTCTCGCCCCGGTCATCCCCCGCTCCAAGGTGGTGGCCATCGGCAAGAACTACGCGGCCCATGCCGCCGAGATGGTCGGCGGCATGGATGGCGCCGTACCTCAGACCCCGATCATCTTCCTCAAGCCGAACACGGCAGTCATCGGCCCTGACGCCCCGATCGTTCTGCCGGCCTGGAGCGAGGAGGTCCACTACGAGGCCGAGCTCGCCGTCGTCATCAAGCGCATCGCCAAGGATCTCACCCCGCAGGATGCCCACCGGGTGATCATGGGGTACACCGTGGCCAATGATGTCTCCGCCCGGGACCGCCAGCGCGCCGAGCCGCAGTGGGTGCGCGCCAAGGCCTTCGACACCTCCTGCCCCCTGGGGCCCTGGATCGAGATCCCCGAGCCCGGTGACGAGCGCGCCTTCGACCCCTCGCACGCCACCGTGCGCACCCGGCTCGACGGCGAGACGGTCCAGGAGGGCGGCACCCAGGACATGGTCATGGGCGTCGCGGAGCTCGTCGCCTACGCCTCGACGATCTTTACGCTCCTGCCCGGCGACGTCATCCTCACCGGGACGCCCGAAGGCGTTGGCGAGATCCGCGCCGGGCAGCGCGTGAGCGTCGAGGTCGAGGGCATCGGCGGCTTCTCCAACCCCGTCGTTCGCCGCTGAGGCGCTGCGAGCGGCGCCGCGCGGCGGGGTTGTGGGGGTTGTGGACGCGCCCCGGGGGCGCGTCGGAGACCCCGCCGCGCGTCCGCAATCCCGGGACGCGTCCACAATGACGCCGTTCAGCACGCTGGTCCCGCAGGTCCTCGTCATCAGGGTGGAGCTACGCGGTCGTACCCCCGCGTCGCGGTGGAGCTGAAAGGCCTCCTTCTCCGCGTCGTCGAGGATCTTGCGGCTGATGCGGCAGAACTCGATGGCCTGGATATCATCCCAGCGGCGCCGGTGGCTTGTGAAGCGATTGACGACGTCAACGCCCCGCCCGACGCACTGCTCCCCGTCGGAGAAGTGCAGAACGTAGATACCTCAGGTCGCGGTCCCAGCTGCACGCTGAGGGACGGCCCAGGAGGGATCTCGTACGTCTGAAGCGTTAGGTCGACATCGTGCGCGCCCGGGTCAGGCCAGGGCGGCGGTGATGCGGTCGGCGATCTCGTCTGCGATGCCGCGCCCAGTGGCCAGGTTGAGGCGGCAGAACGCGGCGTAGTCCGAGCCGAATGTCACGCCCTCGTTCATCGACACCCCGGCCTTGCGCTCCAGGAACCCGGCGGGAGCACCGGTGATCCGGCCATCGGCCAAGGCGCCCGAGAAGTCCACCCAGGCCAGGTAGGTGGATTCCGGCATGGTGACGGACACGCCGTCGATCGCGCTCAGGCGCCCTGTGATGCCCTCCAGCGTGCGGCGCAGGTACTCGCGCACCGCCTCATTCCATCCCCGTCCCTGCGAAAAGGCCGCCGTCGTGGCGATGACACCGAGGATTGAGGCGCCGCCGGGCAGGCAGGAGCACAGCGGGTCGGCGTCGAAGCGCGCGCGGGCCTCGCCGGAGGCGATGAGCTGGGCGCAGTGCAGGCCCGGGATATTCCACCCCTTCGAGGCCGCCGTCGCCGTGAACGTCAGGGCGGGATCGGCGCCGGGGCGGGAGGCGTAGCAGATGTGCCGGGGGCTCCCGGGCAGAACGAGGGGGGAGTGGATCTCATCGGTGAACACGACGACGCCGTACTTGGCCGATAGCGCCGCGACGGCGTCGAGCTCGGCGGCGGTGAGCACGCGGCCCACCGGGTTCCACGGGTTGCACAGGATGAGTAGGCCGGCGCCCGCGGCCATGGCTGCCTCGATGCCCTCCAGGTCCAGGGACCAGGCGGGGGCCGAGGCGCCGTCGCCGCGCAGGGCCGGAACCTCGATGGCCTCGCGATCCAGCGTCCCCGGGATCGTCAGGAAGGGCATGTACGCCGGGGTGGGCACGATCACCGGCGAGCCCGGGCGGGTGTGGCGGCTGATGATCGCCCGCAGCGCCGACAGGACGTCGGGCAGCAGGCTCATGTCCCGCTCCGGGATCTCCCAGCCGAAGGAGTCGCGGTGGAAGTCGATGACCGCCGCGCGGCAGTCCTCCCACACCGACGTGGGCATGTAGCCGAAACGGGCACCGTCGACGGCGCGGTGCAGGGCCTGCGTCACCGCCGGGGCCGTGCCCAGATCCATCTCCGCCACCCAGGCCGAGATCGCGGTATCGGGCCGCTCGGACCACTTCATCGTGCCCCCGGCGCGCACCTGCTCAGGGGTCAGGGCGTCGAAGGCGGCGAAGAACTCCGAGGAGGACGGGGCAGGGACGGGCTGAGAGGAGGGCTGGGTCATGGAGCGAATCATACGAGGCCGCGGGCCCGTTCCCGATGCCGTCAGCGGGCGCTCCAACGGTCCTCGGCCCGTGGCGCCGGACGTGTTGCCCGGGGTCGCCTCGTCCATGTCCGCAGGACCCGAGCGGGGCAGGCCGGGGCCGGCGCGGTGCCGACGGCGAGAGCGCGCCGCCGCCATGGGTGGGAGTCGATACGGGCGGGAAGCCGGGAAGGGGTGCCCGTGGCCGGGCTACGCTATGGCTCATCATGACTGACACCGCCACGCCCGCTCCCATCCGCGTCCGCTTCTGCCCATCGCCCACGGGCACGCCTCACGTCGGCATGGTCCGCACCTGCCTGTTCAACTGGGCCCACGCCCGCCGCACCGGGGGAACCTTCGTCTTCCGCATCGAGGACACTGACGCGGCGCGCGACTCCGAGGAGTCCTTCAACGCCATCCTCGACTCGCTGACCTGGTTGGGCCTGGACTGGGACGAGGGGGTCGGCAAGGGCGGTCCCCACGAGCCCTATCGTCAGTCCCAGCGCATGGGCCTCTACCGGGAGGTGGCCGCCGAGCTCCTCGAGGCGGGCTACCTCTATGAGTCCTACTCCACGCCGGAGGAGATCGAGGCCCGCCACCGCGCCGCCGGGCGCGATCCCAAGCTCGGCTACGACGGCTTCGACCGGGACCTGACTGAGGAGGCCAGGGCCGCCTTCCGCGCCGAGGGCCGCAAGCCCGTGCTGCGCATGCGCATGCCCGACGAGGACATCACCTTCACCGATCTCGTGCGCGGCCCCATCACCTTCAAGGCCGGATCCGTGCCCGATTACGTCGTCGTGCGCGCCGGCGGGGACCCGCTCTACACGCTCGTCAACCCCGTCGACGACGCGGCCATGGGCATCACCCATGTCCTGCGCGGCGAGGACCTGCTGTCCTCCACGCCCCGCCAGATCGTTCTGTACCGCGCTCTCATCGCGATCGGCCGCGCGCAGTCCGTGCCCGAGTTCGGCCACCTGCCCTACGTCATGGGGGAGGGCAACAAGAAGCTCTCCAAGCGCGACCCCGAGTCCAACCTGCTCATCCACCGCTACCGCGGGATGATCCCCGAGGGCCTGCTCAACTACCTCGCGCTGCTGGGCTGGTCGCTGAGCAAGGATGAGGACGTGTTCACCCCCGCCCAGCTCGTCGAGCACTTCGACATCCACGACGTCAATCCCAACCCCGCGCGCTTCGACCCCAGGAAGTGCGAGGCGATCAACGCCGAGCACGTGCGGCGCCTGGAGTCGGCCGACTTCCGAGACCGCCTCGTACCGCACTTGCGCGACATCTACCCGGATCCCTCCGACCCGGCCCGGCAGTCCCGCCCCCTCGTGTCCGCACCCTCCTTCCCCGAGCTGACCGAGCGCGAGAGGGAGATCCTCACCGCTGCCGCCCCCCTCATCCAGACCCGCATCCAGCTGCTGCGGGAGAGCCGCGACATGCTCGGCTTCCTCCTCGTCGGCGACGATGCGCTCGCTGTCGACGACAAGGCCGTGTCCAAGCTCAAGGACTCCGCTCCCGCGGTGCTCGACGCCGCCATCACCGCCCTGGATGCCCTCGGCTCCGAGGACTGGACGACGCCGCGCCTCGAAGAGGTCCTGCGCGCGGCCATCGTCGACGGGCTCGGCATCAAGCCCCGCCTCGCCTTCGGACCGTTGCGGGTGGCTGTCACGGGCCGCCAGGTCTCCCCGCCGCTGTTCGAGTCCATGGAGATCCTCGGCGCGGCTTCCTCCCTGGCGCGCCTGCGCGCCCTGAGGCAGCGCCTCGGCTGAGACTCGGGCTGCTCGCGAACGGCCGTGCCGCCCGCCGCGCCGGGGCTCCCGGGCGCGCGGGGCACCGCCCGCCATGGTGAGCGCTGCCCGGCAGCGGGGCAGTCGCCCCCCCGGTGGCCTCCGAGGCGCTGTGGTGGCGTTCACGCGCCCACGATTCGACAGCGAAGGGGAGCCCGTGTACATTTCTTCCCGCTGCCCCGATCGGCTCTCCGGTCCGGGTTCACCTGCTTTGGGGTATGGTGTAATTGGCAACACAGGTGATTCTGGTTCATCCATTCTAGGTTCGAGTCCTGGTACCCCAGCGGAGAGCGCGAGCTCACCATACAGTTGAAGAACTGCGCCCCGTTCGTCTAGCGGCCCAGGACACCGCCCTCTCACGGCGGCAGCACCGGTTCAAATCCGGTACGGGGTACTCAGGCAGCCGCCAGGCTGCCGGTCCACACGCCCCGTTCGTCTAGCGGCCCAGGACACCGCCCTCTCACGGCGGCAGCACCGGTTCAAATCCGGTACGGGGTACTCCCAAGTGAACTCATGAGGCTCGGTCGCCGCAGGTGATCGGGCCTTCGCTATGACTGCGCGGAGCTGCTCCTGGCGCCGCTCTCGATGAGTGCTCGGGATCCTGACGATCCGTCGCTGCCCGCGAGCAGTTCGCCAGCGCTGACGACGCGCAGGCCGCGGGACTGGATTCGCTCCACGGATCGGCCCATCTCCTCCATGAGCTCGGTGTACGGCTGACTCCGACCGTCGTGGCACAGGATGATCGCCCCGTCCTGCGCGGTCTCTCCCACTTCCTTGGCCGCAGCGGCGCCCGGCGTGTGCAGGCTCCAGAGGACCAGGTCCAGGCCCCGGTCTGCAGCAGCGGCCAGGGCGACGGCGTCCACTCGCCCGTACGGGGGCCTCCAGAGCGATGGCTTGGGCGCCCCAGCGGAGGTGATTGCCTCGATCGTCCGGTCGATATCCCGGCCGAGTTCATCCGGCGATGCGCCGTAGACATCCCTGTGAACCCAATTGTGGATGGCGACCTCGTGCCCCTCGGCCGTCTCGCGGGCGATGAGATCGGGGTGGGTCCGGGCGGCCTCGCCCAGTACGAAGAAGGTTGCCCTGGCCCCCAGGTGGGAGAGCATGTCGAGGACCACCGGGGTCCAATGGGGGTCGGGGCCATCGTCGAAGGTGAGGGCCACCGACCCCGTTCCCGGTGCCGCCCGGAAGGTCGTGGACACCGCGCGGCGGCCTGAGTCATCCGCCGGCAGCGCGGCGACGCGGAAGGTGGGGGAGCGGCGCCCGTCGTGCCAGTGGGTGGCCGCTGCCCCGGCCGCGGCGCCGATCGCGCCCGCCGTGAGCATGCCGGCCACCCTCAGGGCCCCGCGGCGCGATGAGCGCGCAGGGGCGACGTCGTGATCCGCCACGGTTACATCCGCGGCCAGGTTCGCCCCGGCGCCCGGCGCCCCCGCCTCGGCGCCTCCCGGCGCTCGGTCAGTGGAGTCCGGGGAGGGGGCGGGGCGCGGGGTCATGGGCTGAGGGTACGCCGACCGCGTTCCGGCGATGGGCGCGCGGGGCCGGGCTGGTCGGCGCGGGCCCGAGGACCTCCTCCTCGACCTCACGGCTGAACAGCGACCACTCCATCTGCACCGAGGCCAGCGGATGGGGTGCGCGTCTCCGACATCGGCGAGCGCGTCGAGGGAGTCGGTCAGCGCGGTGGCCCCCGCCGGGTCGCCGCTCCTCGCGGCAGTCCCCGCATCCCGGGCGAGGGCCTCCAGGGCCAGGGCGCCGACATCGCCGTCAGGGCGGTTGCTCTAGAATGCCGCCGTGACGAACTTCCCCTCTCTTGGCGCCCCCGGTCCGATCCCCGAAGGCGCGATGAGGATCGTGCCGCTGGGCGGCCTCGGCGAGATCGGGCGCAACATGACCGTCTACGAGGTGGACGGCAAGCTCCTCATCGTCGACTGCGGCGTGCTCTTCCCCGAGGACGACCAGCCCGGCGTCGACCTCATCCTGCCCGACTTCTCCTACATCGAGGACCGCCTCGACGACGTGGTCGCCCTCGTCCTGACCCACGGTCACGAGGATCACATCGGCGGTGTGCCCTACCTGCTGCGCCTGCGCGACGACATCCCTCTGGTGGGCTCCGAGCTCACCCTGGCCTTCATCGACGCCAAGCTCAAGGAGCACCGCATCCGCCCCGTCCTGCGGGAGGTCCGCGAGCACGAGCGCGTCGTCTACGGCCCCTTCGAACTGGAGTTCGTGGCCGTCAACCACTCCATCCCCGACGCCATGGCCGTCATGATCCGCACCGAGGCGGGCAGCGCGCTGTGCACCGGCGACTTCAAGATCGACTCCCTGCCCATCGACGGGCGCATCACCGACCTGCGCGCCTTCGCGCGCTTCGCCGACGAGGGCGTGGACCTGTTCTGCGTGGACTCCACCAATGCCGAGGTCCCCGGCATGGTCGCGCACGAGAACCAGATCGGCCCCGTGCTCGACTCCGTCTTCGGGGAGTCCAACGGGCAGATCATCGTCGCCTCCTTCTCCAGCCACGTCCACCGCGTCCAGCAGGTGCTCGACGCCGCGGCCCTCCACGGGCGCCGCGTGGCCCTCATCGGGCGCTCCATGGTGCGCAACATGGGCATCGCCGCCGAGCGCGGCTTCCTCAAGGTGCCCGAGGGCGTCCTCGTCGACGCCCGGGATATCACCAGCCTGCCGGCCGACGAACGGGTCCTCATGGTCACCGGGTCCCAGGGCGAGCCCATGGCGGCCCTGAGCCGCATGGCCCACGGGGAGCACCGCTCCGTCACCGTGGAGCCGGGGGACACCGTCATCCTGGCCTCCTCCCTCATCCCCGGCAATGAGAACTCCGTCTACCGGGTCATCAACCAGCTCATGCGCCTCGGCGCCCGCGTGGTCCACCGCGACAACGCCCGCGTCCACGTCTCCGGGCACGCCTCCTCCGAGGAGCTCCTGCACGTCTACAACATCGTGGCGCCCCGCAACGTCATGCCCATCCACGGCGAGATCCGTCATCTCGTGGCCAACGGGGCCCTCGCCGTCAAGACCGGCGTGCCGCCCAAGAACGTCATGCTGTGCGAGGACGGCGTCGTCGTCGACCTCCTGGACGGCCAGGCCCGGATCGCCGGGCAGGTGCCTTGCGGCTACGTGTTCGTCGACGGCGCCTCGGTGGGCGAGATCGATGAGGCCGAGCTCAAGGACCGCCGCATCCTCGCCGAGGAGGGCTTCGTCTCCGTCTACGCCGTCGTGGAGACCTCCACCGGCACGATCCTGGCGGGCCCGGACATCCAGGCCCGCGGCATGGCCGAGGACGACTCCGTCTTCGACGAGGTCCTGCCCGACGTCACCGCCGCCCTCCAGCAGGGGCTCGACGGCGGCAGGGCCGACACCTACTCCTTGCAGCAGGCGATGCGCCGGGCCCTGGGCCGGTGGGTGGCCCGGCGCCTGCACCGCCGCCCCATGATCGTGCCCGTCGTCGTCGAGGCCTGAGACCCCATGACCTCCCGCCGGCCCGCCTGCTTCATCTCCACCGGCAGCGTCCTCATCGACCTGCCCCTCCAGGTCAACAGGATCCCCGCCCCTGGCGGGGCGGTCACCGCCAGTTCCACCGGGCCGGTCGTGGGAGGCGGGTACACGGTGGTCTCCGCCGTCGCCCGGCAGGGCAAGCCCGCGGCGCTCGCGGCCACGCTGGGCACCGGCCCCAACTCAGCGCTCGTGCGCGAGGCCATGATGCTTGACGGCGTCGAGCTCGTCGTCGAGGAGCTCGTGGGGGACATCGGCACCTGCATCACCCTCATCGAGCCCTCCGGGCGGCGCACCTTCGTCACCAACGAGGGCATTGAGGCCGAGCCCCAGCTCGACGACCTGCGCCAGCTCGACCTCCTGCCCGGCGACTGGGTCCACGCCACCGGGTACGACATCGTCCACCCCCTGAGTCACCGGGTCCTGGCCGACTGGCTCGTCGACCTGCCCGAGGGGGTCGGCCTCGTCGTCGACCTGGGCCCCGTGGAGCCGGAGATCGGCGCCGCCACGCTGGGCCGCTTGCTCGGCCGCGCCACCCTGCTCACCGGCAACCACCTGGAGATCACCCAGCTGGGCGCCCGGCTCGGCAGCCCCGCGGCACTGCGTGAGGCCTGTCCCGGCGCGCTCATCGTGCGCCGCACCGGCGTGCACGGCTGCGTGCTCTGGCCCGCCGGCGGCTCTCCCATCGAGGTGGCCGGCTTCTCCCGCGACGTCGTGGATACCACTGGGGCGGGGGACACCCACACCGGGGTGCTCGTGGCCGGCCTCATGGACGGCCTCGACGAGGTCACCGCCGCCACGCGCGCCAACGCGGCCGCCGCCGAGGCCGTCTCCCGGCAGGGTCCGGCGCGCTGCCCGCTGCGCGAGGAGATCGACGCCCTCCTGAGCGAGGCCTGAGCCCCGGGCGGCGCCCCGCTCCCGATCCCCCGGGGAGGTGTGGCGCACTCTTCGCCCGCCCGGCGGCGTGGCAGGCCCGGCGCGGCAGGCACTGCCGCTAGCGTGTTGATCACCATGGCCCCCCGGAGCACCACGCGAAACGCGAAGCCCTCATCGAGCCCGAAGCCGCCCCAGCGCGGCTCGGGCCGGCGCCGTCGCACGCAGCAGAGCCAGGGCCGCGCCGGCGCGACCACCACCATGCCCGCCCAGGCGGCGCCCGGCTCCCAGCACGCCGAGGCCCATGGCTATTCCCGCACCGCCTGGGCCTTCGGGCTCCTCGCCCTGGCCGCGGTCATAGGGCTGCGCGAGTGGTTCGGGGTGTCCGGCGCCGCCGGCGGCTTCCTGCACCACCTGGCCGCCGGGCCCGTCGGCGTGCTCAGCATCATCGTGCCGATCCTCCTGGCGGCCCTGGGCATCGCCACTCTGCGCGTCCACCGCCTCACCAGCATCCACGCCCGCGTGAGCGTCGGCGGCCTGGGCATCCTGGCGGGGCTCACCGGCATCATCCACGTCGCCTCCGGTCAGCCCGCCCTCAGCGCCGGCATCGCCGGCGTCGAGGGCGCCGGAGGTCTGCTCGGCTGGCTCTTCGGCGCGCCTCTGGCCGGGCTCTTCGGTGCCGTCGGCGCCGTCGTCCTCCTGCTCCTGCTCATCGCCTTCTCAGCGCTCGTGGTCTCCGGCAGGACCATCGCCGAGCTGCGGGACATCGCCGCCGCCCGCAGGACCGAGGCCGACGCCGATTCCCCGGCGGACACCTGGCCCACTCGCGCCCTGGGCCGGGTCCGCCAGGCCATGGGATCGCGGGCCCCCGTCGACGACGCGGACCTCACGGCCACGACCTCACTGGACTCCTACGACGGCGATGAGCCCTTCCGCTCCGCCATCGAGAAGGAGGACTCGTCCACCGAGGATGCCGCCGACGGCGGGACGGCCCCCCGGGGCGCCTCGCGCAAGCGCGGCTCCGGCCTGCGCCCCCGGATCGCCCCGGAGGGGGTCGAGGGCGCCGCCCCGTCCCGGAAGCGCCCTCGCGGGCGCGGGGAGGACGCCGCCGGCGGCCCCGGCGGCGCGAGTGGGCTCGACGCCCCCGTGGGCGCCGAGCCCGCCACCGAGGTCATCGCCGACCCCTCTCCCCTCCTCGACCCGCCCGCCCTCACCCCGCGGGGCAGGAGTGCGATGGCGCCGGGGGAGCGGCCCGTGCCGCCTACGGACCCCGAGGCTGTCACCGACGAGACCCCCGCGATCGACCCGGACCTCGCCGACGAGATCGAGATGGCCGGCGGCGCCGCCATGGCCCTGCCCGACGGCACCACCTACTCGCTGCCCGACTCCTCCCTCCTGGAGGCCGGCACCGGGCACGCCACCCATACCGAGGCCAATGACGCCGTCGTCGAGGCCCTCCAGAACGTCTTCACCGAGTTCAACATCGACGCCACCGTCTCCGGCTACACCCGCGGCCCCCAGGTCACCCGTTACGAGGTCCACCGCGGCCGGGGCGTCAACGTCTCCAAGATCACCGGCCTGGAGAAGAACATCGCCTACGCGGTGGCCTCCGACGAGATCCGCATCCTGACCCCCATCCCCGGCAAGTCCGCCATCGGCATCGAGATCCCCAACTCCGACCGCGAGATGGTCAAACTCGGCGACGTCCTGCGCTCGGGGGCCGCCAAGAAGCAGGCGCACCCCCTCGTGGTGGGCCTGGGCAAGAACGTCGAGGGCGACTACATCGTCACCAACCTCGCCAAGACCCCGCACATGCTCGTGGCCGGCCAGACCGGCTCCGGCAAGTCCTCCTTCGTCAACTCCATGATCACCTCGATCATGATGCGCGCCACCCCCGAGGAGGTTCGCATGGTGCTCGTGGACCCCAAGCGCGTGGAGCTGACCATCTACGAGGGCATCCCGCACCTCATCACTCCCATCATCACCTCCCCGAAGAAGGCCGCCGAGGCCCTGGAGTGGGTGGTGCGCGAGATGGACGCCCGCTACGACGACCTCGCCTCCTTCGGCTTCAAGCACATCGACGACTTCAACAAGGCGATCCGCGCCGGCGAAGTCCAGCCCCTGCCAGGCAGCCAGCGGGTACTCAGCCCCTATCCCTACCTCCTCGTCGTCGTCGACGAGCTCGCCGACCTCATGATGACCGCGCCCAAGGACGTCGAGGCCTCCATCCAGCGCATCACCCAGCTGGCGCGCGCCGCCGGCATCCACCTCGTGCTGGCCACTCAGCGGCCCGTCGCCCAGGTCGTCACGGGCCTCATCAAGTCCAATGTCCCCTCGCGCCTCGCCTTCGCCACCGCCTCCCAGCTCGACTCGCGCGTCATCCTCGACCAGAACGGCGCCGAGACCCTCACGGGGCAGGGCGATGCGCTCTACCTCGGCCCCGGTGCCTCCACCCCCATCCGCGTGCAGGGGTCGTGGGTCACTGAGAGTGAGATCCGCGCCGTCGTCGAGCACGTCAAGGGCCAGCTCGCCCCCGAGTATCGCGAGGACGTCGTCGTCCCCGAGGTCAAGAAGCAGATCGACGAGGAGATCGGCGATGACATGGACCTGCTCCTGCAGGCTGCCGAGCTCATCATCACCAGCCAGTTCGGCTCCACCTCCATGCTCCAGCGCAAGCTGCGCGTCGGCTTCGCCAAGGCCGGGCGCCTCATGGACCTGCTGGAGTCCCGAGAGGTCGTGGGCCCCTCCGAGGGCTCCAAGGCCCGCGACGTCCTGGTCCAGCCCGAGCAGCTCGAAGAGACCCTCGCCTGGATCAAGGGCGACGGCGAGGCCCCCCGGATCGACGACCCGGGCGCCTCCGACGCCACCGCCGCCCGCGTGCCCTCCGGCCTCCAGCCCTCGGCCCCGCGCGAGGTGGGCCTGCCGACCGACCACTACGCCATCGACCCCCTCGAGGCCGCGGGCGACGCCCCCGTGAGCGAGTCCTGGGACGACGAGTCGTCCTCGGAGGACTCCGAGGACGCCTGGAGCCTCACCGGCCGCGGCCAGTCCTGGTAGGCGCGGGCGACGCCCCGAGCGTCGGGCAGCCCGAGGGGACGCCGTCCAGGGTCCTTGGGCGGTCAGGGCCGCCGGTGGAGGATCCGCTCAGGCAGAGTGAGCTCATCGACTATGAATGAAGAATTCATAGGTGATCGCGTCGGGCGCTGCCCTCACCGGATTCCCCCGATTCCTCTACGCTTGAGGCGATGAAAGCCACCCCGCCCCCCTCCCATCCGGGTCCCGCCGTGCCTTCGTCGACCAGTGGCCGGGGCGCCTCCGCGGGCGAGGCGCCCCTGCTCAACATCGCCAACGCCCTGACTGTCCTGCGCATCATCCTCGTGCCGGTCTTCGTGTGGCTCATGCTTCGCCCGGGCGACGCCATGCGCCTGGCCGCGGCCCTCGTCTTCGTGGTGGCCGCGGCCACCGACCGGCTCGACGGGCAGCTCGCGCGCTCGCGCAACCTCATCACCAGCTTCGGCAAGATCGCCGACCCCATCGCGGACAAGGCCCTCACCCTGTCGGCCTTCATCCTGCTCAGCGCCGCCGGTCGCCTGTGGTGGTGGGTGACGGCCCTCATCGTCGCGCGCGAGCTCGGCATCACCGTCATGCGCTTCGCCATGCTCCGGCGCGCCGTCATGGCGGCCTCGCGGGGCGGCAAGATCAAAACGGTCCTGCAGATCCTTGCGCTGGTCGGCCTCCTCCTGCCCTGGCACGCCGTGCTGCCCGCGACGCTGGCCACGGCCCTGCTGCGGGTCTCCTACGCATTGGTCGCCGCCGCCCTCGTCGTCACCGTGGCCACGGGCATCGACTACGTCCTCCAGGCGATCCGCATCTCGCGCGAGAAGTCCGCTGCCGGCGCGGCGGGCGGCGCCCGGCATGGGTGAGTCGCCCGCCTCGGCGCCGGCCTGGCCCGAGGGGCGCCGGGCGGCGGATGATCTGCTGCGCGCCCTGGGCGAGCGCGGGCTCACCCTCGCCGTTGCCGAGTCGCTGACCGCCGGCATGGTCTCCTCCGCGCTGGGCGGGGTTCCCGGGGCCTCCACGGTCCTCGTGGGCGCTGTCGTCTCCTACGCTACAAGGATCAAGGCTGAGCTCCTGGGAGTCGACGCCGCCCGTCTGGCCTGCGCAGGGCCGGTCGATGCCGTCATTGCCCAGCAGATGGCGCGGGGCGCCGCCCGGCTCCTCGGGGCAGATGCGGGACTGGCCACCACCGGTGTGGCCGGACCCGGTCCCGCCGACGGGCACCCGGCCGGGACGGTCCATATCGCCGCCTTCGGCCCATGGGGGACTGTGGGCCGCCGGCTGGGCCTGACCGGTGGGCGCGACGAGATCCGTGCCGCGACCGCCCTGGCGGTCCTGCGCCTTGCCGCTCGCGCCGTGCGGGAGGGCCTCTGAGGCGCCGCGCCCGTGCCGCCCGCACGGATCGGGGCGCGTGTGGCGCGCTCACGCCCATGTCATGGCTCGCTCATGAGTCCGGCCAAGCGTCCTCCCAGACACCGGCGACATGGTTCATGCCATCGGCCCGGGCCCGGTGATGGATCAGCGACCGAGGCCGGGAATGAACCCCAGCAGTGAATGGTTGTGCCTTGTGATGAATGAGATGACTCGCCCCCGTCCAGCCCGCTCGTCCCGCCTGGCGCCCAGGATGGCGATGCGCCCAGCGCTCTCCACGGGGTACGGTTCTGCCGTGGACACCACCAAGCACGAGAACGTCCTCCTGCGCCGCGAGATCGGCGAGGTCCTTCGCTCCGTCCGCCAGCACCAGGGGCGCACCCTGCGCGAGGTCTCCTCGCAGGCGCGCGTGTCGCTGGGCTACCTCTCCGAGGTCGAGCGCGGTCAGAAGGAGGCCTCCTCGGAGTTGCTCGCCTCCATCTGCCAGGCCCTCGACGCCCCCCTGTCCACAGTACTGCGCGAGGTCTCCGAGCGCGTCGCCATGGCCGAGGGCGTCGTCATCCCCGATACCGTCCCGGACGAGCTCGTCCGCCAGCAGGGCGTCATCGTGCGCTGACGCCGGCGGGCCGGCCCGATCCTCATCCCTCGGGCGGGCGCGAGGCCGCTCGGGGATGTTCCTACCCGCGCCCCTCCCATCGCCCGTTCCCCTCCCGGTTATCCGTTTTCCCCTGACCAGGAGCCCTCATGAAGCACTCGGAGTTCTGGCGTGCCCTCGACGAGGTCTTCGGCTCCGCCTACGGGCGATCACTGGCCCAGGATCTCGTCCTGCCGCCCTGGTCGATGACGGCCATTCAGGCCCTCGACGCCGGCGAGCCGCCCCGCGAGGTCTGGGACTCGCTCTGCCGGGAGACCGAGCGCAGCGAGGCCGAGCGCTGGGTCTACCGGGACGATTCGCGCGCCCGTCGCAGGTAGTGTGCGATCTCTGCCCCCGGGCGGCCGGACGGGCCCCGCCGGGAGCGACGCCGTCGGCCCTGCTCCGTGACACGCCGGGGAAGGGCCACTTGCAGATTCGAACACGTGTTCGGCTAGAGTTCACCACGGACGCGCCACGAGCCCTCACGGGCCCCGTTCTGTGGAGGCTCGCGGATACATGTCGGTGGTCCGGCATACCGTCGTCCACGAGCCCCGGAGAGGGGATCTCGTTCACGAGGACCAGCCCTGAACACCGCGGCCCACCGCCGCCCGAGCCGGAGAAGAGGCCATGCCCGCAGCAACTCAGAACCAGGATCGATCCAAGGCCCTGGCCACCGCCCTCGCCCAGATCGACAAATCCTTCGGCAAGGGCTCCGTCATGCGCCTGGGAGATGACAGCCGTCCTCCCGTGGCCGTCATCCCCACCGGCTCCACCGCGCTCGACGTCGCCCTCGGGATCGGCGGCCTACCCCGTGGTCGCATCATCGAGATCTACGGCCCCGAGTCCTCCGGTAAGACGACCGTCGCCCTCCACGCCGTTGCCAGCGCCCAGAGGGCCGGTGGGAACGCCGCCTTCATCGATGCCGAGCACGCCCTGGACCCGGTCTACGCCAAGGCCCTCGGGGTGGACACGGACAACCTGCTCGTGTCTCAGCCGGATACCGGCGAGCAGGCCCTCGAGATCGCGGACATGCTCATCCGCTCCGGCGGCCTGGACATCATCGTCATCGACTCCGTGGCCGCACTGGTGCCCAAGGCGGAGATCGAGGGGGAGATGGGGGACTCGCACGTCGGCCTCCAGGCCCGCCTCATGAGCCAGGCGCTGCGCAAGATCACCGGTGCCCTGTCCGCCACGGGCACCACGGCCATCTTCATCAACCAGCTGCGAGAGAAGATCGGCGTCTTCTTCGGCAGTCCTGAAACCACCACGGGCGGCAAGGCCCTCAAGTTCTACGCGTCCGTGCGCATCGATGTGCGTCGTATCCAGACCCTCAAGGACGGGGATCAGCCGGTGGGCAACCGCACCCGTGCCAAGGTGGTGAAGAACAAGATGGCCCCGCCCTTCAAGCAGGCCGAGTTCGACATCCTCTACGGCCGCGGCATCTCCCGCGAGGGCGGCCTGCTGGACCTGGGCGTGGAGAACGGCATTGTGCGCAAGTCCGGCGCCTGGTTCACCTACGGCACGGACCAGTTGGGTCAGGGCAAGGAGAACGCCCGCGCCTTCCTCGCGGACAACCCCGCCCTGGCCGATGAGATCGAGCAGAAGATCCTCGCAGCCCTGGGGATCGGTGAGGCCGGGCGCAAGGCCCAGGAGGAGGCCGATGCCGCGGCGGCCGCAGCGGAGGCCGATGCGGCGGCAGTGGCCGCCGAGGCCGCCCTCGAGGCCGCTGCGCAGACGAAGGCCCCCGCCAAGGCCGTGGGGCGCGGCTCGGGCAGGGGCTCGGGCAAGGGAGGCGCCAAGAGCGGCGCCAAGAAGTCCTCTGCCCTCGATATCGACGCCGCCTTCGGTGAGGACGCCGGCGGCTTCTGATGCCCTGGCTCACCCCCGACAGGCATCAGGAAGAGGTCGAGGCGGCGCGGGAGATCGTCTTGCGCCGCCTCGACCGCGCCCCCGCCCCCCGCGCGGCCCTCGCCGAGCTGCTGGAGCGCAAGGAGATCGATCACCGAGTGGCGCAGGAGGTCCTCGACCGCCTCGAGACTGCCGGCCTCATTGATGACGACGCTTACGCCGCGACTCTTGCGCGCACCCGCTTCGCTGAGAAGGGCGCGGCCCGCCGGGCCATCGCCGATGAGCTGCGACGCAAGGGCCTGGGGGAGCGGGCGATCAGCGGGGCCCTGGCTCAGATCAGCGGAGACGACGAGGCCGGCGCTGCACTCGCCCTGGCCCGCAAGAGGCTGCGCGCTACGCGCGGGCTCGATCCGGTGGTCCGTGAGCGGCGCGCCTTGGCGGCGCTGGGCCGCAAGGGCTACTCCCAGGCCGTGGCCCTGGGCGCTTTCGAGCGAGCCCTGGCCGAGGAGACCCGGGAAGACCAGTAACGGCGCCGACCGGTGCCGCCCGCACTCACTGGTGCGGGCAGGACGCACCGCTCGGAGGAAATGGCGCCGCTCGATAGAGAGGCTGTCGGCAGCCCCGGTGGCACTCGTGCCTATTGCCGAGCCACCGGAGTCAGGGCATTCCAGGCGGCCAGGCCACAGGCCGTGAGTACGGGCGTTGCATCCGCGGGGCCCGTGCCCGATGCCAGGGAGGAGGCGCGCTCGGCGATCATCTCCCACAGGTCGACGGCGTCCTCTGCCCCGCAGAACACCGCCAGGCAGTCGGCGTCGCCCATGCGCTCTCGCGCCAGGATCACCGTGTGCCCGCAGGCGGTGGCCCGCACGGCCGCCCCGTGGCGCAAGCGCCGCAGGAGGCCGGGGCCGCAGAGCACGTCGGGCCCGCAGTCCTCCCCGCTGCGGGCCTTGTCCTCGGGGAGCAGGGCGGCGGGCATGCCCGCCCCGGACTCGACGACGCCGCGCATGATCTCCTCCGCCCGGGGCCCCACCACGGCGATGAGCGCGATCGACTCCGTTGCGTCGACGATGCTCTCCCGCCGCGAGCGGGCGCCGCGGGCCGGCCCGATGGTACTGCGGTGGTCAGCGGCGCTCGTGACCACGAGGAACTCCTCGTCCCCCAGGCGGTAGATGGTGGCAGGGGCGGCATCGACCGCTAGTCGGGCCCGCAGGGCGCGGCCAACGGGGAGGGAGGAGACTGGGCCGGCCGAAGCGGGAGCATCGGAGTCGGTGCCGGTGATCGCGGCATCGAGGGAGGCGCCCGCTACAGGGCCCTGCGCCTTGAACGTGCCCAGGTGGGAGAGGTCGAGGATGCCGGCGGAGCCCCGCAGTGCCTCCAGCTCTCCATCGCCGGGGGCGTAGCGCAGCGGCACCTCCCAGCCGTTGTCGATGGTGAAGGTGGCGCCGAGCGCCTCGTGAATGCCGTGCAGGCGGGTGCGCCGCGTCCTCACCGCTCTTGCCATCGTCGTCCCCTCCTCGCCTCGCCTCTGGAGGTGCTTCCCCAATCGTAGTGGGCACCGCGATGATCGTGCCCCCTGCCCGCCCGACCTGAGATCCGGGAGGGCAGGGGCCACCGCTATCGGGGAATGGGTGCGGAGGGCTCGAGTGGAGCGCCGGCTCAGCCCTTCTCCTTCTTCGAGGTCTCGAACAGGAGGTTCACCTGCTCGTTGTACTCGGTGAGGGTGGAGGCCGGCACGCGGTTGACGTAGACGTCCGCGACTCCCGGCTTGATGATCGCGTTCACGTCGGCGCCGAAGTAGGTCAGCGGGAAGTAGAACGTGCCGCCGCCGTCCTCCTCCAGATAGCTGGTGAAGGGCTTGGTGGACAGTCCGGTCTTCTCGAAGACTTCCACCGCTTTCTCCGTGGAGGACGTGATCGCCGGGAAGACGATCCCATAGGAGGCCACGATGTCCTGCGCCTCCCGGGTTCCCAGGAAGGCCACCCACTTCGAGGCGCCCTCGATGTTCTTCGACTTCTTGACGATCGAGTCGCCCAGGCCGTTCATGAGGGAGACGGACTTGCCGTTGGGCCCCACCGGGTGGGCGGCGATGCCGACGTCGATCTCCATCTTGGCGTAGGTGTTGAACATCCAGGCACCGGCGATGCACAGCGCGATCGAGCCGCTGGCGAGTTGCACATCGGTGCCGTTGCCCTTGGCGAACGTGCCGGCAGGGGCCATGTAGCCCTTGTCGATGAGCCCGAAATACCAGTCGAGGGTGTCCTGGAACTGCTTCTCGTCGTAGCGGTAGTGGGTGCCCCAGGTCTCCTTGTCCGTGTAGCGCCATTCCCCGACGCTGCCGGTGAAGGGGCTCCACTGGGTCTGGCCATCCGAGGAGCCCTCATCGGCGATACCGGTGGCATAGACGGCCACGTTCCTGGGGTCGAAGCCCGGCTCGTCGCCGCGCACGCCGTTCTTGTCGATGGTCAGGCGGGCGAGGATCCTCTCGAAGCTGCCGCCGTCGGTGAGGTTCCAGGACCATCCCTCCAGGTCCTTCTCACTCAGGCCGGCATCGGCGAGCATGGTTCTGTTGTAGAAGACCGCCTCGGTGTCCCAGTCCTTGGGGCAGCCGTACTGGTGGCCGTCGTCCCCCTTCCACAGGTCGATGAGGCCGTCCTGGAAGGCCTCGGTGTCCACGTCGGACCACGCCGCCTGCTCATCGAGGGGGAGGAGGACGTCCAGATCCACGAACTGGGCGAACTTGGCGATGTGGTCGGTGAAGACGTCCGGGGCGGTGTCGGCGATGAAGCCCGCGGTGAGCTTCGTCCAGTAATCATCCCAACCGATCTGGGTGATGTTGACAGTGATACCGGTCTTGGCCTTGAAGGCATCGGCGCAGGCCTGGTAAGCGGGCAGTTGCGCGGAGTCCCACAGCCAGTACTCCACGGTGCTGGAATCCGAGCCCCTCGATCCGGAGCAGGCGGCCAGGGTCATGGCGGCGGCCCCGGAGGCCAGTCCGCACAGGAGGGAGCGCCGCGAGAGCGCCGAGCGCAGGATGGGGAGGGAAGAGGTCGTCATCTGGTGCCTCACTTGATGCCTGTAAAGCCGATGGAGTTGACGATGCGCCGGGCGAAGGCCATGAAGAGAAGGAGCATCGGGAGGGCCGCCACGAGTGTGGCCGCCATGAGGCCGGACCAGTCCGGGCCGGTCTGGGGCGCCTGGGACTTGAAGACCGCCAGCGCCACGGTGAGCACGCGGGAGGAGCCCGAGTAGGAGACCAGTAGCGGCCAGAAGTAGTCGTTCCAGGCCGCGATGTAGGTCAGGATCCCCAGCGTGGTGATGGGCGCTTTCGCCATGGGCAGGATGAGGGTGAAGAAGACCCGCACCTTCGAGGCGCCGTCGAGGAGGGCCGCCTCCTCCAACTCCCGGGGGATGTTCATGAAGAACTGGCGCAGGAAGAACACCGCGAAGGGCGTCATGAGCATCGTCGGAAGTGCCACTCCCAGGAGGGTGTCGATGAGGTGCAGCTGCTTCATGAGCACGAAGTTCGGCAGGAGGGTGAAGATCGAGGGTACCATGAGCGCTGCCAGGAAGATGGCGAAGACCGCATCGCGCCCCTTCCAGCGCAGGCGCGAGAAGGAGTAGGCGGCCATGGCGGAGAAGAACACCTGGCCCACCGTGACCAGCGTGGCCACGATGATCGAGTTGCGCAGGTAGAGCCAGAAGTTGATCTTCGCACCGGAGCCGCCGTCGACGATCGCCGCCTCGGTGGACTGCATGCCGAAGACGCGCGCGAAGGCCCGGAAGTTGAGGTCCACGGGCAGGGGGTTGGCGGGATCGGCGTAGATGCCCGCGTTGGAGGACAGTGCGGTGCGCAGCACCCAGTAGAAGGGCAGGAGCGTGAAGGCCATGATGAGCGCCATGGTGACCCAGGCGGCGACGCGACCGGCCGAGACGCGCTTCTTGGAGGCACTATCCGCCCCGGCCTTCCCGGAGGCGGTTGAGGGAGTGGTGACAGTGGTGGTCATGGTCGGTTCCCTCTCAGTTCAGGTCGGTCTCGCCCGCACGGGTCATGCGGTACTGCAGGGCGGTGATTGCCGCCAGGATGAGGAGCAGCCCGACGGCCATCGCGGAGGCGTAGCCGAACTGGAAGCGGCTGAAGGCCATGTCGTACAGGTAGAACTGCAGCACGCGGCTGGCGTTGACCGGGCCGCCGGCGGTGGTCACGGAGACCGTGTCGAAGACCTGGAAGGAGCCGATCATCGTCATGATGAGGACGAGGGCGAGGATCGGGCGCAGTAGTGGCATGGTGATGCGCCAGAACATCGTCCACTCGCTGGCGCCATCCATCTTGCCCGCCTCGTAGACGTCCCCGGGGATCGCTTGGAGCCCGGCGAAGATGAGCAGCGCCGTGTAGCCCACGTGCCGCCACACGTTGATGATGGCGATCGTGGGGATCGCCAGCGAGGAGGAGAAGAAGTCCACGCGGTCGCCGAGAACCGCCTCGATGACCTGGTTGGAGATGCCCAGCGTGTTGTCCAGCAGCCACAGCCACAGCATGGCGGCCACGACGTTCGACACGAGGTAGGGGGTCAGCACGATGGAGCGCACGAGCGTCGACTGGGTCAGGCGCTGCATGAGGACGGCGATGACGAGGGCCAGCACCGTTTGCAGGCCGATGTTGATGAGCACGTACTCCAGGGTCACCCACACCGCGTTCCAGAAGATCTTGTCCTGGACCATGCGGGAGTAGTTGGCCAGCCCGTTGAAGGAGGCCGGGGTCAGCAGGTTGTACTCGGTGAAGGACAGCCAGATGCCCCGCAGCAGCGGCCAGATGTAGAAGGCGAGGAGCCCGATGCCCGCGGGGGCGATGAAGGCCCAGCCCAGGCGGGCGTCGCTGCGCGGCCTTTTGCGCAGTCGTGGGGCCGATGAGGCGATGGTGGTCATGGTTCCTTCCAGATCATCGTCGAAACGGATAGGGGAGAGGGGCGAGTCGGCTGGAGGAGGCCGGGGACGACGACGGCGAGCGGACCCTGCGCTCCGGAGCGGGCCGCCCGGCGGTCGACGACGGTCAGTCGACGGCGGTGGCGCGCACCAGCACGAGGTGGTCGGGGTGGAGGATCGGCAGGGCCAGGCCGGTCGTGGACAGGTACGAGCCCGGCAGGGTGACCGGTTCGTCCATCCACTTCGGGCGCAGGGTCAGCTCGGGGTACGACGGCGCCGCGAGCTCGATCCGGTAGCGGCGCCCCGGGTCCAGGCCGGGCAGTGGCCGGGGGGCCGTCGGCCAGGCGATGGTCTGCCCCAGGCAGGCGATCTCGTAGACCGCCTCGGAGCCATCGGCGGCCACCACGCCCTCGATCCGCAGGGCGTCGTCGTCGGCCAGGTCCGCATGGACCGTCAGGCCCGAGTGCAGCAGGGGGCGCAGCTCCTTGTGCAGGGCGATGACCGAGGCCAGGCGCTCGCGGGCGCCGTCGTCGGCACTGGTGAGGTCCCATTCCACACCCATATGCCCCCAGAGGGCCGTGCCCGCGCGAAAGTCGAGGTCGAGATCGCGGAGCGTCGTGTGCGCGCGGCCGGCGCCCACATGCGTGCCGACGAGCTCCGGGGGCAGGAGCAGCATGGTGCCGCGCTGGATGTCCTGGCGGTCATGGGCGTCGATGGAGTCCGAGGCCCACACCCGTTGGGCGCGCTCCATGATGCCCATGTCAATGCGGCCGCCGCCGCCGGCGCAGGATTCGATCTCCAGGTCACCGAAGCGCTCGTGGAGGGCATCGAGAAGGCGGTAGAGGGCGAGTGTCTGGTCGTGGACGGCCGCCCCGCCGCGCCGGCCGGACACGGGGGAGGTCACCTCGTGGCCGACGGCCACGAGCGGGGAGTTGTGGTCCCACTTGATGTAGGCGATGGAATAGCGCTCCACGAGGGCGCTGATCGACTCGTACAGGTAGTCCCAGGCGCCGGGGGCGCACAGGTCCAGGACGCGCTGGTTGCGGTGCTCGGGAGCGCCTCCCGCCCCGTCGGACAGGATCCAGTCCGGGTGGGCGCGGGCGAGCTCGGAGTTCACGTTGATCATCTCCGGCTCGAACCACAGCCCGAACTCCATGCCGAGCTCGTGGACGCGATCCACGAGGGGGCTCAGGCCCTCGGGCCAGGCGTCGGCCGAGACCTGCCAGTCTCCCAGGCCCGAGGTGTCGTCGCGGCGGGAGCCGAACCAGCCGTCGTCGAGGACGAAGCGCTCGATGCCCACGTCCGCGGCGAGCTCGGCCAGGCGCATGAGCTTGTCGAGGCGGTGATCGAAGTAGACGGCCTCCCAGGTGTTGAGCAGCACCGGCCGGGGGCGCTCGGGGTGGGAGGGAAGGGAGCGCAAGAAGGCGTGGGAGCGGTGCGCCAGTGCGTCCAGCCCCTCGCCCCAGGAGAAGACCGCCCACGGGGAGGTGTAGGACTCCCCCGGGGCCAGGATGACCTCACCGGGGGCGAGCAGCTCGCCGGCGCCGATGAGCGCCCTGCCTTGGGAGGGGTTCATGATGAGGCAGCGCGTGGAGCCCGACCAGGCCAGGTGGACGCCGTGGACCGTGCCCGCGCGCCAGCCGAAGCCGGCGCGCCCGGCGGCGAGCCAGGTGGCGGCGTCGTGCCCGGGACGGCCCTCCCAGGACTCGCGCAGGTGCGTGCCCGCGGTGAGGCGATGGCGCTGGAGACGGCGCTCATTGATGTGGTGCCCGGACATGTCCAGGATCTCATCGGCGCCCTGGGGAAGGGGCAGCGCAGGGGTGATCTCGTCGACGACGAGGCCACTGATCAGCTCGAGGCGCCCGCCCGGCTCGTTGGTGACCGTGGCGCGCACGCGCACGAGCCCGGACTCCTCCAGGCGGATCTCGCTGACGATGCTCACCCCGTGCGACTCATCGACGGCCGTCGAGACCACCATGGGGGCGGAAGACCCCTCTCCGACGGCCGGTGAGTCCTCGGCCCGCCACTCGTGTTCGACCCGAGTGGGGTGGAAGGAGAAGGCGGTTCCGTCCACCCGGTGCAGAGCGATGGCGGGGCGGGCCGACCAGCCCAGGCTGGCGTGGGGGAGGATCGGCAGGTCGTTGCAGATCCAGGCGGAGTTCGAGCCGAGCGTGGTGGCCGATGCGCGGCCGGCGTCCTGGAGGGCGCTGCCGTCGAGGGGGCCGAGATCGGCTCCCCAATGGCGCACGACGGGGAAGCGGTCGGAGGGGGTGTCGAGAACAAGGGAGGTGCCGCCGGAGCGGAGGTGGAGGGTCATCGTCGTCCTTCCGGGCCCAAGGGGCCCCTGGCGGTCCGCGATGCCGCGAACCATTCCTTTCAATATGAAAATAAATGGCTGGCGACGAGATGTCAAGACCCTGCTCGCATGTAGGGCCCCTCGGGTGGTCGGAGAACTGCGGGCCGCGCCGGACGCCGGGCCGCGCGTCTGGTGGAGGCGCGGGGGCGCCAGTGTGGCAGGATTCCTCCCGGCGGACGATGAGCACATGGAAGAGGAGCGGGCATGGAGGCCACCGCTGCCGCGGGACCGGCATCGAGGGTGCTCCTGCGCTTGGCTGCCGCTGGCTCCCGGACCCGCACGGACCTGGCCGATCATCTCGGCCTGTCGGCGCCCACGCTCTCCCGCGCCGTGCGCCCGCTGATCGAGGACGGCCTGCTCCTGGAGGATGAGCCGTCCGCGCCGACCACCGCTGAGGCGGGGCGCCCCGCCAAAAGCCTGCGCCTCGCGCCCCGCGCCGCCGCGCTGCTCGGCATCAAGCTCACCGCCAATGACCTCTACGCCCAGGTCATCGACCCGCTCGGCTCTGCGCTCGTAGAGGTCTCCGAGCCCCTGGCCTCGCGGGATCCAGACGGCGTCGTCGAGCAGATCGCAGGGCTCTCCCAGCGCATTGAGCGCTCCACCGGGATGGCGCTGTCCGGGATCGGGCTGTCGCTGGGGGCCAGCGTGGTGGACGGCACTACCATCGCAGTCGCCCCCTTCCTGGGGTGGCGGGATGAACCCATCGGGGTGCGGCTGCGTCAGGCCACCGGGCTCGACACCATCGTGGCCAATGATGTGCGCGCCTTCACCCACGCCGAGGCCTGGTTCGGGCTCGGCCATGGCGTCGACCCCTTCGCCCTGCTCACCCTCGGGGCGGGGATCGGCTGCGGCCTTGTCATCGGGGGGCGCACGATCGCCGGGGCTCACGGCGCCGCCGGCAGTATCGGTCATCTTCCCCTGCGTGAGGAGGGCCCGGCCTGCGAGATGGGGCACGTGGGCTGCGCCCGGGCGCTCGCGGCCGCGCCCGGTCTCGCCCACCGGGCCTCGAAGGTGCTCGGGCGCCGGGTCTCCCCGGAGGAGATCGTCGGACCCACGGGGCTCACCGAGCTCGCCCTCGATCCCCAGCTGGCGGGCGTTCTGGAGGCTGCCTCCGACGCCGCTGGTAGGATCGTCGGCTCGATCGTGGCCCTCGTCGACCCCGAGCTCGTCGTGGTCTCCGGGGAGTCGGTGGGGCTCGTTGAGGCGCACCGGCAGGCCTTCGACGCCGCTGTGGAGAGAGCCCGCCACTGGTCCGCGCCGCCACCGCGCATCCTCACCCGTTCCTTCTCCTTCGGCGAGTGGGCGCGCGGCGCCGCCGCTCTGGCCATCGAGCCATGGACCCGCGCGGTCGAGGCGGGCCTGAGGGGCTCCAGCGCCTAGACTGCCTGGCGATGACTGTGATGACGACCGACCCGATGAGTGCCGCTGACGCGCGCGCCCCGCGCACCTACCACGTGCGCACCCTCGGCTGCCAGATGAATGTCCACGACTCCGAGCGCATGGCGGGGCTGCTCGAAGATGCCGGCTACCGGCGCGTCGAGGACGTGCCCGCGGCCGCGGCCCGCGCCACCGAGGCTGGCGACGGCGGCGCCGACGTCGTCATCATCAACACCTGCTCCGTACGCGAGAACGCCGCCACCCGCCTCTTCGGCAACCTCGGACAGCTCGCGGCCGTCAAGCGTGAGCGCCCCGGCATGCAGATCGCCGTCGCCGGGTGCCTGGCCCAGCAGATGGGCGAGGGGATCGTCGAGCGGGCCCCGTGGGTCGACGTCGTCTTCGGCACTCACAACCTCGACGTCCTGCCTGCCCTGCTTGAGCGCGCGCGCCACAATGCGGCGGCCGCCGTCGAGATCGAGGAGTCCCTCAAGGTCTTCCCCTCGACCCTGCCCACCCGCCGTGAGTCCGCCTACGCCGCCTGGGTGTCCATCGCCGTGGGCTGCAACAACACGTGCACCTTCTGCATCGTGCCCTCCTTGCGGGGCAAACAGCGCGACCGCCGCCCTGGCGAGATCCTGGCCGAGATCGAGGCGGTCGCCGCCCAGGGCGTGAGTGAGGTGACCCTGCTGGGCCAGAACGTCAACTCCTACGGCGTCGGCTTCGGCGACCGCGGTGCCTTCGCCCGGCTGCTACGCGCCTCCGGGGCCGTCGAGGGCATCGAGCGCGTGCGCTTCACCAGCCCCCACCCGGCGGCCTTCACGCAGGACGTCATCGACGCCATGGCCGAGACCCCTGAGGTCATGCCCAGCCTGCACATGCCCCTGCAGTCCGGCTCCGACAAGGTCCTGCGCGCCATGCGCCGCTCCTACCGCTCCGAGCGCTTCCTGCGGATCCTCGACGACGTGCGTGCCGCGATGCCCGAGGCCGCTATCACCACCGACATCATCGTCGGCTTCCCCGGGGAGACGGAGGAGGACTTCCAGGCCACTCTCGACGTCGTGGAGCGCTCCCGCTTCGCCTCCGCCTTCACCTTCGAGTACTCCCCGCGCCCGGGCACGCCCGCCGCGGACCTCGAGCAGGTGCCCGTCGAGGTCGTCAAGGACCGCTACCGGCGTCTGGACGAGCTCGTGCGCCGCATCACCCACGAGGAGAACGTGCGTCAGGAAGGACGCGTGGTGGAGGTCCTCGTCGCCGAGGGGGAGGGGCGCCGCGACGGTGTCACCGCCCGCATCTCCGGGCGCTCTCAGGACAACCGTCTTGTGCACGCCGCCCTGCCCGCCGGGCTGGCCGCGGACGACTACGCGCAGGGAGCGCCCCGGCCCGGGGACATGGTGACCGTGCGCGTCACCCATGGCGCGCCCCACAATCTCATCGCCGACTCCGCCCTGTGCGGGCGAGCTCTGAGCGAGGCCGAGCGCGCCGCGAGTGAGGCGCGCTCCGCCGGGGATCGCATCTGGTACGACGACGGTCCCGCCCTGTTCGAGGTGCGCCGCACCCGCGCCGGTGACGCCTGGGAGCGCCGACAGGCCGAGGCCTGCGCGACCCCCGAGGCGGACACCGCGCCGGTGAGCCTGGGACTGCCCACCCTGCGCGTGGGAGCCCCGGCCGCCCGGTGAGGCCGATGCCGGCACTGAGGCGAGATCGGAACGGATGGTTAGACCGTCGTCTTCGCCGCTTTCGGCTCCTTTGAGACATGGCGCTTGCTGCTCACGAATCTCCTCAGGAGCTATCGCTCGGCGATGAGCGCGAGGATCGCTGCGGCGATGATGATCGCCGCGGCGTCGCGCTCTGCGAGATGCGTCCGCGGGGAGCGTTGACGGGAGCCTTTCGCACTGGCAGGTGCGGAGAACACCGACCGGTGCGGGTAGGACGCACCGCTGGGTGTGGATGGCGCCGCTCGGCGCCGACGGCCCCGCTGGGCACCGCAAGCGCGCCCAGCGGGGTCAGGCGGTGAACAGTGAGCCGGGCAGGCCCCGGGAGACCTCTGCGCTCCCGTCAGCGCTCAGGATGGCGCACTCGAAGCGCAGTCCCGAGGCCGCCAGTTCCCCCGGTGCGGTCAGGAACAGCGCGGTCGATAACCCGTCCGCGAGCGCGCAGGTCTCGGCGATCGCCCATGCGGCCGTCACCCGGGCCGACGGCCTGCCGGTGAGGCCGTCGAGGATGTGGTGCAGCCCGTCGCCCCACGCCCTGCGACTGATCCCCGAGCCGGCCACCGCGCCGCGCGCGATCTCCACGACGCCGACTGCGCGGGCGCTATCGGCTCCATCGGTGCTGACGGCGGGGTCCTCCAGGCCGATCCTCACCGGCCCGTCGGCATGGACGAGCACGTCCCCACTGGCGTCGATGACGAAGTCCTCCACGCCCGACTCCAGGAGCAGCGCCCCCACGAGGTCGGCGAGGAATCCCTTGCCGATCGCGCCCACATCCACCAGCGCGGGGCGATCGAGGATGAGCGCATCCCCCTCGTGGCGGGCGAGCGCGCCCCATCTGCCCCGGGCCCGCGGGCCCGGGCCCGTCATCGAACCGGCGTGCACGGTAAAGGTGCAGGCGGGGTCGTAGCCGAGGGCGACCAGGTCGGCGCCAACCAGCGGATCGATTCTGCCGCCGGTGGCGACATGCAGGCGGTCGTACAGGTCCAGCATGGCTCCTGACCCCTCCGGCAGCTCCAGGCGGATCGGCCCGCTGCCGAGCCTGCCGTCCGCGGCGCGGCTGATGAGGGAGTCGGCGCGGAAGCGGGACCACACGCCCTCGAATCCCTCGACCAGCGCCATCACGCTCCGGCGCGCTCGGCGGGGCAGGGGGGCGCGGCTGAGGATCGACCACGTGGCGCCTGTGGCGGGGAAGGCCCAGACCTCGGGCCTCATCACGCCCAGCATCGGCCGCAGGGGGCGCTCAACGGTGGGCAATCGGGACATATCGGCCATCGTAGGGGAATCGATCTCCCGCCAAGGCCGGCCCATCCCGCATGAGGGCGACCCGATCTCCGAAGGCCCGCGCGCGAGGTCGATCGATGGCCCCGGCGCCGAGCCCCCCGCCGCACGATCGGCCCACGGCTCCCATGCCCGGGACTCCTCCGGGGGATCCGAGGATGCGGTGCGCGGCCGGGACCGGGCGGTCAGCCTCATCGTGCTCGCCCCGGCCCTCATGGGGGAGGAACGACGGCAACGAGACGCGCGGTCGCAGGGCATCGGATACGCTGGACTTCGCCTCCGGAGGCGCTAAGCGCCATGATGGGGCTGATCATGATGGCACCAGCCGGCACGACAGCGACCAGGAGGGTGAGGACGAATGATGAGCGCGCGCGCACGGGGCAACGACGGGAGCGGAGCGGACGCCCGCGGCAGGAGCGCAGGCGCGGCCCGGAGGGCGCTGGCCCTGACCGGCACCGTCATGGCGGCGCTCTCCCTGGCCGCCTGTGGCGGGAGCGACGCCGCTCCGGGCCAGGGCGAGCACGCGGGCCGGGCCCAGGGGCCCGGGCAGGGGACGACGCCCAGAGGCGAGGCTCCGGCGAGCGCCTCAGCCCCGCCGGCCTCCCCCACCGCCGGCCCCTACGCCGATGGCGCCTACCGGGACACCCAGACCTACAAGGGCGCGGACAGCCTGCCCACCGATGAGTCCATCGACGTCTCCGTGATCCTGAGTGACGGCGCGATCACGGATGTCACGATCATCGGGCACGCGGCCAACGCCACCTCGGAGAACTTCATCAGGGGCTTCACCTCCAAGATCAAGGGCGAAGTCGTCGGCAGGAGCATCGAGCAGGCGCATGTGACCGCGCTCGCCGGGGCCTCCAGGACCTCCGCCGCCTTCAACGCGGCGATCGACGCCATCGCGGAGCAGGCCCGCGGCTAGACTTCCGCCGACGGCGGATCGCTCCGCGCCCGGGTTACCCCGCGCCGTGGCCGGGCGGCTAGGCTGGTGCCATGCCCTCTGACTCGGACCCCCGCACGGACACCACCGTCGTCGCAGCGCCGACGCCGGTGAGCGCCGAGCGCATTCTGGAGGCCACCCGCCGGCTGGGCCTGAGGTACTTCGTCGACGACGAGGGCGACGTCGGCATCCCCTGGCGCTGCGTCGTCGTCCACGTCATCTTCCAGGACACGCGCGCCGTCCAGTTGCGCGGCACCTGGCACCGCATCGCCGACACCGAGCACCTCGCCCCCCTGCGCTCCCTCGTCGAGGAGTGGAACGCCACCCGCATCGGCCCCAAGGCCTTCCTCACCGTGGGCGACGGGGGGATCGTCCGCCTCCACGGCGAGATCACCTACCCGCTGGACGCCGGCATGACCGACGCCCAGATCGATGACTTCGTCTTCACGGGATGCCGCCTCATCGTCGCCCTCGTGCGCGAGGCCGAGGAGGTCTTCCCCGACCCCTTGCGCGGGAGCCTCGAGCCGTGAGCGAGGCCCCCCGGCGGCGCACGCGCCTCGAGCGCCTCGCCGGCCTCATCGCCCGATCGATGGGCAAGGGCTGGGACCAGCGGGCCGACGCCGCCCGCTCCGCGGGGGACTCCTCGCCCGGGCCCTCGCCATCCTCCGCGCGATCCGCCCCATCGGCTGGATCAGCTCCAGGGGCCCCCTCATCCGACTCGGCCGACCCCGCCGACTCAGCCAACTCAGCGGACCCCGCCGGCCGCGCTCGTCCCGCTGGGAACCCCCGGCGACGGGGCTCGGAGAACGTCAGCGCGGGCCGCGGCGGCGCGCCCCGCACCCGCAGCGGAGCCCGGGGCGCGCGGGGACCCGCTCAGCCCGCCCGCGAGCAGGTCACCTCGCGCCTGACCCTCGAGCGCATCGAATCCATGCTCGCCTCGGAGATGTCCTATCGGATCCGGCGCGAGGAGGACCGGGGCCACGCGACCCTCATGGGCAACTGGGACAGCTTCCCCTTCATCATCGAGATCCCCGCCGAGCATGACGGCTGGCTCCTCGTCTCCGGGGACTGGGCCGAGCCCGGCCCCGAGGGGCAGCGCGACGAGCTCGCATCCGCCGTCAACGATTGGAACCGTGATCACTTCTTCCCCACCGTCGCCATCGTCGACGGCCCCGAGGGCCCCTTCATCCGCGCCATCTACATCACCGACCTGCGCTCGGGCATCACCGACGACCAGCTGCGACTCCACCTCGACACCGCTCTGGCCTCCTGCACGCAGGCGCTGCGCACCGTCGGCCCTCTCCTGCCCGAGCTGTGAGGCCCACCGTGGCACTCATGCGCATCGCCGTCGTCGGCCCGACGGCGACCGGCAAGTCGGACCTCGCCCTCGACCTCGCCGACGCCCTCGGCGACGGGCCCGCCAGCAGTGAGATCCTGGGGGCCGATGCCTCTCAGCTCTACCGGGGCATGGACGTGGGCACCGCCAAGCTCCCACCGGCCGAGCGCCGCGGCTACCCCCACCATCAGATCGACGTCCTCGACGTCGCCCAGGAGGCCTCCGTCGCCGCCTACCAGCGGCACGCCCGCGCCGATCTCGCCGCCATCGAGGCCCGCGGCAGGCGGGCCCTCATCGTCGGCGGATCGGGCCTCTACGTCCGCGCCGTCACCGACGCCCTCGACTTCCCCGGCACCGACCCCGCCGTGCGCGCGGGCCTGGAGGGGCGCGCCCGCGCCGAAGGCGTCCGCGCACTGTGGGAGGAGCTGGCGGGGGCCGACCCCGCCTCCGCCCAGCGCATCGATGAGGGCGACACCCGCCGCATCGTGCGCGCTCTGGAGGTCCTGGCCATCACCGGCCGCCCCTTCTCCGCCGCCCTGCCCCGCTACGAGGACGTCGCCCCCACCGTCCACCTGGCCCTGCGCCCGCCGCGCGAGGCGCTGAGCGCCCGCATCAACGCCCGCGCCGCGGCGATGTTCCGCCCCGAGGCGGGCCCGGGCATCATCGAGGAGACCCGCGGGCTCATCGGCGCCGGGCTGCGCGAGGGCCCGACGGCGAGCCGCGCCATCGGATATGCCCAGGCCCTGGCCGTCATCGACGGGCGACTCAGCATCGACGAGGCCGTCGCCGCCACGGCAGCCGCCACCCGCCGGCTCGCGAGCCGTCAACTCAAGTGGTTCCGCCGCGACCCGCGCATCCACTGGATCGACGCGCGCCTCGCCCCCGATGGGACGGTGCCTGACGGCGAGCGGGAGCGGGTGCTGGCCGCCGCTCTGGGACTGGTCGAGGCCGCGGATTCCGGGCAGCCCGAGCCCGTCGCATAGGGTGGGCGCATGACCACCTCGACGCGCACCGGCCTGGCGGGCCACGAGCTCATCAAGGGGCGCGCGGCGGGCGACGACCTCCTCATGCTCGTCGATCCCGACTGCGATATCCCCCTCACGGCGGCGGATATCGCCGCCGTGTGCGACCGGCGCGCGGGCGTCGGCGCCAGCGGGCTCGTGCGCGTCGTGCGCACTGCCAACCTGCCCGGGGCCGAGCGCTTCGCCGCGGCCGTGCCCGAGGCTGAGTGGTTCATGGACCATTACGGCGCCGACGGGGCCGTCGCCGAGACAGCGCCCGGCGCCGTGCTCCTGCTCGCCCAGACGCTCATCGCCGAGTCCCTGGACACGATCCCCGAGGGGGCATCGGTGACCATCGGGACGCGCGGGGGCGCCCGCACCGCCACTAGGATCGGCGACCTGTGGGCCGTGGACATGGGGCCCGCGCGCATCCCCTCCCGCCCCGCGACCACCGCCGACCCCGGCGGTGCCGACTCCGCCGACGCTGACGATGACTGGCCCGGTTGGGACACCGCCGTCGTCATCCCGGGTATCGACGGCCCCCGCGCGGGCCTGAGCGTCGCCATGACGGGCGCCGCGTTCCCCCGCATCGTCATCGCCCTGGCCGACGAGGCCGAGCTCGACGCGGCGAGCCCCGAAGGTGCCGACGGCCCCGGCAGCGCCGTGCGCTACGAGCCCGAGCCGTCCGAGCCGGTGGCCCTGGACGCGGTGGTCCCCCTGGGCGAGGAGACCGACCCCGCCAGCGGGGCGGTGATCGGCGTGGCCCGCTGGCGGGCCCTGAGCCGGTCGGCGGGGGCGGCCCCCTCCACCGGGATGGGCTGCTGCGCCGCCGCCGCCGCGCTCCACGAGTGGGAGGGCGAGGGCGCCCCCGAGTCGTACCGCCTGCTCCTCCCCGGCGAGGAGATCGGGGTCCATGTGGGGCATGCGGGCGATGCGGGCGCTGCCCCAGGGGGCCCGGGCGAGAGCATGATCCTCACCGGTCAGGCCAGGCTCATCGCGCGGGTGACGGTCCTATGAGCGGCCACGATCTGCGCCGGGTCGCCACAACCGGCCTCATGCTCTTCGCCCTGTTCTTCGGGGCGGGCAACCTCGTCTTCCCGCCGTCCCTCGGTGCCTCCAGCGGGAAGGCGGTGGGCGTCGTCGTCATCGGCTTCATCGCCACCGGAGTCATCCTCCCGCTGCTCGGCGTCATCGCCGTATCCACCTCCGGGGAGGGGATCCTCGGACTGGCCCGGAGGGTCGGGCCCCGCTTCGGACGCGTCCTCCCGCTCGTCGTCTACCTGGCCATCGGCCCCCTCTACGCCATCCCCAGGACCGCGATCGTCTCCTACGAGCTCGCCACGAGGCCGCTCCTGGAGCTCGCCGGGCTGCCCACCGGCCGCCCGGCCCTGGCCCTGCACGCCGTCGGGTTCTTCGCGGCCGCGCTCGCCCTGTCCCTGCGGCCCTCGCGCCTGGCCGACCGCATCGGCAAGCTCCTGACCCCGGCGCTCCTCATCCTCATCGCGGTGCTGTGCGCAGCCGCGATCGTCGGGGGCCAGGCGATCGACCGGCCCGCCACCGGCGCCTACGCCACCGCGCCGTTGGCCGCCGGGCTCACCCAGGGCTACCTCACCATGGACGCCCTGGCGGCCACCGTCTTCGGGATCGTCGTCATCACCTCCCTGCGCGCCCAGGGGATGAGCGGCGAGAAGCAGATCCTGTGGGGCACCAGCGGCGCCGGCGTCATCGCCGCGATCTGCCTGGCGGCCGTCTACGGCAGCCTGGCGCTGCTCGGCAGGCGCGCCGACGGGGACCCCACCGACGGCACATCGCTCCTGCGCGCCGCCGCCGCCGACTCCCTCGGTCCCACCGGCACCGTGGTCTTCGCGCTCATCGTGGTGCTCGCCTGCCTGTCCACTGCCGTCGGGCTCATCTCCTCCTGGGCCGGCTACGCCAACACCGCCTGGCCCCGGATCGAGTTCCGCGCTCAGGCCATCGGCTGCTCCGCCGTCGCGCTGGCGCTGACCAACCTGGGCCTGAACGCCATGATCATCATCATCTCGCCGGTCACTCTCCTGCTCTACCCCATCGTCATCACCCTCATCGTCGTCACGCTCATCGACAGCGCAGCCCCCGGCCACCTGCGCTGGGCCTACCTGGCGCCCGTGAGCCTGGCCGTCGTCCTCGGGGCCGTCTCCGCCGCCGCGGAGACCGGCTGGTCCGCACCCTCCGACCTGCTTGCGCGCACCGGCGCCTGGGACAACTCGACCGGATGGATCCTGCCGGTGGTCATCGTCGCGGTGCTCTCGATCGGCGTGGATATCGCCACAGGCCGGTGGAGCCGACCCGCCAGCGACACCAGTGACGTTCCCGACGAGGTCCGGCGGGCCATCGCTTCGAGGTACTGAGCTCCGAGTCCTAGGGCGCGCCGGTGACGCCCAGCACCAGCGAGTCCGCCCACCGCATCGATCCCGCGGCCGGCGGCACGGGGGCGGCGCGGACGTCAGCGCTTTCAGCGGCTGACGCGCAGGACCCGGAATCCCTTGGCTGAGGCCTCCCGTGCCACCGCCCAGCCCTGGGATGCGAGCCAGGTGGCCAGCGAATCCGCCCCCAGGTTCTTGCCGACGACGAGCCAGGCCTCGCCGTCGTCGGCCAGGAGGGGCAGCCAGTCCGTCAGGAGCGCGTGCAGCGCCTCCTTGCCGATCCTCACCGGGGGGTTGGACCAGATGAGGTCCAGGCGCCGCCCGGAGGCCCGCAGCTCGGCGAGGAGTGCGTCGGCCGAGGCCGCACGCACGCCCCTCAGCCCAGCGGCCTCGGCGTTGCGCGCGGTGAGGTCCACGGCGCGCTCGTTGATGTCGGCGGCCAGGACCTGTGCAGCCGGGGAGGCCGAGCCCAGGGCCAGGGCGATCGGGCCCCAGCCGCAGCCCAGGTCCAGGAAGCGGCCGGTCTTGGGCGGATCGGGCACGTGGTCCAGCAGTACCTGCGTGCCCTTGTCCACCCGGTCCGCGCTGAAGACGCCGGAGGCCGTGATCACCTCCACCTCGCGGCCCCGGATCGTGAACCGGTGGCAGCGCTCAGCGGCCCGGGCGGCCGGGGAGGCGGTGAAGTAGTGCTGGTCGCTCACGCCTCCAGGCTACCCGCCGTCGAGGACGCCGGGCCGGGCAGGTGAGGGGGCGGTCCCGGGCCTGCTCAATCCATGCGCCGGGCGAGCAGGGGAGTGGCGGCCAGCCCCACCACGAGCACGATGAGCACGGGGACGAGCAGGCGCGCCTCGACCCCGGCCGTCGTCGGGGCCACGGCGGCGGTCACGAGCGTGGCCAGGGCGGCGGCTCCCGCCGAGCTCGCCACGGCGGCGGAGGTGGCGGCGCGCGCCTGGCTGATGCCGTCATCGATCTCGGGCGCGGTGATGACTCGCAGCCACGCATCCTGGTTCGTCAGCCCCATCCCTGCCCCGAGGACCCCGAAACCCGCATGCAGGCACCACCAGGGGGCGGTGCCGGCCAGGGCCACGATCATGAGCGCGCCCCCGGAGGCGAAGGCGATCCCCGCCAGGGCCGTGCGGTGCCGCAGGAGCCGGGGATCGCGGGCGGGACGCGCCCCGCAGCGCATTGCGATGACCGACCAGCACACGCCCGCCGTCGTGAGCGCCCAGCCGATCGCGCCCGGGCCCAGCTCCAGCACGTCATGGGCGGCCGGCGCCACCACCAGGTCGATCGTGAAGTAGAGGGAGCACAGCCACGCCAGGGTCCCGACGGCGGCCCTGCGCCCGCGCACCAGCCGCAGGGAGCCCGCGGGGAAGACGCGCGCGCAGGCTCCCACCACGAGGACCATCCCGAGGCCCGCCATCGGCCAGAACCAGGGGAGCGTCGCCTGGGCCGCGCCGATCGCGCCGACCCCGCCCGCCATTGCCAGCGCGGGGATCCATGGCGCGCCGTCGTCCCCGCGCACACGCAGGCCCGCCGCCTCGTGCGCCATCGCCGCTCGCGCCGCCACGAGGATGGGCAGGTAGCCCACGAGCGCCCAGCGCCACCCGGCGGCGGCGCTCAGGGCCGCGGCGTAGGCGGGCCCGATGAGGGAGGAGACCACCCACATCGCCGATCCCGCCGCCGCGTACAGGCGCCGCCAGGCATCCGGCATCCCAGCCACGAGGACCCCCATCGACACGGTGGCGAGGGCCCCCGCCGCCAGGCCGCGCAGCACCTCGCCCAGGATGTACCCCCAGATCGTGGTCGCGAGCGCGCTGATGACGGCGCCCGCCGTGAGCAGCGCGGTCAGAGCCGTCATGAGGGCGCCGACGCGCCAGCGCTCCAACATCGCACCGCCCAGAGGCATCGTGAGGAACGCGGGCACCTGGGCGGCGGCCGTGACCAGGCCGTAGGAGTCGCGGGCGTCGAGGTCGGTGGCCAGCAGCGGCAGGACCGTCTGGTTGATGTAGGTCTGCATCCCCGCCAGGAGCTCGACGACGAGCATCGCCATCGCCAGGTGGCCCAGCCTCGTGGTCAGCAGGGCGCGCGGCGATGGCGGCGGCGCGGGGGCCTGCGTCGTCGGCGATGGGCTCACGTGCCGAGACTAGCGCCGACGAGCGCCGAGCCTCCGGTGAGCGGGTGCGACTGCGCTATGATGCGCTCATGTGGATCACCCGGATGCCGTGACCGGCGGCCAGCAGGCGCCGCCCATGCGGCTGTCCGGACCGCCGCGCCAGATCAGTCGGCCCGTCGAGCCCCGCTCCGGGCCCGCCTCACGCGATTCCGAAGGACTTCAGTGACCCACCCCACTCCCCAGACCGCCGGTCGGCCTGACGACGCCGAGGCCGCCGACGCCGCTGAGGCCCGCGCCGAGGAGATCGTCGCCCGCATCCTCTCCCGCCGGGGGACCGCTCTGGCCTCCACCGCCTCCCAGCGCGAGAACCGCGAGAGCGACGACGGCTCCCTGGAGCGGGAGGCCCGTGCCGCCACGCGGCGCGTCGCCTCCCTGTCCACCGAACTGGAGGACGTCAGCGAGGTCGAGTACCGCCGGATCCGCCTGGAGAAGGTCGTGCTCGTGGGCCTCGACCTGCCGCGCGCCGCGGGAGGCCCTGCCGGGGCGCAGGACGCCGAGACCTCGTTGGCCGAGCTCGCCGCCCTGGCCGAGACCGCCGGCTCCGAGGTCCTCGACGCCGTCATCCAGCGCCGTGACCACCCCGATCCCGCCACCTACTTGGGCGGCGGGAAGGCCAAGGAGCTCGCCGAGATCGTCTCGGCCGCGGGGGCGGACACGGTGATCGTCGACGGCGAGCTCGCCCCCTCCCAGCGCCGTGCCCTGGAGGACGTCGTGCGGGTCAAGGTCGTCGACCGCACCGCCCTCATCCTCGACATCTTCGCCCAGCACGCCAAGTCCCGCGAGGGCAAGGCCCAGGTGGAGCTCGCCCAGCTGGAGTACCTGCTGCCGCGCCTGCGCGGATGGGGCGAGTCCATGTCCCGCCAGGCCGGCGGGCGCGTCGCCGGGGGACAGGGCATCGGCTCGCGCGGTCCCGGTGAGACGAAGATCGAGCTCGATCGGCGCCGCATCCGCGAGCGCATGGCCAAGCTCCGCCGCGAGATCAGGGCCATGGCGCCCTCGCGCGAGGTCAAGCGCGGCTCGCGCCGTCGCGGCCCCATCCCGAGCGTCGCCATCGCCGGGTACACCAACGCCGGTAAGTCCTCCCTCATGAACCGCCTCACCGGTGCGGGGATCATGGTGCAGGACGCCCTCTTCGCCACCCTCGACCCCACGGTGCGCCGCGCCCAGGCCTCCGACGGGCGCGTCTACACGCTCACCGATACGGTTGGTTTCGTGCGCAACCTGCCCCACGAGCTCATCGAGGCCTTCCGCTCCACCCTCGAGGAGGTCGCCGAGGCGGACCTCGTCCTGCACGTCGTCGATGCCGCCCACCCCGACCCTCCATCCCAGATCGCCGCCGTGCGCACCGTCCTGGCGGAGATCCCCGGAGCCCTGGAGGTCCCCGAGCTCATCGTCCTGAACAAGGCCGATCTCGCCGATCCGATGACGCTCGTGGCCCTGCGCTCCCAGCTGCCCGGGGCCCTGGCCGTCTCGGCGCGCACCGGCGAGGGCGTCGAGGAGCTGCGCGAGCGCCTGGAGGAGCTGCTGCCCCGCCCGGATGTGCCCGTCGACGTCGTCGTGCCCTACTCGCGGGGAGATCTTGTCTCGCGCGTCCACGCCGACGGCGAGATCGAGTCCATCGAGTACGTCGAGGCCGGGACGCGCCTGGTCGCCAGGGTCAGCGCCTCTCTCGCCGCCGAGCTCACCGGCGCGGCCCTGTGAGCGATCGGGTGGTGGGCTCACCCGGCGGCGCCGAGGGCGCCGAGGGCCCGTACCCCGCCGCGCTGACAGCGCTGGCGGCCCTCGCCCGCGCCGTCGACGCCATGGGCGGCAGCCCCCGGGCCGGACAGGAGGAGATGGCCTGCCGGGTCTGCCAGGCCCTGGCCGACGGCACCCATCTCATGGTGCAGGCCGGCACCGGCACCGGGAAGTCGCTGGGATACCTCGTGCCCGTGCTCGCCCGCGCCGTCGAGGCGGGGGAGCGGGCCGTGGTCTCCACCGCCACGCTCGCCCTTCAAAGGCAGATCCTCACCAAGGATGCGCCGCTGGCCGCCGACGCCGTCCAGGAGGCCACCGGCCGCGCCCCGTCGATTGCCCTTCTCAAGGGCTGGCAGAACTACTTGTGCCGCCACCGCGTGGCCGGGGGCTACCCCGAGGGCGACGACGCGGACTCGCTCTTCTCCGCCGCCAGCGCCCTGGCCCCCGCCCGCCTGGGGCAGGCGGCATCCACCAGTCTGGCCGAGCAGGTGCTGCGCTTGCGCGAGTGGGCCTCCACCACGGGCACTGGCGACCGCGACGACCTCGTCCCGGGGGTGACGGACCGCGCCTGGGCGCAGGTCTCCGTCTCCAGGGCCGAGTGCCTGGGCGCCTCCTGTCCCTTCCACGACGACTGCTTCCCCGAGCGCGCCCGCGCCGCCGCCGGCGAGGCGGATCTGATCATCACCAACCACGCGATGCTCGGCATCGCCGCCGCCGGCAATCCGAACGTCCTGCCCGAGCACGACATCGTCGTCGTCGACGAGGCCCACGAGCTCGCCGACCGGGTCCGCTCGCAGGGGACCGTGAGCCTATCCGCCGCCGCCGTCATGCGCGTGGCCGCCACCGCCCGCAAGAATGCCGGCGTCATCGCCGCCGACCTGGAGGCCGCCGGTCAGGTCCTCCAGCTCGCGCTCGCCGATCTGCCCGATGGGCGCCTCGAGGCGGGCTTGCCCCAGGCCCTCTGCGACTCCCTCATCAATCTCGACGGAGCCGCCCGGCAAGTGGCCGGCGACATCCGAGAGGCCGCCAAGGCCCGCTCAGGGGACGCCGGCGCAATAGCCCTGGCGCGCACCGCCGTCGCCGACCTCCTCGACGCCGTCGAGCGCATGACCTCGGGCAGTGTGGAGGCCCGCCGGGATGTGGCCTGGATCGAGAGGCCCCGCATGGGCGCCGACCCACCGCGCCTCATGCTCGCACCGATCGACGTGGCGGGCAGCGTTGCCGACTCCCTCCTCGAGGGTCGGGCCGCCGTGCTGACCTCGGCGACCCTCGCGCTGGGCGGGAGCTTCGACCCCATGGCGCGGGCGCTGGGCCTCGCGCTGGGAACCACCGCGTGGGACGGGATCGACGTCGGCACGCCCTTCGACTACGCCCGCCAGGGCATCCTCTACACCCCCACGCACCTGCCCCGCCCCCAGAAGGGCATCTCCGAGGCCGCGCTCGACGAGGTCCTCGCCCTCACCGAGGCCTCCGGCGGTGGGATGCTGGGCCTGTTCTCCTCCAGGCGGGCCGCCGAGGAGGCCGCCTCCCTGCTGCGCGGCGCCACCGGGCTGACCGTCCACGCCCAGGGGGAGGACCAGCTGCCCACGCTCGTGCGCGCCTTCGCCGAGGACGAGGACTCCTGCCTCGTGGGCACCCTGAGCCTGTGGCAGGGCGTGGACGTGCCGGGGAGGGCCTGCCGGCTCGTCATCATCGACCGCATCCCCTTCCCCCGCCCGGACGATCCCGTGGCCAACGCCCGCGCCGAGGCCGTCAGCGCGGCGGGAGGCAACGGCTTCATGTCCGTGTCCGCCACGCACGCCGCGCTCCTGCTCGCCCAGGGCGCGGGTCGGCTCGTGCGCAGCTCGGAGGACCGCGGCGTCGTGGCCGTTCTCGACCCCCGGCTGCGCCGCGCCCGCTACGGGGCCTTCCTGACCCGCTCCATGCCGTCCCTGTGGCCCACGACCGAGCGAGAGGTCGTCCTCGGGGCGCTCAGGCGGCTCGCGGCGGCCGGGCACTAGATGAGCGTGAGACCGGCGGGGACGCCCCGCCGGTGGCGCCCGAGGGGGCGACGCCGAGTCATGCGACTTCGGGGCTTAGGGCCGCTGTGGCGCGCGCCTCTTGCGACTAGGCTGGGCCCTGGGCCGAACGGCCCGTCCCACGAAGATCTGGAGGTTTCCCGTGTCCGACGCCGCGATCACCAACACTGCTGAAGGTTCCTACCCGACGGGCAGGTCCGGCCGCCCCTCGAAGGTCGCCATCATCGGCGCCGGAGCCGTCGGCTCCACCCTCGCCTATGCCTGCGTGACCAAGGGCGTGGCACGCGAGATCGTCCTGCAGGACATCGCCAAGGAGAGGGTCGAGGCCGAGGCCCTCGACATCGCCCAGGGCATCCAGTTCACCTCCGCGGGCGCCGTCTCCGGCTCCGACGACCCGGAGATCTGCCGCGACGCCGACGTCATCGCCATCACCGCCGGGGCCAAGCAGAAGCCCGGCCAGTCCCGTCTCGAGCTCGCCGGCGCCACCGTGGGCATCATGGAGAAGATCCTGCCCAAGCTCGTCGAAGTCGCCCCGCACGCCATCTTCCTCCTCGTGGCCAACCCGGTGGACGTCGTCACCTACTGCGCTCGGAAGATCACGGGCCTTCCCGACAACCAGGTCTTCGGCTCCGGTACCGTCCTGGACACCGCCCGCATGCGCTACCTCGTCTCCCTGGAGACCGGCACCGCCACCCAGAACATCCACGGATACATCGCCGGCGAGCACGGCGACTCCGAGGTCGCCCTGTGGTCGAGCTGCGAGATCGGCGGCGTGCCGATCACCCAGTGGGGCAAGACCCTCGACGGCGGCACCTTCGACCAGGCCAAGCGCGACCGCATCGCCCACGACGTCGTCCGCTCCGCCTACCGCATCATCGAGGGCAAGGGCGTGACCAACTACGCCGTCGGCCTGGCCGTGCAGAAGATCATCGGCGCCATCCTCAACGATGAGCAGCGCGTGCTCACCATCTCCCCGCTGCTGGAGAACTGGCACGGCATCTCGGACGTGTGCATGGCGGTCCCGACGATCGTCGGCCGTGAGGGCGCCGGGCGCCGGCTCGAGTTGCCCCTGACCCTCGATGAGCGCGACCGCCTCACCGCATCCGCCCAGCGCCTGCGCGAGGTCGCCCGCGGCCTGGGCTACTGAGGCCTCGCGCCCGCACGGCGACGGCGCCCCCATCCACAATCGGATGGGGGCGCCGTCGCCGCGCGCCGCTCGCTACAGCGCGCGCAGGACGGTGACGACCCGTCCCATGATGGTGGCGCCATCGCCCGGGATCGGCGCGTAGTCTGGGTTGCGCGGCAGGAGCCACTGGTGCCCGTCCTTGCGGGACAGGACTTTGACCGTGGCCGAGGCGCCATCGACGTCGTCGAGCATGGCGGCGACGATCTCCCCGTTGGCGGCGTCGGACTGGGCGCGGACCACCACCCAGTCGCCGTCGCAGATGGCGGCGTCGATCATCGAGTCCCCGTGAACCTGGAGCATGAAGAGCTCCCCGGAGCCGGTCAGGCGCCGGGGCAGGGCCATGACGTCCTCGACCTCCTGCTCGGCCAGGATGGGCGAGCCCGCCGCGATCCGCCCCACGAGGGGCACTGCCACGGCCTCCCCCTCGGCCACTCCCGGCAGCATGGGCAGGGCCGCGGGAGTGGCGGGGGAGGGGCTGGTCGGGCGGGGGGCCACCTGGAGCGCGGGCCCCTCAGCGGCGACCGTGGAGGCGAGGGCCTCGGGCTCCTCGGGGACGATGACCTCCAGGGCGCGTGGCCGCTTGGGATCGCGGCGCACCAGGCCGAGGCGCTCGAGCTTGTCGAGTTGGTGCTTGACCGACGACGGGCTGGTGAGCCCCACCCTCTGCCCGATCTCGCGCATCGAGGGCGGGTAGCCGTGATCGACGACGGCGTCGCGCACGGCCTCGTAGACCGCGCGGGCGCGTTCATCGAGGCTCGCCAGGATGCGATCGCCACTGGTCGCGCTGCGAGCGCCCTCGGCGCCCCCCGCACCGGGGGTGTCATCCCGGTGGGGGCTCCCCTGCGCGGCACCCCCCTCCGCCCGCCGCGCGGCCGGTCTCCCGGCTCGTGCCTTCGTGGGGCGGTCGCTGCCGCGGGACGTGCTCATCGCGATCTCCTCGATAGTGCGGGCGGTCTGCTGGATCGGGCCGGGGCACTGCGGCGACCACGGGCCCGGAACGGGCGATTAAGGGCGCCGGATTCGTGTCAGTGCCCGGTGATGTCCTGATTGCCGTCAACCATACGGCCGGCCCGCCACTCATTCAAACACATGTTCGAAAGATGCTGGACGTGTCGCGCCGGACTCGCTATTCTTCGAACATCTGTTCGTCGAACATGTGTTCTAGGAGGTTCCCTGTGAGCGCACTCGCACTCCCGCCGCAGCCGTCCCGCCGCCTGCGGATGGTCACACCCTTGTCCGCGCACTCGGCGCCCTCAGCCCCTCGCGCGGAGATCGCCGGGCAGGAGGCGCTTCCGGTGCGAGCCGCCGGGGAGCCTCACCGCCCGCACCTACATCTCGTCACCGGGGCGGATGTCCCGGAGCTTCCTGCCATCGCGGCTCCCGCCGACCTGCGCCGGCGCCCGAGTGCGCCGCGCTCCGCCCGCCCGTGCCCCGCCTCGGATGCTCGCCGGGCTGCCGCGCCCAGGGCGGCTGCGCCGCCCTCCCGCGTGGGGCTCGCCGAACTCGCGGGCCTCGCGCCGGCTCATCCCGCCATCCGCGGCGCCCAGAGGCGCGCCGTTGCGCAAGAGGCCTCTCGGGGAGCTCTCGCCTCGCTGCCGGCGCCGATGCGCTGGGGCGCCGTCTCGATGATGATCGTCGTCCTACTCGCCCTGGCCGCCGCCGCAGGGATCATCGGCAGTGGTCTCATGGCCCCCGTGGAGACCTCCACGGCCACGGTCCAGGAGGGCCAGTCCCTGTGGGACGTCGCCGCCGCCACGGGCGCCCCGGACGTGTCCGAGGCCATGGCGCAGATCGTGGACCTCAATGATCTCCACTCCTCAACGATCCACCCGGGGCAGACCCTCGTCGTCCCTGTCCGCTGACGAATCGCCCAGAGGGGGATCGCTGGGCATGCGGCTCCTTGCGGCGACGGCGGTGGGCGCCTAGGCTCCACGTCACAGGCCATGCTTCAACCCCGAGGAGCCCGCGTGCACTGCCCCTTCTGCCGCCACGACGGCTCCCGTGTGGTCGATTCCCGGACCTCCGATGACGGCCTGGCCATCCGCCGTCGCCGCGAGTGCCCGGCCTGCGGTCGGCGCTACACGACAATCGAGACGGCCAGCCTGTCCATTCGCAAGCGCTCCGGCGCCGTCGAGCCCTTCTCCCGGGACAAGGTGATCGTGGGCGTGCGCCGAGCCTGCCAGGGCCGCCCGGTCTCCAATGATGACCTCGCGCTGCTGGCCCACAAGGTGGAGGAGGCGATTCGCGCCACCGGCCAGGCCATCGTGGACTCCCATGAGGTCGGCCTGGCGATCCTCGGGCCGCTGCGCGAACTCGATGAGGTCGCCTACCTCCGCTTCGCCTCGGTCTACTCCAACTTCAACAGCCTGGAGGACTTCGAGCGGGCCATCGCCGACCTCCGCGCGGCGCACGCCGCCCAGCCCACCGCCCGCGCCTGAGTCACCAGGAGGGCCCGCGGTTCGCGAGTGGTGATGACGGGCGACGACGGCATCGGCGCGCGCCGTCGCCTCAGCGCTCGTCGATCGCGCGGACCAGCCGTTCCACCAGGGACGGCCACGTCCAGCGACCGATCATGAGCTCCCTGCCGGCGGCGCCCATCCGGGCGCGCGCATCGGCATCGGAGAGCTGGCCGATAATCGCTTCCACGAGCGCGTCCTGGTCGCGCCCGTCGACCACGTTCCCGGTCACGCCCTCAACGACGGTCTCGGGCGCACCGCCGCTGGTCCCCGCGATGACGGGTAGTCCCGCCGCGGAGGCCTCGAGGAACACAATGCCCAGGCCCTCGACGTCGAGGCCTCCACCGCGCGTACGGCAGGGCATGGCGAACACGTCCCCCATGGCCACATGCCCGGGCAGTTCGTCGTAGGGGACCTTGCCGGTCAGGATGATGGAATCACGGGCGGAGGAGCGACGCTTGAGGAGCGCCAGGCGGCGCGCGTAGGAGCCCCACCCCACGATGACCAGGCGGGCCCCCGGGACGTGCTCCACCACGCGCGGCCAGGCCTCGATGAGGGAGTCCTGGCCCTTGCGGGCCACGAGCCGGGACACGCACACCACCGTCGGGGCGCCCCCCAGCCGGTAGCGGGCGCGAAGCGCGGTGCGGGCGGCGGGATCGGGGCGGAAGCGGTCGACGTCGATGCCGCTGGGAAGATGGGCGGTGATCGTGCCCGATGGTATGAAGGGGCGCAGGCGGCCGAGCGTGTACTCGGAGATGTAGGTGACGACGTCGGCGTCGCGGAGGATGCGGTGCAGGAGCTGGCGGGAGCCCGGTAGCATGGACCAGCCGACTTCGTGCCCGTGAGTCGTGGCGATGACACGGCTCGCCCCGGCCCGCTTCGCGGCGCGGCCGAGCAGCCCGAGCGGTGCGGCGGCGCCGAACCAGACGGTCTCGATGCCGCGCTCGGCGATGATCCCCCGCATCCTGCTCCGCACCTCCGGCGTGGGCAGGAGCATGCGGGTGGGCATGCGGACGACGTCGAAGGGAACCTCGGAGTCGAAGGCCGCGGCGGTCTCGGGGCCCTCGGGGGGAGTGGAGGCCAGGACGGTCAGATCCGAGGGCGGCAGGCGGCGGGCGTAGTCGTCGAGGTAGGACTGGATCCCGCCCACGACGGGCGGGAAATCGTTCGTGACGAGAAGTGTCCGGCGCATGCCGAGAGTCTAGAAGACCTCTCCGAGACCGGTCGAAAACAGCGGCGAGACCGGTTCCCCGACCTCGCCGTCGGCCGACCGCAGGACAACACCAGTGAGGACGGCGGGGCCCACGATGACCACCGCCCCACCGTCGGCGGCGCCGCAGCGTGACGGGTCAGTCCGACAGGTAGCGCCCCCGCCCCCCGACCCGCGCCATCGACTGGGTGAGCATGTGGCGCACGGATGCGGTGAGTTTGCGGTGCGTCGATAACGACAGCCCTGCGAGCAGGTCGTGCAGCAACTGCTCGTCATCGAGCCCGCCCTCTGCCCCCATGCGCTCTCGCACGTAGTTGTCCAGCTCGCGCGGATGGATCTCCTCGATGGCGACGAAGTCGTACGGATACCGGCGGTAGCCGGTCAGACCAGCCGGATCAACGCCCTCCGGCCAGACGAAGCCGTCCGGGTCGGTGAAGACTCGCGCGCTGCGGATGAGGGTGAGGATCTGCTGTTTCCTCACGCTTCGTGCCTGCTGCATGCCGAAGTCGTAACAGACCAAGCTGAGCAGCCGCTCTCGTGCGATCGGATACTCCTGCTCGCAGATCCGCTCTGCTGCCTCACGTATGATCGCGCGGGCCCGGGGATTCGTCGCCGCCTCGTCGAGAAGCGCGCGCTCAAGGCGCTCGTTCGGCTCGTACGGCACGAAGTCGACGACGGCGCTGAGATCCCTGCGCCGCTCCGGCCGCGCGTGAGACGTTGGCGCTGCCGTGGCGGTCCCGGCGGCGGCGTGGTCGGGCGCTGCCGTGGCGTGCGGCGACGCGCCGGCCTGTTCGAATGGCGTCAAGGCCCGGACTGGGCCGGCCTCGCCTCGGTCAGCCGGTCCGGTCTTAGAGGCCGCGGCGAGATCCAGAATCGAGGCCGGGACTGCGGGTGCGGGCAGGCCCGGGGCAGCGGCGCCGTCGTGCTGCTTGCCGTAGTCCTGCGTATGCTCGACGGCGCCGACAAGACGGGAGACGACTGCCTCCGGGGCCCGGAGCCACTCCGGCATCCAGATCCGCTCGACTCCCGGCCAGTGCATCATGCGCGCGAGTACCCTCGTCGGCAGCACGTCGCGGTCATAGGAGGTGCGCCGGCTCTCCCAGTTCGGGCCGTCGAGCATGACGGCCACCCTCGGTTCGTCGGGGCGATCACCAGGGGCGAGGACGAGGTCGATGCGGAAGTCGGACAGGCCGACGTCGGTGCGCACGGCCAATCCCCGTGCGCGCAGGGCTGCCGCGATCTCCTCGCGGTGCCCGTCGGGGCGCGCCTGACCCGCCGCGCGCGCGGGCAGAGCTCCCGTGCCGTGCTCGGCGAGCAGTAGGTAGCGCTTGAGGTCCTGCAGCCCCGCCGAGGTGCTGCGCTCCGCGTGGAGCGATGCCGGGTCGAAGGAGCAGAAGAGAACGACCTGGGCCCGCGCCCTCGTGATCGCGACGTTGAGACGGCGCTCCCCGCCATGTCGATTGAGGGGCCCGAAGTTGAGCGGGACCTGTCCGTCCTCCCCCGCCGAGAAGGCGACGGAGAACAGGATCGCGTCCCGCTCATCTCCTTGGACGTTCTCGAGATTCTTGACGAAGATACCCCCGGCCGCGTCGAGCGAGGCGGTGATCCTCGGATCGTCGAGCTCGCGCAGGCGGGCCTCGATGAGATCGCGCTGCTGGATGTTGAACGTGACGACACCGACCGATGGTCCCTCGGGATCGGTGGGATCGTCGTCGAATCGGCGCTGGATCTCCTCAACGATGGCCTCGGCCTCCGCCTGGTTCGTGCGATAGGTCTTGCGCGACTGCCCGCGCGGGACGCTGCGCACGAAGTGGCCGTCGACGTGGCGCAGGCTGATGCCGAAGCCATGGGGACCATCGTCCCGCTCGGCCGACCTGGGGCTCGGGAACGAGGACAGTCGGCCCTGGTAGTACGCGGCGTTGGAGAAGGCGATGAGGGATTCGACCCTGCTGCGGTAGTGCCAGGACAGCCAGAACCGTGGGACGTGCGCGGCCACGCACTCGCTGAGGATCGACTCTTCGTCGACGATGTCGTCCTCGCCGTCGTCATCTCGTGAGAGCTCGGCGAAGGATGTCGGAGGCATCTGCTTGGAGTCCCCGCAGATGATGACGCTACGACCGCGCCCCATGGCTCCGATGGCGGCGGCGACCGTGATCTGGGAGGCCTCGTCGAAGACGACGAGATCGAAGTCCTGGCGGTTGGCGGGGAAGAACCGCGCCACCGAGTCCGGGGAGACGAGGACGCATGGGGTGAGGGAGGTGATGAGGTCGCCGAACTCACCGATGAGATCGCGGATCCTCCGCTTCTTACGCTTGCGCTCCAGAGCGGTGCGCAGATTGGCCAGTCGCAGGCCCTCACTCGCCAGGGCGTGGCCCCGGGCGATAAGAGCGTCCTCGACGAGCGCCTCGGGCAGCATACTGCGGATCTCGTCGAGCACCGCTGCGTACTGGGCCACGGTGGTGTTCTGCCGTTCGGCATCGAACTCGTCGAGGCGGCCTCGCTCCCGCTGCGATTCGAGCGTGGCGTGGATGAGACCGATCTCGAGGGCGGTGGAGGCATCCGAGGACAGCACCTCGCCTCGCCGGAGCTGGTCGAGGCAGGATGCGAGGCCGAGGCGGCGGAACTCCGTCCCGGCGCTGAGGAACTCGCTCCAGCCTCGGAGGACCCGTTCTCGGCGCGGGGCGGGCATCGGCAGGAGGGCCTCGATAGCACCTCGCCCGATGCCGACTCGGCTCAGTGCCGTCAGTCCCTCACGGGCCCGGGAGTACGCGCGCATCCATCCCGCGATTGCCGAGCGGTCCGGCCGGATCGCGCATGCGGCGACAATGATCCGCGTCTGGCTGCGCTGCCCTGCGGCGGCCAGATGAGCCCGCTCGAGCAGTTGGCGCAGCCTGTCCCCGGAGGCTGCGGCCGCGGGTCTGTCGAAAGGCGTCCAGTTGCGGATCATCGCGGCGGTCCACGGCAGTAGAGCCGCGTGCCGCTCGCGCAGTTGGTCGCGGCGGCGGGCGAGTGCGATGAGCTCGTCGACGATGCCGAGCAGCGCGGCGGCGTCGTCGGGCATGGGCTTGCCGCTGCGGTGGCCGGCGAGCCGGGCGAGTGCTTTCTCGGCCTTCTTGGACTTGCTGAAGAAGGCGTGCTTGGCGTTGATGAGGCTCTCCCTGACCGCGTCGAGGGGCTCGTCGAGGACGCTCTCCCGGTAGTAGGTGAGGGCCGGGCGCAGGTCGGTGGCCTCGGCGTCGAGCTGCTGGAGGAGCCACTGGGCGTCGCGCACCCATGATGGGTCCGCGATGAGGTCGAGGACACGAGTATCGAGGACGGGATCTTCGAGGATGAGGGCGGCAGTCTCCAACTCATGGTCGGGCATTGTCCCGACGGCGGCCAGGAGCTCGTCGTCGCCGCTCGAGATGACGCTATCCCAACGCGCGGTGGCGGCGAGGACCTCTGAGAGGGAGACGTCGTCGAGAGGCTGGGAGATCACGGGCTCGGAGCCGACGAGCACGTCGCGGTAACGGTCCAGGCACGTGCCGACGGACGGGATGCTCGTGCGCAGAGAAGCGACGTCGCCGTCCGTCATCGCGGCGAGCTGCGCGGGCGTGATCGTGAGGCTCCCGGCCCTGTGACCGGAGTATGCGATCTCGGCCGTTCGGGCACTGTAGAAGGACATGCCGCTCGGGCTGCGCCCGTGCAGGGAGGCGCGGTACTCGGCGAGTCTGGCGCTGTCGGCTCCGGCCAGAGCCATCCGGGATTGCAAGGTGATGCGGTCCGGGTGGGCCTCGAGATCCATCGCGGCGAGGATCTTCCGACGCACGGCGTCCGGGGACTGCTTGCGATCATGGAGGTCGAGGAGGAGCCCGCCGATGCCCGCGTCGCGCAGGCGCCTGGCTACGACCTCGAGCGCCGCCTGCTTCTCGGCGACGAAAAGAACCTTACGGCCTTGCGCGATGGCGCTGACGATGACGTTGGTGATCGTCTGGGACTTGCCGGTGCCGGGTGGGCCCTCGACGACGATCGTGCGCCCGCTGAGCGCCTGGGCGACGACCTCGGCCTGCGAGGCGTCAGCCGCCACCGGGAGCCGGGGCAGGAGTTGCTCGAGGCCGACCACCGGGGCATGCGCCTGTGGGTCGGCGAACTGCTGGTCGGGCGTCTCGATGAGGTGGCGGACGAGGGGATTGCGGGCGATCTCCTTCCACGACTCCTCGAGGTCCTTCCACAGGCGGAAGGTGCCGAACTGGAAGATGCCGAGGTACGTCGTCGCCTCGACATGGAAGGGCAGGCGGTTGTCCGCGAGCACTCGGCGCACGACCTCGAAGAGGCGTGGGAGGTTCAGGCCGGCGGCATCCTCCTCTGGCTCACTCAGCTCCGTGAGGTCGAGGCCGAGATCGATCCGGAGGCGCTCGACGAGGGAGTAGTTGGGGGTGGTTGTGCCCGAGGGATCGATCCGCAGGCGGAAGGGGCTGTGGGCTGAGCGGCGCTCGAGGTCGACGGGGACGAAGACGAGGGGGGAACGGATGGTCGTGCCGCCCGTCTTCCAGACGAGTGAGCCGAGGGCGAGGTAGAGGTTGTTGGCGCCGGTCTCCTCGGCGAGGGTCCTGGCGGTGGAGCGCAGACGGCGCAGGATCGGGTCATAAGTGCCCTCACCCAGATCGACCTCGACCTCGCGGTGGTCCGCCAGCAGCGGAGCGAGTTGCGGAGGATCGAGTTCCGTGCGGAAGAGGCCGCCGATGCGGCGCACCTCGGCGGCCCGCTCGCCAGCGGGCCTCAGCGTGATGTCACGCCCCGCATTCACGAGGTCTTCGAAGGATCCGATAACCGCTTCGGGAACCGCGAGCTCGACGATCCTGTGGCTGTGGATCGCGCTATCCGAGCAGTTGATGAGGCGGTTGCGCAGACTGAGATCGAGGAGCCGTGCCTTCCAGGCCTCGACCCGATCCGGGGCCTTGCTCCGCGTGGGACGGGGCCGGGTGGTGCGGAGGAGCTCGTCGGCCAGTAGGACAGTGTTCGGTCGCGGTGCGGCGACATAGGTGCTCTCAACGATCTCGCCGTCCTCGTGACGGGTTCTCAACGGCATGGGGACGACCCCGCGCTCGCGGGCCGCCCGCACGGGGATCACGACATCGATCTCGGCGGCGTCGACGCCGATGAGCCGACGGGCCGCTTGATGGAGCTGTTCAGCGGTGGCGGAGGCCTCGCCGGTGAGGAGAGTCGTCTCGACCAGGCGGATCTCTCCGAGGTCGATCTGGTTGAGCAGCTCCCACCCGGGCATCGTGAGATCTTCGGAGAGGTGGCGCTGCGTGCGCCAGTAGCCAAGGAGAGCGTGTCCCGGAAGAAGGATGATCAGCGGCTCGATCTCGAGGTACTCCAGAGCGCTCGCCAGGAGGATCGTGGTGTCGAGGCAGGTGCCGAGACGGTTGTCGAGCACGTCCTGCGCAGTGCGCACCCGCTGGCCCGACTCCCCCCAGCTCGTCGGCGGAACCGCGTAGGCCACCCCGGCATCCTGGATGGCACGGCAGACTGCCGCGACGATGGAGCTCACCCTCGCGGGGCCGCCCTCGTAGCCGTTGAGGGACGGCGATCCCGTGGCTGTACCGAGCAGCTGAGCGGCCTGGGAGCAGAGCGGCGCGAGCCTGGGCTGCTGGGGCTGGACGAAAGCGGTCAACGTGGCGGCAGCCTCCGAGGGACGGCCTCGCATCACCCACTGGCGCGGAGTGAGGACATCCGGACCATCAAGGAAGAGGTCGCGTCGCGCGCCTGCCGACTCGAGGAGCAGATGGAGGCGCGAGGGGCTCTGGGCGTCGACCTGGAGCAGGGCCGATCGTTCCGGGAGGATGCTGACGGTGAGGTCCTCCCCCTCCGCGCCGAGCCGGGTCAGGATGACAGGATGGCCGGAGGCGACGCTCTCGCCATCAACCTCGACGCCGATGGTGACGCGGACATCCTCGAGGGGAACCCACTGCCGAGCCCCCTGTTCATCGAGGTCGGTGCCGCGGATATCGACCGGCCGCAGGTGGATGGTCATGGCGAGGCGCGACCCGGCGACGGCGTGGGCATAGGAAACGACCGGGGGAGCATCGACGGAGACCGCGAGGAGGTCGAGCCCAGTCCCAGTCGGCCGTGGCAGAGGCGGTGGCTCGGGCGCCGCGACGCGCGCCGTCTCGTCGTGGGCAGGGGGCAGCGGGTCGGAGACGGCCGGAGCCGCCCCGGCCGCGGTGCGCTCGGCGCGCTTGTCCGAGGGCGTCGGCTCCTCGTGCGCTGCGTCCGGCTCCTCGAGAGAACCTGCTTGGGGAGCGTCCAACGGCTCGACAAGGGACTCGAGCCCGGCGGCGGGCTCCGCCCCCGATGTCTCCATCCTGGTTCCGGCAGCCGCGTGAGCCGCGAGTTCCTGCGAGACCCGGTCGGATGCCTCGACATCCCCGATGATCCGGAGGACCTCAGCGACCTCGCTCAGCGCCAGCAGCATCTCGGAGCGCTCAAGCCTCGCACCGTGGGCGAGCCGGTTGCGCGCGATCCAGATGGCGTGAATCCTGCTGCGCAGGCCTGACTCGACGTTGAGGATCGACTTGCCGCTCCTGTCGCGCCCGGTCAGGGCGAAGAACTGAGTGGAGAGATCATCGAGGTCGGCATCCCCCGGAGCCCCGTCCCACGGCGCCGGGGATAACCGGTCCTGGTTCGGGTACTCGTCAGCCAGGCGTCGGCGGACGTAGGGGCCGAGGCTTTCCGAGAGCGCCTGAAGGGCGTGGAGGAGAGGCTGTCGGTCATCAGGCAAGAGACGGTCCTCTCGATCGGAATGGGGGTGCATATTTTCGCATGCGAGTCCCCTCTGGAACAGAGGACAGCGGAGGGAGCGAGCGGGCCTCCGGGGTGGCGCCATCGCCTCCGACCGGTCCGGCGGCACCGTGCGCCGGTCTCGGTGCTGTTTTCGACCGGTCTCGGCGGGGGAGGGGTCAGCCCTCGTCAGCGGTGCGCAGGATCTCGGACAGGCGGCGGGCGGCCGCCATGACCACGGCGCCGTGCACGCGGCCCGGTTGGCGACCCATGCGCTCGATCGGCCCGGAGATCGACACGGCCGCGATCACCTTGCCGCTCGCGCCGCGCACGGGGGCCGAGACCGAGGCGACGCCCGGCTCGCGCTCGCCCACGGACTGCGCCCAGCCGCGTCGGCGCACCGCTGAGAGCATTGTGGCGTTGAAGCGCGCCCCCACCAGGCCCCGGTGCAGCCTGTCCGGCTCCTCCCAGGCCAGCAGCACCTGCGCCCCCGAGCCGCCCAGCATGGACATTGTCGCCCCGACCGGGATCGAGTCGCGCAGGCCGATCGGGCGCTCCGCGTTGGCCACGCACACGCGTACATCCCCCTGACGGCGGTAGAGCTGGGCGGACTCATGCGTCTTGTCCCGCAGGGCCGCCAGCACCGGACCGGCGGCCGTGAGCAGGTGGTCCTCGCCGGCGGCCGAGGCGAGCTCAGTCAGGCGCGGGCCGAGGATGAAGCGCCCCTGCGAGTCGCGTGAGACCAGCCTGTGGTACTCCAGGGCGACGGCGATGCGATGGGCGGTCGGCCGGGCCAGATGGGTGGAGGAGACGAGCTGGGCGAGGGTCGCCGGGCCCGCCTCCAGGGCGCTCATGACGAGGGCCGCCTTGTCGATGACGCCCACACCGCTGCTGGTCGCTGAGTCCAACGCTTCGTCCATAATCTGATACTGCCATCCCGAGGGCTGAGACCTCAAGTAATCTCGAGGATCCACGGCAACGGTGTGTCATGAAAGACAGTGGCCGGCACTGAGTGAAGGGGTAATGCGATGGGAATGACCCTCGCCGAGAAGGTGTGGCGGGATCATGTGGTTGCGCAGGGGGCGGACGGCGCCCCGGACCTGCTCTACATCGACCTCCACCTTGTCCACGAGGTGACCAGCCCGCAGGCCTTCGAGGGGCTGCGCCTGGCCGGGCGTGCGGTGCGTCGTCCCGAGCTGACCATCGCCACAGAGGATCACAACACCCCCACCCTCGACATCGATCTGCCGATCGCTGACGTCACCAGTCGCGCCCAGATCGACACCCTGCGCGCCAACTGCGCCGAGTTCGGGGTCCGCCTCCACTCCCTGGGCGACGCCGACCAGGGCATCGTTCACGCCGTCGGCCCCCAGCTGGGTCTGACCCAGCCCGGTATGACCGTGGTCTGCGGGGACTCCCACACCTCCACCCACGGCGCCTTCGGGGCGCTGGCCTTCGGCATCGGCACCAGCCAGGTCGAGCACGTGCTCGCCACCCAGACCCTGCCGGTCGCCCCCTTCAAGACCATGAGCGTGACCATCGACGGCGACCTGCCGTCCGGCTCGGGGGCCAAGGACATCATCCTGGCCATCATCGCGAAGATCGGCACCAATGGAGCCCAGGGCCACGTCATCGAGTACCGGGGACGCGCCATCGAGCAGCTGTCGATGGAGGCCCGCATGACGATCTGCAACATGAGCATCGAGGGCGGTGCCCGCGCCGGCATGATCGCCCCCGACGAGACCACATTCGACTACCTCAAGGATCGCCCCCACGCTCCGCGGGGCGCCGACTGGGACGCCGCGCTGGAGTACTGGCGCACCCTGCGCACCGACGACGACGCCGTCTTCGACACCGAGGTCGTCCTCACCGCCGCGGACATCGAGCCCTTCGTCACCTGGGGCACCAATCCGGGGCAGGGCCTGCCGATCTCCGCGTCCGTCCCCGACCCCGCCACCATCGCCGACGAGACCGAGCGCCGCGCCGCCGAGCGCGCCCTGGAGTACATGGATCTCACCCCCGGTACTCCGCTGCGGGATATCACCGTTGACACCGTCTTCCTCGGTTCGTGCACCAACGGGCGCATCGAGGATCTGCGCGCCGCGGCCGAGGTCGTGCGCGGCCGTACCAAGGCCCCGGGCCTGCGCATGCTCGTCGTCCCCGCCTCCGCCCGCATCCGCCTCCAGGCCGAGGCCGAGGGCCTGGATCGGGTCTTCAAGGGTTTCGGCGCCGAGTGGCGCAACGCCGGATGCTCCATGTGCCTGGGCATGAACCCCGACCAGCTCACCCCCGGGGAGCGCTGCGCCTCGACGTCGAACCGCAACTTCGAGGGCCGGCAGGGCAAGGGCGGGCGCACCCACCTGGTCTCGCCCGTCGTCGCCGCTGCCACGGCCGTGCGCGGCAGGCTGTCCACTCCCGCCGACCTGGAGCCGTTGGACGGGCGGAGCGCCACGGCCGGCCGGGCCGCCTGAGAGACACCGGGACGAGACAGGGAAGCAGGATCACCATGGACAAGTTCATCCGCCACACCGGTATCGGCGCCCCACTGCGCCGCAGCGCCGTCGACACCGACCAGATCATCCCGGCGGTCTACCTCAAGCGCATCACCCGCACCGGCTTCGACGACGCCCTCTTCTCCGCCTGGCGCGCCGGCGAGCCCGACTTCATCCTCAATCGGGACGCCTACAAGCGCGCCTCCGTGCTCGTGGCCGGCCCCGACTTCGGCACCGGCTCCTCGCGCGAGCACGCCGTGTGGGCTCTCAAGGACTACGGCTTCAAGGTGGTCCTCGCCCCCCGCTTCGCCGATATCTTCCGCGGCAATGCGGGCAAGCAGGGGCTCGTAGCCGGGGTCATCAGCCCCGAGGACTGCGAGCAGCTGTGGAAGATCCTCGAGAACGAGCCCGGTACTGAGATCACTGTGGACCTCGAGGAGTGCAGCGTCACGTGCGGATCCCTGCGCACGACCTTCCAGATCGACGACTACGTGCGCTGGTGCCTCATGGAGGGCCTCGACGACATCTCGCTCACCCTCACCGAGGAGGACGCCATCAGCGCCTACGAGGCCGTGCGGCCCTCCTTCAAGCCCACCACCCTGCCCGCCCGCCACCTGCCACCTGCCCGGGTTGTTCCCGCCCGTGTTGCGCAGATGCCCACACCCTGAAGAGGTCGGCGGGGCGCCGGGCCTCGCCTATGCTTGGTTGGCCCGCCGTCCCTGCGCCGGGCGGAGCGCGGGCCCCGCCGCGCGGCACTAAGGAGGTAGGCATGGTCGACGGTCTTCTTCAGGTTGAGGGCGGCCGCCCGCTCAGCGGCGAGATCACGGTGCGCGGCGCGAAGAACCTCGTTCCCAAGGCGATGGTCGCGGCGCTGCTCGGTACGACGCCGTCGGTGCTCGGCAACGTCCCCCTCATCCGGGATGTCGAGGTGGTCTCCGGACTGCTGACCCTCCACGGCGTCCAGGTGGACTACGACCAGACCGCCGGCATCCTCCACCTCGACCCCTCCCGGGTGGAGGCGGCCCATGTGGCGGATATCGACGCCCACGCCGGCAGCTCGCGCATCCCGATCCTGTTCTGCGGGCCCCTCCTGCACCGCCTCGGCGAGGCCTTCATCCCCGACCTCGGCGGCTGCCGCATCGGGGACCGCCCGATCGACTTCCACCTCGACATCCTGCGCAGCTTCGGCGCCGTCGTCGACAAGCTCGAGGCCGGCATCCGCCTGACCGCGCCCGAAGGCCTGCGCGGCACCGTCATCGAGCTGCCCTACCCCAGCGTCGGCGCCACCGAGCAGACGCTGCTCACCGCCGTGCGCGCCGACGGGCGCACCGAGCTGCGCGGCGCCGCCGTCGAGCCCGAGATCATGGACTTGGTGGACGTCCTGCAGAAGATGGGCGCCATCATCTCCGTGGACACCGACCGCACCATCCACATCGAGGGCGTCGAGGAGCTCGCCGGTTACCGGCACACCGCCCTGCCCGACCGCATCGAGACGGCCTCCTGGGCCTCCGCCGCTCTGGCCACCGGCGGTGACGTCTTCGTCCATGGCGCCCACCAGAGCCATATGACGACCTTCCTCAACATCTTCCGGAAGGTCGGCGGCGCCTTCGAGGTGCGCGACGACGGCATCCGCTTCTACCACCCCGGCGGCGATCTGCGCTCCATCGTCGTGGAGACCAATGTCCACCCCGGTTTCATGACCGACTGGCAACAGCCGCTCGTCGTTGCCCTCACCCAGGCCGACGGCGTCTCGATCGTCCACGAGACCGTCTACGAGAACCGCTTCGGCTTCACCAAGGCCCTGTGCAAGATGGGCGCGGCCATTCAGGTCTATCGCGAGTGCCTGGGCGGGACCGCCTGCCGCTTCGGACAGCGCAACTTCTACCACTCCGCCGTCATCTCCGGGCCCACGCCCCTGCGCGGCGCGGATATCGTCGTGCCCGATCTGCGCGGCGGCTTCTCCCACCTCATCGCCGCCCTGGCCGCCCAGGGGACGAGCCGCGTGGAGGGCATCAACCTCATTGACCGCGGCTACGAGCAATTCATGAGCAAGCTGGGCTCACTGGACGCCAAGGTGACCCGCCTGGCCTGACCCCGGCGCCACGCGGGCACCGCGCCCGGCGAGGCACGCGGCCGGCCCGATCCGGCTAGAGTCGTGCCGTGCCTCAGAAGCGTCCTATGAGCCTGTTCTACCGCTTCGCCTCGCGCGGAGCGATCATCCCCTTCCTCAAGCTCGTCTCGCGCCAGCGCGTGACCGGTGTCGAGCGCTTCCCCGCCGACGGCGGCTTCATCGCCGTGGCCAACCACCTGTCCAATATCGACGCCCTCACCGCCATGCGCGCGCTCGTGGACGCCGATATCCCCGCCTACTCCCTGGCCAAGGCCAGTCTGTTCAAAATCCCCGTGGTCGGCCGGGTGCTGCGCGCCGGCGGACAGATCCCAGTTGAGCGCGGCACGGCGAGCGCCTCCGACGCCCTGCGTGAGGCCGAGAGGATCCTCGCCGACGGCGGCGTCATCATGATCTTCCCCGAGGGCACCCTGTCCCGCGATCCCTTGAAGTGGCCGATGGTCGGTAAGACCGGTGCGGCCCGCCTGGCCATGCGCACCGGCGTGCCCGTGGTCCCCATGGCGCAGTGGGGCGGGCAGGACATCATGGACACCTGCACCGACGCCTTCCATCCCTTCCCGCCCAAGCCCGTCACGGTGCGCGTGGGCGAGCTCCTGGACCTCTCCCGCTTCGGCAGCGACACCGACGACCACGACGCCGTGCGCGCCTGCACCGCCGAGATCATGCGCGCCATCACCGCCGAGCTCGAGGTCATCCGGGGCGAGAGGGCGCCCCGCCCCTTCGACCCGCACTACGACATCGACCACGGCCCCGGGGCCTACGGCGAGCGCCTGCCCGACCCCGACCCGGCCCAGGAGGCGAGCCCCGGGGAGGCCGCCCGATCCGAGTCCGGGGCCGACGATGCCCCGGGCGGCCGCAGCGAGTCGGAGGGGGCCGGGCAGTGACCGGCCGGGGCGCATCGGCCCGCGCCGCCATCATCGGCTCGGGAGCCTGGGGCACCGCCTTCGCCTCCCTCATCGCCGAGGCCGGCGGCAGCGCCACCATCTGGGCGCGCCGGGCCGAGATCGCCGAGGAGATCAATGCCGGCGCCAACGAGCGCTACCTGCCCGGCCTGCGCCTGCCCGTCGGAGTGCGGGCGACGACGGACATGGCCGCGGCCGTCGGCGGCGCCGACACGGTCGTCGTCGCCGTGCCCTCCCAGGCCGCCCGGGGGATCGTCGCCCCACTGGCGGGGCGCCTCGAGGAGGGCGCCGCCGTCGTCTCCCTCATGAAGGGCATCGAGCTGGGCACCGGAATGCGCATGAGCGAGGTCATGGGCCAGGCCCTCCAGGTGGGGCCCGAGCGCCTCGCCGTCGTCTCCGGCCCCAACCTCGCCGACGAGATCGCCGCGCGGCAGCCCACCGCCACCGTCATCGCCGCAGCGGACGAGGATCTGGCCGCGCGCGTGGCCGCCGCCTGCGCCACCGCTGCCTTCCGCCCCTATACGAACACCGACGTGCTCGGCGTCGAGCTGTGCGGGGCGGTCAAGAACGTCATCGCGCTCGCCGTCGGTATGGCCGCCGGCCGGGGCTACGGCAACAACTCCAGGGCAACGATCATCACCCGGGGTCTGGTGGAGATCACCCGCCTGGGCCTGGCCCTGGGCGCGAGCCCCGAGACCTTCGCGGGCCTGGCCGGGATGGGCGACCTCGTGGCCACCTGCTCCTCACCACTGAGCCGCAACCAGTCCTTCGGTCGTCATCTCGGCGAGGGCATGACCGTGGACGAGGCCGCCTCGGCCTCGCGGGGCGTGGCCGAGGGCGCCAAGTCCGCGCGCGCCGTCCTCGATCTCGCCGCCCGGCACGGCGTTGATATGCCGATCACTGCGGGAGTGGTGGCCGTCGTTGAGGGGGCGGCGAGCGTTGAGGAGGTCAACGACGCGCTCCTGGCGCGCCCCCGCAAGACCGAGGGCGTCCACGGCGAGCGGATCGACTGAGGGCTCGGCCCCCGCCCCGGGAGCGGGAAGCCGAACCAGCCGGGGGTGCGCCGCTCAGGGATGCTTGACATCCACGACCAGGCGTGTGGGCGAGCTGAGCGCGAAGATCCGGTAGGACTGCGATGAGGTGCCCAGGACCAGCTGGTACTGGGCCTCGACGGTCGGGTCGTAGTGGAACGAGGCGATCGCGGGCAGGTCCAAGTCCGCGCTGAGGGTCTTCTGGGCCGACGCGATCTCCTCAGCGGTGGAGGGCATACGCGCACCCGTTCCGAAAACACGCAGGATGTAGATGCCGGAGGGCTGGATCGGGTCGCCCTTGCCCTGCGTGCCCGCGTCGGCGACCCAGCCCGCCTGCCAGCCGGGCGTTCCCTCGCCGCTCAGGTCGACGACGATGCGGTCGTAGTCCTCATGCGTCCCCGTGCGCACGCCGGTCACCAGGAGTCTCGCTGCGTCGCCGGCCGCCTGCGCGGAGCCCGTCTCCACCCAGGGCGCGTCGGAGCCCGTCTCGGATGACTCCGAGGCGGCGACGATCGTGGTGGCGGTGGGCAGGGGCTCCCCGCTGGGGATCGGCACGGTGGCGGTGGCGCCATCCGCGGCGGCATTGGTGGACGGGACCGCGCCCGAGGCGCTGGGGGTGGAGGGCGCGGGGTCGGTGGTGGAGTCGCAGGAGGCCAGCGCCAGGGAGGACAGGGATGCGAGGGCGGAAGCGGTGAAGATGCGGCGGCTGGGCGCGGTGGCCATGGTTCCTCCTCGTGGGCAGTGGTGGGACGACAATAGCGCCTTGTGCTCCATGGCACTGCCCGGACCGCTCATTGCCCGCGCGAGGGAAACGTCTCGCGACCTCGAAGGTGTTTTGATGATCGTCCGCCCGGTGGGATGAGAGGGGGCGGTGTGCAACGATGCTATCTAATGTCGGTCTCGTTGCGATAACTTCGCCGACCTCGCCTTCGACCGGCGGGTAGATTGGCAACTGGTGTTATTAGGACGCCCAATACCCTGAGGTGCTTGCTCGCCTCCCCTGTCGGCAGGGTTGCAAGATGTGGAGGAACGCTTGTGCCGTCTCAATCCCGTGACCGGATGCCGCGCCATCGCTCAGGTCGAACGATGTCGAGGGCGTCGATGACCCTGATGGTCATCGCCATGGCGTCATTGCTGTTCATGTTCCCGGTGCTCCCCGGCGCGCTGCCCCGCGCGTCGGCTGTCAATGCCTGCGCCGGCAGCGTGTCCGAGTTCTCCTGGCAGCCGGGCCCCAACATCGTCGATGTCGATGGTGTGAGCACTTATCAGAGCAGGGCCGGACAATTGGCCCGCTTCCAGTGGAAATGGACGGCCGACGCCGACGCCAAGGCCGGCGATACCATCACGATCACCCTGCCGGATCTCGTCGAGGTCTACCCCCTCCTGACCTCTTTCGACGTCGATGATGGAGCGGGGCAAAAGGTCGGCACCGTCACCTGGGGCTCCGGCAAGGGGGCCACGATCACGCTCACCCTCGGCGAGTACGTGAACACCCACGGCTCGGTATCGGGATCCGCTTATATCAATATCGTCTGGACGGAGGGAGCGGCTGTCGGCAAGCATGACCTCGTCTTCAGGGGCTGCAAGGGTGAGGGGACGCTGAAGTCCGAGCTCTTGCCCGAGCCCCCGGCCGGCACATTCTCCGTCAGCTCCAAGTACGGCCAGGTCGACTCGGCGAGGAATCAGGTCGTCTGGAGTCTCGGCCTTGGCAGCGCCACGAAGCAGAACTACTCGGACAAGCAGCCGGTGATCGAGGACCCGGGCGGTGAGGGTTATGTTCTCACCTGCGAGAACTTAGCCATAGACAATATCACGCCGCGCCCGTACGACAAGGTCGTGTACCGCAAGAACTATCTCGACAAGAAGAGGTTCAACTGTGAGAAATTCGGCGAGCGCGGCATCAGGGTGACGATCAACAAGAACGATGATGGCAACTACATCGATCGCTATGAGACGTACTTCATGACCGTCTACGGTACCCTCGACCCCAATTACAAGGACTATGCGGTGCTCTACAACACCGTGAAGGTCATGAACGGCCCCGATGCCGAGAAGGGCCCTGATTATGATGTGCCCGGCGAGGCGGAGGTCCCTGACGCGGGCGGCGTGGGCTCTGGCAAGCAGGTCAGCTTCTCCATCCAGAAGGAGGTCGAGGGGCCCGGCCCCTCGGGGATGACGTACTCCTTCGAGTACAAGTGCTTGGGGGACGGCTTCACCCCGCTGGGCGCCGTGACCGACGGTCAGACGACCTCCAGCGCTAAAACCAAGTCCTCGGCGACGTGCACGATCAGGGAGAAGGATGTCCCCAAGGGGGTGGGGGTCTCCTACGTGCTCCTGAACCCCGAGTCAGGGGCGACGCTGACCCCGGGTCAGCCGGGCGAGGTCTCCCTGACGTTCAAGGAGGACTCCCAGGCCGATGTCAAGATCAAGGCGCTCAACGTCTTCCCCGAGGAGCTCCCCTCCTTCTCCGTCAAGAAGGAGACATCCGATGGCGGTTTCATCGTCGGATCGACTCCCGGAACCCTGCGCCGCACGTACAGTGTGACGGTGACGAACACGGGCACGGGGAGAGGGGTATCGCCAGAGGTCGTTGACACCCCCTCGACGCCCCAAGGATTCTCGATCGACAGGGTCGAGGTCGACGGCGCCACGGTCGAGAACGAGCAGGCCGGGTATTATGTGACGCGAGGCGATGAGCTCGACGTCAACGCCTCCAAGACTCACGATGTGGTCATCGTGTACAGCGTTGATCCCGCGGTCATGGATTCGGATAGCCTTGAGCTCCTCCGCGAGTGCCAGACGGGCGGGGCCGCCGCCGACTCGACGAAGGGCCTCTACAACAAGGTCGCCATGGACCAGGACTCCGATGGCGATGCCAACAATGATGCCTGCACTATTGGTGAGGACCGACGGGGGCGGGTCACGTGGAAAAAGATCGACGCCGAGACCCGCCAGGCCCTGGCCGGATCAGAATGGGAGATCACCGGTGACGGAATTCCGCCCGGCACGGTCGTCAAGGACTGTGTCGCCGAGCGCGCGGAGTCGTGCGCCCCTCAAGGCGGCGATGACGCAACACTTCTCTACGACCACGATCCGGCGCCGGGGGCTTTCGATGTCCAGAATATCGTCTCGTCGGACAACTGGCGCAAGGTGAGAGAGTCCAAGGCGCCTGCGGGTTATCGGATGGATGCTCGGACGAAGAACTTCATAGTCTACTCGGACGCTCCCCATTTCAATTTCGTGAAGCCCTTCGAGAACTCCAAGTCGCCGGTGCCGATGCTCCCGCTCACCGGTGGGATGGGAGCGGACTCCTTCCTCATCGGCGGAGGACTCGTCTTCCTCCTGGGGGTCGGCTGGGAGGCGGTCCGCAGGGTCCGATCCAGGAGACGGCCCGCGTCCCTGTGAGCCTGTGACGGGAGGGAGCGGCGGGTAGCCTGGGCCCATGTCTGAGACCCTGCAATCCGCCGCTCCCTCCGCCGCACAACCCGCCGTCGACGCCTCCGGGGGTCCTGCCTCCGGCACTCGCCCCGCGTCCGGCAGGCGCCCGCGTATCGCCGTCGTCTTCGGGGGGCGCAGCGGGGAGCACACGATCTCCTGCGCCACCGCCGCCGGGGTCCTCTCCGCGATCGACCGGGAGCGCTACGAGGTCGTGCCCATCGGGATCACCATGGAGGGGCAGTGGGTCCTCGTCGACGATGACCCCGCCGCGCTGGAACTCCGGGACGGCGCCCCGCCCGTGCGCGTCACCGCCGAGGGCATGGGGCGCGGCGAGCTCGCCATGCGCCTGGGCGGGGGAGCGCCGGTGGCCCTGACCCAGGCGGGCCCGCGCGTCCTGGAGGCGATCGACCTCGTCCTGCCCCTCCTGCACGGCCCCTACGGCGAGGACGGCACCATCCAGGGAATGCTCGAGATGCTGGGCCTTCCCTATGCGGGCTGCGGCGTCCTGGCCTCCGCGGCGGGCATGGACAAGCAGGTCACCAAGGTCCTCCTCGCCGATGCCGGCATCGCCACCGCGCCGCACGTCGTCGTCGGCCCGCACGCCTGGAAGCGCGACCCCGAGGCGATCCTCGCCGCCTGCCAGGAGCTCTCCTATCCGCTCTTCGTCAAGCCCGCCCGCGCGGGCTCGTCCCTGGGTATCACCCGCGTGGAGTCGCCCGAGCGCCTGCGCACCGCCATCGAGGCCGCCCGCGAGGTGGACCCCAAGGTGCTTGTGGAGTCCGGGATCGAGGGCCGCGAGATCGAGGTCGCCGTCCTGGGCGGCCGCGACGACGACGCCCCGCGCATGGCCGAGCCCGGTGAGATCGCCATGGACGCCGCCCGCGGCGCCGGCGAGTTCTACGATTACGAGACCAAGTACTTGGCGCACGACGCCGTCGCCATGGTCTGCCCGGCGCCCATCACCGCCCAGGAGCGCGAACTGCTCATGGATACCGCCGCCCGCGCCTTCGAGGCCATCGGCGCCGAGGGCCTGACGCGCGTGGACTTCTTCCTGACCCCCGACGGGCGGGCGATCGTCAACGAAGTCAACACGATGCCCGGCTTCACGCCCTTCTCCATGTACCCCTACATGTGGCGCAAGAGCGGCATGACCTACCCCGAGCTCGTCACCGAGCTCATCGAGCTGGCCCTGGCCCGTCCCGCAGATGTCAACCGCTGAGGGGCCGGGCGCGCGGGCCCCCGGCCTCCATGGGCGGGATCATGCCGTCCTGACCGTCGCGGACCTCGGCGAGGAGGGCCTGCTGGCCCGCTTCGCCCCGTTACTGCCCCGTGCGGCGGGCGAGGTCGTCGGCACGGGCGACGACTGCGCCGTCCTCGCCGCGCCGGACGGCCGCTACGCCGTGAGCACCGACGTGCTCGTCGAGGGTCTGCACTTCCGGACGGATTGGTCCACTCCGGAGCAGGTGGGCAGGCGCGCCGCCGCTCAGAACCTCGCCGACGCCGCCGCCATGGGAGCCCTGCCCACCGCGCTGACCGTGGGGCTCGCGATACCCGGGACGACGCCGGTCGCCTGGGTGGAGGGCATGGTCGCCGGCATGGGCGAGGCCTGCCGCGAGTGCGGGGCGGGTGTGGTCGGCGGTGATCTCGTGGGCGGCCGTGCCATCGTCATCTCCGTGACCGTCCTGGGCGATCTCCAGGGGCGCGCCCCCGTGCTCCGCTCCGGGGCGAGGCCCGGGGACGCGATCGTCCACGTGGGCGCCCCGGGGCGCAGTGCCGCAGGACTGGCCCTGCTCAGCGCTGGGATCGGGGACGGGGACGCCCCGGGTCCGCAGCGGCGGGGCCAGAAGCCGGCGCCCGCGGGATCGCCCCGCGCCCTCGACGTCGCCGCTACCCGCGCTGAAGCACGAGCCTGCCTGGAGGCCTTCCGCGCACCCCGCCCGCCCCTGGAGGCCGGCCCCGTCATGGCGCGGTCCGGTGCGAGCGCGATGATGGACGTCTCGGACTCCCTGCTGCGCGACGGCGACCGGATCGCCCGCGCGAGCGGCGTCATCCTCGATATCGACGAGCCCGGTCGGGGAAGGGGCGCGCTCGCGAGCGCGATGGCCTCGCTCGTGCCGGTGGCCCGCCTGCTCGCCGACGACGAGGCCGCCGCCGCGGCGATCGCCCGCACGTGGGTGCTCACCGGGGGAGAGGACCACGGGATGCTGGCAACGGTGCCCGCGGAGATCCTGGGCGCGCCCGCAGGCGGCACTGACGGGCTCCCGGACGGGGCGCGGGTCATCGGGCACGTGCGCGCGGCGGGCGACGGCGAGTCGCCGGGCGTGCGCGTGGGAGGACGCGTCCCCGAGACCGGCTTCGGCTGGGACCACTTCGGCGGGTGAGCAGCTCCCTGGCGTCCGGGGCGCGCGGGCGCGCGTCTGCGAACCCCAGGTGCGTCGTCAATCACGGAGCGCGCTCCAGGCGCGCTGGCGATGCCGTGAGCCCGCTCATGACGAAGGCCGCCGCCCCATAGGGCGACGGCCTCGACGTTGGTCCTCGGCGGGCGGACGCGCACTCAGACGTTGCGCGTAACCTTGCCGGCCTTGAGGCAGGACGTGCACACGTTGAGGCGCTTGGGGGCGCCCTTGACGAGCGCGCGCACACGCTGGATGTTCGGGTTCCACCGGCGGTTGGTCCGCACGTGGGAGTGCGAGACGCTCTTGCCGAAGATGGGGCCCTTGCCGCAGACGTCGCACACAGCAGCCACGGATCTCTCCTGATCTTCCTTGCTTCAACGCTGGGGCCTCCTCGGCCCCGCGCCAGGTCTTACCGCCCGAGGCCGCGCCTCAGGCAACCAGGACACAATAGCGGAACCCCGTGCCGGGCCCCAACCAGCGCCGGCGTGGGCTCAGGCACACGACGACGGTACCCTGTCCCCAGGCCTGCCGCCGCCGATCGGTCGCGCGCAGCATGATGAGCAACTGGGGAGGATGCCGCCATGGGACCACGCGCGATCAGCGACCCCGGCCCCGTCCCCCGCCTGGACGCTGCGGCCCTGCGCCGCTGGCTTGCCCTGGCAGCCTCCGTCGCCGAGCGCTCCCGGAACCTGGTGGACTCCCTCAACGTCTTCCCCATCCCTGACGCCGACACCGGAACCAACGTCCTGCTCACCCTGCGCTCCGCCCTCGACGCCGTCGGGCTCCTGCCCCCTGGTGCCGATGCCGTCCAGACCAGTCGGGCCATCGCCGATGGCGCCATCCGCGGCGCGCGCGGCAACTCCGGGCTCCTCGTGTCCCAGGCCCTCGCCGCGCTGGCCGAGACTTGCGCGAGCGCCCCCGATCCCGCCGGGCTGCGCCCCGTCGAGCTCGTCCACGCCCTGGACCGGATGGCCGCCAGCACCTGGGCGGCCGTCTCCCGGCCCGTCACCGGCACGCTGCTCACTGTGGCCGCCGACGCCGCCTCGGCCGCCCGCGACGCCCTCGCCGCCGGCCCCGAGCGGCCCGCCACCCCTGTCCTCATCGCCACTGCTGCCGCCCTCGGTGCCCAGGAGAGCGTCGTCGAGACAGGGGGGCTCGGGCACGGTCCCGTCGACGCCGGCGGCGCAGCCCTCATGCTGCTTCTCACCAGCCTCGCCGACACTCTCGACACTGCCGCCCTCCCCGCCCCGGGCCCCGTCCCCAGCCCCGCCACCGACGTGTCCCTCCAGATGCTCACCGATCTCGTCGCCGGCGCCCCCCATCAGGGCGCGGGCGCGCAGGCCGAGGGCGTGTCCACCGGCGAGTTCGAGGTCATGTACCTCCTGGAGGCCACCAGCGCCCAGGCCTCCCGCCTGCGGACCGCTCTGGAGCGCATCGGCGACTCCGTGGGCGTCGTCGGCACCCCAGACGCCCTCGGGGTGGGCCTCTTCCAAGTCCACGTCCACACCGACACCCCCCGCGCCGCCCTGCCCCGGGTCGGCCGTGCTCGCCAGATCTGCGTCCACCATCTCGCACCCACCCCGCTCATCGCCGAGGCCGACGAGCCCCCCGCCCCCTGGCTGGAGGTCGGAGGAGGCGACGGCCGCGTCGTCTCCTTCGAGCGGCTCGCCGCCCGACGGAGCGCCGGTGGACCGGTCCCGCGCCCCTTCCACCCGCGCCCCGCCTCGCGCGTCGGCGTCATCGCCTGCACCCGCGCCCCCGGCCTCATCGAGCAGCTCGCCCGCGCCGGTGCCGCTGTCGTCCTCGATCCCAGGCGCGAGGGCATCACCCGCGCCGCCGGGGACCTCGGCGCCGACGAGGTCATCGTTCTGCCCTGCGACGACGATGCCACCACCGCCGCTCACGAGGCCGCTCGGGCCCTGGCGGCCCGCGCCGCCAGCGCGGCCCTCGGCGGGGGAGAGGGAACCCACCTGACCATTGGCGATACCGACGACGAGGCCCAGGTCCTCGCTGCCACCGTCGCCCTGGCCGGCCAGGGCGAGCGCGAGGGCGCCCAGATCGGCGATCTCGCCCGCCGTGCCTGGCGCGCCGCCGCCCACGTGCGCACCACCGCGCTGAACGGGGCCGCCGCCGAACCCGACGCCGTCGCCCGCGTCGTCGCCGCCTCCCTGCGCGCTGACGACGAGATCCTTACCGTCATCCTGGGCCGCTCCGCCCTCCCCGACGTCGGCTTCATGGCCCGCGAGGCGGCCGAGCGCCCCACCGGTACCGTCGCCGACCCCTACGGTGGGGAGGACGACGGCGGTGCCGGCGCCGCGGACAGCGCAGACGCCGTCGAGGTCATCGTCCTCGCCGGCGACCAGCCGACCCCCGACGTGCTCCTCGCCTTCGAATGATGCGGTGAGGAAGTGCCCATGAGCCCGAGCCCGCCCCACGGTCCAGCCGCCGGTGCCCCCGGCGCCGCGAGCCGTCCGCCCGGCTCCGTCCCCTTCCTGCTCCGCCCGCTGGACAAGGTCCTGGGCAGGCGCACCGCCGACCAGCTCGCCAAGCAAGGCGCCGCCACCGTGGCCGGGCTCCTGCGCCTCCTGCCGCGCCGCTACGACACCTGGGGCGAGCTCACCGACCTCGCCACCCTCGCCGAGGGGGAGCAGGCCACCCTCCAGGCCGAGGTGGTCCGCTCGGCGGCCCGCCGCACACGCTCCGGTCGGCCGCCCGCCATCCTCGAGGCCACCGTCACCGACGGTTCCGGCCTCATGGATGTCGTCCTCTTCGGCGCCGCCGGTCTCATGAGCGCCTACGCAGCCCAACTCGTCCCCGGCTCCACCGTCCTGCTCAGCGGCAGGGTCGGCATTCGACAGGGCCGCCGCCAGCTCGCCGGTCCCCGCTTCCAGGTCCTCACCGACCTCGACGACGCCGAGCGAGAGGCCCTCCTGGCCCGCCCCGTCCCCATCTACCCGGCCACTGACGCCCTGCCCTCCTGGCGGGTCGCCAAGGCCGTGCGCACCGTCCTCGACCAGCTCGGCCCCGAGGACGTCCCCGACCCCATCCCCGCCGACCTGCGCGACTCCGAGGGCCTCATCGACGCCCTCACCGCCTACCGGTGGGTCCACATGCCGGAAGGCCCCTCCCAGTGGAAGGCCGCCAGGGCTCGCCTGCGCCATGAGGAGGCTCTCGTCACTCAGACCGCGCTGGCCCAGCGGCGAGCCAAGCACGCCGCCACCCGCACCGCAGTCGCCTGGCCCGAACCGGAGGCCGACGGGAGCCTGCGGGCCGCCCTCGACGACTCCCTGCCCTTCTGCCTCACCGAGGGCCAGAGGCGCGTCGGCGACGAGCTCGCCGCCGCCCTGGCCTCCGCCACCCCCATGCAGCGCCTCCTCCAGGGCGACGTCGGTTCCGGCAAGACCCTCGTCGCCCTGCGCGCCATGGCCCAGGTGGTCGGCGGCGGGGGGCAGGCCGCCCTCCTCGCCCCCACCGAGGTCCTGGCCGCCCAGCACCGCGACTCCCTCGCCGCGCTGCTCGGCCCCCTGGCCGGAGCCGGCACCCTTGAGTCCTCCCTGCTCACCGCGCCCGGTCAGGTGCCCGTCCCCACCACAGCGCTCCACCTGCTCACCGGTTCCACCCCCGCACCCGAGCGGCGCCGCATCCTCGCCGCGCTGGCCGGAGGGGAGCCCGGCATCATCGTGGGCACCCACGCCCTGCTCTCCGAGACCGTCCGGATGCCCTTCCTCGGGCTCGTCGTCGTCGACGAGCAGCACCGCTTCGGCGTCGCCCAGCGCGACGCCCTGCGCGAGCGCCCCGGCATCACCGACCCCGCCACCGGCCAGGTCCGCACCCCCCACCTCCTCGTCATGACTGCCACCCCCATCCCGCGCACCATCGCCATGACCGTTTTCGGGGACCTCGCCACGAGCATCCTGGACGAGCTGCCCGCCGGGCGCAGCCCCGTGGAGACCTTCCTCGTGCCCTGGGACCGCCAGACCTGGGTGGAGGGGCTGTGGCGCCGCGCCGCCTCCGAGATCGCCGGCGGCGGGCGGGTCTACGTGGTCTGCCCGCGCATCGATGCCGGCGATGACGCCATGACGGTGGAGGAGGCCCCGGAGCCCCTCGCTGCCGGGGTGGGCCTGCTCGACGGCCTCGCCGGGGGAGCGGGGGATGGCTCCCCCGCCCGGGCGCTCGCCGCCGTCGAGGACTGGGCCGAGCGCCTCGCCTCCGAGCCCGCCCTGGGCGGGGCCGGGGTCGCCGCCCTCACCGGTCGCATGACCTCGGCGGAGAAGGATGCCGCCATGCGCTCCTTCGCCTCGGGGGCCGCGCCCGTGCTGGTGGCCACCACTGTCATCGAGGTCGGGGTCGATATCCCCGAGGCCACCATGATGGTCATCCTCGACGCCGACCGCTTCGGCCTGTCCCAGCTTCACCAGCTGCGCGGGCGCGTGGGCCGGGGCGGCAGGCCCTCGGTGTGCATGGCCGTCACCGGGGCCGAGGTCGGCTCGCCCGCCTACCACCGGCTGCGCGCCTTCGCCTCCACCCTCGACGGTTTCGCGCTGGCCGAGGCCGACCTCGATCTGCGCAGTGAGGGCAATGTCCTGGGCGCCGCCCAATCCGGGCGCCGCAGTGATCTCGACCTGCTGCGGGTGCGCCGCGACGCCGCCCTCATCGAGCGCGCCCGCGCCCAGGCCGAGGCCATCATCGCCGCCGATCCATTGTTGAGCGAGCACCGCGCGCTCGCGGCCGCCATCGCCGACCGCCTCGACGACGAGGCCCAGGCCTACCTCGAGCGCTCCTGAGCATGGACAAGATCATCATCTTGCATCAAAATTGATGTTAGGAGGGATGATGCGCACCACGATCACACTTGACGACGATCTTCTGGAACGAGCCACTGAGCTGACGGGTATCACCGAGAGAGCTGCTCTTGTGAGGGAGGCGGTCAGCACCCTCATCAGAGTCGAGAGCTCGCGGCGCCTGATCGCCCTCGGGGGCACCGATCTCACCGCCGAGGCGGCCCCGAGGCATCGGGACTTGCGAGTCCAGCGGGATCGCTGACCAGAACCCGCCATGATCCTCGTCGATACCAACGTGTGGATCGACCACTTGCACGCCAGTGAGACTCGCCTCGTCGGCCTCCTCGAAAGCGCTCTGGTCGCCACCCATGAAGCGGTGCTCACCGAACTGGCGCTCGGATCGCTCAAGAACCGGCAGGACGTCCTCGACTCCCTGGCGTCCCTACGACGAGTGCCCCGTATCTCTGATGGGGAGGTTCGCTGGTTCGTTGAACGCCGTTGCCTGTGGGGAAGAGGCCTATCAGCAGTTGATGCGCACCTGCTCGCATCCGCCGTCGCCGTGCCTGGCACGCTGTTGTGGACCAGGGACAGGCGTCTTGCGGTCGCCGCCGACGAACTCGGGGTCGGCTATCAATGATCGGTAGATGCATTGACCACTGAGCGGAGTGTCAAGGTGAGTCGTCAGTAGTTGTCGGCGCCGGAGGGCTCGGCGAACCAGACGGTCGTCTCCCCGTACTTCTTCAAGGCGAAGCGGCGCAGGCCCACGGGCCAGTCCGGCTCGCTCGAGCGCGTGGCCCGCTCGACGACGACCACCGAGCCCTCGGCCAGCCACGGGTCCTCCGCGCGCGCCAGCGGGGCGAGGATTGCGCCGAGGCCCGCCGCGCTCATGCCATAGGGCGGGTCGATGAGCACCAGGTCCACTGGCGCTGCCGCGACGCCGGCCAGGTACCCCGCAGCGCTTGCCCTGACCGCCCGCACGCCCGCCAACCCCAGTGAGCGCGCGTTGCGCCAGCACACGGTCACCGCGTCCTTCGCGGAATCCACGAGCGCCACCTCGATGGCACCCCGGCTCGCCGCCTCCAGCCCCAGGGCCCCCGAGCCCGCGCACAGGTCCAGCACGCGAGCGCCATCGACCACCCCCAGGTGCTCCAGGCGGGAGAACAGGGCCTCGCGCACGCGCTCGGAGGTGGGGCGCGTCCCCGACACCGGTACCTCGAGCCGCCGGCCACCGGCACTGCCCGCCACGATCCTCGTCATGGGCCGGAGCCTACGCGACCCCGAGCCCAGGGGCCTCCCGGCCCCCTCCGGCGCGCGTCCCGCACGCGCGCCGCCCCCGCCGCTAGCGTGGAACCATGCCCATGCCGTCCGAGATCGCCCCACCGTCCCCGCCGGCGGCGCCCCCCGCGAGCGCCCTGGCGGTCTACCCGGGCAGCTTCGACCCGATCACCCTGGGCCACATGGATATCATCCGCCGTGCGGCCGCCCTCTTCGGCGAGGTCATCCTCGGCATCGCCCACAACGCCGCCAAGGCCGGGCGCCACCTGCTCGACATCGACACCCGCGTGCGACTTGCCCGCGACGCCGTCGAGGGCATCGAGGGCGCGCGTGTCGAGATCATCCCCGGGCTGCTCGCCGACTTCTGCCGGGAGCGCGGGGCCAGGGTCATCGTCAAGGGCCTGCGCAACGGCGCCGATCTCGACGCCGAGGCTCCCATGGCACTGGCCAACCGGGAGCTCGGCGGACCCGAGACAGTCCTGCTCATCGCCTCCCCGGCCCACGTCCACGTCTCCTCCCGCCTGGTCAAGGACATCGCCTCCCACGGCGGCGACATCGCCCCCTACGTCCCTCCCGCCGTCGCCACCGCGCTCTCCCAGCGCCTGGCCCCCACTCTCGGGCCCTCAGACCACTCCACCCGCCGCATCCTGAAGGACTAGCCGTGACCAAGCCGCACGACGCGTCAGACGACCTCCTCGACATCCTCGACGCCCTCGACGAGCTCATCGCCACCGCCCGCTCCATGCCGATGAGCGCCTCGGCGATCGTCAACCGGGACGCCGCCCTCGACCTCATCGACCGCGCCCGCCGCTCCGTGCCCACCGCCATCCATCGCGCCCAGGCGATCGTCGCCGACGCCGACGCCGTCCTGGCCCGCAGTCACGACGAGGCCGAGCGCATCGTGGTCCATGCCCACGAGGAGGCCGAGCAGATCGTGGCGGGGGAGAACATCGTGCGCATGTCCAACGACCGCGCCGACGAGATCATCGCCGCCGCCGAGGAGCGCGCCTCCTCCCTGCGCAGGGGAGCCGACGAGTACTCCGACCGCTCCCTGGCCACCCTGGAGGCCGAGATCGCCAAGATCTCCGAGCAGATCCGCTCCGGGCGCGAGGTCCTCGCCTCCCGCCGGGGCGCCTGGGACGGCATCATCGGCGGCCAGGCCGACTCTGCCGACTCCCAGCGCTCATCGTGGTGACGGGACCGGCGCGAGGGGCCCCTCTCACGACGGCTCGCGCCATGAGCGCGCGCGGGACGCCGCCCAGCGAGTACATTCGGCGCATTCGCACTCCTGGAGGAATCATGACTGGACTCGTCGTCGACATCCTCGACCTGCCACCGACCATCGGCGCCACCAAGCAGATCCACCTCGACCTGGCCGCGCCCGAGGACCTGGGCACCGAGGTCATCGGGGCGGAGCCCGGCAGCCCACTCGTCGTTGACGCCGCCCTGGTCTCCATGGAGGATGGCGTGCTCGTGCGCGGCAGCGCCCGAACGCGCATCCACGGCGAGTGTGTGCGCTGCCTGACCGGCATCGACGAGGATCGGGAGATCACCTTCGATGAGCTCTACCTCCTGCCCGACAAGGCCGCTGAGGCCCGCGCTGACGAGGAGGACGAGGAGGCCGACGACCTCTTCGTCACCGGGCAGACCACTATCGATTTGGAGCCCGCCCTGCGGGACGCCCTCATCCTGGGCCTGCCCATGCGCCCCCTGTGCCGCCCCGACTGCGCGGGCCTGTGCTCGCAGTGCGGGGAGCGGCTCGACGACCTGCCCGCCGACCATCACCACGACACCATCGACCCCCGCTGGGCCGCCCTGTCCGAGCTGCTGCCCGGCTCCGACGAGGAGCTGGACTGATGGGGCGCCGCACCCCGCCGCCGGCCCGCGACGACGTCGAGACACTCCTGTACCGCTGGGGCGAGCAGATCGACCCCGACTTGCTGGACCTCGCCCTGACCCACCGCTCCTGGGCCCATGAGAACGGCGGCCTGCCCACCAATGAGCGCCTGGAGTTCCTCGGCGACTCCGTGCTCGGCATCATCGTCACCGAGCGGCTCTTCCGCTCCCATCCCGAATCCCCGGAGGGCCAACTCGCCAAGATGCGCGCCGCCACCGTCTCCGAGCCTGCCCTGGCCGCCGTCGCCCGCGACCTGGGCCTGGGGGAGTTCATCAAACTCGGCAAGGGCGAGGCCCTCTCCGGGGGGAGGGACCGCGCCTCCATCCTCTCCGACACCGTCGAGGCCCTCATCGGCGCCACCTACCTCACGGCCGGCCTGGAGCCAACGCGCACCGTCGTCGAGAGGATCGTCTCCCGCTTCCTGGCCACCGCCCGCACCCGCGGCGCCGGACTGGACTGGAAGACCAGTCTCCAAGAGCTCGCGGCCGCCCACTGCATGGGCCTGCCCTCCTTCGCGGTCGATGGCGTCGGCCCGGACCACGACCGCTCCTTCTCCGCCCGCGCCATCATCGACGGCGAGGTGATGGGCGAGGGCGAGGGTCGCTCCAAGAAGATCGCCGAGCACGCCGCCGCCGAGGCCGCCTACGCCGCGATCCTCGCCGCCAAGGGCGATGGCGGCCTCGATCTGCCCGGCGTCAATGAGGCCCTCAGGCAGGACCTGGCCGACCACTCGCGGCGCGCGGCCTCCACCACCGCCTCCGCGCGGACGACCGCGCGTCGACGGGACTGAGCCCCGTGCCCGAGCTTCCCGAGGTCGAGGCCGTCCGCGCGGGCCTCGCCCGGCACCTGACGGGACGGCGCATCGCCGACGTCGAGATCCTCGATTCCCGGCCCCTGCGCCGCCAGGACGGCGGACCGGAGGCCTTCGCACAGGCACTGCGCGGGCGCGCCATCACCGGCGCCGCGCGCCGGGGCAAGTTCCTGTGGCTCCCCCTCGACGACGGGCGAGCCCTGTCGGCTCACCTCGGCATGAGCGGCCAGCTCCTCGTGCGCGGAACCGCCGCCCCAGCGGTCGCCGCCGCGTCGGGCGCCCATCTCAGCCCTCCGGGCGAGCCGCCGCCGGACCTGACCGCCACTCGTGCCCCGAGCCTCGTGCGCGATCTGTCCTGCCAGCCCCGCCATCTGCGCATCCGGCTGCTCCTGGCCCCCCTGCCCGGGGATGCCCCCGGCGGCGTGGCGCTGGACCTCGTTGACCAGCGGATGCTCGGCGGCATGCGCGTCACCGAGCTCGTGCCCACCGCTGACGGAGCCCCGGGCGGGCAGGGCTCACCGGAGCCGCTCGTCCCCGCCGATGCGGCCCACATCGCCCGCGACCTCCTCGACCCGGTCCTGGACCGGGCAGCTGCCGTCACCAGGGCCCGCTCCTCGCGCCGCGCCATCAAGACCGTCCTCCTCGATCAGGGCATCGTCTCCGGGATCGGCAATATCTATGCCGACGAGGGTCTGTGGCACGGGGGAGTCCACGGCTCGCGACAGTCCGCCGCTCTCAGCCGGCGGGCGGTGGAGCGCGTCCTGAAGGCCACGGCGAGCGTCATGGAGCGGGCCCTGGCCGTGGGAGGCACCAGTTTCGACTCGCTGTATGTCGATGTCGAGGGCGCCCCCGGCTATTTCGCGCGGTCGCTGGCCGTCTACGGGCGGGCGGGCCGCGAGTGCCGCCGCTGCGGTGCCACCCTCCGCTCCGAGGTGATCGGCGGGCGGTCCCACACATCCTGCCCTCGCTGCCAGACGCGCCCCCGAGCGCGCGGGACGCGCGGCCAACCCGGGCCGCGTTTGTGACGTAGGTCCTCGGACGCTGCTAATGTCTGGGGCATGCCGAACGCCGCTACGCCTGGGACCGTCCGCGTCATGATCGTGGACGACCACGAGATCGTCCGACGCGGGATCGCCGAGATCATCGACCGAGCGGACGGCATGGAGGTCGTGGCCGAGGCCGGCTCGAAGGCGGAGGCCGTGCGCCGCGCGGAGCTCGTGCGCCCCGATGTCATGCTCGTCGACCTCCAGCTCCCCGACGGCACCGGTATCGAGGTCATGCGGGAGGTCCGCGACTGCGTGCCCTCCGCCCTGCCCATCGTCCTGACCTCCTTCGATGACGACGAGGCGCTTGCCGAGGCCCTCGAGCTCGGCGCCCGCGCCTATCTGCTCAAGACCGTCCACGGCGCCGAGATCAGCGACGTCGTGCGCGCGGTGGCTTCCGGGCGCGTCCTGCTGGACGAGCGCACGGTCACGCGCCGCCGCGCCGACCATGACGACCCCACCGCCGAGCTCACCAACGCTGAGCGCAAGGTCCTCGAGCTCATCGGCGATGGCCTGTCCAACAGGGAGATCGGCGAGAAGTTGGGCGTGGCCGAGAAGACCGTTAAGAACCACATCACATCCCTGCTGGCCAAGATGGGCCTCCAGCGCCGCACCCAGGTGGCCGCCTGGGTGGCGGGGCAGCGGGCCTCCGGCTGGCGCAACAACGCCTGAGGCCGCGCTGGGCCCAGCTAGGCCCGCTCCGCGAGCAGGATGGGCGCCCCGGCCTAGGAGCGGTCCAGCGGCGCGATCCAGGTGAAGATCGTCCCCCGCCGGGGCCCATCAGAGCGCGCCCTGGGACCGATGGAGAAGCTGCCGCCGTGGCGCCTGGCCCGCTCGGCCATATTGGCGGTCCCGGAGCGGCGCGTGACCGCGGGATCCACCCCGACGCCGTCGTCCCTGCAGGCGATCGCGGCGAGCGGACCGGTCATGCCCGCCCAGTTCTTCTCGACGCGCTCGGAGGCCGGCAGCACTCCGTTGATCCGCACGTGGATCGTCGCCGAGGAGGCCCGGGCGTGGCGGGCCACGTTGCTCAGCCCCTCCCGCACGACGGCGACCATGTCATCGGCGACGTCGTCATCCACGGACGCGGTGATCGCCCCGGACAACTCGCGGTGAGCGTCCCCGCCCTCCTCGGTGAGGGCGTGGCCGTCGACGGTGATGAGCAGGGAGGGCGCGAAGCCGAGCGAGGTGCGCGCCAGAGAGGCCTCGCGCCGCAGCCGCTCGACGAGCCCGACCTCCTCGTCGCGGTCCCGCAAGGAGTGGACGATGGCGCGGATCTGGCTCACCGAGTCGTCGACGGCCGACAGGACCGAGTCCAGGATGTCGCGCATCGCGTCGCAGTCGGCGTCATCCTCGCACAGGCGATCCCGGGCGGCCGTGACCCGCATCCCGGTGGCGAAGAGCTGCTGGATCGCCAGGTCGTGGAGGTCCCGCCCGATGCGGGCGCGCTCATCGAGGAGGGTGGCCATCTCCTCGGCGTGCTGGGCGTCGGCGAGCTCGAAGGCCATGGTGGCCTGGCCCGCGACGAGCTCAGCGATCTCCAGGTCCTGCTGCGTGAAAGGGGCCTCCCCGGGCTCGCGCAGCAGCAGCATGACCCCGACACCCCGGTCGCGGTGGATCATCGGGGCGTAGAGGGCCGGGCCGAAGCGCGCCAGCGCCTCCACCTTGAGATCCTCCGCGCCCCAGGCGTCGATGAGGGAGGGGACGGTCAGGCCGGTGCGCCGCGCCAGGGTGGACATGGCGCGCCCATCGGCCGGGAAGTAGGTGCCGATGAGCTCGTCGGCATGGTGGCCGTCGGCGATCTCGCAGATCCAGGTGTCGCCCATGCTGGGAAGGACGAGGGCGGAGGTTCCGGCGTGGGCCACCTCCCGCACGCGCCGTGCGATGAGGGTGAGGGCGTCGTCCTGCTCCGCCCCGGACAGCAGGAGGGTTGTGATCTCCTGGGACAGGGCCATCCACTGCTCGCGGTCCCGGGCCTGGCGGTACAGACGGGCGTTCTCGACGGCGATGGCGGCCGCCTCTGCGAGCGTCACCACGGCGTCGATGTCGGCGCGTCCGAAGCCCTCCGGGCGGTCTCCCAGGTAGAGGCGGCCGAAGAGCCGCCCGTGGGCGCGAACCGGCACCGACAGCATGGAGCCGGGCTCTTCCCCCTCGATGGCCCCGGTGAAGGCGGTGGCGCCCGAGAGGTCGTTGACGACGATGACGCCCTGGGGGATGCCCTCGGCCGGCCTGCCGTCCATGAGGCCGGGAGCATCCGGGTCCTCGGCGGCGGGGGTGTCGCCCAGGACCCGCTGGAGGATCTCGGGCCGATCACCGACGAGGTTGGGGACCCGGCCGGTGGACGGGGGAGCGGTCGTGTCGGGTTCGACGACGGCGTCCTTGCTCACGGCGATCGTGCCCCACGAGGCGCCAGTGATCGAGCAGGCCGAGTCCACCAGGCGCCGCAGCGCCTCGGTGACCCGCAGCGAGCTGGTCAGGCGCAGGGCTGCCTGGACGACGTCGACCGCGCGCTCCCAGGGCGGCCCATCGCTCCGGTCCACCCCGGCCCCCGCGGGCGCCTGGTGGGCGTGGACGGCGTAGGCCAGGGGACCACCTGGGCGCGGCTGCCGCGTCTCCTCATGCTCAGGCATCGGCGTTCTCCTGGGAGAGCGACCAGCGGTAGGTCTCCGAGTTCCTCATGAGCTCATCATGCGTGCCGCTCGCCAGGACGGTGGCGGGTTCGCCGGAACCGCGGGCCGATTCTCCGGAGCGGCCCAGCACGAGGATCTCGTCGGCATCCGCCAGGGCGCTCAGCCGGTGCGTGATGAGCAGGACCCCTCGCGCCCGGCTCCCGGCGTCCAGCAGATCGGCCACGAGACGGTCGGCTGTGGCGGCGTCGAGATGCTCCCCGGGTTCGTCGATGAGGAGCAGCGGCGCGGGGGTGGCCAGGGCTCGGGCCAGGAGCAGTCGGCGCCGCTCCCCGCCTGAGATCCCGGTGGCCCCGGTGTCCAGGGGCGTGTCGAGCCCTGCGGGCAGAGCATCGAGCCAGGCGGCCAGTCCTGCCCGTTCGAGGAGCGCGGTGGCGCGCTCGGGCGTCAGAGCGCCATCGGCGACCCTGAGGTTCTCCAGGACACTGGTGTCGAAGACATGGGCGTCCTCGGCGGTGAGCGTGAGCCGGCCGGCCACGTCGCGTCGCTCGGCGCCCCAGGGGGAAGCTCCGTCGATCGTGATCTCGCCGGCCTTGGGCTCGATGAGCCCGGCGAGGGTGAGCAGCAGGGTCGTCTTGCCGATGCCGGAGGGACCGATGATTGCCAGGCGGCGCCCGGGGGCCAGGTCGAGGTCGATGCCCGAGGCGACGATCGGCCCCCCGGGCCAGCCGACGGCCAGGCCCCGGGCGCGCAGCCTGGGCCCTCCCTCGGCGACTTCCGGGAGCAGCGACGGCTTTGGCACGCGGGCTGCGGAGGCCTCCGCGGCCTCCACGAGCCCGACGACGCGCCGGGCGGCCCCTGCGGAGCGGACGAGTTGAACGCTGGCCGGGCCGAGTGCGGCGACCGCCTCGAAGGCGGACAGGGGCACGAGGACGATGACGGCCAACATGACCGGTGCGAGCCGCCCGCTGCTCACCGCGGGAATGCCCGTCAGGAGGGCGCCGATGACGGTCAGACCCAGGGCGGCGGTGTCCAGGGCGGCAGCGACCGCTGCCGGCCGGGCTCCCGCGTCACGGGAGGCGGCGAGGCGCTTCTCCGCGGTCGCCACCTCCTCCATGAGCCGCGGCATGCGTCCCGAGACGCTGAGCTCGGATCCGGACTCGATGGCGGTGAGCGCATGAGCGGTCAGGTCCGTCGCCTGCTCCTGGCGCGCCAGCTCGGCGGCCCTGGCGGAGCGGATGGTGATCGCCGGCCCGACGATCCCCGACAGGGCCAGGCAGACGGCGAGGATGAGGCCTGCGGGCCAGTGGATGATCATGATGCCCGCCACGGTGCCCGTGCTCACGGCGATGGCGATTGCCACCGGCAGATAGGCGCGGATGACGAGATCCCCGACGGCGTCGATATCCGCTCCCACGCGAGCGAGCACATCCCCACGGCGCAGTCCCGCCACCGTGTCGGTGCGCGAGGAGGCCAGGGTCTCGTAGAGGCGGGAGCGCAGCGAGCTCATCCCGCGCAGGGCCGTGGAGTGCGAGACGAGGCGCTCGCAGTAGCGCAGCACTGAGCGCGAGATGCCGAAGAGCCGCACCGCAACGGGGGCCACGCCGAGCGCGGCGATATCGGGCATCTGGGCGGCTCTCGCGATGAGCCAGGCGGACACCGCGGTTAGGCTCACGGCGCTGCCCAGGCTCAGGGCGCCGGCGATGACGGACATGGCGAACCGGCGGCGGTCGAGTCCGAGCAGATCGACGGCGCGCCGCAGCGCCCGCCGCTCGTCGGGGGCGAGGAGGGAGGGGAGGGGACTCATCGACCATCACCGGCCCTCGTGAGGGCGCCAGCGGCGGCGGCTTCGCCAGGCGGCGCGGTCCCCTCGGACGGGATCGTGTCGGGATCGTGGGTCGAGCGAACCTCGACGACGTCGTCGGCGATGGCGATGAGGGCCCGGCGGTGGGCGATGACGATGATCGTCCGTCCTTCGGCCCGCAGTGCTTCGACGGCGCGCAGCACATGGGCCTCGCTGGCGGCGTCGAGGTGGGCGGTGGGCTCATCGAGCACGACGAGGGGCCTGGGGGCGAGGAGGGCTCGGGTGAGCGCGAGGCGTTGGCGCTGACCGATGCTCAGGCCGACCCCGCCCTGGCCAATCGGGGTCGACCAGCCGTGCTCCAGGGAGGCGATGACCTCGTCGAGCCCGGACTGTGCCGCGGCCCGCTCGACGGCTTCGGGAATGGGTGCCCCCGATGCCCTCATCGCGGCCTCCTCATCCTCGCCCAGGACGTGGGCCAGGAGGGTCCCCGGAAGGATGGCGGGGCGCTGGGGGACCCAGGAGATCTGCTCCCACCAGGTGGCGGGATCGATGTCCGCCAGGTCGATCAGCCCGCCTGCGGGCGTTCCGGGGGAATCACCGAGCGGGGCGCTGATGAGCACGCGGCCGCGGTCGGCCGGCAGGAGGCCGAGGAGGACCTGGGCGGTGGTGGTCTTGCCTGCCCCGGAGTCCCCGGTGAGCACCACGAGCCGACCGGGGCGGATGACGGCGGTGAGGTCGTGGGGCGCCCAGGCGCCCCGGGCTGCGACCGACAATCCCTCAATGCGGATGGTCGCGGTGGCGAGAGAGGGTGCCGCAGTGGTGCCGCGCTCCGGGATGGGGGTCTCGAGGATGGAGAAGACGGCCTCGGCTGCGGCCACGCCATTGGCGGAGGCGTGGAAGTGGAAGCCGACTTGGCGCAGGGGGTTGAAGATCTCCGGGGCGATCATGATGACGAGGAGGCCGGTGGCCAGGTCGAGGCCGCCGTACAGGAGCCGGAAGCCGACTTCGACGGCGATGATCGCGACCGACAGCGTGGTGATGAACTCGAGTACCGCGCCGGACAGGAAGGCCACGCGCAGGGTGGACATCGTGGTGGCGTTGTAGGCCTCGCCCAGTGCCCGCACCCGCTTGACCGGCCCGGTCTCGCGCCCCAGGGCCTTGAGCGTCGGCAGGCCCGCGATGAGGTCGAGCACCTGGGATCCCAGTCGCTCCATGGCGGCGAGGCGCTGCGTGGAGTACTCCTGGGTCAGGCGGCCGATGAGGATCATGAACACTGGGATGAGGGGGATCGTGAGCACGACGGCGACGGTCGATGGGATATCGGCCGCGAGCATGACGGCACCGGTCATCGGGGTGACGGTGGCGGCCAGGAGGAGTTGGGGCAGATAACGGACGAAATAGGGCTCGAGGTCGTCCAGCCCACGGGTGAGCAGGGTCGCGGTATCTGCGCCGTGGGTGGACTGCCACCGGGGGCCGAGCGCTGCCGCGCGGGCCAGGACGAGGCGCCGAAGCTCGATGATCGTGGAGGCGGCCGCCCGGTGGGCCCGGCCCTCCTGAACGAGCACGACCAGCGCGCGCGCCACCGCCACGCCGGCCAGGGCCGCCAGGAGGCCGCTCAGCTCTCCCGGGCGCGCTCGGTCCAGGATGACGGGGGAGATGATCCGGGAGATGAGCCAGGCCTGCGCTACCACGAGGATCGCCGTGAGGACACCCGTCACGGCGGTCAGGACCACGTAGCGCCGGGCCGAGTGCGCGTAGCGCATGAGACGTGGGTCAAGGGGCTTCACGGCGCCCATCCTATGTGGAGGGGCGCAGACCGCCGGGTCATAGGCGTCGTTTATGCCGGTGAGTGCTGGGGAGGCGGACTCGATCTGCCACCCGGTTGCCTCCCGCCGTTCCTGGCGAAGGCGGCGCGCTGGTGAGACGATGCTCGTAAGCCCGACCAGCAGGATCAATGCCCCGCCAGCAAGGGCGACCGTTCGGATGACACGACGGCGTCATGAGTGCCCGTTCGCCGTTCCCCAGTGGTGCGTGCGCGGCACGACGATGATCGCCGCCCGGCCCATCTGGGCCGGGCGGCGATCATCGTCGATGGCGGGATCTCACCCCGGCAGGGAGCAGGGGGGCGCTCCCTCGCGCGGCGGGGCCGCGTCGGGCTCAATAGCCGATAACGGCCTCCGGCTGGGCGGAGTCGCGCACATTCGTGGGATGCAGACCGCCCGCATCGGGGTTGATGGCCTCGGCGCTGATGCGCCCGGCGAACACCTTGTAGCCCCAGATCGTGTAGAAGAGCACGACCGGGACGAACACAACGGCCGCCACCGTCATGATGAGCAGGGTGACATCAGCAGAGGCCGCCTGCTGGATCGTCAAGGAATAGGCCGGGTCGATGGACGAGCGCATGACATCGGGCGCCATGGCGGAGAAGATGAAGGCCACTGCGAAGGCGATTCCGGCGAAGTGCATCCCGAACGCCATCCCGAAGCGGCCGCGGTGGCTCATGAGCAGGGAGCCGATGAGACCGGCGGCGGCGATGATGAGCGGCAGCCAGGCCAGGGCGTTGGGGGAGTGGGCCAACTGCGCCCAGAGGGCCCACACTGCGGTGAGCGTCGCGGAGACGGAGCCGGAGCGCACGGCGAAGGACTCTGCGCGCTCGCGAAGCGCCCCGGTGGTCTTCAAGGCGGTGAACAGTGCGCCGTGGGTGATGAAGAGCAGGCAGGTCACCGCGCCGCCCAGAAGGGTGAAGGGGGTGAGCAACGAGAAGAACCCGCCGGTGAGCTGGTGCGAGGCGCCGAGCGTCAGGGAGTCGGCCGGGACCCGGGCCGGGTCGATGGCGGCTCCGCTCGCCGTCTCGATGACCTCGATCCTCATGCCCTGCACCAGATTGGCGAAGGCCACGCCCCACAGCACGGCGGGCACCCACGCGCTGATCGTGTGGGCCCAGTCCCACCAGTCGCGCCAGCGCTGGGAGTTGATCTTGATGCGCCATTCGATGGCGCAGACGCGCACGATCAGGCACAGCAGGATGAGGAACAGCGGCAGATAGGCGCCGGAGAAGAGGGTGCCGTACCACTCCGGGAAGGCGGCGAAGGTGGCGCCGCCGGCGGTGAGCAGCCAGACCTCGTTGCCATCCCAGTGGGGCCCGATGGTCCCCATCATGGCGCGGCGCTCGCGCTCGTCGCGGCCGAGGATCTTCAGGAGCATGCCGACTCCGAAGTCGAAGCCCTCCAGAGCGAGGTAGCCGGTCCACAGGACGGCGATGAGGATGAACCAGAGAATCGAGAGCGTCATGGTCGTGTTCTTCCTTCCCGGCTCAGTACTCGAAGGACAGCAGGGCGGGAGCGTCCGCGGTCTTCGTGGATCCACTCGGCCCGGAGGCCTTGGCTCTGGGGGCGTTCACCGGATCGACCGGGGTGCGCACGCCCTCGCGGATGTAGCGGCGCAGCAGGTAGAACCAGATGACTCCCAGGCCCGCGTATAGGAGGGTGAAGATCACCATGGAGGCCAGGACGGTTCCCGAGGAGACCACGGTGGAGACCCCGTCGGCGGTTCGCATGTAGATCTGGGAGACCGGGTCGGCGAGGTTGGGGGCGATGACCCAGGGCTGGCGGCCCATCTCCGTGAAGATCCAGCCGAAGGAGGAGGCGATGAAGGGCAGCCACATCGTCCACAGGGCCGCCTTGCCCAGGGCCGGGCTGCCGATGAGCCGGTCGCGTCGGGTCAGCCACAGCGCGAGGGCTCCGATGGCCATGGAGATCATTCCGAGCCCGATCATGAGGCGGAAGGTCCAGAAGGTGATCATCTCGTCGGGGGTGTAGTCGCCCGGGCCGAACCTCTGCTCGTACATGGTCTGGGCGTCGTTGAGGCCCATGACCTCGGCGTGCGGGTCGTTGGTGGCCATGAAGGAGTAGATGTTGGGGATCGTCAGGATGTGCGAGGCCGTGCCATCGGCGCACGAGCCGAAGGTCGCGACGGTGAATCCCGCGCCCTCCTGGGTCTCGCACAGCATCTCGGCGGCGGCCATCTTGGCGGGCTGGACCTCGGCGATGATCTGGCCCTGGGCGTGGCCCGAGGCCGTGCACAGCAGGCCGGAGATGATCATGGTGATCGCTCCGAAGCGGGTGAGGCGTCGCCACAGCTGCCGGGCCTCGAAGTCCTGCCCGGCGCGGACGGCGCGGGTCATCCACCACGCGGCCACGCCCAGGATGACGGCTCCCGCCACGAGGAAGGCGGCGGAGATGGTGTGGGCCAGGGTGGTCCACAGCAGTGGGTTGCTCAGCACCTTGAGGAATCCGTCGACGCCGTCGAGCTCGGCGCGCCCGGTCTGCGGGTTGAGGACGGCGCCGACGGGGTTCTGCATCCAGGAGTTGGCCGCCAGGATAAAGAAAGCCGAGACGTTGGTGCCCAGGGCCACCATCCACATGCACAGGTTGTGCAGCTTGGGGGACAGGCGGTCCCATCCGAAGATCCACAGGCCCAGGAAGGTCGACTCCATGAAGAAGGCCAGCAGCGCCTCGAAGGCCAGGGGGGCGCCGAAGATGTTGCCGACGAATCGCGAGTACTCCGACCAGTTCATGCCGAACTGGAACTCCTGGACGATGCCGGTGGCCACCCCCAGGGCGAAGTTGATGAGCAGGATCTTGCCGAAGAACTTGGTGGCGACCCTCCACTGCTCGTTGCCGGTGCGCAGGTAGAGGGTCTCCATGAGCGCCACGAGTGGCGACAGGCCGATCGTCAGGGGAACCAGGATGAAGTGGTAGACCGTGGTGATGCCGAACTGCCATCGAGCCAGGTCGAGGGAGTCCAGCGCCATCGGCGCGAGAGTCATGATCGCACCTTTCGGAAGGGGTGAACGGAAATAGGGGACACCATTGTGGATGGTGGCGATGTATAGGGTCTGGGGCTGATGCGAGTGTAGGGCACGGACTGACGTTGTGTCACGATTTCGTTGGCGCGCGGGACCTCGTATCGCAATCGCATCCGGTGGACCGGCCCCGCCGCGCCTCGGGCCGGGTGCGCCCCGGGGCGCCGACGTGCGCTATGCCTCGGGCGTGATCGGCCCGGCCGCGCCATCGGGCGCCCGGGGGTGTGGAATACTCTGACCCGGCTTCGAGCGCCCTCGTACAGGCGGCCGGAGTCCGAGCCTCGTCGGCTACCCCGGCAGTGGAGACTTGCGCCGCATCGCGCGCCGCCGCACTCCAGCGCCGAGCGGGTGCCATGGCGAGCCGGCGCCTCACGGCGCAGACGCAGACTTTCTCTGCTCCTCCCAGGGGAGCTGACAGCGCCCCGGCGCCGCGAGTACGGGTGGCGCGCGGGCATCCGGAGAGTGCATCACGATGCCACGAGCCAAGAAGACCACCGAAGCCGCGACCGAGGCCGTCGAGCCCATGAGCGCCGCCGAGCCGAAGGAGACTCCCGCCACGCCTCCCCGGCGCCGCCACAAGGCCACCGCTGCCGCTGCGGCCCCTGAGGCCGCGCCCGAGCCCCGGGCGGGGAGGAGTCCCCTGCGCACCTCTGCGGCCGATGAGCCCGAGAGTCCCGAGGGCGCGCCCGAGGAGGCCTCGCAGGACGCTCAGCCCATGCTGCCCGTGGCCTCCCTCCTCTTCCAAGCGCCCGATCCCGCCCGCGCCAGGCGCCGTCGCCGGGCCTCTTCGGCGACGACGACTCCGCAGGAGGCGCCCGCCGCCGGCCAGCCCGTCGCTTCCGCGCGCGGCCGTGGTCGCAGCTCAGATGATGACTCCGAGGCACTCGGTCCACAGGGCGCCGACGCCGCTCCTGAGAGCGCCGCCGCGCCTGCGGGGAAGGGGCGCCGCCGTCGCAAGGCGACGGCCCCGGTTGCCGCGCCCGAGCACGTGGAAGAGGCCGCGCCGGCTCGGCGCCGCTCGCGCAAGAAGAAGACCGCGGATGCCCTCTCGGAGGCCGACGCTCCTGAGTCCCATGAATCCCAGGACGCCCCATTCTCCGCCGAGGATGAGACCGCCGAGTCCTCCGACGGTGCGAACGAGTCGGATGTCGCCGATGACGCCTCGGATGCCGAGTCGGGCCAGGGCAGGCGCAAGCGCCGCCGCGGGGGTCGGGGGCGACGTCCCCGCGGGCAGTCCGCCGAGGACGGCTCTAGCGACGACGCCTCCGCCGCCGAGGACGCTGGCGATGCCGAGCCCGACGGCCGGGCCGTGGGCGCGCCGGTGGAGGGAGCGGAGGACCCCGACGGCGCCGAGGGCGAGGAGGACGGCGGCTCCTCGCGCCGTCGTCGGCGTCGCCGCTCGCGCACCCGCTCCGATCGCGAGGCCGGGGAGGGCAGGGGCAAGGACATTCGCGATGAGGTCACCGCCCTCAAGGGCTCCACGCGCCTGGAGGCCAAGCGCCAGCGGCGCCGGGAGGGGCGCGCTGCTGGCCGCCGGCGCCCGATCGTCACCGAGGCGGAGTTCCTCGCCCGCCGCGAGAGCGTCGATCGCCGCATGATCGTTCGCGAGCAGGACGGGCTCAATCAGATCGCGGTGCTGGAGGACGGCCTGCTCGTCGAGCACTATGTCGCTCGCCACACGCAGGCCTCGATGGTTGGCAATATCTACATCGGCCGCGTGCAGAACGTCCTGCCCTCGATGGAGGCCGCCTTCGTTGACCTCGGCAAGGGCCGCAACGCGGTTCTCTACGCCGGTGAGGTGAACTGGGATGCTGCGGGCATGGAGGGAAGGCCCCGCCGGATCGAGGACGCCCTCTCCAGCGGGGATACCGTTCTCGTCCAGGTCACCAAGGACCCCATTGGTCACAAGGGGGCGCGCCTGACGAGTCAGATCGCCCTGGCCGGCCGCTATCTCGTGCTCGTGCCGGGCGGCACGATGACCGGTATCTCGCGCAAGCTGCCCGACACCGAGCGGGCGCGCCTGAAGAAGATCCTCAAGCGGGTCGTCCCCGACTCCGCCGGCGTCATCGTGAGAACCGCCGCTGAGGGCGCCTCGGAGGAACAGCTCGCCGCGGATGTCAAGCGCCTCGCGGACCAGTGGGCCTCGATCGATAAGCGCGCCAAGGCCGTCCTGGGCGGCTCGGGGAAGGCCCCGGTCCTCCTCAAGGGCGAGCCGGAGCTCGCGCTGAGGGTCGTGCGCGATGTCTTCAATGAGGACTTCCGTCAGCTCGTCGTGGCGGGACCGGATGCCTGGCGCACCATCTCCGAGTACGTCACCGAGCTCAGCCCCGATCTCGCCGATCGTCTCCAGCACTGGGTTGAGCCGGAGGACGTGTTCACCGCTCATCGCATCGACGAGCAGCTCGCCAAGGGCTTCGATCGCAAGGTCTGGCTGCCCAGCGGCGGCACTCTCGTCATCGACCGGACGGAGGCCATGACCGTCATCGACGTCAACACCGGCCGCTACACCGGCGCCGGCGGCACCCTGGAGGAGACGGTGACCCGCAACAACCTCGAGGCGGCCGAGGAGATCGTGCGCCAGCTGCGCCTGCGGGACATCGGTGGCATGGTCGTCATCGACTTCGTCGACATGGTCCTGGAGTCCAACCGCGATCTCGTCCTGCGCCGCCTCGTGGAGTGCCTGGGCCGGGACCGCACCCGTCACCAGGTCACTGAGGTCACCTCCCTCGGCCTGGTGCAGATGACGCGCAAGCGCGTCGGCCAGGGACTGGTTGAGGCCTTCTCCACGCCCTGCGACTGCTGCGGGGGCCGGGGCTTCATCGTCCACGAGAGCCCTGTCGAGAATCAGCAGGCGGACATGTCCGCCTCGGGTTCCCGCTCGTCGGGCCGCAAGGGGCGCAAGGGCAAGGAGAGCTCGACGAAGTCCTCCGACCGCGCCTCGGGCAGGACCGACTCCAACCGCTCCGATCGGGCCGAGGGCGCCGGCGATGACGAGGCTGCGCGCGCTGCCGTCCGTGGGGCCGTGGCTCAGATCGCCGCTGCCACTGAGCAGGTGCACGAGCAGTCGCAGGACCCCTCCCCGGCGACGGACGGCGACTGATCGGAGCTGGGGCGGGGCTAACGTCCCACTTCTGGGCGTATTGCTGGACTCGGTGCGGAGAACGACTGATCCAATCCCCTCATTGCGACGGCGGATCCGCGAAGATCCCCGTAGCATTGGACGTGATGACGCAATGCCATCAAACGGGGGGATGGTCCCCCTGCACTGCGCACAGAATCGTGGGGAGGGGTCATGGCGGCGGCCACCGGCAGGAGGATCGGGATCACCGCGATCCTGCGCTGGGTCGTGGCATTCGCACTCGGCCTCCTCGTTGGGCTGATGGCCTACACCTTCGTGTACGCCAAGGGGTTCTCCTATCTCAGTAATGACCCGCGGGCCTGCGTCAACTGCCATGTGATGGAGGACCAGTACAAGTCCTGGCAGGCGGGTCACCACCGCCGCAGCGCCACCTGCGGTGACTGCCACCTGCCGCATGACAATGTCGTTCATAAGTACTGGGTGAAGGCGGAGGACGGCTTCCTCCACGGCTTGAAGTTCACCACCGGCGACTACCCCGAGAACATCGTCATCCGCGACGTCAACATGGACGTCGCCAACGAGGCCTGCGTGAACTGCCATGCCGACGTGACCGACGACATGCGCCACGGGGCGCTCAATCGCAACGAGGTCTACGACTGCGTTCGCTGCCATTCCGGGATCGGCCATGAGTAGAGAGGATCAGGCCATGGACACCGCCGACGAGAGTCCCGAGGGGCCCGCAGCGGAGGTTGACCGCAACAGCGCCACGAGCCCAGCCAGGGATGAGGGTCCCGGCGAGGTCACGGCGCGGCCCAAGCGCTCCTTCTTCGGGGGCCCCGTGTTCATGGTGCTGTTCATGGCACTGGTCGCAGGGGCGACCTTCGTCGTGACCATGCTGCTCATGAGCATCAACGACCACCAGGTCGAGGGCTCGCGCGCCTTCTACAACGTCGTGGAGCTCGATGAGACCTCTTACGACCCCGCCACCTGGGGCCAGAACTACCCCATCCAGTACGCGGACTACAAGAAGACGGCGGAGTTCACCCCCGCCGAGCACGCGGGCACGATGGTGCCGCACTCGGTGGAGGGGGACCCCCGCAGCGAGGTCAAGTCCCAGAAGCTGGAGGAGGACCCCCGACTGATCGAGATGTGGTCCGGATACGCCTTCGCCGTGGACTACCGGCACGCCCGCGGTCACGAGTACGCCACGATCGACCAGCAGTACACGCTGCGCAACGCCAAGGACCAACAGCCCGGCACCTGCGCGAACTGCCATGTCTCGGCGCCCGCCCTCTATGACAAGCTCGGCAACGGCGATCGGGAAGCGGGCTTCGAGGCCACTGGCACGATGAAGCTCTCCGAGGTCCTCGCCGATGGCTCGGTGTCGCACCCGGTGGCCTGCATCGACTGCCACGACCCCAAGACCATGGAGCTGCGGGTCACCCGCCCGTCCTTCATGCGCGCCATCAAGGCCCTCAAGGCCAGCCAGGGCGTGAACGACTTCGAGGTCAACAAGGACGCCACCCCGCAGGAGATGCGCACGTACGTGTGCGCCCAGTGCCACGTGGAGTACTACTTCAAGGGGGACAACAAGGTCCTGACCTTCCCCTGGGACAAGGGGATCGACATCGACAACATCTACTCCTACTACGAGGAGCAGGGCTTCACCGACTGGACTCACGAGAAGACCGGGGCGCCCATGCTCAAGGCCCAGCACCCCGAGTTCGACATCTGGTCCAACTCGGTCCACGCCGCCAACGGCGTTGGATGCGCCGACTGCCACATGAACTACAAGCGCGTGGGCGCCGGCAAGGTCTCCAACCACCATGTCACCACGCCGATGGTGGATGTCAACGCCTCCTGCGGCACCTGCCACAAGACCGGCGACGGCGTCATCGAGAAGCGGGTGCGCACGATCCAGGCGAACTTCATCTCCTCGCGCGACCGCGCCTTTGACGCCCTGGTCGGTCTCATCTCCGACCTGGAAGCGGCCAAGACCAATGGCACCTCGCCCGAGCAGGTCGCCCTGGCCCAGCAGTACCAGCGCAAGGCAAGCTTCTACCTCGATTACGTCTACTCCGAGAATTCCTATGGCTTCCACGCCCCGGACTACGAGCAGCGGATCATCAACCAGGCGGAGAACGCCGCGCAGAACGGCCGCCTGGCCCTGACGGGCAAGACCGCCGAGGAGCTCAAGGCCTCGGACGTCTCGACCGCCAATGCCGAGCACTACCCCTCGGACAAGGCGGCGACCGGCGCCTCCCAAGGCAGCGGCCACTGATGGCGGGCGCTGAGGGCAGCGGCGCGCGGGGCGATGCCCCAGTGCCGGATGACGACCGCCTCAGGCGAGTCCGCGAGCTGCTCGATGAGCTGAGCCCGCAGGAGCGTCAGGAGCTCCTGCGGGCGGGGGGACGGGCCGCCGGATTCGGGAGCGCCGAGGAGACCGCCAAAGACGGGGCCAAGGGATCGGGGGGCGGCGCCGGCAGCGCCGACGCCGCCGAGTCGGAGGAGCAGGACGAGTCCGAGGCCTTCTACGCCGGCCTTGAGGACGACGACGATCTCATCGGCTCCAAGCTCGCCTCGCGCCGCGCCAAGCGGGGTGAGGACGAGCACCGGGGGCCGGCCGGCTCAAGGTCGAGGCGGCGTGCGCCGTTGTCGAGTGCGGAGCGCATCGCGCTCGTCGCCGCCGTCATTCTCGGCATCGCCGTCGCGATCTGGTACAGCAATGTGGGGGGAGTCTCCTCCGGCTCTCCCCACGGGGGCACCATGGCCAGCGCCGGCGCGCAGGGCGATGCTTCCAAGCCGGGCACCGAGCAGTGGGCGGCGGAGGTCTCCACCATCCAGTCGCAGATCGAGGCCGATCCTGCGAATCTCGATCTGAGGATCCGGCTCGGGCGGGCCTACGCCGGTCTCGGTGACTACGACCGGGCGATCGAGACCCTCACCGGCGTCACCGATGAGGATCCGGCCAAGGTGGAGGCCTGGTATTACCTCGGCTTCATCCGCATGAGCACCAACCCGCCGGACGAGGACGCCGCCCGGGCCGCCTGGCAGAAGGTCATCGCCCTCGCCCCTGACTCGGAGATGGCCGGCAAGGCGCGCTCGCATATGGCTAACCTGGGCTCGCAGGGCGACGCGGTCGGACCCCAGGGAGCGTCCGCCGCCCCCACGGGAAGCGCGAGCGCCACTGCCGAGGCGGCTCCCCGATGACATCCGTGTCCGTTCCCGTCGCGCTCCTGGCGGGTCTCATGGCCTTCGCCTCGCCCTGCTTTCTGCCCCTGGTGCCCGCACTCCTCGCCCATCTCGCTGGGCGCGGAGGCGCCGCTGCGGCGGATATCCCCTCGCTGCGCCGCGCCCCAGTGCTCACCAGAGGCGACCTCGGGCAGGTGAAGGGCGGCGGCGCGGCCATCCCCCTTGGGGCCCCGGCAGTCGACGGGGTCGCGCGCCCCGCCCCGCCGCGCGTCGTGCTCAACGCCACTGCCTTCGTGCTCGGCTTCTCCGTCGTGTTCGTGGGGCTGTGGGCGCTCATCGTGTCCGGTGCCGTCGCCCTGGGCCCGCACCGCCGGGCACTGCGCCTCGTGGGCGGCGCCCTTCTCATCGTGATGGGCCTGCACACCGTTGGACTGCTGCGGATCAGGGCACTGGACCGAGCTCTCGGCGGTGGGCTCGGTGATGCCGGCCGCCCGGGCGGGGGAGCGACCCCTCTCAGCTCGCTGCTCATGGGCATCGGCTTCGCCCTGGGATGGTCGCCCTGCATCGGTCCGGTGCTCGGTGCGATCATCGCGCTCGCCTCCCAAGCGGCTTCTGCCTGGCAGGGGTTTGCGCTCATGGTCGTGTTCTGCGCCGGGCTCGGCGCGCCGGTGATCGTCCTGGCCCTGGGCATTGACCGCGCGGCGGCCAGAACAGCGTGGCTGCGCGCCCATGGCCGCGCCATCCGGATCGCCTCGGGAGTTCTGCTCATCGCCGTCGGGGCGCTGATGACCATGGATCTGCTGGCCCCGCTCTCCGGCTTCGTGAGCACCCCACTATGAGGAGGACTCCATGACAGACAAGGCGCCCAAGGCCGCTCCAGGCGCTGGAGGGCCTGACTCGGCCGCCGAGGTCACCGCCCCCGACATCAGCGGCGGGGAGAGGGACGTGCCGGTGGTCGAGCTGTTCCTTTGGCTCTACCGGCTCTTCTACTCCAAGACGCTCGGCCTGATAGTCATTCTCCTGTTCGCCCTCTACGCTTTCATCGGCTCGCTCCTGCCGCAGGCCACGAAGGAGCTCCTGGCCGACCCATGGGCCAAGGAGTCCTTCCTCAACGCCAGGCGTCCCGCCCTGGGGCGGTTGACGACGGCCTTCGACGCTCTGGGCTTCTTCCACGTCTTCACCTCCGTCGGCTTCTACGTGGTGGTCTCGCTACTGGCCCTGAGCATCATCGCCTGCACGGCCCACCGCATCCCCGAGCTGGTCAAGCGCGTGAGGGAGCCCCGGGTGCATGTCGCCCCCCGGTTCTTCGACAAGGCCCGCTACCGCGCGCGCGTCCCCAGCCCCGATGGTGTCCCGGCGTCGCTGGAGGCGACCCGGGAGGTGCTGCGCAAGGCCCGCTGGCGGGTCATCCCGGATGACCGTGACCCCGAGCACTGCCTCTACGCCGACCGCAACGCGCGCTCGGGCATCGGCACCGTACTGGCGCACGCGGCCTTCGTTCTCATCCTGGGCGCCTTCGTTGTCTCCTCCACCTGGGGCATCGAGGAGGACTTGACCGTTCCCGTCGGTTCCAGCATCGAGATCGGCCATGGCACGGGGCTGAGCGTGCGCGCCAACTCTTTCACCGATTCCTATACCGACACCGGGCGGCCCATGGACTACATGTCCGACCTGAGCATCCTTCGCGGCGATGAGGAGATCGCCCGCCAGGAGGTACGGGTCAACTCGCCGATGTCCATCGACGGCTATAGGCTCCATCAGGCCTCCTACGGCACATCCGCGGATATCACCATCGTCGACGCCGCCGGGACCGTTCTGGCCCAGCGCAGCGTCCCCCTCCAGTGGCAGACCCCGCGGAAGACCGAGGTCTATGGGCGTGTCGACCTGCCCGATGGAAGGGTCGTCTACGTCTTCCTGCCCGCCTCCGGGCAGGCGATGTCCCGGATCGCGCCGGGAACCGCCATCGTCGGCCTGGCCCCCGACGGGCACACCGACCCGCAGTCCGAGCAGGCGGCCGCGGCCGGAACCGCCGCTCAGCTCGAGGACCTCACCGTCACCTTCGAACGGGAGCGCCAGTACACGGGGCTCACGCTCCGGCGGGATCCGGGCACCCCGATCATGTGGGCCGCCTCGGCGCTGCTGATGATCGGCATGTCGATCACCTTCCTCATGCCCTATCGGCGCCTATGGGCGCGCGTGGAATCCGGCGAGGAGGGAACGGGCAGCGTCATCCGCCTCGGATCGGTCTCGCGCCTCGACATCACCTTCGAGCGCATGTTCGCCGCGCTCGTCGGGCGGATCGAGGCCGCCGTCGGGTCCCAGGACGACCCCGAGGACCCTGATCCCGCCACCACTGCCAAGGAGAGCAAGGAGAAGGAGCCCAGCGACCATGAATAACGTTCTCAGCATCGGCCAGTTTCTCTTGACCTCGGCCATGGCGATCCTCGTCCTGGCCGTCGTCTGCGACGCCGTCGTCCTCACAGGGCGCGGAGCCCGAGCTCAGGCCGTCCCGGCCCCGGCGGGCCCGGGCGGGGCTCACGGCGGCAAGGCCGTCGGCGGTGCAGTGGGGGGCCGGGCGAGCCACTCGGCCCATTGGGCACGCGCCTCGCGCCCCGACCTGCCCAGGGGGCTGGCGCTGTACGCCACCGGCTTCACCGCCATCGCCCTGGCCCTCATCACCGCCTACCTGGCCCTGCGCGCCAGCGCCACCGGGTACAGCCCCTTCGCCAACCAGCATGAGTTCGCGGTGTCCTTCACCTTCGGCATCCTGCTCATGTACCTCATCGCCGAGTTCCGCTACCGCGTGCGCTGGCTGTCCATCGTGGTCCTCCCGGTGGTCATCGCCCTGCTCATCTACGCCGACAGCCAGGACAAGGCGATCACGCCGCTCGTCCCGGCTCTGCGCAACTCCCTCATGCTGACCCTCCACGTGTTCTTCGCGGTGCTCGCCTACGGGGCGGCTTGCGTGTCCTTCGCGGCGGCGGTCCTCTACCTCCTCCACCCCCGCCTCAAGAGGTTCCGGTCGCTGCCCTCGCTCGAGGTCCTCGACGACGTCGGCTACAAGGCCGCCACCGCCACCTTCCCGCTGCTGACCATGATGACCGTGCTGGGCGCCGTCTGGGCGAACACCGCGTGGGGGCGCTACTGGGGATGGGATCCCAAGGAGACCGCCGCCCTCGTGACCTGGCTCGTCTACGGCGCCTACCTGCATGCCCGGGTGACCAGGGGCTGGCAGGGATCGCGCAGTGCCTGGCTCCTCATCCTCGGGTTCGCCGCGGTGCTCTTCGCGTACTTCGGGAACCACTTCTTCGGAGGGCTGCACTCCTATGGCTGATCGTGAGGAGAGGGATGACGAGGCCCTCCTGGACGAGTACGGGGCGAGCCCCGCGCGCTCGACGGCGCGCGCCGGCAAGGGCGACGGCCCCAAGGGCGGCTCCCGGACGGGCCGCCATATCCCGGTGTGGGTGAGCAACGGCCTCGTGCTGGCCGTGTCCACGGCGCTCATCCTGGGCGGCGTGTGGTTGACGGGCTCGTGGCGCACTGAGGGCCCCGTCGCCTCGGCCTCCGGCCAGGGCGGCGGCGGGGTGACGATGCTGTCGACGGACGCTCCCAGCGGCGCCGCCCCCCAGGTGGGTCAGGAAGCCCCCGCCTTCAGCGCCACGGACATCAACGGCGCCCCGGTGGACCTGACCGATCTGCGGGGCAGGCCCGTGTGGCTGCTCTTCGGCGCCACCTGGTGCACCGAGTGCCGCACCGAGGCCCCCGACGTCCAGGCGATCTCCCAGGAGTACGGGGATCAGCTGACGATCATCGCCGTCCACGTCCAGGACAGCCCCCAGACTGTCGCCGACTACGTCCAGCGCCTGGGACTGACCTACACCACCGTTGTGGACACCGAGGACGCGATCTCCTCGGCCTATGGCGTTTACGGGATCCCCGCCCACTGGTTCATCGGCGCTGACGGCACGATAGCGGCCACACGGGTCGGCGCGATGTCCCCGGACCAGATGCGTGCGCAGGTGCGGCCCCTCATCGGCCAGCCCGGCCCGTGAGGGCCGCCCGTGCCGAAGAACACAGGCGCGCCGCAGCCCCGGGCTTGGAGCCCCGGGAGCATTTCACCTAAAGTAGTCAGCCGGTGCGTGTCGCACCGTTTGCCCAGGAGAGCGCCCTCCCGGTGCGGGCCGGTCAGGCCCACCGGAGGCGCTCCGCAGAATCGGAAGAGATGAGCATTCCCGTGGTCTACGCGATCGTCAAGGCTGGTGGCCGTCAGGAGAAGGTCTCCGTCGGCGACGTCGTGGTTGTCGACAAGCTCGCCGGTGAGATCGGCGACGAGGTCACCCTCGCCCCCGTCATGCTGGTGGATGGCGACAAGGTGACCGCCTCCGCCGCTGACCTTGCCACGTCCTCCGTCAAGGCCGAGATCGTCGGCGACGAGAAGGGCCCCAAGATCAACATCCTCAAGTTCAAGAACAAGACCGGCTTCCGCAAGCGCCAGGGTCACCGCGCCCAGCTCACGGCCGTCAAGGTCACTGCGATCAAGTGACGCCCGGCGCCACCGAAGAATCGCACCAGTCAAGAGAGAGAGAAGCCTGAGATGGCACATAAGAAGGGTCTTGGTTCCTCCCGCAACGGCCGTGACTCGAACGCCCAGCGCCTCGGCGTGAAGCGCTACGGCGGCCAGTTCGTCAAGGCCGGCGAGATCATCGTCCGCCAGCGCGGCACCCACTTCCACCCCGGCAACAACGTGGGCCGCGGCAACGACGACACGCTTTTCGCCACCGCGGCCGGCAACGTCCAGTTCGGCACCCACCGCGGCCGCCGGGTCGTCAACGTCGTGCTCCCCGAGGCCTGAGCCTCGCGCACCCGGACTCTCGCGAGGGCGAACGGCTTCGGCCGTCCGCCCTCGCGCTGTTCCCAGGGCCGGGTCGCGGTGCCCGTCCCAGTCCCAACCATCCCGACCCATCCATGAGGAGAGACCATGCCCAGCTTCATCGACCGAGTGGTCCTCCACGTCGCCGGGGGCGACGGCGGTGATGGCTGCACCTCCATCCACCGGGAGAAGTTCAAGCCGCTGGCCGGCCCCGACGGCGGCGATGGCGGCCACGGCGGCGACGTCATCCTCGCCGTCGACCCCCGGACCACCACCCTGCTCAGCTATCACCGCTCCTCGCACCGCAGCGCCGGGAAGGGCACTCCGGGCATGGGCGACTGGCGCCGCGGCGTCGACGGCAAGGACGTCGTCCTGCCCGTGCCCGAGGGCACGGTGGTCAAGGACGACGAGGGGAGGGTCCTCGCCGACCTCGTGGGAGCGGACGCCCGCGTCGTCGTCGCCCAGGGCGGCACTGGCGGGCGCGGCAACTTCTCCCTGGCCTCCTCCAAGCGCCGCGCCCCCGGCTTCCACCTCCTGGGTGAGCCCGGCCAGGTCCGCGACATCACCCTGGAGCTCAAGACCATCGCTGACGTCGCGCTCGTCGGCTACCCCAGCGCCGGTAAGTCCTCACTCATCGCCGCCATGAGCGCGGCCCGCCCCAAGATCGCCGACTACCCCTTCACCACCCTCGTCCCCAACCTCGGCGTCGTCGAGGCCGGCCTGACCCGCTACACGATCGCCGATGTCCCCGGCCTCATCCCCGGCGCCAGCGAGGGCAAGGGGCTGGGCCTGGAGTTCCTCCGCCATATTGAGCGCTGCGCCGTCATCGTGCACGTCCTGGACTGCGCCACTGCGGAGCCCGGTCGCGACCCTCTGAGTGACTTGGAGACCATCGAGGCCGAGCTGGCCGCCTACTCCGAGCGCCTCGGCGATGACAACGACCCGCTCCTGACCGGCCGCGTGCCGCTGATGGAGCGGCCGCGCGTCGTCGTGCTCAACAAGGCCGACGTCCCCGACGCCGCCGAGCTCGCCGAGTTCGTCACTGACGACATCGCCGCCCGTGGGCTGCAGGTCTTCACGATCTCCGCCGTGGCCCACACCGGTCTGCGCGAGCTCTCCTTCGCCCTGGCCGAGCGCGTGCGCGCCGCCAGAGCGGCCCAGCCCGCATCCGCGGCCGGGCTCGCCCAGCAGCGCGAGGCCGCCCGCCCCGTCGTCCGGCCGGCCGCCGTTGGACGGCGCGGCAAGGAGGACATCGCCGTCGTCCGGCCTATCAACCACCCCACCGAGGGGCGCGTCTACCAGGTGCGGGGGGAGAAGCCCGAGCGCTGGATCCTCCAGACCGACTTCTCCAACAACGAGGCGATCGGCTACCTCGCCGACCGGCTCGCCACCGGGGGAGTCGAGGACCTGCTCGTCAAGGCCGGCGCGCGCGCCGGGGACGCTGTGCTCATCGGCGCGGTCGACGGCGGTGTCCTGTTCACCTGGGAGCCCACGATGACCACCGGTGCCGAGCTCCTCGGGGCGCGGGGGACGGACACGCGCGTCGAGAACTACCACCGGCGCACCAACGCCGAGCGCCGCATGCGTTATCACGAGCGCATGGACGCCAAGGAGGCCGCCCGCCAGGAGCTGCGGGACGAGGCCGCCGAGGGCATCTGGACCGACGCCTCCTCCTGGTCCCGCGGGGGCGGCGACGATGATGACGGGGCGGAGTCGTGAGCGCGCGCCCCGCAGCCTTGCCCGAGGGATCCCGTGTCGTCATCAAAGTGGGATCCTCCTCGCTGACCCGCGATGACGGCGGGCTCGACCTCAACCGCATCGATGTGCTCGCCAGGCTCGTGGCGGGTATGAGGCAGCGCGGCCACGATGTCGTGCTCGTGTCCTCCGGCGCGGTCGCGGCGGGCCTGCCCCCGTTGGGGATCGAGCACCGCCCGGACGACCTCAGCATGCTCGCGGCGGCGGCCTCCGTGGGCCAGGGGCGCCTCATGGCCCGCTGGCAGGCGGCGATGAGCAACTACGGGGTGGTCATCGCCCAAGTGCTCCTCACCGCGCAGGATGTGGCCGTGCGCAGCCACTACCGGACTGTTCGCACCACCTTCGACACACTGCTCGACCTGGGCACGGTGCCGATCATCAACGAGAACGACGCCGTGGCCACGACGGAGTTCAACCTGGGGGACAACGACCACCTGGCCGCGCTCGTCGCCCACCTGGTGACGGCGGACGTCCTCATCCTCCTCACGGACGTGGACGGCATGTGGACCGCCCGCCCCGGCACGCCCGGCGCCGCCCCCATCCGCTACGTGCCCGGAGGCAGGAGCCTGGAGGACGTCGATGTCACCGGCTCGGGATCGGCCCTGGGCACCGGTGGGATGCGCACGAAGGCCCAGGCCGCCACGATCGCCTGCGCTTCCGGGACCGCCACGATCATCGCCTCGGCGGACGACGCCGCTCGCCTGCTCGGGCCCGGGGGAGTGCCGACCGACCTCGGCACCTGGTTCGAGCCGACCGGCCCCCACCGGCCCAGTCGGCGGTTGTGGATGGCCCACGCCTCCCGGGTCGAGGGACGCGTGCTCATCGACGCCGGGGCGGCCGACGCCCTCACCGTGGGCAAGAAGTCCCTCCTCCTGCCCGGCGTGGTGGGGGTCAACGGCGAGTTCGAGTCCGGCTCCGTCATCGAGGTCATCGGGCCCAGGGGCCCTGTGGCCCGCGGGATCTGCCGCTACGCCTCGACCGAGATCGAGGAGGTTCTCGACGCCCGCGGCAGTGGGGCGCCGATGCCCGACCACCTCGTGCCCGTCGTGCACCGCGACGACCTCGCCGAACTCCCGCGCCTGGCGAGCTGAATCACCGCTGAGTCACTTCGGGATCAGAGTGAGGGTCCCTTCGGAGCGCTCCAGGACGATGGAGCCATCGGCCGAGCGGGTGATGGAGCGCGCCACGAAGAGGCTCCCATCGCGGTTCGTGATCGTGTAGCCGTGCGAGTCCTGGCCGATCTCCCAGCCGTCGTACTCGGGCAGGCAGGACGCCGGCGCGCTGGTGACGGCGGATCCGACATAGGTGTGGTCGGCGTTGAACGTGGCCTCGAGCCCGACGCACTCGGGCGCGGAGGCCTGGGAGATTGTGAAGGTGGCGCCGCTGAGCGCGGACTCCAGGGCGCCCTTCTCCGAGCTCATCGAGGCCTCGGTCGACGCGCGGTTCTCCGTGGCCCGGGTGGAGGGCATCGGTGAAGCCTGCTGGGTGGAGGAGGAGCGGGTCGTGGAGTCATCGGGGCCCGCGCTGGTGCTCACCGCGGTCGAGGTCGTCTCCGGCTGAATCGACGTCGGCGCGTGGCCGGCGCCCGTGGCCCGGTCGGGCTCGAGGACGGGACCACCACCAGCGGCGCCCGGGGGGACGACGATCGTCGGCTCCGGGGATCCCGGCGCCCCGCCGGGGCGCCCGTCATCGGACGGCGTGCTCTGGCAGGCAGCCAGCGGCGCGAGGATCGCGAGCGCCACGGCGCGGAGCGGCGCGCGGCTGCGGGGTCTCATGCGTTGACTCCTCAGGGGACTGATGCTTCTTCCATCGCACCGAGTGGTGCCGACGGTGCGGGCTGGAACGCCGGAAAGACGCCGCAGATGCCCTACGTGACCAGGCGTCGCGGCAGTCTACCGCGATGAGGGGATTGCGCCCAGGGCGTGTATCGCCCGGGCCCGCTCCTCGGCGCCCTCGACCGCCCCGTCCACTCGGGCACCTTGCCGAGGAACGTAGACTGGTCTCATGATGACGACGCGGTCCGCCCGATCCAGCACCATCGCGGCCCACGCCGAGGTCCTCGTCCGCGAGACGGCCCTCGCGGCGCGGGCGGCCCAGTGCGAGTTCGCCGGGGCGACACGGGCGGTCAAGGACGCCGCCCTGCTCGCCATGGCCTCCGCCCTGCGCGCCCGGAGCGGGAGCATCCGCGGGGCCAACGAGGAGGACCTGGCCGCCGCCCGCGAGGCCGGCATGAAGGAGGGGCTCGTCGACCGCTTGGCCCTCGACGAGGCCCGGATCGAGCGGATCGCCGCCTCCGTGGAGGAGATCGCCGCTCTGCCCGACCCCGTGGGCCAGGTCGTCGACGGCTCCACCATGCCCAATGGGCTGCGGGCGCGCAGGCTCCGCGTCCCCATGGGCGTCGTCGGCATGATCTACGAGGCCCGCCCCAATGTCACCGTCGATGCGGCCGCGCTCGCCGTGAAGTCGGGCAACGCCGTCGTCCTGCGCGGCGGCAGTGCCGCCGGGCGGAGCAACGCCGCGATCGTCGCCGCGCTCCGGGCCTCCCTCGCCGATCGGGGGCTGCCCGCGGATCTCGTGACCACCGTCGATCCCGCCGGGCGTGAGGGCGCGCAGGCCCTCATGCGCGCCCGCGGCCTCATCGACGTGCTCGTGCCCAGAGGCGGTGCCGGGCTCATCCGCGCCGTCGTCGAGAACTCCTCCGTCCCGGTCATCGAGACCGGCTCGGGCAACTGCCACGTGTACGTCGACGCCAGTGCCGACCTCGCGGCGGCTGTGGGCATCGTCGTCAACGCCAAGACCCAGCGCGTCGGGGTGTGCAACGCCGCCGAGACCCTGCTCGTTCACCAGGACGTCGCCCAGGAGTACCTCCCCGCCGCCGCCCGGGCCCTCTGGGAGCGCGGAACCACCCTTCACGCCGACGAGGCCTCCCGCGCCATTCTCGCCGATCCCGCCGCTGGGGAGGGCGTTGAGCGCTACCTCGTTGCGGCGGTCGAGGAGGACTGGGGCACCGAGTACGGCTCGCTGGACCTGGCCGTGCGGGTCGTCGACGACCTCGCGGCGGCGATCAGCCACATCCGCCGCTACACCACCGGTCACACCGAGGCGGTCCTCGCCCAGGACGTCGCGGTCATCAACCGCTTCATCGCCGGCATGGACTCGGCGGCCATCATGGTCAACGCCTCCACCAGATTCACCGACGGCGGCCAGCTGGGCCTGGGCGCCGAGCTCGGGATCTCAACCCAGAAGCTCCACGCCCGCGGCCCCATGGGCCTGGTGGAGCTGACGACGACCACCTGGGTGGTGGAGGGCGATGGGCACGTGAGGCCATGAGCCGTCTCACACGGTGATGACCTCGATGCCTGCCTGCCGCAGTGGCCCGAGCTGCTCGGGGGGCGCGCCGGAGTCGGTGAGCAGCGCGTCGATGCGATCGGCCCGGCAGATCAGCGCGAAGGCGGTCGTGCCCAGCTTCGTATGATCGGTGACGATGACGATCCTGCGCGCGCAGCGCACGAACGCGGCGCCGACCGCCGCCTCGCCCTCGTGCTGCGCGTAGGCGCCCAGGGCGTCGATCCCCTCGACGCCGAGGAACAGTGTGCCGATGGTGATCTGGGGGAGGATGAGCTCGGACAGTGGGCCGGTGAGCTCGTAGGAGCGCGCCCGTGCCACGCCGCCGGTGACCACCACGCGCACGCCCTGGCGCACGGTGAGCTCGGAGGCGATGTTCACCGCGTTGGTCACCACGGTGACCGGATGGTTGGGGTCGGCTGCGTCCTCCACGAGGGCGATCTCGCGAGCCACCTCCGTCGTCGTTGTCCCGCCATTGAGGCCGATGGTGTCGCCGGCGGAGACCATGGCCGCCGCCGCGCGGGCGATCCTGGTCTTCTCATCGGCCATCCGGGAGTTGCGGTAGCGAAGAGGGAGCTGCGCGGAGGTCGGGTTGGCCGAGGCTCCGCCGCGCGTTCGGGTGAGGAGCTGCTGATTCGCGAGCAGGTCGAGATCGCGCCGCGCGGTGGCCGCTGAGACGCCGAGGCGCGAGACGATGTCATCGATACGGACTCCGCCCTCCTCGACGATGATTCCCAGGATCGCTGAGAGTCGTTCATGCCTGGACATGAGGGTCCCTCCTCGTCTCGTCAGGCCCCGGCGGGCCGCGCGGGCCCGGCCGGGGATGCCTCCGGCGGCTGGTCGAGGCGGCGCTGTACTGCGACCGCATGGAGCCAGCCCAGGAGTTGTCTCAGGTTAGGAATACGGCAAATGATGGCACTTCGAGACGCTCAGCACGCGGGAGCCACGCGGCTCAAGGCTTGAGGGGAATCCCACGAGACGCACTGGCGGCGTGTGGCAAGGCCCCCGAATTGTGCGCGTCATGGCAGGATGGGGGCATCCCGGGTGTACGCGCGGGACCGACCGGAGGAGTATTCGTGCCCAAGAGTGCTGGTGAGGCGGGCGTGGCGCAAGGAGCGCCGCGCCAGTTGCGCATCGGCATCATGGGCGGCACCTTCGATCCCATTCACCACGGGCACCTGGTGGCGGCGAGCGAGGTCCAGCACGCCTTCGACCTCGATGAGGTGATCTTCGTCCCGACGGCAACGCAGCCCTTCAAGAAGGACCGCCGAGTCTCTCCCGCGGAGCACCGCTACCTCATGACGGTCATCGCCACCGCCTCGAACCCGCGCTTCACCGTGTCCCGGGTCGATATCGACCGCGGTGGCACCACGTACACGATCGACACCCTGCATGACATCGCCGCGAAATACCCTGGCGCCGCGCTCTACTTCATCACCGGAGCCGACGCACTCGCGCAGATCCTGACATGGAAGGACAACGAAGAGATCTTTGAGCTCGCCCAACTCGTGGGCGTGACCCGGCCGGGCCACGTTCTGACGGATATGGGCCTGCCTGAGGACAGGGTCTCCCTCATGGAGGTCCCCGCGATGAGCATCTCATCAACGGACTGCCGTGAGCGAGTGAGCGACGGGGGGCCCGTGTGGTACCTCGTGCCCGACGGGGTGGTTCAGTACATTCGCAAGTACGGCCTCTACCGTAGGGCCGGGCGGGCGTCATCGACGACGTCGATGACCGCACGCGTCGCGCGAGAGCAGTCGCTCAGGAAGGAGAACGACGGTGAGCCCGGAGCCCACTGACGCCACGACATCCGATTCGAAAAGCGACCCCGATCACAGCAGCCGACGGTCCATCCGGCAGGCGGAGCGCGAGGCGGAGCGCGAGGCGATCCTCACCGGCCAGCAGCCCCTCCTGACCAGGCGGGAGATGAAGCGCCTGCGTGAGGAGGCCGAGGCGCTGCGCGCCGCGGTCGCGGCGGGCGAGATCACCATCGAGCAGGCCCGGGCCCTCCAGGACCCGCTGGCCGACGAGCACAACATCACGATCTCCTCGTCTTCCGCCACCTCCTCGGCCGAGGCCGCGGACAGGTCCCACGACTACTCGGCCTCGGAGGGGTCGCCAGGCGTCGGGCGTGTATCCGGCTCCGGGCACCCTGATGAACCCGTCGCGACCCCCGGTGGCGGCGTCGTCGCCGAGCCCGCGGCCCCCGAGGTGAGGGCGACCTCCTCGGCGGCGGTCGACTCCTGGCAGTACAGTTCCGCGCCGCCTGCGGGCCGCGACGTCTCCTCATCCGGGCACTCGGCGCCGGCCAACGAGCACCCGAGCCGCGCGGCGGGGCCGCGGGCGCAGGAGCCTGCGGCCGGACGCGACGGTTCCCCCGAGGTCGCCGAGCTCCCATGGGTGCGCGCCTGGTATGCCAGCCCCCAGGTCGCCCCTCCCGGCACATCCTCGGCCGCCGTGAGCGGGTCGGCTGATTCGACGCCTCGTCCTCGGGGCGAGGCCAGTGAGGCTTCCGGCCCCGCTGCGTCGGCACCCGCCTCCCATGCGCTCCCGCGCGCCCGGGACGGGCAGGCGGGGCGCGAGCAGCAGATCGGCTCCGCTTCCTCGCTGAGCGCCGACCAGGTCGTCGAGATCTCCGGGTTCGAGACCGGGGTCCTCCCCTCATCCGACCTCCCGCTCGCTCAGGACGGCCCGCGCTCCGCCGATGGCGGCGCCCCATCGGCGTCGACCTCAGGAGGGCCGGGCACGGGTGGCCCTGACCCGCAGAGCCCGTCGGCCGCCCCCTTACGGCGCTCGCTCATGGAGCGGGGCGCGCAGGCCGACTCCCCGGCCACCACCCAGCAGCCCACGTCGCCCCAGCCGCAGCGCGGCTGGCAGCCCCCTCAGGGCGACCGGGGGTACGAGCCCACCTGGCGGACGGCCGCGAGAGACGGCTCCGCGCTCGGAGCCCCGCAGGCCGAGGCCTCACCGGTACCGGAGGAGAGTAACGGCCCTGCCTCCCGGTCCGGCAGCACGACGGCGGAGCCCTCGGCCCCCAGCGCGATCCGTCGGCCGATCGTGCGCATCCCAGCAGCTGCGCAGGGCGTTCGCACGATGAACGCCAGCACCGGTAAACTCGGTTCTGTCCAGCCCGTCGATGAGGACTTCGATGGGATCGACTCCCCGCAATGGCGCGCCCTGCGCTCCGGGGACGAGGCCCCGCTCGAGGACGAGGCCCCCGCTCCCGCCGACACCGTGGTGACCAGGGCGCCCGCGGACCTCAGGGACGATCCGGCGGAAGACCTCGGTTATGTGGTTCCATCGCCCTATGGCTCCTACGCCGGCTACAACGAGCCTGCCGCTCCAGCGGCGCCCGCCGTGGCTGAGCCCCAGGCCGGCCGCGCCTCCCTCGGAGTCCAGCCCTCCACCGATTCATGGGAGGACGTGACGCGCGTGGGCAAGGATTCCTCGGGATCACCGGCCAGCCGCCGGACACTGGCCATCCTCCTCGCCTTCGTCCTCGCGGCTGTCGTCCTGATCATCATCTGGGTCATCATGTCGCAGGTCGGGGGGTCCTCCGTCAACGCCGAGGCGGCGCTCGACTGGACTCCCCTCCTGACCTGACCTGACCGGGCGCTGGCCGCTGGGCCATCGCGTGGTCGATCAGGCCAATGCCAATCAGCCCCCTCCGGAAGGAGCCCCATGGCCGCGACCGAACGCGCCGTCGAATTGACCATCGCCGCCGCACGTGCGGCCGCAGAGAAGAAGGCGGAGGAGATCATCGCGATCGACGTCTCCGAGCGCCTGGCGCTCACCGACGTCTTCCTCGTGCTCTCCGGCGGCAATGACCGGCAGGTGCGGGCGATCGTCGATGCCGTCGAGGAGGCTATGACGCGCGCGGGCGCCAAGCGCCGGATGCGCGAGGGCATCGAGGAGGCCCATTGGGTGCTCCTGGACTACGACGAGATCATGATCCACGTCCAGCAGGCCGAGGACCGGGAGTACTACGCGCTGGAGCGCCTCTGGAAGGACTGTCCCGTCATCGGCCTACCCTCGGTGCTCGCCGAGGCCGCCCAGGCGGCTGGGGCCTCCGAGGCCGGTGACTGACCCCGGAACCATCATGACCGACGTCATCCTCTGGCGCCACGGGCAGACCGACTACAACGTGGGGGGCCGTGTCCAAGGCCGGGTCGACATCCCCCTCAACGCCACCGGCAGGGCCCAGGCCGAGGCCGGCGCCGAGCGACTCGAGGACGTTCTGCGCTCCCTCATCGGCGCGCGCGAGCTGGGAGCCGGGTGGACGTACGCGTGCCGGATCGTCTCCTCGCCACTGGCCAGGGCCCGCGCCACGGCGCAGGCCCTGGCCGCACGCCTCGCGGTTGAGGTGACCACGCATTCCGGCCTCGCCGAGCGCGACTTCGGGCGTTGGGAGGGACTCACAGCCGAGGAGATCAGGACGGGCTGGCCCGATGCCTATGCCGTGTGGCGCACCGGCCAGGACCCCCAGGGGGTCGATGTGGAGCCCCGTCGCGCCGTGGGTCGACGCTTCAGCGAGGCCGTCAGGGGCCTCGCGGACACCGTGGGGCAGGGGCCGCTCGTCATCGTCGCGCACGGATCGGCCATCACCCAGGGAACGACGGCGCTGCTCGGCATGGACGCCTCCAGCTGGTTCGGACTGCGGGGCCTGGACAACGCCCACTGGGCGAGGCTGCGCTCCTCCCACCGCCTGCCCGGATGGGAGCTCCAGGACTGGAACGACGGCGCCGAGCCGACGGCACTGCTGCCCTGACATCCCGCGTCTCCGCGCGGTTCGGTGAGCCAGCACACGCGCGGCGGATTTGCCCCAGGGGCCTGCGAGTCCATAGAGTTGTCCGCGTCGCCCGGCGGGTGGCTCCCGTGAGGGGCTATGGCGCAGTTGGTAGCGCGCTTCCATGGCATGGAAGAGGTCGGGGGTTCGAATCCCCCTAGCTCCACGATCCGATCGGCTCAGCCGGGCGGATGTCCCTTCGGGGCTATGGCGCAGTTGGTAGCGCGCTTCCATGGCATGGAAGAGGTCGGGGGTTCGAATCCCCCTAGCTCCACCCCCTCGCACAAGGTCCGCCCCCGCCATCGTTGATGGTCTTGGTTCGGGCCTGGGTGAACGAGCTTGCGCAGTGCCCAGAGCTCGAGCCGCTTCAAGTGAGCGGATCGCCTGCACTGAGACCGGTTGAGAAGCACCTCGAAACCGGTTCCGTTTTTCGCGGCTCGAACCTCGCTTCCCGGGCCGATCGCGCACCATCGCAACTCTCGTGCCGGGTGCTGTCCGCTCCTGCGCCTCCGCGCCCCCTTCATCCGCCCGCGGGCTCGACATACCCCCACCCTCTGAGGGTAGCCTCACCTGTGGCGTGAGGGCGCCTGGGGGCGCCCCGCCCGATCGCCTGATGAAGGAGACGGCATGAGTCCTGCCCATGAGCACCAGAGCACTGGGGTGCCAGGGATCGACGAGCGCGCGCGCCGCACGGCCCGCAGGCTCCTCGCGGGCGCTGGAAGCGCCGCCGTGAGCGCCTACCGGCTCGACCCGTCCGGGGCCGGTGCCTACGTCGCCCACGCGCTCGACGTCGAAGGCCTCATCCTCATCGCCATCCGCCCCCAGCCCGGCACACCCCTGGCCGACGTCCCGGATGACCGCCTCGTCGATGTCCGTCTCGACATCGTCCTGGACGCCTCCGAGCCCGGCATCCGCGTCACCGCCGCCAGTGCCCATGTCCTGGGCACCCTCCGCTGGGTCCCCGCCAACTGGGTTGAGACCGTCCTCGCCGAGAGCGCCACACCCGTGTGCCACTGCGCCATCACGGGGGAGGACCCCCTCGGTCGTGTCAGCGAGCTCGCCCGCGCCCCCGGCGCGCGCCTCGCTCTGGTCCAGGGCAGTCGCGTCATCCTCCACGGCCCCGAAGGGGTCTCCAGCCATATGGTGGAGGACCTCGCCGGTCAGGGTGATGAGGAGGCCATGGCTGCCCAGACCGCCTGGTCGCCCCTGGAGGTCCTTGACGCGCATGAGGCCGTGCGATCCGTCGGCGATCTATCCCTGCGCGCCCTGTGCGAGGCCGTCATCGCCGATGAGGCCCCGGGCTCGCTGTGCTCGAGACGGCCCAGCATCGGGATGGCTCGGAACCTCATCGAGAGGGTCCTCGTCGTCGACGCCGATCCCTGGGGCGTCACGCTCATGCATGTCGGCTCCGACGAGACCCGCACCGTGCTCGTGGCCCTGCCCGGCGCGCCTCTCGCCCCGGCCGAGATTGCCCCGGCCCTGGGGAGGCTCGCCGATGAACTGCTGCCCGCGCGCTTCCAACTGGGATGAGTCCCTCTCGCGCTGCGGGAGCCGGGCGTCAGTTGGCCTCGTAGGACAGGCAGGCGGCCGTGTCCCCGCCGATGCTCACGCCATCAGCGGTGCACATGAGATCGATGTTGTGCGCGCACTCCAGGCGCTGGCAGGCTCCCACGTGCCCCTCGGCGACGGGCAGGCCGCCGCGGGCGTCCAGGGTGATGAAGGTCGAGCAGACCGCAGCGCCGTCGACGGTGATCGCGAAGGCGGTGCAGCCCCCGTTGTTGAAGGCGCAGGAGGTGGTCGTGCAGGTGGAGATGGGGGCGACGGCGGCCATGATGGGCTCCTCTCGGACGGCGCCTTGCGGCGCTGGTGACTCGGATGCGAATAAGGTGACTCAGTTCCACCGGCGACTCCAAGGAAGGCGACCCTCAAGGTGTCGCCAGGGAACAGGAAAATGTTGGAATTCCAGGCATATCCCGAGTCGATCCGCGTGGGCGCGCCGGTCGTTCAGGCCTTGTCCAACCGCGCGAGTTGACGCCTCCGGGCGTTGCCAAACAAGGACAGGTGAGCCTGTGCTGCAGTATTTTCGCAAGCGCGCAATATCTCTGAGTCGACCGGTCGGCCGGCGCTCACTGGGACCTGCGTCCCGGATGATGGACCGCTCACTGGCGGTGGTGCGCGCGGGGCTACGGTGCCGAGGTTCGCCCCGGGGCGCGCTTCGTGCGATCCCACGGCATCCTCGATTCCCTGCGCTGGGCACCGCTCCGGCGCCTTACCCCAGGAAGGCACAGCATGTCGTCCAGCACCGACGGCGCCCCAGCGGCGCGGGCACCCGAGCGAGAGCAGTGGAGCGGCCAGGTCGGCTTCCTCTTCGCCGCGATCGGCTCGGCCATCGGGCTGGGCAACATCTGGCGCTTCCCCGGTGTGGCCTACTCCAACGGCGGCGGCGCCTTCATGATCCCCTACATCATCGCGCTGCTGTTCGTCGGAATCCCCGTCCTCTTCCTCGACTACTCCCTGGGCCACCGCCTTCGCGGCAGCGCCCCGGCGGTCTTCCGCCGCCTGAGCAGGCGCTTCGAGTGGCTCGGCTGGTGGCAGGTCTTCATCTGCTTCGTCATCATGACCTACTACGCCGTGGTGGTGGCATGGTCGCTCAGCTACACGGTCTTCTCCGTCACCCTGGCCTGGGGCGATGACGCCGCCGGCTTCTTCTCGAACTACGTCGGCACGGACCGGTTCGGCGATGCGGCGCCTTCATTCTCGATCGCTCCCATGACCGGGGTCATCATCCCGCTGGTCATCGTGTGGGCCTTCGGCATCGTCACCATCTCGCGAGGCGTGAGCAACGGCGTGGAGAAGGCCAACAGGATCTTCCTGCCCCTGCTGGTCGTCATGTTCCTCGCGCTCGTGGTGCGATCCATCCTCCTGCCCGGCGCCACTGGCGGGCTCAACGCCCTGTTCTCCCCGGACTGGTCCTCCTTGGGCGATTTCAAGGTGTGGATGGCCGCCTTCGCGCAGATCTTCTTCTCCTTGTCCATCGGCTTCGGCATCATGCTCACCTACGCCTCCTACCTGCGGCCGCGCTCCAATCTCGTGGGAACGGGGCTTGTGGCGGCGTTCGCGAACTCCTCCTTCGAGGTGCTGGCGGGGATCGGGGTCTTCTCGACGCTCGGATTCATGGCCCACGCCCAGGGCATCGCCGTGGGAGAGATCGACAAGATCTCCGGGCCCTCGCTGGCCTTCGTCACCTTCCCGACGGTCATCGCCCAGATGCCCGGTGGCACGATCTTCGGTGTGCTCTTCTTCGCCTCCTTCGCGATGGCGGGGCTGACCTCCTTCATCTCCATCATCCAGGTGGTGGTCCCCGGGGTTTCCGAGAAGACCGGCATGTCCATCCCGCGCACCACCCTCCTGGTCTGCCTGCCCTCGGCCGCGCTCTCGCTCCTGTTGTTCGGCACTGCCTCGGGGCTGTTCGACCTCGATATCGTCGACGCCTTCATCAACAACATCGGCGTGGTCGGCTCGGCCACCATCACGTGCATCGGCGTCACCTGGGTGCTGCGCCGCGCCAAGCCGCTCCAGCGCCACCTCAACCTCGTCTCCGAGACCCGTGCGGTGGGCGCCTGGTGGCGCTTCCTCATCGCCGTCGTCGCCCCGCTCGCCCTGGCCTACATGCTCTTCCGGACGGTGCGCTCCTATGTCCAGGACGGCTACGAGGGCTACTCCGGCGCGATGCTCGGCGCCTTCGGCTGGGGGATGCTCGCCCTGGGCGCCATCATCGTCGCCGTGCTCTCGCTCACCAGGTGGCGCACCCCCGTGGATGACTTCACGCCCATCGACTTGGACGCCCCTCTGGCGGCTGCCGAGGAGGAGAACTGACATGACCGGTGCCGCCATCATCCTCATGCTCGTCGCGATCATCATCATCTGGGGCGGCCTGGCCGTCTCCGTGACCGCCCTGTACGTGCGCGGGCGCCGTGAGGAGCGGGAGGCCCGCGAGGTCGCCCTCGCCGCCGCTCATGAGCACCTGCGGGGCGCGCAGGACTCCTGAGCCCCGTAAGCCCCGGAGCGCCACTGGCCGGGCGCGCGGCGCTGCGTGCCCCGCTCCGTTTCCGCGGATCGGGGCACGTGGGCGACAATCATCCCATGACCACTTCTCCTGACGCGCCGCCGCTCCCCGCGCTGGTGGCCTTCGACCTCGACGACACCCTCGCCCCCTCCAAGTCGGCGATGCCCGAGCCGATGGCCGCCGCCCTTCGCTCGCTGCTGGACGTCGTCCCCGTCTGCGTCATCTCCGGGGGCCAGATCGGCCAGTTCCGCGACCAGCTCCTGGCCCACCTCGGCGCCGACGACGTCGAGCTCTCCCGCCTCCATCTCATGCCCACCTGCGGCACCCGCTACTACGTCCATGGCGCCGCCGCCGGCACCGCCCACGCCGATGACCAGGACGCGCGCGCCATCGAGGGCATGCCCGGCTGGCGGCTCGTCTACGCCAACGACCTGAGCCCGCAGCAGATCGAGGAGGGCTTCGCCGTTGTCGAGGCCGAGGCCCGCAGGCTGGGTCTGTGGGAGGGGCGGACCTGGGGCGACATCCTGGAGGATCGCGGCAGCCAGATCACCTTCTCCGCCCTCGGTCAGGAGGCGCCGCTCGATGCCAAGCGCGCTTGGGACCCGACGGGGGAGAAGAAGGGCGCCCTGCGCGACGCCGTGGCCGCCCGCCTGCCCGGGCTCGAGGTCCGCTCCGGCGGCTCGACCAGCGTGGACATCACCCTCAAGGGAGTCGATAAGGCCTATGGGATGACCCGCCTCGCGGAGGTCACCGGCATCCCCGGTGAGCGGATGCTGTTCGTCGGGGACCGCCTCGACCCCGAGGGCAACGACTACCCGGTGCTCGCGCTCGGCATCCCCTGCCACGCCGTGTCCGGCTGGGAGGAAACCGCGGTGTTCGTGGCCGATCTCGCCCAGCGCATCGCTGCCGGGGGCGCCTGAGGGCGCTGGCTGATGACCCATCAGGACAGGGATCCCCGCGAGACCGGTATCAGCGACAGACCGACCCGTGCCGGCCCGCCGTTGGCCGTGCTGATCGGAGCGCTCATGAGGCTCCGGCAGGTCATCTGGCGGGCTCGGCGGTCCCGCAGTGCCGATTTCCGCCGCGCCGTGCGCGCCCTGGTACTACTGCTCGTCTCCGGGACGATCGGCCTCGGCGCCCCCGCGACTCCGGCGAGCACCGGGGCCGCGGAGCCCGATCCCACCGATGAGGGCGAGACATGGGGCACGGCGAGGGCCGACGGCTGAATGGTCGCGTCATCAAGCACTCACAGGGTGCACAATGGGCCGGTCGCGTCACCAGGCGCGCGGCCGGTCGATAACCGGGGCAGCGAGAGGAGCGCCGTCATGGCCCACGTGCCGACCCAGGCAGAGATCGATGCGATGAGCGAGGAGGAACTGGAGGCCTATCTCGCCAGCGCCGAGGACCCCGACCCCACCATCCTCGAGGTCGAGGGCGCCGGCGCCACCGCCTCCTCCGGAGCTCCCCGCGGCTACGCCTGGCTCCTCATCATCGGCTCGATCATCGCGCTCGGGGCCTGCTGGGAGCTCACCACCGCCCACATCAAGCAGATCAAGGAGCCCCTCGCGGGTCTGTCCTGCGACATCAATCCCCTGGTCTCCTGCGGCGCCTCCCTGGACATATGGCAGGGCAACCTGCTGGGCGTGCCTAACGCCCACATCGGGGCGATGGCCTTCGCCGCGCTCCTGACACTGGGTGCGCTCCTCCTGGGCGGGATGCGCCTGCCGCGCTGGGTGTGGCGGGGCATGGTGGCCGGGACCATCGGCGGGATCCTCTTCGTCGCCTGGTTCCTGTTCGTCTCCATCATGGACCTGGGCAAGCTTTGCCCCTTCTGCATGCTCATCTGGGCGGTCACCATCTCCGTGGCCACATCCACCTGGGCGTGGGCCGCCGCCGGTGGGCACCTGGGCGTCAGCCCCGCCACCGCCCGCCGCCTCGTGGCCTGGCGCTGGTGGGGCGCGGCTGCGATCTACGCGCTCGTCGCCCTCGCGGTCGTCGTCGGTCTGTGGTCCGAGTGGATGACACTGCTGCGATGAGCGCCCCCGCCCACCAGGGCAGCGAGGAGAGTCCCCCGCGCGCGACGGTGCCCGCGCGCCCCATCGACACGGCCGTCCCCGCTGACTCGACCGTCACCCAGGATTACCTCAAGGCGGTCTGGGCCGCCACGGAGTGGGACGGCGCCGGCGCCTCCATCACGGGCCTGGCCCAGCGCATGGGGGTGGCGGCCTCCACGGCATCGGAGAATGTCTCGCGGCTGGTCGACGCCGGCCTCCTGGAGCATGAGCCCTACCGCGCCGTCACGCTCAGCGCCGAGGGCATGCGCCGTGCCATGGGCATGGTGCGCCGCCACCGACTCCTGGAGACCTACCTCGTGGAGGCCCTCGGCTTCGACTGGGACGAGGTCCACGAGGAGGCCGAGGTCCTCGAGCACGCCGTCTCCGAGCGCCTCCTGGATCGCATCGATGCCGCCCTGGGGCGCCCCTCGCGAGACCCCCACGGCGATCCGATCCCCACCGCCGATGGTGCTATGGAGGTCACCGCCCTGCGCAGTCTCGACGCGCTGCGCGTGGGGGAGACCGGCTCCGTGGCCCGCATCCAGGACGACCCCGACACCCTTCAGACCCTTGACCGCGCCGGGATCGGCTTGGACTCGCGGATCGTCGTGACGGGACGGGGCCGGGTCGACGGCGACTCGGGCCTGCGCCCAAGCCGCATCCGACTCGTCAGCGCCACTGGAGAGGGGCGGGGGGACGCTCCCGAGGCGGCGGAGGCATCCGGTGGAGCACCGGGACCGGGGGAAGCCGTGATTCCGGCGGGCTCCCTTTGGGTCCTCGCCGAGGACTGACGGACTGACGGGGCCGGGCGCAGTCGGCGGCCGGACCGCCGCTGCGGGCATCATCCGCTCGAACCGCCGCCTGCCGCTGAAGGCCGCTGACTATCGGCGCGAGGCGCCTTCGTCTGGGAGGATAAGGCGCATGAGCACCCTCTTCACCAAGATCATCAACGGCGAGATCCCCGGCTCCTTCGTGTGGGCCGATGAGCACTGCGCCGCCTTCGCCACGATCGAGCCCCACACCGACGGGCACGTCCTCATCGTCCCCTTCCAGGAGATCGACTCCTACGTCGACGCCCCCGACGAGCTCGTCGCCCACCTGGCCGTGGTGGCCAGGCGCATCGGGGCCGCCCAGACCCGCGTCTTCGGCGCCGCGAGAGCCGGGGTCATGGTGGCCGGCTACGGCGTCGATCACCTTCACGTGCATGTCCTGCCGATCCGCACCGAGGCGGACCTGCAGTTCTCCTCAGCCCGCAAGGACGTCGCCCCCGAGGAGATCGAGGCCGCCATGGCGCGCCTGCGCGCCGGACTGGATGAGGATGGCTGGGAGGAGTTCGTCGTCACCAGCGCCCCGGGCGTTCCGGGCGCCCGCTGAGCGGGGACCGCGCGCCCGGACGTGACCGGCCCCTCAGAGGGAGGACAGGCCCACCGCTCGGGCATGGCGCGGGGAGGGCCCGGCCGGGGGATAGGCTGGCCCCAGCCACGATCCCTGGGGGATGAAGCCCCTCAGGGCATGATGATCAGGGAAAGAGCGCAGAGCACCATGACCCAGAACCCCGTAGCCGTCCCGGAGTCCTTTGACGCGCCTCCCTTCCGGTACACGGCGGCGCTGGCGGGCAGCATCGAGACCTCCTGGCAGGACCGCTGGGAGAGCGAGGGCACCTTCTGGGCGGACAATCCCGCGGGTGATCTCGCGGGCCCCGGCGCGAGGCGCGAGAAGTTCTTCATGCTCGACATGTTCCCCTACCCCTCCGGCAAGGGCCTGCACGTGGGCCACCCCCTGGGGTACATCGCCACGGACGTCATCGCCCGCTTCACTCGCATGACAGGCAAGAACGTCCTGTACACGATGGGCTACGACGCCTTCGGCCTGCCCGCCGAGCAGTACGCCGTGGCCACAGGCCAGCACCCGCGTGCGTCGACCGAGGCCAATATCGCCAATATGCGCCGCCAGCTTCGCCGCCTCGGCCTGTCCCACGACTCGCGCCGCTCCATCCAGACCATCGACGTCGACTACGTGCGCTGGACCCAGTGGATCTTCCTGCAGATCTTCAACTCCTGGTTCGACCCCACCGCCCCTCGCCGCGACGGCCGGGGCACGGGCGCCGCCCGCCCCATCGCCGAGCTCGAGGCCAAGCTCGCCTCCGGCGAGGTGCCCACTCCGGACGGCCGGCCATGGGCGGAACTGGGCAAGGCGGAGCGCGCCGAGGTCATCGACTCCCACCGGCTGGCCTACATCTCCCACGCGCCGGTGAACTGGTGCCCTGGCCTGGGCACGGTGCTGGCCAACGAGGAGGTCACCTCCGAGGGCCGTTCCGAGCGCGGCAACTACCCCGTCTTCAAGCGCAACCTGCGCCAGTGGATGATGCGGATCACCGCCTACGGGGACCGCCTCGCCGAGGACCTGGACACCGTCGACTGGCCCGAGAAGGTCAAGCTCATGCAGCGCAACTGGATCGGCCGGTCCGAGGGCGCCGAGGTGACCTACGCGGTACCCGGGGCCGCACTCGCCGGAGCCTGCCAGGATGCGCTCACGGTCTACACCACGCGCCCGGACACCCTCTTCGGCGCCACCTTCATGGTGGTGGCCCCCGAGCACCCGATCCTGGGCGGGGCTCCCTCCGCTGCCTCGGCCCGCACACAGGCCCAGATCGACGACGACGCCGCGGCCCTCACGCTGCCCACAGCCTGGCCCGAGGGCACGAAGGAGGCCTGGACCGGCGGGCACGCCACCCCGGCCGAGGCCGTCGCCGCCTACCGCGCCTACGCCGCCGCCGCCACGGACGCCGAGCGCACCGACGAGGGCCGGGCCAAGACCGGCGTCTTCACGGGCCTGTTCGGCATCAACCCGGTGGATGGGCGCCAGGTACCGGTCTTTGTGGCCGACTACGTCCTCATGGGCTACGGCACCGGCGCGATCATGGCGGTTCCCTCCGGCGACCAGCGCGACTGGGATTTCGCCCGCAAGTACGGGATCGACGTCGTCGCCACGATCCAGCCGCCAGAGGGCTTCAACCTGGAGGAGGCCGCCTGGACGGGGGACGGCCCGCTCATCAACTCCGCGAATGGCGAGATCGACCTCAACGGCATGGGCAAGGATGAGGCCAAGGCCGCTATGACCCAGTACCTGGAGGCCAAGGGCGTGGGGCGCGCCGCGGTCACCTACCGCCTGCGCGACTGGCTCTTCTCCCGTCAGCGCTATTGGGGCGAGCCCTTCCCGATCGTCTGGGACGAGGACGGCCTCGTCCACGCCGTCCCGGAGTCCATGCTGCCAATCGAGCTGCCGGAGGTCACCGACTACTCCCCGCGCTCTTTCGACCCCGATGACGCCGACTCCTGCCCGGAGGCGCCGCTGTCCAAGGCCACCGAGTGGGTGGAGGTCGAGTTGGACCTGGGCGATGGGCCCAGGAAGTACTACCGCGAGACCAACACGATGCCCCAGTGGGCGGGCTCGTGCTGGTACGAGATGCGCTACGCGGACCCCACGAATGCGACGGCGCTCATCGACCCGGCCAACGAGGCGTACTGGATGGGTCCCCGGCCCGAGGGGGGCAATACCTCCGGCGGCACGGACCTGTACGTGGGCGGCGTGGAGCACGCGGTGCTGCACCTGCTGTACTCGCGCTTCTGGCACAAGGTGCTCTTCGACCTCGGCCACGTCTCATCCTCGGAGCCCTACCACCGCCTGTTCAACCAGGGATACGTGCAGGCCTACGCCTTCAAGGACTCCCGGGGGCAGTACGTGCCCGCGGAGGAGGTGGAGGAGAGTGCCGGCGCCGATGGTGAGGCGGCCTTCACCTGGCGCGGAGAGCCGGTGACCCGCGAGTACGGGAAGATGGGCAAGTCCCTGAAGAACATCGTCACCCCGGATGAGATGTACGACGCCTACGGAGCGGATACCTTCCGCGTCTACGAGATGTCGATGGGGCCGCTGGATGTGGACCGCCCCTGGGACACGCGCGCTGTGGTGGGTGCGCAGCGCTTCCTGCAGCGCCTATGGCGCAATGTGATCGACGAGTCCACGGGCGAGGTGACGGTGGTCGATGAGGCCGCCGACGACGCCACGCGCCGGCTCATGGCCCGCACGATCGTGGGGGTGCGCGAGGACTACGCGGGGATGCGCCTGAACACGGCGATCGCCAAGCTCATCGTGCTCAACAACCACCTCACGTCCCTGGGCGCGGTGCCGCGAGAGGCGGCGGAGGCCCTGGTGCTCATGGTCTCCCCGGTGGCCCCGCATATCGCGGAGGAGCTGTGGGGCAGGCTCGGGCATGAGGCCTCACTGGCTCACGAGCCCTTCCCGGTGGTGGCGGACGAGACGCTGCTGGCGGCGGAGAAGGTGACCTGCGTGGTGCAGGTCAAGGGGAAGGTCCGTGACCGCCTGGAGGTGGACCCGGGGATCGACGCCGCCGAGCTGGAGCGCCTGGCGCTGGCGGCACCCGGCGTGGTGCGCACCCTGGGCGGCAGGGGCGTGCGCAAGGTGATCGTCAAGGCTCCGGGGCTTGTGAGCATCGTTCCGGAGTGAGCGGGGCCGCCCGCTGAGGCGTGACGGCGGGTGATGATCCCCGTGCCCCACCTGTTCTTCTCGTCCCTTGCGCGTTGAGCAGACCCTTGACGTGCTGAGTGTGCTGGCCAGGGACGCCGGACTGCCGTTCACCCAGACGGCGCTTCACCTCGCACAGGGAATCAGCCAGGGATATCCCTACCTCATCCAGGTCCTCGGCTTCGCGGCCTGGGACGTGGCGCACGAGGGAGCGCCGAGGCAGTCGGCGTCGCCCGCACGCAGGGTGGCTCCTTGTGTTGTAGTGGCGGGTAGCCGCGTCAGGCAGTCCGGGAGGATGCGGGCGGCCTGGATGTTCGGGCCGGTGGTCCTGTGTTCTTAATCGCCCCAGACACCCCCATGAATAAGCCTCAGTATGCGTCTTATTCTCTCGGGTTGTCCGGCGTGCTCGTTGACCCAACGGTGGACGATATACCTGCCCAGCCAGCCCTACCGCCGCAGGACGTTGCCGAGGACGGAGCGCACGATCTGGCGGCCGACGGAGCCGATCGTCTTCTCGATCTCCCGGCGGCGGCGCTCAGCAGCCCGCTCAGCGGCCAGGCGCTGGCGCTCCGCCTCCTTCTCGGCCTGCCGCTGCAACTTCTCCAGCTCCTTAGCCTGGCGCTCGGCCTCCTTCTGGGCGGCCTTCTGGGCCGCGGCCTCTGCGCGCTCCGCCGCCTTCGCGGCAGCAGCCTCGGCCTTCGCCCGCTCCTTCTCCTCGGCGGCGGCGGCCTTCTCCGCGGCCACGCGGGCCTCCTCGGCCGCGACAGCGGCGGCGGCCGCCTCCGACTCGGCCGCGATGCGCTTCTCCAGCAACTCATAGGCCGACTCGTTGTCCACCATGGTGCTGTACTTACCGGCCAGCGGCGAGCCCGAGAGCAGCGACTGCACCGTCGACTCCTGCCCGGCGCCCATCACCGAGGCCGGGGCATCTACCACCACGGCCGTCACCGGGGCTGGGCGGCCCTTCTCATCGAGTACCGACACCACCGCCTGGCCCGTTCCCAGCGAGGTCAGAACCTTGGCGAGGTCCAGGGGAGAGGTCGGGAAGGTCGAGACCGCCCTCTTCAGGTTCGCGGCGTCGTCGGGAGTATGCGCGCGCAGGGCGTGCTGCACCCGGGAGCCCAACTGCGCCAGCACCTCATTGGGCACATCCGTGGGCGATTGGGTGATGAACACGATGCCCACGCCCTTGGAGCGGATGAGCCGGACCGTGCGCGTGACCGCCTCCATGAATGCCTTCGTCGCGTCCGCGAACAGCAGATGCGCCTCGTCGAAGAAGAACACCATCTTCGGCTTGTCCAAGTCCCCGACCTCCGGCAGCACCTCGAACAACTCGCCCAGCAGCCACATGAGGAATGTGGAGAACAGCGTGCCCTGGGACTGGATGTCCTCCAGCTCCAAGGAGGAGACCACGCCGCGCCCATCGGGGGATACGCGCATGAGGTCCTGCACGGACAGGCCCGGCTCGCCGAAGAACCTGTCCCCGCCACTGGCCTCCAGGGCTGCCAGCTCGCGCAGGATCACCCCCGCCGTTGCTTCCGAGACGCCGCCGATGGTCTTGAGCTCGGCCTTGCCGGCGTCGGTGTTCACCAGGTAGTTGATAACCGCCCGCAGGTCCTTCAGGTCCAGCAGCGCCATCCCCTGCGAATCGGCCCAGTGGAAGACGAGCTGCAGGGCGGAGGTCTGCGTCTCGTTGAGGCGCAGAACGCGCGCCAGCAGCACCGGGCCGAACTCCGTGATTGTCGTACGGATCGGCGTGCCCTTGCCCTGGCATCCCAGGCTGAACAGTTCCATCGGGAACGACGTCGGCTTCCAGTCCTGGCCCGTCGATGCCGTGCGCGACTCCAGCTTCGGGCTCGTGGACCCCGGCTCGGCCATGCCCGTGAGATCGCCCTTGATGTCGGAGAGGAACACGGGCACCCCCGCCGAGCTCAGTCCCTCGGCCAGCAGCTGCAGGGTGCGGGTCTTGCCGGTACCCGTCGCGCCGGCCACCAGGGCGTGGCGGTTGAGCAGCGCCATGGGGATGCCCACGCGCACGCCCTTGACCGGGACGGGGTCGCCCGATGCAGGGGCCGTCTCCAGGTAGGTGCCCACGGGGAGCATGCGCCCGTCGAAGGCGTAACCGTCGCGCACCTGCGCCGCGTAGCCCTCCGGCTCAATCGACGACGGCATTGCGGGGGCCTCCGCCGGAGCATCGGGGGCAGTCGGCTCGGCGGCCGCCTCGGGCTCAGCGGGCTTGTCCTCTGCCTCCTCCTCAGTTCGATCAGCCGGCGCGTCTTCGGGAGCCTCCTGAGCGGCACCGCTGGCCATGGCGGCCTCGAGAGCGGCCTGGGCGGCGGCGGCCTTCGCGGCGGCGGCATCGGCGGCGGCCTGCGCGGCCTCGGCCTTGAGACGAGCAATGTCAGGTGTGTCAGTCATGGCGCCATGGTAGAGGGGGGAGCCTGGGAAACGCTGGCGCATACAGCCCTGAGTCTCTGACGGCACGGCTGGGCGCGGCTATCGTCGGAGCATGAGCCTTGCCGTCGTCACGGACTCCTCGTCTTGCCTGCCGACCGATCTCGCACGTGCCCGCGGTATCGGCGTCGTCCCCCTGCACGCCACCACGGGGGACGGGAACCGGCCGGGCAGCACATCCCGGCCCAGCCTCGACGAGCTCGCCCGCGCCTACGCCCACGCCGCGGAAGGCGCCGACGAGGTCCTCGCCCTCCACCTGGCGGCCTCCCTGTCCGGCACCGTCGACGCCGCCGCCCGCGCAGCCGACTCCATCAATCAGGCCCTCGGCCGACGGGTCGTCACCGTGCTCGACTCCGGCACCACCGGCGGTGCGCTCGGGCAGGCCGCCATCGCCGCCAGCGGTGCCGCCACCGCAGACGACGGCGTCGAGCGCGCCCGTGACCTCGTCTCCCGCAGCACCGTCCTCTTCCTCGTGGACGACCTCGCCCACCTGCGCCGCGGCGGGCGCCTCGACCGCCGCACCGCTCTGCTCGGCGGGGCCCTCGGCGTGCGCCCCATCCTGCGCATCACCGCCGACGGGATCTGCCCCGTCGAAGCCGTGCGCGGTGCCAAGCGGGCGCGCGCCCGGCTGGCCGAACTCGCTGCCGGCCTCGCCTCCCAGAGCGCCGGCGGTGTCGGCCAGACCGGCCTCATCATCCACGCCGACGATGGCACGGCCGGCCGGGCGCTGATCGACGGCATCGCCGCGGGCGCGCCCGGGGAGGAGCCCAATGGGCCCACTGGGGCGGACACCGCCGCCTCCGAGGCCGAGCGCCAGGCGACGCCACAGGCCGGTGGACGGATCGATGTACCGGCGCATTGCTGGCCCTTCGACCCGGCCCTCGCCGTGCACGTCGGCCCCGGGGCCCTCGGCTGCGTCATCATCTCGCCCGGCGGCCGGGGAACCACAGGCCCCGTCCTGCGCACCTGAGGTCTCCCTCTTCACAGGGGCCCTGCGAGCCAACTCCCGCGCTCCTTAACCTCGGAGGTATGAGCGGCAGGCAGATCTCGCCCGGGCGGGCCTCGCGCAAACGACCCCTCGAGGACTACGTGCGCATCGCCTGCGCCACCGACCCCCAGAGCCCGCCCATCAAGCCCCGACGAGTCGCCATCACGCCGCGCGCCGCCATCGCCGGAGGCGTTCTCATCATCGCCCTCGCCCTCGTCCTCGCCATCCGCTCCGTCCTCGTCTCCGCCGATACGACCGCGCGCGCCCCCGCGCTCACGGCGGGTACGACCGGCAGCCCGGGTGCCGCAGGAGCGGCGAGCCCCACGAACGCCCCTCCTGGCCTGGTGACCACTGGGGGAGGTACCGCCAGGCCGGTGGGCAGCGGTGCGGCGGGCAGCACCGTCGTCCACGTCACCGGCGCGGTGACCACTCCCGGTGTCGTCATGCTCCCGGCAGACGCGCGTGTCACCGACGCCCTCAACGCCGCCGGCGGGGCTACCCCCGATGCTGATGTCGAGCAGCTCAACCTCGCGCGCATCGTCGTCGATGGCGAGCAGATCCGCGTGCCCCGCCAGGGTGAGACGCTGCCACCCGCCGCGCCCGGTCGGGCCGGGGCGTCCGCGGTCCCCGGGGCGGGTGTGGCGGGTGGCAGCGGTGGGAGTGGGCAGGTCAACATCAACACCGCTGACGCCACCGCGCTCGAGGCCCTGCCCGGCGTCGGGCCGGCCCTGGCCAAGCGGATTGTCGACTACCGCGCCGAGCACGGACCCTTCGTCACCGTCGACTCCCTCCTCGACGTCCCCGGCATCGGCCAGGCCAAGCTCGAGGCCCTCCGAGGATCGGCCACCGTATGAGCGCTCATCCGGCTGCTGAGCCCGCGGCCCCCGCCCTCGACCTTCGCCTTCTCGCGCCCTCCCTGGCGGCTTGGGCCTGCGCGTGGGGCGCCGCGGGCCTGACCGGCGCCCGCGCGTGGCGGGCTTGCGCCATTGGGGCCGTTGTCGCCCTCGCGCTCGCGGCCGCGCTCATCGGGCCTGTCGGCCATTACCGCCCGCCCCGGCACCGCCACGACCCGCGCCCCGGCAACGCGGGCACTGCTTCCGCGGGCCCCATCGCCGCAGGAGCGCTCCTGACCTGCCTGACGGTGGCGGCCGTCCTCGGCGTGTCCTCAGCGGGCCAATGGGCCCGTGCCCGGGACCCGATGACACTCGCCGTCGAATCCGGGCGCGTGGTCACCATCGAGGGGACCATCAGCGAGCAGCCGCGCGCCACCGCGTCGCCGCGCGCCACCACCATCCTGACCGCCCTGGACGGGGTGCGCATCGACGGCAACCCCTCGCGGCTGGGCATCCGTGTCCTCGGCGAAGCGTCCTGGCTGGAGGCGCCCCTCGGCTCACGCGTCACCACGCGGGGCAGGCTGCGCGCCCCAGCCCCGGGCGCCTCCGACGGAGCGGTCCTCGGGCGGGGGAGCGCACCCAAGAGGCTCGGCGACCCCGATGGGGTGCTGGGCGTCGTCGGCGAGGTCAGGGAGGGGCTGACGAGGGCGGCCGGCCGTGCCGGTGGCAGTGGCCTCGGGCGCTGGGTCGGGGGAGAGGATGCCGGCGCCCTGGCGCTCGTGCCCGGGCTGGCCCTTGGCGACGACCATGCCCTGCCCGCCGACCTGCGAGAGGATATGCGGACCGTCTCGATGACCCACTTGACTGCGGTCTCCGGGCAGCACGTCGTCATCGTGCTCGGACTCGTGCTCACCGCCCTGGGCATCCTGCCCAGGCACTGGCGGGCGCTCGTGGGCGGGATCCTCCTGGGATGCCTCGTCCTCCTCATGCGGCCCAGCGGCTCCGTCCTGCGCGCGGCCACCATGGGGGCCGCGCTGCTCGCGGGCGTGGCCGCGGGGCGCAGATCAGCATCCCTGCCCGCCCTGTGCACGGGGATGATCGTGCTGCTGCTCGTCGACCCGTGGCAGTCGCGCGACTACGGCTTCGCCCTGTCCGTGGCGGCCACCGGTGGGATCCTGCTCGGCTCGGAACCGATCATGACGGCACTGTCCCGGCGCCTTCCCCGTTGGGCGGCGCCGCTCGTCGCCGTGCCCGTGGCCGCCCAGCTCGCCTGCGCGCCGCTGCTTATCCTCCTCCAGCCGAGGGTCGGGCTATGGGCCGTTCCCGCGAACATGATGGCGGCCCCGCCGGTGCCCCTGGCGACGGTGGCGGGGCTGCTGGCAGCGTTCATGGCGCCGGTATGGGGGACAGCAGCGGTTTGGCTGGCCCTGCCAGCGCTCGCCTCCTGCGCCTGGCTCGTCGGTGTGGCGCGGTTCTTCGCCGCGCTTCCCGGAGCGACGATCCCCTGGCCCGGGGGCGTCGGGGGAGCCCTCCTCCTCGCGGCGGTCGAAGCGCTTTTCCTCGCTCTTGTCCGCCGCCATCGTCATCCCCGTCCCTTATGAGCGAGACCGGTCGAAATAGACATCGAAACCGGTCCTGGCCAGTGAATGAGGCGCAGGCCTTCTCACGCTATCGGCACGGTAGGCGTGCCGAAGGCGTCGGAGCGCGGTCGTACTCTGTGCCCCATGACGCCCTCCGACGAGCCCTCTCTCTTCGACGCCGCCGCCAAGGCGGGCGGACCCGCTGTCAGCGACCCCACGCGCCCCCTTGCGGACAGGTTGCGTCCGCAGGTACTGGGTGATGTCGTCGGCCAGGACCATGTGTTGGGAGCCGACGCTCCTCTTGGGCGAATGGTCGAGCAGGGGCGGCTCTCCTCGATCATCCTGTGGGGGCCACCGGGCTGCGGGAAGACGACGATCGCCCGGCTCCTGGCCGCGCGCACCGGGCTCGTCTTCGAGCAGCTCTCCGCCACGTTCTCCGGAGTGGCGGACCTGCGGAAGGTCTTCGGAGCAGCCTCGAAGCGCCGTCAGATCGGCCAGGGAACGCTGCTCTTCGTCGATGAGATCCATCGCTTCAACCGGGCGCAGCAGGACTCGTTCCTGCCCTACGTTGAGGACGGGACGGTAGTGCTCGTCGGGGCGACCACCGAGAATCCGAGTTTCGAGCTCAACGGGGCGCTGCTCTCACGCTGCCAGGTCCTCGTTCTCTCCCGGTTGTCCGAGGAGGCTCTCAACGAGCTCCTCGTGCGCGCAGAGCGGCTGGTGGGCCGCGAGCTCCCGTTGACGGGGCCCGCTCGCTCCGTGCTCATCGCCATGGCCGACGGCGACGGCCGCTACCTGCTCGGCATGGTCGAGCAGGTCCTCACTGCTCCGGGGCGATCCGACAGCGGCACCGGGGTCCTGCTGGACGCGCAGGATCTAGCCGACGTCGTAGCCTCACGGGCTCCTCTTTACGACAAGACCTCCGAGGAGCACTACAACCTCATCTCCGCATTGCACAAGTCGATGCGCGGCAGCGATCCTGACGCCGCTCTCTACTGGCTGAGCAGGATGCTGCTGGGAGGTGAGGACCCGCTCTTCATCGCCCGGAGGATCGTCCGCTTCGCCAGTGAGGATGTGGGGATGGCCGATCCCGGAGCCCTGCGGATCGCTCTCGCTGCGTGGGATGCCTATGAGCGGCTCGGCTCGCCCGAGGGGGAGCTCGCGATAGCGCAGGCGGTGGTCTACTTGGCGACGGCACCGAAATCCATCAGCGTCTACCGGGGCTTCAACAGGGCCTGGAAGCAGGCGAAGCGGACAGGATCTCTGATGCCGCCGGCTCATATCCTCAACGCGCCGACTGGTCTTATGAAACAACTGGGATATGGTGAGGGGTACCAGTACGATCCGGACACTCCTGATGGATTCTCCGGAGCGGACTATTTCCCCGATGGATTCCCTGGACCGCAGGATCGTGAGGTATTTTATGAGCCAACCGATCGTGGCTATGAGAAACGTATTCTTGAGCGATTGAATTACTGGAATGACCTTCGCTCCAAGAAGCGCGTGGAGTAGCGGCGGGTCTCAGCGATGCAGTTGCTCCCATCGAGGTGGGTTGTTGTTGGGGGTGGGGTTGGTTGTTGTTGGGGTGGGTTAGTGGTTGTGGTGGTGTTGGGTGTCGTTGGTGAGGTAGGGGGTGAGGCGGTGGATGGTTAGGGGT
>NZ_MVIV01000006.1 GCF_002072175.1 Actinomyces gaoshouyii | reverse complement strand
CCACCCAAACCACCCCACCCCTAACCATCCACCGCCTCACCCCCTACCTCACCAACGACACCCAACACCACCACAACCACTAACCCACCCCACCCCCAACAACAACCAACCTCGGCGAAGGGGAAGGACGGGATGGGGAGGGATCAGGCGGTGCGGGCGGAACCGGCGATCTCCAGGGCCTCCTCGAGGGTGAAATTGCCGTTGTAGAGGGCCTTGCCGATGATCGCGGAATCCACGCCGATCCCCACCAACTCCGTGAGCGCGTGAATGTCGTCCAGTGAGGAGATCCCCCCGGAGGCCACCACGGGCGCGCTGGTGCGCTCGCACACCCGGCGCAGCAGTTGCGTGTTCGGCCCGGTGAGAGTGCCGTCGCGGGTGACGTCAGTGACCACGTAGCGCGAGCATCCCGCCGCGTTGAGGCGCTCCAGGGCCTCCCAGAGGTCTCCGCCCTCCTCCGTCCAGCCGCGCGCAGCTAGCGTCGTCCCGCGCACATCGAGCCCTACGGCAATGGCCTCCCCGTGCTCGGCGATGGCCCGCGCCGTCCAGTCCGGGTCCCTCAGCGCGGCAGTGCCCAGGTTGACCCGTGCGGCGCCGGCGGCGAGCGCGCGCTCCAGGGAGGCATCGTCGCGGATGCCGCCGGACAGCTCCACCTTCACCCCGACCTCGCCGACGATGCGGGCCAGCAGCTCGGCGTTGGAGCCCCGCTCGAAGGCGGCATCGAGATCCACCAGGTGGATCCATTCCGCACCCGCGCGGGCCCAGTCGAGGGCTGCGTCCACGGGGCTGCCGTAGTCGGTCTCCGATCCGGCCTCGCCCTGGTGCAGGCGGACGGCCTTGCCATGGGCGACGTCGACGGCGGGAAGAAGCGTGAGCATAAGGGGTCTCCTGGGTGGTCTCGGGGCGGCGCGCGAGGAGCGCAGCGGTATGCGGTGGGCGTGATGCGGTGGAGATCGGGTCAGTGGTGAGGGCTCATGCGCCGTTCAGAGCGCGCCCAGCCAGTTGCGCAGGAGCTCGGCCCCGGCGTCGCCGGACTTCTCGGGGTGGAACTGGGTGGCGGACAGGGGGCCGTTCTCGACGGCGGCCAGGAAGTCCTCGCCATGATGCGCCCAGGTGGGCAGCGGCGGGCGCGTCGCGGATGGCCCCAGCCCCGCCTCCGGGTCCGTCTTGGCGGCGTAGGAGTGGACGAAGTAGAAGCGCTGGTCGGCGACGCCGTCGAACAGGTCACTGCCAGCGGGCGGGCGTACCTCGGACCATCCCATGTGCGGGACCACGGGGGCGTCGAGACGGCTTACCTCCCCCTCCCACTGGGCGAGCCCCGGGATGGTGGAGCCATGCTCCTGACTCGACTCGAACATGACCTGCATGCCCACGCAGATGCCCAGCACGGGGCGACCGCCGGCCAGGCGGCGCTCGATGAGCCGGGGGGCGTCCACGGCGCGCAGCATCTCCATGACGGCGCCGAAGGCCCCCACGCCGGGGACGAGGAGCCCATCGGCGGACTCCACGGAGCCGGCGTCGGCGGTGAGGTCGACCCGCGCGCCGACGCGCTCCAGGGCACGAACGGCCGAGCGCACATTGCCGGAGCCGTAGTTGAGGACGACGACGCGGGGTGAGGGCATGCCCGGGAGTCTACCGGCGTCATCGCCAACGGCCGCTCAGGGGTCCGGGGAGCGTGCGCGCCCGCGCGAGGCGCTGGGTGATGGGACCCTGATGGTCGCAGGGCCGCGGGCGGCCCTCCTCAGTCTGTTCCGGGGCGGCGCAGGCCGCGCCCGATCCAGCGCATCGCGCGCCCGGCCTTGATCTCACTGGTCAGCATGGCCCCGGGGGCATCCTCCGGTCGGAGGATACCGAGCAGCACGTCCTCGACGATCTGATCCATCTGGGACAGGATGAGGCCGGCGGAGGCCTCCTCTCCCGGCCTGCCACCGGCGAAACGGCGCGCGGTGATCGTTCCGGACAGGCCTTCCTCGATACCGACATCGGTGGCCAGGTCCGCGGTGAGCAGCACGGATCCGCCGCGGCTCAGGCGGGATAGGGTGGCGGCGAGCTCAGCGGCCTCGGCCGGCTCATTCTCCGAGCCGCCCAGGAGCTCGGCGATGTCCCATTCGGCGTGGGCGGAGGCGAACTCCTTGACAGCGAAAGCGCCCGAGGAGGCGGGCACGGCAACGCAGTCGAGCCCGCTCATAGCGCATAGGGAAGCGAGGGCCTCTGCGGTGGGCAGGGGCGTGAGGACGACGGCGATCTTGAGGGCGCGCGCGGCCGGGGAGCCAGTCGGCGCGGGGTCGACCGTACCCCCGTCCGAGGCCCCCGCCGTCCCACCCGCGGCGGTGGGGCTCTCGGGGCTCTCCCCGATGGCGCCCTCGGCGCCGCCCAGGTCGAGGCCCTCCACGAGGGCGGCGAACTGGTCGTCGATGCGGTCGGCGTCGTCGGGGCGGGCCCCGTCGGGGGTGGTCTGGTCGTTCATCACAGGGCTCCCTTCGTGGAGGGGATGCCGTCCACCCGCGGGTCGGGCTCGACGGCGGTGCGCAGGGCTCGCGCGAGGGCTTTGAACTCGGCCTCGGCGATATGGTGGGGGTCGCGCCCGGAGATGACGCGCACGTGCAGGCAGATGCCGGCGTGGTAGGCGATGGCCTCCAGGGCGTGGCGAACCATGGAACCGGTGAAGTGGCCGCCGATGAGGTGATGGGCGAAGGCCTCGGACTCGCCGGCGTGGACGAGGTAGGGGCGCCCAGAGATGTCGACGACAGCGGTGGCCAAGGCCTCGTCGAGAGGGACGGAGGCGTCGCCGAAGCGGCGGATGCCGCTCTTGTCCCCCAAGGCCTGGCGTAGGGCCTCGCCGATGCAGATGGCGGTGTCCTCCACGGTGTGGTGGACGTCGATATGGGTGTCCCCCGTGGCCCGCACGGTGAGGTTCATGAGCGAGTGCTTGCCCAGCGCGGTGAGCATGTGGTCCCAGAAGGGGACGGTGGTGGCGATGTCGGTGGCGCCGGTGCCGTCGAGATCGAGGTCGACGACAACACTGGACTCGCTCGTGGTCCGCTCGATGCGGGCTGTACGGGCGGCGCTGATGCGGCTGACGGTGCTGCTCATGCGGGCTCCTGGGGGTCGGGGCCGACGGCGCGAGCGCCGCTGAGGGCCTTGGTCAGGGCGGCTCGGAAGGCCGCCATCTCCTCGGGCGTCCCCACGCTGGCGCGCAGGAACCCCTCGGGGCCGACGACGCGGATGAGCACGCCGTCGTCAAGGAGATCCTGCCAGACACGATGTCGATCGGCGAAGGGGCCGAAGAGCACGAAGTTGGCGTCGGACTCGTGGGCGGTCAGGCCCTGGGAGCGCAGCCAGGCCACGAGGCAGTCGCGCTCCTCGCGCAGGGAGGCGACCTGCCCCATGAGCTCCTCCCGGTGGGCCAGGGCCGCCAGGGCGGCGGCCTGGGTGATCGCGGAGAGGTGGTAGGGCAGGCGCACGACGCGCAGCATGTCGACCAGCTCGCGGGAGGCGGCGAGGTAGCCCAGGCGCAGGCCGGCGGCGCCGAAGGCCTTGCTCATGGTGCGGGACACGGCCAGGTGCGGGTTGCTCTCGAGGAGCTCCAGCGCGCTGGGCACGCCGGGCCGGCGGAACTCCGCGTAGGCCTCGTCGATGACGACGACGCAGTCGGTGGGAGAGCCATCGGCGGCAGTGGGTCCGTTGCCGCGGGCGGCCTCCAGCAGGGCGCGCGCCGCGGCCAGGGGCAGGGCGGTGCCGGTGGGGTTGTTGGGGCTGGCAGTGATGAGCACGGCCGGTTGGCGCTCGGCGATGACGGCCGCGGTGGCATCGACGTCGATGGTGAAGTCTTCCCTGCGCGGGATCGTCACGTACTCGGTGAGGGTGTCGCGAGCGTACTCGGGGTACATGGAGTACGTGGGGGTGAGGGACAGGCAGGCCCTCCCGGGGCCGCCGAAGGCCTGGAGGAGGTGGAGCATGACCTCGTTGGAGCCGTTGGCCGCCCAGATCTGATCCGCCCCCAGGCGCGCGCTGGACTCGACGGCGAGGTAATCGGCCAGGGCCTGGCGCAGGGCGGGGAAGTCGCGGTCCGGGTAGCGGTTGAGACCGGACGCCGCCCGGGCGACGGCGTCGGCGATATCCGCGATGATGGCGCCGCTGGGCGCGTAGGGGCTCTCATTGACGTTGAGGCGCACGGGAACATCCAATTCCGGGGCGCCGTAGGGGGTCTCGCCCTCGAGCCCGGGGCGAATGGGAAGGCTGCTCACGGGCATTGAGTCTACGGTGCCGTCGACGGCACCGTACCATCGCCCGATGGCGCCGGGATGCCCCGGTCCGGCGGGGCCTCGTTGATGGCCTCCCGATAGACCAGGATGATCTCCTCGTAGTCGAGACGGGTCAGGGCGTACTCGATGAGCCCGGCGGAGTAGAGGCCGAGCTCGCCTGCGTCGAGCAGGGCCTGGCGCTGGGCCCGGACGATGTCGAGGGAGACCGCCCGCGCGTGCGCCTCCGCCCGCTGCACGGCCCAGTCCGCCTCCTCACCGCTCTCCGGTGCCCCCTCGCGGGCCGCGTGGGCCACGAGGGCGGAGGCCCCCTGGGAGGCCGAGGCGATGCGCCTGCGGCCGTCGTCGGTGAGCGGATGGTCCTCGCGCTCCGGGATGACGTCCTTGGCCACGGAGATGAGAAGCCCCATGAGCTCGCGGCGCTCGGCCTCATCGGTGGGGCCCTCCATCGTCGGCCTGACGGCCCTGACCATCCACGGCAGGGTCAGGCCCTGGAAGACCAGGGAGCCGGCAGCGACGAGGATCGCGATGAGCAGGAGGAAGGGGCGGTTGGGGGCGGCGGCGGGAAGGGTCTGGGCGGCGGCGAGCGTGACGGCGCCGCGCATCCCCGCCCACACGATAATCGTCCCCTCGCGGGCGCCGAGGGGGACCTGCTGGTAGTAGGCCATATCGGCGTCGACCCGCCGGATCCTGTCGATGGTCCGCGCGGCGTGGGCCTGCGCATGCGCGTGCCCCGTCCCTCGGCGCCCCTTGGCCAGGCCCTTGAGCCTGCGCTGCACGCCACGGCGGCGGCGATCCCAGGGAACGAGCATGTCCTCGGGGACCTCGCCGCGGGCGATCGCCCGGCAGCGCTCCTCGAATTCCTGGAGGGGCTCGCCCATCCCGTCCCATCTCTCGGCCAGGCGCGCTCCCCGGCGGCGCAGCCACAGGAGCATCGGGGCGACGATGGCGGCTCGCACGGCGACGGTGAGGACCCCGGCTAGGACGGCGAGCCAGACGGCGGTGGTGATCGAGGGGCCCTCGGCGCGCACGTCCTCCACGATCCCGAACAGCTGCAGGCCCATGACCAGGAAGATGAACCCCTCGAGGACGAGCTCGACGGTGCGCCAGGTCTCGTTGCCGGCGATGCGGTGGTCCGGGGGCAGGAGCCGGGGCGAGCGGTGCCCGGTCACCAGGCCGGCGACGACGGCCGCCACCAGGCCGCTGCCGCCCATGTGCTCGGCGGGGATTGCGGCGAGGAAGGGCACGGTGAAGGAGATGACCGTGTCGACGCTGGCATCGGTGACGCGGGCGCGCAGATGCAGGGTGAGCTCCCCGACGATCCAGCCCACGACCACGGCGACGACGACGGCAAGCGCGAAACTGCCCAGGACGACCCCCGCGCTGGTCCGACCGGCCACGGCGGCCGAGATCGCTGAGGACAGCACCACCAGGGCGGTGGCGTCGTTGAGGAGCCCCTCGCCCTCCAGCACGGTGATGACGCGCTGGGTGACCCCGAGGCGCCGAGCGATGGAGATGGCCACGGCATCGGTGGGGCTGAGCACCGCTCCCATGGCGATGGCCCAGGCCACGGACAGACTGGGCAGGACGAGGGTGAGCACTCCCCCGATCACCGCCGATGAGACGGCGACCAGGAGGACGGCGAGGATAGCGACGGGGGCGAGCTCCCTGCGGAAGCTGATCGTGGGGATGGCCACCGCCGTCGCATACAGGAGCGGCGGGAGGATGCCCTCGAGGATGACCCCCGGCTCGATCTCGATCGCGGGTACGACCGGCAGGAAGCCGACGGCGATCCCCAGGGTCAGGAGCAGCAGTGCTGGCGCCACCCGGAGGCGGTCGCTGATCTGGCTGGCACCAGCGATCGCCAGGAGCCCGGCGATGATGATGATGAGGGTCATGGGGGCATTTTGCCACCCCTAGGCCTCAAAGCCGGTCGCTGGCCAGACGGGCGCCGGCTGCGAGGGACTCGAGCTTCGCCCAGGCGATGGAGGGATAGATGCGCCCGCCCAGGCCGCAGTCGGTGGAGGCGATGACCCTCTCGGGGCCCACGAGGCCCGCGAAGCGCTCGATGCGCTCGGCCACGAGCTCGGGGTGCTCCACGACGTTGGTGGCGTGGGAGACGACGCCCGGGATGAGGTACTTCTCAGCGGGAAGCACGACCTCCTCCCAGATCCTCCACTCGTGCTCGTGGCGGGCGTTGGCGGCCTCGAAGCTCAGTCCGTTGGCGTTGACGCTCAGGGCGAGGTCCACGATGTGCTTGAACTCCAGATCGGTCGAGTGCGGGCCGTGCCAGGAGCCCCAGCACACGTGGTAGCGCACGAGGGCGGGGTCGATGCCCTCCAGGGCATGGTTGAGAGCCTCGATGCGCACGGCGGAGAAGGCCCGGTAGTCCTCGAGGCTCGGCTCGGCGACGAACTGGTCCCAGGACTCGGCCAGGTCCGGGGCGTCGATCTGGACGGTGAGCCCCGCATCGGTGATCGCCTTGTACTCCTCGCGCAGCGCCTCCGCCCAGCCCCAGACGGCGGCCTCATCATCCTCATAGTAGGTGTTGCCCACGCGCGCCGCCGACGCCGGGGACAGGGCGGCGACGAAGCCCTCGGAGAGCGGCTTGCCCGCCGCTTCCAGGCCGCGCTTGATCAGGGCGATGTCGCGGGCGACGAGGTCGGCACCGGAGTAGGCCAGAGGGCCGGTGACCGTGGGGAACACCCAGGGCTGGCGGTTGGCGATGTGGATGCCGCTGGCCGGGTCGGCGTAGGCGTCGGCGAAGGCCACCCAGTCGCGGCGGTCGGTCATCGCGTCGAGCTCGAGCTTGTCCGAGGACTTGCGCGCCGGGGGCTCGGGGAGGACCTCGAGGCCGGAGAAGCGCAGGAAGGAGTAGCTCCACCAGGCGCCGTAGTCGACGGACTGGGTCATGAGGTGCCCGTACTCGCCGTCGTTGACGATGTCGATGCCGATGGACGCCTGCCTGGCGATGACGGAGTCGACGGCCTCGGTGATGACGGCCTCGAAATCGGCATCGGGCAGAGCGCCGTCCTGGTGGTCCTTGTTGGCGGCGATAAGGGCGTCGGTACGGGGAAGGGAGCCGACGTGGGTGGTGCGGATGCGTGTCATGGTGCGGTCCTCAATGGTCCTGGCGGCAGTGCCGCCGTCCGGGGTGGGTGGTTGGGACCGGAACCGCGCCGGGCGCGGCTTGGGACTGAGGCGTCCGGGCGCCTCAGCGGCGCATGACAGCCCCTGCGAGGCGCCGAGGCGCGCGCAGGGGACGCTCCGTCCTGGTGGGGGCGTGCGCCCCATCCCTTGGTGTCATCACTGGCCTTCCCCCACCGCGAGAGGTGGTGAACCGAGAATAGTGCAAGCCTCGGGCCCAGCGCCCTCCCTGTCCCAGGAAGTGAGCCGCGGCTGGAGCTGGGTCGGCGAGGATGAGGGCGATCGCGCCATCGGGCCCCGCGCCGCCGCCCGTGACCGATGCCGCGGTGGCGACGCGCTCCACGAGCGCTCGTCGTGGGCCCGGATCGCCCCGGGCTACCGTGGAGCCATGAGCGCCACAGCATCGTCCGCATTCTCCTCAGCACCACTGGCCGCCCTGCGCGAGCGCGCGGAGGACGTGCTGCGCGCGCTCGTCGGCAGCCCGGCCGCGCGCCTGCGCCCCGATCAGTGGCGGGCGATCGAGGCGCTGGTGGTGGGGCGCTGCCGGGCTCTTGTGGTGGAGAGAACGGGATGGGGCAAGTCCGCCGTCTACTTCGTGGCCACCATGCTTCTGCGCGAGGGCTGGGGCGGCCGGCACGAGGGGGACTCCCTCCCGCCCCATGGGCGGCCGGGAGCGGGCGGCACCGGGCCCACGATCATCATCTCCCCGCTATTGGCCCTCATGCGCGACCAGGTCGCCGCTGCCGAGCGCGCCGGCATCCGCGCCGTCACCATGAACTCGGCCAACAGCGCCCAGTGGGGTCAGGTCGAGGATGAGATCCGCGCCGGGCGCGCCGATGTCCTCCTCGTCTCGCCCGAGCGCCTCAACAACCCCGTCTTCCGGGATGAGGTCCTTCCGCATCTGGCGGCCAGCGCGGGCCTCGTCGTCATCGATGAGGCGCACTGTATCTCGGACTGGGGGCATGATTTCCGGCCGGACTACCGACGCATCCGCACCCTGCTCGCCGGCTTGCCGCCCCGCACCCCCGTCCTGGCGACGACGGCCACGGCCAACGAGCGCGTGACCATGGATGTGGCGGAGCAGTTGGCTGGGCGCGAGATGGGTGGCCGGGGCCCCGAGGTGCTCGTGCTGCGCGGGAGCCTCCAGCGGGACTCCCTGCACTTGGGCGTGGCGCACTTGGCGGACTCGGCCACGCGCTTGGCCTGGCTCACCGATTACCTCCAGCGCGCCCAGGGCTCCGGGATCGTCTACTGCCTCACCGTCTCCGCTGCGGGCGAGACCGCCCAGGCCCTGCGCGCCGCCGGCCTGGAGGTGTCCACCTACACCGGTCAGACCGAGCCCGCGGAGCGCGAGCGCCTTGAGGCCGATCTCAAGGCCAACCGCGTGAGGGCACTCGTGGCCACCAGTGCCCTGGGCATGGGATTCGACAAGCCCGACCTCGGATTCGTCATCCACATGGGCGCGCCCGCCTCACCCGTGGCCTACTACCAGCAGGTGGGCCGCGCGGGGCGCGGCGTCGAGAGGGCCGAGGTGGTCCTCCTGCCCGGCGCGGAGGATCGCGCGATCTGGAACTGGTTCGGCTCCCAGGGCTTCCCGCCGCCCGAACAGGTCCACGAGGTGCTCGACGCCCTGGGGACGGCCGATGGCCCTCTGGGCATCGGCGCTCTGGAGACGGTGACGAGCCTGCGGCGCGCCCGTCTGGAGTCGATGCTCAAGGTGCTCGATGTCGACGGCGCCGTGCGCAGGGTGAGGGGAGGCTGGCTGGCCACGGGCGAGCCCTGGGTGTACGACGCCGAGCGCTATGCCCGGGTGGAGGCGGCCAGGAGATCCGAGCAGGAGGCGATGCTCGCCTATGAGCGCCTTCGCGGCCCCGAGTGCCGAATGGCCTTCCTGCGCGCCGCACTCGATGACCCGGAGATGTCCGAGGGCTGGCGCTGCGGCGCCTGCGACCTGTGCGGGGGCCTGTCCCTCCCCCAGGGGCCGGGTCCGGAGCAGGTGAGGGCGGCGCGGGAGTCACTGGAGCGCACCGGGGTCGAGATCTCCGCCCGGCGCCAGTGGCCCGTGGGCATGGAGAGGCTGGGACTGGGCGCCCTGCGGGGCAGAATCCCGCCTGAGCGGCGGGCGGGGACGGGCATCGCCGTCGGCAGGCTCGACGGCCTGGGCATCTCGGCGGCGCTGCGAGAGCTCTTCGATTCCGGAGAGGACGGGCTCGTCCCTCCGGGACTGCAAGCCCCCGTGCTGGAGGCGGCGGACCGCCTGGCCGTCCTCGCCCGCGCCGAGAGCGGGGCCAACGGCGCCTCTGCGGGCAGCGCGGGCGCTCCTGAGGGGCAGGGCGGCGCGGTGGGCGCCGAGGGCATCATCGACGCTGTCGTCATCATCGACTCCCACCGCCGTCCGCGACTGATCCGCCACCTGGGAGGGGCGGTCGCCCACCGCCTGGGCGCCGAGCGCCTGGGCATCATCGCCGCTGGCGGGCAGCAGGGGCGCCATGACGTCAACTCCGCGACCCGCCTGGCGACGGTGGCCCAGTGCCTCAGCCTCGACGGCTGGGGGCCCGAGGCCCTGACACGTCTCAACGGCGCCAGGATCGCCCTTGTCGACGACTCCACGGACTCCGGATGGACCCTCACGGTCGCAGCAGATCTCCTGCGGCGCTCGGGCGCCGCGGCGGTCCACCCCTTCGTTCTCGCCCAGGAGTCCTAGCCCCTCGGCGTGAGTCGAGGGGGCCGCCCGACGGCATGGGCACGCTCTCAGGATCCGGAGGCAGAAGCGCAGTCCGATGCCCGCTTGAGCGAGCGCCCCACCGGCCCGAGGCCCCCGGGTCCTCCGGCGGAGCCCCCACCGCCGCTCCCGTCGGTACCATCGGCACTGCTCGCGCCGGCCTCTTCGTCGTCCAGGAAGTACCACCAGAAAGGCGCCCCCCAGGCCTGGGGGCGGCCCAGGGCGGCGCCCGTCACCTGGGCTATGAGGGTGATCCGGGCGGCGTCGGCATCCTCGCGGGACCCGAACCACCAGGGCCCCTCGTCCAGGTCCGCCCCTCCGTAGCCGAGCTCGGTGACGGCCACTCGCTTGCCGGGGAAACGATCCGCCAGGGTGCTCATGACCCGATCCGCCGCGGTCCCCAGCGGGTGGGACTGCGGGTAGACGGAGATGCCGATGACGTCGACGAGCTCCATGAGCTCGCCACCGGCAAGCGAGGCCGCCACATTGAACAGGGCCCCCTGGGCCGCTGCCTGCCCGAGCTGGTAGTAGAGGGTCAGGACGGTGAGCGCGCCGGTGCGCTCCTTCACGGCCCGCGCCGCGCGCGCCGCGCGCCCCACCGGGTCCTCCCCCACCCAGTCGCCCCCGAGCTCGTTGCCGACCTCCCAGGAGTCCAATCCCGGCAAGGCGGCCAGCACGGCGTCGACCCTCTTGTCGAATTCCGAGTCGCTCAAGGCGGCGAGGCCCTCGGAGTCGCAGATCTGCCCCATGACGTGGATACCGGCGCGCTGAAGGGCATCGGCCGCCTCACGCCAAGCGGCGAGGGCCGGGGCGCTCGCGTCGTCGAGGACGAGCCGCACGGCGCCCCGCCTTCCAGAGCCGGTGGCGGCGATGACGGCGCCCCGCTGCTCCGGGCTGGGTGCCTCGGTGAGCGTCGCGCCGATGAGGGCGTCCGGCGGTGCCGCGCCGATGAGGGCGGTGTCGAGGGCGACCTGGGCGGCGGAGGCGAGCTCGAGGAGGCGCGCCCCCTGCTCGTCGCCGATGCCCGAGTCGATCGCGGACTGGGTCGCCATATGGGCGCGGCGCGGGGCCTCGAGGGTGCTGGCCGCGCTCCCGGTGGAGCCGGTCGCCCCGTTCCGGTCGGCCAGGGCGGCGAGGGCCGCCCCCTGCCTCTGGTGCAGGCCTCTGGCGGCCAGGGTGAGGACCTCGGCGCTGCCCTGGCGGGGCAGGTCGGCGATCAGCGCGGAGTAGCCCTGGGAGGTGGGCCAGGACAGGCACAGGGCGCAGTCCCGGCCCTCGGGCACGTCGACGAGGATCTCCCCGTCCTCCTCGTAGAGGGGCCCGATCGTGATGACCTCGAGGGTCGTGGAGTCCAGGAGGGCGTCGTCGTAGCCGTCCTCGCCCGTGCCCGCAGACTGGATGGCACGCGCCTGAGCCAGGGTCATCGGCGCGCCATCGGTGTCGCGCAGCACCAGGGTGATGGTGGTGGTGGGGCTCGCGTCGTCCAGGCCACGACACGTCATCAGCGCACCCGCAGCCCCACCGGCGAGCGCCAGGCCCCCGGCGGCGAGCAGGGCCCGGCGGCGCGTGATCCTCCCCCGCCCGGTGTCCTCTGGAGCGCTGGGCGGGCCCGGGAGGCGGCTTGCGCCGTCCCCCGGGCCCGCTGGGGGGCTGCCGGGATCCGTCATCGAAGGTCCTGGGCAGCCACGAAGGTGTAGCCCTGGGATTTGATGCCCTCGACGATCGTCTTGAGCTCGCTCAGCGGGTAGTAGGGGTGGAAGAAGAAGCTCGCCGTCGCGTGCGTTCCCGCCAGGTTGAGACGAGCGGAGTCGATCACCTGCTGGGCCGAGCGCGGCGGGTGGTTGTTGATGTCCTTGGGCTCGTAGTTGCCCAGGTTCTCGGGCAGGACATGCGTGCCGTAGGGGTCGTTCACCGAGTAGGGGAAGAACTGGCCGATGTAATCGTGCGGCCCGCCAGGGTTGCCGGTGAGGGTGCCCGCGTACATGAGTTCGCGCTCGTAGCGGGTGGAGTAGACCTTGTTGATGCCCTCGTAGCCGCTGCGGGAGGCCGAGTAGTGAGGGGTCTCGAAGATCTCGGGAGTGGGTAGGCCGAGCTTCTTGAAGTACTTGCGGCCGTCCTTGACGCGCTTCTTGGCCCACTTGGCGTTCGTTCCGGGCAGCTCCCCGCCGATCTGCACCCAGGAGTTCTGCTGGCAGGGCGCCACCGGAGCGTCCGGGGATTTCTCATCGGAGCACCACGAGCGGATGAACTCGAAGTCGTCGCTGGACACGCCGTTGTAGGGGTTGCGCAGCTCGCCGAACTGGTGGGAGGTTCCGTGCTGGATGATGGTGCCGCCCTTGCCGACGGCGTCCTTGAGGACGGCGACGAGCTCAGGGGTGTCCTTGAGCGTCATCGACTGCGCAGTGCCGTCGTTCTTCGCCCCGGTCGGATCCTCGTACTTGGGGAAGACCGCCATCTGGAAGGGGACTCCCTGGGAGAACAGGTAGTCCACTATCGCCTGGAGCTCGGCGGGATCAGTGTCGGGGCCGACGTCCTCGATGCGCACGGCCGCCTGGCGGATCTGCTCGGCGCCGGGCTGGAGGGAGTCCAGGACGATGTCGGCCGCCGCGATGTAGCGGTCCTGCTCACTCATATAGGTGACGGGGACCTCGCCGATGAACGTCAGGCCCCCGGAGGACACCGCCCAGGGGAAGGACGTCGTGCCCGATTGGGCGATGCTGGCGCACTGGGCGGCGGCGCCGTCGGCCGAGGAGCACAGGGCCCTGCCGAGCACGGCGACGGCGCCCGCATCGGTGATGTGGGGGGCGATGATGCCGCCCTTGTTCAGCTCATTGCGGCCGAAGATCTGGCCGTTGTACTCCACCTGGGTGACGCGGTCGGTGGCATCGACGTAGGACGTGGCGGCGTCCCATCCGAAGCGGGCGGTGAAGGCAGCCCGGTCGGCGTCGGTCTTGACGAGCTGCCAGATGTTGAACCCGGACCACAGGACGGGAACGTTGCCGGTCAGGACATCGTCGATGAAGGCGCGGGGCAGGGGCTCGTCATAGGTCGACCCGGTGTAGATGACGTTGGTGTAGTGCCCGGCAAGGCCGGCCCGGTAGTCGGCCACCGGCAGGGCGGTGACGAGCCCGGAGTGGCTGGCCAGGTTGCCCATGGCCATGGCGTAGTACTCGCCCAGCTTGCTCCACTGCCCGGTGGTGTCGTAGAGGACCAGCGTGGAGGCGGGGCCGGCGTCCTGGTTGGAGTAGGTCACGGCGCGGCTCGGCACCGCCGGCGGGTCGGCGCGCAGGTCGCGGATCTGGGGAGCGGCCTGCGCGGCAGGAGCGGCGGCGAGATCGAGCCCCGCTCCATCCCCGGCCAGGGGAAGGGCCTCGGCCCGGGCGGCGGCGGGCGCGGGCGGCGCCTCGAGCGGGGTGTCCGCCCAGCCGAGGTCATCGGCGGGGTTGTCCGCCGCGGGCGCGAGAGCCGCGCCGATCGCGGTCGGGGCGCCAGAGGCCGCCTGGGCGGAGCCGACGAGGCCGATCGAGGCGCTGAGCGCCACGAGGGCCGTCAGGACCGCGCAGCGCCGGCGCGCGTGGGTCGTCATTGTCATAGGGGATCTCCTTGTCGGGGTGAGGGTCGGTCAGGGTTCGGGTCAGGCGCGGGAGGGCTCGAAGTCCGACAGGGGCTCCCCCCTGCCGAACAGGGCGGCGATCGCCGCCATGACTCTCTCGCAGGCCCTGCCGTCGCCGTAGGGGTTGGCAGCCTGGGCCATGGCCGTGTAGGCGGCGCCGTCGGTGAGCAGGGTGGTCACGGCCTCGACGATCCGCTCCTCGTCGGCTCCGACGAGCCTGGCGACGCCGTAGTCGATGGCCTCGGGGCGCTCGGTGCTCTCGCGCATGACGAGGACGGGCTTGGACAGCGCGGGGGCCTCCTCCTGGACGCCCCCGGAGTCGGTGAGAACGATATGCGCTCGGTTCATGAGCGAGCAGAAGGCCCCGTACTCCAGGGGGTCGGTGACCACGACGTTGGGCAGCCCCTCGATCCGCGGCAGGAGGGCCTGACGGACGATCGGGTTGCGATGGGCGGGCAGGACCATGAGGGCGTCGGGGTGAGCGCGAGCGAGACGGGCGATCGCCCTGCCGATCCCCTCCATGGGCTCGCCCCAGGACTCGCGCCGGTGCGCGGTCACCAGCACGACCCGGCGCGAGGAGTCCTCGAGGGCCTCGCGCAGGACCCGGTCGGCGGGGGGCGTCGGCCTCGCGACCGCCTCCAGCAGGGCATCGATGACAGTGTTGCCCGTGACGCGAAGCGAGGCGGGATCGACGTTCTCCCGCAGGAGGTTGTCCCGGCTGGTCGCCGTCGGGCACAGGTGTAGGGAGGCGATTTGCCCGACGAGCTTGCGGTTGGCCTCCTCGGGGAAGGGCGAGGAGATCGTTCCCGTGCGCAGCCCGGCCTCGAGGTGGAGGACGGGGGTGGAGTGGTAGAAGGCGGCCAGCCCCGCGGCGAAGACCGAGGTGGTGTCGCCCTGAACCAGGACGGCATCGCAGGGGCGCTCCTCCAGGGCCCGACCCACGCCCTCCAAGCACCGGGTGGTGACCCGGGTGAGGCTCTGGCCCGGGGAGTGGATATCGAGGTCGATGTCGGGTGCGATGCCGAAGAAGTCGTTGACCTGGTCGAGCATCTCGCGGTGCTGCCCGGTGACGACGACGACCGGGTCGAAGCGCTCATCGGCCCGCATCCGGTTGATGAGGGGGGCGACCTTGATGGCCTCGGGCCTCGTGCCATAGACCAGCATGATCCTCAGAGGCGCGTCCTGCCGCGGCTGATCGGGGGGTGTCGTCGGCTCGATGGTCATCGGCGCTCCTTTGAGATCGGGTCAGTTGCGCGAGTAGGTGGTCGCGGCGAAGGTGACGACGGCGTCCTCGGTGTAGGCCCCCACCGGACCACTGCGGTAGGGGCTGTCGGAGTCCTCGATGACACCGAGGTCCTGCCCATCCGCCGTGACGGTGAAAGCGACGGCATCGCCGGTGGTGTCCACCCGCACCTGCGCGAGGTGGGCGACGCCGATCTCGAAGGAGGGCTCGTGAGCGGAGGCGAGGAATCGCTGGTTGCCGGGGTAGGCGGGGTCTTGCTTGGAGACCTCCCAGCCGTTGGGCTTGAGGGCGAGGGCGTAGAAGTGCTCGTTGTCCTGGAAGGACCACATGAGCCAGGCGACCTCCCAGGGGTTGGGCTCCGTGCCCTGGCGCAGCTGTTTCTCCGTGGTCATCATGGAGGTGATCGTCTGGGTGGTCCTGTCGGCGATGGAGGCGGTCGTCGAGATGGCCAGGGCCGCGTGCGTGCGCTCGTCCTCGGTGGCCGGGTTGGGGGCGAGGTGCAGGGCGCCGCCCTGGCACGTGGCATCGCCGTAGCCGTCGAAGAGGACCTGCCAGTCATCGCAGCTGGTTTCCTGGGTGGAGAAGTAGCGGTATCCGAGCGCGCCCCCTCCCCCGATGAGCGACATGAGGGCGCCCCCGAGCACGAGCCTGCGGCGCAGCAGCGCGGACCTCGCGCCGTTGTCCGGCGTCGGGGCGGGCGAGGCGGGTACGCGCTCGTCGGCGCGGGCGGGCTCCTCCGGCGGGGCGCCGATCCGGGGGGACAGCTCCGAAGCGCTCATGCAGCCACCTCGTGGTGCTCGCTGGTGGTCGGCGGGCGCGGGGAGCGCTGGATGCCGGGAGGGACGGTCCGGGGGAAGCGCGGCGGGAGGCGATCGACTCGCACGAGCGCGGGCGGGATGCGGAAGTCCTGCGGAAGCGCCGCCGCTCCAGCCGCTCCAGCCTCCGCCGCCCGAGTCGCCGGCACCTCCTGCCGAGTCGCCAGCTCGGCCGCCGGCACCGCCGATTCTGCGCCATCCGCGGACTTCTCGGCCTCCCGAGCAGTTTTCGCCCACCCGGTGCGCCCGACGATCTCGCGCAGCAGGGCTCTCCACCCGAAGAGCGCCGGGAGGAGCCCGTAGAGGACGAAGAGATGCGCGTAGCAGAGGGATTTGAGGAGGCCGAGCCCCTCCGAGCGCTCGATCCTCCAGTACAGGACGCCGAACACGAGGCCAGGGCCGAAGGCGAGGAGGTAGGCGCTGAGCAGCCACCACCAGGTCTGGCTGTGACCGAGCACCGCCTTGGACACCACGATGGCAACGGTGATCCCGAACGAGGCCATGAGCAGCGAGGCCGCAAGGAGCACGTAGGGCGTCAGGATCTGCCAGGTGGTATCCGCCCGGGCCAGGCCGCGCTGCTCGCGCGCGGCCCGCCCGAGGAGGTCGAGGGACTGGATGTTGCCCTGGAACCAGCGCGTGCGCTGGCGCAGAAGCCTCCTGAGGCTGGTGACGCCCTGCTGGTGGACCGCCGCCGTGGGCCGGAAGTCGTTGACCCATCGGGTGCCGTTGAGCCGGACGCCGAGGTCGAAGTCCTCGGTGAGCGACTTGGTCCAGGGCCTCTCGCCCAGCGCGCTCAGGGCGTCGAGGCGAGCAAACTGCGCGTTACCGCCCATGCCGACGCTGCGGAGATGGCGCCTGCCCCTCTGGAAGACCTCGGTGAAGATGACGAACTCCATGTCCTGCATGCGGGCGAGCAGCGAGGAGAAACGGTTGTTGATCCGCACGCCGAACTGCACGGCGCCGATGCGCCGATTGCGGAAGGCCCACCGGGCCTCATCGATGGCCTGCGGCTCGAGGCGGCCATCGGCATCGACCACCCCGACCACGACATCGGTGCCCGGATCCCCGCCCCATATGTCGCGCACGTGGCCCAAGGCATCGTTGAGGGCCTCGCCCTTGCCGAGGCGGGCGCGCGGGGGGACTCTGCGCATGACGCTCACGCGCGGATCTGGAATCGCCCGCACGACATCGGCGGTTCCGTCGTCGGAGCCGTCATCGATGACGAGGATGCGCAACTTGTCATCGGGGATATCGAGGAGGCGGCCAACGCTCGCGCCGATGACCTCGGCCTCATTGAGGCACGGCATGAGGATGACGACCAGGATGTCCTTCGCCCGGGAGCTGCCGGAATGCCGGGGCCGCTCGATCCGCGGCGACCGCCTGGAGATGAGGAGGAGGACGAGCACGTAGAGCAGACCCGTCCCGATCATGACCACAGCGCCCCAGTGGCCGACCAGCGCGACAGGGTCGTTGGCGACGCCGCCGATCATGCACCCCTCCTGCGGCCCGGCCCCCTGTACCAGCCGATGAGGGTCCGCCTGAGGGCCCCGACGAGGTTCACCCACAGCCAGGCGACGGCCACGACGGCGAAGAGGAGTCCGGCGAGAAGCGTGAGAATGTGCGCAATCGTCCCGACGATGGCAAGAATGCGCGCCATGGCGCCCGGACCGGGCAGCCATGGGGAATGCACAAGAATCAGGGAGCAACTGCTCATCACACCGTCATTTCGACTCAAGGGATCAGGGCGGAACCACGATGATGATCGTTCGCACCGGAACACATCCAGATGGGGTCCGGACGCATCTGAACCGAAGATAACGATTTGATATAGGAGAACAACACTGTGGGAACATACAATTTGAACATGTTCGAGTTGTGATATATCACATGCCTGTTGGAATATCAGCCATGGCCAGCGGCCCATTCGGCTCCCGAGGACAGAATTCAGTCGCGTCTATCACGTTCTCATCATTATTCGATCGCCACCACCAAAAGCGCGTTGGAATCGCGGCGACGACCGCTCCCCACGAATCTCATCAGCGCGGATGGACGAAAGTAGGAGGCCCAATCCTCCCTGGGACGAGAATCCGCGCCGAGCACCCATGGATGGGTGCTCGGCGCGGATTCCAGATACGAGTTCAATCGCGGCCGTGAAAACGCGCGCCAACAGCCTCGGCATGGGCGGGAAGATCCTCCGCCTGGGCCAGCGCCGCAAGCGGGCCGGACATCGCTCCCAGGGCCTCGGCGCTGTACTCGATCATCTGAACGGGCTTGAGGTAGACCATGACGCTGAGCCCCGCGGCGAACCGCGCCGTGCCGCCGGTGGGCAGGACGTGGTTGGAGCCGGCGAGGTAGTCGCCGAGCGGGACGGGGCTGTAGGGGCCGACGAAGACCGCCCCGGCGTTGCGAATGCGGCGCGCCACGTCGGGCGCATCCGCGGTCTGGATCTCGAGGTGCTCGGCAGCGTAGGCATCGGCCACGGCGATGCCCTGCTCCAGGTCCCGCACGAGCACCACCCCCGACTGGGCGCCCCCCAGGGCGGTCGCGGCGCGCTCCCGATGCCGCGTCGCCGCGAGTCGACGCTCGAGTACGGCGTCGACGGCATCGGCGAGACCGGCGCTGTCGGTGATGAGCACTGATCCCGCATTCGGGTCGTGCTCGGCCTGGGAGAGCAGGTCGGCCGCGACGTACTCGGGATTCGCGGAGGCGTCAGCGAGGATGGCGATCTCCGTGGGCCCGGCCTCGGCGTCGATGCCGACGTCACCGAGGACGGCGCGCTTGGCTGCGGCGACGTACACATTGCCGGGCCCAGCGATGACGTCGACGGGCTCGCACAGAACACCCTCGGCGCTCATCCCCTCATCGACCCCGGTCTCGGCCTGGGCGCCGTAGGCGAGCATGGCGATGGCCTGGGCGCCGCCCGCGGCGTAGACCTCGGTGACGCCGAGCAGGCCGCAGGCCGCCAGGATCGTGGGATGGGGCAGCCCTCCGTGCTCGGCCTGGGGCGGCGAGGCGAGGACGACGCTCTCCACCCCGGCGACCTGAGCCGCGACGACATTCATGACCACCGAGCTCGGGTAGACGGCAAGTCCCCCCGGGACGTACAGGCCGACCCGCCGGACGGGGATCCAGCGCTGGGTGATGATCCCGCCATCGATGATGCGCGTGACCCGCTCGGAGGGCATCTGGGCGGCGTGGCCCGCGCGGTTGTGGGCGATCGAGAGATCCAGGGCCTCTCGGACGGCGGGATCGAGGCCGTCGACAGCGCGCTGGATCATCTCCTGCGGCACGCGCAGGCGCTCGGGGCGGACGCCGTCGAACCTCTCAGCCAGATCCCGCAGGGCGGCGGCGCCCCGCGCCCTGACATCACTGATGATCGGCGCCACCGTCTCCAGGGCGGCGGCGACGTCCAGGGCCGCGCGCGGCAGGCGCTGGGCGAGCTGATGAGGGGTGAGGTCGGTGTCACGCAGGTCGATGCGGGTCAGCATGGGCACAGGTTATCGGCAAGGACGGGCGGCTCACGCCCCCGACCGGAGCCTGGATGCCGCCTGGAGCCCCCTGCCGGCGGGGGGCTCGCCAGGGACCGAAGGAGCAATACGGATGATTACGAAACGATAACCTTATGGCGATCGAGCCCCCTGCTATCCCTGACGACGAGGAGTCCTGCCATGAGCATGCCCCGCATGCCGTTACCCGCGATGCCCGCTGGGAGGGACTGGGCGGGAATCCTGCCCCCGATCATCGGCGCCCTCCTCGGCGCGACCGCGCTGTGGGCGGGCACCTCCCAGCTGGCGGCGCCCCGGTACACGGCGGTGCTCGTCGGCGGCGGCGCGACCGTGATGGCGCTCTTCGCGCTGCTGACCCTCATCAGGCTGGCCGGGCTGCTGCGCCGCGCATGGCGGGCCCACCGGTTCCACTCCGGCCATCCGAACGCAGCGGAGTCCCAGGCGCTCGAATGGTACGCAGGACTGGTTGCCTCCCAGGAGCAGGCGAGGGCCGTGGCCCGGGGCCTGGCCCTGGGCGGGGCCTTCGACCTGGGGCGCCCCTGGGATGTCGCGATCGACACGAACGAGCAGGTGCTGGCCGACTGCCCCTCCGAGTACGCCCGGTACTACAGCGAGAAGGCCCATCCTCTCCTGCCCGGTACCGGAGTCGGCGGTGGATCCGGCGGGGCGTCGGCGGGGCTGGACGCCGTGCCGTTGGCGCAGCGCCACCGACTGTGGACCAGGAGTCGGCCGAGGCATCAGTGGAGGGAGAACCAGTCCGTCCGAGCGCTGGTCACCCAGCGGCGCGTGCTCGTCCAGCGCAACGACCTGCATTGGCTGAGCTTCCACTACGACGCGATCGTCGCGATCCGCCCGCAGTTGCCCGCGGGCGAGCTCATCCTGGAGTTCGAATCGGTCTCGCCCCTCCGCCTGGCCGGCCCCGCCTCGGCGGTGACCGCCGTGGCGGCGGTCTACGCGCTCTTCGGCGCCAAGGGGCTGCGCGATCACCCGGGACTGGAGCCCCTGCGCATCCGCAACGCCGGCGATTCGGATAGCGATCGCGGCGATGACGACGGCCACGACAGCGCCGAGTCGCCGGCGACCACCGCCTCGGAGGCCTGAGCAGCGGCACTCTCGCGGCCGCGGGTCGCACCGGGGACTGCGCTCCGGGAGCGGCTGGACCACAGATCCCAGCAGGCCCGGCGATTGGGAGGCGCCCAACGCGCATCCGGGGTCGAGACCTCGCCCGTACCAGCGGACACCACGAGGGAGGCCAGGCTGGGCTCGCCGCGGGCGGCGCAGTCATGGGCGATCATCGACAGCAGCGGCCCCATGCGGTGGGGCGGAACCGCCCCTGCGATCTCGTCGCTGAGCTCGCCGTAGGTGATGACATCCCGGTTCCCGGCCACCTCGATGAGCACTTCCCGGCAGCGCGCGACGGCGCGCGCCAGCCGCTCGGAGAGCAGGTACTGCCGCTCCCCCACCGGATAGCGCGCGCCGACAGCGATCGCCAGGGGCTCCTCCCCCGATCCGCTCATGCGCGCATCGACAGGAACCAGCGCCGCAGGAACGGGCCGAGGATGCTGGCCAGGAGCGAGGCGAAGGCCCCGCCGACCATGAGGGTCCTGGCCTTCGGCTTGACGTCCTGGGCGATCTCGGCCCGGGAGGCGGCCGCCTCTGCCTTGGCGGCCGGAGTCTCCTTGGCAGCAGGGGCTGCCGCCTGAGCGGGTGCGGCAGAGGGCGCCTGGGCCTGCGCCGCCGCAGCGCCGCCCGTGGTGGGTGCGGCAGAGGGCGCCTGGGCCTGCGCCGCCGCAGCGCCGCCCGTGGTGGGTGCGGCAGAGGGCGCCTGGGCCTGCGCCGCCGCAGCGTTGGCGTCCGCCGCCTGGGCGGCAGCGGGCTGCTCGCCATTCCAAGCGGCATTGACCAGGGCACCCATGTTCACGGCAGTGCCGGCATCGACACCGACCTTCTGGGCGATCGCGGAGGGCAGGGCCTCGCCCGCGCCGGAGGCCGGGCTTCCGGACTTGAGGCGGAAGTCCGAGGCCTTCCAGTTCGCGCCGTCGGCCTCCTTCGTGAACAGCGGATTGGCGTCCGGGTTACCGCGCAGGTCGAGACTGTGCCTCTCCTTGCCGCCGGTGGTCACACCCTTGTTCGAGGTGAAGGTCTTCAGATCCTGGGAGTAGAAGGCCTCGTTCTTCGAGCTCGTCCCGTACTGCCACCAGTGCAGGAAGTTGTAGTCACCGCCCTGCGGACGGTAGTAGGCGTTGTGGTCGATGCTGGAGATCATCTCGTTGGCATAGACGGCACCAGGGGCGCGGCGGTTGGCGTCGCCGTCGACGTTGACCATGGAGGCGTAGCGCCAGGGGTCATCGGAGGCGCCCTGCGTCTGCTCCGAGGAGAAGATGTTGTTGGCGACCACTGTGTTCTTGGTGTCCCAGCTCAGGCCGTGCTTGGAGCTCCAGGCCTCCACCGCGGTGCAGGTCCCGTCCGCGCTCCTGTCGTTGCAGCCCTTGGAGCGGTTGTCCTCGCGCACCACGAGGCTGGTCAGCGCGTGGGAGACGGTGTTGTTCCACACCGCGGAGTTGTCGGATCCCTGAACCCTGATCGCAGTTCCCGCGCCGTTGACGATGTTGGAGGCGATGGTGTTGCGGGAGGAGACCTCGTCGATGATCCCCAGGGGGACGTTGATGAGGTGGTTGCCCACGATGTCGGAGTTGATGACGCCCTCGTCGAACCAGATCGCGGCGGTCTGCACGCTCTCGTTGTTCTGGGGCAGCGAGGCGTCCTTGCCCGACGCCGAGTTATCCACGGTGTTGAAGGCGTAGCGCACGTTCTCCGAGTGCGTCACCTTGGTGTCGGCGATGGTGCAGTAGGCGCCGCAGCCGGTCGTGATGAACCCGGCGGAGTTCGTGCCCTGCCAGTAGTTCTTCTCGATGACCGCGCCGGAGGAGGTGTTGACGTTCAGAGCGGCGCCGCCGTTGTTCTCGAAGCGGTTCCCGGTCACCTTGGCATTCGGCGCGCTGGCCAGGTTCAGCGCGCTGCCGGCCGCGGAGTAGCGGAAGGTGTTGTTCTCAATCGTCTGGCCGCCCTTGGACACGACAACGGCACCGCCACCGGTGAAGACACCGATCTCGGGATCGTTGTAGTCCCAGCGCTGGAGTGGGGAGTACTTCTCGACGACGATTCCGGACAGCGTCGCGTTCGCCCCGTGGAGGGTGAGGGCGCGGTGCTGCTGGACGACTTCGACGGTGTGCTGGGAGGGATCGACCCCGATGACGTAGGAAGTGCCGCGGTGCGGCTTGGAGTTGAAGCCGGCGTAGGAGTTGCCCGACTTCTTGAGGGTCACGGGGTCCGGGTCGTCGACGTAGAAGGAGGAGGCATTCACCTCGCCCCTCGAGGCGACCTGCGTGAGCGGCTTGCCGTCGACGAAGACCTGCTCGGGGTAGGCCGCCATGCCCTCGACCGCGGGGTTGGCGTTGGTGGTGCACACGTCGCAGAAGCGCACCATGTCGTAGCCCGTCGACCATGTGCCGTCGCCCCTGTTAGACCACGAGGTGGGCACCTCGGCGCCGGACAGGACCGGGGTGGCACCGGAAGCGGCGCGGATGGTCACGCCCTTGTCGACGTAGATATTGCCCTCTCGGTAAGTGCCATCGGCGAGCTCCACGACCTGCCCGGAGCCCGCCGCCTTGAGGGCGGCGGCGAGAGTCTTGTAGGGCTTGGCGGTGGAGCCATCGCCGGAATCGGATCCGGAGGAGGCTGAAACATGGATCACTGACTCCTGCGCGGCGGCTGCCGGGGCCACGAGCCCCGGGGCCGCCGCTCCGAGGAAGAGGATGGCGAGCAGTGCTGTGTATCGACGGTATCGGCGCATCATTGTGTCGTCGTCTCCTGGTGGTGGTCGGACTCCGTAACCGTACCGTTACGAGGAGCCTCAAAACGGTGACATAGTGCGCATTCACGCCTTTCTGGGCTCCCAGGAGGAGCCTTTCAGGATCCTCCAAGGAACCATTCACTCACGGCCAATCCGCACCAGGAGAAGCCCTGCGCGATCGATCCGACACGCCGTCAAGCACCACATGCGCACCACTAGTCACACCTGCCACAATCGGCTCATGAGTGACACGATGTACCCCGCCATCCTTGTTCGCGGAGAGATTAAATTGGGCCAGTTCTTGAAGCTCGCCGGCCTCGTCGAGGACGGCGCCGAGGCCCGGATCGCGATCCAGTCGGGCGATGTGAGTGTCAATGGCGAGGTGGAGAGGCGCCGAGGGCATCGCCTGTCCAACGGTGACACTGTCGAGATCGCCCTCCCCTCGGGATCGGCGGGAGCACGGGTGAGAGCCGAGCCCTGAGGCGGGCGCGGAGAGATCCGTGGGCCGCCGGCGGGAGGACGGAAGCGGTTCGGCCATTGCCCATCGAGGCGATCAGGTCTCCTTGAGCGAGGACGGCCCCGCACCGCGAGGGGAGCCCTCCCCAGAGGCCAGGCGATCAGCGCCCGGCCAGAGCCCGTCCAGTGATTTCTCAGCGATGGAGGCACCCCGGCCCGAGGAGGGCCTTGACATCCGAGTAGAAGGCCTGAGATGCCTCCACCCTCAGTGAGGGGGCGAGCTGGGTGCGCACCTCCCGCCCGGGGCTGGTCAGGTTGAGGCGCACGACGCTCGCGCCGGGGTGGCGCTGGAGGAGATCGCGCAGCTTCTCCACCAGCGGACCGGTGCAGCGGTTGGTCGGCAGGGTGAGCGTGACGGCCTCATGGGTGGCGCTGGAGATATCGGGGAGGGTGAGCTCTTGGGCGTAGAGGGAGACGGCGCCGTCGCGGCGGGTGAGCTTGCCCCGAATGGTGACCACCGTGTCCGGCGCCAGCATGGTGGAGACGGTCTGGTAGGTGGAGGGGAAGAAGAGGGCCTCGATGGAGCCGCCCAGGTCCTCGACCTGGGCGATGGCCCACAGGTTGCCCTGCTTGGTGGTCTTGCGGGTGAGGCCGGTGATGAGGCCGGCGATGGTGACCATGGCGCCATCGGGGCGCTCGTCATCCTCCACGAGCTCGGAGATCTCGGTGTCGGAGAGCTTGGCGAGGAGGGGCTCGATGCCGAGCAGTGGGTGATCGGAGACGTAGAGGCCAAGCATGTCGCGCTCGTAGGCGAGCTTGTCCCGCTTGTCCCACTCGGGCAGGTCGGGGATCTCGGCGGAGAACACTGGCCCGGAGGAGAAGGGGTCATCGGCGCCGTCCGCTCCGCCGTCGCCCATGAGGGAGGCGAAGAGGTCGAACTGGCCGGCGGCCTCGTTGCGCTTGACGCCGATGATCTCGTCGACGAAGTCCTCATGGCAGGCCTGAAGCGCGCGGCGGGACTTGCCCAGGGAGTCGAAGGCGCCGGCCTTGATGAGCGAGTCGATGGTGCGCTTGTTGCACACGACGGCGGGGACCTTGTCGAGGAAGTCCTCGAAGGAGGTGAACTCGCCCTTCTCCTTGCGGGCCTTGACGATGGCCTCCACGACGTTCAGGCCCACGTTGCGCACGGCCGACAGCCCGAAGCGGATGTCCCCCCCAACGGCGGCGAAGCGCGCGCGGGAGGCGTTGACGTCCGGGGGCAGGACGGTGATGCCCATGTGGCGGCACTCCCCCAGGTAGACGGCGAGCTTGTCCTTGTTGTCCTTCTGGCTGGTCAGCAGGGCCGCCATGTACTCGGTCGGGTAATGGGTCTTGAGGTAGGCGGTCCAGTAGGAGACGACGCCGTAGGCCGCGGAGTGCGCCTTGTTGAAGGCGTACTTGGCGAAGGGGACCACGACGTCCCACAGGGTACGGACCGAATCCTTGGAGAAGCCGTTGGCGACCATGCCGGCCTCGAAATCGACGAACATCTTGTTCAGGATGTCCATCTTCTTCTTGCCCATGGCCTTGCGCAGTGCGTCGGCCTTGCCCATCGTGAAGCCCGCCAGGTCAGTGGCGATCTTCATGACCTGCTCCTGGTAGACGATCAGGCCGTAGGTGGTGCCGAGGATGGGCTCGAGGGCGTCGGCGAGCTCGGGGTGGATCGGGGTGATCTCCTGCAGGCCGTTCTTGCGCAGGGCGTAGTTGGTGTGGGACTCCGCGCCCATGGGACCGGGGCGGTAGAGGGCGCCGACGGCCGAGATGTCCTCGAAGTTGTCGGGCTTCATGAGACGCAGAAGGGTGCGCATGCCGCCGCCGTCGAGCTGGAAGACGCCGAGGGTCTCCCCCCGGGAGAGGAGCTCGTAGGTGGCGCGGTCGTCGAGCTCGATGTGGTCGATGTCGAGGGCGGGCTTGCCATTGGCGACGATGTTGTCCAGGGCGTCGGAGATGACCGTCAGGTTGCGCAGACCCAGGAAGTCCATCTTCAGCAGGCCGAGGTGCTCGCAGGTGGGGTAGTCGAACTGGGTGATGTAGGCACCGTCCTGAAGGCGCTGCATCATGGGGATGATGTCGGTCAGGGGCGCCGACGACATGATGACGGCGCAGGCGTGGACGCCCCACTGGCGGGTCATGCCCTCCAGTCCCTTGGCGAGCTCGACGATCTTCTGGGCATCGGGGTCCTCGGCGTGAAGCTTGCGGAACTCCTCGGCCTCCCCGTAGCGCTCGTCCTCGGGGTTGAAGATCCCCTTGATGGTGATGTCCTTGCCCATGATGGTGGGGGGCATGGCCTTGGTGAGACGGTCGCCGACGGCGTAGGGGTAGCCCATGACGCGGCTGGAGTCCTTCAGGGACTGCTTGGCCTTGATGACGCCGTAGGTGACGACCTGGCTGACCTGGTCGGCGCCGTACTTGTCCTTGACGTACTCGATGACCTCGTCGCGCCGGCGCTCGTCGAAGTCGACGTCGATGTCGGGCATGGAGATGCGCTCGGGGTTGAGGAAGCGCTCGAAGATGAGCCCGTGGTTGAGAGGGTTGAGCTCGGTGATGCCCATGGCGTAGGCGACCATGGAGCCGGCGCCGGAGCCGCGGCCGGGTCCGACGCGGATGCCGCGCGCCTTGGCCCAGTTGATGTAGTCGGCCACGACGAGGAAGTAGCCGGGGAAACCCATCTGGACGATGACGTCGATCTCGTACTCGGCCTGCTTGCGGCAGTCCTCGGGGATCTGGCCGCGGAAGCGCTTGTCCATGCCGGCCCAGCACTCCTTGATGAACCACGACTCCATGGTCTCGCCCTCAGGGACGGGGAAGACGGGCATGAAGGAGGCGCCATCGTCGACGGTGGCGAAGTGAACATCGCACTGCTCGGCGACGAGAACGGTGTTGTCGCAGGCCTCGAGCATCTCCTTGAAGAGCTCGCGCATCTCGCGGCCGGGACGCAGGTAGTAGGTGTCGCCGTCGAACTTGAAGCGGTCGGGGTCGGACAGGACGGAGCCCGAGTTGATGCACAGCATCGCGTCCTGGATGGTGCGGTCCTCGGGGCGCACGTAGTGGGAGTCGTTGGTGGCCAGCAGGGGCGCACCGATCTCCTTGGCCAGGCGCAGGAGGTCCTTGGTGACTCGCCGCTCGATCTCGAGGCCGTGGTCCATGAGCTCGACGTAGAAGTACTCCTTGCCGAAGATGTCCTGGAGCTCGCCCGCGGCCCGACGGGCCTCCTCCCACTGGCCGAGCCGCAGGCGGGTCTGGACCTCGGATGAGGGGCAGCCGGTTGAGGAGATGAGGCCCTTGGCGTAGCGGCTGATGAGCTCGCGGTCCATGCGGGGCGCCTTGCCCATCTGGCCCTCGAGTGAGGCGAAGGAGTCCAGGCGCATGAGGTTGTGCAGGCCCTCGTTGTCCCGGGACAGCAGGGTCATGTGGGTGTAGGACCCTCGGGCTGAGACATCGTCGGAGCGCTGGGACTCGTCGCCCCAGAAAACACGGGTCCTGTCATGGCGCGAGGTCCCGGGCGTCACGTAGGCCTCGACGCCGATGATCGGCTTGATCCCGGCCTTGCGGGCCGCGGCGTAGAACTCGTAGGCGCCGAACATGTAGCCGTGGTCGGTGATGGCCAGCGCCTTCTGCCCCAGGCGCTTGGCCTCGGCGACGTAGTCCTTGATCTTGCCCGCGCCGTCCAGCATGGAGTAGTCGGTGTGGACGTGGAGGTGGACGAAGTCGTCCGCCGGAGTCTTCTGTTCCTGCTCGCTGCTCGCACCTGCCATGACCTCATCCTAGGCCCCGGCGAGGGGCGCGAGCAGGGGCCCGCGCCGTCACCCGAGCCGATGGCTCCGACCGGCCGAGAAATGGCGAGGTTTGAGGATTGCTCGCCCCTTCACCGCCCACAGCGCGGCACCGGCACGAACAGCATCTCACTGACCTGCACCGTTGCAGATAGCGACCTAATGCCAGAAAAAGGAATCCTCAAATCTCGCCATCATGAGGAGGCCTCATCAACGAGCCCAGTACGAATCCGCCGTGTGATCGTCTTGGCCATGTCCTGGTGAGGGATGCCGGCGTCGAGGTAGGACTCGCCGCTGATCACCTCGTAGCCGCAGCGCCTGTAGAAGCCCATGGCCCGCTCCTGGGCGGAGAGCACCACCGTGACGCTCACCGCATCATCGCCGCGCACCCCGGCTCTCTCCAGGGCGACCTCCTCCAGGGCCGCCACCATTCGGGCGCCCAGTCCAGTGCCCCGGCAGACCCGGCGCACCGCCAGCCTCCCCAGGTGGACCCGCCCGGAATGCTCGGGATCCAGGAGGATCCTCCCCGTTGCCAGCGGTGTCCCGTCAGCTCCCCGCGCGAGCAGATGGATGGTCGACGTCTCGAAGTCCCGAGCGTCGATCTCCTCCACGAACGGCACATCCTGCTCGTCGACGAAGACCTCCAGGCGCACCTCCGCTGCGCCGTGGCGCAGCGCGTCGGCCCCGGGCCCCGACTCATCGCCGACCGCGCTGGTCAAGCGGATCGGCTCGATCGCTGCCGTCGCCGGCGCGATCCGCAGCCCCGCCGTCCCCACCAGGCTCATACGGCCCTCATCGTCTCGAGGGCGCGCACCAGGTCCTCCGGGTACTCCGAGCGGAAGCGCATCGACTCCCCCGTGATCGGGTGGTCGATGCCGAGCTCCACGGCGTGCAACCACTGCCGGACCAGCCCGGCCCGCTCCGCGAGAGCCGCATCCGTCCCATAGGTCTCATCCCCGACGCAGGGATGTCCCACCGCCGCCATATGCACGCGGATCTGGTGGGTGCGCCCCGTCTCCAGGTGCACCTCCACCAGGCAGGCCCGCGGCATGACCTCGATGACGTCGTAGTGGGTGATCGATTCCCGTCCGCCGTCGATGATCGCCATCCTCCACTCGCGGCTCGGATGCCGGCCGATCGGCGCGTCGATCGTCCCCGACGGCGGATCGAGATGCCCCTGGACGAGCGCGTGGTAGACCTTGTCCACATCATGGCTCCGGAATGCCTGCTTGAGCACGGAGTACGCGCGCTCCCCCTTGGCCACGATCATCACCCCGGAGGTGCCCACGTCCAGGCGCGAGACGATCCCCTGCCGCTCCGCCGCGCCGGAGGTCGCCACGCGCACGCGCATCGCCTTGAGCGCGCCGAGCACGTCCGGGCCATCCCAGCCCATCGACGGATGCGCGGCCACGCCCGCCGGTTTGTCGACGACGACGATGTCCTCATCCTCGTACAGGATCCCCATCCCCTCCACCGGGGTGGCCACGGGCCCAGCGGGCCGAGGATCGGGCAGATCGATCTCCAGCATCGCGCCACCGACCACGCGATCCGACTTCCCCAGGGGGGAGCCTGCCATCCTGGCTCCGCCGTTGGCGCAGATCTCGGCGGCCTTGGAGCGGGACAGACCCGTCATGCGGGAGACGGCGGCATCGGCGCGCTCGCCATCGAGCCCATCGGGCACGGGCAGGAGGCGCAGGCTCATGCCCGTGCCCCCGACTCATCGCGCCGCCGTGCCCGCCGGGACCTCCTCGTCTCGCCGCCCCCCTCGGGCCCGATCGCCGCGCCCGCGGCAGTGACGGCGCCGTGATGATCGTCGTCCTCGCCCGCGCGGGTGCCATCGAGATTGATGCCCAGGACCGACAGGACCATGATGGCCCCGGCCGCGCCGACGATCGCGATATCGGCCACGTTGCCGACGAACTGCCCCCCGTAGTCGATGAAGTCGACGACGTGCCCGCGCAGGGGGCCCGGTGCGCGCACGAGCCGGTCGATGAGATTGCCGACGGCCCCGCCGAGCACGAGGCCCAGGGCGATCGTCCACGCGCGCGCCCCGAGCTCGCGCGAGGCCCGGATCACGACGACGACCACAACGAGCGCGACGACGGAGAAGATCCAGGTCTGGCCCGTGGCCAGGGAGAAGGCGGCACCTGGATTGCGAACGAGGACAAGCCCCAGCAGATCGCCGATGATCGGGATCCGCGCGTGCCCGGACAGGGCCGCCACGGCCCACAGCTTCGTCACCTGATCGACGGCGACGAGGATCGCGGCGATGAGGCAGACGATCGCCGGCGCGCCCATGCGGCCGATCGGGCCGCTCGCTCCACGGGTGGGCGCCCCGTCGCGTTCGGAGGCGAGGTTGGCGGGGCCGCCCGGCCCGCCCGGGTCGACGAGAGGCGCGGGCCCGCCGGGGGGGGTGTCCGCAGACGGACCGGAGACCTGGACCGGGCCCAGGTCGACGGGACCGGTGCTCGAGTCGGCCGAGGGCATGGAGTGGATCTGGGGGATGTCGTCGTCGGTCATGGGTTCTTCCAAGAGTCAGCGCGGTGCGCCCACACGTCGAGGGCGGCCACCCGGCTGGGGTCGCCGCCCTCGACGATGGGCATGCGGTGCCGGCGCGCGGGGCGCCGGGCCGATCAGATGTGGCCGGCCTCGGTGCTGGAGCCCTCCTCGACATTGGTGAGGAGGTTGGTGAGGTAGCTCTTGAGGCGGGTCCGGTAGTCGGACTCGAAGCGGCGCAACTCGTCGATCTTGTGCTCCAGGCCGGAGCGCTCCTTCTCGAGCTGGGCGAGAGTGCGGTTGCGCTGGTCCTCGGCGTCGCGGACGATCTGCTCACCAGTGGCGCGGGCCTCAGCGACGATGCGCTCACCCTCAGCCTTACCATTGGACACGTGCTCGTCGTGCAGGCGCTGGGCGAGCTCGAGCATGCCGGAGGCAGCACCGGGCTCGTCCCCGTTGACGCCCATGGCCGACATGGCCGACAGCGCCGGGGAAGCGGTGGGAGCGGAGACCGCCGAGGGCTCGTTGACAACCGGAGCGGCAGCCGCAGCAGAGGCGGCACCGGTGCGCGCAGGAGCGGCCTGGGAGAGCTCCTCGATGCGGCGGTTCGCGGCATCCAGCTTCGCCTTGAGCTCGACGTTCTCTGCCTCGAGCTGGCGCATCGCCTCGACGACCTCGTCAAGGAACTCATCGACCTCGTCCTGCTCGTAACCCTCGCGGAACTTCGTCGCCTGGAACTTCTTGTTGAGGACGTCGTCTGCTGTCAGCAGCGTCATATCGTCACCTCGGTGTCGTTACGGACATTGTCACAAGCACCGGATCAACCGGTGACTCACGTTGACTACAGTACCTGAACTGACGCCGCGCGGGGCCGGAGAGGGATGCGAATCACGCTGTCCTCGTCACACCCGGAGCAGATCGATCCCCTTGCCAGAAGTGGGAAGAAGCAGGTCACCAGGATTCATGAGCGCCCCCTCACAGGAGCCTGTCGAGGATCACCAGGAGGTACTGGACGATCATGATGCCGAACCAGAGCGCCAGGAAGCTCAGGTCGATCCCGAAGGAGCCCAGAGTGAGAGCAGGGATTCGCCGCCTGAGGAAGCGCAGCGGGGGGTCGGTCAGGGAGTACACGAGATTGGCCAGCAGGAGCACCGCGCCGGTGGGCCTCCACGACCTGGCGAACACGGTCACCAGGTCGAGCACCACCCTGATCACGAGGATGAGGATGCAGATGCTCAGCAGGCTACTGATGATCGAAATGACCGAATGCAGCGCTTCCACCCCTATGACTCAGCTCTGGTTGAAGAAGCGGTCGCGCTCCTCGGCCTCACCGTCGTCGATCTCGACGCTCGCGGGGGTGAGCAGGAAGACGCGGGGCGTGATGGGCTCGATGGCACCGCGCAGGCCGTGCACGAGCCCGGCGGAGAAGTCCACCATCCGGCGGGCCTCGGCCTCGCTCATGCCGGTGAGGTTGATGATGACGGGCGCGCCGTCGCGGAAGGCCTCGCCGATGACGCGGGCCTCGTTGTAGGTGGAGGGGTGCACGGTGACGATGCGGCGCAGATCGGGCACCGACACCGGCTCCAGAGCGGCCTCATAGGCGCTCGGGGCCGACGGCTCGGGGTCGGCCTCCTCGGCCACCTGATCGAAGACGGGGGCGTAGACCTCCTCGTCCTCCGCGTAGAGCTCCCGCTCGGGCTCGGTGTACCCGAGGAATGTCGACACCTTGCGCAGTGCGCTCATAGCTGGCTCCTTCTCCGTTGGCTCCCCCGGGCGTCCCCTGGCCTCCCGGTGTGGGCGACGTTATCGGTCATCGGAGCGAGCGTCGGTGATTGGGCACGGCGTGTCCTCGAAGCGACCATGAGGCAATACCCCTACGATCAGGCAATTCTCAGATTGTTGTCAGGACGATACCAGCCAGGCGCCCCGTGGTTCCCTCGCGGCGGTAGGAGAAGAAGCGCTCATCCTCGAAGGTGCACCACTCGCCCGGCGCGATCCGCGCGACACCGGAGCGCTGAAGCTGGGCGATAACGCCGGCCGCGACGTCGAGGCCGGGGGTCCCCCAGGATGTGGTGGAGGCGCAGGCCGGCTCGACGGCGGCGGCCTCGTCGCGCATGGTTCCGGGCACCTCGTAGCAGCGCCCGCAGATGCTCGGACCGATCGCCGCGCTGATTCCCGACGGATCTGCCCCGAGCCGCGTCATCTCCTCGACCGTCCTGGGCACGACGCCGCCGAGCATGCCCCTGCGGCCGGCGTGGACCGCGGCCACCAGGCGCCCATCCGCGGAGGCGAGCAGCAGTGGCACGCAGTCGGCGACCAGCACGCCCGCGCCGCGCGGGGACCGGGCAGAGGCCTCCTCAGCGCGCGCGTCGAGGATGAGGGCGTCGGCGGTCGGGGCGCTCCCCCGCCGGGCATGGGCGATGATGTCGGAGTGGACCTGGTTCATCCAGGCGATGTCCCCGCCCTCCAGGCCCACGGTGCTCTCCAACCAGGCACGGCAGGCGGCGACATGAGCGGGGTCGTCGCCGACGCGGTCGGCGAGGTTGAGCCCGGCGTAGCCCGCATCGATCGGTGCGGGCAGGCGAGAGGCCCCCGCGCCGCGGGAGGTGAAGTACCCGCGGGCGCGGGGGCCCAGGTCGGCCTCGATAAGGCCGGGGATCGTCATGCCGGCTCCCGCGCTCAGCGCAGGAAGTCGGGCAGGTCGATGGTGTCCTCGGCGTCGGCGCCCAGCATCGGGGGCACCGCGAGCTCCACGGGGGGCTGCTCGGCGGCGGCGTCCACGAACACGGGAACGGAGCCGGTGTTGTCCGAGGGCGAGACCGGGACGGAGGCGGGGCGCTCCTGGGCGACGGGCGCGGGCAGCGGAGGAACCGCAGTGGGGGCGGAAGCGGACACCGGGGCGGACTTCACCGCCGGCGGCTGCGGGACCGGAGTGGTCACGGCGGGGTCCGCCGCGTGCGAGGAGTTGCGGGGCTCAACGGTGCGGGTGGCCGGCTGAGCGGAGTGGCGGGCGCTCTTCTGGGAGGCCGCGCGGTCGAGGCCCGCGGGGACGGGCTCCTCATCGAAGCCGGCCGCGATGACGGTGACGCGGACCTCGTCGCCCAGAGCGCCGTCGACCACGTTGCCGAAGATGATGTTCGCCTCGGGGTGGACGGACTCGCGCACGAGGTTGGCGGCCTCGGAGATCTCGAAGAGGCCGAGGTCGGAGCCGCCCTGGAAGAAGATGAGGACACCGTGGGCGCCATCGATGGAGGACTCCAGCAGCGGGGAGGCGATGGCCTGCTCGGTGGCGGCCAGCGCGCGGCCCTCGCCGGTGGCCGAGCCGATGCCCATGAGAGCGCTGCCGGCGTTCTGCATGACGGACTTGACATCGTTGAAATCGACGTTGATGAGGCCGGGGGTCGTGATGAGCTCGGTGATGCCCTGAACACCTTGGAGGAGGACCTGATCGGCCTGCTTGAAGGCGTCGACCACGGAGATGTTGCGGTCCGCGATCTGCAGGAGGCGGTCGTTGGGGATGACGATGAGGGTGTCGACCTCGGCGCGAAGCTTGTTGACGCCCTCCTCGGCCTGGGCGGCGCGGCGCCGGCCCTCGAAGGAGAACGGACGAGTGACCACGCCGATGGTCAGGGCTCCGAGCTCGTGAGCGACACGCGCCACGACGGGCGCGGCACCGGTGCCGGTGCCGCCACCCTCGCCCGCGGTCACGAAGACCATGTCCGCGCCCTCGAGGGCCTCGCGGATCTCCTCCTCATGGTCCTCGGCGGCCTTGCGCCCGATCGACGGGTCCGCCCCGGCGCCCAGACCGCGGGTCAGATCCCGACCGACGTCGAGCTTCGTGTCCGCGTCGGACATGATGAGGGCCTGGGCGTCGGTATTGACCGCCAGGAACTCCACGCCGCGCAAGTCGGCCTCGATCATGCGGTTAACGGCGTTGACTCCGCCACCGCCGACGCCCACGACCTTGATGATCGCCTGGTAGTGCTGGGACTCCACCACTGTCTGCCTCCGCGCTCGTGCGAGCCCTCCGGGCTCCCCTCGACCCTCAACCTCACGTTGAGGTTTATACTTATGTCATTCTTGCGATGACAAGGGCAACGCTATGGGTCCGCGGCGGAACCGGCCTGGATTTTCCTCGGCGTGTCAGACGCGCGCTCAGCGGGTCGTCGGGTTGTGCGGCGCGGAGACGTCGTAGACGCGAGCAGACGTGGTCAGCAGGGTGGCCAGGACCCTCGCCTTGAGGGCGTTCTGGGAGCCGTCGCCCCACACGACGCTCGCCCCATCGGCCAGGGACAGCCCCACCTGGCCCGTGGTGGAGATCGTCGCCTGGGAGACCCGCTGGCGGGTCGCCGCGTCGAGGCTGCCCATGATGGCCGTCATCGTGGCGACCTGCGCGGCGTTGAGAGGCGGGGCGCCGCCCTCCCCCGCCCCGTCAACGGCCAGGCGCGCGAGGCCTGCGGGCGCCTCGGTCACGGTCTCGAGAACAACGGCTTCGGAGTCGAGCACTGCGTATCCCTCTTCGGTCTCCTGCGCGGCGACCGGGTTCCTCAGCTCCAGGGAGACGGTCAGGCCGTGGGGCCAGGAGCGGGTCACTGTGGCCGAGCGCACACGGACCAGGCCGTCGGCGACCTCGCCACCGAGCCGATCGACGTCGAGCCTCACGAGGGACTCCCCCTCGTGGGCGGCGAGCACGCCGCGCACCTGGTCGGCGTCCACTCCGCTGCTGGCGTCCTGCGCCCCCTCGACAGTGATATCCGCCGGGCGCAGGGCCAGGAGCGGGGAGTAGAGGACGCCCCAAGCGATCGCAGCGATGACCAGGATGACGGCGACGGCGCCCGTCAGGCGCCGCAGCCTCAGGGTGCGGGCAGCCCGGCGCCGCTCGGCCAGGCGGTCGGTGAGCCCGGTGGAGATGACGGAGGAGGCGGCGTGCTCGCGCAGCCGCCCGAGTGAGCCGGGTTCGGCCCTGGTCGCGACCCCGGTCGGAGCGGTGGCAGAGTCCGCGCCGGGCACTGCGGCGGAGTATCGCGCGGGGCCGGCCCCCTCGGGGATGGCAGAGCCGGGACGGGCCCTGTCTCCGGCCCGGTCGGGGGCCTGCCGCGCCTCCTCGACGCCCATGGGCTCGACGGGCTCGTGCGTCGGGCGCGGAGCGCGGGGCCTCCTCATCGGCTCCCCCGGCCCTCGGAGTCGGAGGCGGGCGACGCCGTGAGATCGGCGAGGATCACCTCGCCGAGCGCGGTGACATCCCCCGCCCCGACTGTCAGAAGGAGGTCGCCGGGGCGCGCGAGGGCGGCGATGGCATGGGCGGCCTCGAGGCGGTCAGGAATGAAACGGGCCCTGGAGCCGGGGACCTCGGCGACGATCGTCCCGCCATCGACCCCGGGGAAGTCCTCCTGGGCCTCGCGGGCGGGGTAGACATCGGCGACGACGACGGCGTCGGCCTTGGCCAGGGCGGCGCCGAAGCGGGGGGCGAAAGCGGCGGTGCGGGAGAAGAGGTGGGGCTGGAAGAGGACGAGCAGGCGGCCGCCCCGCGCGGTGGCAACCCCGCGGGCGGTGGTCACCAGGGCCTCGATCTCGGTCGGATGGTGCGCGTAATCGTCCACCACCCGCACTCCCCCGGCCTCACCACGGTCCTCGAAGCGGCGCCCGGTACCGCCGAAAGCGCCCAGGGCATCGGCCATCGCCTGACCGGCGACCCCCAGCTCGACGCCCGCGGTCCAGGCGCCGGCGGCGTCGAGGGCCACATGGTCGCCCGGGACCCGCAGGTCGAGTGAGACCAGCTCCCGCGCGCCGTCGGGAGTGGCGCGGGCGAGGGTGGCGGCGGTGGAGCCCGCTGCCCTGCCGGTGATCCGCAAGCGGGTGTGGGCCTCGTGGCTGGGACCGAGGAAGGCCGGCTCGGCGTTGCCGAAGGTGGCCACGCGCAGTCCCTCGGCGACGGCGGAGGCGGCGAGGCGGGCGGCGCCCGGGTCGTCGGCACAGGCCACGAGCAGCCCACCGGGGACGAGACGCCGTGCGAAGTCGACGAAGGCGGCCTCGAAGGCCTCGGGCGTGCCGTAGTTGTCGAGATGGTCCGGCTCGACATTCGTCACCAGGGCGATGCGCGGGGCGTAGTTGAGGAAGGAGCGGTCCGACTCGTCGGCCTCGGCCACGAAGGCGCGACCGGAGCCCAGATGCGCGCCGGTGCCCAGGGCGCGGACCACGCCGCCGATCGCGAAGGAGGGGTCCGCCCCCGCCTCGGTGAGCGCCTCGGCGAGCATGCCGGAGGTGGTGGTCTTGCCGTGGGCGCCGGCCACGGCGACGAAATCGCGGCCCTCCGCGGCCAGGGCGAGGGCCTGGGAGCGGTGCAGGACCTCCTGGCCGCGCCGGCGGGCGGCGGCCAGCTCGGGGTTGGCCTCCTTGATGGCGGTGGAGACGACGAGCGTCGCGTCGGGCGGGACGTTGGCGGCGGCGTGGCCGATGACCACGCCGATCCCGGCCGCGGCGAGGCGGTCGAAGGCCTCGCCCCCATTGGCGTCGGAGCCGGTGACCGCGGCACCGCGCTCGACGAGCAGCTGGGCGACGACGCTCATGCCCGCGCCGCCCACGCCCACGAGGTGGAAGGCCCGGCCCTCCAGGCCGGCGGGCCCGGAGGCCCCCGGATGACTGGGCTGCTCGCTGGTGCTCATTTCTTCTTCCCTTCGGCATCGGCGCTGCTGGTCACTGCGGCTCGGATGAGGGCTCCGAGCCGGGCGGCGCCGTCGCGCACGCCCACACCGGCTGCGGCCCTCGCCATGGCGGCGCGCTGCTCGGCGTCGGCGATGACGCCGGTGAAGGAGAGCAGGGCGTCGGCGTCGAGCTCGGCGTTGGGGACGATCCGCCCTCCCCCAGCGCTCACGCAGTCGGCGGCGTTGAGGCGCTGCTCGCCGTTGCCGATGGGCAGGGGAACGTAGAGGGCCGGCAGGCCCAGCGCCGTCAGCTCGGCCACGGTCCCGGCACCGGAGCGGCACACGACGCCGTCGGCGCAGGCGTATGCCTGCTCCATGGCAGTCAGGTAGTCGAGGACCCGGTAGCGGTCCGGAAGGGACGGGTCCTGCCCGGCGGCGCTCTCCAGGGCCTCGCGCACGGGGACGTCCTTGCCCCTTCCGGTCAAATGGAGAACCTGGAGCCCCTTGGGCAGGCGGGCCATCGAGGCGGAGAGGACCTCGTTGAGGCGCTGCGCGCCGAGCGAGCCCCCGGTGACGAGGAGGGTGGGGCGCTCGGGGTCGAGGCCGAGGGCGGCGGCGCCCTCGCGCCGGGCGGTGGCGGCGCCGTCGGCGGTGACCTGGGACGCGACGAGCCCGGCGATCGCGGGGCGCAGGGGCAGCCCGGTCATCTCGGTGGATCCCTTGGCGGCCATGAGCGGGGTGGAGGCGAAGGTGAGGGCCACGGCGCGGGCCCAGCGGGCGCCGAGCCTGTTGGCCAGGCCGGGGCGGGCGTTCTGCTCGTGGATGACGATGGGCACGCCGGCGCGGCGGGCGGCGAGGTAGGCGGGGGTGGCGACGTAGCCGCCGAAGCCGACGACGACGTCGGCCCCCACGCGCTCGATCGCCTCGCGCGCGGCGCGCACGGCGGAGCGCAGGTTGCCGGGCAGGCGAAGCAGGTCGAGACTCGGCTTGCGGGGCAGGGGGACGCGGGGGATGAAGGCGAGGTCATGGCCGGCCTCGGGCACGAGGCGCGCCTCCAGTCCCTGGCGGGTGCCCAGGACGAGGATCCGAGTGCCCGGATGGCCGCCCAGGGCGGGGTCGGTCAGGGCCGCGGCCGTGGCCAGGAGGGGGTTGACGTGGCCGGCGGTGCCTCCCCCGGCCAGGAGGACGCGCAGGGGGCGCAAGGGGGCATCGTCGGGGCGGTTGTCAGGCACGGTTCCTCCTGCGGGTCGAGATCACCGCAAGCGTACGGCGCACGGCGCCGGGCCGTGATCTGAGCGCCTGCTGGGCTCCCGGCTCCCGCCTGGCGAAGGACAGGGCTATCCCGATGGCGAGCAGCACGGATATGAGGGCGCTGCCGCCCTGTGAGATCAGCGGCAGAGGGACGCCGAGCACCGGCAGGAGGTTGGTCACCACGGCCATGTTGATGATGGCCTGGCCGATGATCCACACCATGATGCCGCCGACGACGACGCTGGCGTACAGGGAGTTGGAGCGCCGGATGATCCGCGCCAGGGCCCAGCCCAGGACCGCGAACAGGATGATGACGAGCAGCGCCCCGGCCAACCCGAGCTCCTCGCCGAGGACCGCGTAGGCGTAGTCGGACTCGGCCTGGGTGAGGTAGCCCCACTTCTGGCGCGATGATCCCGGCCCCACGCCCTGCCATCCGCCGGTGGCCAGGGCCCAGCGGGCGTGCTTGGGCTGGTAGCCGATGTCCAGGGGGTCATCGCGGTCGGGGTGGAGCCACACGAGGATGCGCGTGCGCCGGTTGAGGGAGATGACCGAGGCGAAGATGAACAGGGCCGCCCCGGCTGTCCCGAGGGTCACGAACCAGCGCTTGGCCAGGCCCGCCATCCAGCCCGCGCCGGCCAGCAGGATCCCCAGGATGATGACGGTTCCCAGGTCCCCGCCGCCCATGACCAGGGCGATGGCGGCGGCTGGGAGGAGGGCGGCGGTGGTCTTGACGAGCCAGTGCAGTCGCTGCCAGCGCCCCTCCGCGAACCAGCGGGCGATGATGAGGCCCGTGTACAGGCTCAGCCCCACCTTGATGAACTCCGAGGGCTGGGCGGTGCCGATGCCGGGGACCTCCACCCAGTTGCAGTTGCCGCCGGTGCAGGTGCCCAAAGGCGTGAAGACGAGCGATTGGAGCGCGGTGGCGCCCATGAGGACGGGGATCGCCAGGTAGCGCAGCGCGCGCTCGGAGAGCAGGGACATGCCCCACATGCCGATCAGCCCGACCCCGGCGAAGATGAGGTACTTGGAGAAGTCGACGACGGCGTCGCGCCCGCGGGCGGCGGATACCACCTGCTGGACGGAGAAGACCGTCATGAGGCCGAGCGTGAGGAGCAGGACGGTGGCCAGCAGCAGCGCGTAGAAGCTCAGCAGGCTCATATCCGCGTCCCTCGGCCCGTCGGGGCCGCCGATACGCCTGGCCGCGCGTCGCAGGGCGCGGCCTATGGGCCCGGGCCGGCGCTCGGGCGCGGCGGCGGGCGGCGCAGCGGCTTCACACCCGGAGGGCGAGCCCTCCCCCGGCAGGGGGATGATGGGCGGCCGAGAACGCTGTCCGCGCGCACGACCGCTGGGGCCCGTGCGCGCGGGCCGACGTTGCTGGGCGCTCATGACCGCTCATCATCCTCGTTCTCGACACTCGCGGCGTGATGGCGCGCCGCGTCGGCGAAGAGGTCGCCGCGCTCGGCGTAGGAGGCGAACTGGTCCCAGGAGGCGCAGGCCGGGGCGAGCATGACGGTGTCCCCCGGCTGCGCCATGGCGGCCGAGGCGGCCACGGCGCCCTCGATGACCTCGCGGGGGGAGCCGTCGGCCACGCGGGTGACGGGCAGACCGGGGGCCTGGGCGGCCAGGGCCTCGGACATCGCGGACTGGTCGCGCCCGATGAGGACCACGCCGCGCAGGGCGGGGGCGACGGCGCGCACGAGCTCGTGGAAGGTGGCGCCCTTGGTGTCCCCGCCGGCGATCCATACGCCGGTGCCGGCGGGCAGCCCGGCGAGGGCGGCCCGTGCGGAGTGCGGGTTGGTGGCCTTGGAGTCGTCCACCCAGGCGACCCCACCCGCCTCGGCGACTGTGACGATGCGGTGGGCGCCGGGGGCGAAGGCGCGCAGTCCTGCGGCCACGGCCTCGGCTCCGACGCCGGGAAGGCCCGAGCCCAGCGCGAGGGCGGCCGCGGCGAGGGCGTCGGCGACGATATGGGCCGGGAGGCGGTCGGCGCTCCCGCCGGGCGCCAGGTGGGCGAGGTCGTCGAGGGTGGCGATCTCGCGGCCCTCGGCGTGGCGGGCCGAGTGCAGGGCGCGGTCCACGAGGAGGTCCTCGACGAGGCCGACCTGTCCCAGGCCGGGTGCGCCCAGTGTGAAGCCGACGGCGAGGCAGCCCTCGACGACATCGGCATCGGACACCATGGCGCGGGTGGCCTCATCCTGGCAGTTGTAGATGGCGGCGCGCTGCGCGCGGGCGTAGACGCGCGCCTTGTCCGCGGCGTAGGCCTCGGGACCGCCGTGCCAGTCGAGGTGATCAGCGGCCACGTTGAGACAGGCCGCCGAGGTCGGCGAGAGGGTGCGGGTGGTGTGGAGCTGGAAGCTGGAAAGCTCGACGGCCAGCACGTCGGCCTTCCCCGCCAGGACGGTGGAGATGACCGGGTCGCCGATATTGCCGACGGCCGGGGCGGCGAGCCCTGCGGCGGTGAGTATGGACGCGAGCATGCCGACCGTCGTCGTCTTGCCATCGGTGCCGGTGACGGCGAGCCAGGGCACGCCCGGGCGCGCCGAGGCGCGTTGGAGGCGCCAGGCGAGCTCGATCTCGGACCAGGTCTCGATGCCGGCGGCCTGGGCGGCGGTGAGGATCGGGCCGGTGGCGGGGACTCCCGGGGAGACCACGAGCAAGCGCAGATCTGAGGGCTCCAGGGCGGCGGCGATGTCCTCGGGGCTGCCCGCCATGCGCGAGGCCACTGGGGCGACGAGGGCCTCAACTGCCTCGGCGCGGCCGTCGTAGGCGTGTACCTCGGCTCCCAGGGTCGTCAGGGCATCGACGACGGCGGCCCCGGTCCTGCCCAGGCCCACCACTCCGACGCGCGCACCGTCCAGCTCGTTCATCTCGGGACTTCCATTCCTTCATGTGCTCGGGAGGCGCCGTGGGCGCCGTCGGGTGCGGCGCCGTGGGCGCCGATGCGGGCGGGGACGGGATCAGGAGACGAGGAACTCGGCGTAGAACAGGCCCAGGGCCGCCACGACGCACAGGCCCGCGACGATCCAGAAGCGGATGACGACATTGACCTCGGTCCAACCGCCAAGCTCGAAGTGGTGGTGCAGGGGCGCCATGCGGAAGACGCGCTTGCCCGTGGACTTGAAGGAGACGACCTGGAGGATCACGGAGATGACCTCCGCCAGGAACAGGCCGCCCAGGATGACGGCGAGGAACTCGGTGCGCGACAGGATGGACATCCCGGCGACCGCCCCGCCCAGGGCGAGTGAGCCAGTGTCCCCCATGAAGATCTTGGCCGGGGAGGCGTTCCACCACAGGAACCCGAAGCAGGCGCCCATGAGGGCCGCGGCGATCATGGCGAGATCGCGGGGGTCCCGGACCTGGTAGCAGGTGTTGACCACGATGTCCGGGTGCCCGTAGACGCAGGACTGGTTGGACTGCCAGACGCTCACGAGGGTGTAGGCGCCGAAGACCATCGCGGAGGCGCCCGCCGCGAGGCCGTCGAGGCCGTCGGTGAGGTTGACGGCGTTGGACCAGGCGGTGATGAGGAAGTTCGACCACAGGATGAACAGCAGGAGGGCGACGGCCGCCCCCGCCAGGGTCAGGCCGGTGGCGCCGCCGAGGCTGAACGATCCGTTCCCGCCGCGCAGGAAGGCCATGTCGATGAGGGAGTCGCGGGCGAAGGAGATGCGGGTGGAGGCGGGGGTCAGGCCGTTGCGATCGGCGAAGAGGAGGCCTGCCACGGAGAAGGCGATCCCGATGACCGCCTGGCCGAGCATCTTCTGCCAGGGGGTCAGGCCCAGGGATCTCTGCCGGGAGATCTTCTCGAAGTCGTCGAGGAAGCCAATGAGCCCCAGCCCGACGATGAGGAAGAGCAGGAGGATGCCGCTGGCCCGCGGCGTGCGGAGCTCGACGAGGTTGGCCGCGGCGTAGCCCAGGACGAGGGCGATGATGATGACGAGGCCCCCCATCGTGGGGGTGCCGCGCTTGATGAAGTGCCCCTCGGGGCCGTCGTCCCGGATGAACTGTCCGTAATGGCGCCGCTCCAGGAACTTGATGAGGGCGGGTGTGCCCAGAAGGGCGACGAGCAGGGAGACGGCGGAGGAGACGAGGATGGCGGTCATCGGGCGTCCTTTCCATCGCGTCCGTCGGTCGCGTCGTGGCTGGCGGACGTCGGGCCGCCGGCGGCCAGGTGGTCGGCCACGCGCCAGGCGCCCGACCCGTGCGAGCCCTTGACGAGGACCGCGTCCCCGGGGGCGAGGAGTGAGGGGATGCGAGCGATGGCCTCGTCGGCGTCGGGGGTCTCGACGACCTCCACGCCGCGCCGGCGGGCGGCCTCGGCGGCGGGTGCCGCGCCCGCGCCGATGGACACCAGGAGGGCGGCGCCGGCGTCCGCGACGAGCCTCCCCGTGGTGGCGTGATCGGCGGCGGAGGTCTCGCCGAGCTCGAGCATCTCCGAGATGACGACGACACGGCGGCGGTCCCCGGCCAGCGCGGGCAGGGAGGCGAGCGAGGCGGTCATCGAGTCGATGTTGGCGTTGTAGGAATCGTCGATGAGGCGGCCGCCTCCGGGCAGGTCGCTGACCGCCATGCGGTGGGGGCTCTCCAGACCCGCGGCGGCGATGGCATCCAGGAGATCATCGGCGCCCACGCCCGCGGCGAGGGCCAGCCCGAGGGCAGCCAGGGCATTGGCGATGTTGTGAGCGCCGGGCAGTCCCAGGCGCGCGCGGCGGGGCGCGGCGCCGGGCAGGTGGATATCGGCGACGGCGTGGGCGGCCTCATCGAGCTCCACGCCGGTGGCGCGCAGGTCCGCGCGCTCGTCACCGCTGGCGGAGAACGTGAGGACCCTGCCGGGCGCGAGGGGACGCATGGCGGCGGCCCGCTCGTCGTCGAGGTTGAGGACGGCGGTGCCGTGGGGCAGAAGGCCGCGCACGATATGGCTCTTGGCGGTGGCGACACCCTCGATGGAGCCGAAACCGCCCATATGGGCGTGGCCGATCATGAGGACGGCGGCGGCGTCCAGCGGAGCGATCTCCACCAGTTCCGCGATGTCATCCGGTCCGGAGGCGCCCATTTCGAGAACGAGGTAGCGGGTGGACTCGTCCGCCTCGAGAACGGTCAGGGGCAGGCCGATCTCGTTGTTGAACGAGGCGACCGGCGCGATCGTGGGCCCTTGGGCGGCCAGGAGCTGGCGGGTGAGGTCCTTGGTGGTGGTCTTGCCCACCGATCCGGTCATCGCGATGACGGCCAGGCCCCGATCCCCCGCGCGCTGGCGCAGGTCCGCGAGGTGCCCCCGGGCGATGCGCCCGAGGGCGGCCACGGTGTCCCCCACGACGATGAGTGCCATCGCCGCGCCGGGCCCGTCGGCCTGGCCGGCCTCGGCGAGGGCGGCGCGAGCCGCGGCCTCGTCGCTGACGAGGGCGGCCGCGGCGCCGGCGCGGGCGACGGCGGTGAGATAGTTATGGCCGTCAGCGCGCTCGCCCTTGATGGCCACGAAGAGCGCGCCCGGCCCGGCCCGGCGGGAGTCGGTGACGACTCCGGTCACGGGAGCCGCCGGCGGGCCGGGAGGAATGAGGCGGCCCCCGGCCCAGAAGGCGAGCTCGTCTATCGTGCGGGCGATCACGCGGCACCCCATTTCGCGTCGACGGCCTCGCGCATGACGGGGGCATCGTTGTAGCGGATGAACTCGCCGGCAGCCTCGAGGAAGGGCTCGTGGCCCTTACCGGTGACGATGACGGTGTCCTCGGGGCCGCAGAGCTCGACTCCGCGGCGCACGGCGTCGCCGCGCCAGGTGGTGATCTCCTCGACGTCGGTCAGATCGGGGCGCACGGAGCGCACGCCGTCCAGGATCGCGTCGCGGATGAGCTGGGGGTCCTCGCTGCGGGGGTTCTCATCGGTGATGACGAGCACGTCCGCCAGGCGCGCGGCGACCTCGCCGAGCATGGAGCGCTTGCCCTGGTCGCGGTCTCCGTCGGAGCCGAAGACGACGATGAGGCGCCCGGGGGTGATCGGGCGGACGGCGGCGAGCGCCAGCTCCATGGCGTCGGGGGTGTGGGCGAAATCCACGATGGTCAGGCCCCGAGTGCCGTCGCGCTGGCTGATGCGCTGCATGCGTCCCGGGATGTTGTGCGCGGTGGCCAGCGCCTGGACGGCGACCTCGGCGGGCACACCGGCGCGGATCGCCATGACGAGTGACAGGGCGGCGTTCTGGACGTTGACGAGCCCGGGCAGGGGGCAGCTGGCGGCGATCTCCACGCCGTCGGGCCCGTGAAGGGTGAAGGTGGTGGCCGAGTCCGTCAGGGACACGGCCGCGTCAGCGACCCACCAGTCGGCGGGGGCGTCGCCGCCGTAGGCCCGCACGCGGTCCAGGGGGAGCTCGCCTGCCCGGGCGATTCGCTCGGCGAGCGCGGCCCCCCAGGAGTCGTCGACGCAGACGACGGCGCGCCGGGCGTGCTCGGGGGTGAAGAGCTGGGCCTTGGCGTCGAGGTACTCCTCCATCGTGCGGTGGAAGTCGAGGTGGTCGCGCTGGAGGTTGGTGAAGCCGGCGACATCGATCCGGGTGCCGCCGAGGCGGTGCAGGACGATGGCATGGCTGGAGGCCTCCAGGGAGGCGGCGCCCACGCCCTGCTCGACGCACAGCGCCATCATGCGCTGCAGGACCGGCGCCTCGACAGTGGTGCGGGGCGACTCCACGGACAGACCGCCCGCGCGCAGCTCCACTGTGCCGGCCATCATGCAGCCGCCGAGGTGGGCGGTGAGCATGGCGTCGAGGAAGTAGGAGGTGGTGGTCTTCCCGTTGGTGCCGGTGACGGCCGTGGCGACCAGCGAGCGCGAGGGGTGGTGGTAGATCTCCGCGGCCAGGGGGCCCACAATGGCGCGCGGGTCGGCGCTGATGAGCACGGGGATTGCGGGGCAGGACTCGTGCACGATGCTCGCTCCCGCCTCATCGGTGACGACGGCGACGGCGCCGGCCTCGACGGCCTGGGCGGCGTAGTCGGCGCCGTGAGCGCGGAAGCCGGGCAGGGCGACGAAGAGCTCTCCGGGAGCGATGTCGCCGGAATCCACGGAGGCCCCGGTGACGGTCAGGGGGGCGGGGGCGTTGATGCCCTGGGCATCGGCGGGAGCGGCAGGGGTCAGGGAGAATCGCTGGGCGAGGTCGCTCAGAGCGATGGGAGCGTTTCGGTGCGGGCGCAGGGCCGCGGCCGACTCGTACGCGTGGTTGCTCATAGTCCCACAATCTATCGTGACCGGCGGCGCGCGCAGATCAGGAGAGGCGAGCTGGTTCTGTGATCCCCGCGTTCTCCCATACGGCGCTTGAGGGGCGTGAGCAGGATCTCCCCCGAACCGGGAAGGCGCAGGCGCGTGGGGGTCCGCCGGGCGGCGCGCCCGGCGGTCGGCCCCATGATTCCCTGCTCGGGCCCGGCCGGACTCGTGAGAACCGGCGCCATCGCTCAGCCCTGCCCCGGGGTCGCGCTCGCCCGGTCCTGGTCGGAGGGGGCGGCCTGGGCCCCTTGGTGGGCCTTGGCCGTCGCGATGACAGAGGGGTCCGGGGCGATGCCGAGCTTGTGGAGCGCGGCCAGGGCGATGGTCCGGAAGACGGGGGCGGCGACGACGCCGCCGTAGATGCCCGAGGGCTTGTTGACGATGACGGCGGCGGCGATGGCCGGGTCATGGGCGGGGGTGAAGCCGACGAAGGAGGCGACGGTGGCGTCCTCGGAGATGATCTCCGTGGTGCCGGTCTTGCCGGCCACGAGGTAGCCGTCGATCGAGGCCTCCTTGGCGGTGCCCCCCTCCTGGGTGACGCCGACGAGCATGTCTGTGAGGGTCCTGGCGGTGGCCTCTGAGACGACGCGCACGCCCTCGGGCCGGGCCTGCCGCGTGACGGTGCCGTCCGCGGCGGTCCAGGAGGCGATGACGCGGGGCGCCACGCGCACGCCGTTGTTGGCGATGGTGGCCAGGACCTGCGCGGACTGGAGTGTGGTGCCGGCGATGCCCTGGCCGAACATCGTGGTGTAGCGGGTGCGGTCGTCCCATTCCGAGGGGGGCGTGAGCAGCCCGGCGGACTCCCCCGGCAGCTCGATGCCGGTGGGGGCGCCCCAACCGAAGCGCTCCATGTAGGCGTAGCGGACGTCGTCGGCGAGCCTCTCCCCGATCTGGACGGTGCCGACGTTCGAGGACTCGGCGAGGACCTGCGCCGTCGTCAGTTGCTCGACGCCGTGGGCATGGGAGTCGACGAAGCTCTGGCCGTTGGCCGAGGTCCAGGAGTAGGGGACGGTCCAGGTGTCCTCGGGCGTGACGGCACCCTCCTCCAGGGCGGCGGCGAAGGTGACGACCTTGCCGACGCTGCCGGGCTCGAAGACGGCCTCGACGCAGCGAACGCCGCGGTCCCCCGCGGCGGAGCCGATGGGGTTGGCGGGATCGACGGTGCGGCTGTCCGCCATGACGAGGACCTCGCCGGTGGAGGGCTCTATGACGACACAGCAGCCCCATTCGGCGCCCTGGGCGGTGACGACCTCGTCGATGGCCTGCTGAGCGAGGACCTGGAGGTCGGGGTCGATGGTGAGGGTGACGGTGGCCCCGGGGATCGAGGCGGTCTCGGTAACTCTCCCCGAGGGGATCTGCGTGCCGGTGCGGCCCACCTCCATGGAGCCGGAACCGTTGATGCCGGTGAGCTGCTCGTCCTGCGTGATCTCGACACCGGCCGTGCCCTCCAGGACGCGGCCCTCGCCCTCGGCGGTCAGGCCGACGACGTTGCCGGCGACATAGCCGGCCGGGTAGGTGCGGCGCACCCGCTGGTCCGGCTCGATGCCGCGAATGCCCAGGGCCTTGATCTGGCGCCAGGTATCCGGGGGGACCGCCTCGGCGATGACGGAGTAGGTGGACTCCCCCACCATCCTGGCCCCGAGCTCGGCGGCGTCGACCCCGAGGATGGGGGCGAGCCTGTCGGCCGCGGCGGCGGGTCCGTGCCCGACGACGACGGTCTCGGGCAGGCCGGTGGTGGGGCTGTCCTGCTCCACCTTGTCCTCCCATTGGGCGACGAGCACCTGATTGACACCGATGTCGAAGCTCACCGAGGAGGTGGCCAGGACGGTGCCATCACGGCCGCAGATGTTGCCGCGCAGGGCAACGTTGGTCCATGTCAGAGTGCGCTCGGCGCGGGCCTTCTCCGCGAGGTCCGGGCCCTGGACCACCTGGAGCCAGGCGGTTTTGCCCGCCACGGCGACGAAGCCGGTCAGACCGAGGAGCTGCAGGGCACGACGTCGACTCGGGTTCATCGGCGATTACTGCCCACTCGCGCCTGTGCTGCCGGCGCTGGGAGCACTGGCAGCGCCATCCGCGCCCCCGGCGCCACTCGCGCCGGGGGCTCCGGCGGCGCTGCCGCCGGTGACGGTGCCGCCGCGCAGGTCGACCACGCCGGGGGCGGCCGCCGGCACCATGCCGAGCTCGGCGGCGCGCTTGGCCAGGGCGTCGGGCGCAGCGGCGGCGTTCACCTGGCCGCGCACGGTCTCGACGTGGTCCTGGACGACGTCGAGCTCGGCGGAGGCCTTCTGGAGGTCGTAGGCGGTGGCGGCCATCTTGGCGTTGAGGACCATCGTAGTGGCCAGCGCGCCGACGAGGATCGCGGCGATGAGCAGGACGAAGGGGATGGTGGAGCGCCCGGGCGCGATGCCCCGCACCACGTGCAACTGGCGCTGGGACGGTGAGGACTCCCGGACGCCGGAGCGGGGCCGGACGGCGCGGCGTTCGCCCTCCCAGGTGGTCGGGGCGGGGCTGGTGGGGCGGGCCGTGGCAGTCGCTGCGCTCATCGGCTCCTCCTTCCTCGATCGGTCTGTGCTCTGCGGCGGTGTGCCGGTTCAGGGGCCGGTGCAAGGGAGGCGGGGCGGGTACGGGTAACGGCCCGCAGGCGCACGGGGGCGCTGCGGGGATTGGCGTCGAGCTCGGCCTCATCGGCCCGCTCGGCGCCCCGGGTGAGGGGCTCCAGGTAGGGGCGGTCCTCCTCGGGGACGATGGGAAGGCCCTGGGGGGCCCTGCTGGTGGTTCCGGCGGCGATCGCCTGCTTGACGATTCGGTCCTCCAGGCTCTGGTAGGACTCGACGACGAGGCGCCCGCCCACCCTCAGGGAGTTGAGGGCCCGGGGCACGGCGCGCTCGAGGACGTCGAGCTCGGCGTTGACCGCGATCCGCAGCGCCTGGAAGGCGCGTTTGGCGGGGTGTCCGCCAGTGCGCCGGGCGGCGGCGGGGATCGCGTCGCGCACCAGCTCGGCGAGCTCGTCGGTGCGAGCCAGCGGCACTCCGCCATCGCGCCGGGCGATGATCGCCCGGGCGATGCGGGGAGCGAAGCGCTCCTCGCCGTAGACGCGCAGGATGCGGGTGAGCTCGGCGGCGTCGGCGGTGGCGAGGATCTGCGCGGCGGTGGGGCCCGCGCCCTGGTCCATGCGCATGTCCAGCGGGGCGGGGCGGGCGTAGGAGAAGCCGCGCTCGGCGTCGTCGAGCTGGAGGGAGGAGACCCCGAGGTCCATGAGGACGGCGTCGACGACGCCCACGCCCTCCTCGGTGGTCACGGCTCGCTCGCGCGCCACGTCCTCGACGGCGTCGTAGGTGGCCCGCACGGCTGTGAAGCGCTCGCCGAAGGGGGCGAGGCGCTCGCGGGCCAGGGCGATGGCCTGGGGGTCGCGGTCGATGCCGATGACGTGCAGGGTCTTGAAACGCTCCAGGGCTCCCTCGCTGTGCCCGCCCATGCCGAGCGTGCAGTCGATGAGGACGGGGGTGGTGCCGCGGGCGGCGGCCTCCTCGATGGCGGGGGCCATGAGGTCGAGACAGCGGGCGAGGAGCACCGGGGTGTGCCGCTGCGCCGCGGAACCCGCGGGGGCGGTGATCGCGTTCATCGGTGCTCCTCCTTCCTGTCGTGCTGCGGTGCTGGTGGGGGTGGCGCCGTCGGCGCCGGGCCGAGTCGGCCGCGGATCGTCCTGCCAGGACTCCTCCCGCAGGTTCCGGCGCCGGGGAAGAGACGTCGGATGCGGCGGCGGGCGGAGACCTCACGGGGCGATCCGGCTGGGCCGATCGGTTAGAAGAAGCCGGGGATGATCTCCTCGGCGGTGTCGGCGAAGACCTGCTCCTGGGCGCGCAGGTAGTTCTCCCAGGCGGTGGCATCCCAGATCTCGACGCGCGACCCGGCGCCGATGACGGCCAGGTCGCGATCCAGGCCGGCGTAGGCGCGCAGAGGAGCGGGCAGGGTGATACGGCCCTGCTTGTCGGGGATCTGGGAATCGGCGCCGGAGAGCATGACGCGCACGTAGTCGCGCGCCTGCTTCTGCGCCAGGGGCGCCTCGCGGAGCTGGGCGTACATGCGCTCGAACTCCGCGGTGGTGAAGGCGTAGAGGCAGTGCTCCTGGCCCCGGGTCAAGACGATCCCCCCGGCCAGCTCCTCGCGGAACTTGGCCGGGAGGATGAGGCGGCCCTTGTCGTCGAGGCGGGGGGCGTGGGTGCCCAGGAACATCGGGTCCACTCCTCCCCCTCGGCGATCCAGTGGACTCCACCATACTCCACTTTCCTCCCTTTCCAACCACATCGACATTCACTTGTGATGGATATCCACCAACCGTTGACAGAGGATCCGCGGGATTCCGCGGTTTCACGCGGTGGAGGGAAGTGGGGGACACGACGGCGCCGGGCCCGTCAACCATGGGTGGTGACGGGCCCGGCGGGCGGATATGGAGTCAGGAGAAGGGCCGATACAGGGGTCTCGACGGGTAGGGACGGGGGGTGCGGGGGCTCCCGTGGAGGGGAGTGGAGGAGGCCTGCGGGAGATGCCGAGGGCACCGGGGCGGAGGGAGGAGTGCCGAGCCCGGAGGGGAGGTAGAGAGATGCGGGGAGCGCTGATCAGGAGGATGCTCAGCGGTCGCCGTCCCGGCGGCGCTCCCAGCGCTCGGACTGGCGCTCCATGAAGGTGGAGCGCCCGGTGCGGTCCTTACCCATCCCGCCACGGGCATCCTTGAGCACCGGGGGCCGGCGCACCATGAGCGCGACGCCGGCGACCGCCAGGCCGAAGCCGGTCACGCCGACGATGATGGAGACGAGCCCGTTGCCGTGGCCCAGTACGACGCCGGAGATGACCACGACCAATCCGACGAGCACCAGGGCGATCCCCCATCCGATATTCCTCGGGGAGACGCGCGCGAGATGGCGCTCGGGGTACTGGATGGTCTCCGCGAGGGTGGGATCCTCCTCGTGGAGCTGGCGCTCGAGGTCTCGCAGCACCCGCTGCTCGCGCTCCGAGAGCGACATGCCAGTGCCTCGCTTCCTGTTCACCACTTGAGCCTCGCCGCCCTGGGGTGATGGGAGCGGGGCAGGGCCGGGACCGGCTCTCGGAGCCCGGCCTGAAGCCCCGAGTCGGTCGCTCATGCAGGTACGCCGAGCCCAGGGATTCGTCACCGAGTCTACTTGCTCTGGTTCACCGACCGCTAACCGGACGGCGGAGAAGACTGGCTGGGGCCACGGCTCCGGCTCCCCATCTGCGCCGCACCTCGTCCGCCGCGCGCTCGGGCGCCCCGCGGCGGGAGTCGTCGTCGAGGAGGAGCTGGACACCGTCATCGCCGCGGCTCAGGCCCTCGCAGCGCACGCCGAGGAGACGGTACCCGCCCGACGGGGCGGGCAGGGCCTCGAAGAGGGATTCGATGGTCTGCCACACATCGCGGGCCAGGTCCGTGGGCTCGGCCAAGGTCCGTGAGCGGGTCACCGTGGTGAAGTCGGCGCCGCGGGCCTTGAGGACGACGACACGGGCCCGCAGATCCCCCGCCCTCAGGCGCGCCGCGCATTGGTGGCACTGGTCGAGCAGGACACGACGGGCGTGATCGCGGTCGTGCAGGAGGTCGAAGAAGGTGGACTCCGTGCCCACGGACTTCTCCTCGCGGGAAGGGCTGACGGGGCGAGGGTCGATCCCGTGGGACAGGGCGGACAGGTGGTGGGCGGCGGAGGGGCCGAGAATGCGGGTGAGGGTGCGGGTGTCCGTGACGGCCAGCGCGCGCACGTCGGTGATGCCCCAGCGGGCCAGGGCGGCCTCGCTCTTGGCGCCCACTCCCCACATGGCGCCCACCGGCAGGAGATCCAGGAAGTCCTGGGTGGCGGTGGCGGGGATGAGAAGGAGCCCGTCGGGCTTGGCGTGGGAGGAGGCGAGCTTGGCGACGAACTTGGTCGACGCGATGCCCACGGAGGCCGGCAGACCCAGGCGGTCGCGGATCTCGCGGCGGATCCAGCGGCCGATGGCGGTGGGGCTCCCCATGCGGCGCCGGGATCCGGCGACGTCGAGGAAGGCCTCGTCGACGCTGACCTTCTCCAGCAGGGGGGTGACCTCTCCCAGGATGCCCATGACGGCCCGGGAGACCTGGCTGTAGTGACGGTGGCGCACGGGCAGGACAACGGCCTGCGGGCAGCGGCGCATGGCCTCGGCCATGGGCATGGCGGAGGCCACCCCGTAGGCGCGGGCCTCATAGGTGGCGGCGGAGACGACCCCGCGCCCCTCAGTGCCGCCGACGATGACGGGGCGGCCGACAAGCTCGGGATGGTCGAGGAGCTCGACGGAGGCGAAGAAGGCGTCCATGTCGACGTGGAGGATGGGGGCGGCGGAGTCGTCGTCGCCCCAGTCGCGGCGGGCACCGGCGGCGCGCGGGGCCCTGCTCATGGGTCCTCCTCCCCCGCCGGCGCCCTGCGCGGCGCCGTGCTGATCCGATCGTGCTCGTGACGGCCTCAGGCTAGCGTGCTCCTGTGACACGCAAGCAGGCCCGGAGCGGCGATCGACGGCGCGCAGGCGCGGCGCGCTCCCCCGCGCGCTCACTGGCGGCCCTCCCGGTGGGCCCGGTGCCCACATCCTTGGCAGTGGCGGAACTGCGGGTGCGCGAGTCGGGCGTGCTCCTCCTGCTCGATGAGACGGAGTCATCGTGGATCGACCTGCGCGATCCGGCGCACCTGGACTTCGAGTACCAGCAGCAGATGGAGGCCGTGCTCAACGCGCTGAGCAGGACCGGGCGGGTGGGCACGGCGCACGGGCCCGGCGCGCCGGTCCATGCCCTGCACCTGGGTGGGGCGGGCTGCGCGCTGGCGCGCGCCTGGGACGCCACCCGGCCGGGCTCGACGCAGACGGCGGTGGAGATCGACGAGGTCCTGGCGGGAAGCGTGCGGGAGTGGTTCGACCTCCCGCGCTCGCCACGGCTGCGGATCCGCGTGGGCGATGCGGCACGGGTGGTGCCCGGGCTGCGCGCCGGCGAGTGGGATGTCATCGTGCGCGACGTGTTCGCCGCTGGGCAGGTGCCCGCGTCCTGCCGGGACGAGTCCTTCCTGAGGGGCTGCCGCGAGGCGCTGGCCGACGGCGGGCTGCTCCTGGCGAACTCACCGGCGATGCCCCGCGAGCAGGCCCATAGCGAACTGGAGGCGGCCTCCCGCCTCTTCGGCGGGGTCCTCGTGGTGGCCGATCCGGCAGTGGCCCGTGGCAAGCGCCAGGGCAATGTGGTGATCGTGGCCCGCCGCGAGCCCTTCGGACCGGCTGAGGAGGAAGCGGTCGAGCGGGCGGTGCGGCGGTTGCCGCTGCCGGTGCGCACGTGGGGCGCGGACGCGCTGGCGCCTCGCGGGCGCTGAGCCCGCCCCCGCCTCTTCCCTCAGGGTCAGGACGGGTTGGTGCCGGGGTCCTTCGTCTCGAGGAAGGCCTCGAGGCGCGCGCCGATCTCATCGGCGCTGGGCAGGTCGAGCAGAGAGGCGAACTCGCCGATGCCCTCCTCGTCCTTGCTCGGGGCCAGGGCGTCGTACTGCGCCTCCAGGGCCTTGACGATCGCGGTGACCTCGGGCTGCTGGGAGGCCTCGGCGTCGATCTCGAGCCTGTTGAGGCTGGCGGCGGCCTCGAGGTCGCCCAGGGGCAGGGCGAGCCCGGTGACATCGGCGACCGCGGCCAGGAGCGCTGAGGCGCCGGCCGGATAGTCGTCACGAGCGACGTAGTGCGGGATGCCCGCGGCCAGCCCGCGGGAGTCGAGCCCGGTCTCGCCCAGCCGGACCTCCATGTAGGTGGCGAAGGTGCTGGGGATCTCGACGGTGCCGAAGAAATCAGGCTGCTCGGGCAGCAGATCGAGGCGGCTTCCATGCTGGTGGATGAAGGTGGGGCGGGTGTGGGGCACGGCCAGGGGCAGCCCGTGGATACTGATGGCCTGGCCGACGCCCAGCGAGACGGCCAGGTGGGTGATGGCACCGGCGACATCCTGCCAGCGGTAGTCCGGCTCGGCGCCGTGGAGGAGCAGGAGCTGGGCGCCGTCGTCGTCGGTGAGGAGGTCCAGGACGAGGCTGGGCATCTCCACATTCGTGAACTGGCGGGACTCGAAGCGCGCGACGGGGCGGCGGGCCCGGTAGTCGATGATCCCGTCGACGTCGAAGGTTGCGAGGCGCTCGTGCGGGAGGGCGAGGAGCAACTGCTCGACCGCGAGCGCCCCGGCGTGGCCCGCGTCCATGGCGCCGTCGAAGTGGTGGAGGAGGACGCGCGGGGCGATGGGGCGCGTCAGGTTGGCGAAGGTGTAGAGCGGCGGTTGGATCATCCCTGGTCTCCTCTCGTGATCGTCGTCGCAGTTGTGGCGATGATTGCCCGGCTGCCCGAGGAGGGCAGGGGCGCTCCTCATCGCTCCGGGCGAGGGGCGCCTCAAGGCCAACACGCTGCCGCCCCGGAGTGTTCCCGCCCGGCCCGGCCCGTGCCCGGGAGCGCGGTGCGGCGCAGATGACGGGCGTGTTCGCGGTGGGCGTCGCCCGGGCCGCGCCACGGCGCCCCCATGAGGAGAATAATGGACGCCCCTGTGCTGCGGGCGCATCGGACGTCCGCGCCACCGCAGCACGACCGCGCCCGGGCCCGCCCGGAAGCGCGCTGGGCCGTCCGACGGCCCGTCATATTCCGTCATTGATCTCAGTGAGGCCCCGTGAGCACGTCGAGCCGGTCCCCCCAGGTTGCGCCCGATCCCACCCCCGAGGCGCTCCCCGCCGACCAGGGCCCGGAGGCGGCGGCCCGTGAGCGCGAGATCGCCGTCGAGCAGCGGGTGGTGGACGGCGCCTACGGAGAGCTGGACCGCCGGCTCGCCGAGGCCAGGTCCGCTCTGAGGCGCACTGAGGCGCGCGGCGCGAGCGGCACCCATCAGTCCCGGGGCGAGCGCGACGCCTACGCCGTTCATTACTCCGGGCTGATCTCCACCCTGGAGGGCGTCGAGGAGCGCCTGGTCTTCGGGCGGATGGACATGCGCGCAGACGATCCCGCCGCCACCGAGGCGGGCGGGAGCGGTGGGGATGCCGACGGCGCGGGCGCCCCGCCCCCGGGGGATGGAGCGGGCGCAACTGGCGCCGTCGGCGGGCCCGAGCGGCACTACGTGGGCAGGATCGGACTGCACGACGCCGCCCGCCGCGAGGTGGTCCTGGACTGGCGGGCGCCCTTGGCCAGGGCCTTTTACCAGGCGACCGCCTCGGATCCGATGGGGCTGGTGCGGCGCCGCCATATCGATACGCGCGCCCGGCGCGTCCTGGGGGTGGAGGACGAGCTCATCGATATCTCGGCCCTCGGCGGCGCGGGGTCCGTCGGCGGGCAGCCGGCGCGCCTGGCGGCGGAGGGGCTGCAGGGCGAGGGGGCGCTCCTGGCGGCGATGTCGGCGGCCCGCGATGGCCGCATGGGGGACATCGTCGCGACGATCCAGGCCGAGCAGGACCGGATCGTCACGGCTCCGGGCACGGGGGTGCTCGTGGTCCAGGGCGGGCCGGGCACCGGCAAGACGGCGGTGGCGCTGCACCGGGTGGCCTACCTCTTCTACGCCGAGCGCGAGCGCCTAGAGCGCTCCGGAGTGCTGCTGGTGGGCCCCTCGCGGACCTTCCTGCGCTATGTGGAGCAGGTGCTGCCCTCGCTGGGAGAGACGGGCGTGGTCTCCACGACCATCGGCGACCTGGTGCCCGGGATCCGGGCTCGCGGCGCCGAGAGCGCCGCCACCGCGGAGATCAAGGGGCGGGCCATGTGGGCTCGGGTGCTGGCCCGGGCGGTCAAGGGCCTCCAGCGCGTGCCTGACGGGCCGCGCCCCATCGTGGTGGAGGGCACGGCGCTGGAGCTGAGGCCCGACGACGTGCGAGAGGCGATGTCCCGGGCGCGGCGCGGCGGCAAGCCGCATAACCTGGCCCGCGAGCCCTTCGTGCTGTGGCTGCTGGAGCGCTTGACTGACCAATTCGCCGCCGCGACCCGCCAGGACGCCTCGGACCCGGAGACGCGCGCGTGGATCCGCGAGGACATCCGCACCTCGCGCGACGCTCGCCGGGAGATCAACCTGTGCTGGATGCCGACGACGCCGCAGGGCCTCCTGGAGCGCCTGTGGGCGCGCCCGGCCCTGCTGGAGCGCCTGGCCCCCGAGCTCACCGGCGCCGAGCGCGAGGCCCTGCGCCGCTCGCCCGGTTCCGAGCTGACGCCCGCGGACATCCCCCTCATCGATGAGCTCGCCGAGCTGCTGGGCCCCAGTGACGACGCCCAGGCGCAGCGGGCCCGCCTGGAGGCGCGTCGCCGCGAGGAGCTGGTGGCCTACGCCGCCGAGGCGATCGAGTCCCAGGAGCTGGGCGGCGGGATCGTGACGGCCGAGATGCTGGCCGATCGCGTCGCCGATCACGGGCCCTCCCTCACCCTCGCCGAGCGTGCCCGGGCGGATCGGAGCTGGACGTACGGGCACGTCGTCGTCGACGAGGCGCAGGAGCTGGGGGCGATGGCCTGGCGTGCGCTGGCGCGGCGCTGCCCGGTGCGCTCCTTCACGGTGGTGGGCGACCTGGCGCAGTACTCGGGGCCGACGGCGCCGTCGAGCTGGGAGCAGGCTCTGCGGGCGCTGGGCACGAGCCCGTCGGCGGATGGCGGGAGGAGCCCCCAGGCAGATCATCACCAGCGCGGTCGGCGCGCCCGCGGAAGGCACGGAGGCCGAGGGCGGCGTGTCGCGCAGGAAGGCTCGACGCCGCTGCGCGAGGAGATCCTCACCGTGTGCTATCGCACCCCGGCCACGGTCATGGAGGCCGCGGACGCGGCGGTGGCCTCGCTGGGGCACCCACCGGTCTACCCCGTGTCCTCGGTGCGCGACCTGCCGGACTGCCTGCGGGTGGACCGCGTGGGCCCGGCGGGCCGGACGGAGGGCGCCGGGGGCACCGCCCTCGAGGGGGCGGTCCTGACGGCGGTGCGAGAGGAGATGGCGGCGCTCGATGAGGCGGTGGGGCCCGAGGGGGGCCGGATCGCCGTCATCGCAACCGATCCCGAGGCCTGGGCCGCGCGCCTGGCGGCCGACGCCGCACTGGCCGCCGCGATGGGGGCGCCGGGCGGGGACGTGCTGCGCTCGCGCCTGGCGGTCATGGGCCCGGTGATGTCCAAGGGACTGGAGTTCGACGTCGTCGTGCTCGTGGAGCCGGGCCGGATCGGCCGGGCGAGTCCGGGCGACCTGTACGTGGCCATGACCCGCCCGACCCGGCGCCTGCGCGTGATCTCCTCCGGGCCACTGCCGAGCGGGCTTACGGCACCGTAGGTTACGGTTGCGTAGGAGCGCGCGCTGCGCCCGGCGGCGCCGACCAACGCGAGGAGGACGAGTGGATCAGGACCAGGACGGCCCCGCCGCCACCCCTGCTGGCCCCACCGCGCCGGCCCCTCGGGCCACCGGCCCAGGGGCCTCGGCACCCGGGCGGGCGAGCCGGCCGCACTACGCCCCGGGCGTGGCAGCGACGATCCCGCCCATCACCGAGCCGCTGTCCCGGATGCTCGATGACGCCGCGCGCGACTACCCGGACCGGGTCGCCCTGGACTTCCTGGGCGCCACCACGACCTATGAGCGACTGGCCCGACAGGTGGCCCGAGCCGCGCAGGCGCTGCGGGGCCTGGGGGTGCGGGCCGGCGACGTCGTCGGCCTCATCCTGCCCAACTGCCCCCAGCACGTCGTCCTCGCCTACGCGGCCTGGCGGATCGGCGCGATCGTCGCCGAGCACAACCCCCTGGCCCCGGCCGCCCAGATCCGTGAGCAGATCGAGATCCATCAGGGCGAAGTCATCATCGCCTGGGAGAAGACGATCGCCCGGGTCGCGGCGGCCACCGGATCGCTGGCCGAGGCCTCGCTGGAGGGCCGCCAGATCTTCAGCGTCGACCTCTCGCGCCGCCTGCCCCTGACGAGCCGCCTCGCCCTCAAACTGCCGGTGGCCGCCGCCCGCTCCCAGCGCCACGAACTGCGCGGGCAGGTGCCCGCGGGCGTGCGCTCCTGGGACGACCTCGTGGCCGCCTCCCCCCTGCTGCCCACGAGCCACCCACTGCCCGGCGTCGACGACGCCGCCGTGCTCCTCTACACCGGCGGCACCACGGGAGCCCCCAAGGCCGTGCGGCTGACCCATGCGAACCTGCGCTCCAACGCCGAGATGAGCCTGGAGTGGGCCTCGCAGGTCTGCGCGCCTGGCCGCGAGACCTTCTACGCGGTGCTGCCCTTCTTCCACGCCTTCGGGCTCTCCCTCAACCTGCTGTGCGCCGTCGGCCTGGCGGCCGCCCAGGTGGTGCTGCCCAAGTTCAGCGCGGATATGGTGCTGACGGCCTGGAAGCGCCGCCCGGCCACCTTCTTCCCGGGCGTGCCCGTCATGTTCGACCGGATCCTCACCCGGGCCAACGCCACTGGCGCCGACCTGTCAAGCTGCAAGATCGCCGTGTGCGGGGCCGCCGCCAACCCCAAGGCCGTCGCCCAGGCCTGGGAGGAGGCCACCGGCGGGACGATCATCGAGGGCTACGGCATGACCGAGGCCTCCCCCATCATCCTGGGCAACCCGATCTCCCCCGAGCGGCGCGCAGGGGCGCTGGGCGTGCCCTACCCCTCCACCGACGTGCGCCTGGTCGACCCGGAGGACACCGAGGTCGACGTCGAGCCCGGGCAGGTTGGTGAGCTGCTCGTGCGCGGCCCCCAGGTCTTCGCCGGTTACTGGGACAACCCCGAGGAGACCGACGCCGTCCTGCTGCCCGGAGGGTGGCTGCGCACCGGCGATCTCGTGCGCCAGGAGGCCGACGGCTTCTACGTCATCGCCGACCGCCGCAAGGAGCTCATCATCTCCGGCGGCTTCAACATCTACCCCACCGAGGTCGAGGCCGCCGTGCGCTCCATGCCGGAGATCGCCGACGTGGCCGTGGTGGGCGTGCCCAGTCGCGCCGGCGATGAGCGCGTGGTGGCGGCGATCGTCCCCCATGAGGGGCAGACCGTCACCCTGGAGCAGGTGCGCGCGTGGGCCGAGCGGACGCTCTCCCATTACGCCCTCCCCCGTGAGATCGCGATCCTGTCCGAGCTCCCCCGCTCGATGATCGGCAAGGTGCTGCGCCGCGCGGTGCGCGACCAGATCATGGCCGTCCGGGGCGAAGGCGCGGGAGGCCAGGGGCCCCAGTCCGATCAGTGAGGGCCCCAGTCCGAATCGACGTTCTGCACCAGGTCGGCGAAGCGGTCCGGGAAGAAGTTGGACACGCCGATGGTGCGGGCCTTGCTGGCCCCGAGGGCAGCCTCCATGGCGCGGTAGGTGCCGTAGTAGTCGCCTAAGGGCCGGCGGACGAGGAGGAGGTCGGCGTCGTCGGTGCCCAGGCATCGCAGGGAGGCGTCGATCGGGCGGCAGCCGACCTCGATGGCCTCGCGCACGGCCCGCTCGGTCTCCTCGGGCGGGGTGAGGAAAACGCCGTAGCCGATGACCGGCGTGGCGACGCCGTTGTTGAGGGTGGTGGTGGAGACCTCAGGGCTGGATAGAGCAGTGGTCATGAGGATCCCCCTCGCGGTGAAGAGGTTGCGGTGGTCGCCGCGGTGACGGGCGCAGTGGCGGGGCTCTTACAGGAGGCCGGAGGCGGCCAGCACCGCGCGCAGGGCATCGATCTCCTCGGCGGAGGCGCGCACGAGCGGCAGACGCAGGGCGGCACTGGGGATGCGCCCCTGGAGGAGGAGGGCCTCCTTGGCCATGACGGCGCCCTGACCGCCTCCCATGATCGCGGCCGTCAGCGGCCGCATCCGCTGGGCGACAGCCCGCGCCCCGGGCAGGTCCCCGGCATCGACCTCGGCCACCATCTCGCGCCAGGAGTGCGCGTCAGCGTGGGCTACCACGGAGACCACGCCGCTGGCCCCGTGCGCCAGCCAGGCGAAGTTGAGCCCGTCGTCGCCCGAGTAGTAGGCCAGCCCTGTGGCCTCCATCCGTCTGAATCCCTGCTCGACGTCGCCGGTGGCGTCCTTGACGGCGAGCACCCGCTCGTGCTCGGCCAGCCGGGCCAGGGTGTCGTCCTCGATCCTCACCCCGGTACGGCCAGGGATGTCGTAGACCATGACGGGCAGGTCGGTGGCCTCGACGACGGCCATGATGTGCTGGTAGACGCCCTCCTGGCTCGGCCGGTTGTAGTAGGGGGCGTTGATGAGCAGCCCCTGCGCCCCGGCCTCCTGGGAGCCAGCCCCAATGCGCACGGCATGGGCGGTGTCGTTGGATCCCGCGCCGGCCACGAGCATCGCGCGCCCGTCCAGGGCGTCACCCACCTCGCGAAGCAGGGTCTGCTTCTCCGGCAGGTGGGTGGTAGGAGCCTCCCCTGTCGTGCCGGCCAGCAGGATCATGTCGGCCCCGTCCTCGACAAGGCTGAGGGCCAGGGCCTGCGCGGCCTCGATGTCGATCGAGCCGTCGGGGTGGAAAGGAGTGACCATCGCGACGCCGACGGATCCGAAGGGGCGCGGGGGCAGGGTGTTCGGGGTCATGCCCTGAGGGTAACGGCGATCACGCGCCGAGGACAGGGCGTCTCAGGGCCTCTCCGAGTCTTCCTGGGTCTTCGGCTCTGCTCGGGCTCGCGGCTACTGCCTCGGGGCGACGACCCTGTCGATGGCGGCGACGTCGAGGCCGCCGTAGCCCTGGGCGTGGGCGGCGGCCAGCTGCATGAGCCCAGCCGCGCCGACGGGTACGGGCACCCCCAAGCGGGCGGCCGCCTCGACGGCCAGGCGCAGGTCCTTCAGGGCCAGGTCGATGCCGAATCGGTTAGCCAGGTCTCCTTCGATCATCCACGGCAGGCGCAGGTCGGCCTGGTAGGACCAGGCGCCGGTGTCCTTGAGCGCCTCGTGGAAGACGGCGGGCTCCACACCGCTGGCGCGGCACAGCTCATAGCCCTCAGCAACGAGCGCGACGGTGGTCATCCCAATGAGGTTGGAGACGAGCTTGAAGGCGGCGGCGCTCTCCACCGTGCCCATGCGGTGGACGACGGCGCCAATGACCCCGAGGACCTCCGACAGCTCCTCCAGGGCGCCCTCGTCCCCGCCCACGAAGAGCGGCAGCTCGCCGGCCTCGGCCTGGGCCGGGCCCTTGCCCAGTGGGCAGGCGACGAAACGGCGGCCGGTGGCTCGGGCGCCATCGGCGAGGGCGCGGGCGGTAGCGGGATCGACGGTGGAGGTGTCCATCCAGATCGCCCCTGCGGGCGAGTACTCGCGGTTGGCCTGGTGGACCTCGAGGACCGTCTCGGGCATGGGCAGGCAGGTGATGACGAGGTCGGCGCCGTCGAGGGCCTGCCTCATGCCGGCCGCGGCGATGGCCCCGGCTTCGACGCAGGCCTCGACAGGAGCCTTGCTGCGCCCGACCACGCGCACCTCGAAGCGGCGGCTCCTGGCCAAGTTCCTCGCGATGCCGCCGCCCATGCGGCCGACCCCGATGCAGGCGATGGTGTGGATCATTCGCTTCCTCCTCCGCGTGGGGCGCTCGAGCCCGTTCCCGCCGCCTGCCAACCACCATAGCCAGGCCGGGGCCGGCAGGGGAGGGGGCAGCCGATAGGCTCGCGCTCATGAGTGAGACCAGCGAGCGGCACCAAGCGCCTTCCGTCTTCGACGCCGATCCCTCCTCCGGGCTGAGCCCCGTGGCCGAGGAGCCGGCGGCGGGCCACGGTACGGCGCGGGCGGGCTTCGTGCGCCCCGCGCGGGAGTCGGACCTGCCTCTGATCGGGAGGGTCCACGCGGTGACGATGCTGGCCTCCATGGAGGCGGGCCACGCCAGCGCTCACGGTGGCGCAGGCCTTCCCGACGGCGTGCGGGCGATGATCGCGGCGCCCGTGGTGGCGGCGGGCTGGGAGGAGGCGGTGACCGCGCCGCCGAGCCCGCGGCATCATGTCCTGGTAGCCACACAGGGAGCTCTGGTGGTGGGGCTGGTGGGGCTCGCCCCCACGCAGGGCCTTGATGATTCCGGGCGGCCGGTGGCTGGCGCCGAGGCAGTGGAGGTGACGGCAATCGGGGTGGCGCCGGAGCACCAGCGGCTCGGGCACGGCTCGCGGCTCATGGCGGCAGCGGTGGACGTGGCCCGTGAGGACGGGGCGGGCGCGGTGAGCGTATGGGCGGTGCGCGGGGATGAGTCGATGTCCCGGCTGTTCACGGCGGTGGGGATGGCTCCCACGGGGATGCGGCGCGAACTGCCGATCGGCGATGGCGTCATCGAGGACTGCTGGGCCGCCGTCATCTGACTGATCGCGCGGAATGGCGAGGTTTGAGGATTCCTTTTTCTGACGCGATTCCATATTACACGTTAATGCTGGTCAGAGCGTTACCTCATTCGAGAATCGGGCATTCAGGGCCCATCTGCGGGCGAGCAATCCTCAAATCTCGCCACTATCGAAGCGCCTCAGAGATCGAGGAGGTTCTCCAGGCCGATGGTCAGGCCCTCGCGGTTTCCGACCTGGCGCACGGCCAGCAGCACGCCGGGCATGAAGGAGGCCCGGTCGAAGCAGTCCGTACGAATGGTGAGCTGCTCGCCCGGGTTGCCCAGGACGACCTCCTCGTGCGCGGTCAGGCCCCGCAGGCGCACGGCGTGGATGTGAACGCCGTCGACGACCGCCCCACGGGCGCCGTCGGGGTCGGTCCGGGTGGCGTCGGGCGAGGGGCCGAGGCCCACCTCGGCGCGGGCGGCGGCGATACCCTTGGCGGTGGCGACGGCCGTGCCGGAGGGGGCGTCAACCTTGTTCGGGTGGTGCAGCTCGATAACCTCGACGGACTCGAAGTAGGGGGCGGCCAGGGCGGCGAAGCGCATGGAGAGCACGGCCGAGAGGGCGAAGTTGGGGGCGATGAGGACGCTGCGCCCGGCGGCCTCGGGGCGGGCCAGGTGCTCGCGGACGCGGCCGTAGGACTCCTCGGTCCAGCCGGTGGTGCCGACGACGACGTCGACGCCGGCGTCGACGAGGGCGTGGACGTTGGCCTCGGTGACGTCGGGGACGGTGAAGTCGACTGCGACGCCCGCTCCGGCGAGGGTTTCGGAGGTGATCTCATCGCCGACGTCGAGGCGGGCGACGAGCTCAAGCCCCTCGGCCTCCTCCACCGCCTGGCAGACGGTCGACCCCATGCGCCCGGCGGCGCCGACAACGGCAACACGAATCATCATGCCGGCAGTCTACGCAGCCGCCCCCGCGTGCCACCGGACGTGACCGCGGGGTGGCCGGTCTCTCGGGCCTCAGGCAGCGGGCCCGACGAGGACTCGGGCGCGCCTCTGAGCGGCCAGCCAGGCGGCCAGGGCGCGCACGTCCTCGGCGGTGACAGCCTCCAGGAGCCGCAGGTTCTCATCCATGGAGCGCAGGCGGCCCGTCGAGACCTCGCCGCGGCCGAGGCGGCCCATGCGGGCCAGGGAGTCCTCCCCGCCCAGCACCATGGAGCCGCGCAGCTGGGCGCGGGCACGGGCGAGCTCGCGCTCGGTGATCCCGTCGGCGGCCAAGCGCTCGAACTCCCCCGCCATGACAGCGGCGACCTCCTGGGCGTCCCCGGGGGCGCAGCCCGCGTACATGCCGAAGGCGCCCGAACCCGTGTAGGCGGCGTCGAAGGCGTAAGTCGTGTAGGCCAGGCCGCGCTTCTCGCGCACCTCCTGGAACAGGCGCGAGGACATGCCCCCGCCCAGGATGGTCGTGAGCACGCTCATCACCCAGCGGCGCTCGTCGCGCACGGGGATGCCCTGGCAGGCGAGGTACAGGTGGCTCTGCTCGCTATCGCGCCCGATGGTGACGTCGTGGACATCGAGATCGACGATCGGCTCGGTCTCGAAGCGGCGGGGGCGCGGCACGGCATCGGCCGAGGCGTCCCAGCCGGCCGAGGCGAGGTCGGCGACCACGCGCTCGCAGATCTCGTCGTGGTCGACGGCGCCGGCCGCGGCCACCACGAGCGTGTCGGAGGCGTAGGTGCGCCGGTAGTGCGCCCACACGGCGTCGCGTGGCACGGCGGTCACTGTCTCCGGCGTGCCGCCGATCGGACGGCCCAGCGGCGTGCCCTCACCGAAGGCGGCGCGGGCGAAGGCCTCCTGCGCGACGTCCTGGGGATCGTCGGCGGCATCGGCGAGCTCGGAGACGATAACGGTGCGCTCGGTCTCCACCTCGGCGGGGTCGAGGAGGGAGGAGGTGACCATATCGGCCAGGATGTCCAGGGCGGTCGGAGCGTCCTCGCCCTGGACGCGGGCGTAGTAGGAGGTGTGCTCCTTGGCGGTGGCGGCATTGGACTCCCCACCGATCACGTCGAAGGCCTCGGCGATGCCGCGGGCGTCGCGCGTTGGCGTGCCCTTGAACAACAGGTGCTCCAGGAAGTGAGTGGAGCCCTCCTGACCGGGGGCCTCGTCGCGCGAGCCCACCCCGAGCCACATGCCGAGCGCGGCCGAGCGCAGCCCGGGCACCTGCTCGGTGATGACCCGCACTCCCCCGGGCAGAATGGAGCGGCGCAGCCGGGCGCCGTCGTCGGTGAGGGTCAGCTCTGTTCCGGGGGCTCCCGCGCTGGCGCGGATGAGCTCCGCCTCGGCGTAATCGGCTCCGCTCCGCGCGCCCCTGGTTCCCGTGTCCGTCTTGCTCGTGCTCGTCTCAGTCACCCGCGCAGCCTAACCGCCCCGGTAGACGTTCCTCGCGCAGGCGGAGCGTGATGCTCCGCCTGCGCGAGGAACGTCAGACGCGGTTCGCCGCGGGAGGATCAGTCCTCGGCGGCCTCCGCGGTACGGGTGCGACGACGGCGCGGGCGGCGCTCACGGCGCTCAGAGCCCTCGGCGTCGCCCGCCTCGGCATCCTCCGACTCGGCGGAGGCGGCGCGGGCGCGGCGGGGCCGGCGCTCACGGCGCTCGGCCCCCTCAGAGCGCTCGCCGCGGTGGGCACGGGCCTCGTCCTCCGCGGCCTGCTGCTCCTCGGTAAGGACGGCGTGCAGGCTGAGCTTTCCGCGCGGGTCGATCTCGGCGAGCTCGACCTGGACCTTGTCGCCCACGGCCAGGACGTCCTCGACGTTCTCCACGCGCCTGCCCCCGACGAGCCGGCGGATCTGCGAGATGTGCAGCAGGCCGTCTTTGCCCGGGGACAGGGACACGAAGGCGCCGAAGGTCGTGGTCTTGACGACCGTACCGATGAAGCGCTCGCCGATCTCGGGCATCTGCGGGTTGGCGATGGCGTTGACGGCCTCGCGGGCGGCCTCGGCGGACGGGCCGTCGGTGGCGCCGATGTAGATCGTGCCGTCATCCTCGACCGTCAGGTCCGCACCGGTGTCCTCCTGGATCTGGTTGATCATCTTGCCCTTGGGACCGATGACCTCGCCGATCTTGTCGACGGGGATCTTGACGGTCAGCACGCGCGGAGCGGTGGGGGCCATCTCGAAGGGCTCATCGCCCAGGGCCTCGTCGATGAGGTTGAGGATGTGGAAGCGGGCGTCGCGGGCCTGGCCGAGCGCACCGGCGAGGACCTCGGAGGGCAGACCGTCGAGCTTGGTGTCGAGCTGGAGGGCCGTGATGAAGTCACGGGTCCCGGCGACCTTGAAGTCCATGTCGCCGAAGGCGTCCTCGGAGCCGAGGATATCGGTGAGGGTGGCCCACTTGGTCTCGCCGTCGATCACCTCGTGCATGAGGCCCATGGCGATGCCGGCCACGCGGTCGCGCAGCGGAACGCCGGCCTGGGACATCGACAGGGTCGAGGCGCAGACCGAGCCCATGGATGTCGAGCCGTTGGAGCCCAGGGCCTCGGAGACCTGCCGGATGGCGTAGGGGAAGTCGTCGCGGCTGGGCAGGACGGGCACGAGGGCCCGCTCGGCGAGGGCGCCGTGACCGATCTCGCGGCGCTTGGGGGCGCCGACGCGGCCGGTCTCCCCGGTGGAGAAGGGCGGGAAGACGTACTGGTGCATGTAGCGCTTGTGGGTGATCGGCGAGAGGTCGTCGATCTGCTGCTCCATGCGCAGCATGTTGAGAGTGGTCACGCCCATGATCTGGGTCTCGCCGCGCTCGAAGATCGCCGAGCCGTGGACGCGGGGCAGGACCTCGACCTCGGCGCCCAGGGTGCGAATGTCCTTCAGGCCGCGGCCGTCCATGCGGATGCCCTCGGTGAGGGTGCGGTGGCGCACGACCTTCTTGGTCACGGACCGGAAGGCGGCCTTGAGGGCCTTGGCGGCCTCCTCGGCGGGGAAGGCCTCGGCGAGGTCGTCCAGGACCCGGTCGCGGACGGCGTCGATGGCCTCGTCGCGGGCGTGCTTGCCCTCGGTGGCGATCGCGGCGGCGAGGTCGTGGGCCTGGGCGGCCTTCTCGACGGCCTCGTACTGCTCGTCGGAGTAGTCCAGGTAGAGGGGGAAGTCGGCGGTGGGCTTGGAGGCGTGCCTGGCGACCTCCATCTGGGCCTCGCACAGGGCCTTGATGTGCGGCTTGGCGGCCTCCAGGGCCTCGGCGACGACGGCCTCGGTGGGGGCGGTGGCGCCGGCGGCGATGAGGTCCATCATGTTCTCCGTGCCACCGGCCTCGACCATCATGATGGCGACGTCGCCGTCCTCCAGGACGCGGCCGGCCACGACCATGTTGAAGGTGGCGCGCTCGAGCTCGGACCAGCGGGGGAAGGCCACCCACTGGCCGTCGATGAGTGCCAGGCGGGTGCCGGCCACGGGACCGGCGAAGGGCAGGCCCGCGATCTGAGTGGACATGGAGGCGGCGTTGATCGCCAGGACGTCGTAGGCGTCGTCCGGGTGGATCGCCAGGACCGTCTCGACGACCTGGACCTCGTTGCGCAGGCCCTTGACGAAGGAGGGGCGCAGGGGGCGGTCGATGAGGCGGCAGGCCAGGACGGCGGAGGTGCCGGCGCGGCCCTCGCGGCGGAAGAAGGAGCCGGGGATGCGGCCGGCGGCGTACTGGCGCTCCTCGACATCCACGGTCAGCGGGAAGAAGTCGAACTGGTCCTTGGGGTGCTTGCCCACGGTGGTGGCGGACAGGATGGCGGTCTCGCCGTCGAGATAGGCCATGGCACTGCCCGCGGCCTGCTTGGCCAGGCGGCCGGTCTCGAAGCGGATCACGCGCTTGCCGAAGGAGCCGTTGTCGATCACTGCCTCAGCGGCGGTGACCTCGGGGTCATCAATGAACATCGTCGATGTGTCTCTTTCTCACAAAGATATGGCAGGAAAAGTTTAATCCGGAAGCCGCCCGGGCGGCCGGATCCATCACGTGAGATGGGACGCGCCGCGAGGAGGGCCGCGGGCGGCGGAAGCGGTCGCGGCCGATCCCCGCCCACCAGCGCCCCCCACCAGCCCCGATGCCGGCCCCGCCAACCGCTTCGGCCGCCCCGCCCGCTACACGACGTCGAATGCCGCGTGGGCGCTGGCCGCGCTGGAGCCGCCCACGTAAACATCGATCGTGGTGGCGTCCTGGACGCGCGAGCGGGTGGCGGCCGACCAGTAGGACAGCTCATCCGGGCCGAGCACGAACTCGACGGAGCGGGATCGGCCGGCGGGAATGGCGACGCGCGCGAAGGCCTTGAGCTCCCGCTCAGGGCGGCTGGAGGTGCCGTGGCGCTGGTGGATGTAGAGCTGGACGACCTCCTCGCCGTCGCGCGGGCCGATGTTGGCCACGTCCACGCTCACGGTCACGCTCCGCCCCACGGCGATGCTGGGCGAGGACAGGCGCGGCTCGGAGTAGGAGAAGGCCGTGTAGGAGCCCCCGTGCCCGAAGGCGTAGAGGGGCGTGGAGGCCTCGTCCCAGTAGCGCTCGCCCGCGCCCTCGGGCTGAAAGGTGCGGTAGTGGGAGTGGATCATGGGGACCTGGCCCACGGTGCGCGGCCAGGTGAAGGGCAGGCGCCCGGCCGGGTCGATGTCCCCGAACAGGGCTGCCGCCACGGCCTCGCCGCCACGCGTTCCGGGGTACCAGACCTGCATGATGGCCGGCAGGTTCTCCTGCGCCCAGCTGAGGTTGAGGGGGCGCCCGGACATGACGAGCGCGACGGTGGGCGTGCCGGTGGCGGCCACGGCCCGGAGCAGCTCGAGCTGGCGGCCGGGGAGCTCCAGCGTGGAGGTGGAGGCCCTCTCGCCGATCTGGTTCTGTGCCTGCCCGACGACGACGATCGCCACCTCGGCGCCCTGCGCGGTCTCGACCGCCTGGGCGAGGGCCGCATCGTCGTCGAAGCCCTCGGGGCGCACGGGTAGGGATCCCGGGGCCTCCTGGTCGTCGAACATGGAGGGGAAGACCCGCGGGGGCGCCCACTCCCCCACCGCGTAGTCGACGCGCGCGCCTCCCGCTCGCGCGCGGATACCGGCCAGGATCGTGGTGACCTCTGCGAGGTCCTCGTCGAAGACCCAGGGCCCCAGGGTGTCGCGGGGCGAGTCGGCGAGCCGGCCGATGACGGCGATGGAGGGGACGCCCTCGCCCAGGGGGAGGACGGGAGCCCCGCCGGGCATGCCGCCATGCGCCTCGCCCGCCGAGGGCCCCTGCCAGGGCTCGTTCTTGAGCAGGACGAGGCTGCGCTCAGCGGCGCGGCGGGCGACCTCGCGGTGGGCGGGATCGGCGAGGACCGCGGGGGCGGCCTCAGCATCGGCGTAGGGGCTCTCGAACAGGCCCATGGCGAACTTGGCGGTGAGCACGCGGCGCACGGCCTCATCGACGTCGCGCTCATCCGCCCTCCCGGCCCGCACGGCCTCCGGCAGGCGCCTGAAGGCGGCGTCCTCGAACGCCATCTCCATATCGAGGCCCGCCGTCAGGGCGCGGGCGGCGGCGTCGGGCAGGTCGGCGGCGAAGTGCTGGGTGGTGAGCGAGCGCACGGCATTGGCATCGGAGACGACGAAGCCCTCGAAGCCCATCTCCTCGCGCAGCACGTCGGTGAGGAGCCAGGCATTGCCGGAGGCGGGCACGCCGCCCAGATCCATGTAGGCGCTCATGATGTTGCCCGCCCCTGCCTCGATGGCGGCGCGGAAGGGCGGGAGATAGACATTCCACAGCTCGTTGTCGGAGATCTCGGCGTCCTCGTAGTCGCGGCCACCGCGCGCCGCCCCGTAGCCCGCGAGGTGCTTGGGGCCGGCGATGACGCGCCCGGGGGCGCCGATCCGCTCCCCCTGGAAGCCGCGCACCTGGGCGGCGGCGGCTGCGGCGCCCAGGCAGGGGTCCTCCCCCGCCCCCTCGACGATCCTGCCCCAGCGCGGATCCCGGGCGATGTCCACCATGGGGGCGAAGGTCCAGGACAGGCCGACGGCGCGGGCCTCGCGCGCGGCGACGGCCTGCGCCTCCTCGGTCATGGCGGGGTCCCAGGAGGCGGCCATGGCGATGGGCACGGGCATGATGGTGCGCAGGCCGTGGATGACGTCGTAGCCGAAGAGGAGGGGAATGCCGTGGGGGCCCTCCTCGACGGCGATGCGCTGAAGCGCGTTGATGGTCTCGGGGCTGCGCACGAAGAGCAGGCTCCCGGCCCGCCCGGCGCGCACCTCGCCCTCGACCATCTCGGACTGGGCCAGGGCCTTCCGGTCCTGCTCTGCGAGGTGATCGGCGCCATCGGGCCCGGGGAGCCCGGGGATCATGGAGCGCAGGTAGAAGTACTGGGTGAGCTGGCCGGCCTTCTCCTCCAGGCTCAGGCGCCCGAGCAGGTCCTCGACGCGCTCGCCGATGGGCGCGGCGGGATCGCGGTAACGGGGGCGAGCGGGACCGGCCGGCTGATCGGACGCGTTGGGCGCTGCGGGCATTGGGGCCTCCTCGGGCGGGACGTCGGCGGTGGCGCGGGCCCGCTCTGCGCGGACGGCGGCCCTTGCGATCCTAGACGACCGGGGAGGACGAGCGCGGCCGGATCAGCACGAACGCGCCCGGCCCCGCCATCCGGGGGATGACGGGGCCGGGTCGAGGATCTCGGGCGCGGGCCTCAGCGGCGGATGCCGAGGCGGGCGATGAGCGAGCGGTAGCGCTCGATGTCCTCCTTCATGAGGTAGTCGAGGAGGCGGCGGCGCTTGCCGATGAGCAGGTAGAGGCCGCGGCGCGAGTGGTGGTCGTGCGTGTGGGTCTTGAAGTGCTCGGTGAGGTTGGAGATGCGCTCGGTGAGAACGGCGACCTGCACCTCGGGGGAGCCCGTGTCACCCTCATGGGTGGCGTACTCGGCGATGATCTCGGACTTGCGCTCAGGGGTGACCGACATATGCGGGCTCCTCACTTCTCGTTGCGCGGAGCGCCGGGGCATGTTCACCCGGGCATGACGATTCCGCGGCCGATCGACGGCGCGCCAACAGTACCAGCAGACCGCTCGCCTCCCCTCCCCGGGGCCTGTGGGACCGGGCACAGGGCGGACGGCCCCTCGCGGCGGGGCGCACTCAGGCGGTGACATCCTGCGGGCGCAGGGGCTCGGGAACGGGGACACCCAGGGCCCCGGCGGTCTCGATGACATCCTGGCGCATCCGCTCCAGCAGCGGCTCCAGGGAGTCGAAGGCGAGCATGGGGCGCAGGTGGGACACGAAGTCCACGGCCACATCCTCGCCGTAGAGATCGAGGTCCGCCCGGCCGAGGACGTGGGCCTCGACGGTGCGTGCCGGGACATCGTCGAAGGTGGGGTTGGTGCCGATCGAGATCGCGGCGGGCAGGCGCTCGCCCTCGGAGGCACCGCCGCGCCCCCCTCGCACGAGCCATCCGGCGTACACGCCGTCCGGGGGCACGACGCCGGCGGTGGCGGCGTCGAGGTTGGCGGTGGGGAAGCCGAGTTCGCGACCGCGCCGCAGCCCATGGATGACGACGCCGCGCACGCGATGGGGCCGCCCCAGGATCTCAGCGGCTTGGCGCACGTCCCCGGCGGCGAGGCACTCGCGCGCCCAGGTGGAGGACCATCGCCGCCCGCCGGGGGCCAGGACCTCGGGAACGATCTCGATCTCGACGCCGTCGGCGGCGCCGATGGCGCGCAGGGAGTCGGCGTCGCCGGAGTTGTCCCGGCCGAATCGCACGTCGCCCCCGACGACGATGGCCCGCGCGCCGAGGAGCCTCTCGAGCCAGTCGCGCACGAAGCCTTCGGGCGACTGGTCGGCGAAGCCCAGGGTGTAGGGGATGACGAGGGCGGCGTCCAGGCCGGTGGCGGCCATGGCCTCGAGGCGGTCGGGCAGGGAGGCGATCATCGCCAGGTCGATCCCGGGGCGATGGACGGTCAGGGGATGCGGGTCGAAGGTGACGGCGACGGCGAGGCAGCCGGGCCCCAGGGCACGGGCGCGCTCGACGACGCGGGCCAGGATCCGCTGGTGGCCGCGGTGGACGCCGTCGAAGACGCCGACGGTCACGGCGCTTCCAGCGTTAGCGGCGCCTCTGGGGGGGCGCGGCGACTCGGGCACCTGCTCGGCGCCGTACCAGATCTCCACCGGGTGCGATCCTGCTCTTCTCATGGCCGGCGGGCGCCCGCGGGTGGGCGGCCCCGCCGGGCCGGCCTGCGTCACTGGGGCAACCCTGCCACGGAGGCGACGACGGCGCGAACCAGGAGGAGGCAACGGGCCCCGTCCTCTCCCCCCCCTCCGCACCGTCGAATTGAGCCGCCGCGGCCGAGCGGGGCCTCAGTTCCCCTGGTGCCCGCAGCCGCAGCCACCGGGGGTGGCCGGCGCGGTGCTGGCGGCGCGCAGGCCCAGGACGTTGCCGGCCTTGCGGCCGGGGACGATGCCCCCGGGACTCGCGGCGCCTCCGGCCGTGGCCGCCACGGGCCGGGCCACCTGGGGGGCAGGGGCGCGACCGGCCCGGACCTCGGCGGACTCTGCGCCGGGGCCGCCGCACGCGCATCCTCCGCAGCCACATCCACCCATCGCCGTACTCCCTTCGCCGGGGCTCATCATGCCGATGAGAGGACGAGGGCCGGCCGGGCCCGCCCGCCCTTTCGGATCAACAGTGCCACGAGGACGCCGTCGGGATCGAACCCGGCGACGATGCCGCGCCCCTCGTCGTACTCGTCACCGGCGGCCTTCGCCGCTTTCGCGACCACGGGGCGCTCGGGCGCCGGACCTGCGCGGTCCAGCACCGCCGCGGGCAGTCCCCGCCCATGGCGGATCGCGCGAGCCTCGTCGCGGCCGAGCTCGACGGCGGGGAAGCAGCGCCTCCCGGCCTCGGCCAGGGGCAGCGTGCGCAGCCCCGATGGCGGGTCATCTCCGGCGCCGGCCTCCACCTGGGCACCGGCCTGGTCCAGGGAGAGGGCCTCGGCCGCATCGAAGGGGCCGACGCGGGTGCGGCGCAGGGCGGTCAGGTGCGCGCCGCAGCCCAGGGCCTCGCCGAGATCGCGTGCCAGGGCACGGATATAGGTCCCCGAGGAGCAGGACACCCGCAGATCAAGGTCGACGACGGGCACCTCCTGTCCCGCCCGGCCCGTCACGGTTCCCGGGCGCAGGGCCCCGAGGGGGGTGATCGAGTGGATCGTGACGGGGCGGGCCGCCAGGGCGACCTCCTCGCCGTCGCGCACGCGCTTATAGGAGCGCACTCCGTTGACCTTGATGGCGGAGACGGCGCTGGGGACCTGCATGATCGGGCCGGTCAAGCCGGCCAGCACGGCGTCGAGGCGCCCATTGAGATCGGTCTCCCGCGCCTCGCCCGCGGGCGCCGGGCAGCCCCGCCAGGCGGTGGGCTCGCCCTCGGCGTCCTCGGTGAGGGTCTCCTGGCCCAGGCGCACGGTCGCCTCGTAGGTCTTGTCCGCACCCACGAGGTGGGTGAGGAAGCGGGTGGCGCGGCCGACGCCGAGGATGAGCAGGCCGGTGGCCATGGGGTCGAGGGTGCCGGCGTGGCCGACCTTGCGGGTGGCGCCCATACGGCGCGCAGCGGCGACGACATCATGGCTCGTGACGCCCACGGGCTTGTCGATGAGGAGGAGACCGTCGTCGGCGGTGACGGCGCCGCGGGCGACCCGGGGACGGTTCACCGCTCGGCCGCCGTGCCCGGTGCCCAGGTGCCCCCGGGGGCGGGGTCGTCGTCAGGACCCTCGGCGAAGTCCTCAGCGGGCTCCTCGTCGTCATGCCGGTAGGGGTCGGCGTCCCCGGCGTAGGCGGCGCCCTCGGCGGCGCGGGCGATCCGCTCGTCGTTGACACGGGCCTGAGCGAGGGCGTCCTCGATGGACTTGGCCGTCGTCGGCAGGGCATCGAGTTGGAAGGCGATCGTGGGGGTGAGCCGGATGCCGAGCGCGCGGCCGACCTCGGAGCGGATGAGGCCGGTGGCCGAGCGCAGCACGGCGGCGGTGTCCCGGCGCTCCTCGTCGGAGCCGTAGACGGTGTAGAAGACGGTGGCCTGCTGCAGGTCGCCGGTGACGCGGACGTCGGTGATGGTGATGAACCCCAGGCGGGGGTCCTTGATGCGGCCCTGGAGGAGGCGGGCCACGGTCTCATGGATGCGGTCGGCGACCTTGCGGGCGCGGGCGGAGTCGGCCATGGGGCTCTCCTTCATCCGGCATGCGGATTCACACGGCATGCGGGTCGATGCGGGACGGTGAGACATCCGGGCGGGGCGCCCGGCGCGCCGATAGTATCGGGCCCGCCCCTGCAGGCACGAAAGCCAGGTCGACCACGCCATGAGCGCACGATGAGCACCGCATGAGCACTCCCTTCCCACCCACCCGGTCCCCCGCCCCGGCCACCGTCGGCCTGACGATGGTGCTCGGCTGCTATCTGCTGTGGGGGATGTTCCCACTGTACTTCCGCCTGCTGGCCGCCGCCGGCAGCCTGGAGATCATCGGGCACCGGATCCTGTGGACGCTGGCCACCTGCCTCGTCACCGTGGCCCTGCTGCGCCACTGGGGACGGCTGCGAGCCGCGCTGGCCATGCCCCGGCTGGCCGGATCCCTCGTGGTCTCAGGCGTCATCATCACCCTCAACTGGCTCATCTACGTCTATGGCGTGAACTCGGGGCGCACGGCCGATGCCGCCCTGGGCTACTTCATCAACCCGCTCGTCACCGTGGCGCTGGCGGCACTCTTCCTCGGGGAGCGCCTGCGTCGGCTCCAGCTGGTGGCGCTGGCCCTGGCGGGGGTCGGTGTGCTCGTGCTCGTCGTCGCCCAGGGGACGCTGCCGTGGGTGAGCCTCGGACTGGCGGGGACCTTCGGGCTCTACGGGTTGGCGAAGAAGCGCTCCGGGGCGCATGTGGATGCCCTCACGGGGCTCACCGTGGAATCCCTGGCCGTAGCACCGCTCGCCGCCGCCTACCTGGGTTGCCTCGCCGCCCAGGGCCGGACGGTCTTCCAGGGCGCGCAGGCCTCGCCGAGCATCGGGGCGCTGCTCCTGATAGCGGGGCCCGTGACCGCCGTCCCCCTCCTGCTCTTCGCCGCGGGCGCCCGCCGAGTGACCCTGACGACGATCGGCATGGTGCAGTACCTGGGGCCGATCCTTCAATTCCTCCTGGCGTGGCTGGTGTTCCACGAGGAGATCTCCGGCGCGCGCTGGGCCGCTATGGCGCTGGTATGGGCGGCGGTCGCCGTGTTCGTCATCGATCTCGTGGCCCAGATCCGCTCTCGAGATCGGTTCCTGGCGCATGTCGTCCAAGGACGTCTTCGAACTCTACGAGCTCGTCCAATCGCTGCGGCGCCAGGGCGAGCCGATCGCGGAGACCCACGAGGAGAGATGGAGGCACCAGGAGTTATGCGCCGGCCTGTTCCGCGCCATGGGCCACCGGGCCGAGGTCACGCTGCCGACCAATGACGGCGGGCTGGACCTCAGAATGGAGAGAGACGGACGCAGGTACATCGCTGCGTGCAAATACTTCACTCCGGGGAACGCCGTCGGGAGGCAAGCCCTTCCTCGTCGGGGACGGGAAGGGCGGGGCGAGCAGGATCACGGTGGTCAGCGCCGTGCCGTCATGCTCAGAACGGTCTTGCCGCGCGAGTGCCCGTTGGCCACTTTATCCAGAGCGGCGCCGACCTCGTCGAAGGGGAACACCTCGTCGACGGACGGGACGATCCGCCGAGTCGAGAGAAGGTCGGCGATCTCCTGGAGCTGCGCCCCGTTTGATTCCACGAAGATGAAGTCGTAGCGGACCCCGTATCTGCGGGCGGCGCGGTCCAGGCGCCATCCGGCCGCCGTGAAGAGCGCCCGCTTCCAGGTCGGCATCCCCATCCGTGAGGCGAAGGCCCCGTTGGGCAGGCCGCGCAGGGAGACGAGGTGCCCACCGCGCCTCATGATGCCCATCTGCCGACGGGTCTCCTCGCCCCCCAGGGTGTCCAGGACGTAGTCGATGCCGCTGAGGACCTGCGCGTAGTCCTCGGTGCGGTAGTCGAGGAAGCGGTCCGCGCCCAGGGAGAGGACCCGCTCGCGGTTGGGGGCGCTGCCGTTGGTCGTTATGGTCAGGCCCCTGGACTTGGCGATCGGGATCGCCATCGCGCCCACCGAGCCCGTACCGCCCGAGATGAAGATCGTCCCCCCGGCGGTGGCGCCCATGAGATCGAGCGCCTGGACGGCCGTGAGGGCCGTCAGGGGCACGGCGGCGGCCTCCTCGTCGCTGAGGTGCTCGGGGACCGCCGCCAGCGCGTCGGCGTCAACGGCGACATACTCGGCGAAGGCGCCGATGGAGCCCAGGGGAAGGCGCGAGAAGACGCGCTGCCCCAGTTCCAGGGAGCGCACGCTCGAGCCGACATGCTCGACGATCCCGACCATCTCGTTGCCGACGACCAGCGGCAGGCCATAGGGAGTGATGAGGCGGACCTCGCCTCGGGCGATCATGACGTCGAGCGGGTTGACTCCGGCGGCGGAGACCTTGATCAGGGCCTGGTGCGGGCCGATCTCGGGTCGGCGGACCCGCGTGAGCTCCACGCGGGGGTTCTTCGCGTCGTAGGAGGTCTGAACGGCGGCTCTCATCATGGTGCGGCTCTCATCATGGTGCGTCTCTCATCTGGGGCCGGGCGCGCTGAGCGCGCGGCGGCCGGATACTGTGTGGATGCGGCGGTGGTCGACGGCGGGGGCGAGGGCGAGCGCATCTGCGCCCCGCACGAGCCGCCCAGCCGTTCCCCCGACGGCGGCCGGCCACGACGAGGGTGACCGGCCGCCGCCGCTCGGAGGCGCTCAGGAGCGGGGCTTCTCGCGCATCTCCCAGGTCTCGATGACGTCGCCCTCCGCGATGTCCTTGAAGCCCAGGTTGATTCCGCACTCGTAGCCCTCGCGGACCTCGGTGACATCGTCCTTCTCACGGCGCAGGGTCTCGACGGTGAGGTCGCCGCCCACGACCACGCCGTCGCGCACCAGGCGGGCCTTGGCCCCGCGCTTGATGGCGCCCGAGCGGACGATCGAGCCCGCGATCGAGCCGAACTTCGAGGAGTGGAAGACCTGGCGGATCTCGGCGGTGCCGAGCTCGACCTCCTCGTAGATGGGCTTGAGCATGCCCTTCATGGCGGCCTCGACGTCCTCGATCGCGTTGTAGATGACCGAGTAGAACTTCATGTCGACGCCCTCGTGGTCGGCCAGCTCCGCTACGCGCTCGGCGGGGCGGACGTTGAAGCCGATGATGACGGCCGAGTCGACCGTCGCGAGGTTGACATCGTTCTGCGTGATAGCGCCGACACCGCGGTGGATGACGCGCAGGGCGACCTCCTCGCCGACGTCGATCTTGAGCAGCGAGTCCTCCAGGGCCTCGACGGCGCCCGAGCTATCACCCTTGAGGATGAGGTTGAGGGTGTCGACCTTGCCGGCCTTGAGGACGTCGGAGAGGTTCTCAAGGGACACGCGCTTGCGGCGCTTGGCCAGGAGAGCGGCGCGCTCGGCGGCCTCGCGCTTGTCCGCGATCTGCCGGGCGGTGCGGTCGTCCGGGGCGACGATGAAGGAGTCGCCCGCGCTGGGCACACTCGTCAGCCCCAGGACCAGGGCCGGGCGGGCGGGCCCGACCTCGTCGAGGTTGTCCCCGTGCTCGTTGAACATGGCGCGCACGCGCCCGTAGGACGAGCCGGCCACGATCGGGTCCCCCACATGCAGGGTGCCCTGCTGGACGAGCACCGTGGTGACGGCGCCGCGGCCCTTGTCGAGCTTGGCCTCCACCGTCACGCCGCGCGCGTCCGAGCTCGGGTTGGCCCGCAGGTCCAGAGCCGCGTCGGCGGTGAGGACGACGGCCTCGAGGAGCTCATCGATGTGAAGGCGCTGCTTGGCGGAGATGTCGACGAACATGGTGTCGCCGCCGTACTCCTCGGGCACGAGGCCGTACTCAGTGAGCTGGCCGCGGATCTTGTCCGGGTTCGCGCCCTCCTTGTCGATCTTGTTGACGGCCACCACGATCGGCACATTCGCGGCCTGGGCGTGGTTGAGGGCCTCGACGGTCTGCGGCATGACGCCGTCATCCGCGGCGACGACGAGGATCGCGATGTCCGTGACCTCGGCACCGCGGGCGCGCATGGCCGTGAAGGCCTCGTGACCGGGGGTGTCGATGAAGGTGATCGGACGGGTCTCGTTGCCCACGGGGACGCGCACCTGGTAGGCGCCGATCGACTGCGTGATGCCGCCGGCCTCGTCCGCCACGACATCCGTGGAGCGGATGGCGTCGAGGAGCTTGGTCTTGCCGTGGTCGACGTGGCCCATGACGGTGACCACGGGCGGGCGGGGGGCCATGTCCTCGTCGTCCCAGGCGGCCTCCTCGGCCTCCAGGTCGATGTCGAAGGAGCCCAGGAGCTCGCGGTCCTCGTCCTCCGGGGAGACGATCTGGACGTCGTAGCCGAGCTCGGCGCCCAGCAGGCCGAAGGTGTCCTCATCGAGGGACTGGGTGGCCGTGGCCATCTCCCCCAGGTGGAACAGGACGGTGACCAGGGCCGCCGGGTTGGCGTTGATCTTCTCGGCGAGGTCGGTCAGCGTGGCGCCCTGGCGCACGCGCACCACGGTGGAGCCATCGCCGCGCGGAACGATGACGCCGCCGAGCGACGGCGCGCTCTGCTGCTCGAACTCCTGGCGCTTGGCCCGCTTGGACTTGCGCCCGCGGGGGGCGCCGCCACCGCGCCCGAAGGCGCCCTGCGTGGAGCCGCGGCCGCCTCGGCCCCCGCGGGGGGCGCCGCCGAAGCCGCCACCGGGACGGCCGCCGCCACCGGGGCGAGACCCGCGGCCGCCACCGGAGCCGCCGCGGCCGCCGGCGCCGCCCCGGGAGGAGGAGCCGGGCCGGCCGACCGAGGAGCGGCCGGGCATCATGCCCGGGTTCGGGCGGGGGCCGCCGCCGGGACGGGGCCCGGGAGCCGGGCGGCCGCCTTGACCGCCGGCGCCCTGGGGGCGCGGGCCTCCGGAACCGCCGCGGCCGGCGGCACCGCCCCGGGGACGGGGGCCGCCGCTGCCGCCGGGCCTGGGCATGCCCTGGCTGGAGGCGAAGGGGTTGTTGCCCGGGCGCGGGCCTCCGGGTCGCGGGCCTCCGGGTCGGGGGGCGCGGTCGGAGCGCTCACCGCGCTCCGAGCGGTCCTGCCGGTCGGAGCGGCCATCGTGCCTGGGCATGCCCTGGCTGGAGGCGAAGGGGTTGTTGCCCGGGCGCGGGGCGCCGGGGCGAGGGCCTGGGGCTGCCGGGCGGGGGGCCGAGGGCCGGGGAGCCGAGGGCGTCGCGGCCTGGGGCTTGGAGGGCTCCCGGGGGCTGTCCGGCACGGGGGCCGGCTGAGGAGCGGGCACGGCCTCGGGCGCCGACGGGGCGGCGGGGGCCGGGGCGGGCTCAGTCGGCCTCGCGCCGGGCTTGGGGGTCGCCGGCCTCGCGCCGGGCTTGGGCGCGGACGGCGCCTTGGCCTCCTTATTCGCCTCGGCGGGCTTGGCGGCCGCGGCCGCTTGCACCGCGAAGTGCTCGCGCACGCGGCGCGCGACCGGGGGCTCAACGGCGGAGGAGGCCGCCTTGACGAACTCCCCTTGGTCCTTAAGCCACGAGAGGATCATCTTCGAGGTGATCTTCTTGCCAGTGGGGTCGAGCTCCTTGGCGAGCTCGTGAACGCGTGGTTTTGCCACTTTTCTCCTGTCAGGTTGCCCGCTCCCTGGCAGGAGCGGGCGCTAGTAGAGGCAGCTCATCGCTGGGTACTCATCGGGTGCCCATCGGCTTCCTACCCGCCTTCGCTATCGGTGGTCCGGCCCCGCAAGGGGCCGGTCGGATCATGCGCTCCCGAGGGCGCCGCGTGGGCGGCGATCCAGTCGCGCACATGGGCCGCGTCGAGCGGGCCCTCGGCGCGCAGAGCACGCCCGAGGGCGCGCCTGCGCTCGGCGAGATCGAGGCACACCGGATCCGCATGGATCCAGGCGCCGCGCCCTGGCATGAGGGCCCGGGCGTCGACCGCGAGCTCGCCACTCGCGGTCAGAGCCAGCCGCAGCAACTGCGATCTGGGGGCCTTGACGCGGCAGCCGGTACAGGTCCGTTCAGGCACATGCGAGGAGGCTGTCACCGACTCACCGTGTCCTTCCGGGATCTCATCTCCCACCGCTCGCGGGCGCGAGAGCGCTGCTCGGCGTCCCGCGACCCGCTCAGGGCCCGCGGGAATTCTACCGAAAGCGCTGTCAGGAGCCGTCGTCGGGGTTTGAGGTACCTGTCACGTCGTCGGCGCGCGATCCATGGCCCGGGGCGATCTCGCCGAGCTCGGCGTCGGCGTGGATATCGATCTTCCAGCCGGTCAGGCGCGCGGCGAGGCGGGCGTTCTGCCCTTCCTTGCCGATGGCCAGCGAGAGCTGGAAGTCCGGGACGACAGCGCGGGCGGTGCGCTCGGCCTCGTCGATGACCGTCACGGAGGCCACCCGCGCCGGGGACAGGGCGTTGGCCACGAAACGGGCCGGGTCCTCGGAGTGGTCGACGATGTCGATCTTCTCCCCGCCGAGCTCGGCCATGACGGCGCGCACGCGCTGGCCCATGGGACCGATGCAGGCGCCCTTGGCGTTGACGCCGCGGGTGCGGGCGCGAACCGCCATCTTGGTGCGGTGCCCGGCCTCGCGGGCGATGGCGACGATCTCGACGTCGCCGGAGGCGATCTCCGGGACCTCGCGCTCGAAGAGCTTCTTGACCAGCCCCGGGTGGGTGCGCGACAGGATGATCTGGGCGCCCTTCATGCCCCGGGAGATCTCAGTGCAGTAGACGCGGACGCGGTCCCCGTGGCGGTAGCGCTCGCCGGGCACCTGCTCGTGCGGGGGCATGATCCCCTCGTGCTCCTCGTCGAGGCGCACGTGGATGATCCGGGGGTCGCGGCCCTGCTCGACGACGCCGGAGATGAGCTCCCCGGTCTTGTCCTTGAAGGCGCCCAGGACCTCGAAGTCGCGGCGGTCCTGGATGCGCTGGACGATGACGGATCGGGCTGTGGCCTGCGCGATGCGCCCGAAGTCGTCCGGAGTGTCGTCGAAGAACTCGCCGGTGGGCTCGTCCTCCTCATCCACCTCCGGGGCCAGCACCGACATGTGCCCGGTCTTGCGGTCGATCTCGACGTGGGCGCCCCGGATGGCCCCGGGCACCTTGGAGTAGGCGCCGAGGATGGCGTCCTCGATGGCGGGCAGCAGGGCCTCGAGGTCGATGCCCAGCTCATCTGCTGCGACGCGCAGCTCCGGCATGTTGATGTCCATGGTTCCTCTTGTCTGGTGCCGTGTGCGGATTCGGGGGTGGGGTCCGGACGGTTCGTGCGGTCAGAAGACGACGATCATCCGCGCGCTGGCGATGTCGTCGAGGCGGAGCACCGCGGCAGTGCCATCGGTCTGGATCGTGACGGTCTCGTCGTCGACCTGGGTGACGACGCCGGTGACAGTGATGGGGGCGGCGCTCCCAGTGCTCTCAGGAGTTTCGACGCCGCCGGCGGTGGTGAGGGTGGCGCTGTGGCCGACGGCGCGGCGGAAGTGCCGGGGAGAGCGCAGCTCGCGCTCGGCGCCGGGGGTGGAGACCTCGAGGGAGTACTGGCCCTTGACGGGATCGGCGTCGTCGAGGGCCGCGGAGAGAGCGGCGGTGGCCTCGCCGATGCGGTCGAGATCGAGATCGCCGGGACCGTCGGGGAGGTCGACGATCACCCTCACCACCGAGTGCTTGCCGACCCGGGTGGTCTCGATGCCCTCGAGGAAGAGGCCCTCGGCCTCGACGACGGGGGCCAGCAGGTCGGTGAGCCGCGACGCGAGCGTGTCCGTCATGGTGTCCCTCGTTCCTCATCGGCGTGGTGCCGGCTGAGCGCCGGCATTGCGGTGGCGCGATGCCGGCGGGCACCGCGCGTTCGGTCGGGACAATCGTACCCGCCCGCCGCGGATGGCCGAGAGGGCGGGTGGGCGGCGCGGTGCCGCGATCGCATCGGGCTCTCGCGCTGCGCGCCGTGCCCTTCGCGCCCCCTGGGGCGCCTCACGCTGAAGGATGCGCCGCGGCGTGGGAGGATCGGGGCGTGAACGACACCGCGCGCCCACGCTCCCCGCGCTCTTCCCCCCAGCCGGCCCGCGCCCTTCCCTCCAGACGATCCGCCCTGGTCAGAATGGGCGCCGCCGTGCTCGGGACGGCCGCTATGGCGGGGGCCGCGGCGTGCGAGGTGCCGGTGGGCTCCTCCGATCCGGATCCGCTGCCGACGATGACGGGCGACGAGGCCTCGCGCGAGGCCCTGGCCCGCCGCGCCGCGCTCATCGGCTCCACCGCACGCGCCGTCATCGCCCAGGGCGGGCGGGGCAGTACCAGCGCACAGGCGGAGGTGATCGCGCAGGAGGCGGATACCCAGCTCGCAGCTCTCGGGGGCGTCTGGGAGCCCTGGCCGACCGGCGCCCCGACGGGCTACCCCACCGCCACTCCCGTGGAGACGGCGGCCGGGACGGCCACGAGCGAGGATCTGGTCGCAGCGCTGGGCGACGGCGCGGCGTCGGCGCGCTCGGCGCTGGAGTCCGCCCAGGCGGAGGAGCTCGCGAGACTCGTCGTCTCGCTGCACATCGCCTGGTCTCTGCGCGAGGAGGCCCTCTCCCCCGGCTCGGTGGCGACGTCCGCCCGATCGGCCTCGACGACGACTTCGCCGCTGCCCGACACCACCCTGGCGCTCTACGACCAGTTGCGTTACACCGGTGAGCTGTTGGCGGCGCAGTCGGCCTCGGACTCGACCGCGCGGAGGCGTGCCGTCGAGGACGCCGCGGCCGCCACCGCGGTGGTCAACGCCTCGATCGCCGCCAAGGGGCCGGCGACGGCACAGCCCTCCGACCCGCGCCAGCCCGCCTACGGCGCGCCCGCCGGGGCCGACTCCGCGGACTCCCCCTCCGGCCAGTGGATGGGCGCGCTGTGGCGCTCAATCATGGTCGAGGAGATGTCGATCGCCGTCTCCGGCTCGGGCGAGCAGCGCCTGGTGTCCGCCGACGCCTCCGTGGCAGCCGCACTCCGAGCGATCTCCTGGGGGGTCGAGACCGCCGAGGCGCTGCCCGGTACCGCGGGCTGAGGCGCCCATTGGGACCAGGAGGCCGGCGGGCGCGCCGCCGCGCCGTCACCACCGGTTATTGGGCGAGGGCGTCGCGCACGAGCGCGCAGGCCTGCTCGGCCGCCTGGTCGGCGGGCACGGAGCGGCGCGCACCGCTGCGGCGGTCGCGGATCTCCACTGTGCCGTCCTTGGCGAGGTCGCGGCCGATCACGATGGTGTAGGGCAGCCCCAGGAGCTCGGCATCGGCGAACTTGACGCCGGCGGAGACCTTGCGGCGGTCGTCGTAGAGGATCTCGATGCCGTCTGCATCCAGAGCGGCGGCGATGCGCTCCGCCGTGGCGAAGACGGCGTCGTCCTTGCCGGTGGCCAGGATCTGCACGTGGTACGGCGCCACGGCGATGGGCCAGGCCAGGCCGCGCTCATCGTGGTTGGCCTCGGCCAGGGCCGCCATGACGCGCGAGACGCCGATGCCGTAGGAGCCCATGGTGACCACGCGGGACTTGCCGTTCTCGTCGAGGACGCTCAGCCCCAGGGCCTCGGAGTACTTGCGTCCCAGGGCGAAGATATGGCCGACCTCGATGCCGCGGGCGAGGCTGAGCGGACCGGAACCATCGGGGGCGGGGTCGCCCTGGCGAACCTCTGCGGCCTCGATGGTGCCGTCGGCGGTGAAATCGCGGCCCATGACGAGGCCGAGCACGTGCTTCTTGGGCTCGTTGGCACCGGTCACCCAGCTGGTGCCGTTCACGATGCGGGGGTCGACGAGGTAGGGCACGGAGCCCACGAGGCGCTCGGAGCCGTCCTGGTCCCTCTCCACGCGGCGCAGGGGCGAGTTGGGACCGACGGCTTCCGGGCCGATGTAGCCGCGCACGAGCTCGGGGTGGCCCTCGAAGTCCGATTCCTCGGCCATGGCGACCTCTGCGGGGGCGACGGCCGCCTCCAGGCGCTTCATGTCGAGATCGCGATCGCCGGGGATGCCGATGACGAGGAGCTCGCGCTCACCGCCGGGGTGGGTGAGGGTGACGACGAGGTTCTTGAGGGTGTCGGCGGCCTCCCAGGCCCGCCCGTCGGAGCGCGGGTAGGCCTCGTTGCACAGGGCGACGAGGGTGTCGATCGTGGGGGTGTCGGGGGTATCGACGACGCGCGCCTCGGGCGCCCCGGAGGCGTCGATCTCATCGGGGACGACGGTGGTGACGGCCTCAGCGTTGGCGGCATAGCCACCGGCGGAGCGCACGAAGGTGTCCTCCCCGATGGGCGAGGGGTGGAGGAACTCCTCGGAATGGGAGCCGCCCATGGCACCGGACATGGCGTTGACGATGACGTAGTCCAGGCCGAGGCGCATGAAGAGCCGCTCGTAGGCGTCGCGGTGGAGCTGGTAGGAGGCGTCCAGGCCGGCCTCGTCGATGTCGAAGGAGTAGGAGTCCTTCATGACGAAGTCGCGGCCGCGGATGATGCCGGCGCGGGGACGGGCCTCGTCGCGGTACTTGGTCTGGATCTGGTAGACGATGGCGGGCAGGTCCTTGTACGAGGAGTACATGTCCTTGACCGCAAGGGTGAACATCTCCTCGTGGGTGGGGGCCAGGAGGTAGTCGCCGCCCTTGCGATCCTTGAGGGTGAACAGGGTGGGGCCGTACTCGGTCCAGCGACCGGAGGCCTTGTAGGGGTCGGCGGGCAGCAGCCCGGGGAAGTGGACCTCCTGACCGCCGATGGCGTCCATCTCCTCGCGCACGATCGCCTCGATCTTGCGCAGCGTGCGCAGCCCCAGCGGCAGCCAGGTGTAGATGCCGGGCGCTGCGCGGCGGATGTAGCAGGCGCGCACGAGGAGCCTGTGGCTGGCGACCTCGGCGTCGGCGGGGTCCTCGCGCAGAGTACGGATGAAGGCGTTCGACATCGTCTGTAGCACGTGCCGATCCTACGTGCTCAGCGCACGGGCGCCCGAATCAGGGCGGGATGGGCGGCGCCGGGACGGCGAGGCCCGGGATGCTGCGGGCACTGGCCCTGGGGCGACGGGCGCCCCCTGGTTCGACATGACGTGGCCGAGCGGTGGGTGCTGGCACCCGCCGTGCGGCCCCTGATGGATCAGAGCATCACCGTGGCGAAGGCGCCGTGCTGGGTGAAGCCGAGCGAGTGGTAGAGCGCCTGCGCCGGGGCATTGAAGTCATTGACGTACAGGCTCACCCCACCATCGGGCCCCACGTGCTCTTGTCGCACGGCGTCGACGGCCGCGGCCAGCGCCGCGCTGCCCACTCCCCTGCCTCGCAGGTCCGGGCGCGTCCACACGCCGGTGAGCTGGGCGACCGCGCCGTCAGGAGCGTGCCAGATCCCACCGACGTCGACCTTGAAGGCCACTCGCGCCGGGCCCCCGGGGCGCGCGGGGCGCCCCTGGCCGTCGTCGAGGAGTACGTAACTGCGGCCCTCGCCCACGAGCCATGAGACGTGGCGGGCGTAGGAGCCGCCGGAGGATATGGGGTCGTAGCCGACCTCCTCGGTGAACATGGCCACCGAGGCCGGCAGGACGAGGGGCTCCTCCTCGGGGCGCGCCCGGCGAGTCCCGCGCGCGGCCCAGTCCAAGGATGGGCGCCGGGCCACCGCCTGGGCGGCGAGTCCCCCGGGTGGGCTCGGTGCGATGAGGACGGGCTGGTTCCACCGCGCCTCCCGGTAGCGCATCCCGGCGGCCTCCAGGCGTTCCCACAGCAGGGAGACGTCCTCGGGGCTGCCGAGGATCGAGCCGTTGCGCGTCAGGCGCGGGCGGGCGTGCTCGGCGAGCGCCTGGGCGCCGACGCGGCCCGCCCCGGGCAGGCCCAGCTCGGGGCGCGGGGCAAGGCCCATGACGATGAGGGAGCCCGTGGACCAGGCGGCGGCGTCGGGGGCCGCGGGCCGTCCCAGGACGACGACGTCCCCCGATCCCCAGTGCCTCCAGCGCTCGAGCTGCTGGGCGAGCGGCAGGAACAGGACGGGATCGCGGGAGCACAGGGCGAGCACGCCCCCGGCGCGGCGGGGGCTCACGGGGGTCAGTCGGCGCGTGAACAGGGGCATACCGAGGCGGACGGAGCGGACCGCACCCGCCACTGCTGTCCCTCAGAGCGCCAGGACCGAGGGCGCCGTGCCCTTGAGGGCGTCCTCGCCGAGCTCGGCGCGCATCTGCTCGGCCATGGCCTCGGCATGCTTGATGAGGGTCTCGACGACCTGGTCCTCCGGGACGGTCTCGACGACCTTGCCGTGGACGAAGATCTGGCCCTTGCCGTTGCCCGAAGCGCAGCCGAGGTCGGCCTCGCGGGCCTCTCCGGGCCCGTTGACGACGCAGCCCATGACGGCCACGCGCAGCGGGGCGCTGATGGACTTCAGGCCCTCCTCGACGGACTCGGCGAGGGACCACACGTCCACCTGGGCGCGGCCGCAGGAGGGGCAGGAGACGATCTCGAGCTTGCGCTCGCGCAGGCCCATGAACTCCAGGAGCTTGGTGCCGACCTTGACCTCCTCGACCGGCGGGGCGGACAGGGAGACGCGGATGGTGTCCCCGATGCCCTGAGCCAGCAGCGTGCCGAAGGCGGCGCAGGACTTGATGGTGCCCTGGAAGGCGGGGCCGGCCTCGGTGACGCCGAGGTGGAGGGGCCAGTCGCCCATCTCACTGAGCAGCTGGTAGGCCCGCACCATGGTGACGACGTCGTGGTGCTTGACCGAGATCTTGAAATCGTGGAAGCCGCACTCCTCGAAGAGGCCGGCCTCCCAGACGGCGGACTCCACGAGGGCCTCCGGGGTCGCCTTGCCGTGCTTCTTGAGCAGGCGCGGGTCCAGGGAGCCGGCGTTGACGCCGATGCGCAGGCTCACGCCGGCGTCGGAGGCGGCCTTGCAGATCGCGGCGACCTGGTCGTCGAACTTGCGGATGTTGCCCGGGTTGACGCGCACGGCCCCGCATCCGGCCTCGATCGCCTGGAAGACGTACTTCGGCTTGAAGTGGATATCGGCGATGACGGGGATGCGAGACTGCTTGGCGATGATGGGCAGGGCCTCGGCATCCTTGTCCGTGGGGCAGGCGACGCGCACGATGTCGCAGCCGGAGGCGGTGAGCTCAGCGATCTGCTGGAGGGTGGCCCCGATGTCGTGGGTCTTCGTCGTCGTCATCGACTGCACGGTGATGGGGGCATCGCCGCCGACGGAGAGGTCGCCGACCCGGATCCTCCGGGTGGGCCTGCGGGGGGCGAGAACAGGGCGCTCCTCGCGCATGGAGGGGATGCCAAGGGCGATCGCTTCAGTCACGCGCCCCAGTATGGCACCGCGCTGCGCGCGCGCACGACGCCGGAGGGTGTGGTGCGCGCGATGCCGCAGCCGACCAGGTCACCTGGTGTGTCACTCGGATAGTGCGGAGACATGCCGCCACCGCGCCACGAGTCCGGCCCGTCAGCAGGAGATCACTTGGGCAGCGCGCCTATCCGGCGATCGGGGCCACGAGGTCGACCCACACGAGGATGACGGTCATGACGATGAGGATGCCGAAGACCACCTGCCCCACGGGCAGCATGCGGGCGGTGTCCACGGGGCCGGGGTCTGGGCGCCCGTGCGCCAGCGCCCAGCGGCGTCGGGCCCCCTCCCAGAGGGCGCCGGCCACATGGCCGCCGTCGAGGGGCAGCAGGGGGATGAGGTTGAAGGCGAAGAGCGCCAGGTTGAGCGAGCCGAGCAGCATGAGCATCTGGGCCACGCGCAGTTCCAGCGGGACGCTCACCGCGGATGTGCCCGTGCCGGCGCTGGACACCTCGCCCGCGATGCGCCCGACGCCCACGAGGCCGATGACGCCGGCGGAGCGCTCCTCGTGACCGAGCCCGGCGGCCACTGCGTGGTAGAGGCCCACCGGCAGGGTGGCGATCACCTCAACCGTGCCGGTCACGGCCTGCCCGATCGTGGATGGGAGCTCGCCGATCGGCAGGGGCACCGCCCCGTACACGGGGCTGATGCCGACGTAGGGGCGGCTGGTGGTCGTGGGGCTGCCGTCGGAGTCGAGCACGGGGTTGCCCTGGAGATCGAGGACCTTTCGCTGGAGCTCGGCGGCGGTGACGGTCAGGGTGACCTCAGCGCCGTCGCGCTCGACGACGACGGGCACGGAGCGCGTGCCGGAGGCGGCGATCGCGGCCTGGACGTCCTTCCATGAGGATGTCCGCGCGCCGTCCCAGGAGCGGATCTCGTCACCCGCCCGGAGGCCCGCGGCCGCCCCGGGCGCCGCCGGATCGGCGTCCGTGCAGGCGGTGTCGGAGTCGACGTCGGAGGTCAGGCAGGTCGAGACGCTCTTGAGCGTGGTGGTGCCGCCCGGGATGCCGATGCCGCAGAAGGCGACGGCGAGCAGGAGGACGCCCAGCACGAGGTTGGTCAGGATTCCGCCCGCCATGACGAGGAGCTTGCGGGGCACACTGAGGAGGTAGAAGGCGCGGTGCTCCTCGCCCGGCCCGATCTCCGCCAGAGCCTCGGCGCGGGCCTCGGCGATCTGGGAGCCGGGCTTATCCGGGCGGCCCGACCTGGCCGGGGGGATCATGCCGACGAGCTTGACATAGCCACCCAGCCAGATCCATTTCACCCCGTACTCGGTCTCCCCCCGGCGCGTGGACCAGACGCGGGGCCCGAAACCGATGAAGTACTCGGGGACCTTCACGCCGAAGCGCTTGGCGGGGATCATGTGCCCGAGCTCGTGAAGCGCGACCGAGATGCCGATGCCGATCACGAGGACGAGGATGCCGAGGGCGTATGCGAGGGCCTGAGTCATGCGCGCAGTCTGCCATGGGAGGCGATGAGCTCGTCGGCGCGCGCCCTCGCCCAGGCCTCCACCTGCGCCACCTCGTCGAGGCCCGGCGCGGCCAAGCCCTCGTGCTCGCCCAGGACGGCTGCGTCGATGCCCACGATGTCCAGCCATTCCAGACCGCCCGCCAGGAAGGCGGCGACGGCCTGCTCGTTGGCGGCGTTGAGGACGGCGGGGTGGGTGGCTGAGGCGGCCACGGCGGAGCGCGCCAGGCCGACGGCGGGGAAGGCGTCGTCATCGAGGGGCTCGAAGCCCCAGGCCACAGGGGCGCTCCAGTCGTTGGGGGCCACCAGCCCGGCCAGGTCCGGGCGCTCGGGCCAGGTGAGGCCCAGCGCAATGGGCAGGCGCATGTCCGGAGGGGAGGCCTGGGCGATCGTGGCGCCATCGATGAACTCGACCATTGAGTGGATGACCGATTGGGGGTGGACGACGACGTCGATGCGCTCGGGCGGGATGTCGAACAGGAGGTGCGCCTCGATGAGCTCGAGCCCCTTGTTGACAAGGGTGGAGGAGTTGATGGTCACCACCGGGCCCATCGCCCAGGTGGGGTGGGCCAGGGCCTGCTCGGCGGTGACACCGGCGAGCGAGGCGCGGTCGCGTCCGCGGAAGGGGCCGCCGGAGGCGGTCAGGATCAGGCGGCGCACCTCGCTGGTCCCGGTGATGACGGGACTGGTCAGGCCCTTCTCATGACGGCCGGAGGCCAGGGCCTGGGCGATCGCGGAGTGCTCGGAGTCCACGGGGACCACTTGGCCGGGGCGGCGCAGCGCTTCCTTGACCAGCGCCCCGCCGACAACGAGTGATTCCTTATTTGCCAGGGCCAGGCGCGCCCCGCTGGCGAGCGCGGCCAGGGTGGGGCGAAGGCCCACCGAGCCGGTGATGCCGTTGAGGACCGTGTCCCCCTCCCCTATGCCGGAGGCCTCGATGGCGTCCGCGGCGGCGTCCGGGCCGGTCAGGATCGTGGTGACGGGGTCGGGGCGGCCCAGGCGCTCGGAGGCGGCGGTCAGGGCGTCGCGCAGCGCCCGCTCGATTCCCGGACGCTCATCGGCCAGGGCCACGAGCGGAACGGTGAAGCGCAGAGCCTGCTCGGCCAGGAGATCGAGGCGGGAGCCGCCGGCGGCCAGCGCGGCGACACGGGGGGCGCCCCGCCCGAGGCGCCGGGCGACCTCGAGGGCCTGGGTGCCGATGGATCCCGTGGAGCCCAGGAGGACGAGAGCCCCGGGGGCGCCGGCGCGGGCGGTCATGCTGATGATGCTCGTCCCCTTCCGGACTCGGCCCGGGCGGGCCTCACTCAACGGAGAAGACGACCTCGACGACGCGCGCGAGGTAGCGGTCGACGCTGGACTCGTCATAGGCCTTGGAGCCGCGCGCGCTGCTGAACACGGCCGTGCGGACCTCGGCGGAGGTCAGGGGCTCCTCGGAGTCGAAGTAGGCGGCGATGCGGTCCATGAGGGCGTCGACGTCGGCCTTGGCGTAGCCGTGGCGGCGGGCCGGGGCGAAGCGCTCCCCAGCGGGGCGAAGGAGGCGGGGGTAGAGCGTGGTGGCGAGCTCGGCCACTTGGTCCATCCAGGCCTGGCGCCCGTTCTGGGCGACGAACTCGGCCCGGCGCCGCTGCAGGAAGGCGGTCTCGAGACGGTCGAGGGCCGCGTCGACGGCGCCGGGCTCGTAGCCCCGGCGCACGATGTCGAAGGCGACGGTGCGCACGCCCTCGGAGTCCATCTCGTCGAGGTCCTCGGACTCGTAGATGTCCTTGGCCGTCTCGAAGTAGCCGTCCACCTGCGAGGGACGGTATCCCCGGCGGAAGAACGACGTCCTGGGGAACATGGTCATGACCTGATCCTCTCCTGCTTGAGAACCTCCGCCGCCAGCTGGCCGCAGGCGCCGTCGATGTCGCTTCCGCGCGTGTCGCGCACGGTGGTGGTGATGCCGGCGCGCCGAAGCGTGCCCACGAATAGATCTTGCACGCTGGGCTCGGAGCACGTCCAGATCGATCCCGGCGTGGGGTTGAGCGGAATCGGGTTCACATGCGCCCAGCCGCGGCCCCGCCGGTTCAGCTCATCGGCGAGCATCTGAGCCCGCCAAGCGTGGTCATTCATGTCCTTGATCAGGGCGTACTCGATGGATACGCGCCTGCCGGTGGCGCGGAAGTAGTCGTGGGCGGCGTCGAGGAGCTCGCCAACCCGCCATTTGGAGTTGACCGGGATGAGGGCGTCCCGCAACTCGTCGTCGGGGGCGTGGAGGGACACGGCGAGCGTGACGGGCATCCCCTCCCCCGCCAGCTTGCGGATGAGCGGCACGAGGCCGACAGTGGAGACTGTGATGCCGCGGGCGGACAGGCCGAAGCCCTCCGGTGAGGGGTCGATGAGGCGGTGGAGGGCGGCGACGACGTTCCTGTAGTTGATCATCGGCTCGCCCATGCCCATGAAAACGACATTGCTCAGGCGCGCGGGGCCGTCGGCCGGGGCACCGTCGGCGCAGACACGGGCGGCGTGGCGGACCTGTTCAACGATCTCGGCGGTGGTGAGGTTGCGGGTCAGGCCCATTTGCCCGGTGGCGCAGAAGGGGCAGGCCATGCCGCAGCCGGCCTGAGAGGAGACGCACAGGGTGGTGCGGTCCTTGTAGCGCATGAGCACGGATTCCACGCGCACCCCGTCGTGGAGCTCCCAGAGGTGCTTGAGGGTGCGGCCGCCGTCGGCGCGCATGGTCCTCACCTCGGTGATGAGCTCGGGCAGGAGCTCGGCGGCCAGCTGCTCGCGCACGGAGGCGGGCAGGTCCGTCATCTCCGCGGCGTCACGGGTGAAGCGGGTGAAGTAGTGGCGGGAGAGCTGGTCGGCGCGGAAGGCTGGCAGGCTGACTTCGGCCAGCGCCGCCTTCCTGCCCGCGAGGTCGAGGTCGGCCAGGTGGCGGGGAGCCTTGCCGCGGGCGGGCGGGACGGCGAAGGACAGGCGGGGGCGCGCGTCAGAGGTAGCGGCGCCCTCGGGAGGCTGGTCCGTGGGCATCACCTGGACCTCGCCGGGCACTGGACCGCTGGCCCGGCGCCGCAGGGCGACGGGCTCAGGGCGCCCGGTGCGGGCGCGACCGACGGTGGAGCTCACGGGGCTCGGGGTCCTTTCTCTCAATTTGTCTCACTGGTGGCTCATGGTCTCGTCCCGCGCGGCCGTCACCAGGGGATGAGGGTGAACAGGTACACGATAGGCGCAGTGACCAGGATCGAGTCGAGCCGATCCATGAGGCCGCCGTGCCCGGGCAGAAGCCTACCCATGTCCTTCAGGCCGAGATCGCGTTTGAGGAGCGACTCCCCCAGGTCGCCGAGCGTGGCCACGATCGTGCAGCAGGCGCCGAGCGCCGCGCCCGCCCACAGCGGCCCGTCGAGGAACAGCAGGCAGGCCGCGCCCGCCCCGACGGCGGCGATGAACGATCCGGCGAATCCCTCCCAGGACTTCTTCGGGGAGACCGCGGGGGCCATGGGGTGGCGACCCATCGTGATGCCGGCCAGCCAGCCCCCGGTGTCGTTGGCGATCGGCAGGGCGAGCAGGGTGATGACCTTGGCGACGCCGTGGTCCTGGGCGACGAGCAGCACGGCGAAACTGGCGAGGAACGGGAGGTAGGTGGCGGCCAGGACGGAGGCCGTGGCGTCCACGGAGCGCGAGCGCCGGACCTCGTCGTGAGCATCGGTGCGCGGCACGTCGTGGGGGCTGGCCTCGAGGACGGTCCCGTCCTCGGCCTCGGCGTGCTCCACGAAGGACCACAGGACGCAGGCCCCGGCGGTCGCCAGGTAGGCGCCGAAGGCGCTCTCGGCACCGAGGGTCCAGGCGGTGATGGCGATACCGGCGGTCCCCACCCACAGGAGCAGGAGTGGCAGGGCGATGCCCTTGCGCGCGAAAGCGCCCGCGAGCTCCCACAGCGCCCCGCACACGGCGAGGATGACGACGCCGACGAAGTACTTCTTCTCGAAGACCAGGGAGGCCAGGATCCCGCCGATGAGGACCGCGGAGACGCCGATCGCGGCCGGCAGGTTGCGGCCGGCCCGACCCGTGGCGGGCAGGGGCGCGCGATTGCGCGTCGGTGGCGGTGTCAGCAGAGCGCTCAGAATGGTCACGAGGGGTTCTTCGGGTCGGGGTGGGGCGTCGCCGTTCCGTCAAGTCCCGCGAGAGGCCGGCGGGCTCGGGCGGATCAGACGGAGAGGAGCTCCTCCTCCTTGGAGGCCAGCGACTTGTCGATGGCGTCGACGAAACGCTTGGTGAGCTGGTCGAGCTCACCCTCGGCGCGCTTGACGTCGTCCTCACCGGCCTCGCCATCGCGCTTGATGGCCTCGAGCTCCTTCTTGGCCTTGCCGCGCACGCCGCGGACCTGGACACGGGCCTCCTCGGCGCGCGAGCGCGCGAGCTTGACATAATCCTTGCGGCGCTCCTCGGTGAGCGCGGGCAGGGTGACCCGGATGACCGTTCCGTCATCGGTGGGGTTGACCCCGAGGTCGGACTCGCGGATGGCGGTGGTGATCGCCTTCATCGCGGAGCGGTCGAAGGGGCTGACGATGACCGTGCGGGCCTCGGGGATCGTCAGGGAGGCGAGCTGCTGGAGGGGGGTGGGGGCGCCGTAGTAGTCCACCAGGATCGAGTTGAACATGGAGGGGTTGGCTCGGCCGGTGCGGATGGCGGCGAGCTCGCCCCTGGCGGCCTCCAGGGCCTTGTCCATCTTCTCCTCGGTGGAGAGCATGACATCGTCGATCATCGTTCTTCCTTCGCTTGGGGGGTATCTGGGTGGTCATCGCACCGCGGCGCGGCACGTGCTGGATCGGACTGAACCGGTTCTCGCGCCCCGTGACTCAGGGCCTCCCCCTGGAGACGAGCGTGCCGATCTTCTCACCCAGGAGGGCCCTGGTGATATTGCCGTCCTCGCCCATCCCGAACACGCGCATCGTCAGGCCGTTGTCGCGGGAGAGGGCGAAGGCGGAGGCGTCGACGACGGCGAGCCCGTCCGCCAGGGCGCGTTCGTAGGTGAGGTGGTCGAGCTTGACGGCGCTGGGGTCCTTGCGGGGGTCCGCCGTGTAGACGCCGTCGACCCCGTTCTTACCGACCAGCAGCTCGTCGCAGCCGGTCTCCAAGGCCCGCTGGGCGGCGACGGTGTCCGTGGAGAAGTAGGGCAGGCCCGCGCCCGCCCCGAAGACGACGACGCGTCCCTTCTCCAGATGGCGGATGGCGCGCAGCGGGATGTAGGACTCGGCGACCTGCCCCATGGCGATGGCGGTCTGCACGCGGGCGGGCACCCCGGCCTTCTCGATGAAGTCCTGGAGTGCCAGGGCGTTCATGACGGTGCCGAGCATGCCCATGTAGTCGGCACGGGCGCGCTCCATACCGCGGGCCGACAGCTCGGCGCCGCGGAAGAAGTTGCCCCCGCCGACGACGACGGCGACCTGGACCCCGGCGCGCACGGCGTCGGCGATCTGCGTGGCGGCATCGGAGACGACGTCGGGATCGAGGCCGATGGACCCTCCGCCGAAGACCTCGCCCGAGAGCTTGAGCAGGACGCGCCGCGGGTGGTGGCCGTGCGCGACGCGGTCGTCTCTGCTGCTCTTGTCTGCCATCTCTGCCTCTCCGCTTCTCTGCCTGTGCCGTGGCCCGCCCGCGCGGCCGCCGGACAACGCCCGCGCTTCGGCGGGGCGGTGGTCGCGGGCGGGCCTTGAGCCGTCTGGTAGAGACTACCCGCTCGCACCGTCGCGGGAGACCCGCATGGGGCGGCGGGACGGCGGCGCGCAGGCAGGCGATCCAGGCAGATCGGTGTACCAAAACGGTCACAAGCCCTTAACACGAACGCTAGGCTCGCACAGAAGACCCATTCATGTGTCTCGGTTCACATCCAGGAGGCGTTGATGACCGCATCCCACTTGATCCCTCCCCTCGCCGCGTCGGGCTCCTCCACACTGCTGGAGGCCCGCTGGTACGACTACTTCCCCATCATCGTCTACTTCGCCTTCGTCATGGGAGTCGGCTTCATGGCCAAACGGCGCACGGCCTCATCCGATGACTTCCTCACCTCCGGCCGCTCCCTGCCCGCCTGGGTGACCGGCATCGCTTTCGTGTCGGCCAACCTCGGCGCCGTCGAGATCATGGGCATGTCCGCCAACGGCGCCCAGTACGGCCTGCCGACCTTCCACTACTTCTGGATCGGCGCCATCCCGGCCATGATCTTCCTGGGCCTGGTCATGATGCCCTTCTACTACGGCTCCGGAGTGCGGTCGGTGCCCGAGTTCATGCTCAAGCGCTACGGCAAGGCCGCTCACCTCATCAACGCCCTCTCCTTCGCGCTGGCCCAGCTGCTCATCGCCGGCGTCAACCTGTATCTTCTGGGCTCGATCGTCCACCGCCTGCTGGGGTGGCCGCTGTGGGTGGCGCTCATCGTCGCCGCCGTCATCGTCTTCAGCTACATCAGCCTGGGCGGGCTGTCCGCAGCCATCTACAACGAGGTCCTCCAGTTCTTCGTCATCATCGTGGCGCTGCTGCCGCTGACCCTCGTCGGCCTCAACCGCGTGGGCTGGTGGAGCGGCCTCAAGGAGAGGATCACAGAGGCGGCCACCACCCACGGCACCGGGGCCTACGCGGACCCCAGCGCACAGTTGCACTCCTGGCCCGGCAACCTGCTGTCCGGCTTCGACTCCTCGGCCCTGTCCGTCTTCGGCATCGTCTTCGGCCTGGGCTTCGTTCTGTCCTTCGGCTACTGGACGACGAATTTCGTGGAGGTCCAGCGCGCCATGGCGGCCGACTCGATCTCGGCGGCGCGCTCAGCCCCGATCATTGGCACCTTCGCCAAGATGGCCGTGCCCTTCCTCGTCATCATCCCGGGCATGGTGTCCGCGGTCCTCGTCTCCGAGATCATCGCACTCAAGCAGTCCTCGCTCAGCGGCGCGACCGCCAGTGGGGAGATCACCTACAACGACGCCGTCCTGCTGCTCATGCGCGAGGTCCTGCCCAATGGCCTGCTGGGCCTGGCGATCACCGGTCTGCTGGCCTCCTTCATGGCGGGCATGGCGGCGAACATCTCCGCTTTCAACACGGTGTTCACCGTGGACCTCTACGAGCGCTACATCAACACGAAGGCCGATGACGCCACCTATTTGCGCATGGGCAAGCTCACGACGGCGATCGCCACGATCGTCGCGATCTTCACCGCGCTCATCGCCTCGAACTACTCCAACCTCATGGACTACCTCCAGCAGCTCTTCTCCATGTTCAACGCGCCGCTGTTCGCCACGTTCATCATCGGGATGTTCTGGCGCCGGGCCACGAGCCACGCGGGCTGGTCCGGGCTGGCCTGCGGGACACTGGCGGCGCTCGCCCTCAACGTGGCGTCCCGGACGGGGCACCTGACGCTGCCCGGCCAGGGCCTGGCCTTCCTCGCCGCGGGCACGGCCTTCGCCGTCGACATCCTCGTGACCGTCGTCGTCTCGTTGATGACCGCGCCCAAGCCCGCCGCGGAGCTGGAGGGCTTCGTCTACTCCCTCACGCCGCAGGAGGCGCGCACGGACCCGAACGAGGCGGCGCTGCCCTGGTTCCGCAAGCCGGTCCCGCTGGCGATCTGCGCGGGCGCACTCGTCATCCTGCTCAACTCGATCTTCCACTGAGGAGCCGCAGACATGTCATTGCTGTCAAAGATCCTGGCCGATATCCGCACGGTGATCGCCGCTGTCCTCGGTATTTTCGGCCTCTTCCTGCTCATCTGCTCGGGATTCCTCAACGGCGCGGAGGAGATGGCCAAGACGGGCGGCGTCAACGCGAACCTGTGGGCAGGCATCGCCCTCGTCGTCGTCGCGGTGCTCATGGCCCTGTGGTGGGGCGTCTCCCCCGGCGACTCCGGCAAGGGATCGGGCGACTCGCCCTCCGATCCCGGGGCCCACCGCCAGGGCTGAGCCCGGCCACTACTCGGATCCCCCATCGCCGCATCGCGCCTCCCGGTTACCGTCGCGCGCGTGCGGACGCGCGGAATGCTTGCGGACGCGCCCCCGGCGCGCGTCGTCAAGCCCCGGGCGCGTTCACAAGCACCAAGCGCATCCTCAACGGGCCGGGTTCCGCGTTGGTCGCGCTGCGCGCCACGGCCCCCGGTCCACGAGGGACCGGGGGCCGTGCTATCGCTGACCGCTGAGTCAGCGGGCTTTCGTGATCAGGCGCCGACGCGGAAGCGGACGAAGCCGACGAGCTCACCGCCGGTGGCCTCGATGACCTTGCCGACCGTGGTCTTGGGGTCCTTCGCGAAGGCCTGCTCGACGAGGCAGTTCTCCTTGAAGAAGCCGCCCAGGCGGCCCTCGACGATCTTCGGGATGGCCTTCTCGGGCTTGCCCTCGGCGCGAGTGGTCTCCTCGGCGATAGCGCGCTCCTTGTCGACGATATCGGCGGGGACGTCCTCACGGGTGGCGTAGGCCGGGGAGTAGGCGGCGGTGTGCATCGCAACGTCGTGAGCCACCTCGGCGGCCTTGGCGTCGGTGCCGACGAGCACGCCCACCTGGGCGGGCAGGTCGGGATTGGTGCGGTGCAGGTAGAGCTCCACCTTGGGGGCGCTCAGGCGGCCAACGCGGCGCACGACGATCTTCTCGCCGATGACGGCCTGCATGGAGTCGGTGAGGTCCTTGACGGTGGAGCCGTCGACCTCGACCTCGGCCAGGGCCTCGGCGGACTCGGCGCAGGAGGCCAGAGCGGCGGAGAGGACCTTGTCGGCGTAGTCGAGGAACTTCTCGTTCTTGGCCACGAAGTCGGTCTCGGCATTGATCTCGACGAGCACGCCGGTCTGGCCGTCGGCGTCGTCAACGACCTTGGCGGCGATGAGTCCGGCCGAGGCTGCGCGGCCCTCGCGCTTGGCGATGCCCTTGAGGCCCTTGACGCGAATGATCTCGATGGCCTTGTCGACGTCGCCGTCGGCCTCGTCGAGGGCCTTCTTGACATCGAGCATGCCGGCGCCGGTCTTCTCGCGGAGCGCCTTGATGTCAGCAGTGGTGTAGTTCGCCATGGATTCTCCTGGTGTTGAAGCGTGGGGAATGTCGTCAGGGGCGCTCAGGCCTGCTCGGCCGAGGGCCCGTCGGGGTCGGCCTCAGCCGGGGCGTCGGCGGGAGCCTCGGCGGCCGCCTCAGCGGGCTGCTCGGCCGCGGCGGCCTCGGCACCGGCGAGGAGCTCGGCCTCCCACTCGGGCAGCGGCTCAGCCTCGGGTGTGCCGGCCTCGGAGCCGGTGCGGGCGCGGCCGGCGGAGCGGGCGAGGAGGCCCTCGGCGGCGGCGTCGGCGACGACGCGGGTGAGCAGGCTGACGGAGCGGATGGCGTCGTCATTGCCCGGGATGCCGTAGGTGACCTCGTCGGGGTCGCAGTTGGTGTCGAGGATCGCGATGACCGGGATGCCCAGCTTGGAGGCCTCGGAGATGGCGAGGTGCTCCTTCTTCGTGTCGACGACCCACACGGCGGCGGGGAGCTTGGCCATGTCGCGGATACCGCCGAGGGTGCGGATGAGCTTGTCCTTCTCGCGGCGCATCATGAGCAGCTCCTTCTTCGTGCGTCCGGAGCCGGCCACGTCGTCGAAGTCGATCTGCTCGAGCTCCCTCATACGGTCCAGCCGGGCGCGCACGGTGGAGAAGTTGGTGAGCATGCCGCCCAGCCAGCGCTGGTTGACGTAGGGCATGCCGACGCGCTGGGCCTGCTCGGCCACGGCGGCCTGCGCCTGCTTCTTGGTGCCGACGAAAAGAATGCTGCCGCCGCGGGCGACGGTCTCCTTGACGAAGTCGTAGGCGGTGTTGATGCCGTCGACGGATTTCGTGAGGTCGATGACGTAGATGCCGTTGCGCTCGGTGAGGATGAAGCGCTTCATCTTGGGGTTCCACCGGCGGGTCTGGTGCCCGAAGTGGACACCGGACTCGAGGAGCTGGCGCATGGTCACGACTGCCATGACTTGTCCTTTCGCGCGGCCGGGAGGCTGCCCGGTCCGCCATGTATCAGGGGACGCCGTCGATCTGCGACGGCGTCCCATGGGTTCTTTGAGTTGATCCCCTGCGCCCGGACGTGCCGGGGCCGCCCTGGAACGGGCGGATAGGGCCTGGTGCCCACGACGCGCGGCCACCCGCCTGCGCCTCCCGGTGCTTCGGGAAGGCCCTGCGGGACCGCGACCGCGGCGTCCGAAAGGACGTTCCCAGAGCCCGAGGGCGCTGGTTGCGGGCACGCGAAGTCGGTCGCCGCCCCCCCGGGATCCAGAGGATCCGGGCCCGCGCCGGACCGATGCTCCCGAGGGAACCCGACCGACACGCATCACAGCGAACCGCGTGCGAGAGGCTATCACAGCGATATCGACCTTTCCGCATTGTGACGGGCAATGATGCCACTGCCCAGGTGTCGTTCTCATCACGGGGCCGGGTCTCGCCCGGGAACCACAGGCATGGCGGCGCGGCGGTTCCCGGCGCTCCTGTGAGGGCGGGGCACCGGGGCGCGATGAAGAGGCTGAGCATGGGGTCATGCCGCTTTCGCCGCCCGTTCCGCCACCCGCCCCACTACCGTTCTCGCCCGCGGCTTCCGCTCTGATCCCCCATGCCTCCCCATGGCCGCACCGCGCGCTGCTCCTGCTGGTCACGCCGCTCATCGCTCTGGCCCCCGCGGTGCTCATCACCTCCCCCGCCGTCGGCGCTCTGCCCGTGGAGCCCGGTGCCGAAGCGGCAGCGCTCAGTGCGGCCCTCCCCGCGAGCGCGCCGGTGGAGCGTGCGGATGATGCGCATCGGGGCACGCGCTACGTGTGGCCCACGGGTGAGCCAGTGGCGGTGGTCGAGGGCTTCGATCCTCCCGCCGTCGTCTGGGGCTCGGGGCACCGCGGCGTCGACCTGGCAGTGGCCGCGGGCAGCCCCGTGCGCGCGGCGGGCGCGGGCACGGTGTCCTTCGCGGGGATGGTGGCGGGGCGCCCCGTGGTCTCGATCGATCATGCGGGCGGGGTCCGCACCACCTATGAGCCGGTGGAGCCGGCGGTGGCCGCGGGCGACGCGGTGGGCGCCGGTCAGGTGATCGGCACCCTGCTGCCCGGTCACCGCTCCGACGGCGTTGATGCTCTCCACTGGGGCGCCAGGACTGGGAAGAAGTCCTATATCGATCCGCTTCGCCTCCTGCGCCCGCCGGTCATCCGCCTCAAACCCGCCGCGCTGACCGGTGCCATCCGCACCCACTGGTGCGGGCAGGATGCGCCACTCGGCGGAAACGGCACCACCCGGGACGGCGCGCACCAGTCGATGGTTGCCTGAGCGCCCCAGGCGCGCCCTCAGGCCCGGGGGAAGGCCTGCTCGTAGACGGCCCGCAGCCGCTCGGCGGACACGTGCGTGTAGCGCTGGGTGGTGGCCAGGGATGAGTGGCCCAGGAGCTCCTGGACGCTGCGCAGGTCCGCCCCTCCGGAGAGCACGTGCGTGGCGGCGGAGTGGCGCAGCCCGTGCGGGCCCAGGTCCGGAACCCCGGCGGCCGCGGTGGCGCGGTGGACCACCTCGCGGATGGCGCGGGTGTCCACGCGCCCGCCCCTGGCACCGAGGAAGAGGGCGGCGCCGGTGCGGGGGCCGACGAGGGCGGGGCGCTGATCGAGCCATCGCTCCAGGGCCCGGGCGGCCGGGGCGCCGTAGGGGACGGCGCGCTCCTTGTCCCCCTTGCCCAGGACGCGGATGGTGCGCCTGCCGCTGTCGACGTCCCCGAGGTCCAGTCCGGCGAGCTCGGAGACCCTCATGCCGGTGGCGTAGAGGATCTCCAGGAGGGCGAGGTCGCGCGCGGCCAGAGGGCGCTCGGCGGGTGGGGCCTGGCTGGCGCGCGCGGATGCCGCGGACAGGAGCACGGCGGCCTGCTCGGCGGTGAGGACGGTGGGAAGGCGGTTGTCCACGCGCGGGGAGCGCAGGCGCGCGGCGACGTCGGAGTGGAGCAGGCCGCAGCGCTGAGCCCAGGTGGAGAAGGCGCGGATCGCGGCGCTGCGCCGGGCCATGGTGGCCCGCGAGCGCCCGGCTCCGGACATGCCTGCGAGCCAGGCGCGCAAGTCGGCCAGGTCGAGGCTGGCCAGGGCGGGTCCGATGGGCTCGGCCTCCCCCGCGCCCACCCCGAGGAAGTCGAGCAGGTCCTCCAGGTCGCCCACGTAGGCGCGCACCGTGTGCCCCGACAGGCCCCGCTGCAGGCCCAGATGCCGGAACCAGGCGTCCAGGAGCTCCCCGCGCAAGGAGGGCAGGTCCGTGCCCGTCCCGGGGCCGTGGTCGCCACTCATGCGCCCAGGGTAGAGGACCGGACCCGGTCCGCTGGTGCTGAGCGGCACAGGGCGGGCCGTCGCCAGCGGGCACCATCGCTCTGGGCGCGACCGGCCAGCTCGAGCGCGCCCAGGGCGGCCAGGGTCTCCCGCTCGGACAGTCCGGCGGCCCGGGCGACGGATTCGATGCTGGCCGCCGCGCGCACGGGCAGGGCGTCGACGACGACGGCGGAGACGGCGTCGAGCCCATCGAGCAGCCCGGGCCGGCACGCCTCGGATAGCTCCTCCTTGGGGGCATCGGCGTCCGCGGCGCCCATGGGAAGGAGCAGCTCGAGGGCCTCCTCGACGTCGGTGACGCAGGTCGCGCCCTGGCGCAGGAGGCGGTGGCAGCCGCCTGAGGCCATGGAGGTCACCGGCCCGGGAACGGCCCCCACAGGGCGCCCGATCTCCATGGCGTGGTGGGCGGTGGACAGCGCGCCCGAGCGCCAGGCCGCCTCCACGACGAGGGTGGCGCCCGTCATCGCGGCGATGATCCTGTTGCGGGTCAGGAAGCGGTGGCGAGCGGGCTGGCTGCCGGGCGGCACCTCGGCCACCAAGGCCCCATGGTCCACAACTGCCTGGAGCAAGGTGGTGTTGCCGGCCGGGTAGAGGCGATCCACTCCCCCGGCCGAGACGGACAGCGTGGGCCCCGCGGTGAGCGCCCCCCGGTGCGCAGCGGCGTCGATGCCGAAGGCACCGCCGGAGACGATGAGCGCGCCGCACTCGGTGAGCCCCCGGGCAAGATCGATGGCCATGCGCTCGCCGTAGGCAGTGGAGTCTCGGGCGCCGACGAGCGCGAGCGCGTGACCGGCCCCGCGTCCCGCGCCCATGCGGTCCTCCCGCACCGCCAGCCCCAGCGCTCCCTCCCCGGCGCCCGCCTCCTCGCGGCCCACGAGCAGGGCGGGGTCCCCTCGCAGCCAGAGGCAGAAGGGAGGCTGCTCGAGGTCGTCCATTCCCGGTGGCCACCAGGGATCGCCGGGGACCACGAGGGAGCCGCCCAGGCGCTCCAGGACATCGAGCTCACGGCGGATGTCCAGGCCCGCGAGCCTGGGCGCCCATCGCTCCACGGCGCTCGCCCATCGGCGGGGCGTGACGTCCTCCAGGAGGTGCTCCGGCAACGGCGGGGGCTCAGGGCGCCCCGAGCCGTGCTCGGCCCTGTGGCGCGCCCAGGCCAGGGCCTCGGGCGCGCCGAGGCCGGCCACGAGGATGGCCGCGGCGTGGTCGGCCGGCTCGGCGAGCCGCGACCAGGTGGCGCGGGCCAGGAAATCCGCCTCATCGGGCGGTTCGACCGGTCGTGCCTGCCGAGGCCGCGGCTTCGGTACGTCACCGGGTGGCGCGGTGCCGTCGCCCGGTAGGACGGGGCGGAGGGCGGCATCGGAGGCGACAGGATCGGTGGTGTCCCGGGCACTCATGAGCGGGCTCCTCGTGTGCGCAGGGCCAGGGCGGCCCCGAGGTCGGGCGGGGCGGGGCGGTCGTGCTCAGCGAGATCGGCCAGAGTCCAGGCCAGGCGGAGAACGCGGTCGACACCGCGCAGAGTGAGGTCGCCCCGATCGAGGGCCTCCATGAGCGGGCGCATGAGGGTCGGATCGGCCCCACCCTCCTCGCTGCGCAGGTAGGAGCCCGGAACCTGGGAGCTGAGTCGCCAGGGGGTTCCCGCCAGTCGCGCCGCGGCCCGCTCGCGCGCGGCGAGCACCCTCGCGGCCACCGCGGCGCTCGACTCCCCGGGCGCGCCCGAGGCGAGGTCGGAGGCACTGAGCGCGTCAACCTCCACCTGGATGTCCACCCTGTCCAGAAGCGGTCCGGACAAGCGGGAGAAGTAGCGGCGCCGCTGAAGGGAGGTGCAGGTGCACCCCAGGCCCTTGCCGCCGGCGCGCCCGCAGGGGCAGGGGTTGGCGGCGAGCACGAGTTGGAATGCCGCAGGGTAGTCGGCCCGCCCGCCGACGCGGTCAATGCTCACCTCCCCGGCCTCCAGTGGCTGGCGCAGGCAGTCCAGGACACTGGCGGGGAACTCCGGCGCCTCGTCGAGGAAGAGGACGCCCCGGTGGGCCAGGGACACGTCCCCAGGGCGGGGCAGACCGGAGCCCCCGCCGATGATGGCGGCGCGCGTGGCGGTGTGGTGCGGGCAGCGCATGGGCGGCTCAGTCAGCAGGCCGGCATCGGCGTCGAACAGGCCCGCCAGGGAGTGCAGGGAGGTGACCGTGACGGCGTCGCTCTCGGCCAGGGGAGGAAGGATCGAGGGCAGGCGCTCGGCGAGCATGGTCTTGCCCGCCCCGGGCGGCCCGACCATGAGCAGGTGATGACCGCCGGCGGCAGCGACCTCGAGCGCATGGCGGGCCTGAGCCTGCCCGACGACGTCGGCGAGGTCGGCCCGACGGCCGGAGCCCGCGCGCCCGCCGGCGGGGGCGACGACGACGGACGGTGGGCGCTTCTGGGCGCCGCGCATGATCTCGACGGCGGCGCGCGGCAGGCGCCCGCCGTAGCCCTGGACGAGCTCGCCGAGGTGGTGGACCGCCTGAATGCTCGCTCCCGGCACCAGACGGGCCTCCGACGCGCAGGCGGCGGGGACCACAATGCGGCTCACGCCGGCCTCGACGGCGGACAGCACCGCAGGGAGCACGCCGCGCACAGGATGCACAGCGCCGTCGAGGCCGAGTTCCCCGATGTAGGCCACCCGAGCCATGCTGGCCAGGGCGCGGGGCGGGAGGGCTCCGCGCGCGCCGAGCACGGCCAGGGCCAGGGCCAGGTCGAAGCCGGTACCGGTCTTGGGCAGGTCCGCCGGGGAGAGGTTGACGGTCAGGCGCTGCTCGCCCCAGGTCGTGCCGCAGACGGTGAGAGCGGCGCGCACGCGCTCCCGGGACTCCCGGATCGCGGCGTCGGGCAGGCCTACGAGCATGAAGCCCGGCAGGCCGGAGGTGGCGTGGGCCTCGACGTCGACGAGGTGCCCCCGCAGCCCGGTGAGGGTGACGGCCAGGGTGCGCGCGATGCTCATGATCCGCACACCGCCCTGTGGTGGCGCAGGAGCGCGGGGGCGCCCTCGCGCAGGATGACGGAGACAACGTCCAGGCGGAGGCGGTGCGGCGGGGCTCCCCGCTGGCCGGCCCAGGCGATGGCCAGGCGCCGCAGGCGCGCCTCCTTGGGAGGGGTGACGGCGGCGGCGGGCGGCCCGGCGCGCAGGGTGGATCGGGTCTTGACCTCGACGATGACCAGAGCGCCAGCGGGATCCTCGGCGATGATGTCGATCTCGCCGCGAAGCCCGGATCCGGCGGGTGCGCGCCAGTTGCGATCGAGGATCCGCCAGCCTGAGTCGCGCAGATAGTCGACGGCGATGTCCTCGCCCCGCTGGCCGGTGAGGCGCCGCTTCTCCACGGAGCGCGGGGCCGCGGCGGGCGGTGCCTCCCGAGCGGCGGGCGGGATCAGTGGGTCGGGGCGCGCTGCCAGCGGCGCGGGGATGGGCGGGTTCGTCGGGATCATGGTGGTCACCTCCGTGACCACGGTGCCTCGCCGTCGGACTGGTCCGCGCCCGCCGTCCCCAGGAGGGGATGGGACCCGCACGCGGCGGCCTCGGTGGTTCCCGGCGCATGGTGGCGCGAGGGCAGCGCGCGGACCTCGGGCGCACCGCCCCGGGCCCGAGAACCGTCGCCGCGAGGGGTCAGGCGCTCATGAGGGGATCTTCATCTCCGGCTTGGACAGCTCCTCGACATTGACGTCCTTGAAAGTGACCACGCGCACGGACTTCACGAAGCGGGAGGAGCGGTAGATGTCCCACACCCACGCGTCCTCCAGGCTCAGCTCGAAGAACACCTCGCCGCCGTTGGTGCGCACCTGGACGTCCACGGAGTTGGCCAGGTAGAAGCGGCGCTCCGTCTCGACGACGTAGTCGAACAGGCCCACGACGTCCCGGTACTCCCGGTACAGGTCGAGCTCCAGATCGTTCTCGTATGCCTCAAGGTCCTCTGCACTCACCGGGCCATCATGCCCGCCACCGCCGCCCGGACGCGAGAGGCGGGCGGGTTGCGTCGCCCACCCACGACTCCCTGCGCCCGGGCGGCGGGCGCGGGGAGTCAGCCCAGCCCGGGCAGGCGCCAGCTGCGGCGGTGCTGCTCGCAGGCGCCGAGCGCGGCCAGGCCCGCCTGATGCGCAGCCGAGCCGTAGCCCTTGTTGGAGGCCCAGCCGTAGCCGGGGTCGGGCAGGGCGGACATGATCGCGTCGCGCTCGACCTTGGCGAGCACGGAGGCGGCTGCGACGACGGCGCAGCTGGCGTCGGCCTTGACGCGCATGACGACGCCGGGGATGTCCTCGCCGGGGATCGCAGGGCCGTACTCGCGGCAGAGCGCGATCGGATCCGGCTGGTCGAGGGAGGACAGAAGGTCCCCGGCGGGAGGGGTCAGCCAGTTCGTGGCGCCGTCGAGGATGATGACGCCGGGCAGGTGCCCGCGCTCACGGACCTGGGCCAGGGCCCGCCGCCCGGCCAGGCGCAGGGCGGCGGCGATGCCGAGGGCGTCGATCTCGGCCGGTGAGGTGTGGGCGATGGCGTGGTCGGTGAGCCATGCGGCGCAGGGGGCTGTGAGGGCCTCGCGCCGGGAGGCGCTGAGCATCTTGGAATCGGCCAGCCCCTCGGGGAAGGCGCCAGCGGTACTCCGGGAGACAACCGCGAGGCCGACGGTGACGGGGCCGGCCAGCGCGCCCCTGCCGACCTCGTCGAGGCCGCCGACGAGCTCGTGGTCCCTCAGGAGCGAGGTCTCGAGAGCGCGGTCGGGTCGGGTGCGCGACATGGGTCAGGCCGCGCGGACCATGCCCGCGGGCGCATCCTCCCGGAGGGCGACGGCCGCGGCGGTGGTGGTGGCTGCGAGCGGGTCAGCGGCGGGGACCTCCTTGAAGGCCTCGCGCCCACCGGCCAGCGTGCCCCAGTGGGAGAAGGGCCAGACGATCCCCTTGGCCACGCCCACGACGTCGGTCAGGGGCAGGGCGCCTCCATGGGCGTCAGAGGTGTGGAATCGGGAATCGGCGGAGTTGGAGCGGTTGTCCCCCATGACCCACACGCAGCCCTCGGGCACGACGACGTCGAAGGGCGTGGTGGACGGCGAGGTCCCCGGCCGGAGGTAGGGCTCATGGATCTGGACGCCGTTGACGGTCAGGCCGCCGTGGCCGTCGGCGACGACGCGGTCCCCCGGCATCCCGATGACGCGCTTGATGAGGTGGTGCCCGGAGCCCTCGGGCAGGAGGCGGATCGCGATGGCGAAGTCGCGCAGCGCGCCCCTGAAGCCCGTGGGATCAGTGGTATCGAGCCAGGAACCGGGGTCGCGGAAGACGACGATGTCCCCGCGCCGCAGGTCCTTAGAGTCGTACATGGTGACGGCCACGCGGTCCCCGTTGACGAGGGTGGGCTCCATGGAGGCCGAGGGGATCTCGAAGGTCTGGACGACGAAGGACTTGATGAACGCCGAGCCGGCCAGGACAACGACGACGACGATGAGGCTCGAAAGCAGGCGCCGCCAGCGGCTGGAGGCCGAGGGCCTGGGGGCCGAGTCGGCCAGGCGCGTGCCGGTGGCGTTGGCGACCGGCTGGCGGGGAGGGATGGCGGGGGGAAGGGAGAGGGGGGAGTTTCCGCCCTCCTGGTGGGGCTCCTCGTCCTCGGGGTCATCCTGGGAGGCGCCCAGGACGATGATCGGCTGGCGCTGATCGGTCACAGGGCCTCCTCTCGATGATCGTGGTGGCGGACGTTGACGGGGCGGCGCCATGCGCCGGATGGACTCAGCGCCCGGGGCTCGGGGCCCCGGGCGCTTGAGGGAGAAGCGGGATCAGGCCTCCCGGCGCTCCTTGATCTTGGCGGCCTTACCGCGCAGGTTGCGCAGGTAGTACAGCTTGGCGCGGCGCACGTCACCGCGGGTGACGACCTCGATCTTGTCGATCGAAGGGGTGTGCACCGGGAAGGTGCGCTCGACGCCAACGCCGAAGGAGATCTTGCGGACCGTGAAGGTCTCGCCGATGCCACCGCCGTGACGGGCGATCACGACGCCCTGGAAGACCTGGACGCGGGAGCGATTGCCCTCAACGACCTTGACGTGCACCTTGACGGTGTCGCCGGGGCGGAAGCTGGGGATGTCGTCGCGCAGCGACTTGGCGTTGATCTCGTCGATCAGGTTCATTGTTCTCTCCTGCGCACGTGCCACTGGTCATGAGCGCTTGATAAGTGGGGCCGCACCGTCCCGTGAGGATGGGGCCGCCCCGGAGCGTGTGCCCGACGGGTCCTGCGATGCTGGGCCCTCCCCAGTGGCGGAGGCGCCCCGAGTCCCGTGGGCGGGCCCAGTCTGCCACAGGGCCGCGGGGCGCGGCGATGAGGCCCATGCCCAAGTGCGCGACCTCACGCGGTGCCCGCGCCGTCAGGAGGCGGAGGGCACGCCGGAGAAGGCCTCCTCGCCGTCGGTCAGGCTTCCCCAGCGGGAGATGGGCCAGGCCACGCTCTTGGCGACGCCGACGACGTCGTCGAGCGGCACGAAGCCCCCGTTGGCATCATCCTGGTGGTAGCGCGAGTCCTCGGAGTTGGAGCGGTTGTCTCCCATGACCCAGACCTTCCCCGGCGGGACGACGACGTCGAAGGCGAGCTCGGAGGGGGCCCGGCCGGGTTTGATGTAGGGCTCGTGGATCGGCGTCCCGTTGACGGTGATGGGGCCGGTGCCGTCGGCGACGACATGGTCCCCCGGCATCCCGATGACGCGCTTGATGAGGTAGTCGCCAGTGCGGTCGGGCAGCAGGCGCACGGCCACGAGGGCGTCCCGGAAGAGACCCGCGAGGCCGGTGGGCTGGGGATCGTTGAGCCAGTCATCGGGGTCGGCGAAGACGACGATATCGCCGCGGCGGATATCGGTGGCATCGTACGTGGTGACCACGACCCTGTCGCCCTTCTTGAGGGTATTCTCCATGGAGCCGGACGGGATGATGAAGGACTGGGCGACATAGGTCTTGAGCAGGGCGGCGCCGATGATGCCGACGATGAGGAAGGCGACGACGATGAGGCGGCCGCGCCAGCGGTCGGCCCGGCTCCGCTCGGCGCCGTCGACCCCGTCAACAGCGTCGGCGCCCTCGGCGGTGTCGGCGGTCCCGGTCTCGGCACCCGGGTCGGCTGGGGCGTCCTCGGCTCTGGTCAGCGCGTCGCTCATGCGTGCGGCTCCTTCCTGGGGTTGGGCTCGCCGGCGGGATCGAGGGTCAGGGACATGACGACGTCGCGGCAGGCGATTCCGCCCACCTCGTAGACGCGCTTGCCGCGCGGTCTGAAACCGGCGCGCTTGTAGGCCTTCTGCGCGCGCCTGTTGCCCTCATGGGTGCCCAGCCAGATCTCGGTAGCGCCGGCGCAGCCCGCGCCGGCGAGGGCATGGGAGATGAGGACCGGGGCCAGGCCCGAGGCGCGCAGCCGGGAGTCGGCGTAAACCTTGGACAGCTCGGCCACAGCCCTGCCGCTGGCTGCGTCGGGCGCGGCGATGCCGGGCGGGCGGGCGTCGAGGCCCTCGGGAAGGGCGCCATCGGCGTCGCGGGCCTCGAGGAGGCTGACCGCGTAGCCGACGAGTTCGCCGGGGGCGATCGGCTCGGCGTCGGAGTCAGCGGGCGAGCCCTCGGGCAGCTCCGCGACGGTAACACCGGCGCGCTCGTCGGCGATCCACTGGGCGAAGCGCTCGGGGCACAGGGCGCGGGAGATATGCGTGGCGATCTTCTCGGGGGGGAGGAAGGGCGGGCAGGCGTCCGGGAAGGTCCGCGCGGCCAGGGCGGCGAGGGCCTCGGCATCGTCGGGCTCGGCGGGGCGCAGGCGCATGGGAACGGGGCGTGGGGCCCCGGCGGGCACCACCCAGCCGTGGCGGGCGAGGGTAGTGCGGTCCTGGGAGTCGAGGGTGGCGGGATCCAGGGCGCGGATCATGTCGGGGCGCCGAGCGGCGGTGCGGGCCAGGGCCTCGTCGCGACGCGCGCGGGCGATGCGGGCATGGTCCCCGGAGAGCAGCACTTCGGGAGCGTCGAGACCCCGCCAGGCGACGGGGCGGGTGAGCGCCTCATGCTCGAGGAGGCCGGCGGCGCTGTGGGACTCCTCGAGGACGGAGGCGGGGTTGCCGACGACGCCCGGCAGGAGCCTGGCGATGGCCTCGATCATGACGATGGCGGCCGCCTCTCCCCCGTTGAGGACGTAGTCGCCGATCGACAGCTCACGCACCTCGAAGCCGCGCGCCGCGTAGTGGCGGGGCACCCGCGAGTCGATGCCCTCGTAGCGCCCGCAGGCCACGACGAGGCGGTCGGCCCGGGCCAGGTCCTCGGCGGTGCGCTGAGTGAAGACCTCCCCGGCGGGGGTGGGGATGAGTAGGACGGCGCGGCCCGCCCCGGGTGCCTCGGGGCCCCCAGCGAGGACGGCGTCGAGGGCCTCCCCCCACACATCGGGCCTCATGACCATGCCGGCGCCGCCGCCGAGCGGGGTGTCATCCACGGTTCGGTGGCGGTCGTGCGCCCAGTCGCGCAGGTCGTGGATGCGCAGATCGATGAGGCCGTCCTCTCGGGCGCGCCCGATGAGGGACAGATCCAAGACATCGAGGAAGGCCGGGAAGATGCTGACGATGTCAATGCGCGTCCGCTGGGCTCGCGAGGGGAAGACCCCGCTCGTCTCAGTCATGATGAGCGCCATCGACGGCCTCCCCGGCGCTGCGAGTGGCGCGGGGGCCCGAGGTCCCCGCGGTGTCCTCGCTGACCTCTGCGGCGCCCAAGCCCGGGAAGAGGCCGCCAGGCGGGTCGATGACGACCAGGCCGGCCTCGAGGTCGACCTCGGGCACGAGCGCCTCGACGAAGGGGACAGCGACGCGCTGCCCACTGGGCGTGGTGATGATGAGACGGTCCTGGGCGACGCCGGGCTCGAGATCGGTGACGGCGCCGAGCCCAGTGCCGTCGACGCGGCGCGCGGCCAGGCCCACGAGCTCGTGGCGGTACCAGGCGTCGTCGTCCTCGTCCTCGGGCTCGGTATCGGTGTCGATGAGGAGGCGGTGGCCCCGCAGGGCCTCGGCGGCGGTGCGGTCGGGGGCCTCGGCGAAGGCCGCGAACCAACGGGTGCCGTCGAAGCGCAGGCGCTCCACGGTGAGGTCGGCGGCCGGTCTCCCAGAACGGTCCTGGGTGGCCAGGACGGCGCCGGGGGCGAGGCGGCCCTCTGGGTCGTCGGAGCGGATCTCCAGGCGGACCTCGCCCTTGAGGGCATGGGCGGGGCCGATGATGGCGACGGTGAGCTGCACCTGGTCTCCTGGGTGGGCGTGGGTCGGCGGCGCGATCGATCCGCCGTGTCGGTGACCAACCTACCGCGCCGCTCGCCCTGGCCCTCGCGCCGGCGCAAGGAGGGGCGAAGGTCACTCCTCGAGCAGGAGGCGGCCCCGGCGACGCTCTCTCACGGTCCGATGGAAGGAGGCCGGGGCGGCGTCGAGAATGGCGGTGATCATCCTGTCCATGAACTGAGGGGCGCCGAGGTCGGCCGGGATCTCGTCGGCGAGGATCGACACCGCGCCGGATGGGCCGGCGTCATACATGAGGAGGCATGTGGCTGTGTAGCCGTTGCCGTCACCGCGGTCGCGGAGCTTGCGCATCATGTCGATCGCCCGCTCCAACTGGCTGGGCTCGGCGTCGATCGCCGAGGACAGCGCGAAGGCGAATCCCACGGCGGCCAGGGGTACCTCGCACGCAGGTTGCCGGCGTCCCCATAGGCCTCCTCGAAGCGATTGGGGAGGTTCTTGCCGAAGGAGGAGCTCTGGGACTTCGTGGACAGGAGGAGCTCGGGCCCGGTGGACCAGGAGGACATGACGACGTCGACCTGCTTCGTGTACGCCCTGCCCAGGATGCTTGCGTCCTGGGGCGCGACGGCGCGCAGCCTGAGGAGCCTGGCCGTCAGGTCGTTCCTCAGAGCAGTCGGCAGGCGCTCGAGGAGCGCCTTGAGGTCAGTGGGCAGCACTCGTGGATCACTCGCTCGTGGCCACACCGAATCCGGGTCGAAGCCCGCGCGGCGGAACTCGTGGGCGAACCACGCATCGAGGCCCTTGCCGAGGAGGCCGGTCTGCGTGGAGGCGCTCTCGCTCACGGGGATCGTGAGGATGCTCCCCAGGAGATCGAGATCCGGGAGGTAGACGCGGCCCCCGACCCCGTCATGGCGCCAGGGCGACTCGCAGGACGCGGCCCGGATGAGGTCGTCGTAGCGGGCGACGCCGCGGGGGCCGGTCTCAGCGCTGCTGGGCATGGTCGACTCCTCTGCCTCTGGCCGCGCGCCTCGCCGCCAGGTAACGGCGGGTCCGACGGATCTCCTCCAGCCCGCTGTCGCCGATCAGGGCGCCCAGCCCGAGGGCCTCATCGACGACGCACCGGGCGGCTGCGGCCTCGCCCTGGTCGACCAGCTCCAGGACCCGCGGCAACGCCCGCTCGAGTGGTTCGGCGGCGCTGCGCACCACGTCGAGACTGGGGACCGGCAGATCGCGGGCCTCGCGGGGCTCCAGCTTGAGCAGGCCTCCCCCATAGGCGCGCCCCGTGTACTCCGCGCCGAGCGCGGTGGCGGAGTTATGCGCGGCCAGGGCCAGCAGGCGTGGCGGAATCCCCGAGGCGTCCGGCGCCAGGACGAGCCCGTGGACGGAGTTCAAGTGCGCCGCCCCGGCCTCGTTCGCGCACAGGGCGACGCTGTCCGCGTTCATGTAGGTGACGAGCAGATCGGCGACAGGCGGCCTGGGAACGCGCCACCAGGGGGACCTCACCCGGCACTTGTAGGCCTCGGAGACTCCGGCGAGCTCTCCGGCCCGAATATACCGGGCGCCCGCGGGCGAAGGAGCGCCGGGCGGCGAGAACAGGAGGGTCCGCGCGCCGCTGTCCCCCAGGGCGCTGAGATCGGCGGCGCTGAGCCGCAGGCGGCGCAGATGGCGCGAGCCGGGAGGGCTGAGGGGGACGACATCGCGCCCAGTGAGACCGAGCTCGTCAGAGCGCTGCGGGCTCAGGGCGAAGTACTTGTTGGCACCGGTGACCGCCCCGAGGGTGAGCCGCCCCCATCCCGAGAGGCGCCCGAACGCCTGAGAGTCAATGATCTCCTGGTGGGAGGGGCAGGCGGCCAGCGCCGGGGTCCACTTGTCACCGGGCAGGGCCGGAGTCCATGTGCTCACGGCTCGCGAGGTGGCGAGGTCGGCGAGGCTCTCCACCTGCATGACCTCGAAGGAGTCGGATCCGCCTCCGTCAGGGCGGTAGCCATCAGCGAGCAGGAGCAGCACTTCCTCCTGGACATCGGGGAAGACCCTCGCGGCGAACAGGACGAGCCTGACCCGCTGGAAGGAGCGCAGCAGGTAGGAGCGCACCTCGGCGGCGTAGTTGACGCTGAGCAGCTCGGCGGGCAGGACGAGTCCGAGCCTCCCGCCGACCACCAGGTGGGTGGCGGCGACGACGGTGAAGGCCGCCCACGAGGAGGCGAGCGCGGTCAGGCGCGCGCCCGCTGCGAGGGCCGCCTCGGCGCCCTTCAGGCGAGCGCTGCCACTGAAGCCGTGGTAGCGGATATAAGGGGGATTCCCGATGACCGCGTCCACGGCGGCCCCACGGTAGTCGAAGAAGTCGCTCACCGTCAGCGCGGCCTCGATGCCCTGTGCGCGCAGCGCGTCGGCCGCCCGGCGCACCGAGCCCCCGTGAAGGTCGACGCCCATCAACTGGGCCGCGCGCGGGTCCCCACCGAGCTCGGCGATGCGGCGCGCCGCCGCGGTCAGGAATACAGCCTCGCCGCAGGAGGGCTCGAGGACGGAATCGCCGGCGCCCCGGATCGCCCAATCGGCGATGAAACGCGCCAAGGAGGGCGGAGTGAAGAAGGCCCCGCGCTCCTTCCTGGACTCACGAGGATCCACGTAGGTCTGCATGGTCGTAGTCTGCCCGCCCGCTCCGACACGAATAGTGGACACTTGGCACGCCGAGCCTAGCAGCGCGGGTGGTGCCCGGAGGGCGCTGCGCCGACTCGGCCCCTCCCGCGGACCGCCGGAGCTGTCTCAGGCGACGGCGTCGGACAGGCGCGTGAGGCGATCGACCTCCTCGGGGGCCAGAACGAGGTCGAGCGCGGTGGTGATGGCCGGGAGCTGGGCGAGCGAGCGGGCGGAGGCCAGGGGCGCGACGACACCGGGGCGGTCGCGCAACCAGGCGAGAGCCACGGAGGCCGGCTCCACGCCGTGGGCGGCGGCGATCTCGACCACGGCGTCGACGACGTCGAAGCACTCAGGGCGCAGATAGTCCGCGACCATTCCGGAGCGAGCGCCGGTGGGCATCTCATCGCGCCGGTACTTGCCGGCGAGGAATCCCGCGGCCAGGGAGAAGTACGGCACGAGGCCGAGGCCGTGCCGGGCGGCCACCCCGCCGCGACCGCCGGGGCCCTCGACGTCACCGCGGTGCAGGAGGTTGTAGTGGGGCTGGAGGGCGACGGGGGCGGCTGCGCCCTGCTCGGCGGCGAGCGCCATCCACTCCTCGATGCGCTCAGGGGCGTAGTTGGACAGGGCGACGTGGCGGATCTTGCCGGCCGCGCGGATCTCCTCGAACACGGCGACGGTCTCGCCCAGGGGCACGACGGGGTCGTCAAAGTGGGCGTAGTAGAGGTCGATGGCCTCGACTCCCAGGCGTCCCAGGGACTCATCGACGGCGAGGCGCACGTTGTCAGGGGCCAGGCCCCTCCGGTCGGGCTTGGTGGAGACCTTGGTGGCGATGACGAGATCATCGTGGTGGCCCCGCGCGCGCAGCCAGGAACCGATGATGGTTTCCGACTCCCCGCCGCGGTTGCCGCTCGCCCAGTGGGAGTAGCCGTCGGCGGTGTCGATGAAGTTGCCCCCGGCCTCCACATAGGCGTTGAGCACGGCGTGGCCGGTGGCCTCATCGGCAGTCCATCCCAGGACGTTGCCGCCGAATCCGATCCTGGCGACGTCGAGGTCCGAGTCCCCTATGCGCATGAGTCTGTCTCCTTCGTCGAACCGCGTGAGGTGGCCCGGATGGGGCCGGTGAGAGGCACAACGCCGTTGCCCGGCCCTCCATTCCTGAAGGGCCAGGCAACGGGTTGGGAGATGCGCAGGCCTCTCGGCCGCTCCGTGCTCAGCGGCGGTCGGTGTCGACGACGTCGACGCGCACCGGCGAGTCCGCCAGCGCGCCCACGACCGTGCGCAGGGCCCGGGCGGTGCGGCCCGAGCGGCCGATGACGCGACCGAGGTCCTCGGGGTTCACGCGCACCTCGAGGAGGTCGCCGCGGCGCAGCGACCGGGGGGTGACGGTGACGTCATCGGGATTGTCGACGATCCCGCGAACGAGGTGCTCGAGCGCGTCGGCGAGCATGTCAGGCCTCCTCGGAGGGGACCTCGGGAGCGGAGTCCCCGGAGGACCCCTCCGCGGCCTTGGCCTCGGCGTCGGCCTTCGCCTTGGCGGCGGCGGCCTTGCGCTTCTCGGCGTCGTCGGAGACGGCCTTGACGGCGGCCTCCTTGGCGGCCGCAGCGGCCGCAGCGTCCTTGACCTTCAGACGGCCCTCGGCGCCGGGCAGGCCCTTGAACTTCTGGTAGTCGCCCGTGATCTTGAGCAGGTTGAAGACGGTGTCGGAGGGCTGGGCTCCCACGCCGAGCCAGTACTGGACCCGCTCGGAGTCGATGCTGATGAGCGAGGGCTCCTGCATCGGGTCGTAGAGGCCGACCTCCTCGATGACACGGCCGTCGCGCTTCTTGCGGGAGTCGAGGACGACGACCCGGTAGAAGGGGGCGAACTTCTTGCCCATGCGCTTGAGGCGAATCTTGACTGCCACTTGGTTGAACTCCTGGTTCTGGATGGTTTGGCCCGCGCCGATCCCCGGTGGGGTCAAGCAACGGTTTCCGGCGGGAGCCGAGACGCGAGGGCGCAAGGGAGAGGGGCCTCGCGCGCTCGAGTGCACAGGGGATTGTGCCAGATGCCGCCAAGAGGCCGCCACCGCGAGCGCCACCGACCAGCGGTGGCGTGGTGCGAGATCGCCCACAGGGCGCTCCGCCAGAGCGGGCCCGATGCCCCGGGGCCCGTGGACGAGACTCCGGGGCCGCTCAGGCCTCCTCGTCGAGGCTGGACACGCGCGCGGCGGCCTTGTCCGCCGTCCAGATATCGCCGTCGAGGTCCGCGGGCAGGCCGGCGCGCTCGGCGACGAAGGCCGGCTCGGCGACGCCATCGGATCGCTGGCGGTCGTAGTCGCGCAGAACGGCGAAGACCCAGCGGCTCAGCCAGAGCACGGCCACGAGGTTGAGGATGGTCATGAGGGCGAGGGCGACGTCGGCCATCACCCAGGCCAGGTCGAGGGCGACGACCGCGCCCAGTCCCGTAGCCGCCGTCATCGCCAGGCGCAGCGCCACGCCGGTGCGGCGCCCGCCGCCGAGATAGCTGAGGTTGACCTCCGCGAAGTTCGAGTAGCCCAGCACCGAGGAGTAGGCGAAGGTCGCCACGACGAAGGTCATGAACCAGACGACCCACCCGCCGGGCAGGGCGTCGGCCAGGGCGTGCTGGACGAGCGTGGTCTCGGCCCACTCGGGCTCGACCCCCGGGGTGTAGATCGAGGGGGCGGCCAGCAGCACGGTCAGGCCAGTGGCGGTGCAGATGACGATCGTGTCGATGAAGACGCCGAGGGACTGGATGAGTCCCTGGACCACGGGGTGGGCGACGTCGGCGGTGGCCGCGCCGTTGGGCGAGGAGCCCTGGCCCGCCTCGTTGGAGAACAGGCCGCGCTTGGTGCCGTTGAGGAAGGTGGCGAACAGGCCCCCGCCCACGCCGGCCAGGCCCGGCCGCAGGCTGAAGGCGCCGGCGATGATATCCCCGAAGACCCCGGGGACCCTGGGCAGCGAGACGATGATGACGACGGCGACCACGGCGATGTAGGCCAGGGCCATGAGGGGCACCAGCCACTCGGTCACCTTCGCCACGAAGCGCATCCCGGCCAGGAGGATCGGGGCGGTCACCAGCATGAGGACGATCGCGGTGGCCGTGGTGGACACGTGGTGGGAGGAGTCGAGGGTGGCCGCGATGGTGTTGGACTGGACCATCGGGAAGATGAGCCCGTAGGAGAAGATGAGCATGAGCGCGAAGACGACGCCCATCGCCCGGCCGATCCCGCCGCGCCCGGCGAGGGCCAGGCCCCGCTGCATGTAGTAGGCGGGCCCGCCCCGGAAGATGCCGTCGGCGTTGCGGACCTTGAAGACCTGGGCGAGTGTGGACTCGGCGAAGGATGTGGCCATGCCGAGCAGGGCGACCACCCACATCCAGAACAGGGCGCCGGGCCCGCCCATGGTGACCGCCAGGGCGACGCCGGCGATGTTGCCGGTGCCCACGCGCCCGCCCAGGCCGATGACGAAGGCCTGGAAGCTGGAGAGGGATCCGCGCTGGTGGCGCGAGCGCAGGACCAGGCGGAGGCTTCGGGTGAAGAGGCGCAGTTGAACGCCGCGGGTGCCCAGGGTGAGGAAGAGCCCGGCGCCGAGCAGGATCCACACGAGGATCTTGCCCGACACGAAGCCCTCGAAGGCCCCCAGCGACTCGGTGAGCCGCTCGGCGAGAGGCTCGTCCGAAGCCGCGGGGAGGGCCGCCGGGAGGGCGATGGGCATGGCGATGGGCATGAGGGGTCCCGTCAGTCCGGTTCCGGGTGAACCCCGTGAGACTAGCCGAGACCGTGAAACGCCGCGTTCTCACGTCCGGCCCTCGGCTGGCGCGGGGAAGGCCGCCGGGAGACGGTCCCGCCCCCGTGACATCTGTCATCGGCGGATGGTGACAGCTCTCAGTACCCGGCATCGCCCATCGCTCCGACCATGGGGCCATGGTGCAGCACATGACGGGCGGCCCAGGCGCCCTGAAACCCTCCGGTCACTCGCCCGCCCCGGGCCCGCTCGCCGAGAGGAGCGCGCAGCCCCCGGCCGTCGAGGTAACCGGCCTGGTCAAGATCTTCGGGCCAGTGCGCGCCGTCGACGGTATCGACCTGCGCGTGGCCCCCGGCGAGGTCGTGGCCTTCCTCGGTCCCAACGGCGCCGGGAAGTCCACCACCCTGGACATCATCCTGGGCTTCTCCTCCCCCGATGCCGGGGCCGCCCGGGTCTTCGGCCTCACCCCCGCCCAAGCGGCCCGGGGGCTGCGCACCGGCGCGATCCTCCAGGAGGGTGGCCTCCTGCCCGACTACACGGTGGGCCAGACGATCCGCGCTGTGGCCGCCATGCGCGGAGCTCGCCACGATATTTCGTCCGTCCAGGAACTCTCCGGGATCTCCCCGATCCTGGGCCGGAGGGTGGCCAAGTGCTCCGGGGGCGAGCGTCAGCGCCTGCGCCTGGCCCTGGCCCTGCTGGGCAACCCGGATCTCATGGTGCTCGACGAGCCCACCGCCGGCATGGGCGTCACCGCCCGCCGCTCCTTCTGGGCCGCGATCCGCGAGCGCGCCGCCGGGAACAAGGCGGTCCTCTTCGCCACGCACTACCTCCAGGAGGCCGCGGACTTCGCCGACCGGATCGTCATCATCCACCACGGCCGGATCATCGCCTCGGGCTCGGTGGACGACGTGCGGGCGCTCGGCGAGGGCACCATTGTCACCGCCACCTGGCCCGGCATGTCCGGAGTGGCCGCGCTCGATGAGGCGCTGGCCGAGGTGCGCGCCTCGCTCCAGGACGTCGCGGTGCGCGGCGAACACGTCGAGCTGCGGACCACCGCGCCCGACGACGTCGCCCGCATCCTGCTGACCCGCACACCCGCCCACCACCTGGGGATCACGGCTCTCAGCCTCGACGATGTCTTCGCCGATCTCGTCGAGGACTCCGTGCCGGCCGGAGGACCGGCCGGAGGAGCGTCCGCCCCTCCGGCGCGATAAGCGCTCGGGCACGCCCGTCCACGACCATCTCGACACCGCCCGGAGACCGCCATGAGAACTGAGACCAGCGCCGATACCAATACTAAAACCAGCACCGCGATCGACCCGGCCCCCTCGGAGCGCCCGAGCCCGATCCCCTACCTGCTCTGCGAGCTGCGCGCGACGGTCCTGAGGGCGGACACGATCATCTTCATCGTCATCATGCCGCTGGGCATGTACCTCCTGTTCGGGACCATGGCCTCCTACAGCGATATTGATGCGGGCCGAGGCAATGTCAACGCCGTCATCATGGTCAATATGGCGGCCTTCAGCACCGCCATGGCGGCCACGACCATGGCGGGGAGTTGCGCCGTCGAACTCGCGGGGGGATGGGGTCGCCAGATGGGACTGACCCCCGGTGGAATGCGCACGTACTACCTGGTCAAATCCGCCGCTGCGGTTCTGCTGTCACTCGTACCGACCACCCTGCTCTTCACCACCGGGGCCCTCATGGGCGCACAGTGCGACAACCCGCTCGTCTGGCTGGGCTCGTACGCGGGCAGCCTACTGCCGACGATCCCCTTCGCCCTGTACGGCCTGGCCATCGGCATGTGGTTCCCCTCCCAGGGGGCCGTGGGCACGGCCGCCGCCTCCGTGACGGTGTGGGCCTTCCTGTCCAACATCTTCATGCCGCTGTCCGGGACGCTGTTCACGATCGCGCACTACACGCCGCTCTACGGAGCCGCGACCCTCGCGCAGCGCCCCATCATGGGCGATGTCATCAACACGGCCTCGAGCATCGTCCACGAGAGCCCGTGGATCCAGGTCGCTAACCTCATGGCATGGACGCTTATCATCGCCACCGTCTGCCTGCTCTCCCACCGCCGGGGAATGAGCCGGCGATGAGCGAGCGGGTGACGGGCCCCCTGGCCGCGACGCCGCAGACGCCCAACTGGCGGGACTGGCGCTGGACCTGGCCCGGCGCGCCCGGATGGTGCGGTCGACTGGGAGACCTCCATCTGGATCGGCTTCCTGCTACCGGGGATCGCCTTCCTCCTGGCGTCGCGGGCCCCGCTGTGGGCGAAGATCCTGGGGACCTCCGGCATGGCGGCCTTCGCGGTCATCTACGTGATCGAGGTCAGCCTTATCACCAAGCGCGGTGACTTCTCCCGGCTCACCCCGGGCTCGGCACTGCGCGAGGAGTTCGCCCCTGCGATTCGTCCACTCATCCTCCTGGGACTCTGCGCGGTTGGGTCCACGATCGCGATCACCTGGTATTACGCGGTATTCCTGCCCTATTTCTGCGCAGTCGTCCTGTTCACCACCAGGTTTGGCACAGGTCTGGCGGCCAGCGCGGGAATGTGCCTGGCCGCCCTGGCCGTCGTCCTAGCGGCAGGCCCGGGTGAGTCGGGGCTCATGACACTCAGCTGCATCGCGTCGTCGGGATTCGTGGTCATCGCCCGCTTCTTCTCCGAGCAGGAGGTGCAGCGCGCCCGGCGGGCCCGCGCGGAGGCGGCGATGGCCGAGCGCGAGGAGATCGGCAGGAACGTGCACGACATCCTCGGGCACTCGCTCACCGTTCTCACCCTCAAAGCGGAAGTGGCCCAAAGGCTCCTGCACAGGGATCCCGAGGCGGCCGAACGCGAGCTCGCGGAGGTCATCGAGCTCTCTCGGGCCGCCCTGGCCGATGTGCGCTCCACCGTCACGCGCCTGCGCACCCCGGATCTGGCCAGTCAGATCGAGTCCTCGCGCACGGCTTTCAACGCCGCCGGCATCGACGCAGGGATCACCGGCGGCCCCGAGGACATCGCGCTGGGCCAGCGCGAGCTGGTCTCCTGGGCCCTGCGCGAGGCCACGACGAACATCCTCCGACACGCCGCGGCCACCCGGGTGAGGATCGCTCTGGCTCCGGGGCGGATCGTCGTGACGGACAACGGGCGGGGGATGGAGGGAGCCTCGCCCGGCAACGGGTTGCGGGGGCTGCGCCAGCGCCTGGAGGCAGCGGGCGGTGAACTGCTCCTGGCCAGCCCCGTGCCGTCACCGCCTGGATACGAGCCGGATGGAGCGGGCGGACCGGGAACCGAGATGGAGGTCGTGCTGTGAGCATGGGGAACGCGGGGAGCACGGCGATCCCAGGGGCGGCGGCCAGGGGCATCCGCCTGCTCATCGCCGATGACCAGGCGCTGGTGCGCGGGGCGATGTCCACTCTGCTGGGGCTGGAGACGGATCTGGAGGTGGTGGCGCAGGTGGGCACCGGCAACGAGGTAGTGGCGGCCGCCCGCGAGCATGGCGCCGATGTAGCACTACTGGATATCGATATGCCCGATGGCGACGGCCTGGCCGCCGCCGCCGCGCTGGCAGCCTCCGGGCTGGCCTGCCGCAGCCTCATCGTGACGACCTTCGGGCGGCCGGGGTACCTGTCGCGGGCGCTGGAGGCCGGGGCGAGCGGCTTCCTGGTCAAGGACACTCCCCCGGAGCAGTTGGCGGACGCGATCCGCCGCATCCATTCAGGGTTGCGGGTCATCGACCCAACCCTGGCCCAGGAGTCGGTGCTCCTGGGCCCCAATCCACTCACCGAGAGGGAGAAGGAAGTGCTGCGCCTGGCCGCCCGGGACGATGACGCCCACGGGATCGCGGCGGGACTGCATCTGGGCAAGGGGACGGTGCGCAATTACCTGTCCAGCGCGATCGCCAAGACCCACGCGCGCAACCGCACCGAGGCGGCCCACACCGCCGAGCGCAACGGCTGGCTGTAGGAACGGGTGGTTGTCGGAGCAGCCGGCAGCCTCCCCAGCATCGAGTTCGTGCTGTTGGTGACGAGCTCGTCCTCTACCCGCCGCCCTCGACGCGGGGCCCGGGGTTGTGGAGGCGCCCCGGGGACACATCCACAACCCCTGCGCACGTCGGCGACCAGGCGGCGGCATACCCGGCCAGACACCCCGACCAACAGACAACACCCGACGAGCCGGCGGGTGCGGCCTGGGCGCCCACGGAGGCGCCAGCGGCGCATCCCGCACTGAACGGCACGGTGCTATTCGCACCCATTGGTGCGTCCTGCCCGCACCAGTGGGCGCGAGCAGCACCACCCGGTGAAAGCCCCCACCAATCGGCGCAGCCCCCGTCTCATACCACGGTCTGAAGCCGCCTCTGCGCCCTCCGCCACGGCAGCAGAGGCAGCAGAGGCAGCAGAGGCAGCAGAATTGACGCAGCGATCGCCGCCACTCGCCACCCAGCGGTCCGGGGCACGGGCATGATCCGTCGGTCGCTCAGCGCCTCGCAGGCCCTCGCCGACATAGAGGACGCGGCCGGAGCCGGGACACGGGAGCACGAGCGTCCATGACGCCGACAACGCGGCCCTCGCGGAAGCGGAGGGCCCCGCGCCACCTACGGGGGCGCGTCACCGGGGCCCGGGTACCAAGGGCGGGATCGAGGCCCTCAGCGCCTGAGTCCGCGGGCCGCTACCCCGCCGGCCTCAGAGCCCGAGACGGCGTCGCAGGTCCTCGGGGAGCGCTGCCATGGCGTCGGCGACGTCATCGCCACCGGAGACAGCGGCCTGCTGGGACTGCGCAGGGGCGGCCTGCTGGCCCGGCATGATGCCGTAGCCGCCGGCAGTACTGCCGGTACTGCCCGCGCCCGCTACCCCGCCTGCCGCTTGGCCCAGCCCGAAGGAGGATCCGGCCACCGGCGCGGCGGGCGCATCCTGGGCCCCCCGCGCGGTCTGCCTGGCCTGGCGCGCCGCCTTGGCGGGGTTGCCGGAGCGGCCCTTCTTGCCGCCCTTGCCCTTCTTCTTGGCCTTGGGCGCCTGGCGGGCCTTGGAGTGCTTGCCCATGGACGGCAGCGACCCCATTCCGGGCATTCCACCCGGGCCGCCGGCGCCTCCCATGCCGCCCGACGCCATGGCCTCCATCATCTTCTTGGCCTGCTCGAAGCGGTCGACGAGCTCGTTGACCGCCTGGACGGTAGTGCCCGAGCCCTTGGCGATACGGCTTCGGCGCGAGCCGTTGAGGATCGTGAGGTCCTTGCGCTCGGCGGGAGTCATCGAGCAGACGATCGCCTCGATGCGGTCCACCTCGCGGTCGTCGAATGCCTCGATGGCCTCGCGCATCTGCCCCATGCCGGGCATCATGCCCAGCAGCTTCTTCATCGAGCCGAGCTTGCGGATCTGGCGCAGCTGGGTGAGGAAGTCGTCGAGGGTGAACTCGCCCTTGGCGAGTTTGGCGGCGGCGTCCTCGGCCTCCTTGGCGTCGAGGGTCTTCTCCGCCTGCTCGATGAGGGTGAGCAGGTCGCCCATGTCGAGGATGCGGCTGGCCATGCGGTCGGCGTGGAAGCGCTCGAAGTCGTCCAGGCCCTCGCCGGTGGAGGAGAACAGGACCGGGGCGCCGGTCACCCCGCGCACGGACAGGGCCGCGCCACCGCGGGCGTCTCCGTCGAGCTTGGAGAGCACGACGCCGGTGAAGCCCACGCCGTCGCGGAAGGCCACCGAGGTGTTGACGGCGTCCTGCCCGACCATCGCGTCCAGGACGAAGAGGATCTCGTGGGGGGCGACGGCGTCGCGGATGCGGATCGCCTGATCCATCATCTCCGCGTCCACGCCCAGGCGGCCGGCTGTGTCCACGACGACGACGTCGTAGCCCTTGGCGCGAGCCTGCTCGACACCGCTGGCGGCCACCTGAACCGGGTCGCCGACGCCGTTGCCGGGCTCGGGGGCCCAGATGTCCACGCCCGCGCGCTCGGCGACGACGCCGAGCTGTGTGACGGCGTTGGGGCGCTGGAGGTCGGAGGCCACGAGCAGGACGCGCTTGCCATCGCCCTTGAGCCAGCGCCCGAGCTTGCCGGCGAGCGTCGTCTTACCGGCGCCCTGGAGGCCGGCGAGCATGATGATCGTGGGGCCGCGGTCAGCCCAGTTGATCTCGCGGGTGGCACCGCCCAGGACCTCGATGAGCTCGTCGTTGACGATCTTGATGACCTGCTGGGCGGGATTGAGCGCCTGGGAGCGGGCGGCGTCGACGGCCTTCTCGCGCACGGCGGCGGTGAAGGCGCGCACAACGGGCAGGGCGACGTCGGCCTCAAGGAGGGCGCGGCGGATCTCGGTGACGGTCGCCTCGACGTCGGCCTCGGTCAGGCGGCCCTTGCCGCGCAGTGAGTTGAAGGAGGCGGTGAGCCGGTCGGAGAGGTTGCCGAACACGGGGGTCCTTCCTGGGGCGCGGACGCGCCGGTCGGGGGTGCGGGCCCGAGCGGCATGGCGCCACCCGGACTCCGCGTTGCTGCCGCCCAGGATAGCGGCCAGGGCAAGCGCGCTCCCCCACCCCGCGCGTCACTCCCAGGTGACCGAGCCCGGGTCCACCCCCTGGGCGAGGGCGGATGCGTCGATGATCTCCTTGATCCAGGCCGCCAGCCCCTTCTCCTCAGCATCGTAGTGATCGGTGAAGCGCTGATCGTCGACGTAGCCGTGGGCGATGAGCACCTGCTTGGGCACGGTCACATCGAACCAGCGGTTCAGCTCCTCCCGGTGGCGCTCGGCCAGGGCATTGGCCTCCTGGCTGCCGGGAGCGACACCGCGGCGCATGGCATCGGCGAGATCGGCTTCCAAGCGCTTGGCCTCATCGGCCGCCCGCTGCCAGTCGTCCAGTGTCATGGCGGCTTTGCGCCGCTCGGACTCCGCCCAATCGTCGGTGCCGCCCCAGCGTTCCTCGGCCTGCGCGGCGTACTCCTCGCTCCACTGGCCGTGCCAGGCCCGGGCCCGCTCGGCCCCGCTCATGTGATTTCCCATGGTCTCTGCCTCCATCATGGTGTCGATGACGCGGACCATCCGCGTCAGGCGGGAGATCCGCTCGGACAGGAGGCGGCGCTGCTCCACCAGGTGCTCGGCGGCCGTCGCCGGGGCGCCGTCAAGCAACTCGCCGATCGCGGCCAGGCCCATGCCGGTCTCGCGGTAGACGAGGATCTGCTGGGCGCGGTCGAGGTCGGCGTCGCTGTAGAGGCGGTATCCGGACCAACTGCGTCCTGAAGGGGTGAGCAGGCCGATGGCGTCCCAGTGGTGGAGCGCGCGCACGCTCACGCCCAGCAGCCGCGCGGCGGCGCCGACCGTGCAGTCGTCCCCTCGCGCGGGGGCCTCGGCTGCGGCCGGCATCGGAGTCGGCGTCGGGCGCTGGGGAAGAGCGTCATCCATGCCCTGAGGATCTCTCATGCGGCGCAGCCTGCCGCCTCACACCGCGTGAGGGTCAAGCAGTGGCCCGCAACCAGGCGAGGACGGCGCGGAAGGGGTGGTCGTCGTGCGGGCGAGGGGTAGCCGACCCCGCCGGACTCTTCGGCGAGCAGGTCGCGCGCGTGGTCGAGGCGCTTCCCGAGAACGAGGCGACGGGAGCTCGCGGACCCTCCTGCGGGCGCGGGAGTGAGGAGGCGAGCGCCGGTGCTCGCCCTCAGGCCAGGAGGGCGTCAACGAAGCCCTCGGGATCGAAGGGGGCCAGGTCGTCGGCGCCCTCACCCAGGCCGACGAGCTTGACGGGCACTCCGAGCTCGCGCTGGACGGTGACGACGATGCCGCCCTTGGCGGTGCCGTCGAGCTTGGTGAGCACGATGCCGGTCACGCCCACGGCCTCGGAGAAGACCTGGGCCTGTCGCATGCCGTTCTGGCCGGTGGTGGCGTCCAGGACGAGGAGGATCTCGCCGACGGGGGCGATCTTGCCCATGACGCGCTTGATCTTGCCGAGCTCGTCCATGAGGCCGGCCTTGTTCTGGAGGCGCCCGGCGGTGTCGATGAGGACGACGTCGGCGTTCTGGTCGGCGGCCTTGCGCACGGCGTCGAAGGCGACGGAGGCGGGGTCGGCGCCCTCGCGCTCGGAGCGGACGACCTCCACGCCCACGCGCCGGCCCCACGTGGACAGCTGCTCGGCGGCGGCGGCGCGGAAGGTGTCGGCGGCGCCCATGACGACGGTCCTGTCCTGGGCGACGAGGACGCGGGCGAGCTTGCCGCAGGTGGTGGTCTTGCCGGTGCCATTGACGCCGACCATGAGGATCGCGGCGGCGGGCTCGGCGCCCGCGGGCAGATCGGCGCTCTCGGCGGCCGCGGGCCGGGCGAGGTTGAGGGAGCGGTCCATGGTGGGGTCGACGAGCTCGAGGAGCCCGGAGCGCAGGACGCCGCGGATGGCCTCGGGGTCGGAGGTTCCGAGCACCTTGGCCTGGGTGCGCAGCCCGTCCATGAGCTCCATGGTCACCTCAACGCCGAGGTCGGAGGTCAGCAGGGTGTCCTCGATCTCCTCCCAGTCGGACTCGGACAGGTCGCCGCGGGACAGGACCGACAGGATGGCCTTGCCGAAGCCCCCGGAGCCGGCCAGGCGGGCGCGCAGGCGCTGCATGCGCCCGGGGATGGACTCGGGCCGCTCCAGGGTGGCGACGGCGCCCCCGGCGCGCTCCCCGGCCTCAGGGGCCTCGCCGGGGGATTCGGTCCCCGCCCCCGCCTCCTCGGGTCTGGCGGTGGGAAGGGCCTCCTCGCGATCCAGGGGCTTGTGGGGGCTGACCTCGGGGGGTACGCGGCCGCGGCGGCGGCCGGAGACGAGCCAGAGCCCTCCCGCCAGGGCGAGGACGGCGAGGACGGCAATCACGACGAGCATCGGGTCCATGCCCCCATCATGCCCGATGCCCCGCGCCCCGTGTCAGCCCCCAGTGCCCTCATCGCCGTCGGCGCCCCGTTTGCGCGCCAGGCGCTGGGAGACGGCCTGGGTGATGCCGTCGCGCATGGTGATGCCGTAGAGGGCGTCGGCGACCTCCATGGTGCGCTTCTGGTGGGTGATGATGATGAGCTGGCTGGACTCGCGAAGCTCGGTGAAGATCTCCAGCAGGCGCCCCAGGTTCGTGTCATCGAGGGCCGCTTCCACCTCGTCCATGACGTAGAAGGGCGAGGGACGCGCTTTGAAGATCGCGATGAGCAGGGCGACCGCCGCCAGGGATCGCTCCCCGCCGGAGAGCAGGGAGAGGCGCTTGACCTTCTTGCCCGCCGGCCGCGCCTCGATCTCGATGCCCGTGGTGAGCATGTCGCCCGGGTCGGTGAGCACGAGGCGGCCCTCGCCGCCGGGGAAGAGGCGGTCGAACACGGAGGCGAACTCACGGGCTGTGTCCTGATACGCGGAGGTGAAGACCTCCTGCACGCGCGCATCGATCTCCTCGACGATGTCCAGCAGGTCCGCGCGCGAGCGCTTGAGATCGGCGAGCTGCTCGGCGAGGAAGCGGTGGCGCTGCTGCAGCGCGGCGTGCTCCTCGAAGGCCAGGGGGTTGATCTTGCCCAGGCGGGCGAGGTCGCGCTTGGCACGGGCCAGGCGCTTCTCCTGCTCGGCGCGCGCGTAGGGCCGCCCGGGGCGGGCCCTCGGAGTCCGCGAAGCGCGCTGCGCGTCGGTCCCCTCCCCCGGCTCGGCGGCCTCCGGTTCAGAGGCGCCCGGCGGCTCTGACGGGCCCGGCGCCGGCTCGGCGTCGTCCTGCTCGATCTCGGGGACGGGCATATGAGGTCCGAACTCCTCCACCAGGGGATCGAGCTCGAGCCCGAGCTCGGTCAGCGCCCGCTCGGCCAGGGCCTCCAGGCGTGTGCGGTGCTCGGCGCGGGCGATCTCCTCCCGGTAGGCGGCGTCGGTGAGCGCGGCGATCTCCTTGGTGAGGCGGTCGATCTCATCGCGGACCTCCCGGGTGGCCTCCAGGGACTCGGTGCGCTCCGCCTCGACGGCGGCCCGCCGCTGCGCCGCCTCGGCGGCCCACTCGCGGCCCGCCTCGGCGGAGCGCCGGGCCTCATCGCGCACCCGCTGGGCCACGAGGAGCTGCCGCGCCCGGCGCTCCCGGGCGCGCTCGGCGGCCGCTCGGGACTCGCGCTCGCGCCGGGCGGCCAGGCGCAGGGACTCGGAGCGGCCCCGCCCGGAGCGCTCGCGCTCCTCGGCGGTGCGAAGGGCGAGACGGGCATCGGTCTCGGCGGCGCGGGCGGCGGTGGCCGCCTCGGCCGCCTCATCGCGGCGCGCCCGGGCTGCCTCAATGGCCGCCTCGGCGTCCACCGGCGCCCCTGACCCGCCGCCCTCCTCGCCGTCGGGGGCGCCCGGGCCGGGGGCCTGCTCGATCTCGGCCAGGGCGGTGGAGGCGGCGGCGAGCTCGGCGGCGCGCCGGGCGGTCTCCTCCTCGGCGCGCTCGAGGGCGCGCCTGGCTCGCCCGGCCTCCTCGGTGGCCGCATGGGCGGCGGAGGCGAGGCGGGCCAGGGCCTCGGCCTCGCGGGCGGCCTCGGCGTCGGCGCGGCGCAGCTGCTCCAGGGCGGCGGTGAGGCCGCCTCTGCAGGCCTCCTCGGCCTGGCGGGCCTCCACCAGGGCCGTCTCCGCCGCCTCCTGGGCCTCGCGGGCGGTCTCGGCCCGACTGGCGGCCTCGTCATGGGCGGCGGCGAGCTCCAGGACGCTGGCCGAGCCGCGCCCGCCTCCGCCGGCCCATCCGGGGGCCAGGATGTCACCGTCGCGGGTGACGACTCTGGCTCGCGGGTCGGCGACGCGCGCCGCGGCGCCGGTCTCGAGATCGGGCACGGCCCACGCCCCGGCGAGCAGGCGATCGAACGCGGCCTGGAGGCCGGAGCGCTGCGCGGTACCCGCCTGGATGGTGACCAGGCCCCTGGCGGGGACAGCGCCCTCCACCGGGGGTACGGGCCGAGACCGGTCGATATCACGATCGAGACCGGGCCCGCCCCCCTCCACCGGGGGCTCGGGCGCATCCGAGGCCCCGTCGTCGCCGTCAGTCCCCTCCTGGGCGATGATGAGCCGGATCGCCCCGGCCTCGGCCCTGCGGGCGTGCTCCAGGGCGGCGATGGCCGCGGCCTCGTCGGCGGCCAGGGCGGCTGCGGCCAGATCCCCGAGAAGCGCGGCGATGGCGTTCTCCCAGCCCTTCTCGATGCTCAGGTGCTCGGGCAGCGGCCCGAGCAATCCCTCCAGGCCGGCCTCGGCGAGCTCAGCGGTGGCGTCCTCCGCCCGCAGCAACAGTGCCAGGGCGTCGCGGCGGGCCGCCCAGGTGGCCTGCTCGGAGACTGCCTGGGAGCGGGCCTCGGTCGCGGCGGCGAGTGCGTCGCGCGCGGAGGCGAGGGCCGCCGTCGCCGCCTCGTGGCGAGCAGTGGCCTCCACCTGCTCGGAGCTGGCGCTCCCCGGCGCGTCCTCTTCCGCGGCGGCGGCGCCACCGGCCCCGGGGGCGGCCTCCTCCAGAGCGGCCTGGGCGGCGGCCCGCCGCTCCTCCGCGGCGACCAGGGCGATGCGGGCCTGCTCTCGGGCGGCAGTGGCGGCCTCGTGGCGGGAGCGCGCGGAGGCCAGACGGCCGCCTGCGCGCGCCACCCTCTCCCGATGCTCGGCCTGGCTGCGTTGAAGGGCGGCGAGCGCACTCTCGGCGGTGCTCTGCGCGGCCTCGGCCTCCACCCGCTCCTGGGTGGCGGCGGCCAGCGCGCTACGGGTCGACTCGATCCGCTCAGCGAGCTCGGCCTCCTCGACGGCGGCGGCCTCAGCGCGCCGGTCCAGCTCCTCGGGGTCGGTGCCGAAGGACGGCTCGGGCGCGTTGGCCAGGCCCCTGACACGCTCGGCGGCGACGTCGGCGAGCGAGGAGAGCTGCTGGGCGGCACCGGCGAGGTTCTCCCACACCTGGGTGGCGGCGGCGAGCCTGCGCCCGGCGCCCGCCTCGACCTCGGCGAGCCCGGCCAAGCGATCACGGGCGGCCTTCTCGGCCTCCTCGGCGGCGGTGCGGCGCGCGGTCACGGCGGCCGTGTCCTCCTGGCCGGCCTCGAGGAGCTGCTGGACAGCAACAACATCGTCGGCGAGCAGCCGGGCGGTGGCGTCGCGGACCTCGATCTGGATGGTGCGGGCGCGGCGGGCGACGGCGGCCTGCTTGGCCAGGGGCCCGAGCTGGCGGTGGAGCTCGTTGGCCAGGTCGGCGACGCGCGCGAGGTCGGCTGCCATGGAGTCGAGCTTGCGCAGGGCGCGCTCCTTGCGGCGCCGGTGCTTGAGGACGCCGGCGGCCTCCTCGATGAAGCCGCGGCGATCCTCTGGGGTGGCGGCCAGAACGGCGTCGAGCTGGCCCTGGCCGACGATGACGTGCATCTGGCGCCCCAGGCCCGTGTCGCTCAGGAGCTCCTGGACATCGAGGAGGCGGCACTGGGCGCCGTTGATCTGGTACTCCGAGCCACCGCCTCGGAAGAGCGTGCGGGTGATGGTCACCTCGGAGTAGTCGATGGGCAGGGCGCCGTCGGCGTTGTCGATGGTCAGGGAGACCTCGGCGCGCCCAAGCGCGGGCCTCGACCCGGCGCCGGCGAAGATGACGTCGGCCATGGTGCCACCGCGAAGATTCTTGGCGCCCTGCTCTCCCATGACCCAGGTCAGGGCGTCGACGACGTTGGACTTCCCCGAGCCGTTGGGGCCGACGACGGCGGTGATGCCCGGTTCCAGGCGCAGCGTGGTTGACGAGGCGAAGGACTTGAAGCCCTTGATCGTCAACGTCTTGAGATGCACGACCCCACGATACCGTCCGCCGTGGACCGTCGTCCGAGGAGGCCGAGGAGGCCGAAGGCCCGCCCCGTCCGGCCACCGGCGCCGAGGTCCCTCATCCCGCTCACGGGCACCACGTGGTCCTCCTCGCCCGGGACGATGAGCACCGGCGGGGCGGGGGATCGGCACGCGGGTCGGCCGCGCGTGCCGATCCCCCGCCCCGGCCCGTCATGCCCCCATGGCGCCGAGGGCAGTCGGCCCGCCGGCGAGGAGGGTCTCGAATCCCAGCTCGTCGAGGATGGGCAGGCCGAGATCGCGGGCCTTGGCCTCCTTCGAACCGGCATTGGCGCCGACGACGACGTAGCTCGTCTTCCTCGACACGCTCCCGGCGGCCTTGCCGCCGCGCGCCACGATGGCCTCCTTGGCGCTGTCGCGGGTGAAGCCCTCCAGGGCGCCGGTGACGACGACGGTCAGTCCCTCCAGGGTGCGAGCGGGGGCCCCGCTGTCAGGGGCCTCGTCGGCGGTGCGCACGCCGGCGGCTGCCCAGCGCTGAAGGATCTCGGCGTGCCAGTCCACGCCGATCCACTCGATCCAGGAGGCGGCGATGGCGGGGCCCACGCCTTCGACCTCTCCCAGCTCCTCCGGGCTCGCGACGCGAAGGGCGTCCAGGGAGCCGAAGCGGGCCGCGAGCGCGCGGGCGGCGGTGGGACCGACGTGGCGGATGGACAGGGCCACGAGCACTCGCCACAGGGGCTGGTCCTTGGCGGCGGCGAGCTGGGAGAGCATGGCGGTGGCGTTCTTGGCTGGCGCTGCCGGCTTCTTGACCTCGCCGTCCTTGGTGAGGATCGCCTTGGTCCAGAAGTAACGGACGAGGCGCCAGTCACCGGTGGGGCGCCCGTGCGCGGCGACCGGGCGCCAGACCATGACGTCGCGCAGGTCCTCGGCGGTGAGGTCGAAGAGCTCCCCCTCCCCCGCGATGGCGGGGTCCTGCTCGATGATGCCGTGCTCGGCGAGAAGGGCCTCGACGGCGTCAACGCGCTGGGAGGGGCGGAGGGCCCCCAACTCGGCGGCCTCGAGGCGAAGGCTCCCCCGCTCGGTCTCCAGGCGCGCCCCGGCGGCGAGCGCCGCGATGGCCTCGGGGCGCCCGGCGTCGGGCTGGGTGAGGGCAACGGCGGCCTCGTCCCCCAGGCCCTCGACGTCGAGCGCGCCGCGTGAGCCGATATGAGCGATGCGCTCGGTGACCTGAGCGGGGCAGGAGCGCGTGTTGGGGCAGCGCAGGTCCACGTCCCCCTCCTTGGCGGGCGCCAGGGGGGTGCCGCAGGACGGGCAGTCGGAGGGCATGACGAAGGGCTGCTCGGTGCCGTCGCGCTGGGCGACCACGGGCCCCAGGATCTCGGGGATGACATCGCCGGCCTTGCGCAGCACCACCATGTCGCCGATGAGGATGCCCTTGCGGGCCACCTCGGCGGCGTTGTGGAGGGTGGCCCGGGCGACGGTGGAGCCGGCGACGCGCGTGGGCTCCATGATCCCGAAGGGCGTGACGCGCCCGGTGCGGCCGACCTGCACACCGATGTCGAGCAGGCGCGTGTGGACCTCCTCGGGCGGGTACTTGTAGGCGGTTGCCCAGCGGGGCACGCGGGAGGTGTGCCCGAGCTCGTCCTGGAGGGAGCGGTCATCGATCTTGAAGACGATGCCGTCGATCTCATGGAGGAGGTCGTGTCGGTGCTCGGCGTAGCGGTCGATGTAGGCCTGCCGCTCGGCGGCGCCGCGCACGATGGCGTTGTAGGGGGAGGTGGGCAGCCCCCAGCGCTCCAGGAGCTCGTACCACTCGTGCTGGCTGGCGGGAAGATCGGCTCCGGGGCCGGGGATGATGGCGCCGATGCCGTGGGCGATGAAGGCCAGAGGCCGGGTCGCGGTGATCCGGGGGTCCTTCTGCCGCAGGGATCCGGCGGCGGCGTTGCGGGGATTGGCGAAGACCGGCAGGGCGGCGCCCCGGCGGGCGGCGCGCCCGGCGGCGTCATCGGCCTCGGCCTTCTCATTGGCGGCGCGGCTGGCGGCGTTGAAGGCCTCGAACTCCTCGACGGGGAAGTAGACCTCGCCTCGGATCTCCACGAGGGAGGGCAGGCCGGGGCCGGCGGGGCCCTCGGGCTCGGCACCGGTGAGGCGCTCCGGGATGGAGTCGATAGTACGGGCGTTGGCGGTGATGTCCTCACCGGTGGTGCCGTCGCCGCGGGTGGCGGCACGGGTCAGACGTCCATCGGTGTAGGTCAGGGCGATGGCCAGGCCGTCGATCTTGACCTCGGCGGTCATGGCGAGGTCGGCGTCGGCCCGCCCGGTGGCGGCGCTCATGCGCGCAGCCCATTCCCCGACCTCCTCGAGGCTGAAGACGTCCTGCAGGGAGTACATGCGCTCGTGGTGAGTGGCGGGGGGAAAGCCCCGGGTGGCACTGCCGCCGACGGTGCGCGTGGGGGACAGCGCGTTGTCGAGGGCCGGGTGGGCCCCCTGGAGGGATTCGAGCTGTCGGTAGAGCTCGTCGTAATCGGCGTCGGAGATGGCGGAGGCGACGATCCCCTTGCCGGTGCCCGCGCTGTCGGCGACATTCTCGACGGCGTCGTAGTAGTCGGCGCGGGCGGCCTCGATGGCGCGCACGAGCTCGGCCCAGCGCAGGCGGTCGGCCTCGGGGACGCCGGCGAGCTCCGGGGAGGCCAGGAGGGCGTCGAGCTGCTCGTCGGGGGTCGACGGCACTGATGGCACTGACGGCGCAGCGGGCACAGCGGGCGCGGTTCGCTCAGTCATGCCCCCATCCTCCCCCATGTCCGCCACTTCCCGGGGACAGCGGTGCCCCGGGAGCAGTGGCGCCGTCGTCTCGCCATCCGCCATGAACCACCGGGGACATCACGCAGCCCCAGCGGAGGTCCATCCACACTGGCCGAGCGCGGGCCCGGCCCCGGGGCGCACTCTCATGCCATGCCCTCGCGCTCCCCCTCCCCGGCCTTCGACTCCCCCGTCTCCGCGGCCCGCCATGCCCTGGGCCGCGCCTGGCACATGGCGGTGCTCTCGGGCCCCGACGCAGGCCTGGTCCTCCCACTGCCCGCTTCGGGGACGATCGGGCGCTGCGGGGCGCTGAGCGATCCGGAGGTCTCCCGTGAGCACCTGCGGGTGCGCTGCAGGGCCGACCGCGTGATGATCGGGGACGCGGGCTCGGCCAACGGCACCCGGGCGCGACGACGCCTGCGAGGCTGGCGCCGGCTCCGCCGCCCGCGCGCCTTCCACGAGGGCCAGCGCCTGAGGGTGGGAGGCAGTGTGCTGGAACTGCGGCGCCGGCCCGCCTCGCTCCTCGTCCCGGCTCCCGACAGCGGTCGGCCCTCCGGGAGGAGGCGGATCGGCTCCATTATCGCCGGCCTGCTCTGCCTGCTCGTCATAGGGGCGATCGTGGTCGGTGCGCTGCGCATGGGCGGGCGCGGTGGCATGGGGATGCTCATGCTGGCGCCGATGCTCCTCATGGGCATCATGAGGATCGGCTCATTGCTCTCCGGTGGGGGCGCCCGGGAACGCGGGGCCGAGAGCGCCCGCGCGGGATGGCGGGGGCGGTCGCATCGGCGGCCCGACCCCTCCGAGGCGCTCCTCGCCGTGGCGGCGCGGGCGCTGTCCGGAACTGCGGGGGCCTCGCCCCTCAGCGCCCCGGGAGCGGGCTCGGGCGCCTCGGGCGAGGAGCCGGCGGCCTGGCTCGGGCACCGTCGGCGCGGGACCGCCCTGACGCTCCGGGCAGGGGATCGCCTGGCCCTCACCGGTGCGGGCGCCCTGCGGGCACAGCGATGGTGGGCGGCTCAGGTGCTGGCCCGGATCGGAGCACCAGCCGACTTCGCCTCCGCGCCGCTGGCCGGCGGGCGGGCCGAGGAGGCGCCGGGCATGTCTGCGCCCGATGCGCCTGCTGCGCCCGGCGAGCCCGATGATTCCCGGGCTCCGGGGGCCGCGCGCGCCCTGGTCCCCCACTCCCCGGCGAGCTGGAGAGCCCCGGGCGGGGTCCCCTCGGCGGCGCTCGGCGCGAGCCGCGGCGCCCTGGACCTCCAGATGGTCGGGGAGGCCGAGTCCACCGGGATCGTGGCGACCTGGCGCGGTGATCGCGCCGAACTGCTCATCGCGCCCCAGGGCAAGGACCTCCCTGCGAGAGCCCTGAGCGCACGACGCGCTCCCAGAGGAGCTCCGGCCGTCACCGATCGCTGGTGGGAAACGGTCCTCCTCGCCTCAGGCCGGCGGCTTCCCCGGCGCTCCGGTCCCGCCGGGCCCCGCGGGCGAGGCGTTCCCACCGGGGTGGATGATCCCCTGGCTCCCCCCGAGGGGATCATCCTCCCCGAGCTCACCGGCCCTCTCAGCGCGCGGGCCATCCGCGAGCGCTGGCGGACGACAAGCCCTGGCGGGATGCGGCTGCCCGCGATCCTCGGCGTCGGGCCGCGCGGCGCCATCGACGTGGACCTCGTGGCCGACGGGCCCCACGCCCTTCTGGCCGGGACGACGGGCTCAGGGAAGTCCGAGCTGCTCACGGCATGGCTCCTGCAACTGGTCCTGGGGGTGCCGCCGGAGCGGCTGTGCCTGGTGCTCGTCGACTACAAGGGCGGGGCGACCTTCGGCCCCCTGGAGGACCTGCCGCACACGGCGGGCGTGCTCACGGATCTCGACCCCGCTGCCACAGCACGGGCGCTGTCCTCGCTGGAGGCCGAGCTCCGGCGCCGAGAGCGCCTCCTGGCCGCGCACGGGGTCCGGGATCTGGGCGAGCTCGAGCGCCGATGCGTCTCGGCTCCCGCAGTCGGCGCGCTCGCCCGCGGGGAGGCTCCTCCCCGCCTGCTCATCGCCGTCGATGAGTTCGCGACCCTCGCGGGCCAGCACTCCGAGGTCCTCGACGCCCTCGTGCGGGTGGCGGCGCAGGGCCGCAGCCTCGGCGTCCACCTCATCCTGGCCACGCAGCGCCCCGCCGGCGCGGTCTCTCCGGCGATGCGCGCCAACACGACGATCCGCGCCTGCCTGCGAGTCCTGGACCCGGCGGACTCGCGGGACGTCCTCGGGCACGACGGCGCCGCTCTGCTCCCCCGCCATCCGGGCAGGGTCATCGTCGAGGGCTGCGCCGCTTCCAGGAGCCAGGAGGTCCTCCAGTCCCCCTGGTGCGGCCCTCGCGGGGAACTCGAAGCGCTTGTGGAGCAGGTGCGCCAGGCCCATCAGGGCCCGCGCTCGCCCGATAGCGGGACGGGGACGGGCAGTGGTGCGATCTCCAATGGCCTGTGGCGGCCCTGGGCCCCGCCACTGCCCGAGCGGGCCCACAGGGGGCAGGCGGGCGAGCTGGTCTCGACCGCCTGCCACCCCGGGGGATCGCGGACGGAGAGGGGCGAGGGAGTAGCCCTGGCGATGACGGATCTGCCGGAGGAGCAATCGCTGGGACTGTGGCGCTGGGACACCGGGGAGTCGCTGCTCGTGCTCGGTCAGGCGGGGTCGGGCAGGACCACGGCGCTGGACTCGGCGGCGCTCGGGGCGCTGGCGGCGGGCCGCGTCGTCCACCGCTGCGGCGCGCCGAGCCCCCTGTCGTCCCTGGCCGAGGGCGCCGTGGGCATGGGCACGGTGGTGGGCCCGGATGATCCCCGGCGACTGGCGCGCCTGTGGCGCCTGGCGGCGGAGGGCCGGCTGACGGGAGAGATCCTCGTCCTGGATGATGTCGACTCCCTCATCCCCGCCGTCGATGAGGCGCTGGGGCCGGGCGAGGGCCAGCAGCTCGTGGAGGCGCTGACGAGGATCGCGCCGGCCACGGGGACGGCGCTGATCATCGGCGCGCCCTTCGGCCTGGCCGGCACCCGGTGGGCGGGATCCCTGCGGCACCGTATCGTCCTGGGGGCCTCGACGCCGACCCTCGCCTCGCTGGCCGGGCTGCCCCGGGGCACGGTCACCGGCGCGGCGCCCGGCCGAGGGGCGCTGGTGGACGGCGCGGAGTCGACGCCCATCCAGATCCTCCTGCCCGCGCCCGGCGAGCGGGCCGCTCGCGGCCTCGCCGCCGCCCGTCCGCTGCGCCTGGCTCCGATCCCCCGCGAGGCGCGCCCCTCGCTGCTGCCCGTCGGGACCTGGGCGGTCGGGGGCGACGACGCCGCTCCTCTTCCGGTCCCCAGCGGCGCCGTCCTCGTGACCGGGCCCCCTGGATCGGGGCGCACCACGGCACTGCGGGCGCTGGAGGGCGCGCTCGCCGCCCAGGCGCCGGAGAGGACCGCCCCGCTGGTCATCGACGATGCCGATCTCCTTCCCCAGGCCTCTCACGCCCAGGCGGAGGCGGAGATCGCCGCCGCACTGGGCGAGGGGCGGGGCGTGCTCGTCTCGGCGACCACCGAGCGCGTGGCGGGATCCTTCCGGGGCCCGCTGATGACGCTCAAGGAGAGGGGCTCGCTGGTCATCCTGTGCCCGGGCACGGGCCCGGCGGCACAGGTGGCCGGGGCGCCACTGCGAGGGGTGATCGATCCCCGCGCCCCTCTGGCCCCGGGGCGGGGCGTGCTCGTGGATCACGGGCGTTTCACGCCCTTGCAGGTGGTTCACGGCGAGGCCGCTCAGGGGCGTCCGGCCATGCGTGAGAGAACGAGCTGACGGGGAATCGCGACTGTGAGAATTGCAACATCTTTTCATCGACGGTCTCACACGCGTCAGGTCTTGCCGTTGGGAGAACGGCGTGTGAAAGTTTCCCCAGGACGCGCGACGGCCACTCTGGCCCCCTACCGGGTGGGCACGACGCGCTCGGCCCTCCCCTCTTCTTGACTCACCTGCCCGAAGGAAGCACTCATGGACTGGCGTAACCAGGCTGCTTGTCTCACTGTCGACCCCGAGCTCTTCTTCCCGGTCGGCAACACCGGTCCGGCCATCGCCCAGATCGCCCGGGCCAAGGAGGTGTGCGCCCGCTGCGAGGTGGTCGAGACCTGCCTCAAGTGGGCCCTGGAGAACGGCCAGGACGCCGGCGTCTGGGGAGGCATGAGCGAGGATGAGCGCCGCTCCCTCAAGCGCCGCGCCGCCCGCGCCCGCCGCTCCTCCTGATCGAGACCGGTCGAAAACAACGCCGAGACCGGTTCACCCGGCGCTCATGAGCATCAACGGCGGCCCCTGACCTCGGAGGAGGCGGGGCCGCCGTTCTCACCCCCGCCGGATGCGCGCGGGACCCGGCTGCGCCGCGCGGCGCCCCAGTGGCGCGGTGGCTCAGCCGAGCACGGGCTCGCCGCGGCTCGCGAGCCTGGCGATGATGGCGACATCGGTCCCGCAGGGGCGCCCCTCCTCATCGACGACGGGCTCCCAGTCGATGCTGCCGCGCAGTTCGCCTCGGACGAGCGTCTTGACGATCCTCGTGCCCAGCCCGGTCATGACTGTTCCGGGCTCGATGCCCGCGCCGTCGTCGATGACATGGACCTCGATCCGCTCGCCGTCCCGCAGGGCGCGCACGGTGACGGTGCCGTCGCGCTCCTCGAGCCCGTGCTCGACGGCATTGGTCACCAGCTCGGCCAGCACCGTGGCTAGGGCCTGGGCTCCTTCGGCGTCCACGATACCGAAGGAGCCCTCCAGCACAGTCTTGACCTGCCCCGTTGGCGTGGCAACGACCGCGGCGGTGCGCAGGATCGACTCGAAGACCTCGTCGAAGTCGACAGTCTCGTCGACGTTGTGGCTCAGCGCCTCGTGGACGGTAGCGATCGCGGCGACCCTCCGCTCCGCCTCGGCCAGCGCCTGGCGGGTCTCATCGTTGGTGGCGCGGCGGGCCTGCATCCGCAGCAGGGCGGAGACGGTCTGCAGGTTGTTCTTGACCCGGTGGTGGATCTCCCGGATCGTGGCGTCCTTGTTCATGAGGACCTGCTCGCGGCGCCGCAGCTCGGAGACGTCGCGGACCAGGAGGATCGCGCCGGCCCTCTCCCCGTGCACAACGAGGGGGATCGCCCGCAGGACGAGGAAGACACCGGAGATCTCGATCTCCGTGATCCAGGACTGCCTGCCCATGAGAACAACGGCCATGGTCTCGTCCACCGGCGTGCGCTCGGGGATGATGTCCGTGATCGCCGATGCCAGATGCGCGCCGACGATCTCCCCGGCGATGCCCAGCCGGTGCAGGCAGGAGCGGGAGTTGGGGCTGGCGTAGACGATGGTGCCCTCGGCGTCGAGCTGGACGACGCCGTCGGCCACTCGCGGGGTGCCGTGGCGCAGTGCGGTCACTCCTCCGAGGATCGGGAAGGCTCCCTCGGAGATCATCTGGCACAGGGAGTCGGCGAGGGCCTTGAGGGGCTGGTCGCCGAAGCGCTCCCCCCGCATAACCCCCACGCGCGTCTCCCGCGTGACGACGGCGACCGCCCGGCCCTCGTGGAGCACGGGCACGTACTCCTCGCGCACCGCGGTGGTCCCGGTCCACTGGGGATCGGACATGACCAGGATGGTGCCGGTGGTCAGGGTCTCCAGGGCGGCGATCTCGCGCGAGGAGGGCATGCGGCGCCCCACGACCTCCTCCAGGTGGACCGTCTGCCCCGTGGAGGGGCGGCAGTGGGCGATCGCCACGAAGCGACCGCTCAGACCGCGGACCCACAGGACGAGGTCGGAGACGGACAGATCGGCGATGACCTGCCAGTCCGCGATGAGGTGGCGGATCCAGTCGAGGTCGCGCGGCGGCAGGTCGATGGAGGCGCGCGACTGGGGCGGGAGGATCGGCGGCACGGTGGAAGCCTAATCGAGGGGACCGCCCGTGGCGCGATGGCCCCCTCCATGGCAGGCTCTACGGCATGAGGAAGACATTGACCATCACCTACCCCGCCGATCCCCCCAAGGTCGCCACCATGCTGGCGGACCCGGAGTACCAGCGCGGACGGGTCGCCCGACTCGGCTCCGAGACCGTGACCAGCAAGGTAACCACCCAGGGCGACGGCTTCTCGGCCACCGCCAGCGGCACCGTCCCCGCCGATTCCCTGCCCTCGGCCGCCCGCCGCCTGGTGCGCTCGGGCGTGTCCTTCACCGTCACCGAGGCCTGGGGCGGCCCCGCCGAGGACGGCTCGCGCACCGGCACGCTGAGCATCGACGCCGGCGGCGCGCCCGTGCGCTCCTCGGGCGCCCTGGCCATGCGCCCCAGTGGCGAGCAGACCGTCGTCGAGGTGGACCTGGAGCTGAAGGTCACCGTGCCGCTGGTGGGCCGCGCCGTCGAGGACAAGGCCCTGTCAATGGCCGGGCGCGTCATCGCCGATGAGGAGTCCCGGGCCGCCGCCTGGCTGGGCTCGCACTGACCGCCCGCCTCCCCGCTCCTCCCCGGAGTATTCCCACCGGCCCGCCGTGTCCGCCCTGCGCGCACGGCGGGCCCTTCGCGCGCGCCCCAGTGGTCCCGGGCCCACTGGGCGTGCCACGATCACCCCATGAGCGATACCCCGACCATCATCCCTACCGCGAAGAACTCCGTATGGGCCGAGCGGACCGGCACGCGCCAGTACGTGGGCCGTAATCACTCCGGCGCCGAGGTGCGCATCGGCACGGGCCCCGGGGAGTTCTCCCCCGGAGAGCTGCTCAAGCTCGCCCTGGCCACCTGCAACTCCCTGTCCGCTGACCACCGCCTGGCCAAGGCCCTCGGCGAGGGCTTCGACGCCAACGTCGTATGCGCGACCACCAAGAACGAGGATGAGGAGCGCTACGACTCCTTCGAGGTGCAGCTCGTCGCCGACTACTCCTCCCTGAGCGACGAGCAGCTCGCCGTCCTGCGCCAGCGCGTCGACGGCGCGATCGACCGCGCCTGCACCGTGGGCCACACCTTGGAGAAGAGCCCCGAGGTCCGCCTGCTCATCGTCCAGGATCCCGACGCCGAGCCCGCGGCCTGACGCGGGTGCCTTCCCCGGCCCGGGGCGTCGGCGCCCGCTGGCGCCCCGGGAAGCACCCCATAGACCACCCTTGACACCTCCCTACGCACCTCAGGAGCATCCGTGAGCCGATCCACCGCCATGATCGAGGCGGCCGTCGACAAGGCGATCGCGATCCCCGCCTCGCGCATCACCGAGCGCGTGGCCCGCATGCGCCGTGACCGCCCCGGCGCCGACACGGCCGAGCTCGTGGCACTCGCCGCGGATCGCTTCCGCAACGAGGCGGGCCTGTCATCCGGGGCCGTCGGCGCCTCGGCGGCACTGCCGTCAATCGGCACCGCCAGCGCGGCGGCGCTCACCGTGGGGCAGGCGGCCGTCTTCATCGGCTCGGCCGTCACCTACGTGCTCACCGTCGCAGAGCTCCAGGGGCTGCGCGTCGTCGAGCCGGAGAAGCGGCGCGCCCTCGTGCTCTCGGCGCTCCTGGGCCGCGAGGGCTCCGAGGCCGTCCAAGGCCAGCTCGGACTGGCCAGCCTCTTCTGGGCGGCCCAGTCCCTGGCCCAGATGCCGATCCCCACCGCCAAGAGCATCAACGGCCAGCTCGCCAAGCGCCTGGCCAAGCGCGCCGTGGCCAAGGGAGGCGCCGTCGCACTCGGTCGGCTCCTGCCCCTGGGCATCGGCGCGGCCATCGGCTACTCGGGCGGGCGGGCCCTGGCCAACCAGGTCATCGAGGGCGCCCAGGCAGCACTGGGACCGGTCTCGCCCTTCACCCCCGCCATGGAGGTCATCGAGGCATGAACGGCACACCAGCACCGGTGCTTCAGGCCATGGGCCTGAGCGCGCCCGACGGCGTCAACGTCGCCTATGAGGAGCTCCTCGCGGACGTCCTCCTGAACGGCACTCTCAAGGACGACCGCACCGGCACGGGCACCCGTTCCCTGTTCGCCCGCCAGCTCCGCTACGACCTGGCCGCCGGATTCCCCCGCATCACCACGAAGTTCGTGGCGATGAAAGCGGTCAAGGGCGAGCTCCTGTGGTTCCTCAAGGGCGCCACGAACATCGGATGGCTCACGGAGCAGGGCATCACCATCTGGGATGAGTGGGCCGATGCCGACGGCGAGCTCGGCCCGGTCTACGGCGCCCAGTGGCGCTCCTGGCCCTCGCACGACGGCGGGGCCATCGACCAGATCACCGCCCTCGTCCACACGCTGCACACGGATCCGGATTCCCGGCGGATGCTCGTGTCGGCCTGGAACGTCAGCGAGTTGGACCGCATGGCCCTGGCCCCCTGCCACGCCTTCTTCCAGTGCTACGTGGCCGATGGCCGCCTGAGCCTGCAGGTCTACCAGCGCAGCGCGGACATGTTCCTCGGCGTTCCCTTCAACATCGCCTCCTACGCCCTGCTCACCCACATGCTCGCCCAGCAGGCCGGGCTCGAGCCCGGCGAGCTCGTGTGGACCGGCGGGGACTGCCACATCTACTCCAACCACGTCGAGCAGGTGCGCGAGCAACTATCCCGCGTCCCCCGGGCCTACCCGTTCCCGACGCTGCGCCTGGAGCGGGCCGAGTCGATCGACGCCTACACGATGGATGGTATCGACGCCTCGCAGGGCTACCAGCACCACCCCTCGATCAAGGCTCCCGTCGCCGTCTGAGCCCCGGCGCCCGGCGGCTCACCGACGGCGCCAGGCGTCGACCCGCCAGGCGGCGTCCCCCGACACGGCCCGCCATGCGCCCTCGGGGTCGGATAAGGCGGTATCGCGGGCCCAGGCGGAGGTATCGATGCGGGGCGCCCGCACGGCGCCATCGGGGGCGTCGACGGCGAGGTCGAGAGTGCTCACGAGCAGCAGTTCAGCGGCATCGGCATCCATCGCCTGGGCGTAGACGCTGCCGCCGCCGATGATCCACACCCGGGGCAATGCCCCCGCCCGCACGCGCTGATCGGGGCCGAGCTCGGCGTCGAGGTCCCCTCCCGCCAGGGCGATGGCGGAGGCGAGGTCGGGAGCGGCCAGGGCGCCCTCCGCGGACCAGCCGCGCTGGCGGGTGAGGACCACGTTGCGGCGCTTGGCCAGCGCCCCGCCCAGGGAGTCCCAGGTAGCGCGGCCCATGACGAGGCCGCAGCCGAGGGTGGAGGCGCGGAAGTGCCTGAAGTCGTCGGGCACGCGCCACAGCATTCCCCCATCGGCGCCGATGACGCCGGCAGCGTCCTGGGCCCAGATCATTCCCACATGCTTCGCGCTCACGACCGCCATCCTGCCAGGTCCAGGGGGCGCTCGCGAGCGCGGGGGCCCGGGAGACGCGGCCTGCCGGGCATCGCCGCCCCTGCCATGCCCTAAAGTGCGCCTGTGCCCCTGCCCTCCCCCTCGACTCCTGCCTCCCAGGTCTCAGGCACGGCCTGCGCCACGCTGCGCGCGCTGCTTGCCATCGTCCTGTTCACCTACGTGGCGCAGAACATGCTCAACGCGTCGATCGCTCCCCTGGCCCGGGCACTCGGCCTGCGCGAGTGGATCGTCGGCCTGGCCATCTCCCTGGCCGCGCTCACAGTGGCCTCCCTCTCGCAGTTCTGGGGGCGCCGGTCGATCGCCTGGGGGCGCCGCCGCGTGCTGCTGAGCGCTCTCGCCCTGGCCATGATCGCGGGCTGCCTCTTCGCCGTCGCGGTGGGACTGCGGAGCGCCGGCCTGCTGGGGGCGGGCGCCGCCGCGGTGGCCGTGGTGACAGCCCGCGGCCCGTTCTTCGGCGGCGCGGTCGCGGCGATCCCACCCACCGGTCAGGCGCTCATCGCGGAGATGACGCCGGACGAGCACGCCCGGGTGAGGGGGTTGTCCGCCTTCGCCGGCGCCGTGCAGATGTCGATCCTCATCGGCTCGGTGCTCTCCTCGGCGCTGGGGGCGTGGTCGATTCTGGCCCCGGTGTACGCCACGCCCGCCTTCGTGGCGATCGCTCTGCTCATCGGCCTGCTCCAAATCCCTCACGACGGCGCCCGGTCGCCCGCCAACGGAGCGGCGATGCCGTCCTCCCCCGCGGGAGCGGACCCGGGGGAAATGCCAGCGCCGCGCGCGACCGCCCTCCCACCGCGCGTGTCCTGGAGGGATCCGCGCCTGCTGCCCTGGATCGGCTCGGGTCTGGGCATGTTCTTCAGCGCGGGAGTGGTCCAGATCATCGTCGGCTTCATCGTCCAGGACCGCCTCGGCCTGCCCCCGGAGCGCGCGGTGAGCCTGACGGCGCTCATGCTGCTGGCCAACGCGGCGGGCGCCATGCTCATGCAACTCGTCGCGGTGCCGCACCTGGGATGGCCGCCCCAGCGGCTCATCCGCATCGGCCTGACCATCGCCGTGGTCGCGCTGGTGGCGCTGGCGATGGCGCCCGCCCTTCCCATCATGATCATCTCGACGCTCTTCCTGGGCGCGGCCATGGGCCTGGTGGGACCCGGCTTCACGGCGGGCGGCTCACTCGCCGTGCCCGCCGCCGAGCAGGGAGGGGCGGCGGGCATCCTCAACGCCACGGGCGCGGTGACATGGGTTTTCGCCCCCGTCACGGCGACGGCGCTCTACGGCTGGCAGCCCCTGGCGCCCTTCGGCCTCGCGCTGGCCGTGCTCACGGCGTCCTTCACCGTCGCCTGGACGCATCCGGGACTGCGGGGACGATCACGGAGGGCGCCGGAGGCATGACTCCCCCTCGGGTGGAGCGCCGCGCGGGGCCGATCGCAGCACTGGCTGCACCCCTGACGACGTGGACGGATCCGCACGCCGAAGGCGGTTCGGCGCCACGCCCCCTCGCGGTGGTCGTGGCGCCGGACCGTGTTCCATCAGGCTCCGGTCAGGAGTACTTCTCCTCGAAGTGCCGCTCGAGGGACTCCAGGGAGCGGCCGAAGGTCTCCGGCAGGTACTTCGCGTAGAACACCAGCGTGCACGCGTTGATCACCGCGAAGACGAAGAACGTGTTGCCCTGCACCGCCGCGATGAGATTCGGGAAGGCGAAGGCCACGATGACATTGCCCATCCAGTTGCAGAACACCGCCACGCCGTTGGCCAGCCCCCGTACGCGCATCGGGAAGATCTCCGAGAGCATGAGCCAGAAGGTCGGGCCGATGAAGCACTGCATGGAGAACAGGAAGGTGAGCATGAACAGCAGCACCAGGTAGGAGCGCGCCGTCGACTCCGGCAGGAGGAACATCGAGCCCAGCAGGATCAGCGAGATGACCACGCCGGTCTGGCCGATGAGCATCATACGCCGGCGGGGCAGCTTCTTCAGGAAGCCGATGCCGATGGATACCGCCGCCACCGAGACCACGCCGTTGGCGATTGTCGCGACGAGGGCCGCCTGGGTCCCCAGGCCGGTGGTCTGGAGGATCGTCGGGGCGTAGTACATGATGCCGTTGACGCCGGTGAGCTGCGACAGGGCCGCCAGGCCGATGCCGATCGCGGTGATCTTGCCGATCCACGGGGTCTTGAGGTCCACCCAGGAGCCCTTGCCGAGCGCAGCCTCCTCCTCGACGCGGCGGATGATGTCGCTCCCCTCGTCTTCAACGCCGTCGGCCATGCGGACCTCGTTGAGAACCTGCCACATGTCGGCCGTGCGCCCCTGGCTCGCGAGCCAGCGCGGGGACTCCGGAAGCAGGTGCATGCCGATCCACAGGCCGATGGCGGGGACCGAGGCGATGACGAGCATCCAGCGCCAGACGTGGGCCTGCGGCCACATGACGGCGATGAAGGCGTTGAAGGAGTAGGCCAGCAGCTGGCCGGTGACGATCATGAGCTCATTGCGCGCCACCATCGTGCTGCGGATCGTCACCGGCGCCATCTCGGAGAGGTAGACGGGCACGGTGGCGGAGGCGCCGCCCACGGCCAGTCCGAGGAAGAAGCGGAAGGCCACGAGGGCGGGGTAGTTCGGGGCCAGGGCGCAGCCGAGCGCCCCGATGAGGAAGATGACGGCGACGGTGTAGATGTTCCTCTTGCGCCCGTAGCGGTCGGACAGGCGCCCGCCGACGATGGCCCCGATGGCCGCCCCCATCGTGAGGGAGGAGGTGACGATCGACTCCTGGAAGGCCGTCAGCCCCAGGCCGCCCTCCTCGGCGCCGCGCGCGAGGAAGGGCAGGGCGCCGGAGATGACGCCGGTGTCGTAGCCGAACAGGAGGCCGCCGAGGGTGGCGATCGTGCGGATGGTGAACAGGCGCTTGTCGACGCGGGTCTTTTCCGCGGGAGTCCCCGCGTCAGCATGGCGGGCCTGGACGGCCGCACCGGCGTTGTCGCTCATGCGGGGCCTCCTACGGTGAAGGTGGTAATGAACTGGTCCAGGGCCCCCTCGGAGGCGGCGGTGGAGCCGGGCTCGTCCGCGTCGGTGGCACCCCAGGCGAAGGCCTCCATGCCGATGTTGCCGTGGTAGCCCATGTCGGCCAGGGCGGTGACGATGGCACGGTAGTTGATCTCGCCGGTGCCGGGCTGGGCCCGGCCGGGGACGTCGGCGACCTGGAGCTCCCCGATCCAGGGCAGGGCCTGGCGGCACAGCTCGATGAGGTTGCCCTCCCCGATCTGGGCGTGGTACAGGTCGAGATTCAGCCTCAGGTGAGGCGAGTCGACGGCGCGCACGAGGGCCAGGGCGTCGGCCGCGGTGGCGAAGGGGCAGCCGGGGTGGTCCAGCGCGGTGTTGAGGTTCTCCAGGGTGAACACGCGCCCCTCCCTGGCTCCGAGCCGGGCCAGGCGGGCACAGGTCTCGGCGGCGCGCAGCCAGTCGCCCGGGGTGGGGTGGGCGTTGGCCACGACGGGGATGCCGCCCTCGCCCAGGCCGGTGCCGTGGAAGTTGAGCACCGGGCATTCCAGTGTCTCGGCCGCGGCCAGTGACTGCTCGGCGGTCTCGAGCAGGCGGGCGATGCCCTCGGAGGTGGTCAGATCGCCCTCGATGTATCCGGTCATGGACATGATGCGCGCCCCGTCGGCGCGCCGGGCGGCCAGGGCCTGGAGGTCCTTGGCGGTCCAGCCCCAGATCTCCACGCCCAGGCCGCGCGCGGCGATGGCCTCGACGCGCTCCATGAACGGCTTATCGAGATAGATCATCTCAGCGCAGGCCGCCAGGGTGAAGGCGTTGCCCGCAGGCACGGTCACAGATCTCATCGAGCCACCTCCTCAAGGCGCACGGTGCGCGACTGCTGGACCGAGAGGATGGCCGCTCGGGCGATCTCCAGGGCCTTGACGCCGTCCTCACCGGTGGGGATGGCGGGGGCCGCGCCGCTCACGGCCTCGACGAAGGCGGCGAACTCGGCCACGTAGGCGCCGTGGAGGAGATCGGTGTCCGCCCGGGACGTGTCGTAGGAGACGCCGGCCGGCCCGTAGTACTCCATGTCGCTGGTACGGCTGGAGCCGGCGACGGCCATCCCGCCGTTGCCGAAGACCTCTCCGCGCACGTCATAGCCGTAGGTGGCGCTGAAGGAGGCCTCGGCGGTGGCGAAGGCGCCGTTGTCGAAGCGCAGGTGGACGACCGAGGTGTCGAGGAAGCCGGCCTCGCGGGCGTCGGGCCGGATGAGGGCGTCGGCATGGGCGGTGACCTCGGTGACCTCGGAGCCGGGGTTGAGGAAGCGCAGGGTGTCGAAGTCGTGGATGAGGGTCTCCAGGAAGATCGTCCACAGCGGGGTGCGCTCGGGCTCTCCGCCGTAGGGTCCGGGGTCGCGGGTGAGCGAGCGCAGCAGCTGCGGGGTGCCGACGCGGCCGTCGTCCACCGCTCTCCTCGCAGCGACGAACCCGGGGGCGAAGCGGCGGTTGAAACCGACCTGCAGGACGACACCGGCCCGGGCCGTGGCGGCCACGCACCCGTCGGCCTCGGCCAGCTCGGTCGTGATGGGCTTCTCGGCGAAGACGTGCTTGCCGGCCTCGGCGGCGGCGATGATGAGGTCGTGATGGAGAGCGGCCGGGGTCGTGACGACGATGGCGTCGACCCCGGGGTCCTCGAGGACTGACTCGGCGTCGGCCTCGGCACGGGCGCCGAGATCATCGGCCAGGGCGGTGGCGGCGTCGATACGGGGGTCGACGACGGCCACGAGCTCCGCCGTGTGGAGGTCGTGGGCGATCGCGGTGGCGTGGTGCGCGCTGATACGGCCGGCACCGACCAGCGCGATCCTGACGGGCTTGCGAGATGCCATGCTTCCTGACTCCTTCGTCATGGTCTGGGTGGTGAGGCCGGGACTCCGCAGCGTCATCACTGTGCTCCTGGCGACGAAATAGACCGTAGTGCATTCCAATTCCCCTGGATCGCGAGCGCATGAAGTCTGCGCCTTCGTCAGCGTCTTATCGCTGCTGGCAGGCCATTCATCCGATGACGGCTCTCGACAGAACGTTCTAAAATTATTAGATTCCAGTTTCAGGCGACCGCCCCGGGGGCGGGAGCCCCGGCCGGGCCCCATCGCGCGGGCAGCGTGCGGCGATGAGAGGACGGCACGATGGCCCGTGGCAGGAGCAGGAGGGTGACGCTGGTCGACGTCGCCCGGGAGGCCAGTTGCTCCGTGTCGATGGCCTCGATCGTCATGCGGGACGCCGCAGGCGCCTCCGAGGAGACCCGTCGTCGCGTCAAGGCCGTCGCCAAACGGCTCGGTTATCGGACGGACCAGAGGGCGCGGGCCCTGCGTTCGGCGCGCTCGGGCCTGATCGGGGTGACCTTCGCCGTCCACCAGCCCTTCCACGCCGAGCTCATCGAGAGCCTCTACCACGCTGCGGAGACCGCCACGACGCACCGCCTCGTCCTATCCGCCGTCATCGACACGATCGATGACCGCCGTGCCGCGGATACGCTGCTGCGCGACCGCGTTGACGCACTCATCATGGTGGCGCCCTCTACCGGCGCGGCGCGGCTGAGGAGCCTCGCCGACGAGGTGCCGGTGGTGACGATCGCCCGACCGGCCGCCAGCCCTGCGGTGGACGTCATCCGAATCGATGATCGGGGCGGGCTCATGCTCGCCGTCGACCATCTCGTCTCCCTCGGGCACCGGCGGATCGCGCATGTCGACGGCGGCACGGCGCCGTCCTCGGCCGAGCGCAGCGCCGGGTACCTGGAGGCGATGGACTCGCACGGCCTGGGCAACGAGATCGAGGTCCTGCCAGGGGGCATCGAGCAGGAGCACGGGCTCGCCGCCGCCGCCGCAATGGTGGAGAAGGCGCTGGCAGCCGGCGGGCTGGAGCACCTGCCGACCGGCATCGTCGCCTTCAACGACCGGGTGGCCGGCGGCATTGTCCTGGGCCTGAGGGCGGCCAGGGCGGCGGTGCCGGAGCGGGTGAGCGTCGTCGGCTTCGACAACGCCCGGCGGGCGCAGGCCGGGCCGGTGACCCTGACGACGATCGACCAGAACACGGATCTCATGGCGCGCCTGGCGCTGGAGCGCGCGATCGGCCGCGCGGCGAACAGCTACCTGCCCACCGAGCAGGTGGTCGTGCCCCGACTCGTGGTCAGGACCTCGACCGCGAAGGCTCCGGGACTGGGCTGACGGACACTCCTCAGGCCTCCTGGGTGGGCGCTGTCGCCGCGGCCGGGAACCGCTCAGCCCACGAGGCCCTGGGCGGCCAGCCAGTCGGCGGCGATGACCTCGGCGGCGAGCTGCTCGCCGGTGGAGCGGGCGTTGAGGGAGCGCAGCTCACCCGGATCCAGGCGCGCGCAGACCGCGTCGATGGCCTCCACGGCCGTGGGCGCCAGAGCCTCGGCGACCAGCGGGGTGACGCGCTGAGGGGCGATGAGACCGGCGGGATCCTCCAGGATCACCAGACCATTGGCCTCGATGGCCGGATCGGAGGAGTAGATGTCGGCGACATCGACGCTCCCGTCGGTCAGGGCCTTGACGGTCAGCGGCCCGCCGGAGTCCTCCACAGGGGTGAGCTCGATATCGACCCCGTAGACGGTTCTGACACCCGCCGGCCCGTAGGGACGGACCGTGAATTCGCTGTTGGCGGCCATGCTCACCGCGCGACCGAGGCCCGCGAGGTCGCCGATGGAGATCAGGCCATGCTCCTCGGCGCTAGCGCGGGTGACGGCGAAGGAGTCCTGGTCGCTCGCCTTCGCGGGGGCCAGGACCCGCAGTCCGCTGGGGAGGATCCGGGTGAGCTCCTCCTGGACGGCCTCGGCGGTGATGGGGCTGGCGGCGGGGATTGCGGCCCCCTGGGTGGGACCGGTGCTCGCCGTCGCCGAGACGCGCTGGTAGTACTGCAGGAGGTTGCCGCCGTACTCGGGGATGACGTCGATGGAGCCGCTGGCGATCTCGGGCAGGTAGGCCTCGCGCTGGCCGATGCGGAACTCCCGCTGGACGGTGAGCCCCTTGGCCTCGATGGCCTGGGCGAAGAGCTCGGCGATGATCTCGTTGGAGTAGTACTGCTGACTGCCGACGACGATGCTGCCCTCGCGGCGGTGGACGGCGAAGGGATTCGCGTCGGAGCAGCCGGCCAGGAGGGCCGCGGCCCCGGCGCCCAGGCCCGCAAGCATGGCGCGCCGGGTGGGCCGCGCGGCGGAGTGGTTCGGGCGGTTCATCAGGCCTCCTTGCGCCGCTGCCGCGATCCCGCGGGCACACTGGCCCTCTGGAGGAGGGCGAAGAGCCCCTCGGAGACGAGGGCCAGGGCGATCACCAGGAGCGCGGAGGCGAGCATGATCGGGTAGTCCTGGGTCTTGAGGCCGAGGAACATGAGGCGGCCCAAGCCCCCCGCGCCGGTGTAGGCGGCCAGGGTGCCCGTGGCGATGACCTGCAGGGAGGCGGCGCGCAGGCCGCCGAGCATGATCGGGGCGCCCAACGGCATCTCAACCCGCGCGAGGATCTGCAGTGGGCTCATGCCCGCCCCTCGCGCACCGTCGACGGCGGTGGGGTCCACGGATTCCACGCCCGAGTAGGCCCCGGCGAGGGCGGAGGGAAGCGCGAGGATGACCAGGGCGATCATGGGCGCCCCCGGTCCGATGCCCAGGGCCAGGCCGAACATGGTGACGAGCCCCAGAGTGGGCAGGGCGCGCACGGCGCCGGTGAGGGAGATGACGAGGGCCCGCCCGTGGCCGGTATGCCCGATCCACCACCCGATGGGCATGCCGATGAGGGCGGCGATCGCCACGGCGGCGAGGGAGTAGGCGGCGTGCTGCACCAGGAGCCGGGCGATGCCCATGGAACCGGACCAGTGGGCGGCGTCGGCCATGTAGGCGAGGGCGTCGAGGAGGAGCCTCATGCGGCGGCCCTCCCTGCCCGGGCTCCCCCGCCGCGGGACCAGGGCATGAGCAGGCGCCCGCCGGCGACGATGAGCAGATCCACCACGAGGGCCGTCAGGGCGGTCAGCAGCACGCCGGCGATGATCTCGGGCCAGATGCCCCGTTCGAAGCCATCGGTGAAGAGCCAGCCGAGGCTGCGCACGCCCAGCACCGCGCCCACCGTCGTCAGCGAGATCGTGGAGACGGTGGCCACCCGCAGGGCGGCGACGATCGCCGGGCCCGCCAGCGGCAGCTCGACGGTGGTGAATCGGCGCAGCCGCCCCATGCCCATGGCGGTGGCGGCGTCGAGGGAGCGGTGGTCGACGGCGTCGAGGGCCTCGACGGTGGCGGGGACGAGGAGGGCCAGGGCGTAGAGGGCCAGGGCGACGACGACGTTGAGCGTGGATCGGATGCCGGTGGCCAGGATGATCGGCAGGATGACGAACAGCGCGAGGGAGGGGATCGCGTAGAGGAGCGAGGCCGCGATGGTGATGAGGCCGCGCAGAGGGCGGGCCCTCTGCGCGAGGCGCGCCAGGGGGATGGTGATGAGCAGAGCGGCGCCGATCGCGGGCAGCGCCTGGGCGAGGTGGGACTCCAGGCAGCTGAGGATGAGGGCACGGCTGGCGAGGATCCACGTCATGGGCGCGCCACCTCGGCGGCCTCGGGCGCGGGGGCCGGTGAGGACGGCGATCCGGCGCCGGAGTCGCGTATGACCGTCTCGCGCAGACGGGAGGCCCGGATGTGGTCGTCGAGGCCGAGGAAGCGCTCGACGAATGCGTCGGCCGGGTGATGGAGGATCTGGGGGCCGGTGCCGCGCTGGGCGATCCGGCCGCCCTCGCGCAGGACGATGATCTCGTCGCCCAGGGCCAGGGCCTCATCGACGTCGTGGGTGACGAAGAGGATCGTCTTGCCGAGCTCGCGCTGGAGGCGGGCGGTCTCGGCCTGAAGCTCGCGGCGCACGAGGGGATCGACGGCGCCGAAGGGCTCGTCCATGAGGAGGATCGCGGGGTCGGCCGCGAGGGCCCGGGCGACGCCGACTCTCTGGGCCTGCCCGCCGGAGAGCTCATGGGGGTAGCGCTCGGCCAGGGCGAGGTCGAGGCCGAGGATGCCCATGAGCTCACGGGCGCGGTGGGCGGCATCCGCCCGACTCGTGCCATTGAGCCGGGGCACGAGGGTGATGTTGTCGATGACGCGGCGGTGAGGCAGGAGACCGCCGTTCTGCATGACGTAGCCGATGGAGCGGCGCAGGACGACGGGATCCCGACCGGCGACGTCCTCGCCGTCGATGAGGACGCGCCCGCTTGTGGGCTCGACCATCCGGTTGACCATGCGCATGAGCGTGGTCTTGCCCGAACCCGACGAGCCGAGCAGGACAGTGGTGGTGCCCTGGGCGATGGTGGCGCTGAAGGCGTTGACCGCGGGGCCCGCCGAGGCATCCGCGCCCTGGCGCCTGGCGCGCCGAGGGACGGGGTAGTGCTTGGTAACGGAGTCGAACTCGATCTCACCACTCATCGACGTGCTCTCCTCGTGGTGTGGGGCCTGGGCTGCCACTCGCTCAGTCCGGGCGCCTGGAGACGCGCTGAGGGTGGTCCCGCATGAGCCAACACCCGATGATCCCATCTCATTCCCCGCTGCTGGGAGGAATCTTCATATCCGCTCCGATTCCCCGCAATCGGCCATGAGCATGAGCACCCTCCGGCACGCCCTGCCGATCCTATTCAGTCCTGAACGGACTTGATCGGACCTGGTCGGCTCGGCAGGATAGCCGTTCGCGCCTGGCGTCCCACGCCGATTCCTGAGAGATTATCCAGGAGGCCCACCCCGCATGAGTCTTGACGAGGAGATCCCATGCCCACATCGAGCTCGACTGACCGCTCCACCGCCGCGACTATGCGCGCCGCCGTGCTCACCGGCATCGGCGTGGAGAACCTGCGCATCGTCGATCTGCCGGTTCCCGAGCCCGCGCCGGGATGGGTCCGGATCAAGGTGATGGCCTTCGGGCTCAACCGCTCGGAGTACCACTCGGTGACCGGCCAGGCCGAGGGGATGACCCTGCCGAGGGTGCTGGGCATCGAAGCGGTCGGCGTCGTCGATCTGGATCCCGACGGCACCCTGGCGCCCGGAGCTCAAGTGGCCACGCTCATGGGGGGCATGGGCCGGATTTTCGACGGCGGCTACGCCCAATACACGGTGGTACCGAGCGAGCAGGTCATCCCCTTCTCATCCGATCTGCCGTGGGAGGTCATCGGCTCGGTCCCCGAGACTCTTCAGACCGCCCACGGCTCGCTCACCACCGGCCTGGATCTTCAGCCGGGCCAGTCGCTACTCGTTCGCGGCGGGACCTCCGCGCTAGGCCTGGCCGCGGCGGCCCTCGCGGCGGAGAAGGGCTGCCGGGTCTACGCGACCTCCCGACGCCCCGAGGGCTGCGAGCTCCTGGCCTCCCGGGGTATCACCGCCCTGCTCGACGACGGCTCCGTGGCGCCGCAGGTGCGCGAGGCCGAGCCCAATGGCGTTCACGCGGCACTCGAGCTCGTGGGCGTGCCGGCTCTGCGGGACACGCTCGCCGCCACGGCGGTGCACGGCACCGTGTGCTTCTCGGGGATGCTCTCCGACGCTTGGGCGATCCCGGAGTTCTACCCCCTGGAGTGGCTGCCCTTCGGCGTCCGGCTGACCGCCTATTCCGGGGGCGCGGAATCCCTGCCGGCCGCGGAGTTGCAGCGGGTCCTGGACGCGATCGCCTCGGGAACACTCGACCTCCTGCCGATCCATGCCTACCCGCTGGAGGACATCGCCCGAGCGCAGCGCGACATGGCGGCCGGCACCCATATAGGCAAGCTCGTCGGCCTGCCCTGGTGAGAGGCCGCCTCGCCAGCGACACGCCGGGGAGCCTGATCCTGCCAGTGCCTCTCAGGCGAGCAGGCCGATGGCGAGCGCCACTACGGCCAGCAGGGGCAGCGAACCCTGCTTGAGGGCGGCGGCTCGATGCGGGCGCGAGCTGAGCAGGAGAACGAGGGCCGCGGCCAACATGGATCCGGTGCCCGCCAGCGCCAGCGCGGCGCCGATCCCCCGGTTCCCCGCGGCGGCGATGGCAATCCCGGCGATGGTCTCGATGGCGAGGAATAAGTTGTAGAAGCCCTGGTTGAAGGCATAGAAGGCGTGCGGGCGCGCCTCGGCGGCAGTGCCGCCGAAGGTCTTGCGGGCCAGCGCCCCCTCCCAGGCGATCGACTCCATGTAGAAGATAACGATGTGGAGGGCGGCCGCCAGGGCGGCGGCGATAAGGCCGAGGACGAGCACGTTGTTTCCTTCCGGGAGGCGGCGGGGCACGGTGCGGCAGCGCGGAGCGCCATCGTCAGATTCTGCACCCTCTCCCCCGCCGCCCCTCCATCGAGACCGGTCGAAAACGGCAACGAGACCGGTCCGCCGTCCATAGGCCGGGGCCCGCCGAACCAGGTGGCGTAGAACTCCTTGGCGCCCTCGAGGTCCCTTACCCGGATGGCGGCATGAGCGATCCGGGCATAGCGCCCCCTCTCCTTGCCCCTGTCATACCAACGGCGTCTTCGGGCAGTGCGCTCACACCACGATCGCCCCGATGACGAAGCCCAGGGCGACAGTGACGATGATCGCCACCGTGCCCGGCAGGACGAAGGGATGCGCGAAGACGTTGCTGCCGACCCGTGTCGATCCGGTGTCGTCCATCTCCATGGCGGCGACCGTCGTCGGGTAGTTGGGCAGGAGGTAGTAGTTCGCCACCGCCGGGTAGCTGGCCACGAGCGCGACTGCCGGCAGGCCCAGCCCCACCATGAGGGGCATGAAGGCCGAGGTCGTGGCGGCGTGGGAGAACATGAGCGGGGCGGCGAAGTAGAAGAAGACGGCGGCGAGCCACGGCGCCGCCTGCAGCGGCCCGGACAGAGCATCGGAGATCGTGGCCGTGTAGTGGTTGACGAAGGTGTTCCCCAGCCAGGCCAGCCCCAGGATGCACACCGCCGCGGTCATGCCGGCGCGGAAGGTGTCCTGGGAGGTGATCGACGTCGTCGGCTTCTTGGCGAGCACGCAGATGAGCGCTGCCGTGGTGAGCATGATGAGCATGATGGCGGCAGTGGAGTCCATCGGGGCCTCGTCCACGAGGCCGAGCTCCTTCGAGGTGATGGTCGCGTAGGCGACGGCGGCGACGAGCCCGCCGATGAACAGCCAGAGGCCGGTGACGGCTGCGGGAGCGGCGACGTAGGAGTCGTCCCCCGCCGTGGAGGGCTTGATGAGGCCGGCGGCCTTGCGCTCCTTATACACCGGGTCGTCGACGAGTTCGCAGCCCTGGTGGGCCGAGACGATCGCGCCGACGGCGCATCCGATGAAGGTCGTGGGGACGACCACGGCGAGGCACTCGAGGTAGCCCACGCCGATGGGCTCGAGTGCGACGACGAGGGCCACCATGGCCGCGGAGATCGGGGAGGCGGCCACCCCGACCTGGGATGACACGACGGCGATGGACAGCGGCCGCGAGGGGCGGATCCCATGCTCCTTGCACACGTCGACGATGACGGGGATAACGGAATAGGCGGTGTGCCCGGTCCCGCACAGGAAGGACATGAAGAAGGTGACGAAGGGCGCGAGGTAGACAATATGGGTGGGATGGCGGCGCAGAAGCACCTCGGTGAGGTGGACGAGATGATCCATGGCGCCGACGACTTGCAGCGCGGCCACCGTGCAGATGACGGACATGATGATCCCAATGACGGACCACGGGATGTCTTCAGTGGCCGCGTCAACGCCGGTGACGACGAGCACGAGGACGCCGGCCGCGCCCATGAGGCCGATGCCGACGCCCCCGAGTCGGGCACCGAGGATGATGAACAGGAGAACGACGAGGATATGGAACCAGATCATAAGTGTCTCCATCAGCATGAGTTCCGAGCATTGTGTTCCGAATGCTCTGATCCAAGAATAGTGACACCTCGCCAGGACCGCCAGGGTTGTCCCAGATGGAAGACACTTTCACCGCCGTTTTTCCACTATTCGGATAACTGAGCCGGGCCCTGGTACCGACGACGGCGCCCGCCCTCCTATGTCGGAGGGCGG
>NZ_MVIV01000005.1:5713-159331 GCF_002072175.1 Actinomyces gaoshouyii | reverse complement strand
TGATGGCTTGGGTGAGGCTGGGGGTGGGTGCTGTGGGGGTGGGGGTGTCTTGGCGCAGGAGGCGCAGCATGGTGCGCAGGTCGGTTACCGACCGATGACCCATCGCCGCGATCTCGTCGAGGAGTGCGGCGACGCGCGGCTCCTCCTCCGCCAGGGGGCGCGCGGCCTGGACCCGCATGACCATCTGGGTGTTGGCGCGGGCGAGGGTGTCGTGCAGGTCCCTCGCGATCGCGGCCCGCTGCGTGCTCAGAGCCGCCTCCCGGAGCCTCCTCTCCCGCGCCACCATCTCGTGGGAGTAGCGCAGGACGAAGCCGATATTGGCGCCCGAGGCGAGCAGGAACACCTCAACCAGCGGCACATCCGTCAGGGGATAGCCGAGGATGAGCGCCGCCAGCCAGCCGGTGGGGAAGCAGAGGAAGAGTGAGGCCGCCTGGCGAACCCTGCCGTCGACGATGAGCAGGGGGATGATGGTGATGCTCGCCAGGAGCGCCGCGGTCAGGAATGACCTGGCCACGAGTGGGACGGTGACCACCATGAGGACGCAGGTGACCGTCCAGGGGAATCGGCGGCACAGCACTGGCGCGGGCACGGACAGCAGGGAGGCCGTCGTGTACAGGTCAGTGCCATTCGCGCTGAGGTCGGCTCCGGCCAGGAGCAGGAGGAGAGCGGTGAGAACGCCGCGGACCGTCCACTGGATACGGGGTGCGTGAGGCCGTTTCCGCCACGGGGTGCGGGGAGCGGGGAGCGTCCCCAGGGGTGCGGATACCGGGCTCATATAGCGAGGCTAGCCCACCTTCCTGGACGGAAGGTGGGTCAGTCGGCGACGGTGGTGTTGCATCCGCCACGGGGTCGACGGCTCCGCGTCCATGGCGGCAAGCGGTCATCGCCGTCGACCTCAGGGCGAGCGATCCGCCTTTGGGAGGAGCGGCGTCGCGCGGAAGGCAGGATTCCGCCCCGGCGGCTGAGAGGCGATGCTGAATTGAGTCCGACGGCAGCCGGCGACCCGCCTCCTGCCGACCGGTGTCCGGGATCGCATCCATCGCGGTCGCGGATGTAATGAACCCTGATACTGCGACCGACTGCTGAGCGCCTGACGGCAACTGCCACGACGCGCTCCGGCACGGGAGGATTGAGCCCATGACCGCTGCCCTCGGCGCCTTCGCGACGCGCGATGGCCACGCCGCCGCGGTGAGCGCTCGGGGCGTCAAGCAGTCCTTCCGTGGGCGGGAGATCCTCCACGACGTCGACCTCGTGGTGGAGCCCGGGTCTTTCCACGGGCTGATCGGTCCGAGCGGAGCGGGCAAGACCGCGCTGCTGAAGGTCCTCTACGGCGCGCGGCGGGCTCAGGCCGGCGAGGTCTCCCTTCTCGGCCGCGCCCCCGACGGCCGCGACTGCGCGCTCCTGGCGCGGGTCGGCGTGCAGGGCGCGGTATCAGCCTTCTTCTCGCATGCCACCGTGTGGGAGCACCTGAGCACGGTGGCCTCCCTCATGGGGGCATCTCAGGCCCGCGCCCACCAGTTCCTCGACCAGATGGGCCTGGGCAGGCTGCGTGACTGGCGCGTGGAGTTGATCCCGGTGGGCGCCCGTCGAATGCTGGTCCTCGCCTCCGCGATGGTGCACCACCCGGAGGTCCTCTTCCTCGACGAGCCCATGGCCGATCTGGACACCTCGGAGCGAGCCGATCTCCTGGACGCGCTCGATGAGGCGCGTGACGAGGGGACTACCGTGGTCTGCGCCGCCCGCCTCCTCGGCGAGCTGGGGACCCTGTGCGATGCCGTCTCCGTTCTCGATGAGGGCCGAGTGGTCGCCGTCGGGCCGGCCTCCTCCTTCGTCGCCGACTCGAATCGGTGCCTGACCCCGCAGCTCGGTAGGACCGCTTCGCACCGGCCTCGGGGCCGCATCGGCGCGCTCGATCCCATGCCCGGTGTCCTGGGTTCCAGGGGGGTGCTGGCATGAGCCCCTACAAGGCGCTGACCCGCTCACTGGCCCGGACCTACCTGCGCGATCCCGTTGCCCTCGTCTTCTCCCTCGTGCTGCTGCCCGTGCTGCTCGTCGGCCTCACGTTTGCCACGGGCGGGCGGACCGTCGCGGCCTCGGGCCCGGTGCTCGACGTCATCGGTCCCGGCGTCATGACCTTCGCCGCGGCCTGCACCGGGGTGCTCGCCGGCGCTCGCGGTGTGGCCGATTGGCGGGACTCGGGCCTGGGAGCGCTTCTGCGCTGCGCGCCGGTGCGGGTGCCCACGCTCCTGTCCGCCGTGCTCAGCGTGGCGATCGTCGTCGCGCTCGTGCAGGCGCTCGTCCTCGCCGCCATCGGACTCGGCATGGGCGCCGGGATGACCGCTACGGCATGGATCCCCCTCGCTTTGGTCCCGACCGTCCTGGGGACGTTCCTGTTCTGCTCGGTCGGCGTCCTCGTGGGGGTCGTGGCACCGTCAGCCGCGGTGGCCACCGCCGTCGTCCTGGCGATCGTGGCTCCCATGGTCATTCTCTCGTCCGCTGCCGCGATGACTGGCTCCCTCCCCGGGGTCCAGGCCCTTTCCTCATTCCTTCCCACCACATACCTGCTGGATGGGCTGCGTTGGCCGCTGACGAGTGTCGGCGATGCCGCCCACGCCCTGTTCGGCTGGTCCATACTCGCCGCTGGCGGCGCTTCTCTCTTCGGGGCCGCCACGTGGTGCATGCGCTGGGAGTAAGCGGATTTGTGCGAGGGCCAAGCGCCCCGCCGAAACCACGCGCATGGTGAAAGCGCCTCTGCCCATCTCGGGCGGGGGCGCTTTCGCCTGTTCGAGCAGGCGGTGGCCGCCGCCCACCGGTCACCAAGGGCTGATCTTCCGATTACCGGCTTCTCAGTTACCTGCCGCTGGTCACTGGTTACCTGCTGCGAGCCGCTGGCTGTCGGTCGCCAAGGATCAGTTCCCGCCCGCCAGCCACCGCTCCTCGGGTCTTCCCCGCGCTGCGCCTTCGCCCCCGAGATACCGTTTCACCTCGAAGAAACCGTCTCGCCCCGGTGTTGCGCCCTCAAACTGCGAGAATGAGGGCGCAACACCGGGGCGAGACGGTATGTGCGGGCTGAGACCGTATCTGCGGGGTGAGGCGGTATGCATTGCGGGCCGTGTTCCAGTTGGGGGCGCGGCCCGTCCGCGGTCCACTCCCGCTCAGGCCTGCTGGCCCCGGTGGACGGCTTCGAGCATGAGGGTGGCGACGTCGGCGACGCGCACATCCGCCCCCTCGCCGGCGACGCCGTCGGAGAGCATCGTGGTGCAGAAGGGGCAGGCGGTGGCGATGACTCGCGCGCCCGTGCCAATGGCCTCGCGTGAGCGCTCGACGGCGATGCGCGTCCCGATGGACTCCTCCATGAATGCCCTCGCCCCGCCGCCGCCGCAGCAGAAGGCCTCCTCGTGGTGGCGGGGCATCTCGACGGCGGTCGCGCCCGTGGCCTCCAGGAGCTCGCGCGGCGGGGAGTAGACGCGGTTGTGCCGCCCCAGGTAGCAGGCGTCGTGATAGGTGACAGCGGGGATGGTGCTGGGGACGGTACTGGCGGCGGTGGGTGAGGCGGCGCCGTCCCCCGGGGCGCTGCCGGCGCTGTCCGCGGCCCCGCTCCCAGACTCGGGCGGGGCCGGCCTCAGGCGCCCTTCGCGCACGAGGCGGTTGAGCAGCTGCGTGTGGTGCAGGACCTCGTACTGGCCGCCGACCTGCGGGTATTCGCGGGCCAGGGTGTTGAAGCAGTGCGCGCAGGTGACCACGATGCGCGTCGCCCCGGCCTCGCCGAGGGTTTCGATGTTCTGGGCGGCGAACATCTGGAAGAGGATCTCGTTGCCGGCGCGGCGGGCCGGGTCGCCGGTGCAGGACTCGGCGTCGCCGAGCACCGCGAAGCTCACCCCCGCGGTGTGCAGGAGCTCGGCGACGGCGCGGGTGGTCTTCTTCGCGCGGTCCTCGAAGGCCCCGGCGCAGCCCACCCAGAAGAGGTAGTCGACGTCGGCTGCGGACTCCACGTCGTCCCCGATGACGGGCACGTCGAAGTCGAGTCCCTTGGCCCAGTCCATGCGCTTGCGGGCCGCCAGGCCCCAGGGGTTGCCCTTGGACTCGAGCTTGCGGAACATGCCGCCGAGCTCCTTGGGGAAGGCGGACTCCATGAGGACCTGCTGGCGGCGCACGTCCACCACGTGGTCGACGTGCTCGATGTCCACGGGGCACTGCTCCACGCAGGCGCCGCAGGTGGTGCAGGCCCACAGGACATCGGCGGGGATGACATCGCCCGCCAGGGGGGCGGGCCGGGCGGCGACGCCGGTCTCGGTGGGCGCGGCCTTGGCGGCCAGCAGCGCGCCGAGGATGTCGCCGGTGTGGGCCGAGCCCGGGGCGAGCCCGGCGCTGCCGGTGGGGCTGGAGATGCCCCGGGTGGGCAGGACGTCGTCGTCAACCTCCTCAGGGGCGACCCCGAGCTCGGCGGCGGCGCGCAGGTAGGGCGCGGCGGCGGCCGCGTGGTCGCGCAGGGCCAGGGTGAAGAGCTTGGAGGACAGGGGCTTGCCGGTGTTCCAGGCGGGGCAGAGGTCCTGGCAGCGGCCGCACTCGGTGCAGGTGTTGAAGTCGAGCAGGCCCTTCCAGGTGAACTCCTCGATGCGCCCCACGCCCAGGCGCACCTCGGGGCCAGTGCCCTCGTCGGCGGCCTCCATGGCGGCGTCGAGGTCGTCCATCGTCTGGGCGGTGAGGGGGCTGCCGTTGGGCAGCGTGATGGGGGCGAGCGGTCCGAGGGCCTTGGAGCCGTCGAGCTCGCGGCGCGCGTAGATGTTGATGAAGGCGAGGAAGCGGTGCCAGGCCACGCCCATGGACGGCTGGCGGCCGACGACGACGAACCACGCCATGGATACCATCACCTTGATGGTGGCCACGATGGTGATCGCGGCGGCCAGGCCCGTGTATCCCAGGGGCTCGAGCGCGGGGCCGACCCAGGCGGTGAGCGGGAATCGCGTCCAGGTGGCCAGGGCGCGCTCCGCGGCGTCGGGGGAGGCGGCCAGGTGAGCGTGCTCCAGCATCCGCAGTGCGAGGACGCAGGCGACGACGGCGGCGATGATCCCCTCCACGAAATGCGCCTGGCGGGCGGTGGAGCCGGCGAAGCGGGAGGTGCGGGGGCGCGCGCCCCCCTCGGAGTCGGCGGCGTAGGGCGGTTCGGCCGCGCCCCGGCGGGTGAGGCGCCGGCGCACGGCCACGAGGTGGATGATGCCGGCCAGGCTCAGCCAGGCGATGATGTCGACGACCCACCCCCACCAGGCGGCGTGCCCGAGAAGCGGCAGGGTGAAGGCCGCGCCGCCGAGCACCTGCCCGTACCCGGTGACCAGGGTGAGGAAGAGCAGCGGGAAGCTGATCATGACCAGCCAGTGGGCGGCCCGGATCCAGGGGCGTCTCCGGAAGGCCCGGTGGTTGAGCGCGGCGGAGAGGGAGAGCCAGGCGCGGCGGCCGACGGGGCGCAGGCGCTCGCGGGGCACGGAGCGGCCGACCCGCAGTCTCCGGGCGATCGTCAGGCAGGCGCGGCCGAAGACGGTCACGCCGACGATGGTCGACACGAGCACGATGGCGGCGCAGACGGCCTGGAGAACCTCGAGCGATGTCACGGGCCCCAGCCTACGTGTGCGGCGGCGCCCCGCCCGTCATCAGGGCCGGCTGGTGAGCGCGTATGGGAGGGTGCGGGGCCCGGGGCGGTCGGGGCTGAGGGTCGCGTTGCGCAGGAGGCGGTCGGTCCGGTCCGGGTCGATGATCAGAGACCATCAGGCTCGGGGCCAACGGTTCCACGGCCCGCGACGTTCGGGAATGGGGAGTTCTCTCAGGAGGTGAGGGGGTTGTGGCCACGACCGCCGTACCAGGCGGCCGCCTTGCGGAGGGCGAGCTCGCGGGTCACGGCCAGCGCGGCTCCGGAGAGGGCGGCGAAGGCGACGACCTCCATGAGCCGGTAGTCCAGGAGCTGGGACTCGTCGTTGGGGGCCGGCTTGCCGGTGACGGTCTTCCAGACGGTGCCCAGCGCCCTGTCGGCGACGAAGCCGGCGGCCAGGGTGGCGACGGCAGCAGTCGCCTTCCAGGCGAAGTCAACGGTGGTCTTGCCGGGCATGGCGGGGCTCCTTCGGTCGGCGGGCGATGCGATGGGACGATCATGCCCCATCTTTGCGCCCTCACCCTCGAGATACCGTCTCATCCCAGCGCTGCGCCCTCAAACTGCAAGGATGAGGGCGCAACAGCGGGCCGAGACGGTATCTGCGGGCCGAGGGCGCAAGAAGAGGAAGGGGAAGAGATCCGGGGCGCGCAGTGGGACCGCATGACCCGCGCCCGGCTATGCTGGGGCCACTACGACAGGGGAGCGCCGAATCCCGCCGCCGATGGTGGGGCGGGCGCTGAGAGTGCGGGGAACCGCAGACCCTCGAACCTGCTCCGGCTCGCACCGGCGAAGGAAGTCGAGTTCTCCCCGCGCGCCGCCCGGGCGCGGGCCCTCCAGGCACTCGACCAGGAGGCACCATGACCGCTACGACCACCCCGACCAGCCCCAATGCTCCGCGCCGCACGGCTCCCGCGCCGATCCTCACCCGTCGTGCCCTGCTCGCCGGCTCGGCGGCCGTCACCGCTGCCACCGCCCTGACGGCCTGCGGCAAGAAGGGCGGCGACGACGCCAATACGATCACCGTCCTCACCCACGACGACTTCAACCTCCCCGAGGACCTCCTCGCCGCCTTCCAGAAGGACTCCGGCCTGACGGTGTCCATCTCGAAGTCCGGCAGCGGCGGCGAGCTCGCCAACCAGCTCGTCCTCACCAAGGACGCGCCACTGGGCGATGCCTTCTTCGGCGTCGACAACTCATTCATCTCCCGCTTGGCCGCGAGCGGCGTGGTCGATCCCGCCTCCACCATCACCCTGCCCGCCGGCGCCGAGGACTACCTCGTGGACGGCGCCGCCGCCATCGCCCCCATCGATTTCGGCGAGGTCGCCCTCAACTACGACGTCGCCTACCTCACCGATCACGGCCTCACGCCACCAGCCTCCTTCGAGGATCTCACCAAGCCCGAGAACAAGGGGCTCGCCGTCCTCATCAACCCCTCCACCTCCACCACCGGCCTGTGCTTCCTGCTGGCCACCATCGCGCATTTCGGGGAGGACGGCTTCGCCGACTACTGGAAGCGGCTCGTGGCCAACGGCGCCAAGATCGTCGAGGGCTGGACCGCCGCTTACAGCGTCGACTTCTCCGCGGGCGAGGGCAGGGGCGCCTATCCGATCGTCCTGTCCTACTCCTCCTCGCCCGCCGCCACCGTCAGCGCCGATGGGACGACGTCGACCACCGCCTCCGTCCCGGCCACCGCCTTCCGGCAGATCGAGTATGCGGGCGTCCTGGCCGGCGCCAAGAACCCCTCCGGCGCCAAGGCCTTCATCGAATGGCTCCTCACCAAGGACGTCCAGACGGCGATCCCCGACTCGATGTACATGTACCCCGTCAGCGCCGAGGCGACGCTCAGCCCCGCCATGACGACCTTCGGCGCCCTCTCGGCCTCCCCGCTCGCCCTCGATCCCGCCGCCATCGCCGACAAGCGCGAGACCTGGCTCGCCGCCTGGACCGAGGCCGTCGGGCAGTGAGGCCGGGGCCGGGTGCGGGGCGGCTCTCGCCTGTGGCGATGCCTCCACGCCAGGCAGGGGTGGGGGCGGCCCTCCGCGGGCGTGGCGGGGCCGGCGGGAGCGCCCCGAGGAACGAGGAGCGCGGATGGTAGTCCAGGAGGGCCGCCCTCGGCCCGGGCCTCATCGTTCGGGCCCCTCGCGCACCCCGGGGGAGGCGATCGGTTGGGCGGCGGCGGTCGCGGTGCCGCTCGCCTTCCTCGCGGTGCTGTTCTTCTGGCCGGTCGCCACGCTCATGGGTCGCGGCCTCGCCCCCGACGGCGCCCTCGACCTCACCGGCTTCGCCGAGGTCCTCACGGCCCCGCGCACCTGGCGGATCCTTGCCCAGACCCTCACTCAGGCGACGGCGGCCACCGTGATCTGCGTCGTTCTCGGCGTGCCCGGAGCGCTCGTTCTCTACCGGCGCTCCTTCCCGGGGCGCGACCTCCTGTGCGGGATCGTTATCGTGCCCTTCGTACTGCCCAGCGTCGTCGTCGGCGTCGCCTTCCACGCACTGGTCACGAAGGGCGGGCCGCTGGGAGGCCTCGGCCTGGACGGGACGCTCACCGCCGTCGTCGCCGCGCTGGTCTTCTTCAACTACGGGCTCGTCGTGCGCACCGTGGGCACCATGTGGTCCCGGCTCGACCCCCGCGCCGTCGAGGCCGCCCGCGCGCTCGGCGCCTCGCCGTGGCGGGCCTGGCGCACCGTCACCCTGCCGAGTCTCGCCCCCGCGATCGCGTCGGCCGCCTCGCTCACGTTCCTGTTCTGCGCCACCGCCTACGGGGTCGTGCTGGTCCTGGGCGGGGTGGGGATCGGCACCATCGAGACCGAGATCTACGTCCAGACCGCCCAGTACCTGAACCTGCGCGCGGCCGCCGTGCTGTCCGTCGTCCAGCTCCTCGTCATCGCCGCGGCCCTCTGGGGGGCCGAGCGCGCCCGCGCCGCCTCCACCGCCCGGCTCCGCCTGCGCCTCGACGTGCCCGCCACCCCGCTGCGCCGTGCCGACGTCCCCGCGCTCGCGCTCACCGCCGTCACCATCGGGGGGCTCCTGGCCGCCCCCGTGCTCGTGCTCGTGGTCCGCTCCCTGCGCCGGGGCGGGCGGTGGACTCTGGCGAACTACACGGACCTGGGCACGCGCGGCCAGGGGGGCGCCCTGCTCGTCACCGTCTGGGAGGCCGCCGCCACCTCCCTGCGCGCGGCCGTCGTGGCGGCCGCGATCGCGCTCGCGGTGGGCAGCGCGGTGAGCCTCGTGGTCTCGCGCAGCCCCCGCAGCCGCGCCCTGGCCCGTGCCGTCTCGCTCCTCGACGCCGCCTTCATGCTGCCGCTGGGCGTGTCCGCCGTGACGGTCGGCTTCGGCTTCCTCATCACCCTCGCCCCCACGGGCCTGACGGCGTCATGGTGGATCCTGCCGCTCGCCCAGGCCGTCGTGGCCGTGCCGCTCGTGGTGCGCACCCTCCTGCCGGCCCTGCGAGCCATCGATTCCCAGCAGCGCGAGGCCGCTGCCGCCCTCGGTGCCGGTCCGGGGCGCGTCCTGCTCACCGTCGATGGCCCGCACCTGGCGCGCGCCGGGGGCCTCGCCGCCGGATTCGCCCTGGCCACGAGCCTGGGGGAGTTCGGGGCGACCTCGTTCCTCGCTCGCCCCACCGAGCCGACCCTTCCCGTGGTGCTCTACCGTCTCATCGGCCGTCCTGGCGCGCAGAACCAGGGGATGGGCTTGGCCGCCGGTGTCATCCTGGCCGTCGGCACCGCCGTCCTCATGCTCGGCTGCGAGTGGTTGCAGAACCGCTGGGCGCGCCGCGAAGGCGCGCGTCCCGGCGAGCCCGGTACCCCTACGACCAGCAGGGAGGCCCTATGGCAGACGGACTGAGCATCGACGGGCTGCGGGTGGTCTACTCCGCAGGCCGGGGCGCTGGGCCGGTGGTGGCCGTCGACGGCGTCGGCCTGGAGATCCCCTCCGGGCGGATCACCGCGCTCCTGGGGGCCTCCGGGTCGGGCAAGTCCTCGTTGCTGCGTGCCGTGGCAGGCCTGGAGCCCGTTGCGGCCGGCGCCATCCGCTGGGACGGGCGCGACGTCGTCGCCACCCCGGTGCACAAGCGCGGATTCGGGCTCATGTTCCAGGAGGGTCAGCTCTTCCCCTTCCGGGACGTCGCCGGGAACGTCGGCTACGGGTTGACGGGCATGACCCGGGCCCAGCGGGCGCGCCGCGTCGCCGAGATGCTCGATCTCGTCGGTCTGCCCGGCTACGCGGCGCGGCCCATCACCACCCTGTCCGGCGGGCAGGCGCAGCGCGTCGCCCTGGCTCGAGCTCTCGCGCCCCGGCCCCGGCTCCTGCTGCTCGACGAGCCCCTGTCCGCGCTCGACCGCGCTCTGCGCGAGCAGCTCGCCGGCGACCTGCGCGCCATCCTCACCGAGCATGGCGCCACCGCCCTCTACGTCACCCACGACCAGGACGAGGCGATGACCGTCGCGGATGAGGTTGGTGTCATGGAGGCCGGACGGCTCTCGCGCCTGGCCGCCCCCGAGGCGCTGTGGGCCGATCCGGGCAGCGCGGGCGTCGCGGCCTTCCTCGGCTTCGCCCCGATCCTCGCCCGCGAGCAGGCCGAGGCCCTGGGCTGGGGGAGTCTGCTCGCGGGCGACCGGCCGGGCGCGCGGGGGTCGCGGCTAGACGGAGCCGGCGTCGGGCTGGCGCTCGCCCCAGGGGCGCTGAGCATCGTCGGCCCGCAGGAGGGCGGACCGGGAGCCGATGGCGCTGGGACGCGCGGCTCCGCGGAGCTTCCGGGGGCGAGCGGGACGGTGCTCGCCAGGCGGATGCGCCGAGGCGGGATCGAGGTGGATGTCTCCCTCGATGTCCCTGGTGGGCCGGCCGTCGTCGCTGCTGGGGCGGGCGGGGGCAACGGGTCGGCGAACGGGGTTGGCACGAGGGTCCGCCTGGGACTGGATCCGTCCCGCACCGCCATCATCGAGTTCTGATCGTGTCCTGCCGGCCGGGGTGTCGACTTGACGCGAGCGAATGCCCGACTAATCACATCCCGGCCTGAACGGCGGTATTCCCCGATACCCTCCCTACGAGGGGTCTGATGACGCGCGATCCCGGGCGAGACCCCATCGTCGAGCAGCAGCATGATTCGCGCAGGAGGGAGGGGCTCATGGCGGCGTTATCCCTGGTAGGCGCGCATGCCCCCTCGCCAGTGATGGGCCGCCGCGTCGGGCCTCTCACTCCGTGGCGCACTCTGCGACGCGGATCACAGAACGGGTGTCGAGGCCGGTCGCCTGTGATCAAAACGCAACCAGAGTATCCTCTGCCCCATACGTCACGGGAATATCACGAAGGAGGGCTGATCGGCGCCCCCGGGCCCGGTCTTTCGGCGTATCGTCAGATGCCCGAGGGCCCTCCGATCCTCTCGTCTCGGCCCGGGCGTCCCGGCGGGTTCCCGTCCTCTCCGGCCTTCCGGGCTTCCCGGGCGCATCCCGCGCCGCCCCCGGTGCCGGGATAACGGGGCCGGATCCCCTCCCGCCATGACCTCCCGTCGGCTTCCTGAGCCGCCCTGACCGCCATCGGAAGGACCATCATGACAACCCGCGAGGACATCACCGCCAGGCTCGCACATACGGCCGGCCTGGAGCACACGCCGGCCGTGTCAGCGCTGACGGCCGAGGCCGTCACCTGGGCGGATGCCCTTGGCGCCGAGGTCCTCCAGGTCTCCTCCCGGGTCGCCCTCACCCGCGAGTACTTCCTGGGCAACGAGCAGTGGCGGGCGCTGGACCCGCTCAACTGGAGCCTCGCCCGGTTCTCCCAGCGGCCCGAGCTGTTCAGCTCCGAGGCGTTGCGCACTCTGACCTGGGACTGCACGTGGGCGGTGGCGGTCGCCGCGAGCAATCCCGCGGTCTCGGTGGAGCAGCTGCGGTTCCTCACGCGCAAGGTCGAGGCCTTCCACTCCTCCCAGGGCGGTGCGATGCGGGGCATCTACGGGCAGCGCTCCAAGGTCGCCTCCCTCCTGGGCCGCGAGGATGAGGCCGCCAAGGCCCTCGCGCAGTGGCGGCGCGCCGAGCCCGAGGAGGACCCGGCCCGCGACATCTACCAGCCCCTCCTCGAGATCGATTGGGCCACTCGCAACGAGGAGTGGGACCTCGCGGTGTCCACCGCCGCCCCGATCCTCAGCGGCGACGTGGGCGTGGGGCCGATGCGCGAGACCGTCCGCGCCGCCTCCCTCCTCGCCCTCCTGGCCTCGGGCCGCCCGGCAGCGGCCTGGAACGCCCACCTGCACGCCTACCGGGCCCAGGAGTCCAGCCCGGGCAGCCTGCGCTCGATAGCCCTGCACTGGCAGTACCTCGCCCTGTCCGGCAAGCCCGACCGCGCGCTCACCCTCCTGCGCCGCCACCTCGGCTGGCTCCCGACGGCGGAGTCCGGCGAGGTCCTCCTGACGGCCCTGCGCGGAGCGGCCCTCGTGCTGCGCGAGGCCGAGGCCGCGGGATGGGGCAACGAGATCCTCGGCGCCGACGCTCCCGTCCAGGCCACCTGGTGCCCCGATCCGGGCATCCCGGCGGTCGTGCGCATCGCCCAGGCGCGCGTCGACATGGAGGCCTGGGCCCGCCGCCTGGCCGGCCTCTACGACCGCCGCAACGGCAACCGCACCATCTCCGAACAGCTCGATCGCGACCTGGCCCGTCCCGTCATCGGCGACGGCGGGATCGTCCTGCCCTCGGCCGACTCCGAGCATCCCGGCACGGAGCCCCTCGACGAGAATCCGCCCCACAGCGCCCACGTCTCGCGCCTCGCCGGCCTGCTCGACCCCGACGACCAGCGCAGCCGTCGTGAGAATGACGCCTGGGCCGCCACCTTCGGCAGCCAGTCCGGCGAGGTCGGCATTGACGCGGCCTCCCTCAAGGGGGAAGCGCGGGCCGCCGCGATGTCCCCCGCCACCCCGGCCGGTGGGCAGGCGAGCATCGGCGCGAAGGAGACCGGGGGCATCACGGGCTCGGCCGGAAAGGCGGGCGCCGCCGGTTCCGAGGGCGCCGTCGGCACGCTCTCCGCTGCCTCCGCCCAGGCGGCGCCCTCGTCCGCGCCGTCGGCCGTCTCAGCGCAGATGGCCCGGACGGCGCCACCGCCCCAGCCGGGCCAGGAGAGCATCGCCGGGCCGACGGACATGACTCCCGCCACCCCCGCCAGAGGCCACGCCCGCGTCCCCGCGCTCGGACCGGGCGGCCGCGGCGGCGTCCTTATGCCCGACTCCGTGCCGACCGCGCCCAGCAGCGGCGATGAGCGCCCTCCCTCCACGACCGCTCACGAATTGGTCGAGGATGTTCCGACGGCGCCGCACCAGCCAGTGACCGTTTCGGCGAGCCCGGCTGCTCCCGCCGGCCCCGCGGCCCCCTCCCCTGAGGTGGCGCGCCCGGACGGCATCGCCGCCCAGGCCTTCAGCGGTCCGGTCCGCCGCTCGATCGTGCAGCGGGTCGCCAATGAGTTCTCCGCCGAGGAGATCACCCCCGTCGAGGGGGCCGCCGATCGTGCCGGCGCTCCGTCCCGACCAGCCGCCTCGCCCGTCGCATACGGGTACGTGGCATCGCCGTCCCCGGCCTCCTCGAAGAGGGGCACCGTCCCCAATTGGGTCAGGGTGGCGCGGGCGGCCGAGGCCGCCCAGGCTGCCCGCTTGGCCCAGTACACTCAGGCCGCCCCGGCGGGCGAGGCCCCCGCGCCGCCGCCGGGCCCCGTCCCGCCCCCGCCACCACTGGTCTCCCCGGCGCCCGCCCCGGCCCTGACCGCTCCCGCCATCCTGGCCGATGTCGCCGATTTCGCCGATTTGAGGACCCCGACCACCCCGCCGGATGCCACGAGCTCCGATCCCCTGGCCGCCAGTAGCGCCGGGACTCCGTCAGTTCCGAGGAGCGTCTGCGCGCCCGCGACCCAGTCCGCGCCGCCCGCAGATACGCTGGTGACTGGCCCGATCCTGGCGCCCGCCTCCCCAGCGTCCCCGGCGCATGCCCCGCTGCCCGCGCCGATCGCGGAGCCCGGCTCCGACGCGGGCAGTGCCGGCAGCGCGCCCCACGCGCCGAGCGTTCCCGGCTCCCCGGAGGCCGTCAGCGCCCAGAGCGCCCCCGGCGCTGCCGTGGCCCCGACCGTCCTGCCCGAGCAGCTCGTGCCCGCCACCCCCTCCGGTGTGGGGAGCCGCTGCAAGCCCGAGCCGATCATGGAGGACACCTTGGCCCCCGACCTCGAGGGCCCCTACCCCGAGCTCGAGATCAAGCCCGTCATGCCCGTCTACGGCCCCAAGGATGCCGTCCTGCGCTACTCGCGTTCGCTGGCCAGGCTCGGCGCGGACCTGGATGGATTCGTCGTCGTCGACCGCGTGGCCGCCGGCGGGATCCTCGAGGCGGACTGGCCGGGCCCCGCCAACTTGCAGATCGAGACCGCCTTCCTGCGCGCCGACGCCAAGCGCCTCCTGCGCGACCACCAGGGCGCCATCCGTGAGCGCCACCGCATGCGCTCCTCCATCGGGGCGCGCGACGGCGAGCTCGGCTTCCTGCGCCTGGACATCCTCAGCCTGCGCGACGAGTTCGCGGCCGACGCCGCGGACGTCCCCGAGGGCGAGGGCCTCGACGCCGTCCGCGCCGCCGCCCTGTCCGAACGCGCCCATCACTACCTGGAGGCCCTGTGGGGGCTCGTCCAGGACTCCCTGGAGCGCCTCGGCGCGCTGGAGCGCGCCGGCAAGCGCGACAGCGCCGTCCAGGGCACCGAGTACCGCCGCCTCGTCCAGATGGGCAACACCGCCGCCGATCTCGCCCAGGTCCTCTCGGCGCTGTCCGACCCCGATGGCGCCGATGCCGCCATCGCGCTCTTCGAGTGGATCCTCGACGCCGTCCCCGAGGGGTTCCACGGCGACCATCCCGCCGACGACCTCGACCTCCTGCGGGCCCGGCGCCTCAACGAGGCCGGCTTCCCGCATCGCGCCAGCGACCTGGCTGACGGCGTCCTGCGCCGTCACGATCGCACTCCCGTGCTCGCCGCCGTGACCGCCCGCACTCTCCTCGCCGAGACCACCGCCGCCGATCACGCCACCAGCGTCTCGCTGGAGCAGCGGCGCGAGGCGGCCGACGCGCTCACCGCTCTCAAGGCCCCCGTGAGCGGCCCACTGGCCACGGTCTCACTGGGCCGCGCCCTGGCGCAGGACGGCCGTCCCGCCGAGGCCGTCGAGGCCTTCTCCGCAGCCCTGTCCGAACTGGGCGCCATCGACGCCCCCGGCGTCGAGCTCTACGTCCGGGGCCTGCTCGCCTCCGCGCAGTCCGACATGGGGGAGAGCCGGGGCGCCGTCGACAACGCCACCGCCGCTGCCCGGATCCTTGTGCGCGACGGCCACGTGGACAGGGCCATCGAACAGCTGACCACCGCGGTAACGGCCGCCGCCGACCTCGGCGACAACGCCACCACCGCCGACCTGCACCGCCAGATCGCAGACCTCCATGGCACAGGCACTGAGGGCGGCAAGCGCCACCGCTCTCGCTCCCTTCGCGAGGCCGCCCGCGCCATCGTTGACGCGCCCGGCCGGGACGAGGCCGCCGAGCATCTTGACGAGGCGCGCATCCTCATGGAGGAGTCGCGCGAGCTGCTCGTGGAGTCCTTCTCCGGGAAGGACCGGGCCTGGGAGCGCGGCGCCTGGCACGACGCCTATGCGTTCATCCTGGGGCGCGTCGGCCATGACTCGGAGGTCGTCCCGTACTGCGAGGCCGCTGTCGAGGGATTCATGGCCAAGGACGACCGCCAGGCCGCAGCGGAGTCGCTGACCCGCATGATCCGCGCGCTCATGGAGCTCGATGAGCGTGATCAGGCGCGCCGCGCCTGCGAGCGCGTCCGCGAGCTCCTGGCCGATCCGGCATGGGAGGGCAGCGATGCGCTGGCCTTCGTCGACGAGGTGGCCCCGGCCCTGGCCTAGTGGGCGACGCGGTTGTCGTCCGGCGGGGGATCGTGGGCAGGGCCACCGATGAGCGCCGCAAACACTGCGCGGACCGCATGACAGGGCTCGCGAACTGGGGGACCATGTCCCTGTGGGGGTGACGTCGCCCTCCGCCGCGCACCGAGCACAGGGAGTTCTCATGGCCATCGCCACCTCGCACCGCTTCTCCGCCGACGATCTGCCCGTCGAGGCGGGCCGCTACCGGCTCGTCGCCTCGCCATCATGCCCCTGGTCGCGCAGGGTCCTCATCGCCCGGCGCGTGCTGGGCCTGACCCAGGCCATCGCGCTGTCCATGTGCTACGACCGGGGGGAGGATGGTTTCTGGGAGTTCACCGGCCCCGATGGCGAGCCCGGTACCGATGCCGTCCTGGGCGCCCGCTCCCTGGCCGAGGTCTACGCCACCACCCCCGGCTACGCCCCGCCCCCCACCGTCCCGGCCCTCGTGGACACCACCACCGGGCAGGTCGTGTCCGACGACTCCGGCACGCTTCTGTTCGACCTCGCCACAGCCTGGTGGGACCTGCACCGCGAGGGGGCCCCGGACCTCTACCCCTTGAACCGCCGCAACTCCACTGATGCCTGGGACGAGTGGATCGGTGAGCACATCAACCGCGGCCACGCCGTCGCCACCCACTGCGAGGACGAGGCTGAGGCGGCCGTGGCCGCGCAGGGCGTGCTCGTGGCCTTCGACGTCGTCGACACGATGCTCGCGCGCGCCACCCGCATGCACCCCTCTCGCGAGGGCGGCATGACACTGGTGGATCTACCACCGCTGTCCTCGCTCGTGTCCATCGGCCAGTTCCTGTGCGGCACCGAGCCCACCGGCTCCGACATCCGCCTGTTCACCACCGTCCAGGCCTACGAGTACGGCGGCCGCCAGTCCTACCCGGGCGGCGAGGCGCCCCAGATCAGCTTCTGGCCGGCCCTGTCGCGCTGGTTCCGCGCCCTGGAGCAGCGCCCCGGCTGGGTCAGCTCCGACGAGCGCGGCGCCCTGGGGCTGTGAGGCGAGGGACGACAACTCTCCGGCAGCAGCGCTCATCGGGCGGATCCTCACGCACTGGTGCGACCGCGGGACGGCGCACTGGGGGGCTCCATCGCGCGGAAAGCGCGCCGTCCGATTCCCTCCGGGAAAAGGACCGCACGCTCATCTGCTCAGGACGGGGTTGTAGAGGAGGCGGTTGGGGGTGGTCGGGCACTCCTCGCCCACCGACATGGGTGCGATGAGGCGGTCCGCCCGCAGATCCTCCAGCCGCGCCACCACGCGCTCGCGCAGGTTCCACGGGTCGATCGTGTTGAGGTAGATCTTCGTGCCGCCCTCGAAGCCCGCCAGCGTGGAGACCCTCCACTTCAGCGTCACATGCCACGGCATGGGCTGATCGACGTCGATCGGCTTGTGGTGCCACTCCTCATTGCTCGGCACGTCGGCACCCGTGGCGGCGTGCAGGGCGTGCAGGAGATCGGCGACGGCATCGACCTCCTCCCGGCTCATCCGCCACGGCTCGCAGATCGCCGATGTCGAATACACCTCCAGCGTGGGGTAGCGGTGCCCGAATCCCGCGAAGGCCACCGCGTGCTCATTCGACGCCACGAGCAGTCCCTGGTAGGCGGCGTAATCCACCGCCATCTCGTTGTACAGGTTCGGGTTGGCCCGCACCTTCTCCAGCTCCAGCTGGGCGGAGACCCCGCGCTCGTCGATCGCCACGAGCTGCTTATGCAGATGGTCGAAGGACGCGCCGGCAGGCCGCAGCCAGTTCTGGAAGACCGCCACATAGCGCACCCACCGGTTCGCCTCGTAGAGGTCGTGCATCGCGGACACGGCCAGGCGGATGTAGGCGCGGTGCTCAGTCGCGCTGAGCGTTCCCGAGCCCGCCAGGCCGGCCGAGTCGATCGCGTCGTCGGTGAAGTGGCGCCGGCTCACGATGACGTCGTGCCCGCTGGCGAAGAACGAGGCCAGGTAGGCGCGCCGCTCCGCGGCCCCCCAGGTCTCCCACATCGCAGGGTCGGTCCCGGAGGCGCGCAGCTTGGCCCGGGCGATGGATGCCGCGTGCTCGGCGCCGGCCGGATCGGCGAGATAGGCCTCCATGCGCTCGCGGGCGGCGTCGGGGATCTCGAAGCCGTGGTTGGCGCGCCAATAGTCGAAGGAGACGATCTCGAAGAGGTTGGGGATGCGTCGGAACTCCGCCGTCGTCGCGGCCAGCTCGGAGGCGGGGACGCCATCGATCCGCTCGAAGCCCCCGCCCGCTCCGACGACGACGCGCGACTTCTCCGGCGGGGTCTCGAAGTAGCGGCCCGAGCAGAACGCGCAGGCCCGCTCGCGCTCCCCGGGCGCCAGCGGGTGGCGCCCGGCGACGGGATGGGCGATGGGCCGATTCCCGCGCCCGGGCACGGTCCACACCTCCGTGCCGGTGAAGGGGCTGATCTGCTTGATGGTCCCGTCGGCCAAGCGGGTGAGCGGCTCGGCGGTGGGGGAGTACGGCATGAGCATGCCCCCATTCTGGCCCGTCCATCCGTCCCCGGAGTGGGAACGATGGAGGGGAAGCGGCCTACCCGGCGGCGGCTCCGACGGCGGAGGATGCGCCGATGGCCGCGATCACCGCGGCGCTCACCGCGTTGGCGGCGGCCCTGACAGCGGTGCTGGCGGGGTCGGCCTCCGAGATGATCCTCCTGATCCGGCGCTTCACCTCGCGCGTGCTCAGCCCGATGCGCTCCTTGGGCAGGGCGATGCGCGTCGCGTTCATCGCCTCCAGGATGCCGAGGAGCACGCCATCGGCCTCCTAGGCCGGGGCCTCGCCCCTGATGACGGCCTCGAGATGGGCGCGCAGCGCGGCCTCCGGGGCGGGGTTGAGCGCGGGGTAGCGGGTGAACCAGTTGAAGATCCCGCCCTTGGTCTCACCGAGGATCCCGGCGCTCTTCAGCGAGTCGGCGGCGAGCTCCAGTGCCCGCAGGCCGCCCCACCGCGCGATCGTGCCGATGCGCTTGCCGTCCTTCGGGGCCAGGGCGGCGAGCGCGGCGTCGAGGACGGGGTGGCCCGTGGGGGAGTGGTCGATGATGCGGACGGTCTTCTTCTTGTCCTCGCCGATGCGGATCCGGCCGGCCTGAGCGAGGTCGATGAGCACTGCGGCGCGCAGCGCCACCGGCGCCATCAAACTGGCGCGGGACTCGCGAGAACCGGAGTCCGTGAGCAGGAGGAGGAGCAGTTTCTCGGCGATCAGCATGCTTCGGGTATAGGCGCAGGTTATGGGCCGCTTCCCATCCCGGAACCATCGCACAGGCGGATCGGCGGCCCCGGATGCTCAGCGGTTGTCGTCGACCGTGGCCACGATGATCGTCAGGGCCGCGAGGGTGTCCGTCATGGTGCGCAGGGGCTCGCCCGGGGCGTTCGTATCGGTGATCTCCTTGATCCGCCGGTACAACCCGCTCCAGCCCAGGCCCGTGCGCTCGCTGGGAAGCACCGCCCTGCCCAGGCCCAGCCCCTTGAGGATCGACAGCAGCACCTGATCAGCCGCGGTGGCGGGTCGCTTCCCGGCGAGAACCGCGATGAGGCGGTCCACGATCCCGGCCCCCGGCTCCGGGGCGGGGTCGGCGTCCTCGGGAGCGCCGTCGTCATCGGGCTCGGGGAGCCCGACTGCCCCATGCTCGGCGATGATGTCCTCCAAGGAGCACTCCCCGCGTCCGATGACCGAGGAGATCCGAATGCCCTCCCCGGTGGGGAGTTGGGAAAGGACATAGTCGAGGATGGGGTTGTTGGTCGGTGTGTCGTCGATGACGCGCATCATGGGATCCCGACCCGGGGTGAGGTCGAGTCTGCCAGCGAGGAGGAGGTCGGCGAGCACTGCGCCGCGCAGCCCGTAGATGCTGCGCAGGGCCCAGTCCCCGCTGCCTTCGCTGCTCCCGCTCAGGATCGGGAACAGCTGTTCAGAGATCAGCATGCCCACACGGTATGACGAATTCGCCGGGGTCTCCTCATTCTCTCGGCGGAATCTCAGGGTTCGTACTCACCGCGCTCCACGCGCATCACTCAAGTCGCGACGGCGGTCGCCCTCCGAGCGCGGGCACTGATGACGCCGACGGCGCTGCTGATCGAGGCGATCGCCTCCTTGATCGCGCCGGTGACCGGGGCCTGCTCCGCGATCTCCTTGATGCGCTGGGCGAGACCGGAGCGGCGCAGGCCCGTGCGCTCAGCCCTCAGGATCCTCCAGGCCGCACCGGTGGACTGCAGCAGCGCCAGGAGAGCGCTGTCGGCGGCGTCCGGGGCCCGGGTCCCCGCGATCTCGCCGTAGAGCCGCTCCCGCAGCTCGGCCTCCGGGCGGGGGTCGCGGGTGGGGAAGGCGGGAATGAGCGCGGTGGCGGTGCTCTCGGTCAGGACGCCGGCTTTGACGAGGGAGGCCCCGGCGGCGTCGTGGGCGCGCAGGTCGTCCCAGGTGACGGCGGAGGCGATGCGCCTGCCGTTCTTGGCCGACAGGGCGGCCAGGGCGTCGTCGAGCACGGGATGGCCCGTGGGCGTGGTGTCGACGATGCGCATCCGTGGGCGGCGCGCGGTGCGGGCGGTATCGGCCTCGATCCGGCCGGCCAGCATGAGATCGGACAGGAGGGCCCCGCGCAGCATGAGGTCGTTGTCGCTCGACCAGCCCTCGGGCCTCCCCGAGTCCTCGGTGAGCAGTAGGAGCAGCGACTCAACGATCAGCACGGCCTCAGGATAGGGGCGCGCCATCGCGGGGTGCTTCGGTCGATCAGCCGATCCGTCCTCCTACCAGCGGATGACACGGGGCGACGAGGGCGGGGAGCCGGCCTCCGCACCGGGAGCCCAACTGACCGGGCCGGCGGGCGGGAGCGCCGTCGTCGTAGCCGCAGGATCCGGGAACCACAGGCGGCGAGGTGCCCGTGCGCGGTCCGATTCTGTGGAGGAGCGTGCCCGAGGGGTCCCCGATGGGCTCACTCTCGGGGAGCGGGCATGGTGCCCGCGGGGCCGAGCGCCCCCGATCCCGAGGAGATCCCCATGAAGAACGCCCTGCTCACCCTCCACCGCGCCTGGGGCCTGGCCCATCCCGGCGCCGAGTACGCCCTGCTGACCGGGCCCATCGCCGCTGCCCTGGAGCGCGCCGAGGCAGCATCGCATACCGCCCCCGACGGCGGGGCGGACCCGGCGGGGGAGGCCGGCATGGCCACCGCCGAGTACGCCATCGGCACTCTCGCGGCGGCCGCCTTCGCCGGGTTGTTGCTGGCGATCATGCGCTCAGGGAGCCTGAGGGGCATGCTGCAGTCCCTCATCGAGTCGGCGCTGTCGGTCGGATGAGCGCCGCGCAGCCGCTCCCGCGCGCCCGCAGGCCGCCCGCGCCCCGGGGCGAGTCCGGCATGGCGACGGCGGAGCTCGCGGTCGCCATGCCCGCTGTCGTCATCGTCCTCCTCCTGGCCCTCTCCGCGCTCGCGGCCGGCGCCACCCAGATGCGCATCACCGACGCCGCCCGCGTGGGCGCGCGCCAGGCGGCCATCGGCGCAGATCCGCTGGCCGCCGCGAGCGCCGTCGTCCCCGCCGGCTCCTCCATCGCGGTGGGGGCCGAGGGGGATCTCACCTGCGTGAGCATCAGCCGAGGCGCGCCCGGGCCGCTCGGGCGCGCGGGGCTCGTGCTGCGGGCGCGGGCCTGCGCCTACACCGAGCCGGGCGGTGACGGGCGGTGAGGCGCGGTAGTGTGCGGAGGCCCGGGGAGGGGCTGCCGGCTCGGCCGGGCCGGTCGGGGCGTTGGGGGAGGCGCCTGGCGGGCGAGCGGGGTGAGGGGACGGTCCTCATGGTCGGCGTCATCGGGGTGCTCCTCGCGATCACCCTGGGCCTGAGCGGGCTCATGGGCGCGGAGGGTGCGGCCGGCCGGGCGCGGACCGCCGCCGATATGGCCGCGTTGGCCGGGGCGACCGCCCTGAACTCGATCGTCGCACCGGGTGATCCCTGTGCCGCGGTGCAGCGCCTCGCCTCCGCCAATGGCGCGACTCTCGACTCCTGCCGGGTCGAGGGCGGGGACGTCGTCGTCGGAGCCTCGGTGGATGCGAACATCCTCGGGGTGCCCCGTCAGGCGCGCGCCCGCGCCCGGGCCGGCCCCGCCGATGCCTCCCTCGCCCCATAGCCCCTCCCTATAACCGAGACCGGTCGAAAATAGGAGCGAGACCGGTCCGCGAGCCGGAGGAACGGCGCACGGGTCGGACTACGGGCCGCGGCGTGAAGAATCCGCAGGTAGCGCTATCATCACTCGCCATACCGCTGCGCTGCGGCCCGCCCCGATCCCCCATCCCCCCATTCGAGATGAATCCCAATAACCAAACGCTCGTCCTGCGCGGTCTTCTCGACCTTCTTCCCCTGCATTTGCAACCGTTCACCCGTCGTGCGCTCGAAGACCTCGGGCCCGCGAAGGCGCGCATGGCACTCGAGGGCGCGCACGAGCGCCAGGGCCCCCTCGATCTCGCCGATCTCTCGGCGCAGATCCGCGTGCTCACGATGCGCGACGACGCCGGGCACTACCTCATCCCCCTGCCGATGGGCCTGGGCGCCAAGCTCCACGAGGTCCGCCGATGGCGCAATGACGTCGTTCATGGCGAGCGCCTCGACCCCGAGCGGAGCCTGGCCGCGCTGGTCGCCGTCAGCGAGGCGCTCCGGCTCATCGACGCCCCGGTCGCGGCACGTCACGAGGTGCATGGGCTCATCGAGAGGATCGACGGCGATTGGGTGTCCTCCGGGAGCCCCTTGGACGCCGTCGCGGTCGAGGCCTCCTGCGAGCCGGTGCTGAGCCGTGCCCACGCCATGGCGGGCATGAGCCTCCGGGTACGGCTGGCCATGAGCCCCACTGCGGCGCAGGTGCAGCACCTGCCCGTGGGGGAGGGTGAGGCCCGGCTATCCGCCGTCGGCCGACCGGGCGCCCCGACGGAGGGACTCGGCGCGATCGATGTCCGTGTGAGCGTCGTCGAGCGCGGCGGTGCCACCGAGATCACCGCGCCATGGACATTCCACTGGGATACCGCTGTGGGGCGCATGACGGCCACCGCTGATCTCGCGATGCTCGATGCCGCCCTGAGGGATGTCGAGCAGGACGGCCCGGCAGCGGTGAGGGTCGAGATGACCGCGGGGGACGGACGGTCGCAGGTGCGCTTTCTCGACGGACTCACGGTGCTGCCGCCGCGCCGCTGGACGCTGATCGGGTCGGGGCGCTGGGCGGGCTCGGCCCTGGCGGCGCTGGTGCGGCCGGATCAGGAATCGGATCGGGAGGTGGTGGGGGATATCGCTCATGCGGCTCGGAGGCAGGCCCGGCGGAGCGCGCCTGACGCCTTGGTGGACAAGGCCATCGCCGTCGTGCGCCAACGCGGGCTCGCCATCGAGCGCGCGCCGGGCGGATGGGCGGCAGGCGCGCATTCTGTGCGAACCGCCAGTGACATCCTCGACACCCGCTCGGCCTCGCCGTTGGAGGCCGCGGTCCTCCTCGCCGGGGTCCTGCGGGCGCTTCGTGTCCCGCCGATCCTCCTGCTCACGGATAACGGCGTGGTGCTGGCATACTCCCGGCACTCGGATCGCCCGGAGGCCGGTGATGCCGCAACCGATCGATTCGTCGAACTCGCGCGGCGCGGCGACATCGGGATTCTGGACCCGGCTCTCGCCATGAGCTCATCCGCGGCGCTTCTGCATCGTCTGAGGCGCCCTGCTCGTGAGCGCGCCCTCGACGCCATGCGCCAGGTCATCCTCGCGGTGGCCCTTGCCGAACCGCGCGAGGCGGAGGGCGAGCCCTTCCCAGAGCCGGAGGGGACTGCTGAGGAGGCGGGGCATGTCGTTGGGGGCTCGGCGAGCCCCTCCGACGCGGCCGATGACGCTCCAGCGTCCAACGATGAGGGGCCCGACGCCGAGCCGCCGCTCTCTGGCCCCCTGCCGGCGATGTCCGAGGTCGAGGCGTGGAAGCGGTCCTTGCTCGATGTCACCCGTCGCAACCCCCTCATCAATCGCGACTCGCGAATGGCCATCGAACTGCGCGTCCCCGAGGAGTTGCTCGCGCGCCTCGAGGACCTCGTCAACCAGCGCGACCGGGTAATGCTGCGCAGCGCCGATACCGGGTCGGGGAGCGCGCCCGAGGCCGGTGCGCGGGCTCCGGGGGAACTGCTCGGGCGCAGGATCGTCACCACCGCCCTCGAGGGTGAGGAGCATCAGCGGCGCCTGGCGTCGATGGCCGCCCAGGCGCGCACAGTGATCGAGGAGACCGGCGCCAACAATCTCTACCTGGCGCTGGGAACCCTCACCTGGAAATCAGCGGGGCGCATGCTGCGCTCCCCACTCATCCTGGTGCCGGTTCGCATCGAGCAGGACGAGGAGGAGTTCGGGATCGTCCTCGATGAGGCCGAGACCTCTACGCCCAACTACTCCCTGATCGAGCGCTTCATCGCCGACACGGGTATCGACCTGGCCGAATTGCGCGAGCCGATCCGAGATGGTCGGGGAATCGACGTCGAGGCGACGCTCCAGGCGGTTCAAGCGCGGCTCGCCGACTATCACCAGTACGCCGGGATCAGTCGCACGGCCCACCTGGGGCTCTTCCGCTTCTCCACCTACCGCATGTGGAAGGACCTGGAGGAATCCTGGCCCCAGCTGGCCCATAGCCCCGTGGTTCGCCGACTGGCCAGCGCTGAAGAGCGCGCCCCCGTTCCCGACGAGTCGGACGGTGGCACTGCGCGCGCGACCGCGCCCCTGTCCGCGCCCCATTCCCCGGAGTCGATGGAGGATCTCGACGCGCTGATCGAGAACCTGCCGCTCGATGCGGACTCCAGTCAGGCCCACGTCATCGCCGATGCTGTTACGGGCAGGAGCCTCGTCGTCGAGGGCCCGCCCGGAACCGGTAAATCACAGACGATCGCCAATCTCATCTTCCGCGCGGTACGCGAGGGCCTGTCCGTGATGTTCGTCGCGGAGAAGGCCTCCGCCCTGGAGGTGGTGGCCCGGCGACTGCGCGACGAGGCCGGTATGGGCTCCCTCCTCCTCAACCTCCACGACAACGGGATGCGGCCCACACAGGTGAGGCAGGCTCTGCGCGGCGCGCTCGAGACCAGTGCCGTCGGGTCCGGGAGCCGCGAGGCCGATGACCTGCGGTCCCGCATGGCCGAGCTGCGCCTCCACCTGCGCGCCTACCGGGCATCCCTGCACGGCGAGGACCCTGGGGACGGCGGCTTCTACGCCGCCCACCTCCCACGCGACGGCGGGGACTCCGATGCGGCCGGCGCGCCTGATGGACGCGGGGTCGCCGAGGATGCTCCCGACGCGGCGAGTTACTCCGCCGCCCTTGAGGAGTACCGCCGTGCTCGGGAGGCGTTGCGCGCCCTGCTGCCCGCCGAGCTCATGCACCTGGTTGCCGGACGTCGTGACCGAGTGCTCGCCGAGGCGGGGGCGCGGGGCGAGGAGCTGCGCCGTGAACTCGGGCGCCGTCGCTCCTCGAGCAGCGTGCGCGAGCTCATGGACCGCTACGGGGACCTCGTGGCGGCGATCACCCCTTGCATCCTCGTCTCCCCGGACTCCGTGGCGCGATTCCTCCCCGCCCATCGCACGCGCGTTGATCTCGTCGTCATCGATGAGGCATCCCAGATCACGACCGCTGGGGCCATTGGCGCGCTGGGGCGGGGGCGGACGGCGATCGTCGTCGGCGACCGCAGGCAGATGCCCCCGCCGAACGGCGCGACAGCGTCAGGTCGAGGTCAGGGCGCGTCCATCCTCGAGCGCTGCCTGGGCGCTGGGGTCCCTGAACGGGAGCTGACGTGGCACTACCGTAGCAGGGTGGAGTCACTTATCGCCTTCTCCAATAAGCGCTACTACGGTGGAAGGCTCCTGACCTTCCCGAGCCCTCTCGCCCTGCGTCCCGACGCCGATGCGGGCCCCGGGGGATACGGCGTCGTCCTGCGCAGGGTCAATGGCGAGTACTACGGGGCGGAGGATCGACGACGGCGCCGGGGAATCCGTCCCCATACGAACCCGGTGGAGGCCCGGCAGGTCGTCGAGGAGGTGCTGCGCCGATTCGAGGCCAGTCCGGAGGCGACGCCCTCCATCGGTGTCATCACCCTCAACGCGCATCAGCGCGACCTCATCGAGGAGCAGCTGCGCAAATGCGGATCGGCGCGCGTGCGCCGCGCCCTCCAGGAGCGCGACGGGCTGCTGGTGCGCAACCTGGACAACGTCCAGGGCGAGGAGCGGGACGTCATCCTGCTGTCCCTGACCTTCTCCAGCAAGAAAGGAGTGGGCGTGCCCCTCACCTTCGGCTCCCTGAGCCATGAGGGGGGCGAGCGCCGACTGAATGTCGCCCTGACTCGCGCCAGGCGCCAGATGATCGTCCTGTCCAGTTTCGATCCCGAGGACCTGCGCGCCGAGTTCTCCACCCACCAGGGGGTCAAGGACGTGAGGATGCTCCTGGAGACACTCCGCACGGACCGGCGTCCACGCGCGCTCCCCCGCACGAAGGACTCCGTGGACCCGTATCGGGTGGAGATCGCCGAGCGCCTGCGCGCGGCCGGAGTGGGGGCCACCACCGGGGTCGGCCATTCGAGCTTCGATATCGACCTGGTCCTCTCCCATCCCGGGCGTCCGCATGATCCCGCGGTGGCGGTGATGCTGGATGGTCCTGGCTGGAACCGGCGTGAGAGCGTGATGGACCGAGATCTCCTGCCCGTCGACGTCCTGAAGACGATGGGATGGCGGCGGGTCGAGCGCGTCTGCATCCCTCAGTGGGTGGCCGACCCCGACGGCGAGCTCGCCCGCCTCGCCGAGATGGCGGGCGGGGGAATCGCCATGACGGCGCTTGACGGCGCGGCGGCCGCGCCCGAGGCGCCCGACGATCCCGAGGTGCAGGAGTTCGTCGGCACCGGGACCCGGGCGGAGGGGGCCGCCTCCGGCGGGAGTGGGGCCGCTCGGCCCGCGCCCATCGCGGAGCGCCCGACCTCGAGGGACTACCAGGAGTGGAGGCCGGAGGGGGTCAGACCGCGCAGCATTCTCGACGCGGCCATTGAGGACGAGGAGGCCGCGTCACAGGTCAAGGAGGTCGCCAAGGCGATTTGCGCTCAGGAGGGGCCCATCAGCTGGCATCGCCTCATCGTCGCGGTCTGCCGGGCCTTCGGTCTGTCGCGCACGACCGCCGGCCGCGAGGAGAAGGTCCGCCAGGTGCTGGGCGAGAGCTTCGCCTACCCTGATGGGGAGGGCTTCGTATGGCGCTCACTGGAGGCGTACAGGCTCCCGACCGGTTACCGGCGCAACGCCCTGGATCACGTGGGATCGATCGAGGAGATCCACCCGCGCGAGCTCGATGCGCTCATGCGCGACGTGCGTGGAGGAATACCGGAATGGTCCTCGTCGGAGGAGGTGTGCCGCGTCGCGCTGAGGAAGTTGAGCGTCAAGAAGCGCAGCCTGAATGCCCGAGGTGTGATGGAGGCGCTCCTGGCGGCGCTTCGCAGGGTCGAGGCCGAGGCCGACGCGCCCCGGGAGGCGTAGGCCGGGTGCCCCGGGCCCGCGCCCGGGGCATCGACCTGCTGCCGCCCCACCGGACCCCCTGCGCCGCGCCCTCACCCGCACCACGCGCGTCGCGCCCAGGCGCCGTCCCGCTCCTGGGCCGCCCCGGCCGGTAGGATCCCACCCGGTTCTCGCCCGAGGGCCGACGATGGGAGGAGAAGGAGAATATGGCCCACGCGTTTGTCTCACTGCTGTGGATCGTCGCCGTCGCTTTCCTCGCGCCGCTGATCTCCCTCAACATCCCGCACCGCATCGTCCCCGAGACCGTGCTGCTCATCCTGGGGGGCCTGCTCATCGGCCCGAGCGCTCTGGCGATCGCCGATAAGGGCGAGCCCATCACGTTCCTCTCCGAGCTCGGCCTGGGGTTCCTCTTCCTCATGGCGGGCTACGAGATCGACGTCAACGAGCTGCGCGGCAGCGGCGGCCGCCATGCCACCATCGCCTGGTTCGGCTCGCTCGCGCTCGCCTTCGCCACGGTCACCGCGGTGGGCGTGACCGGCGGGCCCCTGTCCGCCAACGGCATCGCCATCGCCATCGCCATGACCTCCACCGCGATCGGCACCATCCTGCCGATCCTGCGTGAGCGCGGCCTCCTGCCCACTGCCGTGGGCGCCGCGATCCTCAACCACGGCGCCGTCGGGGAGGTCGGCCCCGTCATCCTCATGGCCCTCCTGCTCGGAAGCCGCTCCACCTGGCAATCCGCCGCAGTGCTCGCCCTCTTCCTGGCCATCGCCCTGCTCATCGTGCGCTTCACCGACCGCGTCAAGGCCGCCGGGCAGCGCCTCGTCGCCCTCATCCACCTCGGTGGCTCCACGACCGCGCAGACCACCATCCGCGTCACCGTGCTGCTCCTGGTGGGCCTGTGCGCGCTCGCTGAGGTCTTCGACCTCGACGTCGTCCTGGGCGCTTTCGCCGCCGGCTTCATCCTGCGCTACGCCGTGCCCGACGGCAACCGCGAGCTGGAGGAGAAACTCGACGGCCTCGCCTACGGCTTCTTCGTGCCGATCTTCTTCGTCACCTCCGGCATGGCCATCGAGCTGGAGATCACCACCGACTCGATGACCTACCTGGGCGCCTTCCTCGTGCTCCTGGTCCTCACCCGCGGCCTGCCGGTCTGGCTCTCCGCCCGCCTCGAGCGCCGACGCGACGGCCTGCGCGCCTACTCCATGCGCCAGTGCCTGCAGATTGCCACGTACTCCACGACCGCCCTTCCGATCATCGTGGCCGTCACGCAGGTCGCGGTGACCGCGGGCGCCATGAGCCCGTCCATCGCCTCCACGCTCGTGCTCGCCGGCGCCGTGAGCGTCCTCCTCATGCCGCTGCTGGGCCTGGCCCTGGGCGCCGATGCCGACCACGTCCCGGCCGTCGAGGCCCTCGCCATCGTCCAGGGCCCGGTGGACTCGGTGGGCAGCGAGGTCAAGGGCGCCTCCACCTCAGCGATCACCGAGGAGGACGGGGAGATCCGCGTGGCCTCCAAGCCCCGCCAGCCCGCGTACCCGTCGACGGTGGAGCATGATCCGAACGACGGTGCCGCCCGGGCCGCGACTGCTGCCGGCCGGCTCGACGGCGGAACCGACCCGCAGCGCGCGGGCGGCACGGCCCGCCACGTCCTCCCCTCACTGCCCAAGCCTCTGCCCGGGTTGCGCCGCGGCGAGTCGCGCGTCACCCGACTGGGCCTGAGCGAGGAGGAGGCCGCCGCCCTGGTCGAGCGGCTGCGCCGGGTGGAGGAGGAGCGGACTCGCTGGCGCGAGCAGATGCGCCGCCAGATTCACCTCGATCGCGAGGAGTCCCAGCAGCGGCGCGCGGTCATGCGGGCGCAGCACCGAGCCCAGGTCCGCAAGGAATGGGACGAGCTGCGCGACATCAAGCGCCAGGTCCGCCGGGCGCGGCGCAACCGCGACTCCTGACTCCCCCTGCCGTGCCGGCCCGCCCCACCGCTCTCATGCGGGTCCTCAGTCCGAGTCCGGCTCCCGGCCGGCGAACTGGGCGGCGTGCAGCCGGGCATAGGCCCCACCGCGTTCCAGCAGCTCGGCGTGACGGCCCTGCTCCACGACGTCGCCGTGCTCCATGACGAGGATCGTGTCGGCGTCGCGGATCGTGGACAGTCGGTGCGCGATGACGAAGCTCGTCCGGCCCTCGCGCAGCCGGTTCATCGCCCGTTGGACCAGCAGCTCCGTGCGGGTGTCCACCGAGCTTGTCGCCTCATCGAGGATGAGGACGGCGGGGTTGGCGATGAAGGCGCGCGCGATCGTCAGCAGCTGGCGCTCACCGGTGGAGATATTCGCGCCGTCCTCCTCCAGGAGCGTGTCGTAGCCCTGTGGGAGGGCCTTGATGATGTGGTCGACGAAGCACGCCTCGGCGGCCGCCTCCACGTCCTCATCCGATGCCCTGGGCCGCCCGTAGCGGATGTTCTCGCGGATCGTCCCCTCGAACAGCCATGGCTCCTGCAGCACCATCCCCGTCCGACGGCGCACCTCATGGCGCGTCATCGACGCGATGTCCCGGCCGTCCAGGGTGATGCGGCCCCCGTCGAGCTCGTAGAAGCGCATGAGCAGGTTGACCAGGGTGGTCTTGCCCGCACCCGTCGGCCCGACGATCGCCACGGTGCGGCCGGGCTCCACGCGCAGGCAGAGGTCCCGGATGAGCTCGGTGCCGGGCGAGTAGGAGAAGCGGGCGTGCTCCACCTCGAGGACGCCGGCGCCGGCCGCGCCGTCGGGGCCCCGGTCCTCACCGGCGGCCAGGGCGCCCCCGGCCTGCTCGGCCAGGGCGCCCCCGGCGTCCGGGCTCTCCTCCTGGGCGTCGAGCAGCTCGAAGATGCGCTCGGCCGAGGCCGTGCCGGACTGCACCGAGGTGGCCATCGCGCCGAGCTGGCCCAGCGGCTGGGAGAACTGCTGGGAGTACTGGATGAAGGCCTGCACGCCGCCCAGGCTCAGCGACCCCGAGGCCACCATGATCCCGCCGACCACCGCGATCGCCACGTAGGAGACGTTCGAGATGACCAGCATGAGCGGCATCATGATGCCGGAAAGGAACTGCGCGCGCAGCGCCGATCGGTAGAGCTCGTCGTTCTCCGCGGCGAAAGCGTCCCGCACCGCTTGCGTGCGCCCGTACACCCGCACGAGGGCGTGCCCGGAGAAGGACTCCTCCACTCGCGTGTTGATGCGGCCCGTGCGCGCCCACTGGTGGGTGAAGGCCTTCTGGGAGCGCGGCCCGATGACCCCGAACACCCCGCCCATGAGCGGGATGATGGCGAGCGCCACCAGCGCCAGCCTCCAGGAGATCGACAGCATCATCCCCATGACGCCGATGACCGTGAGGATCGAGGTCAGCGCCCCGGACAGCGACTGCTGGAGCGTGTTGGTGACGTTGTCGACGTCGTTGGTCACGCGCGAGAGCATCTCGCCGCGCTGCATCTGATCGAAGTAGGACAGCGGCAGGCGGTGGATCTTGGCCTCCACCTGCTCGCGCAGCCGGTACATGGCGGTCACGGTGATGCGGTTGAGCAGGAAGCCCTGCAACCACATGAGGAGCGCGGAGGTCACGTACAGCACGAGGACGGTGGCGAGGATCGTGCCGAGGCGCTCGAAGTCGATGCCCCGGCCCGGATGCAGATCCATCGCGGCGGCCACATTAGCCATATCGGTCTCGCCTGCCGCGCGCAGGCCCTCGACCACCTCGGCCTTCGTGGCGCCCTCGGGCAGGCGCGAGGAGATGACGCCCTCGAAGATGACGTTCGTGGCGTTGCCCAGCACCTTGGGGGCGGCCACGGACAGGATGACCCCGATGACACTGGCCACCGTGATGATCGCCAGCGTCCCCTTGAAGGGCGTCAGCAGGCCGATCATGCGGCGGAAGGAGGGCCAGAAGGCCTGAGCCCTGCCCGGGGGCGGGCCGGAGTGCCAGTCGTCGGAGGCGGCCCGCGCCGAGGCGGCGAGCCTGAGGTCCTCCTCGCTCAGCTCGGCGGCGCCGTCCGCGCGCTCGGCGCCCTTCGCGGTCTTCGCGCGCGTGCCGCGCTCGTCGCTCTTGTCGCGGCTCATGCGGCCACCTCCTGTCCGAGCTGGGAGGAGACGATCTCCCGGTACACCTCGCAGGTGCCCAGCAGCTCCTCATGCGTGCCGGTGCCGACGAGCCGTCCGCCGTCGAGCACGAGGATCTGATCGGCGTCGGTGACGGTGGTGATCCTCTGGGCGACGACGATCTTCGTCACCCCGGCCGTGGCAGGCGCGAGGGCCGCGCGCAGGCGGGTGTCCGTGGACACGTCGAGCGCGGAGAAGGAGTCGTCGAAGATGAGGACGTCCGGGCGGCGCACGAGGGCGCGGGCGATGGCCAGACGCTGGCGCTGCCCGCCTGAGACGTTCGTGCCTCCCTGGGCGATGACCGCCTCCAGACCGCCGTCCATCTCCTCCACGAAGTCGCGGGCCTGGGCGACCTCCAGGGCTGCCCACAGCTCGTCGTCGGTGGCCTCCTCGCGGCCGAGCCGCAGGTTCGTGGCGACCGTGCCGGCGAAGAGGAAGGGCTTCTGGGGGACGAGGCCGAGGGTGGCCCACAGGGCCTCGGGCTCAGCGCGGCGCACATCCAGGCCGCCCATGAGCACCTCGCCGTCGGTGGCGTCGACGAGCCGGGCCAGCAGGGACACGAGCGTGGACTTGCCCGAGCCGGTGGAGCCGACGATCGCCGTCGTCGACCCGGGGGCGACGCGGAAGGAGACGCCGGCCAGAACGGCCGCCTCGGCGCCGGGGTAGGAGAAGGCGACGTCGCGCATCTCCACGCTGCCGGGCTCCGGGAAAGCGGTGACGGCGTCCTCCGCGACGGTCAGCGACGAGTCGATGGCCAGGACCTCACCGATGCGCTCGGCGCACACGGCCGCGCGCGGGATCATCATCGTCATGAAGGAGGCCATGACGATGCCCATGAGGATCTGCATGAGGTAGGCCATGAAGGCGATGAGGGTGCCGACCTCCACGTCACCCGAGCCCACACGGTGGCCGCCGTACCAGAGGACGCCGACGATCGTGACGTCCAGGATGAGCATGACCAGCGGGAACAGGACGACGAAGAGGCGGCCCACGCGCTCGCCCACCCACGCCATGTCGTGGTTGACGACGGCGAAGCGCTCGGTCTCGGCCCGCTCGCGCACGAAGGCGCGCACCACGCGGATACCGGTGAGCTGCTCGCGCAGGACCCGGTTGATGGCGTCGAGCCGGTCCTGGTAGGAGCGGAAGAGCGGCACCATGCGCCATACGATGAGGCCGACGATCAACAGCAGCACCGGCACGCTCACGGCGATGAGCCAGGCGAGGCCCGGGGCTCGCGTGACCGCCATGATGATGCCGCCCACCGCCATGATCGGCGCCATGACGAGCATGGTGCAGCCCATGAGGACGAGCATCTGGACCTGCTGGACGTCGTTGGTGTTGCGGGTGATGAGGGAGCCGGCGCCGAAGGAGGAGACCTCCCGCTCGGAGAAGGAGCCGACCCGGTGGAAAATCTTGGCCCGCAGGTCCCGCCCCAGGCCCATGGCCGATCGCGCCGCCAGGTAGGTGGCGAGCACGGTGCAGGCGCCCTGGGCGGCGCTCACGGCGAGCATGAGTCCGCCGGTGCGCCAGATGTAGCCGGTGTCGCCGGTGGCCACGCCGCGGTTGATGATGTCCGCGTTGAGAGTCGGCAGGTAGAGCGAGGCCATGACCTGTGCGAACTCGAGAACGAGCACGCAGGCCAGCAGGCCGTAGTAAGGGCGCAGGTGCGTCCTCAGCAGTTGTAGCAGCACGCGAGTGAGCCTAGACCCCTCACGCCGTGTCAGGACAAGGGGACCGCCGCCTGCGCGGCCTGGGCGAGCAGTCGCAGCAGGGCGATGGCGCCGGCCTTGTCCAGGGGCTCGTTGTTGTTGCCGCATTTGGGGGACTGGATGCAGCTGGGGCAGCCGTCGGCGCAGCGGCACTGGGTGACGACATCGAGCGTGGCCTCCAGCCAACGCGCCCCGGCGCGGTGCCCGCGCTCCGCGAATCCTGCGCCCCCGGCGGCGCCATCGTGGACGAACACGGTGGGGCGCATGGTCTGGGGGTGCAGCGCGGTGGACAGCCCGCCGATGTCCCAGCGATCGCAGGTGGCCAGGAGGGGGAGGATGCCGATGGAGGCGTGCTCGGCGGCGTGCAGGGCGCCGGGCAGCCGGGCCGGGGTGACGCCGACGGCCTCGCAGGCCTCGAGAGGGATCGTCCACCAGACGGCGGCGGTGGGCAGGACGCGCTCGGGCATGTCCAGCGGGTGCTGGGAGACCACCTCCATACGGGGCAGGGCGAGCTTGTTGTAGCCGGTGACCTGGCTGGTGACCTCCACGCTGCCGAGGTTCCAGGTGAGGCCATCGCCCCAGGTCTCGGCGCTCCGCTCGGCGAGGATGCGCACGCTGGAGCGCTCGCGGGCCCGGGTCCGGTAACCCACGGCCAGACGCGGGGTGACGATGGCGGCCTCCTGGGTGAGCTCCTCGACGACGTAGGCGCGCCCCTGGTGCATGTAGACGGCGCCGGCATGGAGGGAGGAGTCGGCGCTGGCGCCGGGCGCGGTGCCGATGACGGTGCCGGAGAGGGACTCGACGATGGGGACCTCGGGCGAGCCGTCCCCGCGCAGAGTGGTGAGGTCCTGGGGGCGCCCGGGCAGGGCGGCGTTCCAGAACCAGCCGGTGGGGCGCCGCCGCAGGGCCCCGCGCTCGGCGAGGTCGGCCAGGAGGCTCTCATCGGGGAGGCCGAAGAGGTCGAGGTCGGCCTCGCGAAGGGGCGCCTCGGAGGCGGCCGCGCACAGGTGCGGGGCGAGGACGTAGGGGTTGGCGGGGTCGAAGACGGTGGCTTCGGGGGCGGTGAGGACGTCCTCGGGGTGATGGACGAGGTAGGCGTCGAGGGGGTTGTCGGAGGCGATGAGGACGGCGACGCCGGGGCTGCCCGCGCGCCCGGCGCGCCCGGCCTGCTGGCCCAGCGAGACGCGGGTGCCGGGCCATCCGGCGATGAGGACGGCGTCCAGGCCGGTCACGTCGATGCCCAGCTCGAGGGCGTTCGTGGTGGACAGGGCGCGCAAGCGGCCCTGGCGCAGGTCCGTTTCCAGGTCTCGGCGCTCCTCGGGCAGGTAGCCGCCCCGATAGGCGGCGACGGCGTCGGCCAAGTCGGCCAGTGGCGGGCCGGAGCGGGTGAGGATGCGGCGTGCGTGCTCGGCGACGATCTCCGCGGAGCGGCGCGAGCGCACGAAGACGAGGGCCCGGGCTCCGGCGCTGAGAAGGTCGACGAGCACCTCGGAGGCCTCGGCGGTCGCCGAGCGGCGCGGCGAGGGCAGGTCCGGGGCGTTGGGGGTGTCGGCGGGGCCCGAGCCGGGATCGGCCGTGGAGACGGCGGGGTCGGCACCCCACGGATCGATGAGGGCTGGCTGCCAGAGGGCCAGCGCGCGCTCCCCGGCGGGGGCGCCGTCGTCCGTGATGGCGACGACATCGGCGGGCGGGGCCCCGATGAGGCGCGCGGCGGTGAGGGCGGGCTCGGCGGCGGTGGCCGAGGCGGCGAGGACCGTGGGCCCCGGGGAGTCCGGGTTCAGGCGGCGGGCGAGGCGCAGGAGGCGGCGCAGGACGAGGGCGACATGCGCCCCGAGGACTCCCCGGTAGGCGTGGCACTCGTCGACGATGACGTAGCGCAGTGAGCGCAGGAGGCGGGCCCAGCGCTCATGGCCGGGCAGGAGGGAGAAATGGAGGAAGTCGGGGTTGGTCAGGACGATGTCGGCGTGGGCGCGGGCCCAGTCGCGCTCGGGCAGGGGAGTGTCCCCGTCGCAGGTGCCGGAGCGCAGGGTGAGGCGCGGCGCGCCTGCGGTGCCTGCCTGGACGGCCTCGATGCGGGCGGAGAGGCGGTCGAGGGTGGCGGCCTGATCGGCGGCGAGGGCCTTGGTGGGTGCGAGGTAGAGGGCGGTGGGGCGATGGCCGTGGGCGGAGATGCGGTGCCCGGTGCCGCTGGCGTGAGCGGCGCGCTGGGCGCCGAGGACGTCGGAGACGGCGGGGAGCCAGGCGGCCAGTGACTTCCCGGAGCCAGTGCCGGTGGCGATGACGGTGTGGTGGCCGGCGTGGAGGGAGTCGGCGGCCCGGGCCTGGTGGATCCAGGGCCGAGGGATGCCGGAGGCGACCAGGGCGGCGACGAGGGCCGGGTCGGCCCAGGACGGCCAGTCGGCCGGGCGGGCCGGCCGGGCGGGTGTGCGCTCGAGGTGGACCAGCCTGCCGTCGCGCGCGCCGATGGTCTCCAGCAGTGCGGTGAGATCTCGCGCGGGAAGAGGCGCAGCCGAGATGGGCGCTGCGGGGGCCGGTTCGATGGGCTCCGCGGGTGGCTCAGGACTCACCGCCCCAGTCTGCCCCAGCCCGGCGGCCCTTCCGCCCGCCGAGATCGTCCCTTCGATGCCGGCCTCGGTCTCTATCGGCTGATGGCGTCATCGAGGGCGCGATGTCGGCGATGAGGGTGGCCGCCATCTGAGGAGCGCCGTGTCCAGCGCCTCGCGGATCCGTTCCTCCTGACCGCTGTCATTCGTTCTGAGGCGCAAGAGCGGGATATTGCAAGAGGTGAGAATTGAGTCCTTGGTCCGATCGCGCCGGATCCGCTCCTCTGAGCATTCGTGCTGGGAACCATCGACCTCGATCACTAGAACGAGCCGCTTGGACACTTGTCCTGGACGCCCACGATCCGTGGATCCCCCAGCTCGCCGACACGAGCTCGACCTCCATACGGAGGGTCACGTTCTGACGGTGAGCGGTCTGCGCGGCGACGGGGAGGGGCCCGACGCGGATACGACCGCGGACCTGCTGGAGGAGGCGCGCCGGTGATCGGCTCAGCCGACGTCGTCTCGTATGGCGGGCCCGAATCGCGGCACACGCGCACAGCGCGGGCGACAGCTGCGGACAGCGAATCGGGGTCGTCGGTGGTGGACGGGGACACGGAGAAAGCCACAAGCATGATGCCAGCGTGGGCCGTTGCTCAGCGGGCGGGACCGGTTTCGATGCTGTTTTCTACCGGTTTCGGTGGGAGGACGGGGCGCAGGTCCAGAGCTCGTCGCACCGGGGGGCGCTGGCCTCCACCAGTGCGGCATTGGGAAGATCGACGACGCGCACCCAGTGGGCCGCAGCCACGCGGTCCCGCCCGAAGCTCATATGCCGCGCCACGAGCCGGGCGGCCAGCTCCTCGCGCCCCACCACCAGCATGATGAGCAGGTCGATGCGCTCACGCGCAGCCTGCCAGCCGCCCTCGCCCAGTGCCAGGTAATTCCCCTCCGTGACGACGACTCCGCCCCCGGACACCCGCGTGCCCGCGGCCACCGGCTCATGCAAGTCGCGCCGGTAGACCGGCGCCAGCACCTCCTCGCCGCGCCGCACTCGGTCCAGGGTCACGAGGTAGCCGCCCACATCGAAGGTGTCCGGAGCGCCCTTGCGCCCATGGCGCCCCAGCTCGTCGAGCACCGCGTTGGACATGTGGAAGCCATCCATCGGCACCTCGCCCGCCAGCGCCCCCGCCTCGGCCAGGAGCCCCGTCAGCTCGCGCGCCGCCGTCGACTTCCCGGATCCCGGCGCCCCCGTGAGCCCTACGATCACGCGCCCACCCGGATCGCGCCCGATCTGCCGCGTCAGGCGCTCGGCTAGGTCGGCGGCGAGATCGGCGGCGGTGCCGCTGCGGGTGATCGGCGGGGCAGTGGACGCGTCGGCCTTGGGCAGCATGACTCGATTGTGCTCACACCGAGGGTGCGCACGCACGCCCCTGCCGGGTCTGCCCCTCGCCCGCACGCGCGCTCGGGGGCGCCGTCGAGCCCCGTAGGACGAGTTCGGTGGGGATGATGATGCTCCGCGAGCCGTCCACCACTCCAGAGGCCACCTGCTCCAGGACGAGGCGCACCATCTCCCGCCCATGGCGCTTGAAGTCCTGGTGGACCGTCGTCAGCGGCGGGAAGCTGAACTCGCCCAGGTCCAGTCCGTCGAAGCCGACGACGGACACATCGGCCGGCACGGCGCGCCCCTGCTCGTGCATGGCGCGGATGAGGCCGAGCGCCGTCTCGTCATTCGCGCACAGCACGGCCGTCACCTCGGGGTCGGCGGCCAGGCGCAGGCCCGCCCGGTACCCGGAGGCCGCGCTCCAGTCCCCGGGCAGCGGCTCGGGCGTCGGCGCGCCGGCCTCCCGCAGGCTCGCCGCCCATGCGGCGCGGCGGATGAGCGCGGATTGCGAGCCCTCGGGGCCGGCCACGTGGTGGACGGTCCGGTGTCCCAGGGCGAGCAGGTGACTGATGGCCTCGCGTACCCCGCCGGCCTGATCCGCGCTGACCGAGGGGTAGTAGCCCATGAGCGCGGAGTCGGAGACGGCCACGGGCATGGTCGGCGGCAGGGCGAGGTGCTCGCGCCCCGCCCGTCCCGCCTGGACGACGACGAGCCCGTCGATGGCCTGGTGGGCGAGCCGGACCGCCGCCGTGCGCATGTCATCGGACTCGGGCCGTTCCACCTGCACGAGGCTCACCGCGTAGCCCGCGTTCGTCGCCTCCTCGACGACGCCCGCCGTGGTCAGGGCCTCACCGGTGCGCTGGATCTGCTGGGTGAGGACGCCGATCGCCTTGAAGGAGCCGCGGCGCAGCGCCTGAGCCGCGCGGTTGGGGGAGTAGCCGAGCTGGCTCATGGCCCGTAGCACGCGCTCGCGGGTGGCCGGGCGAACATTGCCGGCGCCCATGGAGACGCGTGAGGCCGTCTGTGTGGAGACGCCGGCCAGGCGGGCGACATCGCCGAGCGACGGCGCCCCCGAACTCCTGCTCCCACCGGCCATGGCGCGAGGCTATCAGGGGTGGATATCGGCATTCTGCCGCCATTTCGTGGTGACGTTCCCATGGTTGGGGCCAGGTGAGGCCCGATGCGCGGGTGCGAACGAGCCATTCTCTTGCCCATGTTGCGGATCACCTTTATGATAACGTCAACATTAAGGAGCTCGAACGGGCCGCACGGGCCGCATCGGAGCGGGCCGCCCCCAACGCCGCCAGTCGCAGGAGACCGCAAGCGATGATCATCCCCCGACACTACGAGGACCTCGGCGTCCTCCACGAGAACACCCTTCCTGCCCGCGCCTACTACGTCCCCGCCTCCACCCCGCCCGACCCCAGCCCCTGGAAGCGCCAGGACTCCGACCGCTTCCAACTCCTGTCGGGCACCTGGCGCTTCGCCTACCTGCCGTCGGTCCGCGACCTCTCCATTCCCTTCTGGGAGGGCGAGGCCGCCCCCGGCCCAGCGGCCTGGGCCGTCCTCGACTTCGCCGAGGTGCCCGTGCCCAGCACCTGGCAGCACACCGGCTACGACCACCACCAGTACACGAACGTCCGCTACCCCATCCCCTTCGACCCGCCCCGCGTTCCCCAGGACAACCCCTGCGGCGCCTACCTGCGCGAATTCGACTACACCCCCATTGCCGAGGCCCCCTGCGCGCATCTCGTCTTCGAGGGCGTCGACTCCTGCTTCTACGTCTGGCTCAACGGCGCCTACGTCGGCTACAGCCAGGTCTCCCACGCCACGAGCGAGTTCGACGTCACCGAGCACATCCGCCCCGGCGCCAACCGCCTCGCCGTCCTCGTCCTCAAGTGGTGCGACGGCACCTACATGGAGGACCAGGACAAGTTCCGCACCAGTGGCATCTTCCGCGACGTCTACCTCCTGGCCCGCCCGCGCGCCTCCCTCCTCGACTACGCCGTCACCACCACCCTCGGCGATGGGGGCGCTGCCGACGCCCCCGCCGCCGTCGAGATCCGGGCCTCCTACCGGGGCGGGGCCGTCCCCACCAGGGCAGTGCTGACGGACCGCGACGGCCTCACGGTGGCCTCGGGCGCCCTCGAGCCCGAGGCCGCCCCGGCAGCGGGCGCCGCTGGCACGGAGGCGGCCGACGACCGGGCCGACGCCCCCTACACCCACCGGCTGCGACTGGAGGTTCCCCATCCGCACCCCTGGACCGCGGAGGACCCCTACCTCTATACCGTCACCCTCATCACTCCCGGCGAGTCCATCGCCGACCGCGTTGGCCTGAGGGAGGTCAGCGCCGACGGCGCCGTCGTGCGCCTCAACGGCCGGCCCATCACCCTGCGCGGCGTCAACCGCCATGACTCCGATCCCGTCACCGGGCCCGCCATCGACCTCGCCCATATGCGGCGCGACCTGCGGCTCATGAAGGAGCACAACATCAACGCGGTGCGCTCCTCCCATTACCCGAACGACCCTCGCTTCTACCAGCTCTGCGATGAATACGGCCTCTACGTCATGTCCGAGGCGGACAACGAGAGCCATGGCGCCCAGACCCGCTTCCTCGCCGACCCCTCCTGGGATAACCGGGCCGAGCACTGGAACGAGCCCATCGCCGACAATCCCGAGTGGACCGGGGCCACTATCGACCGCATGCGCCTGTGCGTCCACCGGGAGAAGAACCGCCCCAGCGTCATCGCCTGGTCCGCCGGAAACGAGTGCGCCTACGGATGCACTTTCGAAGCGGCGCTGGCCTGGGTCAAGGGCTTCGACCCCACGCGCCTGACCCACTACGAGAGCGCCTTCCACCGCAGTTCCAGGCGCGCCTACGACTACTCCGATCTCGACCTCTACTCGCGGATGTACCCCGGCCTCGATGAGATCCGCGCCTACCTCGACTCCGATCCGGACAAGCCCTTCCTCCTCGTGGAGTACTGCCACGCCATGGGCAATGGCCCCGGCGACCTCGAGGACTACTGGGAGATCATCCGGGCCGATGAGCGCATGTGCGGCGGATTCGTCTGGGAGTGGTGCGATCACGCAGTCGCCGCCGGCACCGACCCGGATGGGCGCGTCATCTACCTCTACGGCGGGGACAGCGGCGAGCAGATCCATGACGGCAACTTCTGCGTCGACGGCCTCGTCTCACCGGATCGCGCGCCCCACTCCGGGCTCGCCGAGCTCAAGAACGTCCAGCGCCCCGCGCGCGTGGTCTCCTACGACGCCGAGGCCGGCACCCTCACCCTGCGCAACGAGCTCGACCACACCGACCTGGCCTCCTACGCCCGCGCGACCTACGAGCTCACCCGCGACGGCGAGAGCCTGGCCAGCGGGGACATTCCCTTGACGGCGCCCATCCCGCCCCACAGCGAGGCCTGCCTCCCGCTGCCCCTGAGCATCCCGGACACCGGGCGCTGCCACCTTCTCATCACCTACCGCCTCGCCCGCGACGAGCCCCTTCTCCGCGCCGGCCACGAGCTCGGATTCGATGAGGTCGCCCTGCCCGGTGCGGATCGCCGCCACCGGGCGGTGGCCGCCCTGGATGAGCGCCCCGCCCCCCGGGGCCCCGTGACCGCCATGCGGAGCGGAGGGCGGATCGACGTCGTCGCCCCCGGGCTCACCTGCTCCTTCGATACGCGTACCGCCCTGCCCACGAGCATCCGCGCCGGCTCCGCCGAGCTCCTGGACCGCCCGGCCGAGCTCATCATCTGGCGCGCTCCCACGGACAACGACTGCCATATCCGCGCCGAATGGGAGCGCGCCGGCTACCACTGGGCGACGGCGCGCGCCGAGGGCCTGCGGGTCGTGGAGCCCTCCGAGGAGGGCCGCGTGGTCCTGAGAGCTGGGATAGCCATGGTCGCTCCCGCCCTCCAGCCCGCCCTGCGCGGCACCATCACCTGGACCGTCCGGGCCGACGGCGATATCGACCTCGCGCTCGACATGAGCCGCACCGAGGGCTTCCCCGCCCTGCCGCGCCTGGGCCTGCGGCTCTTCCTCCCCGAGAGGATGGACCGGGTGTCCTACTACGGGCTGGGCCCCGGCGGCGCTTACATCGACAAGCGCCGCGCCAGCCGCCACGGCGAGTTCGCCGCCGCCCTGCGCGAGCTGCACGAGGACCACATCAAGCCCCAGGAGAACGGCAGTCACACCGACTGCGACTACGTCGCCGTCGTCAGCGGCGATGGGGCGGGAGGAGCGGCGCCCGGTGGGCCGCGCCCCGGCCTGACCGCCATCGGCCGCAGCCCCTTCTCCTTCAACGCCTCCCCCTACACCGCGGAGGAGCTGGCGGCCCGCCGCCACAACACCGAGCTCGTCGAGTGCGGCTCCACGGTCCTCACCCTCGACGCCGCCATGGCGGGCATCGGGTCGAACAGCTGCGGGCCCGTCCTCGCCGAGCGCTACCGGGTGGCCGAGCGCGATCTCGCCCTGACCCTCACCCTCCGTCCGAGCTGCGAGGAGAACCGGTGAGGAGCGCGCAGAGCCCTCAGGACCCATCGAGCGCCGAGGAGCGCGGATGCCTCACGTGGCGCAGCAAGGTGGGATACGGCTCCGGGGGCGTGGCGGGCGACGTCGTCGTCCGCATCATCGCCGTCGTCGGGCGCTGTCGTTAGCATGGGCCCACCGCGGCCGGCCGCGGTGGGCCCATCCCTTTCGGAGGAAGAACATGCACGATCCCATCAAGCTCATCGACCGCGTTCAGGCGATCAACTGGAACCGCCTCGTCGACGACAAGGACCTCGAGGTCTGGGACCGCCTCACCGGGAACTTCTGGCTGCCCGAGAAGGTGCCGCTGTCCAACGACATCCAGTCCTGGGCCACCCTGACCGAGGCCGAGAAGAACATGACCACCCGCGTGTTCACCGGCCTGACCCTCCTGGACACCATCCAGGGCACCGTCGGTGCCGTCTCCCTCATCCCGGACGCCCGCACCCCCCATGAGGAGGCGGTCTACACCAACATCGCCTTCATGGAGTCCGTGCACGCCCGCTCCTACTCCTCGATCTTCTCCACCCTCATCTCGACGGCGGAGATCGACGAGGCCTTCCGATGGAGCGAGGAGAACCAGAACCTCCAGCGCAAGGCCCAGATCATCCTCGACTACTACCGGGGCGACGACCCGGAGAAGCGCAAGGTCGCCTCCACCATGCTGGAGTCCTTCCTCTTCTACTCCGGCTTCTACGCCCCCATGTACTGGTCCAGCCACGCCAAGCTCACCAACACCGCCGACCTCATCCGCCTCATCATCCGCGACGAGGCCGTGCACGGCTACTACATCGGCTACAAGTACCAGCTGGCGGTGCGCGAGTCCTCCCCGGAGCGCCAGGCGGAGCTGCGCGAGTACACTCTCGACCTGCTCATGGAGCTGTACGACAACGAGGAGCAGTACACCGAGGACCTCTACGACGAGCTGGGCCTGACGGAGGACGTCAAGAAGTTCCTGCGCTACAACGCCAACAAGGCCCTCATGAACCTGGGCTACGAGGCCGTCTTCCCCGCCGAGACCGTCGATGTCAACCCCGCGATCATCGCCTCCCTGTCCCCCAACGCGGATGAGAACCACGACTTCTTCTCCGGCTCCGGATCCTCCTACGTGATGGGCACCGCCGAGGCCACCGAAGATGATGACTGGGACTTCTGATGTGACCGAGGGGGCGGATGCGCCCATGAGGCCCCGGCCGACGGTCCCGCCCGTCTACCGGGGATCCAGCAAGGTGACGCAGGCCCGCGCCCGCAACTGGGGGCTCGACGATGTCATCGACGCCGCCTTCTTCGCCTTCGCCGCGGGCGCCGCCCTCTGGCTGGCCTGGCTCGTCATCGGCGCCGGATGGCACCCGACCCCCTGGGCCCTCCTCGCAGGAATAGCCTTCTGGGGCCTGCTCGCCTACCTCGCGATCCCCCGTATCCACCAGGTCCTCACCTGGCTCTATGTCCCCGACTACTTCATCGGGCGCACCCGCACGCCCGACGGCCTCCTCGGCGACCCCGTCAACCTCGCCCTCCTGGGCGACGAGGAGGACCTCCACGAGGCCATGCGCAGCGCCGGCTGGGTGCGGGCCGACCCGATCACGCCGCGCTCGAGCTGGCGCATCATCATCTCCTCCCTCCTGCGCCGCTCCTACCCCGGCGCGCCGGTGTCCACCCTCCAGCTCTTCGGCCGCGCCCAGGACGTCGCCTACCAGAAGGAGGTTGAGGGCAACCCCTCCCAGCGCCACCACGTGCGCCTGTGGCACACCCCCGCGAACTGGGTGCTTCCCGGCGGACGCGCCGTTGACTGGCTGGCCGCCGCCACCTACGACCGCGCCGTCGGCCTGTCCACCCTCACCCTCCAGGTGACCCACAAGATCGATGCGGATATCGACGTCGAGCGCGACTACGTCGTCGACGACATCCGATGGGCCTCCCCAGCCGCCACCCTCCAGATCTGGCCCGACTTCTTCACTGCTTACCACGACAAGAACGGCGGGGGCGACCAGGTCATCACCGACGGCGACCTCTACGTCCTCGACCTCCACGACGTCGTGCCCGATTCCCAGCACTCCGTGGAGCTGGCCCGCGCCAGGGCTGCCGATAAGCGCGCCTCGCGGCACAGGCCGGGCCAGCTCGTCATCGCGCTCGGCCTCATCGCGCTGCTCGTCGCCGCCAGGATCGGCTCGACGATCGCCTCAGCCGCCCTGTCCACGACGATCGACCTCCTCTGGTCCAGCGGGGTCAGCGATGCGCGGACCGTCGTCTACGCGGCGGTGGGCACCATCTCGGTCATCCTCACGCTCGTGGTCCTCGGCCTGGGGTGGGCGGCCTGGAACGGTCACCCGCGAAGTCGGATCGGCCTGCTCATCGTGCTCGCCCTGAGCGTGAGCATTGACATGTCCCAGGTGGCGGCCCTGGGCGTACGCCACGCGCCCGCCTGGATCCTCACCACCTCCGCGCTCGCCGTCCTCGCCCTCCTGGCACTCACCGCGCGCCCCGTCCACCGCTGGGAGCGGGCGCGCAAGGCCGAGCGACGCGCCGCCCGCCGGCCCGAGCGCGTCCAGCGGCCCTAGGCGCGCCGCGAGCCCGCCGATCCGGTCCGGGGCCCGGGCGCTGAAGGGGGACGGCGCCCGGGCCGCCCTCCCGTTCGGGCCCGTTCCAACCCCATCCACCGGGCCCGGTCGGCGAGCCCCGCTACCCTGGCCCCATGAGCGACTACCTCGTGGGCCCCGCCGGCGAGCCCGCCCCAGCGCCGACGATCCCGCCGCTGCCGGCGCATGTGCGCTTCGGCATCCCCTTCAACGGGGTCGTCCCCCTGTGGTTCGACGGCGACCAGATCGCCTGGTACCGGCCCGCCGATGGCACTGATCTCGCCGATGTCCTGGGGCTGGGGCACGTGGAGACCGAGCCCGGGCCCTCCTGCGTGCCCGGGGGGTGGGCTGAGCGCGTCGAGGTCGGGACGCTGGAGGAGGGCGGCCTGCGCCTGCGCGCCGAGGGCCCCACCGGGCGGCGCGCCATCAACGACGCCGGCACGGGCGTCCTCATCCCCCTCGACGGGCCGTTGAGCGTGCCCGAGGCGATGAGCGGGGGCTTCGACACGGCATCCTTCGCCGTCCACATCGCCCGGCTCATGCTGAGGGCGGCTCGCGACGGCGCCATCCTCGTCTTCACCCTGCGCGCTCCTCGCGACCCCGAGGCCCACCACATCCTCTCCGTGCCCTCCGAGGTGGACTCCCAGCGCGTCATGCGCTTCCACTTGGGAACGCTCATGGAGATGGAGGGGGGCGCATGGGACAAGGCGGATCGGCGGGGCGGCATGTCGCTGCTCGACCTGTCCATCCCCTACGAGTCCCTCCTGGCCGGCGCCGGTCCCGAGGCCGAGCGGGGCCTGGACGCCGGCCTGCTCATCGAGCTCGCCGAGCCCGTCGTCGCCTGCCTGCTCAAGCCCGGCTTCCCCTTCGCCCTGGGCTGCTCCTACGTGATGCCCCAGCAAGGCTGACCGCCTCCGCGCCGGTGAGGCGGGCGCCGGCCCTCGCGCCCTGTCGACCCCGCGCCCCTCACAGGCTCCTCGCGCAGCAGGCCTGGAAATGAGCAGTGCTTCCGACTCCGACTCCCGGGCCGCGCCGCTCAGCGGGTCCGCGCCAGGGCGGTGACGCGGGACATGAACTCGGTGAGGAACCTCTCGGCGTCGACGGCCACGGCCGCCCGGCTCGTCCTCGGGGCGCTCAGGCGCTCCACATCCCCGATGGTGCGCCCCCGGGTCGGGCCCTCCAGATCCACCGCGAGGTTGATGGGCAGCATCGTCACCAAGGAGGGGTCCACGGCGACGCCGACCGCCAGCGGATCGTGCAGGCCGCAGCCGCCGAGCCCGGGCGCCGTCGTCTCATAGGCCCGGATGTAGTAGTCCGTCATATCCGCCAGGAAATCTCCCGCGGCCGTCCCCAGCTCGCGCCAGCGGCGCGTGTGCTCATAGGTGAGCAGGGTCCGGAGGGTGACGTCGAGGCCGACCATCGTGGCGCTCACCCCCGAGCGCAGGACGGCGTCGGCGGCCTCCGGGTCCTGGCTGATATTCGCCTCCGACCACGGGCTGACATTCCCGCTCACCGTGAGCGCCCCGCCCATGAGCACCACGGTCAGCCGCTCAGCCAGGCCCGGGTCCTTCTTCAGGGAGGCTGCCAGGTTGGTCAGCGGACCAGTGGGCACGTACACGAGATCCTCCCCGTGGGCGCGGGAGGCCTCGATGATGAAGTCGACGGCGCTCGTCCCCTCCACGGCGCGGGGCGAGGGAGTCAGTGCCGCATCGCCCAGGCCGTTGCGGCCGTGGATGAAGGCGGAGATCTCCAGAACCTCGAAGCCGTCGCGGGCCAGGGCGTGGGGCAGGCCGGGGTAGACGGGCACATGCGGCGCTCCGAGCAGGTCGAGCACCGCCAGGCAGTTGCGCGCCGAGTCCTCCACGAGGACATTGCCGTAGGTGGTGGTGATGCCGATGAGCTCGGCCTCCGGGCTGCCCAGGGCGTAGGCGATCGCCAGGGCGTCGTCGATGCCGGTGTCCAGATCCAGAATGAGCTTACGGGTCATGATTCGCTCCTCCCTCACCAGACGAACAGACCGACCATTCCGGCCGACAGCAGCGAGACGAGGATCCCGGACAGGAGCATCCGGCCCACGTTCTTGGAGATGAGGTCATTGCGCTCCTTGTCCACCAGGCCCTTGAAGCAGCCGATGATCATGCCGAGCGTCCCGAAGTTCGCGAAGGATGTCAGGAAGACGGTGAGTACCGCCTGGTAGTGGCGCGCGTAGTCGCCGATGTGGGGCTGCACCTGCCCCATGGCCACGAACTCGTTGGTGACCAGCTTGAGGCCCATGATCCGGGACATGTCCCAGGCGGTGGAGGTGTCCAGGCCCAGCAGGAGCGCGGGTCCGTACATGACGACGCCGAGCGCCGACTCCAGGGAGAGCGGCTCCCAGATCGCTCCGAGGATCTTGTTGATGAGGGCCGCCAGGGCCACGAAGGTGATGACGTTGGCGGTGATGATGAGGATGAGCTTGCCGGCGCCCAGGATCGAGTCGCCCAGGAAGGAGAAGAACGGTTCCTTCGCCGCTCTGCTCTGCGCGCCGTCGGCGTCCTCGGAGTCGTCGACACCCTCGTAGGTGACGATGATGTCCTCCTCGGGCGGCACGTGGACGGGGTAGAGCATGGAGGTGACGATGAGCGCGTTGAGGCAGTTGAGGGGCACCGCTGTCAGTACGAACTCCGCCGGAACGATCTGGATGTAGGCCGCCAGGATCGATGCCGTCACGCAGCTCATCGACATCATGGCGATGACGACGTTGCGCGCCGGGCTCATCCGCTGCACCTGCAGCTTGGAGACCGCCAGGGCCTCCGTGTTGCCCAGGAACATCATCTCGATGGAGTAGAAGGCCTCGAACTTGGGCTGGCGGGTGACCGCGCTGAGTCCCCAGCCGATCCACTTGATGAGCCAGGGCAGGAAGCCGATATAGGTGAGGATGTCGAAGACGGGCACCACCAGCAGGATCGGCAGCAGGGCGCTGACCACGAAGTTCACGGGCATCGGGTCCACTCCCTCGGCCCCCACCCAGTTCGCCAGGGCGAAGTTGATGCCCTTCCAGGCCACGGAGACGAGCTCGTTGAAGCCCGCGGCCGCGCCCTCGATGGCCGCGCGCCCCCAGGTGAAGCTCGTGAGGACCCAGGCGATCACGAGGTTGAGGGCGGTCAGGATCGCCACGGACTGCCAAGGGATCCTCTTGCGGTCATGGGAGAGCAGCCAGCCCGCCGCCAGGAAGACGGCGATGCCCAGGACGTTGATGGCCAAGTACATGATCGGTTCCTTCGAGAGACGCTCGGGGGCGGGGAGGGGATGAGTCAACCGAGGCGCGCGAGCGCGTCGGCCACGAGCTCCCAGAAGCGCTCGGCGTCCAGTCCCGTCCCCACCCGGGTGGTGCAGGCGGGGTCGGAGTCGTCGACGAGCGCGCGCATGTCGGTCACGGTCATCCCGTAGGTCAGCGTCCCGCGCAGCTCGACGTCGATCGGGCAGCGCCTGGTGGGAATGAGGCTCGGGTCGATGACGCGGGCGACGGCGCAGGGGTCGTGCGTGGGCGGATCCGGGAAGGCCTCCTGATCCCGGTAGGTGGAGCGGAAGAAGTCCATCAGCCCGCCGACGGCATCGGCCAGGCGCGGGTTCGCCTCGCACAGGTCCGCCTGGACCTCGGGAGTGCACAGCGCCCGGTGGGTGACGTCCAGCCCGATCATGGTCACGGGCCAGGACTCGTTGAATACGATCTGGGCGGCCTCGGGATCGCACAGGATGTTGAACTCGGCCACCGGCGTCGCGTTGCCGACCCCGTAGGCGCCGCCCATGAGGACGATCTCCTTGACCCGCGCGACGATGCGCGGCTCCAGGCGGGCCGCCATCGCGATATTCGTCAGCGGACCCGTGGGGACGATCGTGATCGTCCCGGGCTCACGGCCCATGATCGTCTCGATGAGCCAGTCGACGGCGTGCTGGGCGGCGAGCGGTCGGGACGGTTCGGGCAGGTCGACGCCGTCGAGACCGGTCTCGCCGTGGATGTAGGCGGCGTCAATGGGCCGGCGGATGAGGGGGCGCCGGCAGCCGGCGTGGATGGGCGTCTCCGGGCGGCCCGCGAGTTCGCAGACGGCGCGGGCGTTATGGGTGACCTTGTCCAGGCCGTGGTTGCCGCCGATCGTCGTGATGCCGATCAGGTCGACCTCGGGGCTGCCCAGCGCGAGGAGGATCGCGATGGCGTCATCATGACCCGGGTCGCAGTCGAGAATCATCGTGGTGGCCACATTCGACTCCTTCGTCAGCGTGACTGCCAGGGAGGGCGCGCCGGACAAGGGGCGAGTGGGCCGGCGCCCCTGATCGGCGACTCCCATTCTAGGCCATCGATCATCGGAAAAGGCGGGGATGGCAGGGGAACGGGCGGTACCCTGATAGCCCGTCCGCCCAAGCGAAGGAGCTCATGCCATGGGGCGCGTCATCGTCGTCGGATCGGTCAACCAGGACATCACCGTCACCGTCGAGCGCTTCCCCGCGCCGGGGGAGACCCTGGCGGGGACATCCACGAGCTACAGGCTCGGCGGCAAGGGAGCCAACCAGGCCGCGGCCGCCGCTCACGGGGGCGCCGAGGCCCTGCTCGTCGGCCGTGTGGGCGGGGATGCCGCAGGCATCACCCTGCGCGAGGAGCTGCGTGGCCACGGCGTGGACGTGAGCGCGCTGCGCACGGATGAGGAGAACACCACCGGTATCGCGTTCATCACCGTCAGCGCCACCGGGGAGAACACGATCATCCTCGACGCCGGCGCCAACGCCCGCGTCACCGGCGCGCAGGCCGCCGAGGCGATCGACGTGGGCGTCGACGACGTCGTCGTCCTCCAGGGGGAGGTCCCGGCAGTGACCAATGAGGAGGTCATCGAATGGGCCCACCGGGCCGGGGCCCGTGTGGTCCTCAACCTCGCGCCCGTCTACTCGATCGCGCCGGAGACCCTGGCCGGCGTCGATGTGCTCGTGGTCAACGAGACCGAGTGCGGGCTCGTACTGGGCTCGCCCGCGCCCGGTAGTCCGGAGGAGGCGCTCGCGGCGGCGGCCGCCCTGCGCGAGCGGGGGATCGCGGGCGTGCTCGTCACGCTCGGCGCCGCCGGGGCGGTGTGGGCCTGCGCCGAGGGCAGCGGGCATATGCCGGCCATTGATCTGGGGCCCGTGGTGGATACGACGGGCGCCGGGGATGCGAGCGTCGGCGTGCTCGCCGCTGCGCTCGCCGCGGGGCACGGCTTCGCCTCGGCCGTGGCCGAGGGCATGCGCGCCGGCTCGACGGCGGTCCTCGCCGCCGGCGCCGCCGCCTCCTACGTGGCTATCGCCCCCGTCTCCTGAGCGAGACCGGTCGAAATCACGATCGAAACCGGTCACAGTTCTCGGGGGCCACTGCCGTACCAGCTGCGCGGGACTGAGGGTCGCCCGCGGGCTCCCGGCCGGCCTCAGGCGGCCAGTGCCTCGCGCATGACGTCCAGACCCACGCTGCCCAGGCGCAGCGCCCTGGCGTGGAATGCCTTGAGGGAGTCATCGGCCCCTGCCGCGCGCGCCGCCGCCAACGAGGCGTCCCGCGCCTCCTCCCATAGGCGCTGCCCGACGGCGTAGGACGGCGCCTGCCCCGGCCAGCCCAGGTAACGGTCCAGCTCGAAGCGCAGGAAGGACTCGCCCATCGCGGCATTGGCCCGCAGGAAGGCCCATGCCGAGCCCGCGTCCCAGTGCCCCTCGCCCACGCCCGGCAGGGCGGCGAGCTCAGCGGGCCGCTCCTTGCGCAGGTGCACGCCGATGTCGAGCACGACGCGCGCCGCCCGCAGCCGCTGGGAATCCAGCATCCCCATGCGGTCGGCCGGGTCTTCCTGGAAGCCGAGGTCCGCCATGAGCCGCTCGGCGTACAGGGCCCAGCCCTCGCCGTGCCCACTGACCCAGCAGCCGTGGCGTCGCCAGGAATTGAGCTCATCGCGCAGAAGAGTTTGCATGCCGATCTGAAGGTGATGCCCCGGCGCCCCCTCGTGGAACACCGTGGTGCGCTCCTGCCAGGTCGCGAAGTCCTCCGTCCCGGCCGGAACGGACCACCACATGCGGCCCGGGCGGGAGAAGTCGTCGCTCGGCGCGGTGTAGTAGATGCCGCCGGTGGACGACGGCGCGATCCGGCACTCCAGGGCGCGCAGGGGGGCGGGGATGTCGAACTGGGTGCCGTCGAGCGCCGAGATCGCCGCGTCCGAGGTCTCCTGCATCCAGGCCCGCAGCGCCTCCGTGCCGCGCACCTGCCGTGAGGCGTCGGCGCCCAACCGCTCCAGGGCCTCGGCCACGGTGGTGCCCGGCCCGTAGAGCGAGGCTGCGATGTCCTGCTGTTCGGCGTCGATGGCCGCCAGGCGCTCCCTGCCCCACTCGTAGGTCTCGTCCAGGTCGATGCGCGTGCCCAGGAATTCCCGGCTGAATCTCTCGTAGCGCTCGCGGTCCACGGCGTCGTCGCCGGTGGCGAGCGGAGAGATATCGGTGGCCAGCCAGTGGGCCGCCTCGGCGTAGGCGGCGCGGGCCTCGCGCGCGGCTGCCCGCAGGTCCGTTGTGAGGGCGGCTGGCAGGGCGCCGCCGTCGGCGAGGCGCGCCCCCTCGATCAGTGCCGTGAAGGATGACGACGCCTTCCCGGCCTGGTCCTGGGCCTGCTTGATGCAGGCGCGCACCTGCCGAGCGGCGGGGGTGAGCCCGCGCGCGGCCGCCACCCGCAGCGACTCGCGGTGCCCTGCGAGAGCCCCGGGCACCGCCCGCAGGGCGGAGGCGAAGCTCTCCCAGTCGCCCGCGGTGGCCATGGGGTGGTTGTCGAAGGTATCGCGAATCGTCTGGATCGGAGAGGCGATGTTGTTCAGCGCCCGCAGGTCCTCGCCGGCCTCATGCAACTCGTCCTCGACGCCGAAGCGCTCGCGCATGGCTGCGATCGTCACACGGTCGACGTCGTCGACGGGGGCGGCGGTATCGAGCGCGGCCAGGGTCTGGGCGCGCAGATCGGCTAGAGCCGAGAAGCCGGCGGGGGAGTAGTCGTCCAGGGCGCCGAGTCGGCCGGGCAGGCCGGAGTAGAGGGCGAATTCGGGGGACAGTGCTGCCAGGCGCTCCGCATAGCGCTCGGCGACGGCGTCGACCGCGGTGGGCGTGCGAGGGGACGCGGGATGCGCGGGGGTCCCGTAGGACGCGCGGGGATCAGTCATGGGGGCGAGCCTAAGGGCGGACCTGGCACGATCGGGTCATGATCTCGAATCCTACCGGCTCCGTCCCCGGCGAGCCCCGCGTCCTGCCCGTCCCGCGCGACCCCGACGGTCCCTACCGGGTCATAATGGTGTGCACGGGCAACATCTGCCGCTCCGCGATGGCGGAGGTTGTCCTCCTCGATCGGCTCGGCGCGGCGGGCCTGGCCGGGCGCGTGGAGGTGGCCTCCTCCGGGGTCTCCGGCGAGGAGCGCGGCAACCCGATGGACTCGCGGGCCAGGCGTCTTCTGCTCGCCAGCGGCTACGGCGAGGGCTGCGACGGCGGGGGAGCGGTGGCGGCGCGCATCGCCTCGCACCGGGCCCACCGCATCACGGATGCCGAAATCGCGGGCTCCGATCTCATCCTGGCGATGACCGCCTCGCATGAGCGCGAGCTGATGCGCCGCGCGCAGCGGGCGGTCGTCATCATCGACGAGCCGGAGGGGCCCCGGAGCGCGGGGCGGCGCATCCGCATGTTCCGCGAGTTCGACCCCAAGAGCGCGGCGGATCTGGCGGCGATCGCGCAGGGGCTGGTCTCCCGGTCGCGGCTCGACGCGCCCGACCCCTGGTACGGCGGGATGGAGGACTTCGAGGACACCCTGGCGATGGTCGAGCGCGTCGTCGATGAGCTCGCCCCCGCCCTGTCCGTCCTCATGCGAGACCGGTTGATATAGCGATCGAGACCGGCCGGTTCTCCACAGGCTCTCCCCGCCGCGAGAGTGGAGGAGGGCCTGTGGGCGGCGAACCGGTCTCGGTGCTGTTTTCGACCGGTCTCGCACGGATTGATCAGTGGGAGGGGCGGGGGAGGCGGGCGCTCAGCCAGCCGGTGAGGGTCGCCAGGTACTCGCCGCGGGCGGGCTCGGGGGAGAGCGCGAGGTCGTGCACCCCGCCGGGGATCTGCCGCACGGTGACATCCTCGCCGAGGAACGGCGCGCGCTCCACCATCTGCGTGACGTCGAGCACCGCGTCCGCCCGCAGCACCGCCTCGCGACCGGCGCCGGGGGCCGCCGACGCCGTCGAGCAGCACAGGAGCACCGGTGCCTCGATCCCCAGGCCATGGCGCACCCGCCGCTGCATGCGGCGCACGCTCGTGAGGAAGCCCGCTCGCGCCGGCCAACCGGGCGAGGGCTTGAGTGCGAGGTCCCAGTCCCACTCCCCGCCCCATCTGGCGTGCAGGGAGCGGGTGTAGGGGTCGGCCTCGAAGGCGTCCTCGTCATCCGCCTCCGGCGCTGCCGGGTTCGTGATGACCCGCCCCGGCATCCACCGCGACATGAGGTCCACCGCCGCAGTGCCGTAGGAGCGCATGAAGCCCGAGGCGTTGAGATCCAGCCACGGCGAGTTCAGTGTGATGGCCGCGACCCGTCCCGGGTGGTCCGCCGCCCACAGCACCGCGGACAGCCCGCCCGTGGAGTGCGCGTTGAGGACGACGGCGTCGTGCCCCTTCTCCTCGCGCAGGATCCGCACCGCCTCGGTGATCTCCTCGTCGTAGACGAGCAGGTCCGTGGTGTCGTGCGGGAAGGAGCCCTCGGGAAGGTCGGCGCTCGCCCGCCCGCAGCCGCGCATCTCCAGGGCGTAGAACTCGTAGCCCGCTCCATCGAGCGCGGCCGACAGGTGCGTCTGGAAGAAGTAGTCGGTCCGGCCGTGGATGTACAGCACCGCCCGCGCGTGCCGGGCGGCCCCGGCGCCGCGTTGGTGGACGAGGATCGCGTGATCCGCCCCGGGCGCGGCTTCGGAAGGGGTGACGGGGATATGGCGCGCCACCCAGGGCCCGCCCAGGAGGTCCGGGATGATCATGGTCATGCAGGCATCGTAGATCCGGGTGGCCCCTCCCGTGCCGCGTCGCCATTCCGTGACCTTGGTCCCGGAATCGCCGCCCGGCTTGCGCGCCGGCGACTCGGCTTTATACCGTTCTCCTGACCATCCAGAGCAGTTGAGAGACCTGGCTCGACGACGCTGCAGCAACCCCCTGAGAGGGTGAGGGTGCTTCCGCCAGGACCGATGGAGGACTCATGAGCGATCCGAACCCGGGTACCGAGCCGATCAAGGCTGGCGCCGTCGGCGCTGACGCGCTCGCCGACGCCGGATCGGCGGAGGGCTCGATGATCTCCCTGCGCGACGTCGTCAAGGTCTACACCCTGCGCGACGGCACGCAGGTCCGCGCCCTCGACGGTCTCACCCTCAATGTGCCCGCGGGCTCGATCCATGGGATCGTGGGGACCTCCGGCGCCGGCAAATCCACGCTCATCCGCTGCCTGACCGCCCTCGAGCCCGTCACCCACGGCGAGGTGCGCGTCGCCGGCCAGGACATGACCGCCCTGCGGCCCCGCGAGCTGCGCGAGGCCCGCCGCAGGATCGGCATGGTCTTCCAGCACGCCAACCTGCTCGACTCGCGCACGACGGCGCAGAACATCGCTTACCCGCTCGCCCTGGCCGGCGTTGCCAAGGGGGAGCGCCACGAGACGGTCGCCCAGATGCTCGACCTCGTGGGCCTCGCCGATCGCGGCGGCTCCTACCCCAGCCAGCTCTCCGGTGGCCAGAAGCAGCGCGTCGGTATCGCCCGTGCGCTGGCGGATCAGCCCGCCGTGCTCCTGTGCGACGAGCCCACCAGCGCTCTCGATCCCGAGACCACCCGCTCGATCCTCGACCTCATCAAGGATGTGCGCGACCGCCTCGGCGTCACCGTCGTCATCATCACCCACGAGATGAGCGTCGTGCGCCAGGTCTGCGACTCCGTGAGCCTCCTGGAGGCCGGCCGCATCGTGGAGTCCGGGCCGATCGAGGAGGTCGTCTCCGACGTCGACTCGCGCCTGTCCCACGAGCTCGTGCCCGTCCCCGCGATCCCGGATGGCTCGCCGGCCGAGGGCGACGCCGTCATCGACGTCGCGCTCACCGCCCACCCGGGCCAGCCGGCAGCCGCGCACGTGCTCGCCATCGCCTCCGAGCACGGCGCGGACGTGGTCGGGGGAGTCTTTGAGACCCTGGGGCGGGCCCAGGTCGGCCGCCTCGCCCTGACCGTCCCCGCCGAGAGGGCCCCCGGCGTCGTCGACGCCCTGGCCGCCGTCGGCGCCACTGCGGAGGTGCGCTCATGATCGCCCTGAAAGCCGCTGCCCACCTGGAGCCCCTCGGCGTCCTGCCCACGGGCGCGCGGGACAGGAGATGGCTGGACAACCCCGCCATCACGGACAAGCTCTGGCCCGCCACCGTGGAGACCTTCGAGATGACCCTCATCTCCGGGGCACTTGCGGTGCTGCTCGGCCTCCTGCTGGGGCTGGCCCTGGTGACCACGGGCAAGCGCGGTCAGCACTCCAACCGCGTCGTCTACGAGGTCCTCTCCCAGGTCGTCAACATCGGCCGCTCGCTGCCCTTCATCATCCTCATGGTGGCGATCCTGCCGCTGACCCGCATCATCGCCGGTTCCTCGCTCGGCTGGCAGGCGGCCTGCGTCCCCCTGACCGTGGGGGCCATCCCCTTCTACGCGCGCCTGGTGGAGACCGCCGTCAACAACGTGGAGGCCGGGAAGGTCGAGGCGGCCCTCATGATGGGCGCCTCCGGCAATCAGATCACCTGGGGCGTGCTCGTGCGCGAGGCCCTGCCCACCCTCATCCAGTCGGCCACGGTCACGCTCATCACGCTGCTGGGCTACTCGGCGATGGCGGGCGCCGTCGGTGGCGGCGGGCTGGGCGACCTGGCCGTGCAGTACGGCTTCCAGCGCAACCAGATCGACGTCATGATCGTCACCGTCGTCCTCATCGTCCTCATCGTCGGCATCATCCAGCTCGCGGGCGACATGCTCAGCCGGCTGGTGGACCACCGCTGAGGCCCCGCCAGTCGGCACCGAGCGCTTTGACGACGGCGCGCATCGCTGGAACACGATCGAACCCGCCCCAGCACCACAGCCCCTCCATCGAAAGGAAACCCCATGATCACGCTCCTGCCCTCCCCGATCTCCCGGCGCGCCTTCGCCACCGGTGCCCTGACCACCGCCGTCGCCGCCACCCTGGCCGCCTGCGGCTCAGACTCCGGCAACCAGCTCAAGGGCGCGAAGAAGGACGGTGACACCGTCGTCATCTCCATCGGGGCCACCCCTCAGCCCCACGTCACGATGCTCACCTATATCAAGGACAACCTCCTGTCCGGCACCGGCATCGACCTGGACATCAAGGAGATCAACGACTACACGACGCCGAACATCAGCCTCAACGACGGCTCCATCGCCGCCAACTTCTTCCAGACGCCCAACTACCTCAAGCAGCAGATCGAGGAGCACGGCTACGACTTCGTGTCCATCGCGGACGTTCACGTGGAGCCCATGGGCATCTACTCCAAGAAGGCCACCACGATCGAGGAGATCCCCGAGGGCGGGCAGATCGTCCTCAACAACGACCCGGCCAACACCGCCCGCGGCTTCAAGCTGCTCGAGGCCGCAGGCCTCCTCACCCTCGACCCCGCCGCCAAGCTTCCCACCGACTCCGATGTGACTGACAACCCGCACAACTTCACCTTCACGACGGTCGACGGCGCCCAGGTCGCCAATACGATGCAGGACGCCGCCGCCGTGGTCCTCAATGGGAACTACGCCCTCGACGCTGGGCTCACGCCCGCTGTCGACGCCCTGAAGCTCGAGTCCGTCGACGCCGCCCCGGCGAACCAGCTCGTGGTGCGCTCGGAGGACAAGGACAACGCGTCCCTCAAGAAGCTCGCCGAGATCATGAACTCCGCGGGCTTCAAGTCCTACATCGAGAGCACCTGGGCCGACGGCTCCGTTCGCCCGGCCTTCTGATCGCCTTGCCCGGGTCCTCGGCCTCACCGGGTCCGCGGTTCCCCGGCCCCGGCCTTCACTGACTGGTCCGGTCGCGCGCTCGCGCGACCGGACCAGTCAGTTCGCTGTGGAAGTGCTCTGGTCACTGCCCCAGGGGCGGCGACCATCGTGCATGGCCACGAGAATAGCAACCGAACCGTGATGATCCGGCGATGGCCTCCCCGACATGGCCGTTGCGGGGTGTGAGGCTGCGGATGCCAAGGCGGGTATCACCGTCGCCGCGATCCGTTCACGGGATCGGCGAATGGGGCGACGAGCCCACTATCAGAGGTGCGATGTGCGGATCCGCGCCCTGTCCGGTGGTTTCAATCCACGATGCCGTAGAGGCGGTCCCCGGCGTCGCCCAGGCCCGGCACGATGTAGCCCAGCTCGTTGAGGCGGTCATCCACCGCGGCCGTCACCACCGTGACATTCGCGCGGTCCCCGATGGTCTCCTCCAGGTATGTCAGGCCCTCCGGCGCCGCCAGCAGGCACAGAGCCGTCACATCCCGCGCGCCCCGGTCCAGCAGGTAGTTCGTGGCGTCCGTGAGTGTGTGGCCGGTGGCGAGCATCGGGTCGACGATGAAGCACTGGCGCCCCGAGAGATCATCCGGCAGGCGGTTGGCGTAGGTGTCCACCTCCAGGGTCTGCTCATCGCGCTTCATCCCCAGGAACCCCACCTCGGCCGTGGGCAGGAGGCGCGTCATGCCCTCCAGCATTCCCAGGCCCGCCCGAAGGATCGGCACGACGATCGGCCGCGGCGCCGCGATCCGGTGGCACTGCGCCATTGCCACCGGTGTGGCGATCTCCACCGGCTCGGTGCGCACATGGCGCGTCGCCTCATAGGCCAGCAGAGTGACGAGCTCGTCCACGAGCTGGCGGAACACCGCCGAGTTCGTCGTCCGGTCCCGCAGGACCGCCAGCTTGTGATCGATGAGGGGGTGGTCGACGTCGATGAGATGCATGGGATCAGCCTACGGCGCTCGGGGCGCCGGCGCGGCTGCTGCGGGGCCCGGTTCAGGCGTTGCCCAGATAGTCCAGCCAGCTCTCGTAGTGGTCCAGCACGTCGTGGGCCACCTGGTCCGCGGTCCAATTCATGACGTCGTAGCCCTGGCCGCCGCCGCGCGGGCGCACTTCCAGTCGCACCGTGAGGTCATCCGCCTCATGGACGACGACGCCGAAGGCCGCCACCGGGGCCTGCACCATCCGAACCACGTAGCGGAAGGAGTCGAGCCCGCTGGAGCGCTCGACCGCGGGCGCCACTGTTCCACCCTCCGCCGCGCCCTCGGAGGTCGGGGTCACGGCCAGCTCGGCGGCATTCTCGCCATAGCCGGCCTCGGGCCCCGCTGTGACCAGGAGGGTGGCGCGGCCCAGGAAGTTGCGCTCGTCGTCGGGGTCCTGCGCCTCCGGACCCTCCACGTACACCTCGGCTACCAGGTCCTCCTTGCGCAGCTCAGCGGCCACCGCCTCCAGGGCCGGCACGATCCTGGTGCCCAGGGCGCGCTGGGCCTGGGCGGGGGAGACCGACTCGAAGGTGTGCGACAGCCGATCCCGCCACGAGATGCGCTTGAGGCCCGCGGCCGTGCCCGTCAGGCCCAGCGCGCGGTTCCGGAAGACGTGCGAGCGGGCATCGCGGTGGCTCGCCTCCGTGTACAGCGCCTTCCACAGCCCGTACATGACCAGCAGTAGAACAGCGCTGAAGGGCAGCGCCATGACGATCGTCGCCTGCTGGAGGATCGGGATGCCGCCCGCCAGCAGCATGGCGATCGTCAGCACGCCCACGAGTACCGCCCAGAAGATCCGCAGCCACGGCCGGGCGTCGCCCTCATCCCCGGTGTGCGTGCGCGTGGACAGATTCGCCATCACCAGGGCGCCCGAGTCCGCCGAGGTCACGTAGAACAGGATCCCGATGAACAGCGAGAGCGCCACCAGGGCGGGGCCCCCGGGAAGGGCCTTGAGCAGCGCGTAGAAGCCCTGCTCCGGGGCGGAGGCCGTGAGCTCGGTGAAGGCCCGGTCGCCGCCCCGCACAATGGACAGGGCGTGATTGCCGAAGATCGACACCCACATGATGACGTAGGTCAGCGGCAGCGCCAGCGAGCCGAGCACGAACTGGCGGATCGTGCGGCCGCGCGAGATGCGCGCCAGGAACACCCCCACGAAGGCGGCCCACGTGATCCACCACGCCCAGAAGAACAGGGTCCAGCCGTTGAGCCACTCGGCGGGGCGGTTCCAGGCGTAGGTCTCCAGGGTCAGGCCCGGGAACGAGGTGACATAGTCGCCGATCGAGCCCACCAGCGCATCCAGCAGGAATGCCGTGTCCCCCGTGATCAGCACCCACAGCGCCAGGGCGATCGCCAGTAGGACGTTGATGTTCGAGAGCATGCGCACCCCCCGGTCCACTCCCGAGACCGCCGACGCCGTCGCCATGAGGACTGACAGCGCCACGAGCCCGATCTGGGCCGCTGTGCCCTGCGGGATGCCGAACAGGATCGTCAGCGCGACATTCAGCTGGACGATCCCCACACCGAGGGAGGCCGCGATCCCGATCGCACCGCCGATGAGTGCGGCCGCGTCCACGACGTCGCCGAGGATCCCATCCGTGCGGTGGCCCAGGATCGGGCGCAGCGTGGCGCGAACCGCGAGCGGCTGGCGGCGCCGGTAGGCGAAGTAGGCCAGTGACATCCCCAACAGGGAGTACAGGCCCCAGCCCGACACCCCGTAGTGGAGGAGGGTCAGGACGATCGCGTTGCGAGCGGCCTCCTCGGTCTCGGGAGCCCCCGTGGGCGGCGCGAGGTACTGGGAGACGGGCTCGGCGACGGCGAAGAACATGATCCCCGTGCCCACGCCCGCCGCGAAGAGCATCGCCGCCCAGGAGAACGTGGAGAACTCCGGGGTGGAGTTGGAGGGCCCCAGCCGCGTGGTGCCGTAGCGCGACAGCGCCAGGAAGACGACGAACACGAGGACCGCCGTGATCTCCAGGATGTAGAACGAGCCGAACCAGCGCGACGCCCAGGCGACGGCGGTGTCGAAGATGCCCTGGATGGTGCGCGGGACGAGGATCGCCGTGAGAGCGAGGGCGCCGATGACTCCTCCCGAGATCACGAACACAGTGGTGTTGAGGCTCTTGTCAGGGGCCCCTTCGGAGTCGTTGGCCCCGGGGGAGTCCTGGGGTGCGAGAGGGGGCCGATCCGTCTGAGTGCTCACTTGCTGTCTCCTTCTCCCCGAGTCCCAAAGGCGTCACGTCTGTAGGTCATTCACCCTCCCGATGCTGGGAGGATCCTGGGAATGGCAGATCGGAGCGATGACGGTCCGAGGTGGCGGCGATGGGAGCACCGCCGTCGAGGGGGCGGGGCGGCGCGGGCAGCGCGAGCGGCGATCGCGCGCCGGCGGGTCCTGCGGCTTGTGGGAGGCTTGGGGCGTGACCGATCCATCCTCGCCCACGCCCCGCGCTCTCGCCGGGGCCGCTTCGGGCACCCGGTGCCCGGCGCTCCTGGAGGAGCGCTACGGCGCCGCGATGGACCGCGCACTCGCCCTGGCGGAGGGGGCCGCGCGGGCCGGGGAGGTGCCCGTGGGCGCCGTCGTCCTGGATGCCGGCGGCGAGGTCCTCGCCGGGGCGGCCAACGCCCGCCGGACCGAGTGCGACCCGACCGCCCACGCCGAGATCCGGGCCCTGCGCGCTGCCGGGAAGGTACTGGGCGACTCCCACCTGGACGGCTGCTCGCTGGTTGTGACGTTGGAGCCCTGCACCATGTGCGCCGGTGCGATCCAACTGGCGAGGCTCGCCCGCGTGGTGCTGGCCGCCTGGGAGTCGCGCACCGGGGCCTGCGGCTCGATCCGCGACGTGCTGCGCGACCCCCGGGCGAACCATCGGGTAGAGGTCGTCGCCGGGCTGCGTGCCGAGGCCTCTGCCGCCCTCCTCCAGGACTTCTTCGCCCCCCGCCGCTGAACCTCTCTCATTTCGTCGAGACCGGTCGAAAACAGCATCGAAACCGGGCGGTTCTCCACAGGCGGGCGCGTAGCATTAGCGTGTGCGCCCTGGTGGATAAGGGCAGGGCGGTCGGCGAGCGGCAGAGGAGAGTTCAATGAGCGGCGAGATGACCCTCCAGGCCTTCCTGGACCATGTCGACGCCGGCAGGCCGGTGTGCCCTGGAACTCCCGAGGGCGCCTTCCAGGGCGCCTTCGCCATCGAGACGCAGCGCCTCACGGCCGAGCTCAACTCCGTTTTCCACGATCCCGACGGGATCCGCGATCTGCTGTCCCGGATCGCCCACCGCCCGGTGCCCGAAACACTGCGGCTCTTCCCGCCCTTCACCACCGACTTCGGCGCCAACACCCACTTCGGCGACGACGTGTTCATCAACTCCGGGTGCCGCTTCCAGGATCAGGGCGGCATTTGGATCGGCGATCGCTGCTTCATCGGGCACGACGTCGTCATGGCGACCCTCGATCACGGCCTCGCCGTCGTCGACCGCGCCACCACCTACCCCGCCCCCATCCGGCTCGGAGACGATGTCTGGGTCGGCGCCAAGGCCGTCATCACCAAGGGCGTGACCGTGGGTGACGGGTCGGTCGTCGCCGCGGGCGCCGTCGTCACGCGGGATGTGCCCGCGGGCGTCATCGTCGGCGGAGTCCCCGCTGTGGTTCTGCGCGAGATCCCGGCCTCCTGAGGCCGCCCGCCGCCCATCGAGACCGGTCGAAAATAGGAGCGAGACCGGTCCGCCGACCGGTCTCGCTCCTATTTTCGACCGGTCTCGCGCAGGGGAGGGTGAGGGAGGTCGCAGGGGCGGTCGGTTGGGCCGGAAGCTCACGTGCGTGTACCCTCGACGCCTGAGGTAGCGTGTCCGAGCGGCCGAAGGTGCAGATCTCGAAAGTCTGTGTGGTTCATAGCCACCCTGGGTTCGAATCCCAGCGCTACCGCCAGTAAGTGAGGGCTCCGATCCGCGTGATCGGGGCCCTCATTCGTGGCTCGTCGGGCGCTTTGCGCTGGTCGTGCTCCGCACCCAGTGGTGCCGTCTGCGCCCAGAGCGGCGCCAGCGGCTCACACGTACTGGCGCGCCTGGTTGACCGCCTCCATCCCGTAGCCGCCGCCGAAGAGGAACACGTGGATCATGAGCATGTGCAGGCGGTGCAGTCCCACCCGCTCGCGCCACCCGGCGGCCAGCGGTGAGACCTCGTTGTAGGCCCCGATGATCCGCGTGAGATGCGACTGCCCGAACATCCCCAGCGCTGCCAGATCTGTCTCCGCGTGCGCGCCCTGCGCCATCGGGTCGATGAGGACGCCGACATCGCCCGGCAGGCCGCCGCTCGAACCCGAGCCGGCTGCCGCCGCTCGCGCCGTGCCCCCGGTCAGCCGCGGCCCGAGCCCCGTGCCCGACGGCGCCCAGTCGGTCTCCCCGACCGGCACCCACAGCACGTTGCCGCACCACAGGTCCCCATGCGTGCGGGAGACCGCGCGCGCCTGCCCCCGCGCCGCTGCCCCCGCCTCGACGAGCGCCGGCTGCGGGGAGTCGAAGACGCCGTCGGCAAGCCGCGAGCAGACCCTGTCCAGCACCCGCGCGCCCCTCTCGCTCAGCGCTCCGGAGTCCCGGCAGTCGGCGATGTAGGCGCCAATGCGGTCCTCGGCGTAGAAGGCTCCCCACGGTCGGCTGATGACCGCCGGATCGGAGGAATCATGGGGACGCAGCCGGATGCGCGAGCGCCCCATTTGCCCGATGCCGTCCCATCCCGGGGGAGATGCCCCGAAGAACGGGGCGCCCGCTGCGTGGGTGACCGCCAAGGCGCGGCCGAAGGCCTCCGCGGCCTCGGCCGTGGTGCCCCCGTGGCTGAGCCGCGGCTCCTCGATCCATCCCTCGCCCTGCGTCACCGGGACGACGTGCGCGCCGCCGTCGGGCATCGCCTCGGCGAGCCAGTTCAGGCCCTGCGCCTCCACCGCCGTGGAGACCGGCCCCTCATCAACCTTGCGGAACACGCTCGCGCTCATGGGGCCAGCCTGGCACGCCCGGGCACCGACGCGCAGCAGGCCGGCGCGAGGCGGGCAGTCCCCGCTCAAGCCCCGGCGCCGCGCCCTGCGGGCTGCGAGCGCGGCGGAGTCGCGAGTCGGGGCGCTCCGTCCTCAGGCCCGGGAGCGGCGCCGCCCCGTCCCTCGAGTCGCCGGGGCGGACCACGGGTCCTCCGGCCAGGCGTGCTTCGGGTAGCGTCCGCGCAGCTCGGCGCGCACCTGGGGGTACCCCTGGGCCCAGAAGGAGGCGAGGTCGTCCGTCACCGCGACGGGCCTGCGCGCCGGGGAGAGCAGGTGGATGAGCACCGGGACCCGCCCACCCGCCACGCGCGGCGTGCTCGCCCAGCCGAAGCACTCCTGCACCCGCACCGCCAGCACCGGGCGGGGCAGTGACTCGCCGTCGTCGCCCGTATAGGCCAGACGGACATGCGAGCCGGACGGCACCTCCAGGCGCTCCGGGGCGAGCTCATCGAGCCGCGCCGCCTCGGGCCACGGAAGGAGCGACCGCAGCGCGGCCAGCGTGTCCAGTCTCCGCAGAACGAAGCGCCCGCCGCCCGCCATGAGCGCCTGGACGGCCGGTCCCAGCCACGTCTCGGCAGCGTCCACCAGCGATTCGTCGTCCATCGCCGGCCAGGGCTCGCCGATCTCGGTGCTCAGCAGCGCCAGGCGGCCGCGCAGTTCACGCGCCCCGTCGCTCCAGGGCAGGATTCCCAGGCCCTCCTCCCGTACTGCCCGGGCGACGGCGCTCGCGGCCTCGTCCGGGCTCGGCGGCGGGCCGGGAGCGGTGGCCAGGACGATCGCACCGAGGCAGCGGGCGCGCTCCGTGCGCAGGCGGCCATCAGCCCACATGGTCCGGGCCTCCTCGCTGAGCCGATCCGCGGCGACGGCGAGGGCCACCTCCTCGTCAAGAGGGGCCGCCGCCCGGATGAGGGCATCGCCGCAGCCCGGGGAGCGGTCGACGTCGGCCACCGCCAGCCAGCGCGAGGAGGCGAGTGGGGAATCCGCCGGCAGACGCAGGCCCGTGCCACCCACGCTCGCGTAGGCGACCTCCGCCCGCGCCCGCCCGGGGATGGGGCCGACGGGACGCGAAGAGCCACCGGGCGCGGCCTGACCGGTCGAGCCCGCTGGACCGGCTGAGCCCGTCGAGTCGCGGCGACGCGCGATCCACTCGGGGTGGGCCAGCGCCGCCACCAGCGCAACCGATTCCTCGGCGCCGCCCAGTCCGCCCAGTCCGCTGAGCCTGTCGAGGCCGCCAAGAGCCCGGGCGCCGTCGGTCCCCGGAGTGCTCAGGGCACTGAAGTGGCCCGGGGCGCGCAGCGCCTCCTGGGCGCCCGCCGCCGCGCCCGAGCCCCTCGCGGCCCCCGCGTCGGCGAGCGCGCGCATGACCGATCGCTCAAGACGCGCGGCCTCCTGGCTCCACTGCCCGGCGTTCCGCGCGCCCGTCCGGCGCTCGCGGACCGACCTCGCCAGCGCCGTCAGATCCGCTCCCGGCGCCCGCAGGTCAGAGGTGAGGAGCGCCGCGGCGCGAGCGGCTGGCCGAGCCCCGATCATGCCCGCCGCCACGAGAAGAGCCCGAGCCTGACGCGCCGGCGCCGGGATCGCCGCGACAGCCCGGCCCAGCGGGGTGATCGCGCCCATGCCCGGTGCCCGGCCTCCATCGGTGTCGATGTGGTCGTCTCCCACGTCGCCGCCCCTCCCACTGGGCTCAAGCAGCCCGAGTGAGACCAGTGCCTCCTCGGCGGCCCGCATCGCCGCCTCCGGCGGTGGATCGATCCAGGCCGGCGAGTGCAGCCCCACCCCGCCGGGGGCGCCCCAGGCCGCCAGCTCCAGGGCGAGCCCGGTGAGGTCGGCGGACAGGATCTCCGGGGTGGGGGAGGCCGCTGCGCGCGCCCAGTCCGAGGCCGTGCAGCACCGGTAGACCGCGCCCGGCCTCTCGCGGCCGGCGCGTCCCGCCCGCTGAGCCCCCGCCGACCGCGACTCTCCCACCGTGGTCAGCCAGCTCATCGAGCGGGCGACGTCGAGGCGCGGCTCGCGCGCGAGCGTCGAGTCGACGACGATCCGCACCCCCGGCACGGTCAGCGAGGACTCGGCGACATTCGTCGACACGATCACCCGACGCCGCCCCGGCGGGCTCGGTGCCAGTGCCGCGTCCTGCGCCGCCGCGGGAAGCCGCCCGTGCAACGGCAGCACATCCGCTCCTCCCGCGCTGCCCCCGGCCCCCGGCGGGCTCTGGCGCAGGCGGGTGACGACGTCGTCGACCTCCCGCGCGCCGGGGAGGAAGACGAGAACATCGCCGTCGTGCTCCGCCAGCGCCCGCACCGTGGTCGCGGCGATATGCGCGAGAAAGTCCCTCGGCACCCCGCGCGGGCCCAGCCGCGCCGTGGTCGTGGGCGGCGGCGCCCAGTGCTCGGTGATGGGGTGGAGCGCGCCGGGCACATCGAGCAGCGGGGCGAGCGCTCCGGCCTCCCCCACTCCGCCGCCGGCGCTCTCGATGCCCGTGCCCCCAGTCGCCCCGCCGAGCAGCTCGCGCAGACGACCCGCGTCCAGCGTCGCCGACATCGCGATGAGGGTGAGGTCCTCACGCAGCCCCGCGCGCGTATCGAGCAGCAGTGCGAGGAGGAGATCGGCGTCGAGCGCCCGCTCATGGACCTCGTCGAGGATGACGGCGCCCACGCCCGGCAGGTCCGGCTCGGTCTGGAGGCGGCGCAGGAGGAGGCCCGCCGTGACGACCTCGATGCGGGTGTCCGGCCCGGTGCGGCGCTCTCCGCGCACCGCGTAGCCGACGGTTCCTCCGGCCTCCTCGCCCAGCAGGTCGGCCAGGCGCCGCGCGGCGGCCCTGGCGGCCACGCGGCGAGGCTGGGTGACGATGACGCGCCCGACGGCCCCGCCCTCCCCGGCCTCGAAGAGCGCCCGCGCCACGAGCGGCGGCACGAGCGTGGTCTTGCCCGTTCCGGGAGGGGCCGTGACGACGAGGGCCGGCGCCCCGCCGTCGGGAGCGGGGGAGGCCAGCATGGAGCGCAGCCGCGACAACCCGGCGACGACGGGGAGGGCGGGCGGCGAGGCCAGGAGCGCCTCGAGGGCGGCCTGCCCGGGTGCGCCCGGACTCGTGCGATCGGCCGGTGTCATGGGGGCATTGTCCCCCAGGGCGCCCCGCGGACTCGGCCGCAGCCTCGCGCCGCTCCGCGCGCTCGCCTGCCCCGCCAGTCGGTCAACTCGATCGAGAAGGGGAAATACGATCCCTCCCTGCCGCCGGCTTTGATCAGCGGTCCGCCCGGCGGCACGGCGGCGACGGGTCTCATAGGGTCCTGACAGCGTGAACGGGTAGGCTGGACCCGGAGCACTCGGAGACAACTGGAGGGAGACCCCGTGGCAACGTCCCCCGCCGCCGGAACATGGGACGAGGACCCCGCAGGCGCCTCCATCGTTCTCGCCACGGGCCGTGCCCGCCACGACCTGCTCGTCATCGCCGAGCCCGCGCTCCTGACCGACCTCGACGACGCCTGGGGGCGCCCGTCCTCCCGCGTCCGCCTCTCCTTCCTCCCCGGTGTCTCCGCGCCCGGCTCCTCGGGTCAGGAGGACTCCCTCATGTCCTACGACCGCGGGGGTCTCGGCGTGCTCGTCGCCCGCGGCCGCACCTGCCTGTTCGAGGGCCGCGCCGCCCGCCGCACCACCGCCTTCGCCCGCATCGCCGCGGGCGCCGGCGTTCGCGCCGCCCTCCTCGTCGGCCGCGCCTCCTCACTGGGATCCCAGCAGCTCGGGGACCTCCTCGCCATGGGCGACCACCTCAACCTCTCCGGCACCCCTCTCTTCCCCGCCACCGGCCCCGTCGAGGCCACCTGGGATGAGCCCCTCACGGAGGTCGTCGCCGGTGTCGACGGCGTCAGCGGCAGCGCCGTCGCCGCACTCGTCCCCGGGCCGGTGCGCCCCGGCCGCGCCGAGGCCGCGGTCCTCGGGGGGCTCGGCGCCGACGTCGTTGTCATGGATACGGTCGCCGAGGCCATGGCCCTGGCGGTGCGGGGGGTCAAGGTAGCGGGCCTGCTCTACGTCGATTCGATCGCGGGCGCGCCCCCGCGCCCGGGCTCGGGCCGTCGTAGCGCCGCCCGGGCGGCGGGCCGCCGCGCCGCCGTCACCCCGCCGGTCGGGATGCCCGTGGCTCACAGGCCCGCGCCGGTCGTGATCTGCGACGTCATCGAGGCCGCTCTGGCCACTCTGGGCTGATCCGCGGGCTTAGCGCAGGGGGCGCCTCCGGCCCGTGGGCGGCCGCCAGTCAGTCCCGGGCGAAGTGCTCGAAGAAGCGGGCGATGATCCGGCCCGCCACGTGCTCCCCGCCGCGCACGACGCGCAGGAGCTCGTCGACCTGCCCGGGATGCCCGTAGCCGGCGTCGGTGTAGATGCTTATGCGCTGGGCGAAGCGGTCGGCATCGAGCTCGGGATTGAACTGGGTGCCGTAGACCGAGGAGCCCACCCGGAGCATCTGCACGGGGCAGTCTGGGGAGGAGGCGAGCAGCACGGCGTGCTCGGGCACGCCCACGGCGCCCTCATGGTGCCCCACGAGCACGGTGAAGGAGGGCGGCATCCCCTCCAGGAGCGGGTCGTGGCGCCCCTCCTCGGTGAGGAACACCTCCGCTGTGCCCAGGGTCTGACCGAACTCGGCCGACGTGGCCGTGCCGAGGTGGGCGGCCAGGACTTCCAGGCCGAACCCGGTGGCCAGGACGGGAACCCCCTTGGTCAGGGCGACGGCGATCAACTCGCTCACCTGCTCCTCGATGCGCAGCTGGGAGCGGCTCTTGGAGGCCTCGGGCGTGGAGACGTTGTAGGGGCTTCCGCCGATGAGGACGCCGGAGACGTCCTCGGCGTTGAAGGAGCCGAGGAAGTCGACCTCCTCGAGCAGCACATGGGTCAGGTCCGCGCGATCGATCCGGCCCAGGGACAGGAAGGACTCGTACTCGTCCTCGGCGGCGCTGATCTCGGGACGCGTCGATACCATGATGAAGGGCTTCATGCGATCCACCCTAGGCCAGGCCTCGCTACGGGCAGATGTCATGGCCGCTGCCCGAACGGGCGGGGCCCGTGCTCGGGCGCGCTCATCCTGCGGTCGCCACGATGGCCACGAGGATCCACAGCTGGAGGACGGACGCCGTTGCCCCCACGACGATGGCCAGGCGCGCAAGCGTCCGGCCGGTGCCGTAGGAGCGCCGCAGCCGCCGGAGCGCCCAGATGCCCAGGCCCGCGGCGGCCAGCCCCACCAGGGGGATGAAGGAGAGGATCGCGCACAGGAGCGCCGCCGTGGCGACGCCGTCGGTGCGCACCGGGGGCGCCTGGTAGCCGGGTCCGGAGAGGATCTGCGTCGGATCGAGGGACTCGGTTCCCGGGAACGGGGCGCGCGGCGAGGCCATGGCAGTATCCTCACCCCGGCGGGCCGCCGCCCGCATCCTCTTGGCGGAGGAACCCGCGAGCGCCCCCGAACCCACGGGAGGCGACGCCGCTAGTCCTTCCCCAACCCGCGACAGGAGAAGCGCAGTGCCCTCATCGCCCCTATCGTCCTCATCCCCGCTCTTCCGGGGCTGGTCCCTCCATGGGGACGGACGATCCATCAGGCCCGGCGCCGTCGTCACCGCCTCGGAGCGCCTCTCATGGCCGCGCACCGTCGGCATCGGCATGCAGCACATCGTCGCCATGTTCGGCGCGACCTTCCTCGTGCCCCTCCTGACCGGCTTCGACCCGGCGACGACGCTGTTCTTCACCGGACTGGGCACTCTGCTGTTCCTCGTGGTGACCTCCGGGCGCCTGCCCTCCTACCTGGGATCCTCCTTCGCCCTCATCGCGCCGATCGCCGCCGTCACCGGCTTCGACGCCAAGAGCGGGGCGCCCCTCGACCAGGCCAGGGCCTCGCTCGCACAGGGCGGCATCATCATGGCGGGCGCCTCGCTGCTGCTCATCGGCGCCATCGTCCATGTTGCGGGCGTGACCTGGATCGATCGTCTCATGCCGCCGATCGTCACCGGCGCCATCGTCTCCCTCATCGGATTCAACCTGGCTCCCGCTGCCTGGAGCAATGTCAGGACCGCGCCGGTGACCGCCGTCGTCACCATCGTGGCGATCCTGCTCATCACCGTCCTGTTCAAGGGCATCATGGGGCGACTGGCGATCCTGCTGGGCGTGCTCGTGGGCTACGCCACCGCGATGGTCCGCGGCGAGGTGGACTACTCCGCCATCGACGCCGCCGGCTGGGTGGGCGCCCCGCACTTGCGCGCCCCCTCCTTCGACCTCAGCCTCATGGGCCTGTTCGTGCCGGTCGTGCTCGTCCTCATCGCTGAGAACATCGGCCACGTGAAGTCCGTCTCCGCGATGACCGGGGAGAACCTGGACGGCCTCACCGGTCGCGCCCTCATCTCCGACGGCCTGTCCACGATCCTGGCCGGGGCCGGCGGCGGCTCGGGAACCACCACCTACGCCGAGAACATCGGTGTCATGGCCGCCACCCGCGTCTACTCCACCGCCGCCTACGTCGTCGCCGCCATCGGCGCGCTGGGCCTGTCGATGCTGCCGAAGTTCGGCGCCCTCATCAACACGATTCCCGCAGGCGTGCTCGGCGGCGCTGCCACGATCCTCTACGGCATGATCGGCATGCTCGGCGTGCGCATCTGGGTGCAGAACCGCGTGGACTTCTCCGACCCGGTCAACCTCAACACCGCCGCCGTCGCGATGGTCGTGGCGATCGCCGACTACACTTGGGTCATCGGCGATATGACCTTCTCCGGGATCGCGCTGGGCTCCGGCGCCGCGATCGTCGTCTACCACTCCATGCGAGCCATCTCGAAGGCGCGGGGCACGAGCCTCGAGGAGGTCTCGCCCGCCTCCGCGCCCGCGGGCACCGAGTTGGAGGGCCCCGCCTACTCCCGGCGCAGCGTCAAGAAGCAGGCCACGACCCGCGCTGCCGGTCCGGGCCCCGAATAAGAGCTCCCCGGCCCCGTGCCATCAACGACTTCGCGCCGTCGTCCGCAGTAGTCCTGCGAGCGACGGCGCGAATCCGCTGGGGGCTGCTCGCGTGCGTGCGGAGCGGCTCAGTGGACGGTGGCCACCGGCTCCTCGGGGGCCACGGATGTGCAGGATGATGGCGCCTTGATCGACTCCCCGGCGGTGAGCTCGCCTATGGCATTGGGGGACATGAGGCCGGAGGTGTAGTCGGTGCCGATGATCACGGAGACCGAGGTGTCGGTGGGGTCCCGATTGGTGTCGAGCAGGACGATGACGATGCCGTTGAAGGCGCGCGCCAGGGAGTAGGCGTTGGTGAGCCCCGCGCGGGATGTGGAGATAGCGACATCGCCGTTGTAGTCGCCGTTGGGCCAGTCGGAGCGCTCGAGGATCGTCATGCCCGCCCGCTCCAGGGAGTCGCCGACGACGCCGGCCAGCCCCGCGTTCTGGGTGCCGTTGTAGACCCTGACCTGGATGGTGGTGAGGTCCACCGTGGTCGCCCCGGCGGGTGGGCAGGGCTGGGCGACGGAGGTCGCGGAGGCCTTGGGATCGGCTGAGAAGCCCGGGTCGTAGGAGGGGAGCAGCCCCGTGTGCACGCCGATGCTGGTCACGAGGACGATGGCGAGGGCAACCAGCACCGAGCCGATGACGACCTTCTGCCGGTGCTGAAGGTGTCGACGGTACTCAGATCGAGGGTCCGAAGCGCTCATGCTCCCCAGACTAATGGACCGGTGCCAGGAGCGCGGGCTGTGGCCCATGATAGTGGGTGGTCCGCTACGTGGCGCGGGGAGTCGATCAGGCCGGCGGGGGCGGTGCCAGGAGCGGGCGCCCTGAATCGTCGAGTTCCAGGATCCTGCCGTGGATGATGGTGCGCCCGTGGAGGGCCGCGCGCAGGGCACGGTGCAGGCCCGTCTCCAGGTAGAGGCCGCCGCGCCAGGACACGATATGTGCGAACAGATCCCCGTAGAAGGTGGAGTCCTCATCGAGCAGATCGCGCAGGTCGAGGGTGGCGCGAGTGGTGATGAGCTGGTCGAGCCGCACTTGGCGGGGGGCGATCGTCGCCCACACGCGTTGCTCCCTCGCCCCGTGATCGGGGTAGGGCGCGGACTCCCCCACGGCCTTGAAGATCACGGCCTCATGCTAGCGGTTGATCCGGGGGCGCGTTCGGCATGACAGGAGCCCGCGGCCCCGAGTGGCGATTCCCGGGGCCGCGGGCCCTTCGTTCATGAGGCTGATCGACTTCCCCCGGTTCCCATGACAGGGGAGGAGGCAGCCTCCTTCGTCGAAACGACCGGCGCGGGCTCCCTAGGACCCTTGCCGGCCTCGATGCCTCTCGGGTCAACGGGTTCCCCAACCCTCGCGTCGCGCATCGTCCGACGGTGAGGCCATTGAACCCATGTCACCTGAAAGAAACCTGAAGGCATGCCTGGGCGCGCCCGGGGTGCGGCGCGGCCCCGGCTCCATGGAGTGGCGGGCATCACTGGGGGGTGGGAATGCCTTGAGGTGCTCAGGGGTTGAGTCAGTCGGGCTCAAGACAAGCGGTTGGGAAGTTGACAATGACTGACTCAATCACAATCCTTGAGCGCATACGACTCAATCAGGGGCCCATGCCCCGCAAGCCCACGAGCATCAAGGAGCGCCACATGGCACGCGCCGTCGGAATCGACCTCGGAACCACCAACTCCGCCATCGCCGTCCTCGAGGGCGGCGAGCCCACCATCATCCCCAACGCCGAGGGCGGCCGCACCACGCCCTCCGTCGTCGCCTTCTCCAAGTCCGGTGAAGTCCTCGTCGGCGAGGTGGCCAAGCGCCAGGCGGTCACCAACGTCGACCGCACTATCTCCTCCGTCAAGCGCCACATGGGCACTGACTGGACCGTCGACATCGATGACAAGAAGTACACCGCCCAGGAGATCAGCGCCCGCATCCTGGCCAAGCTCAAGGCCGACGCCGAGGCCTACCTCGGTGAGAGCGTCACCAACGCCGTCATCACCGTCCCGGCCTACTTCAACGACGCCGAGCGCCAGGCCACCAAGGAGGCCGGCACCATCGCGGGCCTGACCGTCGACCGCATCGTCAACGAGCCCACCGCCGCGGCTCTCGCCTACGGCCTGGACAAGGGCAAGGAGGATGAGCTCATCCTCGTCTTCGACCTGGGTGGCGGCACCTTCGACGTCTCCCTGCTGGAGGTCGGCAAGGACGAGGATGGCTTCTCCACCATCCAGGTGCGCGCCACCAACGGTGACAACCGCCTGGGCGGCGACGACTGGGACGCCCGCATCGTCGACTGGCTCGTCAAGCGCGTCAAGGACTCCTCGGGGGTCGATCTGTCCAAGGACAAGATCGCTATGCAGCGCCTCAAGGACGCCGCCGAGCAGGCCAAGAAGGAGCTCTCCAGTGCGATGAGCACCAACATCAACCTGCAGTACCTGTCCATGAGCGAGGCCGGCCCGATCCACCTCGACGAGCGCCTCACCCGCGCCCAGTTCCAGGACATGACCGCGGACCTGCTTGAGCGCACCAAGATCCCCTTCCACAACGTCATCAAGGACGCCGGCGTCTCCCTGTCGGAGATCGACCATGTCGTCCTCGTCGGCGGCTCCACCCGCATGCCGGCCGTCTCCGACGTCGTGCGCGAGCTCACCGGAGGCAAGGAGCCCAACAAGGGCGTCAACCCGGACGAGGTCGTGGCGCTGGGCGCCTCCCTGCAGGCCGGTGTCATCCAGGGCGACCGCAAGGACGTCCTGCTCATCGACGTCACCCCGCTCAGCCTGGGCATCGAGACCAAGGGCGGCGTCATGACCAAGCTCATCGAGCGCAACACGGCCATCCCCACCAAGCGCTCGGAGACCTTCTCCACCGCCGAGGACAACCAGCCCTCCGTGCTCATCCAGGTCTACCAGGGCGAGCGTGAGTTCGCCCGCGACAACAAGCCGCTGGGCACCTTCGAGCTCACCGGCATCGCCCCGGCCCCCCGCAGCATCCCGCAGATCGAGGTCACCTTCGACATCGACGCCAACGGCATCGTCCACGTCTCCGCCAAGGACCGCGGCACCGGCAAGGAGCAGTCGATGACGATCTCCGGCGGCTCCGCGCTGCCCAAGGAGGACATCGACCGCATGGTCAAGGAGGCTGAGGCGCACGCCGCCGAGGACAAGAAGCGCCGCGAGGAGACTGAGACCCGCAACCTCGCTGAGCAGCAGGCCTACTCCATCGAGAAGCTCCTGAACGAGAACAAGGACAAGCTGCCGGCCGAGGTCCACGACGAGGTCAAGACCGCTGTCGACGATCTCAAGAAGGCCCTGGAGGGCACTGACGCCGAGGCGATCAAGACCGCCCAGGAGAAGCTGTCCAGCGTCTCCCAGAAGATCGGCGAGGCCCTCTACGCCTCCGAGCAGGCGGCCCAGGCCGACTCCGGCGCGGCGGGCGCTTCCGCCGGTGCCGCCGGTGCCTCGGCCGGCGATGAGGACATCGTCGACGCCGAGATCGTCGACGAGGAGTCCAAGTGAGTGCGGGCCCCAGCGCTTCCGAGGGCGACGGCGCGGACTGCGAGCCCATCGACCCGAGCCTCGCCGAGGCGGTCGAGTCCGCCTTCGACGGCGTCGACCTCGACACCGCCCCGAGTGGCACCGCCCAGGCGGCGGGTGATGACGAGGGCGCCGGGCGCCTCGAGCAGGAGGCGCAGGACCAGCCCGATCCCTTGGTCGAGGCCAGGGCCGAGAGCGCCCGCCTGACCGACGAGCTCGCCCGCGCCCGCGCGGACCTGTACAACCTCCAGCAGGAGTACCAGGGTTTCGTGCGCCGCTCTCGCGAATCGGTGGCGGCCTACCAGGAGGCCGGCGCCGCCGGCGTCGTCGAGGCCCTCATCCCGGTCCTCGACGAGGCCGAGCTCGCCCGCCAGCACGGCGACCTCACCGGTCCCTTCGAGACCACGGTCACCAAGCTCGAGACGATCCTGGGGGACAAGTTCGCCCTGGAGCGCTTCGGCGCTGTGGGCGAGACCTTCGACCCCACCATCCACGAGGCCCTCATGGCGGTGGAGTCCACCGAGGTCGACGAGCCGACGATCGCCCTCGTCCTCCAGCCCGGCTACCGTCTCGGCGAGCGGGTCGTGCGGCCCGCCCGCGTGCAGGTCTCCAACCCGGCCTGACCCAGCACCGCCGGGCGGGACTGGTGGCGTGGGCCCGGCCCGAACGGGCCCGCGCCACCAGCCGGGCCCCGCTCGCCCCGCCCGGCGGGGCGAGCGGGAACAAGTGCACAGCCGCAAGGAACGAACCAACGATCACCCCAGTGAGGAGGAGGTGACCCATGGCCAGCCAGGACTGGATGACCAAGGACTTCTACGCGGTCCTCGGCGTCGCCAAGGACGCCGACTCCGCGGCCATCAAGAAGGCCTACCGCAAGCTCGCCAAGCACTACCACCCCGATCGCAATCCCGACGACGCCGTCGCCGCAGAGCGCTTCAAGGAGGTCGGCGAGGCCTACGCGGTCCTGTCCGACGCCAAGGAGCGTGAGCAGTACGACGCTATCCGCAACATGACCGGCGGCGGTGCCCGGTTCACCGCCGGGGGCACCGGCGGCGGGGGCGGCTTCGAGGACATCCTTTCCTCCATGTTCGGCGGGGGCGGCAATGTCCGCTTCTCTGCCGGCGGCACCGAGCCCGACCTCGACGAGCTTCTGCGCATGTTCGGCGGTACGCCCAGCCCTACCCGGCGCAATGGCCGCCCTGGCGCCTTCAACTTCGGGGGCTTCGGCGGTGCGCCAGAGGCCACCAAGGGCTCCGACGTCATCACCAGCGCGACGCTGTCCCTGCGCGATGCCGTGGCCGGCGCCACTGTCGAGCTCACCGCGGACAAGCGCACCATGACCGTGCGCATCCCCGCCGGTGTCCATGACGGCCAGAGGATCCGCCTGGCCGGCAAGGGCCGCCCCGGCAACCACGGGGGGCCCAACGGGGACATGATCGTCACGATCTCCGTGGCCAAGCACCCCGTCTACTCCATCGATGGCGCCAACCTGCGCATGGACCTGCCCGTCTCGCTGGCCGAGGCCGCGCTCGGCGCCGACGTCGAGGTCCCGCTCCTCAACGGGTCCCACAAGAGGGTCCGCATCAAGCCGGGGACGCCCTCGGGGACCGTCCTGCGGATCCCCGGCGCGGGCATCGCCACCGCCAAGCACACGGGCGACCTGCTCGTCACCGTCGAGGTCGCCGTGCCGAAGAAGCTTTCGAAGAGCGCCAAGAAGGCCCTTCAGGACTTCGACGCCGCTATGGAGGGCACCGATCCGCGCGCCACGCTGAGGGCTGAGGCCGCAAGATGAACGCCCGGCGAGTCTCGCGCGCCACCGGCCAGAGCCTTGACTTTCTCGCCGAGGACGCGGCCGACCGCGCCGTCTACGTCATCTCCGTGGCTGCCGAGCTCGCCGGCATGCACCCCCAGACCCTGCGCCAGTACGATCGCCTCGGACTCGTTCGCCCTGCTCGGACCCCCGGGCGGGGGAGGCGCTACTCCCACCACGACGTCGAGCGGCTGCGCCGCATCCAGGCTCTCAGTCGGGAGGGCGTCAACCTGGAGGGCATCGCCCGCATCCTCGCCCTCGAGTCCCGCGTGGAGGGCCTGGAGGACGAGAATCGGCTCCTGCGCCTCCGGCAAGCCGCCTTCGAGAGGGTCTTCGCCGCGGCCGCCGACGGAGAGGTCCAGGTAGTCCCCTCCAGGGGAGGGCGCCCCATCCGGGTCGAGCGGCAGGTGCCGGGCGCTCTGGGCCGATGAGGCGCCGCCCTCGGGAGACGATCGTCCGCCCGGGAGGATTCCCGCCTCAGGAGAGGAGCCTCGTGCCCGTGTTCACAGGCGCTCCTCCCGGTGCTTTGCGGACCGTCATGCCCCGTCCTGCCGACGATCTTGTAGTCTGATGCGGTCCCCCATATCAAGGAGATCCCACGATGTCTCAGCCGATGACCCCCGGCCCGCCCTATCACCGGCAGTCAGCGCCCTCCGCTCCCGGTACCCCCGGCGGCTATCAGGCCCAGTACCAGCATCCCCAGCCGGCGCAGTACGCTCCGGGCCAGCAGATGCCCGGTCAGCCGGCCCCGGCCAGGCCCGCGGGCGACTCGATGCTCAGCGCCCTGTTCAACGGCTCCGTCGGTTTCGCGGGCAAGCACGCCCACCAGATCTTCCTTGTCGCGGCCCTGTGCTACGGGGGTGGCTGGCTGCTCGACGTCATCACCGGGCTGGCCATCACTGCGGGAATCGAATACGGGGCATCCGCGGCCTGGATGCGCTTCCTGTTCTCCACGCTCCTGGGCGACGGTGCCCGCGTCCTCGCCCAGCTCCTCCTGTTCCGCCTGATCCTGGAGATCGCGCGTCACCTATCCCTCAGGGGCCCACAGGATTGATCTGAGCGGGAGCTGACCATCGGGATCCCCTATGAGTGAGGGTGCCCCGTCTGCAACCCAGCGGTTGAGCGTTTCCTGAAGCGGTTCCTCCTCGTGGACGAGATGTCCGCTCCCCTCCTGAGAGAAGAATGCCCCCATGCCCTCCCATTTCCACCCCGCTCCCTCAGGAGGTAACGCCGTGACCAACCGCCCCGCTTTGGCCGTGCGCTTCCTGTCCCGCTACCTCTTCGCCGCCGGTGCGATCTCCCTGCTCTACAGCACGCCGCTGTTCTCCGTGCCGGTGGTCGGTGAGGCCATAGGCTTCATCCTCACGTGGCTCATCCCCCTGCCGATCGTCGACTGGGTCTCAGGAGTGCTCCTGCTCCTGCTGGGCTCGGGCATCGCCCGGCGCAAGCGCGCGGCGTGGATCATTATGGTCATCGGCCTGGGCTTCAGCCTGCTCGTCTTCTCCGGTCTGACCGCCTCCGTCTTCCTGGCCCCGGCCGAAGTCGTCGCCGAGGAGTCGGCTGATGTCGTCCTCGAGGGGGCTCCGGCTGATGTCGTCCTCGCCGAGGAGTCCCCCTGGATGCTCGTCGTCAACGTGCTCATCCTCGTGGCACTGCTCATCATCCTGTTGCTCCGACGGCGGGATTTCACGGTGCGCTCGCCGCGCGGCAATGGGGGGCGCGCCGTCCTGGTCCTGGTCGTGAGCTCCGTCATCGTCCTCCAGCTCGGTATCCTCGGCTCCTTCCTATACGGGGGATTCGGCATCAGGCAGGCCAAGAGATTCATTATCAAACTCCTCAGTGATCCCGATGCCTCATCGCCCGTGCCGGACTGGCTCTTCGCTCTTGTCGGTCTGGGGCTCGCTCTCAGCCTCCTCGCCGCCGTCGCGGTCATGCTGCGCTCCCAGCGCAGCGAGGCGCGCCTGAGCGTCGACGAGGAAATGCGGGTGCGCGAGCTCCTGGCCGCCAGCCCGAACGACTCTCTCGGCTACTTCGCCACCCGGCGGGACAAGTCGGTCTTCCTGCGCGAGCACGGCGGTGTCGTCTACCGAGTCGGCCTGGGTGTGGCTCTCGCCTCCGGCGATCCCCTTGGCGACCCCGCCGGCTGGTCTGCTTCCGCCCTGGCCTTCAAGCGCCATGCTGAGTCCTACGGCTGGGTGCCCGCCGTGATCGGCGCCTCCGAGGCCGGCGCCCGGGCCTACACCGAGGCTGGGCTGCACGCTCTGCGGCTGGGCGATGAGGCCGTGCTGTCCACCGCGAGTTTCGGCATCAACAACCTGCCGGAGGTGCGCCGTGCCGTGGTCAAGCTCACCGGGCTCGGATACACCACCCGCATCCGGCGCCACCGCTCCATCCCCGACTCCGAGCTGGAGCACTTATTCCGCCTGGCCGGGCACTGGCTCGACGGCGAGCCCGAGCGCGGCTTCTCCATGGCGTTGGGCCGCTTCGCCGACCCCTCCGACGGCGAGTGCCTCATGGTGGAGGCGCTCTTCCCCGAGGGCGATGAGCGTGGGGAGATCGCCGGCCTGCTGTCCTTCGCCCCCTGGGGCGCCGATGGCGTCAGCCTCGATCTCATGCGCCGCCATCCCCGGGTGGATAACGGCATCACCGAGCTCATGGTCGCCGCGCTCATGAACGACGGCCGCGAGCTCGGCATCCATCGCGTCTCCCTCAATTTCGCCGTGTTCCGCTCGGCTTTCACCGAGGGCTCCCGGATCGGTGCAGGCCCCATCCAGCGGCTGTGGCGGCGCGTCCTCCTGTTCGCCTCGAGATGGTGGCAGCTCGAGGCCCTCTACCGCTCCAACGCCAAGTACGACCCCGAATGGGTGCCGCGCCTCATCTGCTACCCCGAGCCCAGTGATTTCACCCGGGTCGCCGCGGCCATGGCCGTCGCGGAGGGCTTCGTCAACGTGCCCCGATGGCTCTGCCCCGTCCCCGATCAGGATCAGCGCAGTGCGGAGGAGTCCGCCCTCCTCCTCGCCACCACCGCCGGTTCGACCGTCGCTCGTCCGGCGCCCAAGCCCTCCGACCAGATCGTGGGCCGTGCTGCCGCGCGCGCGGCCATGCTTGCGGACGGCATCGATCCCTACCCCGCGTCGGTGACGGTTGACGCCGCCTGCGCCACCGCCGAGGGAACCTGCTCCGTGGCCGGGCGAGTGCTGACGATCCGCGATCACGGCGGTGTCATCTTCGCCACCCTGCGCGACGCCAGTGGCGACATTCAGATCCTCCTGGAGACCGAGCGCGTCGGCGACGAGGCCCTCGCCTCCTTCCGGCGCCTGGTGCGCGGCGGTGATCAGATCGCCGTCACCGGCACCATCGGGATGTCGCGCACGGGAACGCGCAGCCTGCTCGCCGTCTCCTGGATGATGACCTCCAAGGCGCTGCGCCCCCTGCCGGACAAGCGGCGGGGCATCCAGAACCCCGAGGCCAGGGTCCGCCTGCGCCATGTGGACCTCATCGTCAATCCGCGTCAGCGCGCCATGGTGCGGTCCCGCTCGGCCGCCATTCAGGCCGTGCGCTCCACACTGCTGGGGCGCGATTACCTGGAGGTCGAGACTCCGATCCTCCAACCCGTCCACGGCGGTGCCAACGCTCGCCCCTTCCGCACTCATATCAATGCCTATGACCTTGGGCTCTACCTGCGCATCGCCCCTGAGCTCTACCTCAAACGTCTCATGGTGGGCGGTCTGGAGAGGGTCTTCGAGATCGGGCGCAACTTCCGCAACGAGGGCGCGGATAGCACCCACAACCCCGAGTTCACGATGCTGGAGGCCTACCAGGCGCACGCCGACTACAACGTCATGAAGGACGTCATGCGGGACATGATCATCGCTGCCTCCCGGGCCGCCACCGGATCGACGATTGTGCGCGGCAGCGTCGACGGCGTCGAGCACGAGATCGATCTCGCCTCGCCCTGGCGAACCGTCACCATCGCCGAGGCCGTCTCCGCCGGGCTCGGCGAGGAGGTCGGTACTCAGACCTCGGTGGCCGAGCTGCGCCGCCACGCGCAGGGTGTCGGCATGCCCTACGACCCCAAGTGGGGGTGGGGGATGCTGATGCAGGAGCTCTACGAGCACCTGGCCGAGGGCACGACGGTGGAACCGACCTTCTTCTCCGACTTCCCGGCCGATACCTCGCCGCTGACCCGCCAGCATCGGCGCGACGCGAGGCTGGCCGAGCGCTGGGACCTCATCATCTTCGGCTCGGAGGTTGGCACCGCTTACTCCGAGCTCGTCGACCCCGTCATCCAGCGCGAGCGGCTTACTGCGCAGTCCCTGGCCGCCGCAGGGGGGGACTTGGAGGCAATGGAGCTCGATGAGTCGTTCCTCGCAGCCCTGGAGCAGGGCATGCCTCCCTCGGGCGGCCTGGGCATGGGCCTGGACCGGCTCGTCATGATGCTCACAGGCGCCTCTATCCGCGAGACTATCGCCTTCCCGCTGGTCAGGCCCGGACGATGAGCGGGCGGATCCTGGCGATCCTCGCCGTCGTCCTCTACAACACGTGGCTGGCCTGGCCCCTCAACGGCAGCCCCGACGCCCTCCTGGGATACGTCTCCGAGCTCGCCGCCGCCGACCAGCCCTTCCACGACTTCTTCCGCGCCGCCGACATCGCCGCCGCCGCCGTGTTCGCGGCGATCGCCCTCCTCGGCCGACGAGGCTGGGCGGGGTGGATCGGCGCCCGCTGGAGTCAGCGTCTCTGCCTCGCCCTGCTCGGGGTGGCGGTCGGCACGGCCCTCGATGCGATCTTCAACCTGCCCTGCGCCGAGAGCAGGGACCAGGCCTGCGCCGCCGTGCCGAGCATGGGACGGCGGCTGCACGAGGCGGCCTCTGTTTTCACCTCGACGGCGCAGGTCGCCATGATCGTCATCGTCGCCCTGGCGCTCGCTGCCTGCAGGGGGTGGAACCGGCGGGTCCGGCAGGTGGTCTGGCTGGCCGCGGTGGTGACCGTGCTGCTGCTCATCAGCGTGGCGGCTCCCTACGTGCTCCCAGGCGCGCAGGGACCCGTCCAGATCGTGCAGATCCTCCTGTGCTCGCTCTGGATCGCCCACCTGGCGTGGCGCCTGCCTCGGGAGCAGCATGACTGATGCGCAGCGCCGCTGGGAGGGCCGGATCGCCGAGCACGCCGTCCACCGCCGCCCGGGATCCGGACCTGCCGTGCTCTTCCTCAACGGGTGCGGCATGGCCTCGGTGGCATGGGAGACCGTGGTCAAGGCCCTGCCGGGGCGCGCCATCATCGCCGTCGACCGTCCCGGACGATGCGGCGGCTCCGTCAATGAGGGTGCTCCCGACCTCCTCAGCGGGACACGGATCCTGGCCCGGATCATCGATGGCGATGAGCCGGTGATCATCGTGGCCCACTCCATGTCCTCCTTCCAGGCCGAGGCCCTGGCGCGTCTGCGCCCGGATGCGGTGGCGGGGATCGTGCTCGCCGACCCGGCAGTGGAGGTGGGTGTCCGCATCGGCCATCTGCGCCGCGCAGCGGCAAAGGCGCTGGCCGGCGCGGTGGGCGCCGCCCTCCGCCTCGACCCGCTGCGCGGCGCGGCAGCCGCCGTGGTCCGGTTCGGGATGCGGCGGGAGACCTCGCACCCGGAAGCGGTAGACGACCCGCTGTGGCGCGCCTGCCATGAAACTCGCGAGGCCTTGTCCGCCGCTGCCGCCGAGCTCGCGTCCTACAGCGCTCAGGCAGCCGATCTGACCGCGCTGCGCGATGAGCGGGGCGGGCCCGTGGCGGCCCCTGTGATCGTCCTGGAGGGCATGCCCTTCCATTCCGGCTACCAGGAGCAGGCTCTCGATACGGTCTTCTCCCGCTTGGAGATCCGGCGACTGCCGCAATCGCGGCACCTGATGATGCTCGACGCCCCCGAGGCGATCGTCCGTGCCATCAACGACTTGAGCGAGGGCGCCGTCCCCGCGCCGTGACGCGACGGCACGCGGCGAGCCTCTCGCACTACCGCACTGCACGTGTGGGGCCCCACGCGCATGGCGTGGGGCCCCACACGACGGCGGCCGGGATGCCGGGCTCGTCGGAGCGAGCGCGGCGCAGCAGCGCTGCGCCGCTGATGGTCACTCGTTGCCGAGCTTGGAGTCGACGGTCTCGACGGCGGAATCGATCCTCTCGTCGAACTTGCCGCCGGTGACCTTCTTGGCGGCGCCGGCCGCGGCGCCGAGGACCTTGTCGCTGATGGTCTCGGCCTTGTCGCTCTTGAGGGCCTCGCTGGCCTTGTCCCTGAGGTCGTCGATCCCCATGGTGCTCTCCCTTCCGTGAGGGGACGTCGCGCCGGACGGCGCGTGCCCGGCATGATGAAATCAGATACAGTCCCGCAGGGCAAATTGATGATCCCCACAACAGGGTGCGGCAAGCGCGAACAGATGCCTGAGGCCGGGCCCTGCCCCGCCTCGGCCAGGACTCCCGGATCACCACTGCCAGGTGGGGCGCGACGCCTCCGCGGTAGTGGCGGCCAGGCGCAGGGCCTGCTGGACAGCGCGGGGGAGCAGCGAGTGGACGAGTCTGTAGGAGTCCTCGACGAGCTCGTGGGCGGTATCGGCATCGTACCCGGGTGCGGTGAGGTCGATGCTCACCCAGTGCCTCTTGGACTGGTGGAAGCCGGGTTCGGTCCAGGGGATGGAGTGTCGCACGGCGATGGCATCCTCCGGGTCGAGCTTCACGTTGACGATGAGCCTGCCGTCGGTGTGGGTCAGGAGCAGCGCGAAGAGCCGGGGGCCGATGCTCGCCACGCTCGTGCCCCACTCGGGCTTGTGCCCCACCCAGGCCCCGGGAAGCGTGGCCGCGTAGTCGAGGAGCTCCGAGGCGCGCTCCAGGGCGGATCCGGTGGATGCCATGTCCGAAGGGTACGTCCGTGGAGCCGGGTCGGATCGTCGCCGTCGGCCAACTGCTGATCATGCCTGTCGCCACGGCGGTGACGGGAGGGCTACTCATCCTCCTGGCACGGCGCCGACGGCAGCTCCAGGGCGGCGACCAGCCCTCCGCCCGGTCGTGGTGCCAGGCTCAGCTTGCCTGAGTGGGCAACCGCTACGGCTGAGACGATCGCCAGGCCGAGTCCATGACCGCTGCCGCGTGTGCGACCTCGGCCCGCGCCGCGCACGAAGGGCTCGCACAGGGTCTCCAGGTCCTCCTCGGATACGAGCGGGCCGGTGTTGGCCACTGAGACCTCGACCGTCCCGCCCTGCCCCGGTGAGCTTGCTCGAGGCTCGGCGCCGCTGATGGTCGTGGACACGCTGCCACCCGGCCGGTTGTGGCGCACTGCGTTGCGCACGAGGTTGGACACGGCCTGACGCAGCAGTACCGGGTCGCCCTCGACCACGGCGCTCGCGCGCGGCGGGCGGGGCAGGCTCACCTGGTGGCAGCGGGCCTCCTCGGCCGCGTCCGCCAGCACCGAGCGCAGGATCCCCGCCAGGTCCACGCGCTCGTGGGCCAGGGTGCCGGACTGCGCCTGGGCCAGGTCCAGCAGGGCGTCTACCGTCTCCACGTTGGCGCGGTTGGTCTCGCGCACCCGCTCGGCCATGGTCCGCAGCTGCTCGACCGAGGCCTCGGGGTCCGCCAGTGTCACGTCGATCATCGCCTGGGTCGTGGCCAGGGGCGTGCGCAGCTCGTGGGAGGCGTTGGAGGCGAAGCGCCGGTGCGCGGTGAACGAGGCCTCCAGCGATGCCAGCATGTGGTCGAAGGTGTCCGCCAGGTCGCGGATCTCGTCGTGGGGGCCGTGCAGGTCCAGCCTCTGGCCGAGGTCACCGTGCGCCGCACGCCTGGAGGCCTCGCTCATGGCTGACAGCGGCGCCAGCATGCGCCCGGCTACGACCCACCCGATCACGGCGGACAGCAGCGACAGCAGCAGGAGGGCGCCGAGGGAGATGACGAGCATCGTCCTGAAGAACTCGGACATCATGAGCGCCAGGTACAGCTGGATCTCGACGGCGTCGTCCCCCTCCTCGGGCAGGATCGGCTCGAAGCTGACCGGTACGAGCCGCATGTACAGGTAGACGACGGCGGCCAGGACCGTGCCGGAGGCCGTCACCAGGCCCGCGTAGCTCAGGGTCAGGCGGGTGCGCAGCGTCAGACGGCGACGGCGCCACGTGCTGGTCCTCCGCACCGCTCCTCAGCTCCCGAAGCGGTAGCCGGCACCTGGGACCGTCTGGATCACCCACGGCTGCCCCAGGCGCTTGCGCAGGTGGGAGATCGTCACCCGGATCGAGCTGGTGAAGGGGTCGGCGTTCGCGTCCCACGCCTTCTCCAGGAGGGTCTCGGCGGATAGTACGCCGCCGTCGGCTTCCATGAGGACCCGCAGGACCGCGAACTCCTTGGGGCTGAGCTGTACCTGTTGCCCGTCACGCGCCACCTCCCTGCGGAAGGGATCCAGGCGCACGCCGTTGGCCTGGAGCACCGGGGTGCGGGCCGGCTGGCTGCGCCGGCCCAGGGCCAGTAGGCGCGCCACGAGCTCGGGGAACTCGAAGGGCTTGGTGAGGTAGTCGTCCGCGCCGATCGACAGGCCCCTGACGCGCTCGTCCAGGGACCTGGCGGCCGTGAGCATGAGAACCCTGGTGCGCGGGAAGTCCGTGACCAGGCGTGCGCAGAGCTGATCGCCGTGCATCCCCGGCAGATCCCGGTCCAGGACGACGACGTCATAGTCGGTCGTGCTGATCGCCTCCAGGGCCTCCAGCCCGTCGCCGATCACGTCCACGGCCATCGACTCGCGGCGCAGGCCCCGGGCGATCGCCTCTGCCAGGTAGGACTCGTCCTCAACCACCAGGACACGCATGAGATCCCTTCAGCCTTCCTCATCATCCCTCCCAAATCTTACGCGGTGGCCTGGCATCCTCCCGGGATGGGGCCGGGCCCTGCCGCTCACGCGTCCTGCGACTGCTCGAAGGGGCCTTGCCGCTCACGCCGGCGCCGGGAGTGGTGTTATCCCGTCTGCGCCCGGCTTTTACGCTACGACAACAAAGAGGCTCATATTGTCGCAGCCATGTCAGTATCGCCAACAACGTCATCGGCAGCGCCTGCTGCATCCCGCGCCGCGCGTATCGTCGGGCTCGACATCGCTCGCGCGATCGCCCTGATCGGGATGATCATCGCGCACATCATGATGCCGCAGGGAGAGGCAGGGGTGCTCTTCATCGGCTTCCCCTCCGCGCTGTTCGCCGTGCTCGCGGGCGTTTCCCTGTCGATCATGTCCACCCGCGGCGTCCGTGAGGGCGGGACGGCCCTGGCCTCCTCCCGGCACGCACTCATGGTCCGCGGCGCCCTGCTCATCGTCATCCACCAGCTCATCGACCCCTTCTCAGGGGACATCTCCGTCGTGCTGCAGGCTTTCGGCATCTGCTACATCGCCCTCGCCTGTGTCCCGCGGTGGACCAACCGCGCCCTGGCCGTGCTGCTGCTGTGGCTTGCCGTCGCCTCCGCCGTCGTGCACGCCGTGTCCTTTATGACTGTCCTGCCTCCCTTCCTCGTCGCCCCCTACCCGGCGGTGACCTGGGCCGCCTACATGGTGGTGGGCGTGCTGGTGCACCGTCTGCTGGTCGTCGCGTCGGTGCCTGCCCAGGCGATGGTCGCCGCGGCCGGTCTCCTGGCCGCCGTGACCGGTACCTACCTGAGCGACGTCGTGAACATCGACTCCGCCTTCCAGGGAAGCCGCGACCGGCTGCTCCTCCTGGCGCTGATCAACCCGGAGACCCACACCGGTAGCTTTGTCGACCTCGTCTCGGCCACCGGCGGCGCTCTGGTGGTCATCAGCCTGAGCCTCATCGCCGGCAGGGCCGGACGGTGGCTGTACCCGCTGCAGGCTATGGGGTCGATGTCCCTGACCGTGTACGTCGTCCACGTGCTGACTGCGGGCGCCGTCCTGACTGCCTCCGGCCCGACGCACTTCCCGGTGCTGGCGGTGGGAACGGTCCTGGGGAGCATGGCAGTGGCCATGATCATCCGCACACGCTTCAACCACGGCCCCCTGGAGTGGGCGGTGCGCCGCATCGTGCAGACCGTCTCCTGCACGACCCTGCCGCCCCGGCCCGCCCTCGGGCGCTCCGGAGCCCTCCGCTCCCCGTCCACCGCACAGCACACTGCCACCGACCTGAACTGAAAGGAACACCATGAAAATCCTGCGCCCCATTCGCGCCGTCGTGGCCACCTCGGCCATCGCCCTGACGATCCTGCTCCCGGCGACAGCCGCCCAGGCGCTGGAGTCCAGCACCTTCGCCGAGGAGAATGACGAGTCCAATGCCGTCGTCTCCGAGGAGCTCGGCACGGGTAGTGAGGCGGGTGGCTGCACCGGCGCCGCGATCGCTCCCCACTGGGTGCTCACCGCCCGCCACTGCGTCGACACGTACCCCAACCCCGCCGGGTCGGTGCGCCTCGGCCAGGGAAGCAACCAGCGCACGGTGGCCATCGACCGGTGGGAGGTCGCTCCCGCTGGTGACTTCGCCCTTCTGCACACCGTGGAGGACATGGGCCTGTCCAGCTACCCCACGCTCGCCTCCAAGACCCCTGACTCCGGTGAGGGCACCATGTACGGCTGGTCCGAGGACGGCTCCGGCGGCCAGACCCGCCTGCCCACAGCGCGCGGCAAGATCGAGGGCTTCAGCGAGATCTCCCTCTACGAGGGCGCCCCCTCCATCCAGGTCACGGCGCAGGACGGCGCCAAGACCCAGGCCGGCGACTCCGGGGCTCCCCTGTTCGTCAACGGCGAGCTCGTCGGCGTGCTCTCCGCGAGCCTTGACACCGAGGGCGATGACACGCGCTCCAGTAACGCCGCTTACGCCCAGGTGGCGGAGCAGCGTGAGTGGATCATGGGAGTGGTCGACGGCAGCAACAAGGGCTCGGGCGGGGCCAGGAGCGACGACGCCGTGTCGGGCTCCGACGGGCTGAGTCCGCTGTGGATCGGTGGTGGGGCTGTCGCCCTGGTGGCTGCCGGTGCCGGCACCTACTTCGTCATGCGCCGCCGTCCGGACGCCCAGGAGTCCGAGGGCGGGGACCGCGGCGAGCAGTGAGGCGCGGCTGAGCGGGCCGTTCCGGTCGACCGCTCGAAGCCGGTGGTCCCCACCGCCCCGAATACCGGGGCGGTGGGGACCACCTCGTGGTGCGGGACCGCTCACGGCTCTCCTTCGGCGGGATCCGGCGCCCGCGGGGGAGGACGGGCGAGGATCACGCAGAGTTGAGTGGAATAGACTCACCCTTGCGGGGGTTGCTCCCGTCGAAGATGCCCGGACCGTCCGGCGGCGTCGCACTCAGGTCCTCAAGGAGGCCCGCATATGGACACCAACTACACCACCCGTGCCCAGGAGGCGATCGGCGGGGCTGCGCAGGCCGCTGCTGCGAGCGGCAACCCGCAGGTGGAGACGAGCCATCTCCTCAGCGAGCTCCTCTCCCAGGCGGATGGCGTCGCACCGGCGCTGCTGGTAGCGGCCGTCGGCGCTGAGCAGCGCACGGCCGTCGGCGCTGCCGCGCGGCGCGCCCTCCTCGCCCTGCCCACGTCCTCCGGCGCCACCACTGGCCGCCCCCAGGCCTCCCGGGCCCTGCTCGCCGCCCTGGAGAGGGCCGCCACCCGGGCCGGGGCCCTCGGCGACGACTACGTCTCCACCGAGCACCTTCTCATCGCCCTCGCCGAGGGAGACCCCGCCGATCCCGCTGCCGGCGCGCTGAGGGAGGCGGGCGCTACCGCGGAGGCCCTGGCCGCCGCGCTTCCCGAGGTCCGCGGCTCCGGGCGAGTGACCTCCGCCAACCCCGAGGGCACCTACAACACCCTCGATAAGTACGGCACCGACCTCACCGGGGCTGCCCGCGAGGGCAGACTCGATCCCGTCATCGGCCGCGATTCCGAGATCCGTCGTGTCATCCAGGTCCTCAGCCGCAGGACCAAGAACAACCCCGTCCTCATCGGTGAGCCCGGTGTCGGCAAGACCGCCGTCGTCGAGGGCCTCGCTCAGCGCATCGTCGCCGGCGACGTTCCCGACTCCCTGCGCGGCAAGCGCCTGATCTCCCTCGACCTGGCCGGCATGGTCGCAGGGGCCAAGTACCGCGGAGAGTTCGAGGAGAGGCTCAAGGCCGTTCTGAAGGAGATCAAGGACTCCGACGGCGAGGTCGTCACTTTCATCGACGAGCTGCACACCGTCGTGGGCGCGGGCGGTGGGAGCGGGGGCGCCATGGACGCCGGCAACATGCTCAAGCCCATGCTCGCCCGTGGCGAGCTGCGCCTGGTCGGTGCCACCACGCTCGACGAGTACCGCGAGCGCATTGAGAAGGACCCCGCCCTGGAGCGGCGCTTCCAGCAGGTCCTCGTCGGTGAGCCCAGTGTGGAGGACACAGTCGCGATCCTGCGCGGCATCGCCCCCAAGTATGAGGCCCACCACCACGTGACGATCTCCGACGGCGCCCTGGTCGCTGCCGCCTCCCTGTCGGACCGCTACATCTCTGGCCGCCAACTACCCGATAAGGCCATCGACCTGGTGGACGAGGCCGCCTCGCGGCTGCGCATGGAGCTCGACTCCAGCCCGGTCGAGATCGATGAGCTGCGCCGCCGCGTGGACCGCATGCGCATGGAGGAGGCCTACCTCGCCGAGTCCCTCGGGGCCGACGGCCGGGAGGGACCTTCCGCGGGCGGCGCCGACTCCATCGAGACCGCCGCCGACGTGGAGCGCCTCGAGCGCCTTCGCGCTGAGCTCGCTGATGCTTCTGAGGAGCTGGCCGCGCTGATCACCCGCTGGGAGGCCGAGAAGGCCGGTCACAACCGCATCGGCGAGTTGCGAGCCGCCCTCGACGAGCTGTCCACCAAGGCCGACCTCGCCGAGCGCGAGGGCCGCTTCGAGGAGGCCGGGCGCCTGCGCTACGGGGAGATGCCCTCCCTCGAGACCCAGATCCGGCAGGCCGAGGCCGCTGAGACCGCTTCCGCCGTCGCCGGCCCCGACGGCCTCGCGCGCGAGGGCACCGAGCCGATGATCGCCGAGAAGGTCGGCGCCGCGGAGATCGCCGAGGTTGTCGCCGCCTGGACCGGCATCCCCGTGGGGCGCCTGCTCCAGGGCGAGTCCGCCAAACTGCTCCGTATGGAGGGGGTCATCGGTGAGCGCCTCATCGGTCAGAGGGCCGCCGTCGCCGCCGTGTGCGATGCCGTACGGCGCTCGCGGGCCGGCGTGTCAGACCCGGACCGCCCCACTGCGTCCTTCCTCTTCCTCGGCCCCACGGGCGTGGGCAAGACCGAGCTGGCGAAGTCGCTCGCGGACTTCCTCTTCGATGACGAGCGCGCCATCGTGCGACTCGACATGTCGGAATACTCCGAGAAGCACTCGGTGGCCCGGCTTGTGGGCGCGCCTCCCGGGTACGTCGGCTACGAGGAGGGCGGTCACCTCACTGAGGCCGTGCGTCGCCGCCCCTACTCGGTGGTGCTGCTCGATGAGGTGGAGAAGGCCCACCCGGAGGTCTTCGACCTGCTCCTCCAGGTGCTCGACGACGGTCGGCTCACCGACGGCCAGGGGCGCACCGTGGACTTCCGCAACACGATCCTCGTGCTCACCTCCAACCTCGGTTCGCACTTCCTCATCGATCCGCTGCTCAGCCCCGACGAGAAGCGCAGTGAGGTCATGGCGCGGGTCCGCGCCCACTTCAAGCCCGAGTTCCTCAACCGGCTCGACGACACTCTTGTCTTCGACCCGCTGACCAAGGAGGAGCTGGGCCGGATTGTCGAGATCCAGCTCGCCCGGATGGCTGAGCGACTGGCGGACCGGCGCCTCACGCTCATCGTCACCGACGCCGCCCGCCAGTGGCTGGCAGATGAGGGTTACGACCCTGCCTTCGGGGCGCGGCCCCTGCGCCGCCTCGTCCAGCGGGAGATCGGGGACCGCCTGGCCAGGCTCATCTTGGCCGGGGAGGTCCTGGATGGCCAGGAGATCGTCGCAGACCTCAGCGAGGACGGGCCTGCTGCCGGTCTCGCCCTGCGGGCCGTGGGCGCGGGGCGCGCCCCAAGCGCGTCAAGCGCGCCAGCGGGGCCGCCCGCATAGAGCGACGCATCGCGATGGCGCGCCCGGCCAGGAAAAGGTCGGGCGCGCCATCGCGCATAGCGCTCGTGGTGCCGCTCCCCGCGCCCCGCAAAGAGGGCGGGTGGACGAGCATCGGGTACCTGCAGGGGTATGGGTTGCGGGTGATCCTGAATGCCAACCATGTATGTCGGATGACCGTAGGGATGGCGATATCCCACTAAGAGCGGCTCCTATTTCAGGATGTTATTTTTCTGTTACTATTTATGTGAGAAGCGATCCTGAAGGACGTGGGTATAGTATGCCCGATTTCACATGTGTCGTCCGTGAGGAACGAAAAAGGGGCCCCGCACCTCAGTGCGGGGCCCCGGTCGGGTACGGGGGCGCGGTCCCTGAAACGCGCGAGTCCCGAGCGCCGCGGCATGTCATCGGAGTCCCTGATCTCCTCGTGCCGGGGCGTTTCCCGACGGCGTCATCATATGCGACTTGATCGCCGCGAAGCACATTCGTCGCTCAGAAGTTGTCGTGGAATGGGATCTCGCCGAGTCCCGATCCGTTCGAAACGGCGGAGAATCGCCAGATCGGAGCCCCGGCGCCCGCGGGATCACATTTCCGTAACGAGATGTCGGAGCTCATGGATCGGTCCGTGAATATGCCTGACGATCCTCATGAGAAGACCTTCACAGCGCGCTCGCGAATTGGCGGTCCGGATTGACCCCGTGGCCCAGGGCGCGGATCTCCTCGACCAGTCCCCTCTCCAGGCCCTCCCGGGACAGGGAGCAACAGGGGGAGGGGGTTCAACGGTGTTTATCGTGCCCCCCGGTGCTGATCCGGAGACGGCGCGGTGCCGGCAGTGGCGGCACCGCCTGTGGGGGCATCCCGCCGGTCCTCTCGCAGGAGGGCATGGGGCGTCACCGAGGTCAGGTCGGGCACGACGACGAGCCCGGGATCGGCGGGGAACACCTTGGTCGCGCCGATCTGGACCACATGGATCCCATTGGCACGGGCCGAGGCCACGCCCGTCGCCGAGTCCTCCACGACGACGCATTCCGCGGGGGTCAGGCCGAGTCGCTCGACCGCCGTGGCGTAGGGGAGGGGGTCGGGCTTGGCACCCGCGCCGTCGTCCCCCGTGATGGTCACGGCGAACACGTCCCCCAGGGCGCGCGCCACGCTCTCGACGATCCGGCGGGGGGAAGCGGACACGATCGCCTGCGCGACTCCGCGCTGCGCCAAGGCCGAGGTGATCCGCTCCGCGCCGGGGAGCAAGGGAGGGGAGGCCGCCACGCGTGCCCCGACGTCGTCGGCGATCGCGGTGAAGAGATCCCCAGCGGCCGGGTCCGTCCAGTCGGAGACGGCGCCCGTCTCCGCGATGAGTCGCCGCGCCGTCTCGATGGACGCTCCGGTGAGGCGTTCCACGATCCCCCGGGTGGGAGCGCCCCCGGCCTCGCGGGTGCGGGTGACGAAGGCCTCATCCCAGAACGGTTGGGAGTCTATGAGAGTGCCATCCATGTCCCACAGGACTGCTCGGATCGTGAAGCCCGGATGGGAGGGAAGAACTGTGACCGCCATCCCATGAGCGTAGCGCGCGGCGCGTGCCCACGGGGCCTCCCTGTGGCATCGTGGGCACGGAGCATCGATCCGGGAGGAGGCCCGCCCGTGAGCCGTATGGAGCGCCGGGCGACGATGGCGGATATCGCGAGCGCCGCCGGAGTGTCGCGGACCACCGTCTCCTTCGTCCTCAACGACCGCCCGGACTCGCGCATCCCCCAGGCCACGCGGGCGAGGGTCCTCCGGGCCGCGAAGGAGCTCGACTACCGGCCGCAGGGGACGGCGCGCCTCGCCCACCCCCGGTCGAGCAGCGCCCTAGGCGTGGTCACCGACATCCTCACCGGCCCGCAGGCCTCCTCCATCATCCGCGGCATGCAGGACGCCGCCCTGCGCGAGGGCATGCCCTTACTCCTCATCCCCACCACGGGGCGCGCGGAGGACGACCGCCGCGCCGTCGCCTCGCTCCTGGAGCACCGGGTGGGCGCCGTCCTCCAGGCGCGCGCCAGTGGCGCCCAGGTCACCTTGCCGGCCGAGGTCCGTGACATCCCCACGATCCTCATCAACTGCCAGTCATCGGACAGCGGGCGTCCCAGCGTCCGACCCGATGAGGAGCGCATCGCCCGTCTCGAGGCCGATGCGCTCCTTACCGGGGAGCACCGGGACATCGGCGTCATCGAGGTCTCCGGGGCCGACGTCGGTGCCCGGCCCCGGCGTGACGGCTACCGGGCCAGCTTCACGCGCGCCGGGATCGACTGGGATGGCGTTGCCACCGCCGTCGGGTACGGCACCATCCAGGGCGGCTACCGGGCCGCGGGCCAGCTCCTCGACGCCAACCCGTGGACGACCGCCCTCCTGTGCGGCAACAACAGGATGGCGATCGGCGCCTACGACGCTGTGCGCGAGCGCGGCCTGCGCGTGCGCGACGATGTCGCCATCATCGGCATCGACGACGAGGACCTCGCCCCCGTGCAGCTCCGCCCCGGCCTGACCTGCGTGGCGCTTCCCTTCGAGGAGATGGGCAGGGTCGGCGTCGAGCGCCTGGCGGCCATGCTGAGGGGTGAGAGCGTGCCGGCCCGGACCCTGCTGCCAGGGCGGCTGGTGCGCCGCGCCTCCATCTGAGCGCCGGTCCGGGGCGACGTGGGCCGGGCCGGGCCCGAGCCGGCTTGGATCATGGCAGGATCATGGCATGGCAACCCAGGACACCCAGCACTGGGCGGACCCGCAGGACGAGGCCGCGGGCCGCCCGAGCATCGTCTTCCGCTCCGCCTACGACCAGGGATTCGCTCGCGTCGCCGCCGTCACCCTGCCTGCCGTGCCCGGCGACCCGGATAAGAACGCCGCCGCCATCATCGACCAGGCCCGGGCGCTCGGGGAGGACGGCGTCTGCCTCGCCGCCTTCCCCGAGCTGTGCCTAACCGGTTACGCCATCGACGACCTCCTCCACGCCGATGTCCTCCTCGATGCGGCGCTGGCCGCCATCGAGACCATCCGGGCCGCGAGCGAGGACTTCCTTCCAGCGATCGTCATCGGGGCCCCGATCCGCGTGGGCGATCGCCTGTTCAACTGCGCCGTCGTCATCGCCGGAGGGGCCGTGCGCGGCGTCGCCCCCAAGTCCTACCTGCCCACCTACCGCGAGTTCTACGAGGCCCGGCACTTCGCCGCCGGCGACGCTCCTGAGGTCGACCAGCGCCGCGCGCGCCTGCGGGGGGTGCGGGGGCCCGGGGGGCCGGGAGTCACGGGAACCGCTGACGCGACCGTGCCCTTCGGTCCCCACCTGCTCTTCGACGTCGCCGACGTCCCTGGCCTCGTTTTCCACGTGGAGGTCTGCGAGGACATGTGGGTGCCCGTCCCGCCGTCGTCCGTGGCCGCGCTCGCGGGAGCCACGGTGCTGCTCAACATCTCCTCCTCGCCGATCACCGTCGGCCGTGCCGAGGACCGTCACCTCCTGGCGCGCTCCTCCTCGGCCCGGGGCCTGGCCGCCTATGTCTACGCGGCCGCTGGGCAGGGCGAGTCGAGTACGGATCTGGCCTGGGACGGCCAGACCATGATCTACGAGAACGGCGAGTTGCTCGCCTCTTCCGAGCGCTTCCCGGACGGGCCGCGCGCCACCATTGCCGACGTCGATATCGAGGGGATGCGCGCCGAGCGACTGCGTCAGGGGACCTTCGAGGACAACGCCCGCACCTTGGCGCGCGCCGCCGGTGCTGCGCCCGCACCGGGTCCCGCCTCCTTCGCCAACCCCCGGGCCTTCGAGCGCATCGAGATCCCTGCTGCTGATCTGCGCGCGCCTCGGACGGATATTGGGCTGCGGCGGCGCGTGGACCGCTTCCCCTTCGTGCCGGACGATCCGGCGCGCCTGGCCCAGGACTGTTACGAGGCCTATTCCATCCAGGTCGAGGCGCTCGTCCAGCGCCTGCGCGCCATCGGCAACCCCAAGATCGTTATCGGCGTTTCAGGGGGGCTCGACTCCACCCAGGCTCTCATCGTGGCCGCCCGCGCCATGGACCGCCTGGGCCGCCCCCGCTCCGACATCCTGGCCTACACGATGCCCGGCTTCGCCACGAGCGCCACCACCCGCCGCAACGCCGAGGACCTCGCCGTCGGGCTCGGCTGCGCCTTCTCTGAACTCGACATCCGCCCCACCGCCACGCAGATGCTCACGGAGATGGGGCACCCCTACGGGCGCGGCGAGCGCGGTCCCGAGGTCTACGACGTCACTTTCGAGAACGTCCAGGCAGGACTGCGCACCGACTTCCTGTTCCGTATCGCCAACGCCCGTGGCGGGATCGTGCTGGGCACGGGGGACCTCTCCGAGCTGGCGATGGGTTGGTGCACCTTCGGCGTGGGCGACCACATGGCCCACTACGGGGTGAACGCGGGGATCCCCAAGACCCTCATCCAGCACCTCATCCGCTGGGTGGTGGCCGAGCGGATCTTCGACGAGGCCGTCGGGCGCACGCTGCTGTCCATCCTCGACACCGAGATCAGCCCCGAGCTGGTGCCCGGTAGTCAGGACGAGCCCATGCAGTCCACTCAATCGCGGATCGGCCCCTACGCCCTCCAGGACTTCACCCTGTGGCACGTGCTGCGCAGGGGCTCGCGGCCCAGCCGGATCGCCTTCCTGGCGGAGAAGGCCTGGTCCAACGCCTCCGAGGGCGATTGGCCGCAGGGCCTGCCCGAGGCGGACCGGGTCGCCTACGCGCTTCCGGAGATCCGGCGTTGGGAACTGCTGTTCCTCAAGCGCTTCTTCGCCAACCAGTTCAAGCGCTCGACCCTGCCCAACGGCCCGAAGGTCGTTGCCGGGGGATCGCTGTCCCCCCGCGGGGACTGGCGCATGCCCTCCGATGTGAGTGGCACCGCCTGGATCGCCGAGCTCGAGCGCAACGTCCCCCAGTCCTAGTCCTCCTCCGTCCCGCCCGCCTTCCCCTCGCCGAGACCGGTCGATATCAAGAGCGAGACCGGTCCGCCATCCACAGGGATGATGGCCGGCGTCCACGCACCAGCCCTGTCTGTGGATATTGGGCCGGTCTCGCTCCCATTTTCGACCGGTCTCGGCGAGAGGGCTAGGGGGTCAGGCGGCCGGTGACGGGATCCAGGTAGTACCAGGCACCGTCGATCCACTGCCAGCCTGCGGTCATCGCCCCGTCGGGGGCCAGGTAGTACCAGTGGCCGGCCACGGCGATCCAGCCGGTCAGCATGTGACCCCAGGCCGGCTCGAGGAAGTACCAGTGACCGTTGACGGCCTGCCATCCCGTGGCCATGGTGCCGTCGGGGCGCAGGTAGTACCACAGGTTGCCGACCCTCGCCCATCCGGTGGCCATGGCCCCGGTGGCGGGGTCGAGGTAGTACCAGGAGCCGTCGTCCTTGAGCCAGCCCTTCACCGCCTGGCCCGTGGCCGGGTCGATGTAGGTCCACGCGCTACCGGTCCACACCCACCCCGTTGACGGAGCCGGGTCCGGGTCGGGACTGGGCGCCGGGGAGCGGTAGTCGGCCAGCGCCTGCGAGGTGAGGCCTGTGGCCACCGCCACGCCGCCCTCGGAGAACAGGCTCACGCCCGTGGCGTCCTGCGAGGGGTAGACGGCGGAGGTGATGACCGCCTCGCCGTCGTTTGCGAAGACCTCCACGCTGGAGCGGTCCACCACGAGGCGCAGACGCAGCAGACCATCGGCGCCCAGGCTCACCGGAGCGCGCGAGATCGAGGGGAAGGCGGGGCTGAATCCGACCTCCCCGGAATGGGTGCGATCGACGTAGACCTGCCCGATCTGCGCGTCGTAGCCGACGATCGTCTCCTGGCTGTCGCCCACGAGGACCTTGACCCCCGCGCGCGCCGAGGAACCAGGATCGAGCGTGAGGCTGAGGTCATAGGACGAGCCCGCTGCGGAGGGGAGATCGACGGCGCCGTCCACGGTGAGCCCCGATGCCGTCACCGGCTGGCCCGAGTGGAGGGTGGCCAGCGCCTCCACCGGGGTGGACACCACGCGGAGCTGCCCGCCCACGGTGCGCAGCTTGTACGTCCGGGGCAGGGTCATCGCGGTGCGCCATGTGCTCGTGGGGGTGCCGTTGACGTACGACCAGTTCGACATCCACCCGATTCCGTAGCGCTTGCCGTTGGGGGCGCCGTTCCAGGTGACCGCCGCGTAGTTGTCCCGGCCCTGGTCGAGGATCGGCATGACATCGCGCTGGGAGAAGCCAGCCGTGCTCGACGCGGTGATCGAGTCGACGAGGATGTGCCCGTACTCGGAGGTCGCGTTATTGTCCTCGATGACGAGCGTCGCCTGCTTGCCCTGCCAGGAGCGCAGGTCAAGGCTCGTCCAGTCCAATGACTCGCTCTGACTTCCCGTGGCGGAGGCGACGACGGTGCCGTCCACCACGACGTTGACCGAGGTGTTCGAGGCCGACGGCGTGGCGGCCCGATCCGACAACCGCACCTCGTCGAGAAGGATGTGGCCCCAGCCGCCGGTCGCTGTGTCGGTCACGACGATCGTTGCCTGGCTGCCCCGCAGGTCGGAGACGTCCCAGCTCTGCCAGTTGAGCTCTTCGAGGTCGCGGCCCGAGGCGCTCCTGACCACCTGCCCGTTGACGACGAGGTCCACCGTGGTCTGCCCGGCGCCCGAGGCGGCCGTGGCGGAGCCGCCGCCGATATGCAGGTTGATGTGGTCGGCGTCGATCGTGAAGGCAGGTGAGGTCGCAGTGCCGGTGGTCTCATCTGTGCCCCGTCCACTGGCCGAGTCGTAGTACGAGTTGAGCAGGCCCGGGCCGCGCTGGTTGATCACCGCTTGCTGAGGCGGGTTGGCGCCGGTGGACGGGGCGGTGCCGAAGGCGTTGCCGGTCACGGTCCAGCCGTCCCAGGTGCCGGAGTCGAAGCCGGTCAGGAGCGTGCCGCCCCCGTCGTCGCCGGTGGCCGCGGCGTCGTAGGGGTGCTTGCCGCCGCCCACGAGCATGTTGAGGTAGGGGGCGGAGATGGTGAACGGAGCGGAGGTGGCCGAGCCGGTCGCGGCATCGGAGCCCTGGCCGGTGGACGCGTCGTAGAAGGTGTTGACCAGGCCGGGGCCCTGCTGCCCGGTGAACGGCTGCTGGCCGGGCGTGGCGCCGGTGGACGGGGCGGTGCCGAAGGCGTTGCCGGTCACGCTCCAGCCGTCCCAGGCGCCCGAGTCGAAACCGGCCAGGACCGTGCCCTCGCTGCCGTCGTAGGAGGGCAGGGGGTCGGCGGTGAAGGCGGAGCCGTTCCAATCACCGACGAAGTACTTGGTCTGCCCGACCTGTCCCGCTACGGACAGGGAGAGCACCCACTTGACCTCGGTGGGGTCGTCGTCGACGGCGAGGGGGAAGAAGTCGGGGCACTCCCAGACGGCGGTCGTGTCGCCCACGCCGCCGAACTCGGATTCGAAGCTCCAGTCGATGAGGTTGGGCGAGGAGTAGAAGCGCACCTTGTGCTCTGTGGCGACGACGGCCACGAGCACCCAGCGCTGGGACACCGTGTCCCAGAAGACCTTGGGGTCGCGGAACTCCTTGGAGCCGATGTCGAGCACAGGGGCGGCGTTATTGAGATTGGTCCAGGTCATCCCGTGGTCCGTGGAGTAGGACAGGGACTGGGCCTGGATGCCCGTGGCATTGTCGGCGCGGGTCCACAGTGCCACCAGCGGCGGCGCCTCGGGGGTGCCGAGGCCCGAGGTGTTGGTCGCGTCGTAGACGGCCGAGCCGGAGAAGACTCCGTAGGCATCCGTCGCGGGGATGGCGACTGGCTGCTCGGTCCAGTGGATGAGGTCGAGCGAGATCGCATGGCCCCATGACATGTTGCCCCAGGCGAGGCCGTAGGGGTTGTGCTGGTAGAAGAGGTGATAGGTGCCGTTCTCATAGACGAGGCCGTTGGGGTCGTTCATCCAGTTCGCGGCGGGGGTGTAGTGGGCCCGGGGCCGCCAGGCCTCGCTCCGGGAGGCGTCGGCGGCCGTTGCCGGGGATGGGGTGGTGCCGAGCAGAACCCCGGAGAGCATCAGGGCGAGCGCAGCGGTGAGGGCGACGACAAGGGGCGATCGTCTCATGGCATCTCCTTCGATGGCAGGGCTGGGTTGTGCATGCGCCCAGCTCAGACCCATTCTGGCGAAGTGGGGCGCGCGGGGGTGCCGATCGCATCGCCGGAGGGCTCCTGTTATCAAGCCGTGATCTTCATGGGGCGATTGAGCGGTGGGCTGCGAGGCGCAGGGGCCGGTGCTGCCTGGTGCTGGACCGCTCGCGCCAGCACTTGCGACCGGTTTCGGTGCTGTTTTCGACCGGTCTCGGCGAGGAGGGGGCGGACGGCGGTCGGATCGACATAAATGTGACAAAGATTACATCTAGCGCTCATGTTAGCGGCGGCCTCATGTGAGCCATGCAATATCGATGGCGTGGCGGGCATCTCATTGCTAACACTTGGGCTCGCGCGTTGCTAACGCAAGTTATCTCCGGTGATACCGGGGCCCAACGAGCCCTATCGGCCGGTGAGAGCGCCTATTGTCCCTGTCGCCACATCGTTTGCCGACGTCGGGCCCGCTCGCCGTCGGCCCGACTGGAAGGCGGTTATCCGTGGTATCCGTGATCATCGCTGCTCATGGGCGTATGGCGGAGGGGCTGCTCGGCTCCTCCGCCATGATCGTCGGCCCGAGCGACGACGTCGTCGCCATCACCTTCGAGCAATCGGAGGGGCCTGACGACCTCCTCGCCAAGTACGCCGCGGCCGTTGAGGCCTCGCCGTCCGAGCAGCACCTCATCCTGTGCGACCTCTTCGGCGGGAGCCCCTACAACGCCGCGGCGCGCTTCGCAGCGGAGCGCCCCGACGCCGACGTCGTCTCCGGCGCCAATCTGCCCATGCTCGTCGAGGTCCTCGCCCGCCGCATGGCCGGCGCGAGCCTGCCCGAACTCGTCGAGGTCGCCCGCACCGCCGGCAGGGCCGGCATCAAGATCCTCTCCGAGGAGTACACCCCCACCACCCCCACCATCTCTGACGACGAAGGAGACGAGCTCTGATGGACATCAAGCTCCTGCGTATCGATTCCCGCCTGGTTCACGGACAGGTCGCCAACAACTGGGCGGGCTCCCTGGGCGCCGAGGCGATCCTCGCGGTCTCGGACAGCGCCGCCAACGACGAGCTGCGCAAGTCCCTCCTCCTTCAAACCGGTGGTGGCAAGGTGAAGGTCCACGTCCTGGGCGTGGAGAAGGCGGCCAGGGTCTACAAGAACCCCAAGTACGCCGCCCTCAAGGCCATCATCGTCGTCGAGACGCCCGGGGACATCGTCCGCCTCCTCGACCTCGGGCTCGAGGCCGGCGAGGTCAATGTGGGCGGCATGACCTTCAAGCAGGGGACCTCGCAGGTATCCCAGGCCGTCTACGCCTCCCCCGAGGATGTCGCCGCCTTCGCCGAGATCGACTCGCGCGGCATCCTCCAGTACATCCAGCAGGTCCCCTCCACGGGTCGCTCCGACCTCATGCCCACCCTCAAGTCGAAGGGGCTGCTATGAGGCCGGCCTCGCGCTGAGCCCATGCGAAAGGTTCTCCCATGCATGACATCTCCACAATCCAGATCATCCTGGTCACCATCGTCGCCTTCGTCGCGGGGCTGGGAAGCGTCCTCGACGAGCGCCAGTTCCACCGTCCCCTCGTCGCCTGCACCCTGACGGGACTCGCCCTGGGCCAGCCCACCGTCGGCATCGTCGTCGGGGGCACCCTGGAGCTGATCGCGCTGGGCTGGCTGAACGTCGGCGCCGCCATGGCCCCCGACGCGGCCCTGGCCTCGACCGTCTCCACCGTCATCGCCGTCGCCTCCATGGGCGGCGACGGCGGTACGAAGGCGGCCATCGACGCCGCCATCAGTGTCGCCGTCCCACTCGCCGTCGCTGGTCAGGCCCTGACGATCTTCGTGCGAACAATCGCAGTGTTCTTCGCCCACCAAGCCGATCGATACGCCAAGCAGGCCAACTACCGGGGCATCGTGGTCATGCACTTCACCGCCCTGGGCCTCCAGGGCCTGCGCGTGGCCATCCCCACCGCGATCGTCGCGGCGCTGGCCTCCGGCGACGCCGTCCACAAGGCGCTGGACGCCATCCCCGAGGTCATTACCAAGGGCCTGGGAATCGCCGGCGGGTTCATCGTCGTCGTCGGATACGCGATGGTCATCAACATGATGAAGGCGCGCAAGCTCATGCCCTTCTTCTTCCTGGGCTTCGTCTTCGCCACCTTCGCCACGACGATCGCCGGCAGGGGCTCCGTCTCCGACCCCCAGGGCGCCGGAGACATGGCGAACTGGGTCCTCCAGGTCATGCCGACAGGAGTGACGCTAGTGGGCCTGGGCATCGTGGGCGCCTGCCTCGCCGTCATCTACACCCAGCTCAACCCCGAGTTCGCCAAGCCGGCCCCCGCACCCCAGCCGGCTCCCACACCCGCCGGTGGCGCCTGGGCGGACGATGACCTCGACGACGAGCTCGACTGAGTGAATGGAGAACGTGATCATGACTTCCACCACGACCGCCGCCCCTGAGCGCGCCCTGACCAACAGGGACTTGCAGTCCATGTACTGGCGCTCGACGACGCTCCTGGGCTCCTTCAACTTCGAGCGCATGCAGGCGATGGGCTTCTGCTTCACCCTCATGCCCGCGATCAAGAAGGTCTACAAGGGCGACAAGGCCGCCCAGGCCGCCGCCCTCGAGCGCCACCTGGAGTTCTACAACACCCACCCGTGGGTGTCCTCCGTCGTCTTCGGCATCACCGCCGCCATGGAGGAGCAGCGCGCCAAGGGCGAGCCCATCGGCGACGACACCATCACCAACGTCAAGATCGGCCTCATGGGGCCGCTCGCCGGAGTCGGTGACCCCATCTTCTGGGGAACCGCCCGGCCCGTCCTCGCGGCCCTGGGCGCCTCGCTGGCGCTCGACGGCTCCATCGTGGGGCCGCTGCTGTTCTTCCTGGGCATCAACGTCCTGCGCGTGGCCACGCGCTGGTACGGGCTCAAGCTCGGCTATGAGCGGGGCACCGCGATGGTCACCGAGGTCGGCGGCGGCCAGCTCAAGAAGATCACCCAGATGGCCGCCGTCATGGGGCTCTTCGTCATGGGCGCCCTGGTCTCGAAGTGGACGACGATCAACTTCCCGGCCGTGGTCGCGTCGGTCGAGGACAGGGACACCGGCGTCGTGGCCGACACGACGCTGCAGATGATCCTCGATCAGCTGCTGCCGGGACTGGCCGCGCTGGGCCTGACCTTCCTGTGCATGTGGCTGCTCAACAAGAAGGTCAACGCGCTGTGGATCATCCTGGGCATGTTCGTCGTCGGCATCCTCGGCGCCTGGACGGGCCTCCTCGGCTGAGCCGAACCGGGCCCCATGCCCTAGGCTGCGAGGGGCGCGCGGAGCACCGCTCCCGCGCCCCTCGCGCGTACAGGCGCCGTGCCCGCGCCAGGCCCGAGCAAGCCCGGAGATCCGCCAGTCCAGCCAGAAGCCCAACGGAGGGCCCATGCGACGCCTCATCGTCACCGACCTCGACTCCACCATCATCTTCAACCGCGGCGTCTCCCGGGCGGACCGCGAGGCCATGACGCGCTGGCGGGCCGCCGGCAACCTGCTCGCCATCGACACCGGCAAATCCATCTTCGCCGCGCGCGGCGTCCTGGAGCCCGAAGGCGTGCGCTTCGACTACGGCATCGTCTTCACCGGTGCCGTCCTCATCGACAGCGACTACCGGGTCCTCGCGGCCCGTTATCTCCCCGATGGAGTCGCCCGCGCCATTGTCGAGGACACCGCCGAACTGCCGGGTGTGACCACCTACGCCACCACGATTGCACAGGACTACATCCTGGCTGACAACAACGGTGACGCATCCCCCATCCTCCAGGTCTTCGAACCCATGAGTGCCGCGCAGATGGGCGAGCATCGCTTCATCGGAGTGCCGCTGCGCGTCACCGACGACTTCCTGCGCGAGCGCATCGAGATCGAGGCCGCCGAGCGCTGGGGGACGGGGATCGAGTGCCATCGCAACCTCGAGTTCCTCGACATCGTGCCGACCGGATCCTCCAAGGGGCACGGGCTCGCCGAGCTCCTCGCCGGTCCCCTGGCGGACACCCGCGCCTCGGAGGGTCTCGAGGTATGGACCATCGGGGACTCCTACAACGATGTCTCCATGCACGCCCTCGCGGACCACCCCATCACCCTGCCCTGGGCCCCGCCCGAGGTGAGCCGGGCCTGCGAGCGCGTGGTCGGCTCCATGGCCGAGCTCATCGACGGCCTCCTCGGTCAGGCTCCGCCGCTTCCCTGAGATGTGATGGCCGTCATCGCCCTGGTATCAGGGTTGCATGCCGCGCCGCCTCCACGCCCGCCGCCGCTCCTCCCAGCGCGTCCCCATCAACTACGCCATCTACTGCTTCGGCGCCGAGGGCTACATGCGCACCGGCTGCTGGAAGGACGACGTCGGCTGGCACTACTACACCCCTCCACCGGGTGGCTCGGCCTGGACGAGTGGTACTACACGGACCCCTCCAGCGGCATCATGGCCACCGGCAGCCGGAGCACCGGCGGCAGGACCCACTGGTTCTACGACTGGAGCGAGATCCGAATGCCGCGGGTGCTTCAGAGGGGCTCAGCTCTTGGAGGCGCTGTGGCGGTACACGTTCGTCTCGCGCAGCTCGAAGCCGCAGCGCTGGTAGAGGCGGTTGGCCGCCTCGCGGGATGGGCGCGAGGTGAGGTCGACGGTGCGGGCCCCGAGCTCCTGGGCGTGGGCGACCGCTGCCTCGACGAGCTGCCTGCCGGCGCCCTGTCCGCGCGCCTCGGCGTCGACGACGACGTCCTCCACCCAGGCCCGCAGGCCCGTGGGGATCGTGAAGGTCGCCAGGGTCAGCATGCCCAGGATCGGGGCGGGGCCCTCCCCGGCGGGGGAATCGGGGCGGAAGGCGAAGAGGTAGACGCCGTCCTGAGCCAGAAGGGCCTCGCACTGCTCGGCGGTGAGCGCGGGGGCGCTTCGGGAGAGCTGGGGGATGAGGCGCTCCATCGCCTCGACGAGCTCGGGTCCGGCCTGGGTGACGATCTCGGTGGACATCGTGATGCCTCTCTGCGTGACTGCCGTGGGATGCGCGCCGCGTGAGGGCCGGCGCGAATGCCCTGAGCCTAGCGGCGATGGCCCGGGGCGCGGGCAGGCCGGGCACACGGCGTCAGCATCGGGAGTAGTCTCGGGGGACCCAGCGCGGCACCGTTGGGACGAGCATCCAGCCGGAGGAGGCCCCGCCATGACCGAGCGCACCGAGCCGACCCAGGCGACTGGGCTGAGCGATCCTGCCGGGGGCGGCGCGCCGCCCGCCCCGGAGCGCGCCTTCGAGGCCCATGAGATCTTCTTCTCCACCACCGACGCGGCCGGTCGCATCCGCCGTGCCAACTCGATCTTCATGAGGTTGTCCGGCTACCCGCGCGGGGCGCTCGTGGGCCGGGCCCACAACGTGGTGCGCCACGCCGTCATGCCCGCCGGACTCTTCCGTGGGGTGTGGGAGGACATCGAGGCTGGCCACGCGGCAAGCGCCTACATCACCAATCGGGCCTCCGACGGCGGGCAATACCGGGTCTTCGCCACCATCGTCCCCTCGGGCAGCGGCTACCTGTCCATCCGCACCCTCCCCCAGCTCACCGAGCAGCGTGACGCCTTCGAGAGGGCCTACGGCCGCGTGAGGGAGGTCGAGGCGGCCTCGGCCGCGCTCGGCTCCACCCGCCGGGAGGTCGCGGCCGCGGGACAGGCGGCGCTGGGTCGCGAGTTGGAGGCGCTGGGGTACGAGTCCACCGTGGACTTCACCCGGCGGGCAGTGGCCTCCGAGGTGGCCGCGCTCGTGGCCGCCGGGGTCGGCATCCCGAGCGCGGAGGGCGCCGAGGGGCCAGTGGCCCGCGTGCTGGCGGAGATGCACGCGATCGAGGAGGCCACCAGCGGCCATCTCGCCCTGCTCGACGAGCTCGCCCGCCTCGTGCGCCTCCTGGAGCGCCGCGCCACCGAGATCCGGGCGCTCTCGGCGAGGCTGGCCGAGCTGCGCGCCGCCCTGCGCGCCACGCGGGATGAGGTCGCGCGCCTCGGCGCGGCGCGGGCCGGGGAGGGCGCGGGTGCGGACGGCGGGGCTCAGGGTTTCGAGGAGCATTACCGGAGGGTGGACGCCCTCGTCCTGGAATGCGCCGAGGAGCTCCGGCCGCTGGCCGGGCAGGTCTCCGAGCTGCGCGGCGACGCCTACTCCGTGCGCTTCGCCATCGCCCTCATGCGCCTGCACAACCTCGCCTCGGGGTTCTTCGCCGCCCAGATCCTCGCCGGGGATGATGACGTGGCCGAGAACGACGCCGTCGGCTCCCTCGAGGAGCTGACGAGCGCCCTGAACGAGGGCATCTCGCGACTCACCGACCACCGGGCCCTGCTGGAGGCCAGGCGCGAACTCGTCGGCGGGGAGCTCGACGCCGTCGCCGAGGAGCTCGCAGCCACGCGGGGGCCGCTCACCGAGCTCCTGACCGAGGCCGCTGCGGTGGATGCGGGGCAGAGCGAGGCGGCGCGGAGGGCCGCTGCCCTCATCGGGGATGGCTTCCCCGAGGCGCGCGACCTGGCGGACTTGGCGGGGGCCATCCGCGATCTGGAGATCCCCGCGCTGGCCGCTGAGATCCAGGAGCGCATCACCGCCGTGCGACGCGCCCTGGCCGAGTTGCGCTGAGTTGTGCTGAGCGTCGACTAGCACTTTTCGCGCTGACGGGTGCGCGAATCACCGATCGGTGCGAGCAGGACGCGCCGCTGGGGACAGGCGGCACCGCTCAGGGCGGGTGGCGCCGCCTCAGCGCGCGAGCTCGACGAGCACCTCGGCGTGCGAGGTGTGCGGGAACATGTCGAACAGGCGCGCGCGGCGCACGCGCAGCGATGGCATCCTCGCCAGATCGACGGCGAGCGTCGCCGGATTGCACGAGGAGTACAGCACTCGCGCCACCCCCGAGGCCTCGATCCGCCCCGCCAGCTCCTCCCCGATCCCGCGCCTCGGCGGGTTGACGACGAGAAGATCCGGAAGCCCGCCGAGCTCTCGCGCTGCCGAGGGATCGAGCACGCGGGCATCGCCGGTCTCGAACCGAACCCGATCAGCGGGCAGTCCCGCCAGCGCCGCCGAGGCCCGCGCGCCGTCGACCGCCGCGGACGAGATCTCCACCCCGAGCACGCTCGGTCCGCGATCCCCGCCCTGACCCGCCGCTCCCGCGAGCGCCAGCGCGAAACCGCCCACTCCGCAGAACAGGTCCCACATTCGCCGCGCCGGTCCCGCGCCATCGGGGGAGTCGGCCGCCCAGTCGCGGGCGGTCGCGTACAACGCCTCAGCCACGGCGGTATTCGTCTGGAAGAAGGAGCGCGTCGGCAGATGGAGCGCCAGCTCGCGCGGAGCGGATGCCGTTGGCCCTCCCGATGCCGCCCGCGTCCCACCCGGCAGTGACAGGCGCATGAGCAGGTTGTCCTCCTCGGTGAGCACGATCTCCTCGTCCCCCTCCAGGATGGCCTGGTGGATGGGCTGGATATTCGCGCTGGCCACGGCGAGCGTTGGCAGGAGTCCCCGTAGGTGTGCCAGCCCGTCGCGCAGTCGCCCCACCAGGCGCCGGCTGCGCAGGACGAAGCGGACCATGAGGTCACCGTCAGGGGAGGCGGTGACAAGGAGGTGCTTGAGCTCGCCGCGACGACTCGGGATGGAGTAGGGCTCCAGCCCCGCCCGGCCGATGAACCCGGCGAGCACCGGCAGGGCTTCCTCGATCGCCGGCACATGGAGAGGGCAGGAGCGCAGGTCGACGGCGCCGCCCCAACGATCCGCCAGGCCCAGGACCGGCGTGCCCGCCATCCCGCTGACCGCCATCTTCGCCTTGTTGCGGAAGTGCAGAGGCTCGCTCATGGCCGGGGGCTCCCAGACGGCGTCGGGAACATGCGCGCCCAGTCGCTGGGCGACGGCGCCCTGCTTCGCCGTCAGTTGATCGGGAAGCGCCATGCCCATTCGCGGGCAGGAGCGGCAGGCGCCCGAGTCGTGCAGTGCGCACGAGGTTCCCGACGGCATTGCCGGCGCGGGCGGCGCATCCGGGCCGGGGGCGCCGGCAATACGGTCGGCAATACGGTCAATGGGCACGCCCGAGGATATCCCGGTCGCCGGCATCAGAGTCGACATCAATGCCGAATCAATGCCGACCCCGCTGGCCTCGCCCGCCTCGCCCGCGCACGGCACACTGCTCTCATGAGCCCATCCGACGCCACCCCCAGTGCCCCGCCCGCCACCGCTGTCCCCGCCGCAGCCCTCCTCGTGCTCCCGCGCACCGGGATCGGCACTGACGTCCACGCGTTCGCCGCCGCCGACTCCGGCACGCCCTTGCGCCTGGCCTGCCTGGACTGGCCCGGTGAGATCGGGCTGGCGGGACACTCCGACGGCGACGTCGTCGCCCACGCCTGCTGCGACGCCCTCTTCTCCGCCGCCGCCCTGGGCGATCTCGGCTCCAACTTCGGCACCGCCGAGCCGCAGTGGAAGGGCGCCGCGGGCAGCGCGCTCCTGGCCGAGGCGGCGCGGCGCGTGCGGGCCGCCGGCTTCGAGATCGGCAATATCGCCGTCCAGCTCGTCGGCGAGCGCCCCCGAATCGCCCCCCGCATGGCCGAGGCCACCGCCGCGCTCAGCCGGGCCGCTGCCGCGCCCGTCCACTTCTCCGCCACCACCACCGACCATCTCGGCTTCCTCGGACGGGCCGAGGGGCTGCTCGCCATCGCCACCGCCCTCGTCCACCCCGTCGACCCGCCCGCGCGCCCCTGACCCGGGCCACCGATCCGGGTCGCCCCGCTCCTCGACGGGCCCACCGGATAGGCTGCCCCCGTGAGCACCGAGACCACCGACGCCCCGGCACTGGCCCTGCGCCTGTACGACTCCGCTGCGCGCGACGTCGTCCCCCTGGCCCCCACCGTCACCCCCGGGGTGGTCGGAATTTATCTGTGCGGCGCCACCGTCCAGGGCTCCCCGCATATCGGTCACATGCGCTCCGGCATCGCCTTCGATGTGCTTCGCCGCTGGCTGGAGCGCTGCGGGCAGAGGGTCATCCTCATCCGCAACGTGACCGACATCGACGACAAGATCCTGGCCAAGTCCGCCGCCGCCGAGCCGCCGGTTCAGTGGTGGGCCTGGGCGCAGCGCTTCGAGCGCGAGTTCGACGCCGCCTACCGCGCCCTGGGAATCGCGCCCCCCACCTACGAGCCGCGCGCTACCGGCCATATCCCCGAGATGATCGATCTCATCTCCCGTCTCATCGACGCCGGGCACGCCTATGTCGGCTCGCCCGGCAACGTCTACTTCGACGTCACCTCCCTGCCCGACTACGGCTCCCTCACCAACCAGCGCCCTGAGGACCTGTCCACCACGGAGGACGAGGCCCAGATCGACGCCGACGTCGAGGCGGACAAGCGCTCCCCGCGCGACTTCGCCCTGTGGAAGGCCGCCAAGCCCGGCGAGCCCGACGACGCCGCCTGGGACGCCCCCTGGGGGCGCGGCCGCCCCGGCTGGCACCTGGAATGCTCCGCCATGAGCCGGCACTACCTGGGTGACGAGTTCGACATTCACGGCGGTGGCATCGACCTGCGATTCCCCCACCATGAGAATGAGCAGGCCCAGTCCCACGGCGCCGGCTGGGGCTTCGCCCGTCACTGGGTCCACAACGCCTGGGTGACCGTCAAGGGCGAGAAGATGAGCAAGTCCCTGGGCAACTCACTGGTCGTGGCCGAGCTGCTCAAGGCCTACCCCGCCCCCGTGCTGCGCCTGGCGCTGGGCACCGTTCACCACCGCTCCACGGTCGAGTTCTCCGAGGAGACCCTCGCAGACGCCGCCGCCCTCTGGGAGCGCCTAGCTGGCGCGATCACCCGTGCGCTCGAGCTTCTCCCCGGTGAGGCGGACGGCCCGGCCGGCCCCGTGGACGCCCCCGCCCGCGAGTTGCGCTCGCGGTCCCTGCCGGGCGAGTTCACCGCGGCCATGGATGAGGACCTCAACCTCGCCGGGGCCATGGCCTGCGTCCACGCCACCCTCAAGGCCCTCAATGCCATGCTCGCCGCGCCGTCCCCCGAGCCGACGGCGGTCGCCGCCGCGGCCCTCGACCTGCGCGCCATGCTCGACGTCCTCGGCCTCGACCCCCTCTCCGAGCCCTGGAGGGCGGGCGTGCTCGGCGGCGCCGGGTCCGACGGCCCCGACGCCGCCATGGGCGCCCTCGACCACCTCGTGACCGCGCTCCTCGACGAGCGCTCGGCCGCGCGCGCCGCCAAGGACTGGGCTCGCGCCGACTCCCTGCGCGACCAGCTCGCCGCGGCGGGCGTCGTTGTCGAGGACTCCGCGGGCGGCGCCCGCTGGCACCTCGCGTGATCACCGCCTGACCCAATCCCGGCTCGGGGGCGGATCGCCGCCCGCGCCGCAACCCCACGAAACGTAGACAGGAGGGCATGCGATGCCCGGCAACGAGCAGTACCCCGGTCCCCGGCGCCGCCCCGGATCCAAGAAGGGCCCCACGAAGGGCTCGGGCGGCAATCGCCGCCAGCGCCTGGAGGGCAAGGGCCCCACGCCCAAGGCCGAGAACCGCGTCGGCCACCCCAAGGCGCTCGCCAAGGCCCGAGCTGAGGCCCGCGCCTCCGGGGCCAATCAGCGGGTCAACCAGATGGAGCGCCTCAAGAGGGGCTTCCGCGTGCCCGAGGGATTCGAGATCGTCTGCGGTCGCAACGCCGTGGCCGAGGCCGCCCGCGCGGGCGTGCCCATCAGCCGCGTCTTCATGGCCGTCTCGGCCGCCTCCGATGACCGGCTCGGTGTCGTCGTGCGTCGCGCGGCCCTGCTGGGCGCCCCCGTCCTGGAGACCACCCGGCTCGACCTCGACGCCCTCACCGACCGTGCCGCCCACCAGGGGGTGGCCATCGAGGTCCCCGCCTACGAGTACACCGCCGCCGCCGACCTCCTCGACCGCGCTCGCTCGCTCGGTCGCACGCCCCTGCTCGTCGCCCTCGACCAGGTCACCGATCCTCACAACCTGGGGGCAGTCCTGCGCTCTGCCGGGGCTTTCGGGGCCGACGGCGTGATCATCCCCGAGCGCCGCAGCGCCGGGGTCACCGCCACTGCCTGGAAGGTGTCCGCCGGCGCGGCCGCCCGCGTGCGCGTGGCCCGCGAGACCAACCTGGTGCGGGCCCTGCGGCAGCTGAAGAAGGAGGGGTGCTTCGTCGTCGGGCTCGACGGCGGGGGCGATACACCGGTGGGGGGGCTCCCCCTGGCCGATGCCCCCCTCGTCGTCGTCACTGGCGCCGAGGGCGCGGGGCTGTCCAGACTCGTGCGCGAGACCTGCGACGTCATCGCCTCGATCCCGATCTCCGCGAGCGTGGAGTCCCTCAACGCCGCCGTGGCCACGGGTATCACCCTGTACGAGGTGGACCGCCTGCGCCGCGCGGTGGCCCAGGGCTGAGCGGGCGGGTCGGGTCTCGCCATCCCGGGCTGATCGCGCCCCCGGCGGCCGCAACCGCGCTCGGGCTCTGCGCTCTGCGCCGCGCCCCGGCGCGGGGCCTGGAGCCGCCCTCATTCACACGCGGACCATATTGCTGCCACAATGGGCTGCAGCCAACCCCGAGGAGACCGCCATGGCACAGGACGCATCGCAGCGCTGGAACCGCACGGAGGGCGTCGTCATCGCCCCCGGCACGGCGCCCCAGGAGGTGGCCGAGCGCCTGGACTCCGAGCGCGTCGTCGCGCGCCTCGAGTGGTACCCGAGCACACCCCACCTGCTGTCCATCACCCTGCTCGCCGACGCCGAGGCGCGGGTCGCCGTCACTCCGCCCACTCGCGGCGGCGTCGTTCCCGGCATGGGGGTCAGCGAGCTGGCCGAGTCCCTGGCGCGCGCCTTCGACGCCTCGGCGACGATCGGCCCCGCCTCCTTCGACGCGCTCCCCGCTGATACCGAGCTGCCCGGGCTCGCCCGCCATGGCACGCCGACGGCCCGCACCGTCATCGTCTCCCCGATCAGCGCTTACATGGTGCCTCTGCAGGCCACGCTTCTCGAGCGGCCGCTGGCGGTGGCCACTGTCCCGCAGATCGATCGGCGCATCGTCCTGCACTCCGGTGAGGGCCTGTCGCTCGGGATGTTCGGCTGGGACGAGGAGTCCTTGCCCGCGCTCGTCCTGACGGTCGACGAGGGCGACATGACCGTTCGCGCCGTGACCACCGGGGACTCCGAGGACGACGCCGTCTTCTCCTGGGGCATGACCTCCCAGTACGTGTGGGGCGGGGTCGCCGAGCCCGGGCCCGCGCTGAGCGCCGTGGTGGACGGCCTCCTCACCGACGTCATGGACGCGTCGGCGATCGCCGCCGCCGTCCCGGGAGCCGATGCCGAGGCCGTTGCCAGGGCCCTGGCAACTCCGGGCGCCGCGGGCCTGACCGCGATGATCAATGCCCTGGGATTGCCGGGCTGGGTGGACAGAGTGCTCTCCGGGGCGCTGGCGCCCGTGGAGGTTCCGGGCGTCGTCGTCCACGAGCCCCGTGGTCTGGCCAATGCAGTCACCCGTTCCGTCGGCCTCATGGTGAGCGACCCGGGCACACCCGGCCGGGCGATCCGGCAGGCCTACGTGGAGACCGTCACGGAGAAGCCGTGGACGGTGCGCGCCGCGCTCGTGCTCGAGGGCGGGATCGGCGGGGCGCTGCTCGGAGCGGCGCTGCGCCGTCGCGGTGGGACCCACAAGGGGGTGGCGGCGGTGGGCGCGATGGTGCTCGTCGACGCGGTCCTCCAGGCCTCGCTGGCCTCCGTTGTGCGTCATCGTGAGCTGCGCCGCCGCGCGGACGAGGAGACGCGCCTCGTCGAGACCCAGCTCGTCTCCGACTGATCCACCGAGACCGGTCTCGCATATTGGGGGAAGTGATCACTCGCCCTTGAACTTCATGTCGGCGGTGAAACCGAAGGGGTTGGCGCTGTAGGCCTCGGCCGTCTCTTCATCGCGGGCCGCGAACTCGGCGTCATCCTCGATGGGCGGCTCGTCGTCATCGGTGAAGATCGCCTCCATCTCCTGGCTGTCCCCGAGCGACAGGTAGGACTCCTCGTCCCAGTGCTGGGGGAGCACATGGGCGATGTAGTCCTGAGCGGCCTCATCGATGGAGATATCCCGGCGCTGCGCCTCGGACATGTACCAACGGTGCTCCAGCACCTCGTGGAAGATCTCCGCGCTCTGGAGCTTGCGGCGCAGCTCGATCGGCACGGACTGGATGGTCGGCTCGAAGACCTCGGCGAGCCAGATATGCGCCACTTGCTCGAGCGGCCGATCCCGCATCCCGTGTGTGACCCGGTAGGCCTCCAGATCGTTGAGCATGCGGCGGCCCTGGCGCTCCTGGACATCCAGTCCCGTCAGGCGCAGCAGGCGGCGATGGTAGTAGCCGGCATCGACCACCTTGGGCTGGATGACCAGGTGCTCCCCGGTCTCATCCGTGCGCATGGTCAGCTCTCCGACGTCGAATCCCTGATCGTTGAGCTGCTCGATACGACGGCGCACCCGCCAGCGCTCGCTCATGGAGAAGGACTCCTCACCAGTGAGGATCTCCCACAGATCGTGGTATCGCTCGACGATCCGGTCCCCGACCCCGATCGTGTCCACGCTCGGCTCCAAGAGTGCCCCGGCCTGCAGGTCCATGAGTTCACCGATGATATTCGTGCGGGCGACGTCGATGTCGTACAGGCGCTTGCCCTCCGTCAGACCCCCCTCGGGGTAGAGCTCTCCCGTCTCGGCGTCCACGAGGTAGGCGGCGAAGGATCCCGCGTCCCTGCGGAACAGCGTGTTCGACAGGGAGACGTCCCCCCAGTAGAAGCCCAGCAGATGGAGGCGCACGAGCAGCACCGCGAGGGCATCGATGAGGCGCGTGGCCGTGTCGGCGCTCATGTATCGGCTGAACAGGGCCCGGTAGGGCAGGGAGTAGGACAGGTGCTCAGTGACGAGGGCGGAGTTCAGGCGCTCGCCGTCGGCGCTCATGCGGCCGGTGATGACTGCGGTCGGGGTGACGCAGGGGGCGCCCAGTCGCACGAGGTCGCGCAGTAGCTCGTACTCGCGGTGCGCCGCCGCCTCGCCGATCTCCTTGACCGCGATGACGCGCTCGGAGAGGTTGACGAAGCGCACGACGTGGCGTGACAGCCCGCGCGGCAGGGCGGCGAGAACATCCGGGGGCCATTCCTCCAGGGGGATCTCCCAGGGCAGGTCGAGGAGGGCCGGATCGATCGTCGCGGCCGAGATCTGCATGGACATGAGCATGCGACGATTCTTGCAGGAATCCCGTGCCGCCGGGCACCCAGGTGCATGAGATCATGACGCCGGCCGGGCGGTGAGTCGGGCGGCTGGTCGCGGCGTCTGCAACCTCATGACTCGCAACAACTAGTGTTTTCGCGCCCACTGGGGCGGAAATCCCCGACTGGTGCGGGTGGGACGCCACTGGGCGCAGCTAGCACCGCTCGGGGTGGGCGGCACTTATGAAGAGGCGCTCGCCGCTGCGCGGGAGCCGGCTCTGCGCCGTCCGGCGCCGCCCCACCGGCAATCGCGCCGGCGCTCTCCGCTCCACTACGGCGGAGCCCCGCCCCCGCCGTGGCGGGAACGGGGCTCAGACGATGACCCGCGAGAGGGTCGTGGGGCTCGCGATCAAGCGGGCAGGCGCTCGCCGGTGGCCGCGGAGAAGATGTGCTCCTGGCCGGGCTTGATGCGCACGTGGACCGTCTCGCCAGCACCCGGAGCGGTGCGCGGGGGAACACGGACGATGATCTGGCTGGAGTCCTCGCCGCTGCCGAGCTTGTCCTCCGAACCCTCGGCGCCCACGAGCTCGCCGTAGATGTAGGCGTCGCTTCCGAGCTCCTCGACGAAAGACACGCGCACTGGGATCGAGTGCTCATCGGAGGCGGAGACCACCTCGAGGGACTCGGGGCGGAACCCGATGGTGATCTTGCCGCCGTCCTCGGGCTTGATGGCGTCGAGGGTGGCGCGGCTCAACTGGATCCTGGCGGAGCCGATGGAGGCGACATCGCCGTTGACGGTGAAGTGCCCCAGGTTCATCGCGGGGGAGCCGATGAAGCCGGCCACGAACTCATTGGCGGGCTTGTCGTACATCTCACGAGGGGTGCCGACCTGCTGAAGGAGGCCATCCTTGAGGACGGCGATGCGGTCTCCCATGGTGAGGGCCTCGGTCTGGTCGTGGGTGACGTAGACCGTGGTGACGCCCAGCGAGCGCTGGAGGGAGGCGATCTGCGTGCGGGTCTGGACGCGGAGCTTGGCGTCCAGGTTGGACAGGGGCTCGTCCATGAGGAAGACCTTGGGCTTGCGCACGATGGCGCGGCCCATGGCCACGCGCTGGCGCTGGCCACCGGACAGGGCCTTGGGCTTGCGGTCGAGGTATTCGGTCAGGCCCAGGATCTTGGCGGCCTCGCGGACGCGCTTGTCGATTTCCTCCTTGGGGGTGCCGGCGATCTTCAGGGCGAAGCCCATGTTGTCGTGCACGCTCATGTGCGGGTACAGGGCGTAGTTCTGGAAGACCATGGCGATGTCGCGGTCCTTGGGCTGGACATCGGTGACGTCCCGGTCGCCGATGAGGATGCGGCCGGAGTTGACGTCCTCCAGGCCGGCGAGCATGCGGAGCGATGTTGACTTCCCGCAGCCGGACGGGCCGACGAGGACGAGGAACTCGCCGTCGGCGATCTCGAGGTTGAGCTGGTCTACCGAGGGGCGGTCATTGCCCGGGTAGATGCGGGTGGCGTGATCAAAGGTCACGGTAGCCATGGAGTTATTCCCTTCACCGGCAGGTACGTGCCGGACGATCCGTGGTGGAGAGGTGCCGGGATGTCAGCGTTGACGGAGGTTGACGGAGTTCGGTCGAGCCGGGCAGCGCGTGGCGTCCTTGGTGCGGTGCCGGGGCGGAAGCCCCCGACAGAAGACATAGTGTCATGGCGCACTCCCGAGCGCGACACCTGTCAGGACGAGACCTGGCAAACATTGTGTGAACTGCCTCACATGCTTGGTCTATCCGGCTCGGCCGGTACCCTGGCCGCATGACGCAGCCCTCTGCCCCTCGTTCTCCGTTGATCGGCGGACTGCGGGCGGGCGCTACCGTCGGCGGCTACCGGCTCCTGCGGCGCCTCGGCGCCGGGGGCATGGGCGCGGTCTGGGAGGCGGTCGATGGAGCCGGCGGCCGCGTCGCCATGAAGATCCTCCATCCGCAGATCGCCGTCGACCCCATGGCGCGGCGCCGTCTCGACCGGGAGGCCCAGGTCCTGGCCAGGGTGCGCGACGCCGGTGTTGCTCGCATCCTCGATATCGAGACCGGCGACTCCGAGTCCGCCCACGGCATGACCTTCGTCATCACCGAGCTCGTCGAGGGCCCCACCCTCCAGTGCGAGGTCGACCGCGAGGGCGCCTACGACCTCGCCACCGACGCCCGCGACCTGTCCGACCTCGCTCATGGCCTGGTCGACGCCCTGCGCGCCGTCCACGACGCCGGTGTCATCCACCGCGACCTCAAGCCCTCCAACGTCATGCTGGGCGCGCAGGGCCCCGTCCTCATCGACTTCGGCATCGCCCAGGTCGCCGACGACGTCCGCCTCACCCAGACCGGCCAGGTCACCGGGACCCCGGGATTCATCCCGCCCGAGATGCTCGACGGCGGCGAGCCCGGCCCCGGCGTCGACTGGTACGCCTGCGCGGGTGTGCTCCTCTTCGCGGTCACCGGGCGCGCGCCCTTCGGTTCCGGCCCCTGGCAGGTGGTCTTCCGCCGCGTCTACGCCGGCACGCCCGAGCTCGGTGATCTTCCCGAGGAGTGCCCCGCCCTGGCGCGGGCCTTCCGCGCCGCCCTGGAGCCCAAGGCGGCGGACCGCCTCTCGATCGATGGGCTTCTGTCCGTCCTCGATGAGATCGCCGACGGCGGGGATGGCTCCCGGGCGCTCGCCGTGGTCCTGCCCGGGGCCGGCAGCGCCGGGCCGCTGCCGTCCTCGGGAGCGTCGGACGGCGCCTATGGGATGCCGACGGCGAACGGGCCGAGCCCGACATCGGTCCAGCGTCCGGGGGGCAGTCCCACGATGGCCCCTGCGGCCTCCGGTGACGGCGCCACCCCGGGATCCTATGGGAGCGGCCCCGCGCTGAGTCCTTTCGAGGGTGCTGCTGTCGATGCGCGGGCCGGCGGGACGGTGCTGCCCGTCTTCTACGCCCCGGGCTCCGGCGGCGCGATCGGCGGGGCAGCCGTCGGCCGCGCCGCAGCCCAGGCCGCCCGGCCGATGCCGGCCGCGATCTTTCCCCAGGCCCAGGGGGTGGGGGCCCCCGTCCCCGGCCCGACCGCATCGGGCCGGCCGACTGGTCCCGTCAACACCGGACTGATGGGCGTGCGGACTGCTTCCGCCGGGGCGCTCGACCCCGCTGGCCCCGATGCCCGTCCCATCCCGGTCGGGACGTCCGGAGGCGCGGATGCCCCGACCGCCGTGCTCCCCGACTGGGCTCGCGAGCCCCGGCGCCGTCGCACGATGATCCTGTGCGTCGGCTTCCTCCTCGTCATGCTCGCCATGTGGGTGCCTGTCTGGGTGACATTGGTCGCATCCATTCTCGTAGTGCTCGCGGGCGCCGCGGGCCGTGGGGATGACGACCGGCGTTGGCGCAGGCTCCAGAAGGGGAGCGCGACGGCGGCGGACACCGCCCGCATGTGGGCCTCGAGCCCGCTCTACCTGCTGCGCTCCGCCGGGGCGGCGCTGCCCGCGATCCTGCTCGCCGGCGTCGTCGCTGCTGGCCTCTACTTCTTGCTCCGGGATCCGATGGGCGTGGAGGTCGGTATGGACCCGTCGATCCTCACGGGCATGCATCTGCGCCATCGCAGGGCCCTTCTTCTGGCGGGCTGCGAGCTCGTCTTCCTGCTCATCCTGTGGTTCGTCCCCTGGGGTGCGTCCACTCGGCGCGGAGGCGCCAAGATCGTGTCCGCCTTCATGCCCGGTCGGCCGATCCGCGTGCTGTGGGCCGTCGTGCTCCTGTCCCTCGGCGTCGGGTGTCTCGTGCTGGAGATGCTCATGCGCCTCCCGCCGGCGACGCTCAGCCCTCTCCCGTGAGGGGGCGGCGGCGTCGGCGATCGTCGGGGGATCCGGCGCGGGACGGGGGCGGGCCTCACTGACGGGGACGCGGCCCCGGCGCCCCGGGGCAGCGGCAATTCGCCGCCCCTTCCCGAAGAGTGAATATTCAATTATCATCGGTGTGAACTATCGTGCAACGATACTCGTAACGATATCCATGCAGAGTCGGAGGAGTCGATCATGGCCTCGAATGATCCCCGCCCAACTAAGGCCGAGCGCCGCGAGAACGCCCGCGCCAAGGCTCAGGCCCTGCGCGAGGAGCAGGTCCGCAAGGCACGCCGTGCCGCTCTCACGCGCCGCGCCCTCATCGGGGCCGGAGCCGTCGCCGTCGTCGGCGGAGTCGGCGGGACCATCTGGTACTCGAAGTCCGCTGAGGAGGCCAAGAAGAACAGCAAACTGCCCTCCGCCGTCCGTGACGACGGCTCCTGGACCTACGGGTCCGATCTCGCGGTGGGCTCCTCCAACGCCGACGCCCCCGTCCTGGACGTCTACTTCGACTACTCCTGCCACTTCTGCGCCGTCTTCGAGACGACGCACGCCGAGGAGATGAGAACACTCGTCTCCGACGGAAAGATCACCCTCGCCATCCACCCGGCGCAGACCCTCGGCCAGGACTGGACCAACATGGCCTACAACGCCATGGGCGCCGTCCTCGACAACGAGCCCGCCAAGGCCCTCGACTACCACAACGCCCTGCTCTCCCGCCTCAAGACCGCTTTCTCCCAGCAGGACGCGAGCATGCTCACCGGGAGTGCCATCGACGACGTCGCCTCTCAGGCCGGACTGTCCTCGGATACCCGCAGCGCCATCAAGGAGGCGGTGAAATCCTCCGGTTACCAGAAGTGGATCGACACCTCCACCCAGGCCTTCAGAGATGGCGGCTTCCAGGGCACCCCGACGATCGTGTACAACGGGCAGCAGGTCGACCTGGGGCTGCTCCAGGCCGAGAACAGCCTGGCCGACTACGTCAACAGCCAGCAGGGCGCAGCGCCGACCGCGCCCGCCGCGACACCCGGCTCCTGAGAGCGTCCCGCGATCCTCGGCGTATGTGCCACACTTGCGCCCGGGCCTCGTACCGAGGCCCGCGCTGCCGCGTTAGCTCAGCTGGTAGAGCAGCTGTCTTGTAAACAGCAGGTCGCCGGTTCGAACCCGGCACGCGGCTCCATGCCCATCGTCCCTGAGCGGCACGCAGATCGGGACGCGCGGCGCGCCCCTCCCGCGTCGATGCGCGGGAGGGGCGCGACTCCGCGGGGCCGGCCGGTGCTGCGGGTCATGCCTCCGTGCGCCGTTTGCCGATGATGTCGACGGCGACGGCGAGCAGGAGGACCAGCCCCTTGATGGTCTGCTGCCATGCGGAGTCGACCGCCATGATCGACAGTCCCATGTTGAGCACGCCCATGATGAGCGCTCCGATGATCGCCCCGGACACCCTGCCGATACCCCCTGAGACCGCGGCGCCCCCGATGTAGGCGGCCGCGATCGCATCCATCTCATACAGGTTGCCGGCCGTGGAGACCGCGGCCCCCGCGCGGGAGGTCGTCACGATGGCCGCCAGTGAGGCGAGGAAGCCCATGTTGACGAACAGCAGGAAATCGACTTTGCGCACATCGACGCCCGACAGGCGCGCGGCCCGCGCCCTGGGCGTGGGCCTGGGAGCGGCCATCAATATCCTCGACATCCCCGTCGTCGTGCTCGGCGGCCATCTCTCCCCGCTGACCGAGGTGCTGCGCCCCGAGCTGGAGGAGGGGGGCGCCGCGGATCCCAGCGCCTGGATGTAGGGCGCCGCCTGCGGGCCTCACCCACTCGGGTCCCCTCGACTCCGGCGCCGGATGCCGGGCATGAGGCGGTGACGCGGGAGGATGGGCCCATGAGCTCCCACGACTCGCTCCTCTCCTCCGCCCCGGGCGGGCAGGCCACGCCGCCCGACCCCGCATCCCCAGCACGGTCGGCATCCCCTCCCGCTCCCGTTCTCACCGCGCGCCAGGCCGCCGATCTGCGAGCGGATCTGGAGGAGTCCGGATGGGATATCGACGCCGTTACTGGCCTCATCGGAAGCGTCGCCGAGGCCGCCCTGCGCCGGGAGATCCGCCTGCCCGCCCTGCGCGCCGCACGGGCCGCCCTGGAGGTGGGGCGCTCGGCGGATACCGGGCCCGGCCCGGTCGCCGTTCTGACCGCGCTGTTCATGCTCGGCGAGCCCGTGAGGGTGGGAGAGCTCGATAGGGCCCTCCCGCGCACCGGGGCGCTCGGCGCCGCCCGGATCGGCCTCGTCGCGCTGGAGGGGCGCGAGGGGGCCGAGGGCCGCGGGGACTGCCCGGGACGGGCCGCGCTCGCGCGCGCCCTGGTGGACCTGCGCCCTCACGAGGCGCGCGACGACACTGGAGAGGCGCGCTGGTGGGTGGCCTCCGACGTCGGGGAGCTCGTCTCGGGGCGGGCCCTGGCCCCCGATCACGTGCTCGGCATCGGCGGTGCCGGCCTCACCCTGGCCGGGCTCGCACCGCGGCGGCCGGTGGGCGACGCGCTCGACCTGGGGTGCGGCTGCGGCATCCAGACCCTCTACCTCGCCCGACACGCCGAGCGCATCACCGCCACCGACATCTCCGAGCGCGCCCTGGCCTTCACCGCCTTCAACGCCGCGCTCGCCGGCATCGTCCCCGAGCGCCTCGAGCTCCTCGCGGGCTCCTTCCTGGAGCCGCTCGGTCGACGCCGGTACGACCTCATCGTCTCCAACCCGCCCTTCGTCCTCACCCCGCCCGCCGTGCGGGAGGCCGGTCTGCCGCTCATGGAGTACCGCGACGCCGGTGGGCCCGTTCTGCCGCGCCTCGTGCCGGGCCTCGCCGGGAGGCTGGCCGACGGCGGCACCCTGGTCATGCTCGGCAACTGGGAGCACGGGGCCGGTGCCGACTGGCGGGCGAGCGTGGGGGAGTGGTTCCCCGACGACGTCGACGCCTGGGTCATCGAGCGCGACGCCCAGGACCCGGTCGAGTACGCCACCATGTGGCTGCGCGACGGCGGCCTGGCCCCTGAGCGCGAGCGGGATGCCTTCGAGGCCGCCCTGGGCGCCTGGATCGGTGATTTCGAGGCGCGCGGCGTCGAGGCGATCGGCTTCGGCTACCTCCTCGCGCATCGTCCCGAGGCCGCGGACGCCGCGGGTCCCCATCGCAGACCCTGGCGCGTCCTGGAGGAGGTGAGCACGAGCCCGTCCGGGGCCCTGGGGGCGCATGTCGCGGCGTCGATCGCCGTCCGCGGACGTCTGGCCCTCCTGGATGACGACGACGTCGCCGCCCTGAGGCCGATCGTCGCCGCCGACGTGACTGAGGAGCGCTACCTCGTGCCCGGGCGCGCCGACCCCAGCGTCATCCTCCTGCGCCAGGGCGGCGGACTGGGGCGCTCCGTCCAGGCGGGTACCGCCCTGGCCGCGCTCATCGGCGTGGCCGACGGCGAATTGTCCATCGCTCAGATCGCGGGCGCCGTCGCCGCGCTCCTGGACGCCGACGCCGAGGCGCTCACCGGTGAGCTCGTGGCCCAGTGCCGGGATCTCGCCGCCTGGGGAATGCTCGAGCTTCCCTCCGCCCCCTGATCAGGCGCCGAGACCGGTCGAAAACAGGAGCGAGACCGGTTCGGGGCCGGGCGGCGGGAGCGATCGAAGTGCCGGGCGGTTGCGGCACCGCATCGGATGGTGACGCGGTGATCCCGCAAGGCGGTCGTCCTCGTGCCCGGCACGAGCCTGTCGATATGGTGAGGTTCACCTGATAATCGGCCGACCGGTGGAGAGAGCCCGCATGACCAACCCCTGGGAGATTTACGACGCGCTCATCGACGACCTCCCCGATGACGCTCGCGTGACTGCCGTCCACCGCGGCCCGCAGTGGACGCGCGTCTTCAACGACGGCGGCGGCTGCGGCGCGGGTTATACCATCGACGCCCACTCGCGCCCGGCGCTCAGCGCAGGCTCCCCAGCGGAGGGCCGCTTGCTCCGTGACGTCGCCTCGCTGGTGAAGTCCTGGAACCTGGCCGAGGCGAGCGTGGGCCTCGCCGCGATCAACTCCTGGTACTCCCGCCAGGAGACCGCCGTCGCCAATGGCTTCGCGCCGACGGGGGAAGGAGTGGGGTGGAGAGAGGTCTTCGACCCCTACAACGAGCGCTTTGCCGGAGGCCGCATCGGCATCATCGGGCACTTCCCCTTCGCCCGGGGAGCGCTGACCCGCGCCGCGGAGGTCCTCATCCTGGAGCGCGACCCGCGTCCCGGTGACTACCCCGATACCGCTTGCGAGTACTTGCTCGCGGATTGCGACGCCGTCCTCGTCTCGTCGTCGAGCCTCGTCAACAAGACGATGCCCCGGCTCATCGAGCTCGCCGTCGGCGGGGGAGCGCACACGGTCCTCGTGGGGCCGTCGACGCCGATGCACCCCCTCTTCCTCGATCTCGGCGTCGACACGATCACCGGCTGGGTAGCGGACCGCGGCCTGGAGGCAGGCATGCTCGATGTCCTGCCCGGCATCGGCCCCGGCCGCCGCATGCATCTGCACCGCGTTCCGTCCTGACCGCGATGGGCGGGATGCGGGGCGCCATGGGCGGACCGGTCTCGCTCCTGATATCGACCGGTCTCGTCGCCGTTTTCGACCGGTCTCGATGATTAGGGGAGGCGCCAGTCGACGGGGGCGGCGCCCTGCTCGACCAGCAGCGCGTTGGCGCGCGAGAACGGCCGCGAGCCGAAGAACCCCCGGGAGGCGCTCAACGGCGAGGGATGCGGCGAGGCGATGATCGGCGTCGATCCCAGCATCGGGGTCAGCGACTGCGCGGGCCGACCCCACAGGATCGCCACCAGCGGGCCGCCGCGCTCCACCAGCGCCTCGATCGCCCGCTGTGTCACCTGCTCCCAGCCCCATCCCTTGTGCGAGGCCGGCGAGCCCGGCCGGACCGTCAGCACCCTGTTGAGCAGCATGACCCCCTGGCAGGACCACGGGGTGAGGTCGCCGGAGGTCGGCCGCGGCACGCCGAGATCGCTCACGAGCTCGGTGAAGATGTTCTCCAGGCTCCGGGGCGGGCGCACGCCCGGCGCCACGGAGAAGCTGAGCCCCATGGGGTGGCCCGGCGTCGGGTACGGGTCCTGCCCCACGATGAGGACGCGCACATCGTCGAGCGGATAGGTGAAGGCGCGAAGCACATCCGTGCCCGCCGGCAAGTAGCCGCGCCCCTCGGCGATCTCCTGGCGCAGGCGCGCGCCGATCCCATGGATCGTCGGCTCCACGGGCGCCAGGGCGCGCGCCCACGAGGGGTCGATGATCCGGTCGAGTGGCTGGGGCTCACGGGACTCGCTCATGCCCCGAGCGTAGAGCGTTATCGCCGTCGAGTCTGCATGAGCGAGATCCGGCATGGACGCTTCGGCCAACCCGCTCCGGAGCCCGCCGGGCCGCTCGCGCCCATGGATCAGCGGGCAGATATAACCACGCCCTCGTCGTGTCCGCTGCGCCGGGGGCGGCGGGCCGGTATTCTGCCCGCGTGAGCCACTACGACTACCCCGACGACGAGTTCGACGACGGCAGGGGCGCTGGACCCGCGCCGATCGGCGTTCACCGTGCCGAGCTCCCCGCCTGGCGGAGCTGGGTATCCCTTCTCGCTGTGCTCATCCTGGTCCCGATCCTGGCCTGGGGGGCCGTCAAGCTCCTGGGCCACTCCAGCAACAACTCCGCGAGCACGGCGGGAACGACGACGGCGACCCCCGCCGACACCGGCGCACCCGCCCCGGGGGGCTCCGCCACCCCCAGCGACGGCGCGGGTGACGCCTCCGCCTCCGCCGCGCCGACGGGCGAGGCCGACATGTCCACCGGCATCACGCTCTACAACGGCACCTCCATCCAGGGCCTGGCGGGCCGCACTGGCGAGAGGCTGACCGCCGCCGGATACACGCAGGTCAATGTCTCGCCGGGCGCCTACACCGTCGAGCAGCCCACGAAGACCACCGTGTACTACAACTCGGCCGAGCAGGCCGCCACGGCCCAGGCGGTCGTCGCCGCCCTCGGAGGCGGCGAGGCCGTGGAGGACCCGGGGCAGGCTCAGTCCAACCCGATCGTCATCATCCTGCGCGAGGACTACCCGGGCGCCTCCGAGGGCGGCGCCGCCACCACCTCAGAGAATGGCCCCAACGGCGCCACTCCCGAGGCGCACAACGGCGGCATCGATAACGGCAGGGGCAACAACCGCTGATGAGCGCCTGATGGGCGACGGACGCGCGCCCGACCCCGCCGCCCCGATTGAGGCGCCGTCGCGCGGCACGGGCACGGGGGCCCTGCGCCGCCGGACCGCCATCTCCCTGCCCCTCCTCGTCGGGGGCGCGCTCGCGGCCATCCCCGCGATCACGCGCCTGACCGCGCGCCCCGAGCCAACCCTGCTCAGCGAGGGGCTCGCCGTCGGGGCCGGCGGCCTCGTCCTCCCGCTCGCCCCCGGGACCTCCATCGACTACCTCCCCGGCACTCGCGTGCCCTCCTCGGCCGCCGATCCCCTGGCCCTCGACGACGCCGCACGCGCCGCGGCCCGTACCTCCTTCCAGCGGCGCGCCTCCGGCGCCCGCCTTCCGCAGGGCCGGTGGCAGGGCCTCGCCGCGGACGCTCTGGTCGACCTCCTCGCCCTCACGAGCCCCACCCTCGCCGTTGAGCCCGCGCCCGCCACGGATGCGGCAGTCCCATCCGCCCGGGCCGAGGGCTTCCCGGTGGGTGCCGTCGTCGCCGGTCCCGTGAGCGCATGGCGTTACGTGTGGCCGCGCGACGCCTCCTTCTCGGCCGTCGCCCTCGACGCCGTGGGCCTGAGGGCGGAGGCCCTATCCATCCTCCGCAGGCTCGCCGCGCTGCAGCTCCCCGACGGCGGATTCGAGGCCCGCTACAACGCCGTCGGCCAGGTGCCGGATGGCCGTCCCCGCCAAGAGGATGGAGCGGGCTGGTTCCTCTGGGCGCTCGGTCGGATCATCGCGGGGCGATGGGGCGACCCGACCGGCGGAGCCGGCCCGGTCAACCCGGCCGACCTGGAAGACCTGGCCGATCCCGCCGGCCGGGCCGCCGACCGACTGATGACCCTCACGTCCACGCCCTCACATCTGCCCCCGGCCGGCCCCGACTACTGGGAGGTGCCCGAGAGGCGGACCACCCTCGGCCTGGCCGCGCCCGTCCTCCTGGGACTGGAGGGGGCGCTCGCGCTCGCGGACTCGCTCCTGGCTGAACGCGTCGGCCCGGTGGAGGGCGCGCCGACGGGCGCACCCGCCACCGGCCCGTCCCCCGTCATCTCGAGCCGTGAGGCGCTTGTCCGGCGGGTGGAGGAGGTGCGGGCCGCCATCGAGTTCTCCTTCCACCCCGGCTGGGGCCGCCACGTGCGCGACGACGACGTCGACGCCGCGATCGCGCTCGTCGGCCCGCCCTTCACCCGGGCTCTTGCCGGCAGCGCGCGAGTTCGCGTCGGCGCCCGAGCGCGGATGACCCGCGCGGCGGGCGGCCTCGCCCCGGGCTCGGGCTGGCGCGACGACGGCGTCTCCTGGACTCCGGAGACAGCCCTCCTGGCCTGGTCGGCAGCGGCACTGGGAGAGCGGACCGAGGCCGAGGAGCTCATGACCTGGCTGGAATCGCACCGCACAGCGGCGGGCGCCCTGGCGGAGAAAGTCCTGTCGGATGGGCGGCCCGCCGGCCCCGCGCCCCTGGCATGGACCTGTGCGCTCGTGCTGCTGGCGGCCGGCGAGCTCGCCGGCTGACAGACTCGGGGCCGTCGGGATGCCCGTCCGGCGCATCCACTGGAGGGGCTGGTTCGCCGTCGGGGGAAGCCGGGCGCGTGGCGCGGCGGGCGTCTTGCACTCGGGCACCGAGAGTGCCAGCATTGCCGTTAGCACTCGGAGCCTTCGAGTGACAATCGACCCGGCTGGGACGTGAGGACCGGCGCTGGGCGTGACGTGAACGCCCGGAGTCGATCCGTCCGTCGCGGGCGCGGACCAGCCACCCACCACGCAGTGGAGGAACACAATGCCCAAGATCATCGCTTTCGAGGAGGAGGCCCGCCGCGGCATGGAGCGCGGCCTCAACGTCCTCGCCGACACCGTCAAGGTCACCCTCGGCCCCAAGGGCCGCAACGTCGTGCTCGACAAGAAGTGGGGCGCCCCCACGATCACCAATGACGGCGTGACCATCGCCAAGGAGATCGAGCTCGAGGACCCCTACGAGAAGATCGGCGCTGAGCTCGTCAAGGAGGTCGCCAAGAAGACCGACGATGTCGCCGGCGACGGCACCACCACCGCCACCGTGCTCGCCCAGGCGCTCGTGCGCGAGGGCCTGCGCAACGTCGCGGCCGGTGCCAACCCGATCGCCCTGCGCCGCGGCATCGACAAGGCCGTGGCCGCCGTCGTCGAGCGCCTCCTCGCCGACGCCAAGGACGTCGAGACCCAGGACGAGATCGCGGCCACCGCCTCCATCTCCGCCGCCGACCCCCAGATCGGCGAGTTCATCGCCGAGGCCCTGGAGAAGGTCGGCCACGAGGGCGTCATCACCGTCGAGGAGTCCAACACCTTCGGCCTCGAGCTCGAGGTCACCGAGGGCATGCGCTTCGACAAGGGCTTCATCTCCCCCTACTTCGTCACCGACGCCGACCGCCAGGAGGCCGTCCTCGAGGACGCCTACGTCCTGCTCGTGGAGTCCAAGATCTCCAACGTCAAGGACCTCCTGCCGCTGCTGGAGAAGGTCATGCAGGCCGGCAAGCCGCTGGCGATCGTCGCCGAGGACGTCGAGGCCGAGGCCCTGGCCACCCTCGTCGTCAACCGCATTCGCGGCACCTTCAAGTCCGTGGCCGTCAAGGCCCCCGGCTTCGGTGACCGCCGCAAGGCGATGCTGCAGGACATGGCGATCCTCACCGGAGGCACCGTCATCTCCGAGACCGTCGGCCTCAAGCTGGAGAACGCCACCATCGAGGACCTGGGCCAGGCCCGCAAGGTCGTCGTTACCAAGGACGAGACCACGATCGTCGAGGGCGCCGGTGACAAGGAGGCCATCGAGGCCCGTGTCGCCCAGATCCGCGGCGAGATCGAGAAGTCCGACTCCGACTACGACCGCGAGAAGCTCTCCGAGCGCCTCGCCAAGCTGGCCGGCGGCGTCGCCGTCCTCAAGTCCGGTGCTGCCACCGAGGTGGAGCTCAAGGAGCGCAAGCACCGCATCGAGGACGCCGTGCGCAATGCCAAGGCCGCCGTGGAGGAGGGCATCGTTGCTGGTGGTGGGGTGGCCCTCATTCAGGCCTCCGCCGCCCTGGAGGGCCTCGAGCTCTCCGACGACGAGGCCACCGGCGCCGCGATCGTCAAGGTCGCCCTGGAGGCCCCGCTCAAGCAGATCGCCGTCAACGCCGGCTACGAGGGCGGCGTCGTGGTGGATCGCGTGCGCAACCTGCCCACCGGTGAGGGCCTCAACGCTGCCACCGGCGAGTACGTGAACCTGCTCGGGGCCGGCATCGCCGACCCGGTCAAGGTCACTCGCTCCGCCCTGCAGAACGCTGCCTCCATCGCGGGTCTCTTCCTCACCACCGAGGCCGTCGTGGCGGACAAGCCGGAGCCCCCGGCCGCCCCGGCCGCCGGTGGCGACGAGATGGGCGGCATGTACTGATCCGCTCCTCCCCTCAAGGGGACTTCTCAGGGGCGTTTGTCCCTGGGCCCATCGACGGCGGGCCGTTCCACTGGGTTTTCAGTGGGGCGGCCCACCGTCGTGCGGAGCGGCTCACTCGGGGACGAAGAGAGCCTGGTTGCCGGACTCGGCGCGGGAGTAGGAGTCGGCCGACAGGCCGAGGGCGGCGCGGAGCATGTCGAGGCTGTCCTGGACCCGCAACTGGGTGAGGTGCCAGGCTGCCGCCGCCGCGCTCATGGACATGGACGCAGTGCCCGACCAGGTGGTCTCCAGCGCGGCGATGTCGCTGTTCATGGCGTCGACCTCGGCCTGGATGGTGGAGATGCGGGTGGCGGTCCGGCTGGCGGTATCGGAGACCGCCTGGGTGTCGACGGAGAAGACGGGCATGATGGGGGCCTTTCCTGCGTGGGGGGGGGCAGCGCCGGGCGGCGCCGTCGATTCCACGGTAGGCGCCCGCCGAAGACCCCTCAGTCGTCCGCGCACAGGCCTGCCCGAGCGCTGCGCGCAGCGGTGCCTGTGGTGCGGGGCCCGGGGTCGCAGCAGTAGAGGGCCGACGATAGAAGGGTGCGGTGGCTCAGAGGTCCCCGGCCCCGTCGTCGACGACCTCATCGAGAATCGGCATGAACTCACCGGTACGGGCCTCGCGGGCGATCTTGGCCTCCTCGGTCTTGAGACGCAGGCGCTCGGCCATGCGCTCGCGCTCCGCCTGGACCATCGCCTGGCGGTCGCGCGGCTCAGGCCCCTCCGCGGCACGGGGAGACGACAGGAGGCGGTCGATGTCCTCGGCGCAGGTCTCCATCGAGGTGGCGTGCTCGTCATGCTCGCGCTGTCTCTCATGGGCGCGCGGGATCCCCCGCGCGGGCGTCTGCGGCGAGGGCGTGGACGGCGCCGATGGGATGGAGCCCGATTCCGCTGGGGGCGTCGGCGGGATCGAGGGGGGCAGGACCTCGGGGCGCGTCTGCGCGGCGGGCCGGGTGGGGGACGGAGGCGCCGGGGCCTCCATCGGCTCGGTGGGCTGGATGCGCTCCGGGGCCGCCGTCGAGGGCACCGGAGCGCTCGGAGTCGTGGACGCGGGGGCCGCCTCGGTGGGAGCCGGGACGGCCCTCATCCCACGCGCGGCGCCGTCGGCGGTCCCGGGGGAGCGGAGGTCGTTGCTCGGCGGAGCCCCTCCAGCGGCCATCTTCGCCAGAGCGCACTCGATCCTGCTTTTCTCGGCGGCCAGGTTCTGCCGGGCGGGCAGCTCCCAGCGCTCACCGAGAGGCGAGGAGAAGAGGCGGTCGCGATCCAGGAGCCGGGTGATGATCGCCAGGCGCGCCTCGTAGTAGCGCTCGTCGGGGATATGGGCGTACTCCTCGCGCACTGCCATCCGGTACTTCTTGTACAGCTGCGGCTCGACGGCGAGAGTTCCCAGGTCCGCGTCATTGAGGGCGCTGGCGTCCATGTCGTTGGCCGGGAGCGTATGACTCTTGAGGTTGAGGATGAGGGCGCAGACCCGATCCACCGTGGCGCCCGGGACACCCAGGGCGGCGAGCTCCTTGGCGGCCAGGGCGGCCGAGGCGACCTCGTCCTCACCGCCGTTGCGCTGGTAGGTCTCCTTGGTCTCCGCGGAGAACACGCAGCCGTGGTACCAGGCCGCGATGCGCATGACATCGGGGTAGTGGGACTCGTCCGCGAGCTCGTCCACGCGGGCGAGCATGTCGATGACGTGCTTGAGGTTGTGGAAGCGGCGGTCCGATGTGGACCAGCGCTCGATCAGTGCCTGACCGGCAGCGCGGAGCCGCTCCGGATCGGCCGTCGTGCCCAGGGCCTTGAGGCTGCGCACGAAGGCGGGGAGCAGCCACTGCGGCGCGTCGCTGACGGCCATGCCATGCCTCCGATGCCTCACAGGAGATAACAGAACAGTTGCCATCGTAGGACTGCGGGGCGGCAAAGTCGAAGCGCGATCGTGTTCCACCCGCCACCCCGGGCAGTGCTCCCCATCGGGGCCCGCGCTGGAGCCTCCGACCTGCTGCGGCGCCCCGTGCCTCGTTCCGCGCCTGCCCTCACGCGGTCCAGGGCCCGTCGCCCGCCGACGCGGGGGCCTGCTCGGGGTGGGCCAGAGGGAGCTCGATGCGCACGGTGGCGCCGCCGCCCGGGGTGGGGGTGATGCCGATCGTCCCGTGGTGGCGCTGGACGATCGCGGCGACGATCGACAGGCCGAGGCCCGATCCGCCGGTCTCCCGGTTACGGGAGGTGTCCGCCCGGTAGAAGCGCTGGAACACCTTGCTCGCGTCCGCAGGGGCGATCCCCGGGCCATGATCGCGCACCTCGATGATGGCCGAGCGGCCGCCGATCGGCCCCAGCGCGATCTCCACCGGGGTCCCCGCGGGCGTGTGACGCACTACGTTTCCCAGGAGGTTGGTGACGACCTGGGCGAGCCGGTCGCGGTCCCCCATGACCGTCAGCGGCTGGGGGTCCGCGGGGGCACCGTCGAGCCTCAGCAGCGCGCAGTCGCGCTCGGGGGCCAGGACCACCATGTCCGTGAGCGCTCCGGCGCACACGGCGGTGAGATCGACGGGGGCAGTGTCCATCTTGCGGCCCTCATCCATGCGGGCCAGCTGGAGGAGGTCCTCGACGAGGCGGCCCATCCGGGTGGCCTCGGACTCGATGCGCCCCATGACCTCGCTCGTGCGCTCCACGGGCACGCCGCCCATGCGGTAGAGCTCGCCGTAGCCCTGGATCGCCGACAGCGGTGTGCGCAACTCGTGGGAGGCATCGGAGACGAAGCGGGTCATGCGCTCCTGCGCGGTGACCTGTACGGAGAAGGCATGCTCGTTCTGCTGGAGCATCGTGTTGAGGGCCTGCTGCAACGAGCCGACCTCCGTCATCGGCGGTTCGGTCACCGGCACGCGCGCGGAGAGGTCGCCCCGGGAGATGCGGCCCGCCACGCCCTCGATCTGCCGCAGCGGGCCGAAGGAGCGGTGGACGAGGTAGGTGGCCAGTCCTGCGCCGACGAGGACGACGACGACGTCCGCCACAGCGACGACGAGCCTGGTCTGCTCCACGGTCTCCTGGACATTGCGCAGCGGCAGAGCGATGGCCACGACGCCGGTGTAGTTCCCGTCCTGATCCTTGATCTCCAGGGGCAGGACGCGCCAGTAGTGGCCCGGCAGCGAGGAGGCGACGGTGAAGGGGTTGCCGTCGCCCAGCGAGAGCGTGCCCAGGGATGGGATCCCGTATTCCGCCGTTGTCTTCTCATTGACCATCCGGCCGATCTTGCCGCCCGCGTACTGCGCCTCCATGTAGTAGGTGGTGGGGGCCTGCGAGCTCCTGCCGTCCTGCCGGAGGTACTCCAGGCCCCGGTCTCCGATCGTCCGGGAGGTCACCTTGAGCTGGTCATCGACCTGCCCCATGAGATGGGTCTGCAGCAGCTGGGTGGTGACCAGGGAGGTGGCCAGGAGTCCGACGGTGAGCAGGCCCGTGGTGATGAGCGCCAGTCGCGTGCGCAGCGGCTGGGAGTGCCAGTAGCGCCTGGAGTCGACGATGGGGCGGAAGCGGTCCCGCCTCCGGGATGGCGGCATCACTCACCCTTGGGCTCGCGCAGCATGTAGCCCACGCCGCGACGGGTCTGGATGAGAGGCACCACTGTGGTGCCGTCGAGCGCCTCGATCTGGTCCACCTTCCGGCGCAGGTAGGAGATATAGGACTCCACGATCGCGGCGTCCCCGCTCCAGTCGTACTCCCAGACGTGGTCGAGGATCTGGGTCTTGGAGACCACGCGCCCCGCGTTGATCATGAGGTAGCGCAGCAGCTTGAACTCGGTGGGCGACAGCTCCACCTCGACGCCGGCGCGGTGGACCTCGTGCGCGTCCTCGTCGAGGATGAGGTCGGCCACGCGCAGCGTGCCGTCGTCCCCTTCGTCGACGGCGTGGGTGCGGCGCAGGATGGCGCGGATTCGGGCGACGACCTCCTCCAGGCCGAAGGGCTTGGTGACGTAGTCGTCCCCGCCCACCGTCAGGCCCTGGATCTTGTCATCCATGTCGTCTCGGGCGGTGAGGAACAGGATTGGCGTGGCGTTGTCCCTCTCCCGCACGCGCCTGGCTACCGTGAATCCATCCATGTCCGGGAGCATGACGTCCAGGACGATGAGGTCGGGATCGTCGGACTCGATGGTGCGCAGTGCCTGATTCCCATCGGTGGCGGTGACGACCTCGAACCCCGCGAAGCGCAGGGAGGAGGCGAGCAGGTCGCGGATGTTCGGCTCGTCGTCGACAACGAGGAGCTTGGCCTCGGTCGATGCCTGAGGCGTGCCGGTGCGCGTGTCGAGATCCATGCGCCCATTGTCGCAAGATTCCTGGAAGTTGCCTGAACGGGCGCTGGGAATCCTGGATGGCGGGGCGGGAGCGCCTCGGGACGCCGGGCCCGCCGCTCAGATGAACTGCAGCGGGTCGAACTCCTGCAGTGGGATGATCCGGATGCGCGGCAGCACGGAGGTGAAGGCGTCGACGTCGTACTCCAGGTCGTGGATCCTCAGGCCCCTGGTCTCCAGGGCGGCCAGATGGGAGTTGAGGAACTCCCGGAAGCACAGGACGCCGACCTGAGCGCCGCCGTCGAGGAGCCGCTCGACCTGGGGGATGTAGTCGCCGTCGTGACTGCCCAGGAGCACTTGGAGGCGGGCGGAGGCATCCTCCTCGCGCTGGGCGGCGAGACGCTCGGCCAAGGCATCGAGGGTCCGCTGGATACCGGTGTCCACCACCTTCTCATCGACGGAGCCGGAGCCGGACAGCGGGATCGGGCGGTAGTCCATCGCCATAAGCGCCTGGATGAAGCCCATCGGCATGTGACCGCTCGTGGCGTTGAGGAAGAACAGACCGTGGGCGTCCTCGCCCTGGCCGTCCGACGATGTCGTGTCCGACAAGGAGTCGCAGAAGGACAGGACGCGGTCCCACCTGGGGCGCTCATCGGGCTCGGGGCGACGTCCGAGCACGCTCATGCCGAGGGTGGCGTCGATGTTCTCACCATCAATGAGGAGATAGGTAGGGGCGCTCATGCGCTTATCGTAGCCGGGCGGCGCGGGGGTAAGCGCAGTGCGAGGCGGGTGGGGCGGCGGGATTCGATCCGCGGGCCGGTCGCCCGGGCCATCGGGCGCTGGGCGCCCTCAGGCGCTTCCGCCGGGCCCGATGCCGGCCCTGCGGATCGAATCCTGCCGCATCCTGCGCTGCGCCGGGCGCGTCAGTACGAGGAGGCGTCCTCGTCGGTGACGCGCTGGGCGGCGGGCCTGCTCTGGGCCTTGAGGGCCTCGAAGGCGGCGTTGATGGCTTCGTCCCCGTCGGTGATCTGGGCGGGGGCGGCGGACGCGGAGGGCAGCGCCCCCTTGCCGCCGGACTTGAGCGCGGCCAGGCGGGCCTCGGCCTCGATCTGGGTGTCGGAGGCCTCCAACTCGGCGAACTGGGACTCCAGGGAGGATCCCGCCAGCTCCATCTGCCCGGCGGCCTGCGCCTCGACGCGGCGCACCTGCTCCTCGTAGCGGGAGAGCTCGGAAGTGGGGTCCATGACGTTGATCGAGCTGATCGCCCCCTGGACCTTGACCTGCGCCTCGGCGGTCCTCTGGCGGGCGATGAGCTGGTCGCGACGGGACTTCAGCTCGCCGAGCTTGACCTCCATCTGGTTCAGCCCCGTCTTGAGCTGCTCGACCACCTGGCGCTGGGAGGCGATCATCGGCTCGGCCTCCTTGGCCTCCTTCTCCGCCGTGATCTGCTTGGTGATGGCCACCTTGGCCAGGGAGTCCCACTTATCGGCGCCCGCGATGTCACCGGCGGCGCGCATCTCGTCGGCCTTGCGGGAGGCTGCCAGGGCCTTGGCCCCCCAGTCCCTGGCCTCGGCGACGTCGGCCTCGTAGTCCTTCTCCGTCAGGCGCAGATTGCCGATGGTCTGGGCGACCGCCTGCTTGGCCTCGGCGATGGAGTTCGTGTAGTCGCGCACGAGCTGGTTGAGCATCTTCTCCGGGTCCTCAGCGCGATCGAGGAGGGCGTTGATGTTCGCGCGGGTCAGTTGGGCGATACGGCCCAGGATCGACTGCTTCTCAGCCATGTTGGAGTTCCCTTCGGGTGGTGGTTGAGGTGATGGGGTTGAACAGTGGTGAGGGGCTCAGAAGTCCCCGCCGGAGCCGCCGAAGTCGCCGCCGCCGAAGTCTCCACCGAAACCTCCGAAGTCGCCGCCGCCCCAGCCGCCGATGTGGTGGGGACGGTCGTCGTCGAATAGCCCGCCCATGAGGATCCCCCCGAGCACGAGCGAGCCGAGGTCCAGGCCGCCGCCGCGGTGGCCGTACCCCCCGGAGTAGTTGGAATAGGAGCCCCAGGCGTCACCGGCATCGCGCACATCGGCCTCCGCCAGGGCCTGCGCTTGCGCCACCAGCGGCTCGCCGGCGGCTACCTCGGCCAGGGCCGCCTGCGGGTCCGTGGGCTGCATGGCAGTGGCCGCCGAGGCGTGGCGGGCCGCCTCGGACAGGGCGGTGCGGGCCGACGAGCCGACAGCGCCGCGGTGCGTGGTGATGTAGGCGGTCACGGACTGCACCTGCGAGTTGAGGCGCGACAGGCGCGAACCCAACTGGCTGCGGGCTCGCGAGTCGTTCTCCTCCCTCGCCCGTGCCGGGGCGAGGGCGGCATCGATCGCGGTCTCGGCGCGGCTGAGGTGGTCCAGCGCGGCCAGGGGGTCGCCGACCACATGATCGCCGCTGACCGGGGCGGACGGGTCGGTGCTGGCCCTCCCGGAGGCGGCGCGGCCCTCGGCGATGGCGGCCTCGGCGTCGGCCACGAGCGGGGCGAGGGTGGCACTGGGCACCTGGTCGGCCAGGCGCTTGGCGTCCACGAGATCGGAGGACAGGGAGGCGATCGCCGCCGCGAGGTCGGTCGAGGCCGTGCTCAAGCGCTCATTGGCGCTGGCCACCTGGGCCGCCAGGGCGCCGGCCTGGGCGATCGATCCCTGGGCGATGCGCACCTGCTCGACGGCGGTGGACTGCTGCCCGGCGTCGGCGCTGGCCCCGGCCTGCTTCAGGGCGGTGCGGCCCGCGGCCAGCAGCCTTTCGGCGCGCACGGGCGCCTCGGAGACCGAGGTGAGGGCTGAGGCGGGGTAGGTGGCGCGCAGCGTCACCAGGAGCGTCTTGGCCATGGTGATGGCCTGCTCGGTTTCGTCAGCGCGCTGGGCGGTCTCGGACATGGAGGTCGGCAGGGCGGACTCGATGCCGCGCCGCTCCTCGAAGAGCTGCTTCTGCGCCTGGATCGCGCCCATGGCCCGCTGGCAGCGGTCGAGGATCTCCCCGTACATCTGGCGCTGCTGGGGCTCGGTCTCGGGGATATCGTCGTCGAGGATCTTGCGCAGCTCGAAGCAGCGGCTCAGGTGGGCCTTGGCCTGGCCCAGCGCCTCGGTGAAGGAGTCGGTCGCGGACAGGCCGAACTGCGCCTGGGCGTAGGACAGCTCCTCGTCAGCGGCGCGCATCGCGTCATCAGCGGTTACGAGGGCGGCGCCCGCCTGGGCGATGAGCTGGTCCAGGGGCACCGGGCCGGCCTGCTCAGGCGCCTTCTTCTTGCGATTCCAGAACACGGTGTCCTCCTGGGTGGATGAGGGGTCCGACTTACGGCGGCGCGAGATGGCGTAGGCGGCCGCCCCCGCAGCGGCCGCGCCCCCACCCGCCAGCAGCACGAGGCCCGTGGCCGACATACCCGATGAGCCCTCGTCCCCGCTCCTGCTGCCGCCCTTGGCCTCGGCCAGGAGCCTCGGAAGAGCGGCGACGGCGCCGTCGAAGTCGTGGGAGCGCATGTAGGAGCCGATGGCGCTGCCCAGCTCGCTGCGCTTGGAGGCCGGGATGTCGCTGCCGGTGGCCAGGTAGTAGGAGTTTGATCCCGAGGCCGGCATGTTGATGACGAGCAGGGCGTCCGAGGCGCCCATGCCCTTGGCGCTCCACTCCTTCTTGGCCAGGGCCTCGGCCCTGCTCGTCTCATCGGTGGCCGTGAGGATCGACAGGGTGATGCCATCCTTCGCGGCCCTCTCGACGGCGGAGGCGGCTGCGGCGTTGTCCAGGATGCTCGCGCCGTCGACGACGCGAGCGGCCGCCCCCGTGGCCGGAGAGCCCGATGTCGGTGCCCCGGCCGTCATCGCGGCGGGATCGCCGATGGCAGTGGATGCCGGTGCCGATGACCGGGCATCGGCGGTGGGTGCGACGAGGGTTCCCGCGCCCGAGATGAGCAAGACGAGGAGGAGCGGGATGGTCGGGCGCCGGGCGTCGCAGGGATGGCGCGCGGGGCGGGGTGTCGATAGCATCGCGGCCCATCGTCGCCGTTGCGGAGCGCCTGAGGCAACTCGTTTCGCCCACGCCTGAGCGATCTGCTCATGGGCTCAAGGGCTCGGCCGCTGCCGAGCCCCGAGACCCACCGGACCCGGGACCATCATCGAGCGCATCTGGACGAAGAACCCCGATGCCGGTCATCATCCTGCGCGCCCCGACCGGCCCTTCTCTCACAGGTCGTCGACTTCGATGATCTCGTAGGCATATCCCTGCTCGGCGAGGAAGCGCTGGCGGTGGGCGGCGAACTCCTGTTCCTTCGTATCGCGCGCGACGACCGTGTAGAAGTGGGCCTGGCGGCCGTCCTCCTTCGGCCGCACGATGCGCCCCAGGCGCTGCGCCTCCTCCTGGCGCGAGCCGAAGGAGCCGCTGACCTGCACGGCCACCGAGGCGCCGGGCAGGTCGATGGAGAAGTTCGCGACCTTGGACACGACGAGCGTGGTGACCTGACCGGCGCGGAAGGCGTCGTAGAGGCGTTGGCGCTCGCGCACCGTCGTCGCCCCCGTGATGAGCGGAGCCCCCAGGTGCTCGGCGATCTCCTCGAGCTGGTCGACGTACTGGCCGATGACGAGCGCGCTCTCACCGCGGTGGCGCGCCAGGACCGCCTCGACGACGCCGACCTTGGCGGGCGCGGTCGCGGCCAGCCGGTAGCGGTCGGGCGCCTCCGCCGTCGCGTAGACCATCCTCTCGCCGGCGTCGAGGCTCAGGCGCACCTCGGTGCACACGGCCGGCGCGATCCACCCCTGGTTCTCCAGGTCCTTCCAGGGCGCGTCGTAGCGCTTGGGGCCGATGAGGCTGAACACCTCGTCCTCACGCCCGTCCTCGCGCACGAGCGTCGCCGTCAGCCCGAGACGACGGCGCGCCTGGAGGTCCGCTGTCATGCGGAAGACCGGGGCGGGCAGCAGGTGCACCTCGTCGTAGACGATGAGGCCCCAGTCGTGCGCGTCGAGCAGGTCGAGGTGCGGGTAGACGCCCTTGCGGCGGGTGGTGAGCACCTGGTAGGTGGCGATAGTGACCGGGCGGATCTCCTTGCGCGAGCCCGAGTACTCGCCGATCTCATCGGCGGTGAGGGAGGTGAAGCGGATGAGCTCCTCCTTCCACTGGCGCGCCGAGACCGCGTTGGTGACGAGCACGAGCGTCGTCGTCGAGCTGCGCGCCATGCAGGCGGCGCCCACGAGGGTCTTACCCGCTCCGCAGGGCAGGACGACGACGCCGCTGCCGCCCGCCCAGAAGGCGTCCACCGCCTGCGCCTGGTAGGGGCGCAGGGCGAAGGCGCCGGGGGCGTGCGCGGCGGCCGCGGCCGGGTCGTCCGCCAGGGTGATGGGGTGCTTCTCGCCGTCGACGTAGCCGGCGAGGTCCTCGGCGGGCCAGCCCAGCTTGATGAGCGCCTGCTTGAGGCTGCCGCGCTCGGAGGGGTGGACGACGACGTCCTCGGGGGACAGGCGCTCGCCGAGCATGCCCGCAGTGCGCTTGGAGCGCATGACCTCCTCGAGCACGGGCACGTCCATGGCGTGCAGCACGAGCCCGTGCATCGGGTCGGACAGCAGCTGGAGGCGGCCGTAGCGGCCCATCGTCTCAGCGACCTCGGTGAGCAGGGAGTGGGGGACCGGGAAGCGCGAGTAGCTGATGAGGACGTGGACGACCGTCTCGGGGTCCAGCCCGGCGGCGCGGGCGTTCCACAGCGCCAGTGGCGTGATGCGGTAGGTGTGGACGTGCTCGGGGGCACGCTCGAGCTCGGCGAAGGGGGCGATCGCGCGGCGGGCCTCGTCGGCGGCCGGGTGGGCGACCTCCAGCAGGACGGTCTTGTCGCTCTGGACGATGAGGGGTCCGTCGGGCAGGTCGGGTGTGGCGGGCATGGGGGGAGTATCGCCCTGCCGGCGCCGTAGAGGGGACGAGTGCTCACCGACGGCGGCGGCGCCGGCCGCTACTCCCCGTGCTGGCGGGAGATGAATCCGGCCATGCCCGGGACGGTGAAGGCGATGACGCCGTGGTCGGGCGCGTACACGATGCCCTTGCGGATGAGGGAGTTGCGGACCCCGCTCTGGCTCTGGATGGTCCGGTCCAGCCGGCTGGCGACCTCGCCGCTGCCGATGCCGTCCTCGCCCTCGGGGCACATGGCCCGCAGGTAGCGCTTCTCCGCCTGGGTCGTGCGGTCCCAGCGGGCGCGGAAGAACCCGTTGTCGAGCTGGGTCAGACCCGAGGCGACGCCGAGCTCGGCCGCTCGGCGGTCGATGCGCCTGTCGGATGCGGCGTCCCACGCCTCCTGCCCGAACTGCTGGATGAAGTACGGGTAGCGCCCGGAGCGGTCCACGACGTGCGACAAGGCGTCGTCGTCCCACGTCACGCCCTCCGCCTTGGCGGGATCGGCGAGCGCTGCGGCAGCGCCATCCGGGTCGAGGCGCTCAACCTTGACGAACCGGAACCGCTCAGAGTAGGACCGCGCCTCTGAGAGCGTCTGCGGGAGGCTGGGAAGACCCGCGAGCGCGAAGAGCACCGGCCAGTCGTCCTGGGCCGCGGCGTGGGAGACGGCCGCCACCGTGGTGAGGTCCTCGGCTGAGAGGTCCTGCGCCTCATCGATGAGGAGCGCGAGCCCGCCGCCCTCTTCCGCGGCCGCGAGCGAGACATCCTTGAGGATCTTCTTGAGATCGGTCTCAAGCACTCCCGAGTCGGCGCCGCCGCCGCTCTGCCCGCTCAGGTCGATGCCGAAGGACCATGAGCCCGTCTGGTCGTAGGAGGCCTTGAAGGACAGGGCGGTCTTGAGGGCGCGCAGCAGGCGCGTGCCGGCGGCGGGGCGCGCGAGGTCGCTCAGGGGGCCGTACAGCCCCTCGCCGACGATCTCGCGAAGGCCCCTGCTGGTTCCGGCCTCGACCTGGACCGTGATCCACTCGCGCTTGTCCGCATCGTGGCGCAGGCGGGTGAGGAGGACGGTCTTGCCGACTCCTCGCAGCCCGTAGAGCACGAGCGGTTGGTCCGTCGTCCCGCGCTCGGCGCGGCGCAGCATGACGTCCCAGACGCCGATGACGTCATCGCGTCCCACGAGCGCGGCGGGACGACGGCCTGCTCCGGGAACGTAGGGGTTGAGCACGGGGTCCATGACGCCCTCCGAATCTGTAGGCCTACTAGGTGAGTATAGTGTGTTCAGATACGCGTGTATACGGGTACATACATGTGTATACGTGTCAATATTCCTGTAGACGTCGGGGACGCGGGGTGGGGTGGCGCGGGGCTGTACCGTTGGTGGGATGAGCAGTGAGGAGACGCGGCGGCGCGCGGCGAGCGCACCAGTCCCGGCGACGGTGGAGGACCTGGCCGCGCGCCTGACCGCCCTGCCCGATCGCGAGATCGCCGACCTCCTCCTGGCCCGCCCCGACCTCCTCGCCCCGTCGTCGCCCTCCTTCACCGCGCTCGCGGCCCGCGCCGCCGGGCGAACCAGCACCGATCTCGCCCTCGCCCAGCTCGACGCGGCCGCCATCGCCGTCGCCGAGGGCCTCGTCATCCCCGTCCTCGGGCAAGCAGGGCCCGTCGGCACTGCCGGCTCCGACGACCTCGCCGCACTCCTCGCCGATCGACTGTCCCTGCCCCTCGAGACCGTCGCCGACCGGCTCTCCCAGCTCTCCCGCCTCGCCCTGACGATCTCGAACCGGCCCGCCCCCGGCCTCGCCGAGGCCCTCGCGCCCGGCACCGCCTCCTGGCCCCCGCCCGCCGAAGACCTCACCGGCCCCAGCCCCGACTCGCTGACCATCATCGAGCCCCGGACCATCGCCGCCGAGTCCGCCCAGCACGCCGAGGAGGCCGTCCGCCTCGTCACCGCGCTCCTGCGCGAGTGGTTGCGCGAGCCGGGCCCCCTCCTGCGCACCGGCGGCGTCGGCGTGCGCCCCCTGGCCCGCACAGCCGGGGCCCTCGGCCTGGCCCCTGCCCAGGTCGCCACCATTGTCGAGATCGCCGCCGCCGCGGGCCTCCTCGGCCTCGACGACGACGGGGCTGCCTGGCTCCCCGCAGCCCCCGCCCTGGTCTGGCTCTCCCATGGCGACGCCCCGCCCCTGCCCGAGCGCTGGGCCGCCCTCGCCACCGCATGGGCCTCCAGCGCCCGCACTCCGTGGCTGGTCGGCAGCCGCAGTGAGGATGGCGTCCTGAGAGCAGTGCTCGGCGACGCCGCCGAGGCCCCCTGGGCCCGCTCCCTGCGGCACCGCATCCTGCACCTCCTGGCCACGCTGCCCGACGGCGCCTCCGCCACTCCCGGCTTCGTGCGCGCGGCCCTCACCGCGGCCCGCCCCCGCCGCCCCATCCCCGAGGGTGCCATCACCGCGATCCTCGCTGAGGCCGAGCTCCTGGGGATCACAGGTGCCGGAGCGCTCTCGCGCGCGGGCCGCGCCCTGGCCGAGCACGCGTTCCCGGGCGCCGATGCGGATCCGGCCTCCCTGGGCGTCCTGGAGGACGCGCTTGCCGCCGACCTGCCCGAGCCGGTGCCCATGCTGCTGGTCCAGTCCGACCTCACCGCGATCGTTCCGGGCCGTCCCGTCGCGCCGCTCGCCGCCCTGCTCGAACGCAGCGCCGTTGTCGAATCGCGCGGCGGCGCCCTCACCCTCCGATTCACCCCCGACTCCGTGCGCGGCGCCCTCGACGCGGGTTTGAGCGCCACCGAGCTCCTCGACGCGCTCGGCGCCTACAGTCCCGTCCCCCTGCCGGGGGCGCTGGAGGCCCTTGTCGAGGACGCCGCCCGCCGCCACGGGGCGATCCGCGTGCGGCCCATCGCCTCGATCCTGCGCATCCCCGACCCGGCCACCGCTGCGGGCCTCCTCACCGAGTTCCGGCTGGCCGGCCTCGGCCTGAACGAGGCCGCCCCCGGGATCATCACCGCGACCGCCAGTGCCGGGCAGGTCCTGCGCGAGCTGCGGGCCGCGGGGCTCGCGCCCGTCATGGAGGACGGGCAGGGCCGCCTCGTCATCGACGGCGCCGCTCTCGCCCCGGGCGGTGCCGATGGTGCGCGCGGCCGGGGCGCCGCGCCCGAGCCCACCCGGCCGGGCCACGTCATCGCCTCCCGACGCCGCGCCCCCACCAACCGGGAGCTCGCCGTCATGGTCGGCAGGATGCGCGCCGGCCAGGAGGCCCTCGCCGCCGCCGGGCCGACCGTTGTCGCGAGTGACCCCGTCCACGCCCTGGCCGTCCTGCGGCAGGGGCAGGCCAACCGCTCCCTGCTGCGCCTGCGTCTGGCGGGACCCGACGGTGAGGTCCAGGAGAGGACGGTGCGGGTGCGCGCCGTCGAGCCCGGGCGGGTCAGGCTCGCCGACGTCGTGCGCGAGACCGAGGTGACCGTCGCCATCCACCGCATCGTCTCCGTGGAGCCGATCAGCCGGGACTGACCGGCGCCCACGTCCCTGGGAGGGCGCCCCGCGACGGGCCCGCCGGCGGGCGGGGCGTGGACACCCCCTCTACACTGGGGCGCGTGACTGGAACCGAGAGCGCCGTGGCCGGTGCGACCTCCCCCGAGATGAGCGCGACTCCGCAGAGCCCCGAGGCCCCCGAGGTCCCCCGGGGAAGCATCGGGACCGCCAGCGACCCCGCCACCGCGGCCCTGGTCCGCGGGGGCTCGCTGCCCACGGCGTCCCAGGCCGCTCTCGCCGCCAAGGACCGCACGCTGACCAGTGCGACCGCCGTCGAACTCGCGCGGGCCGCCCTTATGGAGATCACGATCCCCGAGACCATCGGGGCCCACACGGCCGCCCGCGCGGACGCCGAGCGCCTCGTCACCCATCTCTTCGAGTGCACCCTGGCCGGCTACCGCGGCTGGCGCTGGGCCGTCACGATGAGCCGCTCGCCGCGCTCGCGGACGGCCACCGTGGTCGAGCTCGAGCTGCTGCCCGGCGAGGACGCGCTCCTCGCCCCCGTGTGGGTGCCCTGGGCGGACCGCCTGGCCCCCGGGGATGTCGGCCGCTCCGACCGGCTCCCTCTGCGAGAGACCGACGAGCGTCTCGAGCCCGGCTGGGAGGCCACCGGCGACGAGGAGGGGGACAGGGTCGCTCTCGATGAGCTGGACCTCGGGCGCGCGCGGGTCCTCAGCCCCGAGGGCGTCCAGCGCGCCGCCCAGCGCTGGTACGACGGCGACCACGGCCCCCACGCCGACGGCGTCCGCAAGGCCCACGCCACGTGCTCCACATGCGGCTTCTTCATCCCCATGACGGGGCCCTTCCGGCAGGCCTTCGGGATCTGCGCCAATGAGTGGGCCCCCGACGACGGCGCCGTCGTCTCCCTCGACCACGGCTGCGGCGCCCACTCCGAGACCGATGTGCCCGACCAGGGGCCGGAGTGGCCGGTGGCGCCCTCCCGCGTCGACGAGGGCCGCATGGAGGTCGTCGCCTCCGACGGCCGGGACCTGCGCGGTGGTGTCCCATTGGATGAGGTGGCCGAGGAGGGCCCTCCGGCTGGGGGAACGGCGGGGCCCGTCGCCGAGCGATCCGCCGAGGAGGCGGCCGGGCCCGCCGCCGACGAGGCCCCGCAAGCCCCGGGCCCCGTCGGCGTCGCACCCGGGGCCGAGACCCGGGCGCCCGTGGGCGATGATGAGCCGGGGCCCGCCGGCACCGGCGAGGATCGCGCCGTCTCCGCGCGCGACGCCGTCGCGGGTCTGGCCGCCGAGCTCGGCGCGGAGCGCTCCACCGGGCCCGTCGCGCCCGCCGGGCCCTCGGGCGGGCCCGATGCCGAGGATGAGGCGGCTGACTCAGTGACCGCCCTGACCAGCCTTGCCGACCTCGAGGCCCTCATGCCCACCCGTGCCTGAGCCCCCGCCGACCCCGCTCATGAGCGCGGCGACGTCGTCGGGGAAGGGGAAGCTGCCGGGGCGGTAGTTGCAGGAGGCGTCCTCCGCATGGAGATCGCCGGTCATGTTGTAGGCGCGCGCCCGACTGCCGCCGCACACGGCCTTGTACTCGCAGGCCCCGCAGCGGCCCTTCAGCAGACCCGGGTCGCGCACGCCGGTGAACACCTCGGAGCGGCGGTAGATCTCAGTTAGCGAGGAGTCGCGCACGTTCCCTGCGCTCTTCTCCAGGAAGCCCGAGGGCGTCACCTCCCCGGTGTGGGAGACGAACACGAAGCCGCTGCCCGAGCTCACGGTGATCGGCGGGCGCCGCCGCCGGGGCCCCGAGTCGAGCCCGAGCTCGGCGATGCGCTCACGCAACTGGCGGTACAGGGGCCCGTACCCCATGATCCGCATCATCTCCTCGTCGGTGACGCCCCGATCGGCGAGGACCTGGCGCTGGAGGCACACGCGCCGGAAGTGGTGCCCCTCGGTGGTGCGCACGGGGACGGCCTCGCCCATGTCGTAGAAGGCGCCGAGCACGTCCTCCACCTCATCGGCGTCCAGAGCGCCCAAGTCGATGCCGCGCCCCGTGGGCACCAGGAGGAATCCGGACCAGGTCATCGCCCCGTGCTCGCGCACCAGGGCGGCGATATCCGGCAGCTCATGGACGTTGTGGCGCGCCACCACGGAGTTGATCTGCACCTTCATCCCCAGCTCGCGGGCGGCCTCCCAGCCGGCGATCGTGCGGTCGAAGGTGCGCTCCAATCCCCGGAAGGCGTCGTGCGTGGCGGCCGTGGCGCCGTCGATGGACAGGGAGATGGCGCCGACACCTGCCTCCTGCAGCTCGGAGAGCGCCTCCTTGGTGAGCTTGTCCGTCCCCGACGGCGAGAGCGCCACATGCAGTCCCAGTTCCGTCCCGTAGGCGGCCAGCTCGGCCAGGTCTGGCCGCTCGAAGCAGTCGCCCCCGGTGATGATGAAGATGACGGCGGGCCTGCCGAAGGCGGCCGCCTCGTCCATGAGCGCCTTCGCCTCATCCAGGCCCAGTTCGAGGGGGCTGCGCAGTGGGACGGCCTCGGCTCGGCAGTGGCGGCAGGCCAGGGCGCAGGCGCGAGTGGCCTCCCAGGTGACGAGCATCGGGCGCTGGGCGGGGTCATGGCGCTGGACGCGCACCGGCCGGGCGGAGGGGCGCCGGGCGGGGGCCGCGGGCGACGGCGTCATGCCAGCCCCTCGATCGGCTCGCCCGCGGGTGAGGCGGCCACGATTCCGGCGTTGCGCACGATCCGCTCCATCGCGCCCACGGGTCGTCCGCCCGCGCCATGCGGGGTGAGGATGAGGTTCGGGGCGTCCCAGAGCGGGGAATCGGCCGGGAGCGGCTCCGGATCGGTGACGTCCAGGCCGGCGGCGGCGATCCTCCCCTCGTGCAGCGCGGCGTTCAGGGCCGATGCGTCCACCGTGGATCCCCGTCCCGTGTTGACCACGATAGCGCGCCGCGGCAGCAGGGCCAGCCGCCGGGCATCGAGGGCCCCGGCCGTGGACGGCGTGGCGGGCAGGATCATGACGAGCAGGTCAGTGGTGGGCAGGGCGGCGTCGATGTCGTCCACGGCGATCACCTTGTAGCCCGCCCGCGTTCCCGCGCTGCGGGCCACCCCGCGCACGTGGGCGCCGACGGCACTCAGCAGCCGCGCGGTGGCCTGGCCGATCGCGCCGAAGCCCCAGATGAGCGCGCGGGCGCCGATGAGGGTGGTCAGGCGGTCGGGATCGTGCAAGGGCTTCGCCCCGCCGAGCTCATGGGCCCACCGGTGCTCGTGCTGCGCCGCCAGCGCCCGGGGCAGGGATCGCGCGCAGGCCAGGGCGAGGGCCAGCGTGTGCTCGGCCACCGTCGCGTCGTGGAAGTGCCGCCCCGTGGTGATCGCGACGGAGTCGGGCAAGCCCGCGGCGAGGATGGCGTCCGGCCCGGCGGCGAGGGTCTGGATCCAGCGCAGGCTCGTCATGTAACCGGCCATCTCCCGCAGAGTCGCGAAGGCCCGAGCGCCGCCCATTCCCCACAGGATCATCGCCTCCGCATCGCGGTGCTCGGGAGGGACCGGAGCGGTCTCATCGAAGACGACCACCTCGTGGCCGTCGGCGCTCAGAGGCGATGGATCGAGGTGGGAGGTGGCCGTGAGCAGGATCTTCATGGGTCCATTATGGTTCGCCCGCGCCGCCGTCGGCTCCTGACACGGTGTCGTGGCCGCCTCCGGGGTCTGCGACAATGGGGCAGCGTGAGCACCACTTCGCCCGGGCGCACCGCGCCCTCCCGCCCCGCCCCCTCCGCCTTCCTGCCGGCTCTCGACCGCTTCTTCCGCATCACCGAGCGCGGCTCGACCGTCGCCCGCGAGCTCCGCGGCGGCGTCGTCACCTTCTTCACGATGAGCTACATCCTCGTGCTGAACCCGCTCATCCTCGGCAGCGCTCTCGCGGGCGACGGCGATGTGACCAGCGCCAAGGCGAAGATCGCCGCCGGCACCGCGCTCATCGCCGGGGTCATGACGATCCTCATGGGCGTCGTCGCCAACTACCCGCTGGCCATGGCCGCCGGGCTCGGCATCAACGCGATGGTCGCCTACACGATCGTCGGCAATCACGGCATGACCTTCGCCGACGCCATGGGCATCGTCGTCATCGAGGGCGTCATCATCCTCATCCTCGTCCTCACCGGCTTCCGCGAGGCCGTCTTCCGGGCCGTCCCGCCCTTCCTGCGCACCGCCATCAGCGTGGGCATCGGCCTGTTCATCGCCCTCATCGGGCTGGTGGACGCCAAGGTCGTGCGCGCCGGCGGCACGCCCCTCGAGCTCGGCCTGGGCGGCTCCCTCAAGGGCTGGCCCGTCATCGTCTTCCTGCTCGGCCTGTTCCTGACCGTCATCCTGCACATTCGCAAGGTCCGCGGCGCCATCCTCATCGGCATCGTCAGCGCCACGCTCCTGGCCGTCATCATCGAGGCCGTCCAGGGCCTGGGCGCCTTCGAGGAGGGCTCCAACCCCACGGGCTGGGCGCTGAGCGTCCCCTCGTTGAGCGGCAGCCCCGTCTCCGTGCCGGACCTGTCGGGCCTGGGCCACTTCTCCCTGCTGGGCTCCTTCGAGAAGGCCGGCGCCGTGTCGATCGTCCTGCTCGTCTTCTCCATGATGCTCGCCGACTTCTTCGACACGATGGGCACGATGGTGGCCATCGGCGCCGAGGGGGGCCTCCTCGACGAGGACGGCAACCCTCCGCGCACCCGCGAGATCCTCGTGGTGGACTCCGTGGGTGCCATCGTCGGCGGCCTCGGCGCAGTGTCCTCCAACACCTCTTACGTGGAGTCCGCGGCGGGCGTCGGAGAGGGCGCGCGCACGGGCCTGGCGAACGTCGTCACCGGGGCCCTGTTCCTCACCTCGGTCTTCCTGTCGCCGCTCGTCGCGATGGTCCCCTACGAGGCGGCCACCCCCGCGCTCGTCGTCGTCGGCTTCCTCATGATGACCCAGGTGGCAGACATCGATTGGAAGCGGCCCGAGCTGGGCATCCCCGCCTTCGTGACCATCATCATGATGCCGTTCTCCTACTCGATCACCAATGGCATCGGGGCGGGCTTCCTGACCTACGCGCTCGTCGAGATCGCCGTCGGCCGTGCGCGCCGGGTCCATCCGCTCATGTGGCTGACCGCGGCGCTGTTCGCGGTCTACTTCACGATGGCGCCCATCAAGGAGATCCTCGGCCTTGCCTGAGCCGGCCAGCACTGCCAGCACGACCCCGGGGTCCTCCGCGCTCGCGGAGGACCCCGCCTGGTCCGAGCAGGGCCGTACCTTCGCCTCCCTGCGATTCCACAACTACCGGATCTGGTTCTTCGCCGCCCTCGTGGCCAACACGGGCACTTGGATGCAGCGGGTCGCCCAGGACTGGCTCGTCCTGCGCATCCTCACCGACGACTCGGCCACCGCCACCGGCATCACCACCGCGCTTCAGTTCCTCCCCGCCCTCCTCCTGTCCGCCCACGCCGGGCTCGTCGCGGATCGCGTCGATCAGCGGCGCTTCCTCATCGCCACCCAGTCGGCGATGGGGCTGGTCTCCCTCGTCCTGGGGCTGGCGGTCATCTTCGGCCATGCCCGGCTCTGGCACGTCTACCTCGCGGCCCTGGCCTCTGGCGCCGCGGCCGCCTACGACGCCCCGGCCCGCCAGAGCTTCGTGGCGCAGCTGGTCCCGGCTGGCTCGCGGGCCAACGCGATGGGCCTCAACGCCGCCTCCTTCAACGCCGCCCGACTCCTGGGCCCGGCGTCGGCGGGCGTCGTCATCGCCTGGGTCGGAGCGGGCGTCGTCTTCGAGATCAACGCCGCTAGCTTCCTGTTCCCCGCGCTCGCCCTCATCCTCATGCGCGGTGACGAGCTCCGGCCCGTCGCCAGGGTCCCTCGCTCCAAGGGCCAGTTGCGCGAGGGCCTGGCCTGCGTCCGGCACCGCACCGACATCCTCGTCATCATCGGCGTCGTCACGGTCGTGTCGACCTTCTCCCTCAACTTCCAGCTCACGATGGCCGCCATGGTGCGCAGTGTCTTCCACCTGGAGTCCGACGCCTACGGCACGGTCTCCTCGGTCTTCGCAATCGGATCGCTCGCGGGCGCCCTGTGGGCGGCCAGGCGTCGCTCCCCCCGCGTGCGCACCGTGGTGACGGGCTCCTTCTTCCTCGGGCTGTTCACCATCGTGATGGCGCTCATGCCCACCTATATCGCCTTCGCCGTGGCGACCATCCCGGTGGGCCTGTGCGTGCTCACCGTTCTGACCGGCGCGAACCAGGCAATCCAGCTCTCCGTGCCCGATGAGGTGCGCGGCAGGGTCATCAGCATCTACATCATCGCCCAGCTGGGGACGACCCCGATCGGCGCCCCCATCATGGGAGGCCTCGCCGACGCCTGGGGCCCTCGGGCCTCCCTGCTCGTCGGGGGAGCGGCAGCCGTCCTGGTCTCGGTGGCGGCGCTGGTGTGGACGCGCCGCCGCTGGCGCCTGGAGCTGGCCCACTCATCGACACGCCCCTACCTGCGCATGACGGGTCCGCGCGAGCGCTCCGCCGCCGGGGGCGTCCCCGAGCAGCCCCCGGCGGGCGGCGCTCCGGGGTCCGCGCGCGAGTGACCGATATCCTTCTCCCAGTCCCCGCGCCCGACGAGAGGGGCGGCGCGAGGGCCTGGCCGCCCGTGTGGGCGGGAAACCGTCGTCGCAGGAGGCGCGAGCGCATATGAGCGAGCTCATCGACACCACCGAGATGTACCTCAAGACCGTCTACGAGTTGGAAGAGGACGGCGTCACCCCTCTTCGCGCGCGGATTGTCGATCGTCTCGACCACTCGGGCCCCACGGTCTCCCAGACGGTGGCGCGCATGGAGCGCGATGGGCTCATCAGGGTCACGGAGGACCGCTCGCTGGAGCTCACCGAGGAGGGTCGGCGCCGGGCCACGGAGGTGATCCGCAAGCACCGCCTTGCTGAAAGGCTGCTGCTCGACGTCGTCGGCGTCGATCGGCGCTACATCCACGACGAGGCCTGCCGCTGGGAGCACGTCATGAGCGAGAGGGTCGAGGACCGGCTCGCCGAGATCCTCGGGGACGTGGCCTCCGATCCCTTCGGCAATCCCATCCCCGGCAGGCGGGCCGACCACCCCGCGCCGGGGGAGGACGAGGCGAGCGCCGACCGCGTGGCCCGCGACGGCGTCGGATCCGCCGTCGTGCGCCGGATCGGCGAGCCGATCCAGGCCGACGCCGAGCTCCTGGGCCTGATGGAGGACGCGGAGATCCGCGCGGGCGCCCGCGTGGAGCTGCGCGGATCGGCCGGGGGCGTGCGCATCGTGGGGCCCACGGGCATGCCGATCGTGCTGCCGGCCGATGTCGCCCGCCACCTCTTCCTGGAGCAGGGCGCTCCCGCGCGCTGAGCCCGGGCCATTGATCGCCCCCGGCCGTCGTCGATCGGGCCATCAGTGGGCCCGACCGGGGTGAATGCGCCTATGAGACCCCTAGGAGAGGGATGCCACACGGGGCTGCGGCCCTCAAGGCTTCACTCTTGCGCGGAACTTCGACTAGTGTCGGCGGTGCAGCCGATGCCCCGGTTGCGGAGAGATGGGCGGAGCCAAACCCTGTCGGCGCCTCTCACTCCTGATTCCCACCCAGATCACCGGCAGGGACGGGGGAACCATTTCCCGGATGAGACGAGCATCGCTCAACTCAATCCTCGGGGTGAATCCCGCCTCGGCGGGTAGGGCGTCTCCAGCCCGAACCCGACAGCTAACCTCGACGGCTTCCAGGAGAAATACCAGTGACTTCCAGCGTCAAGGCACGCCACCGCAAGGCCACTCGACCGATCACCCCGTTGTCGAGCACCGGTCCGGCCGCACGTCGCGGCCTCGCCGTCGTCGCGACCTCCGGTCTGGCCCTCACCATGATCGCCTCCGGCGCCAACGCCGCGAGCGACTCCGCCCAGCTCGACGAGTCCGCCGGCTCCCTCGGTGAGAATGTCGGTACCGCCGCTCTCGCTGCTCCCGCGCAGGAGGCCGTTATCGCCAACGCGGCCGTCGAGGTCGCCAGCGACGTCCAGGTCGACGGCTTCAACCACGCCGCCGAGGCCGTCGCCGCCGAGGCCCCGGCCCCGGCTCCGACCCCGACCGCTGAGGCGGCTTCGGAGGCCACCAAGGCCCCCGCCGTTGAAGAGACCGCCACCGCCGAGGCCACCCCGGCCGCGACCGCTAAGGCCACTGCCGCCGAGGCCGCCGCCCCGGCCGCCCCCACCTCCGGTAACTCCATCGTGGGTCTGGCGATGGCCCAGGTCGGCAAGGCCTACGTCTACGGCGCCGGGGGCCCCAGCGCCTTCGACTGCTCGGGCCTCGTCTCCTACGTCTACGCCAACGTCGCGGGCGTCAGCCTTCCGCACTCCTCCGGCGCTCTCCGGTCGGCCGGTACCGTCATCTCGGCCTCCGAGGCTCAGCCCGGTGACGTCCTCTGGTGGCCCGGCCACGTCGCGATCTACGCCGGTGGCGGCATGATGGTCTCGGCCGAGTCCGAGAGCGTCGGCGTGCAGTACTTGGCCGTCCGCGGTGGCGCCACGTACCTCCGCTTCTGAGCGGTCCTGCCTGCCGGGCCATCCCGGCTCACATCCTCCGTCTCGGCCCCGCTCCTCCCGTGGGAGTGGGGCCGAGACGTCTCATGCGGCGACGCTCTCACAGCGAAGCAGGTCATGCCGGAGTGCCTGAATGTGCCCCTGAGCTGGTCAGAATCCCTTGGAATGGTAGGGAAAGAGGGATGTTCCTGTGCGGCAGGTCACGATCATGTTGTTGATCTTCCCGTGACTCGCCCGTCAGCGCTCCGGTAGCCTCTCAGGTGTCGCGGGGCTTCCCCCTCGCGGCGCCCGAGCCGGGGCCCAGTCCCATCGTCCGGCCCGGGCTGGCGAACAACCAGCGATGGGGACGGGGGAACCGTTTCATGGGTCGCGACCCTGATCGCGGCCCTCGGGGTGAGTCCCGCTCGGCGCGGGTAGGGCGTCTCCAGCCCGAACCCGACAGCTAACCTCGGCGGCCATAGGAGAGGAATATGACTACCCATTCCCAGGCGCGCCACCGCGCCGCCACGCGTCCCGCGACTCCCCTGGCCGAGGTCGCGCCCGCCACCCGCCGCGGTCTCGCGCTGGCCGCCTCCTCCGGCCTGGCCCTGACCATGGTCGCCTCCAGTGCCGCCACCGCCTCGGTCGCAGAGCCCGCCCAGGCCTCCGCGGGATCCCTCGACCCCTCCGGTCTCAACTACCTCGCCCTTGACGCTCACGCCGCCGTGACGACCAACGCTGCGATCGTCGTGGGGACCGATGTCCAGGCCGACACCTTCAACCGCGCCTCCGAGGCCGCTGAGGCCGTCGCCACTGAGGCCCCCAAGCCCGTCGTCGAGGCTCCCTCCCCCGAAGCCGACCAGGCGCCGGCCGCCCAGCCGGAGCGAGGTGCGGCCCGGGAGGCCTCCCCGGCCCAGCAGTCCACCGCTCAGGCGGCCCCGGCCGTCCAGGCACGGCCCGCTGCTCCCGCCGCATCCGCCTCCGGCTCCAGCATCGTCTCCATCGCCATGCAGTACGTGGGCACTCCCTACGTCTACGGCGGCTCCTCGCCCTCGGGCTTCGACTGCTCCGGCCTCGTCCAGTACGTCTACGCCCGGGCCGGCATCAGCCTGCCCCGCACCTCCGGCGCTCAGGCCGCTGCGGGCACCGCCGTCTCCATGGCCGAGGCCCGGCCCGGTGACATCGTCTACTACGGCTACCACGTCGGCATCTACGCCGGCAACGGCATGATGATCGACGCCGGCAACGAGTCCACCGGCGTCGTGTACCGCGAGATCTGGGGCAGCCCGACCTCGTTCATCCGGATCGGCTGACGCTGGCTCGGATCTCGGCCACCACTTCGAGGGGGGGCGACCGCCACGGCGGTCGCCCCCCTCGGCGCGCCTGGCGTGCCACGGCTGCTGAACCTCCCCGTCGTGTGCTGCGCCACAGGTATGCTGGGGGCACCTGGTTCGCCGGACCCCGGAGGACCGGGACGTCCGATGGAAAAGGCAGGGAACCATGGCTGAAGACAAAGTCGTCCTCGTTGGCGTCGACGGATCGCCCGAGTCTCTCGGCGCTGTCGACTGGGCGGTCGCCCGCGCGGCGCGCGAGGGATGGAGGGTCCACATCCTGTGCGCCTACTCTCTTCCGTCCTTCACCGCCGCCTCGCTCGACGGCGGCTATGCGGCCTTGGATGACAGAGCGATACGCGCCGGCGCCCAGGCGGTCGTCGACGAGGCCGTCGCCCGCGCCCAACAGGCCGGCGTCGCGGTGACCAGCTCGCTCGAGACGGGCGACCCCGCCGGTGTGCTCGTGGACCTCTCCGCCGATGCCGCCCTGGCCGTCGTCGGCACCCGTGGTGGCGGCGGTTTCGCCGACCGCCTGCTCGGAACCGTCTCCTCCGCCCTCCCCGCACATGCCAAGTGCCCCACCGTTATCGTTCCCCGCCACACCACCGGCGCAGCCTTCACCCCGGTCAAGAGGATCGTCGTCGGCGTGGACGGCTCCGGCTCCGCCCACAAGGCCGTGCGCCGGGCCGTGCGCGAGGCCGAGGCCTGGGACGCCGAGCTCACCGCAGTGGCCGCCGTGCCCATGAGCACCGGCAGCGGGGCGCTCGCATGGCTGCCGGCCGCCGTGGACCGCCAGCAAGTCCTCGCCGACGTGCGAGCCGGCCTCGACCACGCCGTCGCCGAGGCCCTCGAGGGCCACTCCGGGGTGGCGGTCAGCCGCCACGCGCTGGACGGCAATGCCGCTGAGCTCCTCGCCGAGTTCTCCACGGCCGTCGACCTCGTTGTCGTCGGCTCGCGCGGCCGCGGTGGCTTCGCGGGACTCCTCCTGGGCTCGACGAGCCAGGCGGTGCTCTCGCACGCGGCCTGCCCGGTGATGGTGGTGCCCGCCCGCGCCAAGGACGACGACTCGGCGGTCACCCGCTCGAATGTCCCCTGGGAGCGCGCCTGAGCGAGCAGGGCACGCCGGTCCCCGGTTGGCACGGCACGCTGGTAGGCTTGCCGCGCCCCGCCCTCGTAGCTCAGGGGATAGAGCACCGCTCTCCTAAAGCGGGTGTCGCGCGTTCGAATCGCGCCGGGGGCACGTGAAACCCTGCTCTACCAGGGGTAACGGATCGGGGTCTCGAGTCGCGGAAGCGCTCGCGGCCTCGATCCGTGCTTTTCCGCATCTCCTTGGCTCAAAGCCTGCCTTCCGCCGCAGGACTTGCCGACGTGCTCCGGGGGCGCGTCCGCAACCACGAGCCGCGTCCGCATTCCGTCATCGCCATCGCCGAGCACCTGCTCGTGCGCTGACGCGGCGCCACCCCGGGGCGCCTCGGGCAGGAGCGCGCCGGGCGCGGATATTGTCGGAGCATGGCGCCTTCACTCTTCTCCTTCGGCCGCGCTCGGCACCGCGCGGGCCACGCAACAGGCGATCGTGTGGGCACCGCCGAGGGGCGCGCCAACGGGGACGGGCGCGAGTCGCGCATCTCCAGCACCATCACCCCCCAGCCAGCGCCGATGACGCCGGAGGCTCCCGTCCCCGCGTCCCCCACGGACCTCGACGACGCCAGTCGGGCCCGCGTGGAAGCCGCGCTCGCGGGCTGGAGAGAGGAGCTCGTCGGCCTCGGGGGAGTGGCCAGTCTCGACGACGTCTCCCTGCTCGACGGCGCCGTCGACCTCACCGCCGCCCACCCCTCGGGACTCGCCCAGCTCTACGCCGGGCGCCCCACCCCCCTGTCCAGCCTCATCCGGGAGCCCACCGCCCTGGCCGCCGCCCGCACGTCCGTGCGCAAGGTCGCCGGGCGCACCGACGTCCTGGCCAGGCAGTTCGGCGTCGCCCCCGTGTACCTCGCCATCGGGGTCGCGACCTGGACTGAGACCATCCGGGACGAGTCCCGGCGCACCGGTGCCGCGGCGGCCGACGGCGCTGGGAGCGCCGAGAGCGGTGCTCCAGGCGGGTCCGGCGACTTGGACGCCGACCGTGATGCCGAGACGCCCCGCCATGAGATCTCCGACCCCGTCCTCGCCTCGGCCCTGGAGAGCGCGCTCTCCTCACGGCCGGCGGGCCCCCCGGGAACCGTCCGCACTGTCAACGCCCCCGTGCTCATGCGACCGGTCCGCCTGTCCAGCGCCTCCGCGGACGCGACCATCGCCGTCGACCCCTCCATCGAGGTCAACCCGATTCTCTCACGCGCCCTGCGACGCTACGGATCGACAGCCGACATCCAGGCCCTGGCCCGCGGCGCCCTGACCGCGGAGGGATTCACGCCGCGCGCCGCCCTGACCCGCATCGCCGCCGCCTGCCGCGACTACCTGCCCGGCTTCGAACTGCACGAGCGGCTCGTCGTCGGCGCCTTCGTCCACCCGGGCCAGGCGCTCGTCGAGGACTTCGACGCCGTCGTCGACCGCGCGCGCCTCTCCGCGATCGTGGCCGCGCTGGCCGGCGTCGAGCCCGCTCGGCGGGCCCTCGCCGTCGACCTTCCCGCCCCCTGGCGCGATGACCGCGCCCCCGACGCCGAGCGCGGCGTGGGCGATCTCGACCCCGGTCAGCTCGACGTCGTCGAATCCGTCAGCCTGGGCGCCTCCCTCCTCCTCGACGCGCCCCCCGGATCGGATGTGGCCGCCACGCTGGCCGCCGTCCTCGCTGATGCCGCTGCCACCGGCCGCACCGCCATCCACGTCCCGGCCACGAGCGGGGACGGCCACGCCGTCGCCCGGGCCCTGGAGGACCTCGGCCTGGGGGACCTCGTCGTCGATCTCACTGAGGACGCCAGCTGGCGCCGTCATGCCGCCGAGGCCGTCCAATCCGGGCTCGGCTCCCAGCCGCCCCAGCTCGACGTCCCCGAGATCCTGCGGGTCCGCCAGCGCCTCACCGCCGTGCGCAAGCGCCTGTCCCGCTATGTGACGGCGCTGCACGCGCAGCGCGCGCCCTGGAACGTCTCAGCCTACGAGGCCCTTCAGACACTCGCCGAGCTCACCTCGTCGCGCTCGAGGGCCCGCACCACCGCGAAGATCGTCCCCGGACGACTCGAGCGCCTCGACGACGCCGGGCGCGAGCGCGCCTCCCGCATCCTCCACCGCGCCCACTCCCTCGGGATGCTCAACCCGGTCCAGGCGCCCTCGCCCTGGAGCGGCCTGGCGCTGACCGATCTCGACGAGGTCACAGACGCCCTGGGGCGCCTGGGGCGCCTCGCCGACGACATGCTGCCCGCCGTCGAGACCCACAGCCGCGAGGTCTCCTCCTGCACCGGGCTGCGGCGCGCCACGACGCTGGCCATGTGGTCCGAGCAGCTCGACATGCTCGACGGCGTGCGCGACTCCCTCGACGTCTTCCTCCCCGAGGTCTTCGAGCGCTCCGCCGCCGATCTCGTCATCGCCACGGCCACCAAGCGGTGGCGCGAGGAGCGCAGCATCGTCATGAGCGGCTCCGCGCGCCGTCGCTTCACCCGGCAGGCCAAGGACCTCGTGCGCCCCGGCCGCGTCGTCGAGGACCTGCACGCCGAGCTCGTCAAGGTGCAGCGACGTCGCGAGGAGTGGCGCCGCCACGATCCCGACGGCGGCTGGCCCACCCTTCCGCAGGGCTTGGACGAGATGCGCCGTACCTGTGAGCGCGCCATGAACGCCCTCACCGAGCTCCAGCCCCTCCTCGACCGCCATGACGGCTCCCCGGCGCTCGTGGACACGCCTCTCGCGGACCTGACCGCCCGTGTGCGGGCCCTCGCCGATGATCCGGAAACCGCGCAGGCCCAGCCCGAGCGCAACCGGACGACCATCGCCATCGACGAGCTGGGCATGGGCCCGCTCGTTGCGGACCTGCGCGCCCGCCAGGTGAGCGATGACGAGCTCGACGACGAGCTCACCTACTGCTGGTGGTCCTCCGTCCTCGCCCAGGCTCTCCGGGAGGACCCGGATATGGGAGGGCTGGACGCCAAGGCCCTCGATGAGCTCTCCAAGAGCCTGCGCCGGCTCGACGCCGCCCAGTCCGCCTCCCTGTCCGGCCCCGTCGCGCAGGCCTGCGCCCACCGGGTGCGCGCCGCCGTCGAGGCCGACAAGCAGCAGGCCCGCTCCCTGTACATCGCCCTGTCCAAGGACGACGGCGTCCCTCTGCGCGACATCCTCGACGCCCATCCGGTGGCCTGGCTGGCTCGCCCCATCTGGATCGTCCCGCCGACCCTCGTGCCGCAGGTGCTCGCTCCCAGCGCCGTCGTGGACTTGGCGATCCTCGACGCCTCCGCGAGCATGCCGGTCGCCCAGGCCCTGCCGGCCCTCGTGCGCGCCGAGCAGGTCCTCGTCATCGGGGATCCGCGCCGCGCGGAGAGGGGACTCGCTGCTGAGCTCGGGCCGCTCCTGCCCTCGGTGACCCTCCCCACGGGCCGCAACCAGCTCGATGCCGGGATCGCCTCCTTCCTCGCCTCCAACGGTTATGAGGGCATCGTCGAGGTGATCCCGGGGCCGCCGGGCGAGTCCACCCTGTCCCTCATCCGCGTCGATGGTCGCGGCATGCCGGCGCCCGGCAAGAGTGCTGTGGAGACCGTGCCTGACGAGGTGGATCAGGTGGTCGACGTCGTTGTCGAGCACGCGCTCACCCGCCCCGGCGAGAGCCTGGGAGTCATCGCCCTCAACACCCGCCACTCCGACGAGATCCGCCGCGCGGTGGCCGTGGCGGCTTCCGAGTACCCAGCCCTGGACGACTTCTTCTCCGCCGGCGTCAAGGAGCCCTTCACGGTCATCGACCTGCGTGAGGCCCGATCCCTGCGCCGCGACCGTGTCATCCTCTCCGTCGGCTTCGCGAAGACCCCGCACGGGCGCACCATTCACACCTTCGGTGAGCTTGGCGAGCAGGGCGGCATGGTCGCTCTCGTTGAGGCCCTGTGCGCCTCCCGGGGCGCTACGACCGTCATCTCCTCCATCGGGGCCGAGGACCTCGATCCCGATCGGCTGCGGGCGCCCGGCGCCAAACTGCTGCGCGAGGTGCTCGCCCGCGCCGCCGGGGGAGGGACCCCCGTGGGCCCGGCGGAGAACGGCGAGCCCGATCGCCTCCTGGTGGATCTCGCCTGGCACCTGTGGCGCAAGGGGCTCGTGGTGGTCCCCCAGTGGGGCGCCGACGGCGGCCCCCGCATCCCCTTGGCCATCGGCCACCCCGACTACCCCGAGGAGCTGTTCGTCGCCGTCCTGACCGATGACGACGACTACGTGGCCGAGCCGAGCCTGCGCCGCCGCGACCGGCACTGGGTGGAGCGCCTCGAGCACCGCGGCTGGCGGGTCCACCGCTCCTTCTCCGCCGGGGTCTTCGTCGACCCGGAGGCCGAGGCCCGCACCATCGAGATCATGATCGCTGAGATCCTCGATGAGCGCTCCGCCGCCCAGGCCCGCCCGGAGGACCCCGAGCTTCCCGAGCTCCCCGAGCGCATCGATGATGCCGGAGGCCAGGGCGCCGCCGTGGCCGGCGAGGCGGAGGCGGCGCCCGCTCCCCGGCAGGCCTCGCCCGCCAGCGCCATTGTCCCAGGCGCGCCCGCGGGGGCCGCCCGGGCGCAGGGCCGCACGGCTCGCCCTCCGATCGCGCAAGGGCTGCCCCTCCAGGCTTATTCCGACGATGAGCTCGATGACCTCGTCGCCTGGATCCGCTCCGATGGGCTGGCGCGCAGCGAGGAGGAGGAGCTCGTAGAGCTCCGCGATGCGCTCGCCCTCACCCGCCGGGGGACCGGTGTGGACGCCGTTCTCGGCAACGCCGTGCGGCGGGGGCGATGAGCGCCTCCGCGGCCGGCCGGCCTCGCAGGCGCCGAGTGGTCCTGCTCTCCCCTCAGGACGCCGCGCGGGTGGCGCGTGGCGAGATGACTGAGGAGGATGCCGAGAATGCGCGGCGCCGTGGAATCGATGCCCTCAGCGAGGCCCGCGCCCGCAGGGAGGACGTGTCGGGCGGCGGCAGCGCCAACGATGCGCGCCTGCGCGCCGAGGTTCCGCCCCACTG
>NZ_MVIV01000005.1:0-5703 GCF_002072175.1 Actinomyces gaoshouyii | reverse complement strand
AGGTTCCGCCCCACTGGTCCTAACCTCCGTCCCTCGCTTCTCTTCTCCTTTCCCTCCCGCCGAGACCGGTCGAAAATAGGAGCGAGACCGGTCCGCGGACCGGTCTCGCTCCTATTTTCGACCGGTCTCGCGAGAAAGGGGAGCGGATGGCGCTGAGCCCCGCCGACCGGGTGGTCGACGGGGCTCAGCCTCCGTTGGGAATGCGCGGCGCTGGGCGACGGCGGCTATTCCCCTCAGTGGTTGCGGGCGGCGAGCAGGTCGCGGATCTCGCCCAGCAGCTGGACGTCGGTCGGCTCGGCGGGCTTCTCGTCGTCCTGCTTCTTCTGCAGGGCCTTCATCCTGTTCATCGGGACGACGATGCAGAAGTAGACGGCGAGGGCGACCAGGAGGAAGTTGATGAGCGCGGTGAGGATCGTGCCGGGCTGGATGTAGGTGTCCGAGCCGCTGTCGATCTTGAACTGAAGAATGGAGTCGAAGTTCGGGGAGCCGACGATCTGGCCAACCATGTCCAGGATGACCTTGGTGATCGAGTCGACGATGGGCTTGAAGGCGCCGCCGATGATGACGGCGACGGCGAGCTCCAGGGCGTTGCCCTGAGCAATGAACTCCTTGAATCCCTTGATCATGAGGGGAGAACCTTTCGGTGAGTGCGCGCCCCGCAGGGGCGACAGGCGCGAGGCCGGGACGATGATCGACAGCCGGTTGGCTGCATCGGGCAGTCGGCGCCGGATGAATATACCGACGGATCACTGATCATCTCGACTGTGATGAGGTCGTCAGGGGCTCAGCGCGAGACCGAGGGCGCCCTGCGTTGCCGCACCGACGACAAGGGTAGCGGTGTCCGCCGGAACGGCAAGTTCCACTACTGTGACCTTATTCCCTGAAAGAAACCTTGGAGTATCGCCTTCCGCTGTGGTACCGATGACCCGTGCGCCGGGGCAGAGAACCCGGGTTCTCTCGCCCGTTGAAGTCTGCGACGGTGCGGAATCGCCCGCCTGATCGCGAGGAGCGGCGGGGATCGCGGGCGCGCTTGTGGTGGCGGCTGGGCTCTCGCCGATGATGTCGACGATCGCGCCCGGTTCCGCCAGCGAACCCCCCACCTCGATGGGGACCTGGACGATCCGCTCGCCGTCGCCGATCCCCCGGGCGCGCGCCGAGCTCGTCATCGATTCCGTGAGGACGGTGCCCTCCTCCAGGCGGATCGCCGCCCTGCTCCCGATAATGCTCTCGTCCGCCTTCCCCCGGGTCGGCAGCGCCGCCCCTGGGATCGAGCGCCGCTCCACGTCGTCGGCCTCGATTCGCTCCCCGGCGCCGATGGCCCGGGCGACGACCAGCGCGCTGCCGTCCGCCTGTGGCGAGGGACGGAGCACGGAGAAAGCGAGCAGCACGGCTGCCCCCACGCATGCGGCGACGACGAGGTGGCGCGCCCTCCACAGGAGCAACGATGGGCGAGCGGCGGGGGAGCGGTCGAGGCGCGGGTGAGGGCTCATGGCCCCAGGGTGGGCCGTTCATCCCAGTGGCGGTTCCCCTCGTCCACAGGGCGCGGCGGCGGCTAGGCGCACGCCCGCCCGTGGTTCACGGGCTCCGGGACGGCCGCGCGAACCGCCTCCCCCGCAGGCCCGTCAGGACCCGGAGGCGAAAACGGAGCGCTTCAGGAGGAACCATTGCTCGGGTGTGATGACGGCGTCCACTCGCTGGTCGTGCGGCTCAGTGGGGAGCGGGGATGGGGTGAGCTCATCGTCGTAGACCATGGCGAGCACGAGCGCCCCCTCGCGCCTCAGCGGCAGGACACGGTCGTACCAGCCGCCGCCCTGACCGAGGCGGTTGCCGGCGCGGTCAATGGCGAGCGCGGGGATGAGGAGGGCATCGACGTCGGCGACCGCCTCCGCAGGCAGGGGATCGCCCCCTGGCTCGGGAGGGCGCCCCGGCGCGCGCTCGGCCAGGTCGGCGGTACCCGTGAAGCGCCCCCAGCAGCGGGACAGGTGCGGTCCCAGGACGGGCAGGAGGACAACGCGGTCCTCGACCTCCAAGTGCTCCAGGAGCAGGCGCGTGCATGGCTCGTTGCCCACTGAGACGTAAGCGGCGATGGTCCCCATGCCCTCGACGGCCTGGAGGGCGTGCTCCATGAGGGCCTCGCAGGCGGGGCTGTGCCCCGCGTCGGGGTGGGGGTGCTGCCCGCAGCGCTGCTGACGCAGCATATGGCGCCATCGGTCCTTGTCATGACTGCTCTCCAGTCCTGCGGGGGCAGGGAGTGCGCGCGCCTGGGAACTCACTCCTCGATTCTCTCAGGTTCTCCTCCATTTCCGGGCGCGCCGGGCCGTCCCTGGGATGGCGGGGCCGTCCCATGAGGGTAGCCTGGCCGCCTGGAGCCGCAGGCCTCACCCCGGTGCCGCCCCGAGATCCCGGGACCTGCGGGCAGGGAGGAACCCATGAGAACCGTCGCCGAGCACCTCGCATCGTGCCTCGAGATCGCGCAGGCGGCGCCGCCGCTCGACGTCGTCCTTCTCGACGCCGTCGGCTGCGTCCTGGCGGAGGACGTCGTCGCGGAGTTCGACCTTCCCGGTGCGGACCTGGCCAGCCTCGACGGCTACGCGGTGCGCGCCGCTGATATCCGGGGCGCGACGGCGAGCGAGCCCGCCCGCCTCGACGTCATCGACGCCGTGCGCGCCGGCGACACCAGCAGCGCCCGGCTCGTCCCCGGCACCGCCATGCTCATCGATTCCGGCGCCCCCCTGCCCGTCGGTGCCGACGCCGTCGTCCCCTGGATCGAGACCGACCGCGGGACCCAGCGGGTCGAGGTCCGCTCCGTCGTCGTCGAGGGGGAGAACGTGAGGCGCCGCGCCGAGGATGTGGTCGCCGGGACGACGGTCCTGCCGCAGGGCTCGCGCGTGTCCGCCCGGCAGATCGCGCTCCTGGCCGGGGTGGGGCGGCTGCGCGTCAAGGTGCATCCCGCGCCGCGCGTCGTCATCGTGTCCATCGGCGACGAGCTCGTCGAGCCCGGCTCGCCGGGCCGGGACGGCAGCGTCTACGACGCCAACGGGCACGCCCTGGCCACCGCCGTCACCGATGCCGGCGGGCGGGCCTTCCGCGTTGCGGCCGTCCCCGACGAGCTCGGCGCCCTGACCGAGACCCTCGAGGATCAGCTCGTGCGCGCCGACGTGCTCATCACCACCGGGGGCCTGTCCGTGGGACAGGGGGACACCGTCAAGGAGGCCCTCGCTCCCCTGGGCTCGGTGCGCTTCGACGCCGTCGCCATGAGCCCCGGGCGCCAGCTCGGCGTCGGTACCGTGGAAGGCACGCCGATCTTCTGCCTCCCCGGGGATCCCGTCAGCGCTCAGATCGCCTTCGAGACCTTCGTGCGGCCCGTGTTGCGAGAGATCGCCGGCTGGCAGGGGCTCCATCGCTCGAGTCTGCCGGCCGAGATGACGCGGGGGTGGGCCTCGCCCGCCGGCAGGAGGGAGTTCGTTCCCGTGCATCTGACCGGCTCGCCCTCCAGCGGCTACCGCGCCGAGCCGACGGCGGAGCCCGGCACCACTCGCCTCATGGGCCTGGCGCGGGCCAATGCCATCGCCGTTGTCCCCGAGGAGGCGCGCAGCGTCTCGGCCGGGGACACACTCCACTGCCTCCTCCTCGACGCCTGATGTCCGTCCGCTGAGACTGGGGCGACGGTTGCCGTGGGGGCGCGATTGCCCGGAGGGGTGAGGGGCTCGACGCGCGCTCGGCGAGTGGTACATGCGCTTCGAGTGACTGTTGTGAATAGCGAGGCTATCGTGGCTGGATTGGCGTCATTCCAAGTCACAACACGCCGACGATCTCTCCTGGCCGGGGCTCGGCGGCCCGTACGGTGGCTCTGTGGGAATTGAAGTCTGGGCGCTCCTCGCCCTCGTCGTCGTTCTCACCGCGTACCTCCTGCCCTTTCTGGTCGGGCGCCGCGAGGTCATGAGTCTGTCCCGTTCCGATGATCGCTATTCCGCCGAGTTGCGGATCCTGGCGACCGGCGAGGCGGCCGTGGTCTCCGACGAGGCTTGCGAGCAGGGCGGGCACGCGAGGATCTTCCGACGGCTCCCGGAGGTGAGGGCGATGAACAGGCCAGCTGTGAGGAACGTCCGCGCGCTGCGCGTCGAGCGCGAGCTCGTGCAGGCCCAACGCGCGCACGATGCCGCTCGCGCTCGCCGCCAGGAAGCCGCCACCAACCGCGCGCGCGTCGCCGCCGGCCTGCTCGGTGTGGGCCTGGGGCTGTGGCTGGTGGGATTCGTGACCGCCATGCCGTGGTGGCCCGCGCTGCTGCCGACGGCGCTGCTTGGGGGGTCGATGGTCGCCGGGCACAAGGCGGCTGAGGCCTCCCGCGCCGCTGACCGCGCTGAGTGGCGCCGCATCGTCGCATTGCAGCGCGAGCTCGACACCCTCACCGGCGCCCGCCCCAAGACCAGGATCGAGCCCGCCGCCCCCGGTCCCGCGGGCGCACCCGCTGCCGAATCTCCCCTCGGATCGAGCGGGCGGGGATGGGCCGCCTCCGTCGAAGAGGAGGCGGCCCATGGGACCGCCGGCGATTCGAGCGCCTCCACGCTCAGCGCCGTGAGCGGTGCTGAGCCGGTCGCTCGCGAAGAGGCGGAGGAGCCGGCGAGCGCCACCGAGGACTCCTTGACGTCCGCCGCGGCAGTGCGGGTTGAGGCTGATGCGGCCAAGCCCATGGAATGGGTGATGGAACCGCGCCCACTGAAGTCGGCCGACATCGATCGCGCTGACTCCGGCGAGGCCGAGTCCGATGAGAAGGCTGAACTCGATCGCCGGCGCGTCGCGGCTGCCTCGGCGAGCGAGGGCATCGACTCGGAGAGAGTCTCCCCAGCGGCGAGGCGCCGAGGGGACGATGCCGCGAGCCTCGAGCTGGCGGTTCTACGATCGGCGGCAACCCTGCCGGTCCGCCGCGACGCGACGTCGACCCCTCCTCAGGGCTGGCGTCCCGTGGCGGTGCCCGCTCCGACGTACACGCTCGCCGCGCGGGCCCGCCGCCGCGCGGTGCCGGACTTGGACCTGCCGGAGGCGGAATCGGTGTCATCCCCGGTGCGGCCGCGCAACGCGCGCGCCTATGTACCTGCACCGGTCCTCGACGAGGAGCAGGCCTTCAAGCCCATCGACCTCGATGAGGTCCTGGAGCGGCGCCGCGCCGCGGGGGCGTGATGGTCCGCTGAAACCGCGCGGTGGCGCGGCTCACGGTGCGTCAGGTTGCGGCGTACCGGACTGCTGGTGCTAGTATCATTCGGCACCTGGGGCTATGGCGCAGTTGGTAGCGCGTCTCGTTCGCAATGAGAAGGTCGGGGGTTCGAATCCCCCTAGCTCCACCGGTGGAGGACCGGGCTGAAAGGTTCGGGTCTCCTATCGCCCAGGCTCGTTAGATGAACGATCTGGGGTCGAGATCGGGATCACAGAACCTGAGATTGACAATTACTGCGATCATCTGGTTAAGTTGGTCGAGTCGCCTTGAGAGCGGCGCAACGAGCGAGAAGTTCGGTGCAACGTTCTCCTGGGTGTGTTGTTTGAGAACTCGATAGTGTGTCATGCTTGTTTATGTCATTTTTTGGCCTGTCTGGGTGCTTGATTTTTTGGTTGGGTGTCTTGGGTGGGTTGTGCTGTGGTGGTTGGCTTGTGCTGTTGCCTGTTTTGGGTGGTGGTGTGGGTTGGTTGCTGTGGCTTTTTTTGTTTGGC
>NZ_MVIV01000004.1 GCF_002072175.1 Actinomyces gaoshouyii | reverse complement strand
TACAGCGGCGGACGTCGCTGGGACGGCGGCGCCATCGAGGCTCTGCGGCGCCGGCGGTGCGGATCGGTGAGTGGGAGGATGCGGGTGCGGGGGTCATGGGCTCTGGGACCTTCCGGCCAAGGAGGAACGGACATCGACCAATGGACCAGGGTGGTGGTTCGAGGCCCCAGGTCGGCCCCAACGACAGCAGCATCGCCGTCGAACCCCAACCCTAAAACCCCACCCACCCCCACCACCAGAGCCCACCACCAACCTGTGGAAAACCCCCACCCACCCCACCCAGCAACCAACAACCAACCCCACCCCTCACAACAACCGGTCTCGATTCAAGGGAGAGAGGGCGAGAAGCGGGCTGTGGCAGGCTTGGGGCATGCCGCCCGCCCGCCCCGCCGCCTCGAAGCGCTCCCGCCCCGCGGGCCCCTCGTGGGACCAGGTGGAGCTCGCTCCCGTCGTCCTCGTGCGCGGCGGCGAGGAGCTCCTCGGTGAGCGCGCCGTCGACCGACTCCTCGCTCAGGCCCTGGCCAAGGACCCGACCACGGAGGTCGTCCGCCTCGACGCGGCCACCTACGAGCCCCATATGCTCGACACCCTCATTTCGCCCTCCCTCTTCGGCGAGCCCAAGCTCGTCCACGTGCCCAACCTCGAGCAGATGACGGATGCGCTTCTCACCGACCTGCTCGCCTACGTCGCAGCCCCCGACCCCGACGTCGTCGTCATTCTGCGTCACAACTCCGGCCAGCGCGGCAAGAGGCTCCTCGACGCCCTCGCCGCTTCCCCCTACCCAGTGGTGACCTGCGAGCCGATCAAGAAGGACGGGGACAAGGCGGCCCTCGTCAACGCCGACGCGCGCCGCGCCGGCCGCCGCATCGAGGCCGAGGCCATCGGGGCGCTCGTCGACGCTCTGGGCTCCGACCTGCGCGAACTCGCCAGCGCCGTCGCCCAGCTCATGGCCGACACCGAGGGCACCATCACCGTCGCCCACGTCAACACCTACTACGCCGGCCGCATCGAGGCCACCGGCTTCAGCGTGGCCGACGCCGCCATCTCGGGCAATGTCGCCAAGGCCGTCACCCTCCTGCGCCACGCCCTGGCCACCGGCGTCGCGCCCGTGCTCATCGTGTCCGCCCTGGCCACCAAGCTCCGCCAACTGGCCCGCGTCGCCGCCGCGGGCGGCCGTCCCGGCATGGGGCCCAAGGAGCTCGGGATGTCACCCTGGCAGGCCAAGCGCGCCCGCGCCGAGCTCGCCGGCTGGTCCGACGACGCCCTTGCCGCCGCGATCATCGCCGTCGCCCGCGCCGACGCCGAGACCAAGGGCGCCAGCCGCGACCCCGAGCATGCTGCCGAGCGCGCCGTCCTGGCGATCTGCTCTGCCCGCCGGGGGCGCCTGGTCACACGCCGCTAACCCCGGCCCGGCCTCCTCAGCGCTTGCGGTACAGCGATTTCGTGGCGTAGACGGGCTCGTTGGTCACCTGAACGCCAAGGGACCGGAAGATCCCCCCGTCCACGCTGCCCAGGATCGTCGAGGTGTGCACGTCGCAGCCCCGCAGCGTGGCGATCTGCTCCATCGCGCGCGCGGCAATGGGGTCCGTGGACGCCGAGACGGCCAGGGCGATGAGTACCTCGTCGGTGTGCAGGCGCGGGTTGCGCGAGCCCAGGTGCGTCGTTTTGAGGGTCTGGATCGGCTCGATCGACTCGGGCGAGAGCAGCAGCACCTCCTGATCGATTCCCGCCAGGGCCTTAAGGGCGTTGAGCAGCATCGCCGAGGAGCAGCCCAGCAGGGCGGTGGTCTTGCCGGTGATGATCCGCCCATCGGGCAATTCGATCGCGGCGGCGGGTGCGCCCGTGGCGGCGGCCAGCTCTCGCGTGGGCGGCACCACCGGTCGGTCCTCCACCGTCACCCCGACCTTCGCCATGGACAAGGCGATCCGCTCGGACTGGACGGGGTCGATGGCGTCCTGCTTCTCCGTGACCAGGGCCTTGAAGTAGCGGCGGATGATCTCCTGCTTGGAGGCCTCGCGGCAGGCCTCGTCGTCGCTGATGCAGTGGCCGGCCATGTTGACGCCCATATCCGTGGGGGAGGCGTAGGGGCACGTCCCGAGCATTTGCTCGAAGAGGCGCACGAGCACGGGGAAGATCTCGACGTCGCGGTTGTAGTTGACGGTCTGGACCCCGTGCGCGGCCAGGTGGAAGGGGTCGATCATATTGACGTCGTCGAGGTCGGCGGTGGCGGCCTCGTAGGCGATGTTCACCGGGTGGTCCAGCGGCAGGTTCCAGATGGGGAAGGTCTCGAACTTCGCGTAGCCGGAGGATAGGCCCCTCTGGTGGTCCTGGTAGACCTGGGATAGGCAGGTCGCCATCTTGCCGCTGCCCGGTCCCGGCGCGGTGACGACGACGAGATCCCGCTCGGTCTCGATGTACTCGTTGCTCCCGTAGCCCTGGGCCGAGATGATCCTGGCGACGTCGCCGGGGTAGCCGGGGATGGGGAAATGCCGGTAGACGGTGATGCCGAGCCGCTCGAGCTTGGTCTTGAAGGCCTGCGCCTCCCGGTTGTCATCGGTCCACTGGGTGACGACGACGCTGCCCACGTACAGTCCGTAGTCGCGGAAGGCGTCGATGTGGCGCAGCACCTCGTCCTCGTAGCCGATGCCCAGGTCGGCGCGGACCTTGCGGCGCTGGAAATCGCGGGCGTTGACGGCCACGATGATCTCGACCTCGTCGATGAGCTCGGCCAGCATGACGATCTTGTTGTCCGGGGTGAAACCGGGCAGCACGCGGGAGGCGTGCATGTCATCAACGAGCTTGCCCCCGAACTCCAGGTAAAGCTTGCCCCCGAACTGCCTGCGCCGTTCCGCGATGTGCTCGGACTGCATCCTGAGATACTTGTCCCGGTCGAATCCGATTCGCATGGGCATATGGGCTCCTGGGGTCGCGGTGGTCGAACCGCCTGCCGGCCGGTTCGGCCGCAGGCCGCGCGTCATCGTATCCCCCGCGATGATGACGACGGCGTGACACCGTTCCGCTGGCGCCGTCCTGTGACCAATCACCGTGAAGAGGCGGGTGAACGGTGGCGGGTGGATGAAGAGCGGCTCGGGGCGCCTTTCCACGGGGGAGGCGCCCCGAGCCGCTGATCGTCGGAGGCGGTGGCCTCAGAGGGAGGCGACGCGCTTGGCCAGCTTCGACTTGCGGTTCGCGGCCTGGTTCTTGTGGATGACGCCCTTGGAGACAGCCTTGTCCAGCTTACGGCAGGCCTTCTTGAGACCCTCCTCTGCGGCGGCCTTGTCCCCGGCCTCAACGGCCTGGCGCACGCGGCGCACGTAGGTCTTGAGCTCGGACTTGACGGACTGGTTGCGCAGACGGGCCTTCTCGTTGGTCTTGATGCGCTTGATCTGGGACTTGATGTTCGCCACTGTTCAGTGTTGCTTTCTCGATCGTCAGATGGTCATTGGCCGGAAAGAGGGTTCGCGTCGCAGGCGTGAGAAGGTGGTGGAAGCACCCGGCGATGCCCGGTCGCCGGACCCCGAAGCCGGCCAGGCCAGAGGTCCAAGAACGCACTTTAGCAAAACGGCGCCCCTCGGCGCCCGCGGCGGGAGCGCGGGCGGCGTGAGGTGCGTCGCGCTCTTCCCGCGGACCTCCCCCCGCTCGTCAGGCCCAGTGCTCGCGCAGCGCGGCGACGACGGCGGCGAAGGTCCCCCGACCCATCGTGGCTCCCTCGCGGCGGATCGCGGACGACTCGACGACGAGGAGGCGGTCGAGCCGGACCTCGCTCGGACGGCCCTTCGGGTCCCAGGCGCCCGGGCCGACGTCGAACCAGTAGCGGCCGTGGCGGGCCTCCTGGGCGGCGTCGCGATCATGGTCCTTCGACGTCATCTGGGCGACGATGAGGCGATCCCCGCTGCGGGCCAGGATCAGGACGGGGCGGTCCTTGCCCTGGGAGGCGTCCTCCTCGTAGGGGACCCAGGTCCACACGACCTCGCCGGGGTCGGCGTTGCCGTCGGGGTTGGGGGTGTAGTCGAAGGAGGGGAGCCCGGCGGAGGCCACGTCGTAGGGGCGGATGCCGGCGCTCCCGCCGATGGGGGCCGGCGTGGTCCGGGCGGCCGCGCCTTCTCGGCGGCGGGGGGCGGGGGAGGCGGTTCCGGCCGTGGAGTCGATGGAGCCCTCATGTCCAGGGCGAGCGGCGCGACTGGTGCGGCGCGCGCGCTGCTTGAGGGCGGGGGTGAGGACGTCGGTGGCAGCGCGGCCGACCGCGCGCAGGATCCCGTCGAGAAGGCTGGCCATGGGCGCCACCCTACAGCCCGCGGCCGACTGCGAGGGGGCGCCCCCGGTGGATCGCGCCGGCGCGGCGCCGGTCCGCCGCCTCTACTTCCTCGCCTGGGTCACGATGGTGCACAGGGGGAGGGAGACCGTGTCGATCGTGTCGTTGCCCTTGACGTCGATCGTGGCGCTCAGGCCCTTCGACGGGTCATTCGGGTCGCAGGTCCCTAGGGCCTTCCAGCCGTCCGGGGTGATCGCGCCGCTGTCCACCGAGTAGACGACGGACAGCGTCACCGTGTGCCCGGAGTTGCTGTACAACGGGCTCGACATGCCCACGGCGATACTGCCATTGGCGTCGGGCAGCAGGGTGCTGCGCAGCCACCAGGCTGTGCCGCTGGGCTCGGCGTACTCGAGCCTCAATCCTGTCGGCGGCCTCGCGGTCAGGGTGAAGCTCGGCGTCCAACCCACCACGTCAGTGGTGTTGGAGAGGGCCACGGTGTAGTCGACGATGACGTGGGGCGCCGGGTGCGTGGCGTCCGGGCCCTGCACGGTGACGCCGTTCTGGGCGACCGTCGCCGAGACCTCGCCGCGGGCGCGCTCATCCTCGTAGAGGGAGGAGAAGATCTTGCCGTCCTGGGCGGTGACGGACGTGGAGATGGTGTTGTACCCGATGACGCCGCTCAGATCCACCTGGCATGTGGCCTCCTGGTCCGCCGGGATGACGGCCCCGCCCCCCGAAATCTCCTGCCTCGTGGCCGGGCCCTCCGCGGTCACGACGCCGCCCCCGAAGGCGGTCAGATCGCAGCTCAGCCTCGTGATCGTGGCCGGGCCCTCCGTGCGCGCGGCCGCGATCGTGAAGCCCGACAGGGCGGTGGTGGAGTCGTTGTGGATGGTGGCCGTGTATCGACCGGCGTCCTTGGCGGCGTCCCCGGGCGGATCCTGCTTGCTCGTGGTCACTGTGGCGTGAGTGGCGCTCGCCGGCCCCTTGGCCGCTGTGGCCGTGGGGTTGTGAGGCGTGGCGTCCTCGGTGGTCGTCAGGGTCGGCTTGAGCGTGTAGTCGCGCGCCTGGTCCCCCGGCGCGTTGACCAGCGTCCCGATGCTCAGGTCGAGGTAGGAGCCGGAGGGGCGGCCGGAGAAGTCGACCGTGTAGGCCAGGCTCAGGTGCTCGGGGGAGCAGGAGACGCCATCGGCGGATGCGGAGTAGTCGCCGTGCCTGGAGTACTGGTTGTAGATGCGGGAGAGCAGCCCGAGTCCCGATGAACCGTAGCGACGGATCGGGCCCTCCGGGTCGTCACTGGTGTAGAGGGTGGCTATGCCGGTGACCCCCTGCGCCGAGGGGCAGTTCCAGGTCCACTGTCCCGGCTGGGAGTCGGCCTCGAGGGTCAGGGTCATCTCCCTGCCCGGTGCCACGGTGTCAGGGATGCGCACGCCCCAGAAGAGGCAGTGGGCGGCCTCATCGGCGCCCTGGCAGCCGGTGCCCCCGGGGGAGTAGGAGCCGGTGACGCTGATGTCGTCATTGCCGCCGCTGGGAGCGGCCATCTGCGCGTCGGCGGGGACGGCGACCAGGGCGACGAGCGCCAGGGGCAGGGCCAGGACGGCGCCGAGGACCCGGCGCGGCGGGGACGAAGGTACGGAACGTGCTCGGCGCATGGCAGGCCTTCTCTCACAATGTCTCGAAACGATTAAGGGCACCCCGTCAATCTAACGTGGCAGGCATCACTTGTGAAGGGATTCGCGCCCGTCAATTGGGAGGTCGCCCCCGCTATCCTCCCTCGTCACAAGGCCTTTGCCGCTCCGATTCCCGTCCCGCGCCGTCACCCGGGCCGCGTGGCCGCCTTCATCGCGGCGACGAAGCCGCGCAGTTCCGCGCGCATCGCCGCGACGGCCTCCTCCCTCGCGCGGCTGCCCGGCCGCGCCGCGGCGATGGCCGGGGTGTGAGACTCCACGATCTGGACGGTCGCCGACCCGGAGATCGCCCCATCGGCCCCCGCGGCGATCGCCTCGGCGACCTGCTCGGGGCGGGAGATGCCGAAGCCGAGCATGACCGGTGCCGCGGCACCGGCCCGCAGCCTGGCCACCGATTCGGCCAGTCCCACGGTCGAGGCGGCCTGCTCCGCGCCGGTGACCCCCACGCGCGAGACCGCGTACACGTAGCCCCGCGAGGCGCCCGCCACGGCGTCGAGCGTGTGGGGCGCGGCCGACGGCGGGGCGATGTACACCGGGGAGATCCCCGCCCGCGCCGCGGCGGCTGAGAAGGCGGGTGACTCGCGTACCGGGACATCGGGCAGCAGGACCGAGTCGATCCCCGCTTCGGCGCACCTGGCGTAGAAGGGCTCCAGGCCGACGGCGAAGGGCACATTCCCGTAGATGAGCATGCCGATGGGCGTTTCCGGGTGGTGCCGGCGCACGCGCGCCACCACCCCCAGGCAGTCGGCCAGGGTGGCCCCGGCCTCCTGGGCGCGGATATGGGCGCGCTGGATCGTGGGTCCGTCGGCGACGGGGTCGCTGAACGGCACCCCGAGCTCCAGGGCGTCCGCGCCCCCGGCGATGAGCGCCTCGATGACCTCCTCGGATAGCTCCGCGCTGGGGTCACCCACCATGACGAAGGGGACGAAGGCCCCCTCGCCCCGCTCACGCAGGGCGGTGAACATCGATGCGTAGCGATCCATCAGCGCTCCCCCTCATCACTCGAGCCCACTCCGAGCGCCGTCGGCGCAGCCCGGCCGGCGGCTCCGGCCTGGGCCGCCAGGGCCTCGTACTCACCGCGCTTGCCCATCAGCCTCAGCATCACGGCTGCCCGGGCCACCGCGCCGTCGTCGCTGAAGGAGCCGCCCATGCGCGCCCGCACCTGGTCGAGGTCCTTGTCCCCGCGTCCGGACAGGCACACGAGCAGGATGGGCGGCTCGGCGCCATCGGGGACCGCCTCAGCGATCTTGAGGGCCTGGGCGAGGGCGTGGGAGGACTCCAGGGCCGGGATGATCCCCTCATGGCGACTGAGCAGCCGGAAGGCCTCCAGAGCCTCCTCATCGGTGATGCCGACGTACCGGGCCCGTCCCGTATCGGACAGTCGTGCGTGCTCAGGGCCGACCCCGGGGTAGTCCAGGCCGGCGGACACGGAGAAGGACTCCTCGACCTGGCCGTCGTCGTCGCGCATGAGGTAGGAGCGGGCGCCGTGGAGGATCCCGATGGCGCCGGCGTTGATCGGCGCCCCGTGGCGGCTATCCAGGCCCTCGCCCGCGGGCTCGACGCCGATGAGCCCCACGCAGGCGTCGTCGATGAAGTCGGAGAACATGCCGATGGCGTTCGACCCCCCGCCCACGCAGGCGATCACCTCATCGGGCAGGCGCCCCGTGAGCGCGAGCGCCTGGGCGCGGGCCTCGGTGGAGATGACCCGGTGGAAGGCGTGGACGATCGTGGGGAAGGGGTGCGGGCCGGCGGCGGTGCCCAGCAGGTAGTGGGTGTCCTTGAACGAGGCCGTCCAGTCTCTCAACGCCTCGTTGACGGCGTCCTTGAGAGTACCCGCGCCGCTGGCCACGGGCACCACTCGCGCGCCCATGAGCTCCATGCGCTCCACATTGGCCGCCTGGCGCACCACGTCGGTAGCGCCCATGTAGATCGTGCACTCCAGGCCCAGCAGCGAGCAGACCATCGCGGTGGCGGTGCCGTGCTGGCCCGCGCCGGTCTCGGCGATGATGCGCCGCTTGCCCATCCGTTTGGCCAGGAGCGCCTGGCCGAGCACCTGGTTGCCCTTATGGGCACCGCCGTGGACGAGGTCCTCGCGCTTGAGCAGGATCCTCGCATTGCCCCGCAGCGGCAGATTGCGCAGCTCGGTCATCGGCGTGGGGCGCCCCAAGTAGCGGCGCAGGAGCTCGTCGAGCTCGGCGGCGAAGCCGGGGTCCGCGCTCGCGGCGATGAAGGCGTCCTCCAACTGATCCAGGGCGGGGATGAGCAGCTCGGGCACGAACTGGCCCCCATACTCCCCGAAGTAGGGATCGAGGCGCGGGTGCTCCCAGCGGCCGTCCGGGCCCGGCGGCGTGGCGGCGGCCTCGGCCAGGCGCGCGCGCCTCAGCGCAGGGGAGACCGGGGACGCCCCGGGTGCCGGGGAGCCGGCGCCGGCCCGTGCCCCGGAGGGCCCGCTCGGCAGCGGCACGGCCTCGACGAGCGCACGGGCCGCGGCCCCGGCATCCGCCGAGCCCGACAGACTCGAGCCCACCAGCAGGGCGTCCACGATCCCGGCCAGGCGCCGCACATCCCCCGGCCCATGGATCCCGGACTCACCCACGAGGACCGCCCCGGCCGGCGCCAGGGGCGACATCTCCTCGGTGCGCGCCAGATCCGTGTCCAGCGTGCGCAGATCCCGGTTGTTGATGCCGATGACCCGCGCGCCCAGGGCGGCCGCCCGGCTCATCTCGCCGGGGGTGGAGACCTCCGTGAGCACGCCCATGCCCAAGGAGGCCGCCAGCCCCGCCAGCTCCCGGTAGACGTCGTCGGGCACCACGGAGAGCATGAGGAGGATGGCGTCCGCCCCCAGGTGACGGGCCGCGAGCACCTGCACGGGGTCGACGATGAAGTCCTTGCACAGGACCGGCAGGTCCACCGCTGCGCGCACCCGGGCCAGGTCCTCGTACTCGCCGTTGAAGCGGTCGGGCTCGGTGAGCACGGAGATCGCCGCCGCGTAGGGGGCGTAGGAGGAAGCCAGCGCGGCTGGGTCGTAGTCGGTCCGGATCGAGCCGAGCGACGGCGAGGCCGCCTTGCACTCCATGATGATCGCCGGGCGCGGGCTGACGGCGGGGCCCGTGCGGCGCCGCAGGGCCGCCTCGAAGGAGCGCCCGGAGCGGGGCAGGGCCGAGGCCTCCAGGTGGCCGAAGCGCTCGCGCAGCTCGGGCAGGCGTCGACGCCTCCCGGCCACGATCGTGTCCAGCACCGTGCCGGTGGACATGAGGCGCTCCTCGATCGGGGCGCGATCGGGGCGCGCCGCCGCGCCCTGCGAGGCGGAGCCGATGCTCATGCGCGCTCCTCCTCAGTGCTCTCACTGCTCTCGCGACTCGTCTCGTCGGCCCGTCCGGAGCGGGCCGCCAACTGCTCCGCGGTGGTCATGGTCTCCAGGTGCCTGCCGGCCGCGCCCGAGGCGATCTGCTCCAGGGCCATGCGGGTGCCATCGGCCAGGTTGTCCGCGGGCCCCGCGAGGTAGAGCAGGGCGCCGGCGTTGACGGCAATGGCATCGCGGTGGGCCGGCTCTCCCCTGCCCGCGAGCGCCTCGCGCAGGGCGGCGGCGTTCTCCGCCGCCTGCCCGCCCAGGATATCCGATAGCTCCCAGCGCCTCACTCCGAGATCAGCGGGGGTGACCTCATAGGCCTTGATCCCGCGGGGGGTGGCCTCCCGCACCTGCGTGGCGCCGTGGATGGCGATCTCATCGGTGCCCGCCCCGTGCACGATGAGGGCGCGCTTGCGGCCCAGCTTGACCATGGACTCGGCGATCATGTCGAGCATGGAGGGATCCCACACGCCCATGAGCTGGTAGGTCAGGTGCGCGGGGTTGAGCAGGGGGCCGAGCACGTTGAAGATCGTGGGCGTGGCCAGGGCCCGGCGGATCGGCGCCACGTGCCTCATTGCCGGGTGGTAGGCCTGGGCGAACAGGAACGTGAAGTGATCGCGCGCCAGCAGCTCGACGGCCTGCTCTGCCGTCACGTCCAGGGGCAGGCCCAGGGCCGCGACGACGTCGGCCGCCCCCGTCTTGGAGGACACCGCCCGGTTGCCGTGCTTGGCCACCGAGATGCCCATCGATGCCGCGACGAGGCCGGCGGCCGTCGAGATATTGATCGTGCCCACGCCGTCACCGCCCGTGCCCACGACATCCACGAGGGGGAAGGCGACGGCGGGGAAGGGGCGCGCGGCCCGGCGGAAGGCGCTCGCGGCCCCCGCCACCTCGTCGGCGGTCTCCCCGCGCGAGTGCAGGGCGGCAAGCAGGGCGGCGGTCTCGGCCTCGGAGAGGTCCCCGGCGCCCAGGGCGGCGAAGACGATGCCGGTCTCCTCGCGGCTGAGCCGGCGGCCCTGGATGACCTCGCGCAGGAGTCGGTGGGCGTCCTCGGCCCCGGCGGCGGTCGATGCCGAGGGGACCGGGGCAGTGGTGGGCTCTGGCACGGTTGTCGGCTCTGTCATCGGCTCTCTCCTGCGCTTGCGGTCGCGGTGGTCAATCCGGCGATGAGGGCCCGCAGGATCGCGGGGCCGGCCGGGGTGAGGATGGACTCGGGGTGGAACTGGAGGCCGACGGCGGGGCGCCGTCGGTGGCGCGCGGCCATGACGATCCCGTCGCTGGTGCGGGCCAGGCACTCCAGATCGGCGGGCAGTTCGCGCGTGCCGAGCGAGTGGTAGCGGGCGACGTCCAGGGGCCCGCCGCCGAGCACGGCGAAGGCGGCATCGGCGCGCCCGGCGGACGTGACCTCCGCGCGGGTGGAGCGGCCGTGGACCGGCTCGACTCTGCCCACGCTCCCACCGCAGGCCTCGACGATGGCCTGGAAGCCCAGGCAGATGCCCAGCGTCGGCAGGCCGCGCTCCAGGGCGGCGCCCAGGACCTCCATCATGCAGCCCGCCTGGAGGGGGTGCCCGGGGCCGGGGGAGAGGACCAGGGCGGGGCGCTGGCCCGCGGCCGCCTCCTGCGCCGTCGGCCCCAAGGCGGCCAGGACCGCGGAAGCCGGCACCGTGTTGCGGTAGACCTCGGTGTCCATGCCCAGCACGGCGAGTTGGTCGACGAGGTTGTAGACGAAGGAATCGCGGTTGTCCAGCAGGATGATGCGCATCTCAGGCCTCCCCGGTCTCGATGACGAGCTCAGCGCTCCGCGCGGCCGCCACGGCCGCCAGCACCGCGCTGGCCTTGTGGACGGTCTCGGCCGCCTCGGCGGCCGGATCGGAGGCGCCGACGACGCCCGCGCCGGCCTGCACCAGGGCCCGCCCGCCAGCCACGAAGGCCGAGCGGATGACGATGCAGGTGTCGAGCTCGCCATCGCCGCGCAAGTAGCCCACCGAGCCCCCGTAGGAGCCGCGCCGCATGCCCTCGGTGGCGCGGATGAGCTCGGCGGCCCGAAGCTTCGGCGCGCCGGTGAGCGTGCCCATCGTCATCGAGGCGCGGAAGGCGTCCAGGGCGTCCAGGCCCGGGTCCAGCTGTCCGGATACTTCCGAGACCAGGTGCATGACGCGGCTGTAGCGGTCCACGCGCAGCAGCTCGCGCACTTTCCGGGTGCCCGGCGCGCTGACTCGGGCGACGTCGTTGCGCGCCAGGTCCACGAGCATGACGTGCTCGGCGATCTCCTTGGCGTCCGTGCGCAGCTCCAGCTCCAGGCGCGTATCCCGCTCATGGTCCACGGAGCCGTCCGGGGCCAGCCCGCGCGGCCGAGTGCCGGCGATGGGCCGGATGGCCACCTCGCCCGTGGCCGCGCTGTGCAGCAGGGCGGACTCGGGGGAGGCGCCCAGGAGCTCGAAGCCGGGAGCGGCCACGTAGAACATGTAGGGACTCGGATTCGACTCGCGCAGCGCGCGGTAGGCCTTCAGCGCGTCCGGGCAGTCGATCGTGAACGCCCGCGACGGAACCACCTGGTAGACGTCCCCGGCGGCGATCGACTCCTGGAGCCCGGCCACGAGCCCCGCGAAATCGCTGTCCGAGACGCTCGGCACGGCGCGGGCGATCGGTCGGGCGGCTGGGACGGCCACTGGGCCGGCGCCTCCCGCCACCGGCGCGGGCCCGCCCGCATCCGGGGCCGGCGCGGGCCTCGCGGTGTCGATGACGGTGGCCAGCTCGTCGATCCTGCGCGCGAGATCATCGGCGTCCACGCTCGCCCCCACCAGTGTCGCCTCACCGGTGGGGTGGTCGATGACCAGGAGGATGCGCGCGGTGTAGAACAGGTAGTCCGGGCAGGTGTTGGGCCCTGCGGACACCTGCGGCAGCTGTTCGAAGCCCGCCAGGTAGTCGAAGGCGAACACTCCCGCCACGAGCGGCAGGTGGGGATGGTCGACCTCCTGGGAGGCCAGCACCCGCAGCGGCTCCAAGGTGGAGGGGGCCGTCAGCCGCTCCCGCTCCTCCATCCCGGCACTGTCGGCCGGTGAGGGGATCCGCACCGCCAGACGGCCGGGCGCCTCCTCGACGACGCGATCCGCCAGGGATGCGCGCATGCGCGCCACGGCGGCCTCTCCGTCGGGCCGGGCCCGGTCCAGGGCCTCGATGACCACCTGGTTCCCCTCACAGGTCAGTCGTGCGCTCGCCTCGAGCATGAGGACCGTCGTGCGCGAGGAGCCCGTGGTGATATCCGCGCTCTCCAGCAGGACAACATCCACCGGCCTGCGGGCACTGCCCGCGGCGTCTGCGGTGGTGGCGATCGCGCCGGCCTCCGCCAGGCGCCTCACGAGCGCCCCGGAGTCGTGGGGGTAGCGGACCCTGCGGGTCAGCACAGTGGGCTCAGCGGGCCGGATGGGATCCGCGGGCTCCGCCGATCCCGCAGTTCCTGTGATGGTCATGCTGCGCTCCTCATCGCGTCTGATCGCTCCTCATCGTCTCCGCTCATCTCCAGGGCGGGTCAGGACAGGTGCTCGCGGACCTCGTGCATGTCCTTGTCCCCGCGCCCGGACAGGTTGACCAGGAGCAGCATATCCTCGGTCTGTCCGCCCACCTCGCGCTCGCGGGCGATCCGCAGCGCCTCGGCGAGGGCGTGGGAGGACTCCATGGCGGGGATGATCCCCTCGCCGCGGGAGAGCTCCCGGAAGGCGGCCAGGGCGTCGTCGTCGGTGATGCCGACGTACCTGGCGCGACCGGTGTCGGCCAGGTGCGCGTGCTCGGGGCCCACGGAGGGGTAGTCGAGGCCGGCGGAGATGGAGTGGGAGGGCAGGACGGCGCCGTCGTCGTCGAGCATGACGTAGGAACGCGTGCCGTGGAGCACGCCGGTGCGGCCGGCGCAGATGGGGGCGCCATGGAGGCCGGTGCTCAGGCCCCTGCCCGCGGGCTCGACGCCGATGAGCTCGACGTCGTCGTCCAGGTAGTCGCTGAAGGCGCCGATGGCGTTGGATCCCCCGCCCACGCAGGCGATGACGGCGTCCGGCAGGCGTCCGTAGCGGGCGAGCATCTGGGCGCGGGACTCGATGGAGATCACCGACTGGAAGTAGCGGACGATCGTGGGGAAGGGATGGGGACCGGTGGCCGAGCCCAGGATGTAGGCGGTGGACTCCAGGCGCTCGCACCACTGCGTCAGGGCGGTGTCGACGGCGTCCTTGAGGCCCTGCGAGCCGGTGGTCACGGGGACGACCCTGGCGCCCATGAGCTCCATGCGCTCCACATTGGGGCGCTGGCGCTCGACATCGTGGGCGCCCATGTAGATCGTGCACTCCAGGCCCAGCAGGGCGGCGACCATCGCGGTGGCGGTGCCGTGCTGGCCCGCGCCGGTCTCCGCGATGAGGCGGGTCTTGCCCATGCGCTTGGCCAGGAGGGCCTGCCCGAGAGCGTTGTTGCCCTTGTGGGCGCCGCCGTGGACGAGGTCCTCGCGCTTGAGGATGATGCGGGTGTCGGGGCGCGAGAGGCCACGGCACTCGTACAGGGGCGTGGGGCGGCCGAGGTATCCCTCGCGCAGGTCCTCGAGCGCGGCCAGGAAGTCCGGGTCGTCGACGGCCTCGGTATAGGCGGCCTCGAGCTCATCGAGCGCGGGTAGGAGGAAATCGGGGACCTCCTGGCCGCCGAAGCGCCCGAAGAAGGCCGGCAGCAGCGTGCGGCGGGGGATGTCCGTGCCGGGGGCCGGGGCCGTGTATCCCGGGGCGTCGGGGCCGAGCGGGCCGGTCGGGACGCGGCCGGCGGTGGGGGCGGCGCCGGGAAGGGACTCGGCGTCGTGGGCAGTAGGAGCCGACTGGGCGGCGTTCGCGGTGCTCATGCGGGGCTCTTTCCTTGGAGGGGTGGTCATGCTCTCAAGGCGGGCCCGGGGACTCCTTGCGCTCTCGCGCCCGCCTTCGTGGCGAGCGGGGCGTCGGGTACGACGTGTCAGTGGCTCGCCCTCAGGGGAGCCACCACCAGCAGCGGGTGCGCGTCGTCGTCATGGGAGGAAGGCTAGGGGAGCCGGGAAGCGGGCGGCAAATCCGATGTGGCGGCGCTCATATCATGGGATGGAGCGAGGGGCGGCCGGGTGCAGGCGTCGAGTTACCCTCGGCGCCCCCGACGCGCCGTGGCCGCCGCCCTCCCTGAGCCGTGGGCCCCGGCTCATTGCGGTGCGGGGGCCCTCCTCCCCGCCGCCCTCCTGCGCAGCAGGAGGGCGGCGGCCACGGCCGCCAGCGCCACGATCGTCATCAAGCGTCCCGCGGGGCTGGCCATCCATCCGGCCAGCACCGCGATGCCGATGGTCGTGTAGATCCCGGCCCACAGAAGTGCGCCGATCGCCGTGGCCAGCAGGTAGCGCGGCACGGGCACGCGCGCGACCCCGGCCGAGACCTGAACGAGTGACTGCGCGCCGATCGTGAGGAAGGAGAGGGGGACTGCCCAGATGCCCCAGCGCGCTGCCCACTCCTGGGCGTTCGCGTACGCCGGGGTTCGCAGGATCCGGGCCCAGCGGCTCCGCGAGGCCCCCGCGCCCAGGCACCGCCCCGTCCAGTACATGGCGTTCGAGCGCGCCATGGCGCCGCACCAGAAGAAGAAGAGCACCCAGGCGAAGGGGAGCTCGTGGATCCGCTCGATCACGCCATGCACCTTAGTCGAGCCTCACCTGAGGCGCGAAGCGCCATCCGCAGCCGACGGGAATGGCGAGGTTTGAGGATTGCTTCTCCCACGCGTCCAGCCAGCAGGGGCCAGATCCGCAGGATCACGCGGTCATTGATCGGCCAACCACCTCGGTTCGGCCGAGCGATCCTCGAACCTCGCCATTTCAGCCGATCATCTCTGAGGCCACGGGCCCGCATCCGGCTGCGGTCGCGCAGCCCCGGGCGACGGCGTGGGAGACTGATCCCAGTATGTTCCGCGCGCCCCGCCGCGCCCGTCCGGAAGGTATCCGTGTCACCGATCCTCACGCCCGAGCAGGCCGCCGCCGTCACCCCGGCCGCGACCGATCCCGCGCTGATCAGGAACTTCTCCATCATCGCCCATATCGACCACGGCAAGTCCACCCTGGCCGACCGCATGCTTCAGGCCACCGGCGTCGTCGCCCCCCGCGACATGCGCGCCCAGTACCTCGACCGCATGGACATCGAGCGCGAGCGCGGCATCACCATCAAATCCCAGGCCGTGCGCATGCCCTGGGGCGCGCCCGGCCCCGACGGCGCCATCCGCCCCTACGCCCTCAACATGATCGACACCCCCGGGCACGTCGACTTCTCCTACGAGGTCAACCGCTCCCTGGCGGCCTGCGAGGGGGCCGTCCTGCTCGTCGACGCCGCCCAGGGCATCCAGGCCCAGACCCTCGCCAATCTCTACATGGCCATCGAGGGCGATCTTGCGATCATCCCGGTGCTCAACAAGATCGACCTGCCCGCCGCCGAGCCCGAGCGCCACGCCGACGAGATCGCCGCGCTCATCGGCTGCGGGCCCGCAGACATCCTGAAGGTCTCCGGCAAGACCGGTGCCGGCGTGCCCGAACTGCTCGACCGCATCGTCGAGGCCGTCCCCGCGCCGGTGGGCGACCCCGCCGGACCCACGCGCGCCATGATCTTCGACTCCGTGTACGACACCTACCGCGGCGTCGTCACCTACGTGCGCGTCGTCGACGGCGCCCTCAAGCCCCGCGAGCGCATCGAGATGCTCTCCACCACCGCTGTCCACGACCTGCTCGAGATCGGCGTCATCAGCCCCGAGCCCAGCCCCACGGGGGGCCTGGGCGCCGGGGAGGTCGGCTACCTCATCACCGGGGTCAAGGACGTGCGCCAGTCCAAGGTCGGCGACACCGTCACCTCCGCCGCCGCGCCGGCCGCCGAGCCGCTGGCCGGATACCAGGAGCCCAAGCCCATGGTGTTCTCCGGCCTCTTCCCCGTGGACGGCTCGGACTTCCCCGTCCTGCGCGACGCCCTGGACAAGCTCAAGCTCAACGACGCCGCCCTCACCTATGAGCCCGAGACCTCCGTGGCCCTCGGCTTCGGCTTCCGCTGCGGCTACCTCGGCCTGCTGCACCTGGAGATCATTCGGGAGCGCCTCGAGCGCGAGTTCAACCTCGACATCATCTCCACCGCCCCCTCCGTGGTCTACCGGGTCACCACCGAGGACCGCGCCGTCCACACCGTCACCAACCCCTCGGAGTACCCCGAGGGCAAGATCCTCGACGTCCAGGAGCCCGTGGTCCGCGCGACCATTCTGACCCCCAGTGAGTTCGTGGGCACCGTCATGGAGCTGTGCCAGTCGCGGCGCGGCACCATGCAGGGCATGGACTACCTCTCCGAGACCCGCGTGGAGATGCACTACGTGCTGCCCCTGGCGGAGATCGTCTTCGACTTCTTCGACGCCCTGAAGTCCCGCACCCGCGGCTACGCCTCCCTCGACTATGAGATGGACGGCGAGCAGTCCGCGGACCTGGTCAAGGTGGACATCCTGCTCAACGGGGAGAAGGTGGACGCCTTCAGCGCCATCGTCCACAAGGACGCCGCCTACTCCTACGGCCTCAAACTCACCAAGCGCCTCAAGGAGCTCATCCCGCGCCAGCAGTTCGAGGTGCCCGTGCAGGCGGCCATCGGCTCGCGGATCATCGCCCGTGAGACCATCCGCGCCCTGCGCAAGGACATGCTCGCCAAGTGCTACGGGGGAGATATCTCCCGCAAGCGCAAACTGCTGGAGAAGCAGAAGGAGGGCAAGAAGCGGATGAAGGCGATCGGAAGCGTCGATGTCCCGCAAGAGGCCTTCATCGCGGCGCTCGGCGCGGACAACCCCACCGGCAAGGACGGCAAGTAGGAAGAATCGCGGACAGCGGCTCGGCGCTCCGATTCGCCGGGCCGCGGGGAGCGGGAGGATGTCATGAGGGACGACGGCGCTGATCTGGTTCTCACCCGCGGGCTCGCCCGGGTGCTGGGCGAGCCGCACGCGGGCACCGATGGGCGCCACCGCGACGAGCCCTCGCCCTTCGTCGACGGAGACCTCGTGGGCGCCGTCGGCGCCGTGTGCGTCGTGGCGCGCCTGCGCCCCGACTGCGGCGCCCCCGGCGTCTCCGCGATCCACAAGGCCCCCGTCGACGGCCCCGTGGCGGTCAATGCCCTGGGCCTGTTGGGGGACCAGCAGGCGGATCGCGAGCATCACGGCGGCCTCGACAAGGCCCTCTACGTCATGGATGCCGCCGAGGCCCGCCACTGGGCCGGGGTGCTCGGCCCCGAGCACGGCCTGGCCGCCGGGAACATGGGCGAGAACATGCTCATCGAGCCGGGCGCCATCGGCGGTATCGACGACGTCGAGATCGGTGCGATCCTGTCCATCGGTCCGGGCTCCGCTCAGGGGAGGGGGAGCGAGCGGTCCATCGGCGAGGCCGAGGGGCCCATCCCGCCCGGCGAGCCTGGTGAGGACAGTCCGCGGCGCGGCATCCTCGTCACGGTCACCGGCGTGCGCAACCCCTGCTCCACCTTCGCCCGCGGCATGGGCCGTGGCGACTGGGCGGAGGTCTTCTCCGAGCGAGCCCGCGTGGGCGTCTACCTCTCCGTGCTGCGCGACGGGAGCGTGTCCGCCGGCGACGAGGTCCGGGTGGTGTCCACCCCCGGGCACCGCGTCACCTGCCACCGCTGGTTCGCCCACCACGACCCGCGCGATGCCCGGGCGATGCTCGCTTCCGAGGCCTTCGGCAACCTCCGCCTGGCCGATTTCACGCGCAAGTACGTGGTTGCCGCCGCTGATGAACAGGTCGGCTGAGGGGACGGACCGATGCAGCAGCACCCACCGCGCTCCCACGCGATCCACTCGCGAGTGCGCTCCTACTCCCGCGCCGGCGGGCGCCTGAGCGAGGCGCAGGCCGAGGCCCTGGCCGCTCTCGCCCCCCGCTACGTGGTGGACGTGCCCCGGCGCGACGCCGTGCGCACCGTCGCCCCCGGCTTCCGCCTCGATCCCGAGGCGCTGTTCGGCCACCAGGGCTGGGGCCGCCCCCTCGTCGTCGAGATCGGCTCGGGCTCGGGGGAGGCCGTCCTGGCCCACGCCGCCGCCCATCCGGGCGTCGACCACCTGGCCGTCGAGGTATGGGAGACAGCGATCGCCCGGCTCGTCGCCTCGATCCACCGCCAGGGCCTGCGCAATGCGCGCGTCGTGCCCGCCGACGGCGCCGAGCTGCTGGCCACCGCCCTGCCCGTGGGCTGCGCGAGCGAGGTGTGGGTGTTCTTCCCCGATCCGTGGCGCAAGGCCCGGCACCGCAAGCGCCGTCTGGTGAACGCCGCCTTCGCGGATTCCGTGGCCCGGGTGCTGCGCCCCGGCGGCGTGTGGCGCCTGGCCACGGATTGGGCGGACTACGCCTGGCAGATGCGCGACGTCCTGGAGGGCGCCTCCGCCCTTCCCGAGGGCATCGAGGCCGATTCGACCGGCCCCTACTTCCGCTACGACGACGCCGGTGCGCGCCCCGACCTGGGCGCTGGGAGCGCCGTCGCCGGGGACGCGGGCAACGGGGTGGACCCCGGCTCTCCATCGGGTGCGCGCGGTGGATGGTCGGAGCGCTTCGCCGGGCGCGCCATGACCCGCTTCGAGCAGCGCGGCATCGACGAGGGGCGCACGATCCGCGACCTGACGGCGGTTCGCACCGAGGAGCAGTGGATCCCGGCCGCCCGCCCCACCGCGCTGGAGCGCCTGGACAACGGCGCCCCCGGGCTCTTCGCGCCCGAGGGGCTGACGGATTGACGGCCCGATGAGCGGGATCCGATTGCCCAGGCGGGCGTGGCTCGCCATCATCGCGCTCGGCTTCCTGGGGCTCTGCGCTGTCGTGCGGGTGCCGGTGGGCGTCATCCCGCCGCTCCTGCCGCGCCTGGGCGATGATCTGGGCCTGTCAGGGGCGGTGCGCGGGGCGCTCACCAGCGTGCCGGTGCTCTGCTTCGGCCTGCTCACCCCGGCGGCCTCCATCGCGGTGAGGCGGATGGGGGTCAATGCCTCGGGCCTGGTGATGATGGGCGCGGTGGTCGTCGGGGCCGTGCTCCGCTCCGCCGGGGGCGCGGCGGCGGCCTTCGCGGGGACCGTGCTCATCGGCGCGGGGCTGACGATCGGCAACCTCGTGGCGCCGATGGTCATCGGCCGGGACTTCTGGCACCGGGCCTCCCTCATGACCGGCCTGTACTCGGCCACCTGCAATGTCCTTGTCACGGCCGCGACGGCACTGGCCGTCCCCCTCGCCGCAGCGGTCGGCTGGCGCGGCTCGGCCCTGGCGTGGACCGTGATCCCCGTGGCCTTGGCAGCGGCTGCCTGGTGGTGGGTCTACCCGCCGGGCTCGACTGCGCCGCGTGAGAGCCTGCGGCGCCGCTCGGGCATGAGCGCCTGGGTGGGGGAGCGCTCCCTGATCGGCGGGGGCCACGAGGATGCCGGGGGCGATCGTGGGGCGATCGGCGCCACGGGGCGGACGCCGACGGGCGGGCCCGTGTGGCGCCGTCCGCTGGCCTGGGTGATGGCGCTGGCCTTCACCGGGCACGTCCTCGCCTTCTACGCGATCTCCGGCTGGCTGCCGACGGCGCTCGCGCAGACCGCCGGGATGAGCGAGTCCGCCGCGGGCCTGGCCTCCTCGGTGTTCGCGATGACGGGGATCGTGGGCCCGATGCTCGTGCCCCTCATGCTCGAGGCCCTGGGCTGGTCCGGCGCGCGCATGCTGGGAGTGCTGAGCGCCTGCTGGCTGGCGCTACCGGTGGCGATGATCGTGGCGCCGACCGCCTGGCTGGTGCCGTGCCTCTTGTCCGGGATCGCGCAGGGCGCGTTCTTCGCCGCCCTGTTCTCCCTGGTCATCCAGCGCGCTGAATCATTGGATGACAACCGGCGCACCACCGCGCTGATCCAGACGGTGGGGTACTGCGCCGCCGCGGTGGGACCGATCGTCCTGGGCTGGATGCGCGAGGCGACCGGGGGCTGGGCGGCGCCGTTCGCCGTCGTGGTGGCGGCGCTCGTGCTCATGACGGTCTGCGGGCAGATCGCGGCCCGATGGCCCGCGGGCGACGCCTCCCGGGCCACTGGCCCCGCCGGCCTCATGGGGGAGGCGGAGGCGTGAGCCCGGCCCAGCCCGTGGGGGCGCCCCTTGTCGATGGCCTGCCACCCGAGGTGGCCGCGCCGGCGCCGGGAGCCCGGTGCGGGGCAGCGGGGCCCGGGCGCGCCGATGGAGCTGCGCGTCCGTTCTCCGTCTACCTGCACGTGCCCTACTGCCGGGTGCGCTGCGGCTACTGCGACTTCAACACCTACACGAACCTCCACATGGGGCAGGGCGCCTCCGCGGTCGACTACGTGAGCACTCTGGCCGCCGAACTGCGCACCGCCCGCGCCGCGATGGATGACGCGGGCCTTCCCGCGCGCCGGGCCGCCACGGTCTTCGTGGGCGGCGGCACCCCGACAATGCTCCCGCCCTCGGACCTGGCCGCGATGATCGGACTCGTGAGGGAGGCCTTCGGGCTGGATGAGGGCGCCGAGGTGACCACCGAGGCGAACCCGGACTCCGTGGACGAGGCGGGCCTGGCAGCGCTGGCGGAGGCCGGCTTCACCCGGGTGTCCTTCGGGATGCAGTCGGCGGTGCCCCATGTGCTGAGGGCCCTGGACCGCACGCACGAGCCGTCCCGCGTGCCACTGGTGGTCGATTGGGCGCGGCGAGCGGGACTGGGCACGAGCCTCGACCTCATCTACGGCGCGCCGGGGGAGTCCCTGGAGGACTGGGAGCGCTCCCTCGAGGCCGCTGTGGAGATCGGCCCGGATCACCTGAGCGCCTACGGCCTCGTCATCGAGGAGGGCACGCGCATGTGGGCCCAGGTGCGGCGCGGCGAGCTGCCCATGCCCAGCGACGACGATGAGGCCGCCAAGTACGAGCTGGCCGACCGCCTCCTGGCGAGCGCCGGCTACGAGTGGTACGAGATCTCCAACTGGGCGCTGCCCGGCCACGAGTGCCGGCACAACCGCGCCTACTGGCAGGACTGGGACTGGTGGGGCGCCGGCCCCGGGGCGCACAGCCACCTGGGCGACGTGCGCCTGTGGAACGCCAAGCACCCCCTGGTCTGGGCGGCGCAGGCGCTCAGCGGAAGGCTCCCGGTGGCCGGGCACGAGGTGATCGACGCCGACTCCCGGCTCCTGGAGCGGGTCATGCTGGGCATCCGCCTGCGCGAGGGCATCGCACTGGCGCAACTGGGGGAGCCGGGTGAGGTGGGCGGCGATGAGCCGGGCTCCGGCGCCGGGCGCGCGCCGAGGAGGCTCGTGCCCGTGGTGGGCCGACTCGTCGCCGATGGCCTGCTCGATGGCGCGGCCGCCCTGCGCGGGCGCGCCATCCTCACTCTGCGCGGCCGCCTCATGGCCGACACCGTCACCCGTGCCCTGACCGCCTGAGGCCTGCTCCGGCGGCGCGCGCGGAAAGCGAACCTCGAACCTCGCCATTTCGCGCGCCGGCACCCGTGCCGGTTAGGTGTAGTTCCCTGTGAGGTTGTGGGCGCGGCTGATGGGAGTGCGGTGGCGACGGCAGGAGCGGTTGTCCATCGCCCGGCAGGCCCGGCAGCGCCCCACCCACCGGCTGGACGTGGCCGGTGATACCTGGAAGCGCTCAGCCGCCCGACGCATCGACCAGCCCTCCTCCATCACCACACGGGCCAGACGACGACGCCCCTCAGGCGTCAAAGGTGCGTTAGCGTCAGTCATGAAGGCCTCCTCGGATCGGACGCCAGGGAAGTGCAACTTAGCCCGGCCGGGATCGGGTAATCTCGCGGAGGTGACGAATCGAGTCGCGTCGTCATGAAGCCACCCGCCCACGCCGTCGAGGACCCCGTGACCCCCGCACATCCTGGCCCTGATTCCCGTCCAGCGCTCATTCTGGCCAACCTCGGTACGCCCGAGGCGCCCACTGCCAAGCACGTGCGCCCTTTCCTGCGCGAGTTCCTCACCGACAGGCGCGTCATCGAGACCCATCCCGCCCTGTGGCGCCCCATCCTCGAGAGCGTCGTCCTCACCATCCGACCAGCGCGCTCAGCCCGCAAGTACGCCACCATCTGGCGCGCCGGCCACGAGACCAGCCACTCCGGCTCTCCCCTCATGCACCACACCGAGCGGCAGGGCGAGCTCCTCGCGAGTGCCCTCGGCGACGCCGTCCAGGTCCGCATCGCCATGCGCTACGGAAAGCCGGCCCTCAGGCGCGTCATGGGCGAGCTCATGGAGGCGGGCTGCCGCCGCATCGCCGTCCTGCCCGCCTACCCCCAGTACTCCGCCTCCAGTCAGGGCACCGTCATCGACGAGGCGGCCCGTTTCATCCTCGCCGGCCGCGATCAGCCCGAGCTGCGCACCATCCGCTCCTTCCCCGATGCCCCTGCCTACATCGAGGCCCTGGCAACCGCCATCGAGGGCCACTGGGAGCACTACGGCCGCCCCGACCCCGCCGCCGGCGGGCGCCTCCTGCTGTCCTTCCACTCCATCCCCCGGGCCATGCACGACGCCGGGGACCCCTATCGCTCCGAGTGCGAGCGCACCGCCGACCTCCTCACCGCGCGGCTTGCCGCCCCCGAGGGCCTCATCCGCACCACCTTCCAGTCCGTGTTCGGGCCTGCGAAGTGGATTGGGCCGGCCACCATCGACACCGTTGCTGGGCTGGGTGCGGCCGGCTGCCCGCGCCTCGACGTCATCTGCCCCGGCTTCATGGCCGACTGCCTGGAGACCCTGGAGGAGATCGACCAGCTCAACAGGCAGGCCTTCACCGCCGCCGGGGGAGGGGACTTCCACTACATCCCCTGGGGCAATGACGCGCCCGGCTGCGTGGCCGCGCTGGCCGAGCAGGCCCGCAGCGCGCTGTCCGGATGGGTGGATTGAAACGGGGCGGTTTCGCGCTGTCGGCTATGGTGGGTGGCGGACAAACCGAGAATCAGAGGAGACCTTGTGCACCTGCCCTGGTGGTCCACCCTTCCGTTCGTGGCGATGCTCGTGAGCATCGCCACCCTTCCCCTCATTCCCGCCACCGCGCACTGGTGGGAGAAGAACCGCAACCAGCTCATCCTGGCCTCGGCCCTCGGCCTGCCGGTGGCCGCCTGGATGTGGCACGCCCTGGGCTGGCAGCGGGTCTTCGCCGCCGTCGTCGAGTACGGGCAGTTCATCGCCCTGCTGCTCTCGCTCTTCGTCGTCGCCGGCGGCATCTACCTCAAGGGCGATATCGAGGCCACGCCCCGCAATAACACGACCTTCCTGGCCATTGGCGGTGTCCTGGCCTCCTTCGTGGGCACCACCGGTGCCGCCATGCTGCTCATCCGCCCCCTGCTGGCCACCAACCGGGAGCGGCGCTACCGCGTCCACACCGTTCTGTACACGATCTTCATCGTCGCCAATTGCGGCGGCCTGCTCACACCCCTGGGTGATCCGCCGCTCTTCCTCGGCTTCCTGCGCGGCGTCCCCTTCACATGGACCTTCCACCTCCTGCCCGAGTGGCTGTTCGTCAACGGGATGCTGCTGGTGTCCTACTTCGCCCTGGACACCTATTTCCACTCCCAGGAGCCCAGCGCCAACATCGCGCGCGACAAGGCCGAGCTCGAGCCCCTGGGGCTGCGCGGCACTGTGAACTTCATCTGGTTCGCCGTCATCATCGCCGCCGTCGCACTCGCCCCCTCCATCGACGTCCACGCCATCGAGGCGGGCCACGCGACCCTCAGCGACTGGCTGCCGATCCGCGAGGCCATCATGATCGGCGCCGCGGCCGCCTCCTACTTCCTGGGGGACAAGCGCGTGCGCTACGAGGACAACCAGTTCACCTGGGGGCCCATCGCGGAGGTCGCCGCCCTGTTCGTCGGTATCTTCCTGACCATGATCCCGGCCCTGGAGTACTTGGACGAGATCGTCCCGAGCCTGCCGATGAACGAGATCGCCTTCTTCATCTTCACAGGAGGCCTGTCCTCCGTGCTCGACAACGCCCCCACCTACGTCACCTTCTTCGAGGTCGTCTCGGTCGTGGAATCCCCGGGCGAAGTGCTCGTCGCGGGCGCTCCCGAGCGCTACCTCGTGCCCATCGCACTCGGCTCTGTGTTCTGCGGCGCCATCACCTACATCGGCAACGGCCCGAATCTCATGGTCAAGTCCGTGGCCGAGGCCGACGGCGTCGCCATGCCCTCCTTCGGCGGCTACGTCGTGCAGACCGCCACCCGACTCGTCCCGATCCTGGCCGCCATGGTCATGCTCTTCATCGCCCAGTCCCTGTGGGCCAAGCTCCTGGGCGGCCTGCTCACGGCGGCCCTGCTCGCCTGGGATGCCGTCCTCATCCGGCGAGGCCGCCGCCTGGCCATCCAGGACGCCTGAGAGGGAGGCGAGCGGGAGGAGGCGCGGCCACCGGCCCTCGATGGGCTGGCCGCCGCGCCTCCTCGCTCTCCTCAGCCCTCGCTCACGTGCGCGGAGCCCTCCCGCAGGAGGCGGCGCTCATCGCGGCCGACGACAGTCATGAGGATGACGGCGACCACAACCACTCCCACGAGGCACATGTAGGTGATATTCCAGCCCGCCTGGTCGATGAGGTGGCCGACGCCGCTGGAGGCGAGCGTCGCGCCCAGCAGGTAGCCGAACAGGCCGGTGAAGCCCGCGGCCGTGCCGGCCACATTGCGCGGGGACAGGTCGATCGCCTGCAGCCCGATGAGCATCACCGGCCCGTAGATGAGCCCGCCGATGATCGCGATGAGCAGGTAGAACAGGCCCATGGGGGCTGTCGGCGGCAGTTGCCAGTAGATGACGAGGGCCACGCCCACGCCGCCGAGGAACAGGATGCCGGCGCCCGAGCGCCAGCCGTGGAAGACGCGGTCGGACACCCACCCGCACAGGAGCGTGCCGGCGATGCCAGCGCCCTCGTAGATCGCGAATCCGAGGATGCCGTCCTTCACGTTCGCGCCATGGATGTAGTCGGTCAGGTAGACCGGGATCCAGTTGAGCACCCCGTAGCGCAGCGTGTAGACGAACACGTTGGTCACCGCGAGGAGCAGGATGACGCGACTCCTCAGCACATGGTCGAAAAGCAGGGAGCGCCAGTCCTCCTCGTCGTTGTCGGCCTCGACCTTGGCGGGATCGTCGGCGTACTCCTCGATCGGTGGCAGGCCCATGGCCTCGGGGCGGTCGCGGATGAGCAGGAGGGCGACGGCGGCGACCACGAGCGCGACGAGCGCGGGCGCCCAGAACGCGGGGGTCCAGTCGGCGTCGTCGGAGGCGAAGGAGTCCAGCGCCCAGGCGGAGATGAGGCCGATTCCGGCGCCTCCGACGTTGTGAGCGCAGTTCCAGATCGAGGTTCTCCAGCCGCGCTCGCGCGTGGAGAACCAGTGGACGAGGACGCGCCCGGATGGGGGCCATCCCATGCCCTGGAACCAGCCATTGATGAACATGAGGACCGCGAACAGGCCCACCGATGCCGTCAGGGCCGGCACGAGGGCGATGAACAGATTCATGATGGCGGACAGCGCCAGTCCCAGGGGCATGAAGTAGCGGGCATTGGCGCGGTCGGAGAGCATCGCCATGAAGAACTTCGACAGCCCGTAGGCGAAGAGCACCGCATTGGCCACCAGGCCGATATCCGAGGCGCTCATGATTCCGTGATCCTTGAGGATCGAGGCTACGAGCGACACGTTGTTGCGGATCAGGTAGAACCCGGCGTAGCCGATGAAGATCCCCATGAAGGCGCTGGCCCTCCACCTCCTGTACGTGGGCGCGATCTCATGATCGGGCAGGCGGGGGAGCGCGGGGGGCGCGGAGAGGAGACCCAGGGGGCGCTGATCGGCAGAGGACATCGTTGTGCTCCTTCATCGGTGCCATCCGGATAGACGACCCATCAATTCTGCCCCTCCGATAGCCCCCGTGGCGATGGTGGCGCGCTGCGATGGGACGCGGCCCGCCTTGGCGAGCCGGCCGGCGGGCCCCTCAGGCAGTGCCGGGGGCAGTGACGAAGTCGATGAGCTCCTCCATGCGGCCCAGCAGGCTCGGCTCCAGATCCTTGTAAGAGCGCACCCTCGCCAGGATCCGCTTCCAGCCCCGGGCAACATCCGCCTGGGTGGCGTGCGGCCAGCCGAGCGCCTCGAGCGTCCCGCGCTTGATATCCGTGCCGCGCGGGATATCCGGCCAGGCGCGCAGACCCAGCCTCTCGGGGCGCACTGCCTGCCACACATCCACATACGGGTGGCCCAGCACGAGCACGTCGTCCCCGCCCGGCATGGAGCGGACGCGCTCGGCGATGCGCGATTCCTTCGAGCCGGTGACGAGGTGATCCACGAGGACGCCCGCCCGCCTGGTCGGCCCCGGGGCGAACTCGGCCATAACCTCCTCCAGGTTGTCCACGCCGTCGAGCATGAGGATGACGACGCCCTCATGGCGCAGGTCATCGCCCCAGACCTTCTCCACGAGCTCGGCGTCGTGCCTGCCCTCCACCCAGATCCTCGAGGCGCGGGCCGTGCGGGCGCGCCCGCCCTCCACCGCGTAGGAGCCCGACGCTGTCAGGCGCCTGCCGCCGGCGCTCACCGGGCCGCTCGGGGAGCGGCGCGCCGGCGCCGGGGGATCGAGGATGACAGGACGGCCCTCCAGCCAGAAGCCCGGGCCCAGCGTGAAGCCGCGCCGTGCGCCGTGGCGGTCCTCCAGGACGACGATCTGTCGCCCCCCGGACTTCTCCACGGCAACCGCCGCCCCTACGAAGCCGGTCTCGCGGTCCTCCAGCACCATGCCTCGCTCAACGGCCACATGGACCGACTCCAGGCGGATGGCGCGCGGGCCCACTCGATGCGGGTCGGCGGCGAGCACGTCGCCCCCGTAGCGGTCGGACAGCGAGGGCGCGCGGGCCGATCCGGGCGCGGCGGTCCTCGTCGGCCCCGCCGCGTGCTGCTGCGCGCGGGTGGCGCCCTGCTCGCGCAGGGCCTTGCGGCGGGCCGCCGTCGCGCCGGGGACGGCCTGGGGGCGGTGAAGGGGGACTGGAGTCACGCCGGGCACGGTAGCGAGGCTCACGCTGGGCGAACGGGAGACCCGCCGGGCCGGGCGTAGGATGGCACTCGTCGACCGAGAGTGCTAACGCATGGGAGCCGGGAGGAGGACAGCGCCATGGCTGATGACCGCCGTCTCGAAGTCCTGTCCGCCATCGTCACGGACTATGTGCGCACTCGTGAGCCCGTCGGCTCGCGCGCCCTCGTTGAGCGCTACCGCCTCGGCGTGTCCCCGGCCACCATCCGCAACGACATGGCCGCCCTGGAGGACGAGGGCTACATCCATCAGCCCCACACGAGCGCGGGCCGCGTCCCCACCGAGAAGGGCTACCGCCTCTTCGTCGACGAGGTCGCCCGCATCAGGCCTCTGTCCGCCCCCGAGCGCGCGGCGATATCCGCGCTGCTGACCGGCGCGGTGGACCTGGAGCAGGTGGTGCTCCGCACCGTGCGGGTCCTGGCCCAGCTCACCGGGCAGCTGGCGGTCGTCGAATACCCGAGCCTGCGGCTGACCTCGCTGCGACACCTCGAACTCGTGGCCCTGGCGCCCGCGCGCCTGCTCATGGTCATCATCACGGACACCGGGCGCGTCGAGCAGCGCACCATCACCCTCATGGGCGACCGTCCCGACCCGGGGGACGACGGCGCGCACGGCGTCATCGACCCCGTCGCCCTGGAGCGCCTCAAGATCCGCCTCAACGCCTCACTCGTGGGGCGGCGGGCCGACGACGTCGCCCCCGCACTGGCAGGTCTGGCGGAGCAGGCCCCCTCCGACGAGCGCGCGCTGCTGGCCGCCGTCACCGGCGAGCTCATCGCCGCCCTGCGCCCCGACGCCGAGGAGCGCATCGCCGTGGCCGGCACCGCGAACCTGGCCCGCGCCACCCCAGATTTCACCACCATGGGACCGCTCCTGGACGCCATCGAGGAGCAGGTCGTCCTGCTGCGCCTGCTCTCAGGGGACCCTGCCGACGCCTCCGGGATGCGCGTGAGCATCGGTTCGGAGAACCACGAGGATGCCCTGGCCGAGGCCAGCGTCGTCACCGCCGGGTACGGCCCGGGCGTCGGCGACGCCGTCGCCCACCTGGGGATCATCGGCCCCACCCGAATGGACTACCCGGCCACCATGGCTGCTGTGCGCGCCGTTGCCCGCTACCTGTCCCGGTTCCTCGCCGGACCGCAGGACTGAGCGGCCGCCGCGCCAGCTGCACCGCACCACTGACCACCATCGACTGACGATTGAAGGAAGACCCGACTGTGAGCGACTACTACGAGGTGCTCGGCGTGACCCGTGGGGCCAGCGCCGACGAGATCAAGAAGGCCTACCGCAAGAAGGCCCGCGCCCTGCACCCCGACGTCGCCGGCCCCGGGCACGAGGACGAGTTCAAGCTCGTCTCCACCGCCTACGAGACCCTTTCCGACCCCGAGAAGCGCGAGCTCTACGATCTCGGCGGGGAGGATGCCGTGCGCGGGGGCGGTGCCGGGTTCGGCGGAGGGGACTTCGGGGGCTTCGCCGACATCTTCAGCTCCTTCTTCGGGGCCGCGGCCGGTTCTCGCGGGCCCGCGTCCCGCGCGCGCCGGGGCCAGGACGCCCTCCTGAGCGTCGATGTCGAGCTGGAGGAGGTCGCCTTCGGCGCCACCCGCACCGTCCCCCTCGACGTCTACATCACCTGCCCCGCCTGCGAGGGCTCCTGCTGCGCGCCCGGTACCTCGCCGGTGAACTGCTCGTCCTGCAACGGCTCGGGCTCCGTGCAGCACATGGCGCGCTCCTTCCTCGGTAACGTCATGACCACCTCGCCGTGCACCGCCTGCCACGGCTACGGCACCGTCATCGTGACCCCCTGCCCCGACTGCTCCGGCGAGGGCCGCAAGCGCACCCACCAGGACATCGAGATCCGCATTCCCGCCGGCGTGTCCACCGGCACGCGCATGCGCATGTCCGGGCGCGGCGAGGCCGGGCCCGCGGGCGGTCCCGCCGGCGATCTCTACGTGGAGTTCCACGAGGTCGAGCACGAGAACCTGCGCCGCGATGGCGACGATCTGTGGACCGAGCTGCGCATCCCCATGACCGCGGCCGCGCTCGGCGCCGAGTTCGACATCTCCACCCTCGACGGCGGCCAGCACATCGTCGTCAGGCCGGGCACGCAGCCCGGCGAGGTCCTGCCCCTCAAAGGGCTCGGCGTGGGGCGCCTGCGCCGAGCCGGGCGCGGTGACCTCAACGTCGAGATCGTGGTCGAGACGCCCACACGCCTGGACGAGCGGCAGCGCGACCTGCTGCGCCAGCTCGCCGAGCTGCGCGGGGAGGAGGGCGAGTTGTCCCACCGCGACGAGTCCGTCATGGGGCGCCTGAAGGAGAAGTTTTCCGGGCGCTGAGCTGAGCGGGCGGCGTCAGGGCCCTGGCCGCCCGTGCCCTCAGGCCCGGCGCGGCTCCGGCCAGTACTGGGCGCCGGTAGCGGGGCGCGCCCCGAAGATCGCCTGACCCACCCGCACGCAGGTGGATCCCTCCTCGATGGCGATCTCGAAGTCGCCGCTCATGCCCATGGACAGCTGGCCGTCGCCCACAGCGCCCGCCTGGAGCCCGGCGTCGCGCAGCTCGCGCATGGTGGTGAAGCAGGCGCGGATGCGGGCGGCGTCGTCGGTGCGGGCGGCCAGGGTCATGAGCCCGCGCACCCGCAGGGAGGAATAGACGGGCAGTGCCGCAAGGAACGCGGGAACATCCGCGGGCTCCAGGCCGAACTTGCTGGCCTCGCCCGAGGAGTTGACCTGCACGTAGACGTCCAGGGGCCGACCGAGCGCCTGGAGACGGCGGTCGAGGGCCTCGGCCACGCGCAGGGAGTCCAGTGCCTGGAACTCGTGGGCGAAGGCCGCCGCATCCCTGGCCTTGTTGGTCTGGAGATGGCCGATGAGCGCCCAGTGGATGGGAAGATCCGCCAGATTCTCGCTCTTGCGCCTGGCCTCCTGGACCTTGTTCTCGCCCATCTGGGTGATGCCCGCGGCGACGGCGGCGCGCAGCCGGTCCTCTGGGACGGTCTTCGAGACCGGCAGGAGCCTGATCTCACGGGCCTCCCGACCCGCGCGCTCGGCGGCGGCCTCCAGGCGGGAGCGGACCGCGGCGAGGTTGCGGGCGAAGTCCTCCGGCGTGATCGGAGCGGCCGGGGCGTCGTGCGGGCTGGGGATCATGGCCCGGACGCTAGCACCGGAGCTGCCGGAGCGGGCCGTAGGCTTGGGGGGTGACCGCGCCCGTGTTCCTCATGAGCCCCGAGACCCTTGAGCCCGATGGTGCAGCCGCTGCGGCCGGGCCGGGGGACGCCCTCGTCCTCACTGGCCCGGAGGCCCGTCATGCCGTCGCGGTGCGGCGGCTGCGCGCCGGTGAGCGCGTTGATCTCGTGGATGGAACGGGCCTGCGCCTGGTCTGCGAGGTGACCGCCGCCGGTGAGGGCGGCGCGAAGGACCGCTTGGCCGTGAGGGTGATCGAGCGCGCAGCGGAGGAGGCGCCGCCTGTGCGGCTCGCCCTCGTCCAGGCCCTGGCCAAGGGCGGCCGCGATGAGCAGGCCGTGGAGACCGCCACCGAGGTCGGCGTGGACCTCGTGCTGCCCTGGCAGGCGGAGCGCTCGATCTCCGTGTGGTTGGGGCCGAAGGTCGCCAAAGGGCGGGCGCGCTGGGAGGTCACCGCCCGTGAGGCGGCGAAGCAGGCGCGCCGCGCCCGTGTGCCAGAGGTGGCCGAGCCCAGGAGAACCGCGGATCTCGCCGCTTGGGTGAGAGGTGTCGTCGCCGACGGGGGAGCAGTGCTCGTCCTTCATGAGGAGGCGGTGGCGCCCATCAGCGGTGTGGAGCTCCCCAGCGCCGGTGCAGTGGGCGTCGTCGTCGGTCCTGAGGGCGGGATCAGCGCTGCGGAGCTGGCCGCCCTGGAGGGCGCCGGCGCGGTGACGGTGCGGCTCGGCCCGCATGTCATGCGCACGGCCTCCGCCGGCCCCGTCGCCCTGGCCATCCTCGCCCAACGGGCCGGTCTCTGGGGGTGAGCCGCGGGGCCGCGGCGTCGACCGGCGCCCATGGGGCATACTGCGGCCATGCTGTCGATGCTGGTATCACCTGTGAGGAGGCGGCGATGAGCCCGCGCGGTCGCAGGCCCGCCGGGAGCCCGGATGCGCGAGAGGCGATCCTCGCCGCCGCCCGCACGGCGTTCGCCAGAGACGGCTACCGCACTTCGCTGCGCGGCGTCGCACGGGGTGCCGGCGTTGATCCCGCCCTCGTCCACCACTACTTCAGGGATCGCGCCGAGCTCTTCGCCGAGGCCGTCGTCGCGTCGGCGGCCGGGACCGGCGCCGTCGATATCTCCGAGCGGGCCCAGGCGATCTCCCGCCTCGCACCCGAGGAGCTGGGAGAAGGGATCGTCCGCTCCTTCGTGGGACTGTGGGATGGGCTCGGCGGTGATCGCTTCTCCGCCGTCATCCGAGCCGCTATGAGCAATGACGAGAGCCTGGCGCCCTTCCGCGACTTCATCGTGACCGGCATCCTGGGCAACATCATGGACAAGCTCGCCCCTGACCGGCCCGAGCTGCGCGGCCAGCTCATCGCCGGCCAGCTCATCGGATTCGGCGTGGTGCGCTGGCTGGCCCGTCTCGATGAGGTCGCCTCGCTCGATATCGAGGAGGCGGTGGCGCTCATCGCCCCCACCATTCAGCGCTATGCGACGGGGGAGCTGCCCTCGTCGGCCGCCTGACGGGAGGCGGCGGGATCCAGTGATGACTCTTGACGATGCGGGCCCGCGCCCATATATTCATCACATGATGAAAAATGAGAATGCCCCATCGGAGGCGCTCGCACCCGCCGTGCGCGCCACCGGCCTCGTGGTGAGCCGCGGCGGCAACGAGATCCTCCACGGACTCGACCTGGCTCTGGCCCCGGGCTCCATGACCGGCCTGCTGGGGCCGTCGGGCTGTGGGAAGACGACGCTCATGCGCTCGATCGTCGGCGTGCAGCGCTACTCGGGGGAACTGGAGGTCCTGGGGGCCGTGCCGGGCAGCGCGCCACTGCGCGGCCGCATCGGCTACCTCACCCAGGAGGCCTCGATCTACCCGGACCTGAGCGCCCGCCAGAACGTGGCTTACTTCGCCCGCTTGGCCGGGCCGCGCGCCAGGGGCGTCGACGAGGTCCTGGCGGAGGTGGGCCTCTCGGGCATCGCCGAAAGGCGGGTGGGCACCTTCTCCGGCGGGCAGCGCAACCGGGTCTCGCTGGCCTGCGCGCTCGTCGCGGCCCCGGAGCTGCTGGTGCTCGACGAGCCGACGGTCGGCCTGGACCCGGTGACCAGGGAAGATCTGTGGACGGCCTTCCGCCGCATCGCCGAGGGCGGTACCACGATCCTCGTCTCCAGCCATGTCATGGACGAGGCCTTCCGGTGCGACGGCGTCCTGCTCATGCGAGAGGGCCGCATCCTGGCAGAGACGACCGCGCCGGCGCTCTTGGCCGGCACCGGTGCCGAGACGCTCGACGACGCCTTCCTCGCCATCATCCATCAGGCCGAGTCGGCCGAGAGCGCCGGGCGATCCGGCGGCCCCAGCGCCACGAGTGAGGAGATGAGCCGATGAGAATGCGAACCTACGCCGCCACTGTCAGACGAGTCCTGCTCCAACTGCTCAATGACAGGCGCACGATCGCCCTCATCCTGGCGGTCCCGGCGCTGCTGGTGACGCTCCTGTACTTCATCTACAGGGACTACCCGGGCGGGGATGCGCTGTTCGACCGGGTGGCCGTGCAGATGATCGCGATCCTGCCGATGTCCGTCATGTTCCTGGTCACGAGCATCTCCATGCTCAAGGAGCGCGTGAGTGGGACCCTGGAGCGCCTGTGGACCACGCCGATGAGACGCGCCGACCTCCTCATGGGCTACGCCACGGCGTTCATGGTGATTGCGATGGGGCAGGCCCTCGTGCTCTCCGCCGTGTGCGCCTGGGCGCTGGGGGTGACGATCGCCGGGAACTGGGCGTGGATCATCCTGACCGCGCTGCTGGACGCCTTCGTCGGTGTGGCGATGGGGCTGCTGGTGTCGGCGTTGTCACGCACGGAGTTCCAGGCGGTGCAGTTCATGCCACTGCTCATCGGCGTGCAGGTCTTCCTGTGCGGGATGCTCGTCCCCCGCGGCCAGCTGCCGTCGGCCCTGGAGCCGGTCAGCCTGGTGATGCCGATGAGCTGGGCGGTCAACGCCGTCGGCGAGGTCCAGGCGGGGCCGGAGGTGACGCAGGGCCTCGTCATGGATGCCGCGGTCCTGGTGATGATCGGCCTCGTGCTGCTCACCGCCGCCCCGCTGACGATGCCCCGCAGGACTCGCTGAAGGCTGGGTGGCGCTGCCGGCACGCGTGCGTCTCGTCGAGTTAGTCCCTCCACCCACCGAACTCGTCACCGAAAGTACGAACTCGACGAGGCCGCTGGGGGGGCGGGGAGGCTAGCCTGGGCTTATGTGGATCGTTTTCGCCTGTGGTTCGGCCCTGTTCGCCGGGCTGACGGCGGTGCTCGCCAAGGCGGGCACCCGGCAGATCGACTCCACCCTGGCCACCGCCCTGCGCACGCCCGCGGTACTGGCCGCCGCCGTCGCCATGGTGCTCCTCCGGGGCTCGCAGGCCCAGATCGCGAGCATCGACGCCGCCGCCCTCGGTTGGCTCGTCGCCTCCGGGCTGGCCACAGGAGCCTCGTGGCTGTGCTACTTCAAGGCCCTCCAGCTCGGGGAGGCCTCGAGGGTCGCCCCGATCGACAAGCTGAGCACCGTGCTCACGGTGCTGCTCGCCGTCGTCCTCCTGGGCGAGCCGTTGACGGCGCTCGGGGGAGCGGGCGTGGTCCTCATGGTCGTGGGCACGCTGCTCATGCTGGAGCGCGCCGATGCCCTGACTCTCTGCGCCGGGCGACCCGGCTCCCGGGGGTGGTTGGTCTACGCGCTGGGCTCGGCGGTGTTCGCCGCGCTGACGGCGATCCTGGGCAAGCTCGGGATCGTCGGCGTGGAGTCGAACCTGGGCACGGCGATCCGCACGGCCGTGGTCCTAGTGATGGCATGGGCGATGGTCGCCGTGAGCGGGCGACGCCGCCCCCTGCGCTCCCTGCCCCGGCAGGAGCTGGCGCTGGTGCTGGTCTCAGGGCTGACGACCGGGGCATCATGGCTCTGCTTCTACCGGGCGCTGCAGGACGGCCCTGCGAGTGTCATCGTGCCGATCGACAAGCTGAGCATCCTCGTGACCGTCGTCTTCTCCATCCTCATCCTGCGCGAGCGCCTGAGCGGGCGCTACCTGGCCGGCCTGGTCCTGCTGACGATCGGCACGCTCGCGATGGCTCTGTAGACCGCAGCGATCCCAGGTTGCTGATCCGCTGTGGACGTACCTCTCGTGACCGGGGCGCAGCAGCGGGGAGTCAGCCGACTGCCGTCGGCGGAGTTGGATCATTGCTGACCAGCCGGTTCTGCTTCTCGGCGCAGATCTCCGCGCGGACCAGCCCGTCCAGACCTCCCTATCCGCCCCGTCCTCTCGGCCTTGCCCGCCCCGGTAGGATCGGCCGCGATGACCAACGCGCCCATCGACCCAGTAGTGGCAGCCCACGCGCCGCAGACCACCTCGCCAGCCGCCCCCGGCGATGCCGCGCGTCTCGCTCGCCCCGGTTCGCCCGGTGCCGCCTCGCCCACGGCCTCCGCCGCAGAGGTCACCCGCACCCTCGTCCTGCCCCCCGATCTCGCCCTCGTCGCCCTCCTCGGCGTGCGCGACGAGGTCCTGCGCGCCGTCGAGAAGGGATTCCCCGACGCGGACATCCTCGTGCGCGAGACCGAGATCCGCGTGACCGGCGATTCATCTGTCGTCGACACCGTCGTCCTCCTGCTCTCCGAGCTCATCGACGTCGCCCGCGCCGGCACACCGCTGACCGCCGACGCGGTCGAGCGCGCCATCGGCCTCCTCGCGGCCGCTGCGCGCCCCGCCGACATCCTCGCCGAGGGCGTCCTCACGGCCCGGGGCCGCACCATCCGCGCCAAGTCGCTGGGGCAGAAGAAGTACGTCAACGCCATCGAGGACGCCACCATCACCTTCGGCATCGGCCCCGCCGGCACCGGCAAGACCTACCTCGCCATGGCCAAGGCCGTCGACGCACTCGCCCGCCATCAGGTCTCCCGCATCATCCTCACCCGCCCCGCCGTCGAGGCGGGCGAGAGCCTCGGCTTCCTCCCGGGCACCCTCACCGACAAGATCGACCCCTACCTGCGGCCCCTGTACGACGCCCTCCACGACATGCTCGAGCCCGAGACCCTGCCCAAGCTCATGGCCGCCGGCACCATCGAGGTCGCGCCACTGGCCTACATGCGCGGGCGCACCCTCAACGACGCCTTCGTCATCCTCGACGAGGCCCAGAACACCACCCCCGAGCAGATGAAGATGTTCCTCACCCGCCTCGGATTTGGCTCCAAGATGGTGGTCACCGGGGATATCTCCCAGATCGACCTGCCCGGCTCCCACTGCTCGGGTCTCGTCGTCGTGCGCCGGATCCTCGACGGCGTCGACGGCATCTCCTTCTGCGAGCTCGGCGCCGCCGATGTCGTGCGCCACCGCCTCGTGGGCCGCATCATCGACGCCTACGCCGCCCATGACGCCGAGACCGCTGCCGCCCAGGCCCTGCGGGCCAACCGCGATGGCCCCACCGCCAGCGCCGGGGCCGCCGCCCACCGCTCTCGCGGGCACCGCACCGCCCGCCCCGCCCATCACGCCCCCGCCAGGAGCCGCGCATGACCACCGAGATCAACAACGAGACAGAGGTAGCCATCGACGGCGCCGAATTCGCCGCGCTGGCCGACCACGTGCTCACTGCCATGCACGTCAACCCGCTGGCCGAGCTCAACATCCTCTTCATCGACCCCGGGCCCATGGAGGAGCTCCACGTCCGCTGGCTCGATCTGCCCGGCCCCACAGACGTCATGAGCTTCCCCATGGACGAGCTGCGCCCCGGTGACGAGGACGACCCCGCCCCCGCCGGGACTCTCGGCGACATCGTCATCTGCCCCCAGGTCGCCGCCAAGCAGGCCATCGCCGCAGGGCACTCCGCCGTGGAGGAGATGCTGCTGCTGGCCACCCACGGCATCCTCCACCTGCTCGGCTACGACCACGCCGAGCCCGAGGAGAAGAAGGAGATGTTCGATCTCCAGCGCACCCTCCTCCTCACCTTCCTCGCGAGCAGGGGCGCATGACCGGCACCCCCGTCGCCCTGCTCATCACCGCCTCGGTCCTCATCCTCGCCCTTGGCGCCACCCTCTCCGCCGGGGAGGCCGCCCTGGTCCGTATCACTCGCGCCGCCGCCGAGGACCTTCTCGAGGACGGGCGTCGGGGCGCCGCCGGAGTCCTGGCCCTCGCCGAGCGCCGCGGCGAGGTCCTGGGCACCATCGGCGCCGCGCGCATCGGCGTCGACATGCTCGCCGCCGTCCTCGTCACCCTCGCCGTTGCCGGCCTGCTCACCTCCTGGTGGCAGGTCCTCCTCGCCGCCGCCGGGGTCAACGCCGTCCTCCTCGGTCTCGTCGTGGGCATCTCCCCGCGCCGTCTCGGGCGCCGCAACCCCGAGGGGACCCTCCTCATTCTCGCCGGCCTCCTGCGCCGCGTCGATGCCCTCGGCGCCCCCTGGCGCTGGCTGGAGTCCCGCTTCGGGCGCGCCTCCACCCTCACCGAGGCCGAGGCCCGTGAAGCCGTCACCCAGGACCTTCGCGAAATGATCGACGAGATCGGCGAATCGGAGTCCATCGAGGACGAGGATCGCGAGATGATGCGCAGCGTCGTCGAGCTGGGCCAGACCCTCGTGCGCGAAGTCATGGTGCCCCGCCCCGACATGATCACCATGGAGGAGGACGAGCCCATGGCCGCCGCCATGCGCCTGTTCATCCGTTCGGGGTACTCCCGCGTCCCCATCATCGGCGACGATGCCGACGACGTGCGCGGCATCCTCTACCTCAAGGATGTCCTGCGCCGCCTCGGAGAGCATCCCGAGCACGAGACCCGTGCCGTCGTCGACTTCACCCGTGAGGCCGTCTACGTTCCAGAGACCAAGGCCGCCGACGACCTCCTGCGCGACATGCAGTCCGGCCGCTTCCACATGGCCCTCGCCGTCGATGAGTACGGCGGCATCGCCGGCCTGGTCACCATGGAGGACCTGCTGGAGGAGGTCGTCGGGGAGCTCACCGACGAGCACGACCACGCCGAGCCCGAGGTCGAGGGCCTCGGCGACGGCGCCTACCGCGTCCCCGCGCGCCTCGGCCTCGACGAACTCGGGGAGCTCTTCGGCCTCGAGATCGACGACGATGATGTCGACACCGCCATCGGCCTGCTGACCAAAGCCATCGGCCGAGTGCCCCTGCCCGGTGCCGTCGGCGACTGGCAGGGCATCCGCCTCACCGCCGGAGAGGCCTCCGGCAGGCGCCGCCAGGTCGCCACCCTCCTGGCCACCCGCACCCCCGACACCCACGACGATGAGAGCGATCACCGCCCATGACCGGCCAGAGCACCGAGAACGACAACGCCGAGCCCGCTGACTCCACTGAGTCCACTGGGCCCGCTGAGCCCATCCGCTTCCCCTCCGATGCCGAGCTCATGGCCGGTGAGAACGCCTTGACGGGCATCCGCCCCACCGACGTCGGAGCCGAGGGGACCGACGGGGAGGGCCCGGCTCCCGAGACCACTGGCGACGCCGCAGGGCTTTCCCTGCCCGCCTGCCCCGAGAGCTTCCGCGCCGGCTTCGCCTGCCTCATCGGGCGCCCCAACGCCGGCAAGTCCACACTCACCAACGCGCTGGTCGGCACGAAGGTCGCCATCATGTCCGACCGCCCCCAGACCACCCGCCACAACGTGCGCGGCGTCGTCCATCGTGGGGACGCCCAGATCGTCCTCGTCGACACCCCCGGCATGCACCGCCCCAGGACCCTCCTGGGCAAGCGCCTCAACGACCTCGTCCGCGAGACCCTCACCGACGTCGACGTCATCGCCTTCTGCATCCCCGCCAACGAGAGGATCGGGCCCGGCGACCGCTTCATCGCCCGCGACATCGCCGAGTTGCGCGCCCCCGTCGTCGCCGTCGTCACGAAGGCGGATACCGTGGGCAGGGAGGCCCTGGCCTCCCAGCTCCTCGCCGTCGACCAACTCGGCGACTGGGCGGACATCGTGCCCGTCTCCGCCGCGCGCGGCGAACAGATCGACGTCCTCGCCGACGTCCTCGCCGGTCACCTGCCCCCCTCGCCGCCGCTCTACCCCACCGGTGAGATCACCGACGAGCCCCGCGACATCATGATCGCCGAGCTCGTCCGCGAGGCCGCCCTGGAGGGCGTGCGCGACGAGCTCCCGCATTCCCTCGCCGTGATCGTCGACGAGGTCATGGACCCGCGCGGCACCACGCCCGGCAGCCTGGGGCCCGTCAAGGGCGCGGGCAACCGCATGCAGGTGCGCGTCAGCCTCGTCGTCGAGCGCGACTCCCAGAAAGCCATCGTCATCGGCAAGGGCGGGGCCCGCCTCAAGGAGATCGGCGTGCGCGCCCGCCGCGGCATCGAGGACTACCTGCGCCGCAAGGTCTATCTCGACCTCCACGTGCGCACCGCCAAGGACTGGCAGTCCGATCCCAAGGCCCTGGCCAAGCTCGGCTTCTAGCCGCGCGCCCAGGAGCGCTGGCGCCAGCGGGCCGCCGAGGGGGCGTCCGCGGGCTGCTCGGGCAAGCACCCGCGACGCTCAGGGCCGAAAGTCCTGCACGTCTCGGCGCCGTGTCGCACACTTGGATCAGTCCCTGATCATCGAGTGAGAGCGAGCCGCATATGGCGACCCAGGACAGCCCAGCCCCTACGGGCCCCGCCCGCAACCGCGCCTGCCCCGACGACCTGTGGGCCGTTGGGCAGCGCGCCACCGCCCGAGCCCGCCGCTGGGCCGACGCCTCCGCCCACGAGCCCGTCCCGCGCAGCGCCTCCCTCCTGGCCGGCATCCTCGCCGACCCCGATGGCCTCGAGTTCACCACCCGCTTCACCGACGACGTCGTGCGCCCCACCGACCTCGACGTCGCCGGGGCCGCGCTCGCCCGCCTGGCCGCCAAGCGCACGAGCTTCCTGCCGAAGCTGCTCGGCGCAGCCACAGGCGTCGGTGGGCGCGTCGCGCGCCTCGCCCCGCGCACCGCCGCCAAGATCGCCCGCCGCACCTTCCGCGAGCTCGTCGGCGACCTCGTCGTCGACGCCACCGAGGCCAATCTCGGACCCGCGCTCGCCCGCCTGCGCGAGGGCGGCAACCGCCTCAACGTCAACCTCCTGGGCGAGGCCGTCCTGGGGGAGAAGGAGGCCGAGCGCCGCCTCGCCGCGGTCATGGGCCTCGTCATGCGCGACGACGTCGACTACGTCTCCATCAAGGTCTCCGCCGTCACCGGCCCCCACAACCCCTGGGGGCACGAGGAGACCGTCGCCCACGGCGTCAAGGCCCTCACGCCCCTGTACCGCGTCGCCCGCGACCACGGTACCTTCCTCAACCTCGACATGGAGGACTACAAGGACCTCGATCTGACCATCGAGGTCTTCACCGCCATCCTCGGTCAACCCGACCTGCGCGACTACGAGGCGGGCATCGTCCTGCAGGCCTACCTGCCCGACTCCCTGGCCGCCATGGAGCGCCTCCAGGACTGGGCCGCCGCCCGCGTCGCCTCCGGCGGAAGCCGGGTCAAGGTCCGCATCGTCAAGGGCGCCAACCTGTCCATGGAGCGCGTCGATGCCGAGATCCACGGCTGGGAGCTGGTGACCTGGCCCAGCAAGCAGGCCACCGACACCCACTACAAGCGGATGCTTCAGTGGGCCATGACCCCTGAGCGCCTGGCCAACATCCGCCTGGGCGTGGCCGGCCAGAACCTCTTCGACATCGCCTTCGCCTACGAACTGCGCGAGGCCCGCGGCGCCCAGGACGACGTCGAGTTCGAGATGCTCTCCGGCATGGCCACCGGCATCGCCGAGGTCGTGCGCCGCGACGTCGGCCAGCTCCTCCTGTACGTGCCCGTGGTGGACCCCGGCGAGTTCGACGTCGCCATCTCCTACCTCGTGCGCCGCCTCGAGGAGAACGCCGCCCCCGAGAACTTCATGTCGGGCGTCTTCGACCTCGCCTCCGACCCCGCAGTCTTCGCTCGTGAGCAGCAGCGCTTCCTCGACGCCCTTGCCGACCTCGACCCCGGCGCCCCCGTGCCCGCGCCTCGCCGCACCCAGGACCGCCTCGCCGAGCAAGGAGCCCCCGTTCCCGGGCCGCCCGCCCCGGGCCCCCTGCCCGAGTACGCCCCCACCCCCGACTCCGACCCCGCCCTGCCCGCCAACCGCGAATGGGCGCGCCGCATCGCGGCCGCCATCCCCGGCTCGAAGCGCGGCATCGACGACGTGCGCTCCGGCGAGGCCTTCCTGGCCACCATCGAGGATGTGGACAGCGCCATCGCCGGGCTCACGAGCGCGCAGAAGGCGTGGGCGGCCCGACCCGTCGCAGAGCGCGCCGCCATCATCGACCATGCCGGGGACGTCCTCGCCTCCCGCCGGGCCGAACTCATCGAAGTGGCCGCCGCCGAGACCGGCAAGACCATCGACCAGTCCGACCCGGAGGTCGGCGAGGCCATCGACTTCTGCCGCCACTACGCGCGGATGGCCCTGGAGCTGGCCGATCCCGACTACCTCACCGGCGCCCGCTTCACCCCCGCTCGGGTGACCGTCGTCGCCTCGCCCTGGAACTTCCCACTGGCCATCCCCACCGGGGGAGTCGTGGCCGCCCTGGCCGTGGGCAGCGCCGTCGTCCTCAAGCCCGCCCCGCCCGCCCGCCGCTGCGGCGCCGAGATCGTGCGCGCCCTCCACGCCGCCGGGGTGCCGCGGGAGGTCCTCATGCTCGCCCCCGTCGAGGATGGTGATGTCTCCCAGCGCCTCGTCACCCATGAGGGCGTCGAGCGCGTCATCCTCACCGGTTCCTACGACACCGCCCGCCTCTTCCGCTCCTGGAGGCCCTCCATGCGCCTCCTGGGGGAGACCAGCGGCAAGAACGCCATCATCATCACCCCCTCGGCCGATCCCGACCTCGCCGTGCGCGACGCCGTCGCCTCGGCCTTCGGACACGCCGGCCAGAAGTGCTCGGCCGCCTCCCTCCTCGTGCTCGTCGGCTCGGCGGGCCGGTCCGAGCGCATCGCCCGCCAGCTCGTGGACGCCACCGCCTCCCTGCGGGTCAAGGGGCCGGAGCACTTGGACTCCCAGGTGGGGCCCGTCGCAGTCCCGGATGACCCCAAGGCGCATCGGGGGCTGACGGCCCTGGGGCGCGGGGAGCACTGGGTGCTCGCCCCCAAGCATCTGGGTGGGGGCCTGTGGCGTCCCGGCGTCCGCGCCGGTGTGGCCCCCGGCAGCGAGTACCACCTCACCGAGTACTTCGCGCCGGTTATCGGCATCATGCGGGTGGATACGCTCGCCGAGGCGATCGAGGCGGTCAACGCCGTCGACTACGGGCTGACCTCCGGGCTGCAGACCCTCGACCCCGCCGAGCTCGCCCAGTGGCTCGACGGGATCGAGGCCGGCAATCTCTACGTCAACCGTGGCATCACCGGCGCCATCGTGCGGCGCCAGCCCTTCGGCGGCTGGAAGCGCTCCGCCATCGGCGCCACCACGAAGGCCGGCGGTCCCTCCTACCTGCTCGGCCTGGGGGAGGTCTCCCCGGAGGAGGGCGCCGAGGTCGAGGTTGAGAGCGGTTCACTGTCCGACGTCGATGAGCGCGTCGCGGGGCTCTTCGAGGCTGTGCGCCACGAGCTCGTCCGCGCCGACGCCGCCTGGCTGCGCCGCGCCCTCGCGGCCGATGCCGCCGCCTGGCAGGAGCGCTACGGCCGGGCGCTCGATGTCACGGGGCTGGTCTGCGAGCGCAACATCCTGCGCTACCGGCCCACCCCCGTCATCGTGCGCTCCGTGCTCGGCGTCGAGACGGCGGACCTCGTGCGCGTCCTTGCCGCGGGCGTGCTCGCGGGTGCCGACGTGGAGCTCTCCGTGGAGGCGCCGCTGCAGGCGAGCCTGATCGCCGCAGCTCAGGCGGCGGGCGTGCGCGTGGAGCTGGAGCCCGGGGGCGTGTGGTCCGCCCGCCTGGCGGATCTGGGCACTTCCAATGCTCTGGGCGCGCGCGTGCGCATCCTCGCCCCGCGCGGCCTCCCTGAGGCCTCCGTCTGGGAGGAGGCGACGTCGTTGACCATCGGCAGTCCCGACGTCGCCCTCTACACGGGGGCGGTCACCCCCTGCCCGCATACCGAGTTGCTCCCCTTCCTGCGCGAGCAGTCCGTCGCGATCACCAACCACCGCTTCGGCACGCCCCTTGACCTCGCCGCCGGCCTCGTCTGAGCGCCCCCGGCCCGGCCCTGCGCCCTCATCCTCGCCGATCGAGGGCGCAAGGCCGGGTCGGGGCGGTTCCTGGGCGCGCAGGCGCGGCGAACCGCTCCCGACCCTCATGTCGACCGGTTTCGGTGCCGCTTTCGACCGGTCTCGGCAAGGGGATGCGGGTCCGGAGTGTGGTTCGTCCTGACGGGGCGTCGCCTTTGGAGTACGGTCGGGGCCATGCCAGTGAAGCGAGCGATGCCAGCGGTGATCCCAGCGCGGAGCCGGGCCCTGCGCCCGGGCGGCGACCTCCTGCTTAGCCGCCGCGGCGGGGCCTGACAGGCCGGCACCCCGACCGCGGCGATCCGCGTTGCCGGCCGCCGGGCGCCCAGCGCGCCCGACCGCCGCCACTGACCTCAGGAGCCCCACCATGCGCACCGCACTGCCCGCCCCCCAGCAGCCCTCCGGCATGCCCTTCGCCAAGTACCGCCCCTTCCAGGACACCGTCGTCACCGACCTGCCGGACCGGACCTGGCCCGCCAAGCGCCTCACCGCCGCCCCCCGCTGGCTGTCCACCGACCTGCGCGATGGCAACCAGAGCCTCATCGAGCCCATGGGGCCCGAGGCCAAGCGCGCCATCTTCGACCTCCTCGTGCGCATCGGCTTCAAGGAGATCGAAGTCGGCTTCCCCGCCGCCTCCCAGACCGACTTCGACTTCGTGCGCAGTCTCGTCGACGACGGCGCCATCCCCGAGGACGTCACCATCTCCGTGCTCACCCAGTCCCGCGAGGATCTCATCGACCGCACCCTGGACGCCTGCGTCGGCATCCCGCGCGCCACCGTCCATCTCTACAACGCTCTTTCCCCCCTCTTCCGGGATGTCGTCTTCCGCATGGGCAAGGACGACATCCGCGAGCTCGCCGTCGACGGCACCCGCATGGTCATGGCCCGCGCCGAGAAGATCCTCAGCGAGGACACGATCTTCGGCTACGAGTACTCCCCGGAGATCTTCGTCGACACCGAGCGCGACTACACCCTGGAGGTCTGTGAGGCCGTCATGGGTGCCTGGGAGCCGGGCGAGGACCGCGAGATCATCCTCAACCTGCCCGCCACCGTCGAGCGCGCCACCCCCAACGTTTACGCCGACCAGATCGAGTGGGTGAGCCGCCACCTGTCGCATCGCGAGCATGTGTGCCTCTCCCTGCACAACCACAATGACCGCGGTTCGGGCGTGGCCGCCGCCGAGCTCGGCCTGCTCGCGGGCGGTCAGCGGGTCGAGGGCTGCCTCTTCGGGCACGGCGAGCGCACCGGCAACGTGGACCTCGTCACCCTGGCCCTCAACCTCTTCAGCCAGGGCATCGACCCCATGCTCGACCTGTCCGACATCGATGAGGTGCGCCGCGTCGTCGAGCGCTCCACCCAGATGGACGTCCCCCCGCGCACGCCCTATTCCGGGGACCTCGTCTACACCTCCTTCTCCGGTTCCCACCAGGACGCCATCAAGAAGGGCTTCGCCGCGCGCGCCAAGGCCGTCGAGGCCAGGCGCGCCGAGGGACTCGAGGATGACGCCGCCGAGATCGCCGTGCCCTGGTCCATGCCCTACCTGCCGATCGACCCCCACGACGTGGGCCGCTCTTACGAGGCCGTCGTGCGCGTCAACTCCCAGTCGGGCAAGGGCGGGGTCGCCTACCTGCTCAAGAACAGCCACAACCTGGACCTGCCGCGCCGTCTCCAGATCGAGTTCTCCCGCATCATCCAGCGCCATACCGACACCTACGGCGGCGAGGTCGACGCGACGTTGCTCTGGCGCATCTTCGCCGACGAGTACCTGCCCATCGATGCCGTCATCCACCGCGACGGACTGGAGGACCTGGCGGCCTGGGGGCGCTTCGAGTTCAAGGGCGCCACGCTCACCTCCACCCATGATGAGGACTCGATCCTCACCGTCACGCTCACCGACGAGGGGGAGAAGCGCCTGCTCACCGCCTCCGGCAACGGACCCGTGGACGCCTTCACCTCTGCCCTGGAGCAGACCGGCGTGTCCATCCGCATCCTCGACTACGCCGAGCACGCCCTGTCCGAGGGGCGCGATGCCACCGCTGCCTCCTACGTCGAATGCGAGGTGGACGGCCAGGTCCTGTGGGGCGTCGGCCTCGACCCCTCCATCACGACCGCCTCCTTCAAGGCGATCATCTCCGCCGTCAACCGCGCTCTGCGCTGAGGCCGCCCACCGGGCGGTCCCCGGGGGCGGGGCATGGCGCGGCGCCCCGCCTCGCCCCCGGAGGGCGCGGCGCGTGAGAGGATCTGGCCCGTGCAGAGGCTCTACCGCGACGAGGCCCTCGTCCTGCGCACCCACAAGCTGGGTGAGGCCGACCGCATCATCGTCATGCTCACCCGGCACCACGGGCAGGCCCGGGCCGTCGCCAAGGGCGTGCGGCGCACCACCTCTCGTTTCGGCGCGCGCCTCGAGCCCTTCTCCATGATCGACGTCCAGCTCCATGCCGGGCGCAGCCTCGACGTCGTCACCCAGGTCGAGACCATCGACCCTTTCAGCCATCCCATCGCCACCGACTACGCCATGTTCACCTGCGCGCAGACCATGGCCGAGACCGCCGAGCGCCTCACCGAGGACGACGGCGACCTCGGCACCGGCGACTCCCCCCAGCAGTTCCTCCTCCTCTACGGGGCCCTCGCCGCCCTCGCCCGCAGGCGCCATGCCCCTGGCCTTGTCCTCGACTCCTACCTCCTGCGCGCTCTCGCCCTGGCCGGCTGGGCTCCATCGTGCTTCGATTGCGCCATCTGCGGTGCCCCCGGACCTCACACGGCCTTCCACGTCCAGGCCGGCGGTGCTGTCTGCGAGAGCTGCCGACCCGCCGGGAGTGTCACCGTCGACCCCGGAGCCATGGCGCTCATGGGGGCCCTCCTATCCGGCGACTGGCGGCTCGCCGACGCCTCGACCACCCGGGACCGGGCCCAGGCCTCCGGGCTCGTCTCCGCCTACACCACCTGGCACCTGGAGCGCCGCCTGCGGTCCCTCGCCCTCGTCGAAAGAGCCTGATATGCCTACCGCCCCCGATCCCACTACCGCGCCCGAATCCGTTCCGCTGCACCGCGATGGGCTCACTCCTCCGCTCATCGCCGCGACTGCGCTCCCCGAGCACGTCGCCCTCGTCATGGACGGCAATGGGCGTTGGGCCAACAGCCGGGGCCTGGCCCGCACCGAGGGGCATCGAATCGGTGAGGCCACCATGATGGATGTCATCGCCGGTGGCGTCGAGCTCGGCATCAAGGAGATGAGCGTCTATGCCTTCTCCACGGAGAACTGGCGCCGCAGCCCGGCAGAGGTCCGCTTCCTCATGGGCTTCGCCCGCACTGCCCTGCGCGCTCAGACTGACGATCTCAATGACTGGGGCGTGCAGGTCCGGTGGGTCGGACGCGAGCCCAAGCTGTGGAAGTCCGTCCTCAAGGAGGTGCGCCGCGCCGAGCGCATCACCGCGGGCAACTCCACCATGGTGCTCAACATGTGCCTCAACTACGGGGGCCGCGCTGAGATCGCCGACGCCGCCCGGGCCATCGGGCAGGAGATTGCCGCCGGCCGCCTCAAGCCAGCTTCCATCACGGAGAAGACGATCCAGCGCTACCTCTACTCCCCGGCCATGCGCGACGTCGACCTCTTCATCCGCACATCCGGCGAGCAGCGCACCTCCAACTTCCTCATGTGGTCCTCGGCCTACGCCGAGCTCTACTTCACCGATCTGCCCTGGCCCGAGTTCAATCGGGCCGAGCTGTGGCGGGCCTGCGTCGCCTACGCTTCCAGGAACCGCCGTTTCGGGGGAGCGATCGACGCCGTCGCGGGGAAGGCGGAGGACGGGCAGTAGCGCCCGCGCCGCCCGCCGACTCAGGGCAGCGGGCGCCCCGCCCTCATCTCACCGATGAGCTGCTCGACGACGCCTTCCAGACCGGAGTCGTCGTGGGCCCAACGCTGGCGCTCGTACCCGGCGCCGCTGGTGAGGATCCCCTGAACGAGCGCCAGGTCATCCGCGCAGCCTAGTCGTTGCGCCACCGGCTCAAGTTCGGTTGCGAGGGCGCTCAGGGACTGGCGCAGGGGCGCCTGCTCGCCGTCGGGACTCGTCACGATGGTCGCGTCCAGCCCGTAACGGGCCGAGCGCCACTTGTTCTCCGCCAGGAACCAGCGGGGCAGACGGGCCAGGGGGAGCCCCTCATCGAGCCGTTGCGAGGCGGACTCCACGAGACACTGCGTGAGCGCTGCGATCGCCCGCACCTCCAGGAGGTTGGAGGAGGCGTCGCAGATCCTCGCCTCGATCGTTCCGAAGCCAGGGGAGGGGCGCACGTCCCAGCGCAGCTCGTTGAAGCTCTTGATCGCTCCCGCCCGCAACATCGACTCCGTGAGAGCCTCCAGCCCGGCCCAATCCCCCGGCCACTCCGGCAGGCCCGCGTGGGGCAGCTGGCGGAAGATCCAGGCGCGGTTGTCCGCGTAGCCGGTGTCCTCCCCATCCCAGAACGGCGAGGCCGCCGCCAGCGATTGCAAGTGGGGCAGGTGGGCGAGCAGGTGCTCGCCGATGGGAAGGACCTTGGCCCGATCCTCCACCCCCACATGCACATGGGTGCCGAAGATGAGCATCTGACGGCCCCAGTACCGGGTGCGGTCCACCAGTGCGCCGTAGCGCTCGGACTCGGACACGCCCTGACTGGCCGGTGAGACGAAGGGATGCGTGCCCGATCCCACCAGCACGGCCTCATGCGCCTCGACGAAGGGCGCGAGCATGTCCAGGGCGATGCCCATATCCTCGGCGCATCCGGCGACCGTCCTCCGGGGCCTGCTCACCAGCTCGAGGGTGTTACGCAGCATCTCGGCATGGATCCGCCCATGGGCGGGGTGGGCGTGCGCGAACTCGGCGAGGATCTCCGGGGCGCAGGGCACGGGGCGCAGTGTCGCGGGATCGATGATCTGCAACTCCCACTCCACCCCGATGGTGGAGCGGGCCGAGGCGGCGAATCTCAGGGACATGGCGGGTCCCTCCTACGTGGTAGGGCTGTGCGCGTAGCGGCTGGCGAAGGCGGTGATGAGCGCGTTGGCGCCGGTGACGTCGGCGCTGTCGCAGCGCTCGATGACGGCGGCTCGCTCCTCGGGCGGGTAGTAGGCGCCCCCGTACTGGGCGATGCGGATGCGCATGCCCTCGGTGGTGATCTCCGGGTGGAACTGGGTGCCGTACACGTGCTCGCCCCAGCGGGCCATCTGCACCTGGCAGGTGGCGCCGGTCAGCAGGATCGTCCCGCCGCCGGGAAGAGCGCCATCGGGTCCGACGGCGAGGGAGTCGGCGTGCCCCACATAGCCCCGTAGCGCTGCGGGGAGCCTGCCCGTGACCGGGTCGGCGAGCCCGGCCTCGGTGGGCGCCAGGTGCGGCGCGCTCAAGTCCTCGCTTTGAGCGCTCGTGAGGCCTCCGCCCAGGGCGAGCGCGATCGCCTGGAGGCCGAAGCACAGGGCCAGGGTGGGCCGGTCCTCGGCCACGAGCCTCCCGGCCAGCGCCACTGCGCGGCGGCGCATCCGCTCCAGCGCCGCCAGCCCCCCGGCGGGAGGGTGGGCGGCATCGTGGGCCGGATCGGGGCGGATGCCGAAGGGGGAACCCGTGATCGTCACCGCCCAGTAGCGATCCAGGTCGATCTCCTCGGGCTCGGGGGCGCCTGCCTCCAGGAGGTGGATGGTCTCGATGCCGTGCTCGGGGTCGAGACCGCCCCACTCGATGAGGGTGGCGAGCTCGTCGTCGGCGATGGGCCCGGGCTCGCGGCACACGGCCACGAGCAGGGGGCGCGCGGGGACGGGGCTGTCAGCGCGGGGGGATCGGCCCGGGCGCTCGTCGATCATCAACTGCCTCCTGACGGCGGGGTGCGGAGCGAACAGCAGAGATCATCGCATCGATGAGCGCCGCGGGGGCGTATCCGCCCACGAGGAGGATGACGATCATCGCTCCTGGCGAGACCGGGATGATGCGGGTGATGACGACTCCGGCGATGATGCGGTGGAAGAGAATGGACGGGGCGATGTCGCCCCGCCGCGGCGCCGCGTCTGTCAGGCGTCGTCGCCCTCGGCGCGCGCCGAGCAGTCCCGGCACAGCCCGAAGAACTCCGCCACGTGCTCCATCTGGGTGAACCCGGCGGCCGTGCCCACCCTCTCGATCCAGGCCTCGAGCTCCTCTCCGGCGACCTCCTCGGTGCGTCCGCAGTTGCGGCACACGATGTGGTGGTGATGACCCACCCGCTCGCAGGAGCGGTAGAGGATCTCGCCGTCGGCGCTGCGGACCTGGTCCACCTGCCCGCTGTCCGCCAGGGCCGTGAGATTGCGGTAGACCGTGGCCAGCCCCACCTTCGTGCCCTCCGCCTCCAGGGCGGCGTAGATCTGCTGGGCGGAGCGGAACTCTGCGGTGCGCTGAAGGATCCCCGCCACGGCGGCGCGCTGGCGCGTGGCGCGGGGCCTGGCCGCCGTCGAGCCCGCGGTGGACTTGGAGGGGGTGTCGCCCGCCGTCCTGCTCACAATATGGCCTCGATTCTCATCGTCGGCGCGATCGCGCCAGTGCTCAAGGGGTACTGGGGAGCCCGGCACGAGAGCGCGCCCAGCGTCGGCCCGCCCTCATCATCTCACCGACGGGTGCCTCGGTGTGGCAATGCTCGTCACAGGCGAGGACCGCCTCTCGGCAGGCCGGGCGGGGTGTCGTCGGGGAGGCGCGGTGCTGCACTTAGACTGTCGGCACTCGTTCCCACCATCCAGGTGCGGACAACGACGGAATGATTCAGGAGACACCCGGTGGCACAGAACTCCTCCACACTCGATCGCGTCATCAACCTGGCCAAGCGCCGCGGCTTCGTGTTCCCCTGCGGCGAGATCTACGGCGGCACGCGTTCCGCCTGGGATTACGGCCCGCTCGGCGTCGAGCTCAAGGAGAACATCAAGAAGCAGTGGTGGCTGGCGATGGTCCGCTCCCGCGACGACGTTGTGGGCCTGGACTCCTCGGTCATCCTGCCCCGCGAGACCTGGGTCGCCTCCGGCCACGTGGGTGCTTTCACCGACCCGCTCGTTGAGTCCCTGCACACCCACAAGCGCTACCGCGCCGACCAGCTCATCGAGGAGTACGCCGAGCGCAAGGGCCTCGACCCCGACGCCGTCACGCTCGACCAGGTCCCCGACCCCGAGACCGGCCAGAGCGGGAGCTGGACCGAGCCCCGCGAATTCTCCGGTCTGCTCAAGACCTACCTCGGGCCCGTCGATGACGAGGCGGGCCTGCACTACCTGCGCCCCGAGACCGCCCAGGGGATCTTCGTCAACTTCGCCAACGTCATGAGCGCCGCCCGCAAGAAGCCTCCCTTCGGCATCGGCCAGGTCGGCAAGTCCTTCCGCAACGAGATCACCCCGGGCAACTTCATCTTCCGCACCCGCGAGTTCGAGCAGATGGAGATGGAGTTCTTCTGCAAGCCGGGAACCGACGAGGAGTGGCACCAGTACTGGATCGACTACCGGCGCGACTGGTACATCGACCTGGGCATCGACCCCGACAACCTGCGTCTCTACGAGCACCCCAAGGAGAAGCTCTCCCATTACTCCAAGCGCACGGTCGACCTGGAGTACCGCTTCGGCTTCGCCGGCTCGGAGTGGGGCGAGCTCGAGGGCATCGCCAACCGCACGGACTTCGACCTGTCCACCCACGCCGAGCACTCCGGCAAGGACCTGTCCTACTTCGACCAGACCACCAACGAGCGCTGGGTTCCCTACGTCATCGAGCCCGCCGCCGGCCTGACCCGCTCCATGATGGCCTTCCTCGTCGAGGCCTACCACGAGGACCAGGCCCCCAACACCAAGGGCGGGCTCGACACCCGCGTGGTCCTCAAGCTCGACGCGCGCCTGGCCCCGGTCAAGGCCGCCGTCCTGCCGCTGAGCCGCAAGGAGGAGCTCACCGGCCCCGCCAAGGCCGTCGCCTCGCGCCTGCGCCGCCTGTGGAACGTCGAGTACGACGACGCGGGGGCGGTGGGCCGCCGCTACCGCCGCCAGGACGAGATCGGCACGCCGCTGTGCCTCACCTACGACTTCGACTCCCCGGAGGACGGGGCCGTCACGGTGCGCGAGCGCGACACCATGGTCCAGGAGCGCGTGCCCTTGGAGGGCATCGAGCGCTACCTGGCCGAGCGGCTCGCCGGCTGCTGACGGCGCCCGGCATGTCGGGGCACTCCCACCACCACGGCGCCTCGCCCGTCACGGTGGGCGAGGCGCGCCGCGTGAGGATCGTGCTGGCGGCGATCATCGTGCCGATCGTCCTGGCCACCCTCGTGGGGCTGGCGCTGCTGTGGCCGGGGAAGAGCTCCCTCGTGGGCTCGCGGCCCTTCGCCGTCGGGGGGTCCTCCATGGAGACCGCCACGGTCACCTCCACCTCCGTATCCGACTGCGAGGACTCCGCCAAGGTCCTCAGCGGGATCTCCAACGGCTCACTGCTCACCGACGCCCTGTGCGCCGAGATCACCAGTGGTGAGGGCAAGGGCCTCGTCGTCCCGGTCCATATCCCGCCCGAGTCGGCGCGCGTCGCCCATCCCGGTGACTCCATGAAGGTGCTCTACACGCCCCAGGCGCTCGCCGGCGGCACCCCCTACGTCTTCGTCGACTACCAGCGGAGCCTGCCGATCGGGCTGTTGGCGGCCGTCTACCTCGTGCTCGTGCTCGCGGTGGCCGGCAAGCGCGGCGCGCTCAGCGTCCTGGGCCTGCTCATGGCCACCGCCGTGCTCATGGGCTTCATGATCCCCGCGCTGCTCGCCGGGGAGAACGCGCTGGCCGTCACCCTCACCGGCTCGCTGGCGATGATGCTCATGGCGGTCTACGTGGCGCACGGGGTATCCGTGCGCACCACCACCGCGCTGCTGGGCACCTTCGCCGGCGTCATCATCACCGTGCTGCTCGCGCTGTGGGGGACGAGCTCATCCAACCTGACCGGCGCCGTCGAGGACACCGCCCTCACCCTCAACGGGCTCGTGGGCGAGGCCGGCGTTCAGCTCGACCTGCGGGCCCTGCTCACCTGCGGGATGGTGGTGGCGGGGCTCGGCGTCCTCAACGACGTCACCATCACGCAGGCCTCGGCCGTCTGGGAGCTGCACGCCGCCAACCCCGCCATGCCCCGGGGCCGCCTGTTTACCGGTGGCATGAGGATCGGGCGCGACCACATCGCATCCACCGTCTACACCCTCGCCTTCGCCTACGCGGGCACCGCGCTCCCGCTCATCCTCTCCGCCGCGCTCATCGACCGCTCCGTGATCGACACCCTGCTCAGCGGGGAGATCGGGGAGGAGATCGTGCGCACGCTCGTGTCCTCGATCGGGCTCGTCCTGGCGATCCCCGCGACCACGGCCATCGCCACCATCCTGTGCCGCACCGGTGGGGCGGGGCAGAGCGCCGATGGCACGAAGGGCTTGGCCGGCCCGGGGGCGGCCGCCCCTGAGGGCCCGGCTCAGCCCCCCGAGACGTCCGACTCCGCCTCGCCCAGCAGTTCGGCCTGATCGGCGTCGAGCACGGGGGAGTCCAGCCAGCCATCGGGCAGGTGAGGGCGCTTCGGATGGCCCGCGCGGCCACGGGGCCCCTCGACGGTCTCGCCGGGGTAGGGCACCTGGGCGGGCAGGTGCGAGCGCATGGTCCCCAGGGCGGCGTCGAGCTCGGCCAACGAGCCCACCCGCATGAGCGCGTTGCGGGCAGCCCCGCCCACCGGGTAGCCCTTGAGGTACCAGCCCACGTGCTTGCGCAGGTCGCGCACGCCCCGGTCCTCACCCATCTCATCGGCCAGCAGCCGGGCGTGCTCGCGGATGACGGCGATGACGGCGTCGAGATCCGGGCGGGTGCGGGAGGCCTCGCCGCGCATGGCGGCGACGATGTCGGCGAAGAGCCATGGGCGCCCTTGGCAGCCGCGCCCCACGACCACGCCGTCGCAGCCGGTGGCGGCCATCATGCGTACGGCGTCATCCCCCACCCAGATGTCCCCGTTGCCCAGCACCGGCAGGCGCGTGGACTCCTTGAGCTCGGCGATGCGGGCCCAGTCGGCCTGGCCCGAGTAGTGCTGCCGGGCGGTGCGCGCATGCAGCGCGACGGCGGCGATGCCGGCATTCTCCGCCGCCCGGGCGGCATCGAGGAAGGTCTCGTGGGACTCGTCGATCCCCACACGCATCTTCATCGTCACCGGTACCTCCCGTGAGCGGCGGGCGGCCCGGACGGCGTTCTCCGCGGCGCCCACGCACTCGCGCAGGATCGCGGCGAGCAGGTCCCGCTTCCACGGCAGGGCCGCGCCCCCGCCCTTGCGGGTCACCTTGGGCACGGGGCAGCCGAAGTTGAGGTCGATGTGGTCGGCGAGGTCCTCCTCGACGAGGATGCGCACGGCTCTGCCCGCGATGACGGGGTCGACGCCGTAGAGCTGGATTGAGCGGACCCGCTCGGCGGGGTCGGTGCGTACCATGGCGAGGGTCTTCTCATTGCGCTCCACGAGGGCCCGGGTGGTGACCATCTCCGTGACGTACAGGCCTGCGGGCGCCCGCAGGCCGCCGCCGTCGGTGGGGACCGGGCCCGGGGAGGAGGGGCGCAGGGCGTCGGGGAGCGCGGATTCGGCGGCCTGGCGGCACAGCCGGCGGAAGGAGGCGTTCGTGACGCCCGCCATCGGAGCGAGGACCACGGGCATGGGCACCTCGATGGGGCCCAGGCGCAGCGGGGCGGGGGAGTGCGAAGGGGCGATCACGCGCTCATGCTGGCACGGAGTCGCCTCCCCGGGGACGGCGCCACCCCGTAGGCTGTGCCTGTGACGGCTGCGACGGACCCGGGAGGGGCCATGAATCCGAGGGATCCGAGCCCGGGCGCATCCCCCGGGCTGCTGCGGGGGCGCACAATCCTCATCACCGGGGTCATGCGCCCCTCCTCGATCGCCGCCTCCGTGGCCCGCGCCGCCGCTGAGCAGGGCGCCCGCGTCATCCTCACCGCGCACCCGCGCGCCCGGGCCCTGACGGAGTCCGTCGCCGCGCTGCAGGGCCTGGCCGAGCCCGTGGTGGGGCTCGATGCGGCCGATCCCGCGTCCCTGGCCGCGCTGCCGGCCGAGTTGGAGCGCCTTGGCGTGGTGCGGCTCGACGGCCTCGTCCACTCGATCGCCCGTGCCAGCCGCGACCTCCTCGGGACGGTGCTGCCCGCCGGCTCGGGGGAGGATGACGACGGCGAGCGGGCGAGGGCGCGCCTGGAGGAGGCGGGGGAGGCGCGCATGGCGGCGCTCCGCGACGCCTTCATCGTCTCCGCCGCGTCCCTGGCCGCGCTCGCCGAGGCGACGGCGCCGCTGCTGGGGCGGGGGAGCTCTGTGCTCGCCCTCACCTTCGACACCTCCCGCGTTTACCCCGGCTATGGCTGGATGGGACCGCTCAAGGCCGCCCTCGAGGCCTCGGTGCGGGCCCTCGCCGTCGAGCTCGGGCCCAGGGGAGTGCGGGTCAACGCCCTGTCCGCCGGGCCGCTGCGCACGACGGCGGCCTCCGCGATCCCCGGTTTCGATGATCTCGTGGGCGGCTGGGGGGCGGTCGCCCCGCTCGGCTGGGACCCCAACGACGCCTCGCCGGTGGCGCGCACCGCCGTCGCCCTCCTGTCCGACTGGATGCCCGCGACCACCGGGGCCGTCATCCACGCCGACGGTGGGGCGACCCTGTGATCGCGGGCGTCGTCCGGCACCGCCCCGGCCACCGATCCGCACGCCCCCAACCCGCGAGGAGGACCCATGACTGAGACCGCCCCCGACGCCGCTGTTGGCGCCGCCGATGCCGCTGAGGCCCGCACGCTCGTCCTCATCCGCCACGCCCGTGCCGCCGCGGCGCCCACGGATATCGAGCGCCCACTGTCCGACGCCGGCGCGGCGCAGGCCCGGGCCCTGGCGGCGGTCCTCGCCACCCGGGTGGGGAGCGCCGACCTGCTCATCGTCTCGCCCGCGGAGCGCGCGCGGCAGACCTCCCAGCCGATCGCCGAGAGGCTGTCCCCGGGGCGAGCCCTCGTGGAGGAGGACGTGTACTTCGGGGGAGGCCGGGCCGTCCTCGAGCTGGTGCGTCAGGCGGGGCCGGGCGCGCGCACGGTGATCGTGGTGGGGCACGAGCCGACGACCTCCGAGCTCGCCGCCTATCTCGATGGGGGAGTGAGCGACCTCGGGCGGCGGGTCTCCTACGGCATGTCGACCGCCAACGCCGCCGTCCTGCGGGTGGGCTCGCCGTGGAACGCCCTCACCGGCGGCACCGCCGAGGTCATCGATCTTCTCACCCCCGCCCATTAGTCGCCGTCATGAGCGCTCTGCGGAAGTGGCCCGCAAAGAGGCGTGGAGGGGACCGGCAGCGCGCCTGTGGAAGCGCGATGGGAGCTTGCTCGTTCCAAGGGCGTGATCAAGAAGGTGTGGTGATGAGTTGGATGCTTAGTCTGTGGCGCTCCAGGTCTTGGTCAAGAGGTACAAGACCGACAGGCGGAGTGATCCAATTTTACCAATTGATGGCGTCAAGTCGTTGATTGAATATATTGATGTGCTAGGTATCGAGCCTCATAACCTACTTGATCGCATTCCGAGGGATATCCATGCTACTAAAATTTCTATGAATGCGCATTCAAAGCAGAGAGATCCCTTACTAGCGTTCTTTCGAGATATATTTAATGATCCACAAAAAAGAGATAGTATGGCGATGCTCAATTCTGATCCGGTGACAACGATTGCTAATCATCGCGACCTCGGTTCTGGTCAGTATAATTCGATTATCGACTCTCTTATGCACGTGCATTGCAACCGACTGAATTCAGCGAACAGGGAATTTGAAACCGATATTCTATGGATGTTGAGGAAGATAATCCATCGATACACCTATCTAGAAAGGGGATGATTGCTGTGGAAACTGAGTTTGAGCCACGGCAATTGATGCGCGGGGCGGCTCCCCTGTCCCGGACAACGAGCATTGCTTGGAGTCGAATCGGCAGAAGCGCGCGTCGCCGCTTCGCCGTGATCGGAATATTGTCGATAGTGGCCGGTATTCTCCCTGGGGCGCAAGTATATGCGGTCGGAGTTCTCGTATCGTCAGTCGTGGACAGTGCTGGTCATAGAGGGTACCTCGTTTGGGCCATCGTGTTCGGACTGATTGTTTTCGTGAAATACATTCTCGAGAACATGATCAAATTCCTTGGAGATACCTTAACTTTAAGGCTATCGTATGACATAGAGATCGATGTGGCTCAACGACTGGGGGACATGGAGGTGCAAAATTTTGAATCCTCAAAGACGTATGACATCATCCAACGTGTGAACGAATCGACGGGTGAGCACGTCTACGGTTTGTTCGATACGCTGAGATCTGCGATCCAATCGCTGCTGTCGCTGCTGAGCATATGCGCAGTGCTCTGGCAATGGAGCCCTGTTATAGCATCGATACTCCTTGTCGCCCCTATCCCTGGATGCGTTGCTACTTTTCGCGTTCAAACGAGGGCTTATGATATAGAGTACGAGCGTGCCGCGAAGGCTAGGCTGGCGGGATACTTCCGCGGCTTGCTCATGTCGGATAGCGCCAAGAAGGAAACTCGCCTATTCCGCCTGGATGAACTGTTCACGGACTCGTATTCGTTGATCAAGAAAAATTTCTTGCGCCAAGACATCGGCCTGGCGCGCTTCACTCTCCTCCAGGCCGGAGGCCTTGGGATGGTCTCTGTGCTCGCCAGCTTCGGCGCAGTGGTTTACGCGGCAATTGTTGCCGGGGCGCATAATAGGGTGGGCGAGCTTGCGGGATTTATTTCGGCCACTACTCAGGTCGGCCCATTAGTGCTCGCGGCGTTCATCGGCTTCACAGGCATTTATCAGCATCTTCTTTATGTGTCAAATTGGGCGGCACTGGTCGATACGAAACCCGCCCGTATCGCTGAAGGCGCGTTCCGAGGGCCTTCCGGTGGGCGCGGCGGCTCAGTGGAGTTCCGTAATGTGAGCTTCCGATATCCTGGGACTGATGTTCTCGCGTTGAATGATGTTTCCTTCTCGATCGACAGTGGCAGCATCACCGCTTTTGTCGGAGTCAACGGTTGCGGCAAATCAACGATATGTAAATTGCTGCTAAGGTTCTATGAGCCGGATGAAGGGGAAATTTTCGTTGATGGCCGCCCCATCGGGGAGCTGTCGCGAGAATATTTATGCTCATGGTCCTCCGCTCTCTTCCAAGATTTCGTTAAATATGAGAGATCGTTGCGAGACAATATTGAATACGGCTATCCGCGAGATCGTGGCACCGCTGATGATGAACGGCTCTGGGATTCTCTTGAAGCGGTCGGACTGAGGGATTGGGCCATGTCCCTGCCTGAGCGGTTGGACACGATGCTGGGGCGGCATTTTGAGGGAGGTCATCAACCGTCTATTGGGCAGTGGCAGCGGATCGCGGCTGCGAGGGCCTTGGTGAAGAAGCCTCGCCTGTTGGTCCTTGACGAGCCGACCGCTTCTGTGGACGCGGTCTCGGAGAAGATACTTTTCGAGGCCATGGCCGCGCTTGGGGGCGAGACGACAGTCGTGCTCGTCTCGCATAGATTCGCCACAGTGGCTCATGCGGACAGGATCATCGTCGTCGATGATGGTGCGGTCGTTGGCGTTGGCAGGCACGCGGACTTAATGGAAGGCTGCGCGCATTATCGCAATATGTATGACGCCCAGGCCCTGCAGGGCCGTTGATCGGTCCTGCCGGAAACAGCGCACACAGCGTCCCGGGGGGCGCCTATGATGTCGCTGCCCATCTTGGAATTGTCCTTGAGGGCCACGGGGAGGCCCATGGAATCTGTCGGACGCAACGAAGGGGGTGGATCATCTCGGATATGGTGAAGGATTTGATCTCGCAGAGGGATGGGGGGGGGGAGTGCTCTCGCGCCCTGTCCCGCGTCCTCGGAAGGCCGCGAACGGGTTCGTGGGCAGGCGGAAGCCTCCGGTAGGACGCGGGTCACCGCGCTCACGGCCCTTCAGGGGCCTTCATGGCCCGCGCTAACGCACTCCTGACGCCTGAGGGTAGGCGTCGTCCGGCCTCGACGAATTGCTGTCCTGCGGCTCATGCGTCGATGGGAACCCCACCGTGTCGCCTGGCACCTGTGCCCACTCCGGTACCACTGTCGAGCGCGTCGGTGGTCGGCGCCGGGGCGGTGGCCTCGCTCGGGCCGGCGGCCGCCAGTTGGGTGGGAGGGGCCCCGCTGGCCTCGGGCGGGGCGGGGTCCTTGGCACGGGCCGTCAGCGGTGCTGGGTCTAGGGCGCGGCAGGCCGCCAGGGCAAGGGCCCCGCCCACCCCTAGCGCCAGGCCCCACCACCAACCTGTGGAAAACCCTCACCACCAGCACTGTCCTGTGGACGGCCAACCGGTCTCGCCCATGTTTTCGACCGGTCTCGCGAAAGGGGGCGGTGCGGCTAGAGGAGGTCGAGCACGAGGCGCAGGTCGCGCGCGTCGATCCGCGCCGGGGCCTGCTCGCGGACCACCGGTTTGGCGCAGAACGCGATCCCGAGGCCCGCCGCGTGGATCATATCGAGATCATTCGCGCCGTCGCCCACCGCCACCGTGCGCTCCATCGGCACCGAGCGCTCAGCCGCCCACTGGCGCAGGCAGGCCTCCTTCACGCCTCGATCCACGATCCTCCCCAGGACCCGCCCGGTGAGGTGCCCATCGGCGACCTCCAGCCGGTTGGCGGCCACATGATCGATCCCCAGGCGCTCGGCCAGGGGCAGGACGACCTCCTCGAAGCCCCCTGAGACCACGCCCACGGCGCAGCCCCGCTCATGCAGACCCGTGATGAGGCCCGCCGCCCCGCGCGTCAGGCGTATCTCGGCCAGGACTTCGGCGAATACTGTCTCCGGCACGCCCACCAGCGTCGCCACCCGCTCGCGCAGCGAGGCCGCGAAGTCCAACTCGCCGCGCATCGCCCGCTCAGTGACGGCGGCGACCTCCTCTCGAGTCCCCGCCCGCTCGGCGATGAGCTCGATGACCTCCTGCTCGATGAGCGTGGAGTCCACGTCCATCACCAGCAGGCCCGGTCCCGTGCTCATATTGCTCCCAACGACGTCGCCCGTGCCGCCCGGCCCCTCGCCGAGCGCGTCCCCGGGGCCGGCTTGGGATCGGCCGGCCCCGGGGAGTGCCTCAGCGCGTGACAACCTTGCCCTTGGGGACCACGGTGATGCCGGACTCGGTGACGGTAAAGCCGCGCTCGAGGTCGTGCTCGCGATCAATGCCGACCATCGCGCCCTCCTCGATCACCACGTGCTTGTCGAGGATCGCGCGGTTAACCACTGTGTTCCGGCCGATCTGCGCGCCGTCCATGACCACCGACGAGCGCACCGAGGACCACGAGTTCACTCGCACCGACGGCGAGAGCACCGAGGAGATCACCTCGCCACCGGAGACGATGACGCCGGGCGAGACGATCGAGTCAACGGCGTGCCCCAGGCGCTCGTGGTGCGCGTAGATGAACTTCGCCGGGGGCATCGAGGCGTCATATCCGGCGAACAGCGGCCAGCGGTCGTTGTACAGGTTGAACACGGGGCTGACGCTGATGAGGTCCTGGTGGGCCTCGTAGAAGGCGTCCACCGTCCCGACGTCGCGCCAGTAGCTGCGGTCGCGCTCGCTTGCCCCGGGGACGTCGTTGTCCTTGAAGTCGTAGACGCCGGCCTCACCCCGGGAGACGAACCACGGCACGATGTTGCCGCCCATGTCGTGCTTGGAGGACTCGTCGGCGGCGTCAGCGGTCACGGCCTCCAGGAGGGCGTCGGCGTTCATGATGTAGTTCCCCATCGAGGCGAGGATCTCGTCGGGGGAGTCGGGCAGCCCGGGGGTGTTCTTCGGCTTCTCCACGAAGGCCTTGATGACGCCCCGGTTGGCCGGGTCGGACTCGATGACGCCGAACTGGTCCGCCAGGGACCGCGGCTGGCGGATGCCCGCGACGGTGCAGGGCAGTCCGGAGGCGATGTGGTGGTCCAGCATCTGGGAGAAGTCCATGCGGTAGATGTTGTCCGCGCCGGTGATCACCACGTAGTCCGGCCGCTCGTCGTCGAGCAGGTTGAGGGACTGGTAGATCGCGTCCGCCGAGCCGAGGAACCAGTGCTTGCCCACGCGCTGCTGCGCGGGCACGGGCGCGATGTAGTTGCCCAGCATGTTCGACAGGCGCCAGGTCTTGGCGATGTGGCGGTCCAGCGAGTGCGACTTGTACTGGGTCAGCACGACGACCTTGAGGAAGCCGCTGTTGATCATGTTGGACAGGGAGAAATCGATGAGCCGGTAGATCCCGCCGAAGGGCACGGCGGGCTTGGCCCGATCGACGGTCAGGGGCATGAGGCGCTTGCCTTCACCGCCGGCGAGGATGATTGCGAGGACACGAGGGGAAGCCATGGGGCCACCTTACGGTGATCGGGGCCACTCATGTGACCGGTTTGGGATGCGGGTTGACATCTGACCTCATGGCGAGGCGTCGGAGAAGGGCTGAAACCCCGGCGGCGCACCGCCCGATCCCGCTACGGTTGCACTGAGGCCCGCATCACGGCCGACGGCGCCCTGGCCCGCAGGGCGGCCCCGAACGCGCAGCCGAGGAGGCATAGGCACATGGCGTCACTGAGAGTCGATCTGCTCACCAAGGAGTACCCGCCGTTCATCTATGGAGGCGCTGGCGTCCACGTCAACGAGCTCGCGCGCGTGCTGCGGCCCCTGGCCGATGTGCGCGTCCACGCCTTCGGGGGGCCCCGCGACCCGGGCAGTGAGGGGGCCGACGACGGCGTCACAGGCTACCCGGAGATCGCGGAGCTGGATGGCGCGAACGCGGCGCTGCGCACCTTCGGCGTCGACCTGGAGATCGCCGCTGGCTGCGAGGGCGCCGACATCGTCCACTCCCACACCTGGTACGCCAACCTCGCCGGTCACCTCGCCTCCCTCCTCCACGGCGCCCCGCACATCATCTCCGCCCACTCCCTGGAGCCCCTGCGCCCGTGGAAGGCCGAGCAGCTCGGCGGGGGCTACGCCCTGTCCTCCTGGGCCGAGCGTACCGCATACGAGGCCGCCGCCGGCGTCATCGCCGTCTCCAACGGCATGCGCGCCGACATCCTGCGCTCCTACCCGGCCATCGACCCCGAGCGGGTCAAGGTGGTCCACAATGGCATCGACCTCGACGCCTGGCAGCGCCCCACCGGCCCAGAGGCCGACGCTGCATCCACCGCCGTCCTGGAACGACTGGGCATCGACCCCTCGCGCCCCACGATCGTGTTCGTCGGACGCATCACCCGCCAGAAGGGCCTGCCCTACCTGCTGCGCGCCTGCGAGCTCCTGCCCGCCGAGGTCCAGGTGATCCTGTGCGCCGGCGCACCGGACACCGCAGAGATCAAAGCGGAGGTCGAGGGCCTCGTGGCGGGGCTGCGTGAGAAGCGCACCGGCGTGGTGTGGATCGAGGAGATGCTGCCGCGGCCCGAGCTCATCGCCGTCCTGTCCGCCTCCGACGTCTTCGTGTGCCCGAGCGTCTACGAGCCCCTGGGCATCGTCAACCTCGAGGCCATGGCCTGCGGGCTGCCCGTCGTCGGCTCGGCCACGGGTGGCATCCCGGATGTCATCGTCGACGGTGAGACCGGCCTCCTCGTGCCCATCGAGCAGGTCACCGACGGCACCGGGACCCCCGTGGAGCCCGAGACCTTCATCCAGGACCTCGCCGAGCGCCTCACCTCGCTCGTCATGGATGAGGCCCTGGCCCGGCGCATGGGCAGGGCGGCTCGCACTCGCGTTGAGCAGCACTTCTCCTGGGAGGCGATCGCCCAGCGCACGATGGAGGTCTACCGCTGGGTGCTCGATCGCGGCTGATCCCTCGATCGCGGTCCCGCCTCGGTCTCGCACAGGCTCCGGGGCGGGCCGGGACCGGGGCGTCCTCAGCGCGCTCCGGCCCACCAGTCCGTCGCCGCGGCCACGCCGCGGCGCGCGGTGTCCCGCAGAGGTCGCAGCACCCGCGCCCTCCGCTCGGCCTGGAGTGCCGTCGCCGCGGCGCCGTCGTCGTCCAGCGCGATCTCGCAGATGCCCAGGAGGCGAAGTGAGCGCTCCAGGAGCTCGCGGCGCCGCTGGTCCATCCCCGGTGGCAGGAGGCGCGGGTCGGCGACAGCGGTGATGAGATCCGTCAGATCGTCGGCCAGCTCGGGACGCTCCCGGGCCAGGTCCAGCTCGGTGAGCGCCTCGATGGCCTCCTCCGTCGCCGCATGAACCTGGGTGCGCGCGTGCGCGGCATCGAAGGGAGGGATTGCCGGAGCGGGGCCCGTGGGCCCAGTGCCCAGATCGACGAGGCGCCACACCGCGCTCGTTCCCGACGGCTCGGGGATGAGCAGGCGCGTCCGGGCCTCATGCGGGCCGCCTCGTGCTGCTGCGGTCCGCAGCAGCACCGCCTCACCGGCGTCGAGCGCCGAGCCCAGTCCCGGCAGGGGATCGGAGGGGCTGGGGAAAACCGCCGCCACCCGCTCGGGCCGTCCCACCAGGGTCATCCACTCCAGCAGGGGCACCTCGCCGCCGAGCTCCGGAGCGGCGACCGTGTGGGCGCCGTCGGCGCCCTCGACGGCGGCGGCGCCACGCGAGGAGGGCACGGGCAGCCACAGGGCGAGCAGGATCGAGGGGCGCAGGTCGAGGTCAGTCACGCTGCGCACCCTAAACCGTTGGGAGCGCTGCGATTGCGAGGCCGCACCGCGCTGCGGGGACGTAAAATGCCGGTACCCCGTCCCCGCTGGACCCGTCTCGATCGAGGAGGGGAGAGTTCCTCGCGAGTGCTTGCGGCTCAGGTCACGCGGGTGGGATAGGGTGATCCCGTGACCCGTGTTCTTCTCCTCGACGACGTCTCCCTCCACCGCGGGAGCACGCAGATCCTCGACCACCTCTCCTGGAGGGTCGACGAGGGGCAGCACTGGGTGGTCCTCGGGCCCAACGGCGCTGGCAAGACCACGGCCGCCCGCATCGCGGGGGCCCGGCTCTTCCCCTCCTCCGGGGCCGTGGAGGTCCTGGGGCGGCGGCTGGGCAGGGTGGACATCTCCGAGCTCCACCCCCGCATCGGGCTGAGCTCATCGGCCATGGCCTCCACTTTCCAGGCGGGCGACCGCGTCCTCGACATCGTCCTGTCGGCCTCCTACGGCCGCATCGGCGTCTGGCGGGAGGAGTATGAGGACAAGGACACCGAGCGCGCTACCGCGCTGCTCACGGCGCTCGGCTCGGGCGCGCTCATCGAGCGCCCCTGGGCGAGCCTGTCCTCCGGCGAGCGCAAGCGCGTGGAGATCGCCCGCGCCCTCATGCCCGACCCCGAGCTCCTCATCCTCGACGAGCCCGCCTCGGGGCTCGACGTCGCCGGGCGCGAGCAGCTGCTGGGAGCGCTCAGCCAGATCGTGGCCACGCCCTCCTCCCCGACGATGATCATGGTCACCCACCACTTGGAGGAGATCCCGGTGGGCTTCACCCACGCCCTCGCCCTGCGCGACGGGCGGGCCGTGGGCGCTGGAGCGCTCGACGAGGTTCTCACCAGCTCGACCATGTCGGCCGCCTTCGGCCTGCCCCTGGAGATCGCGAGGGATCGCGGGCGCTTCACCGCCCGCGGACTCAGCGGCCCCGCCGTTCGTTCCGGTGATCACCAGTCCTGAGCCGGGCCCGGATCCGGTCTGGGCGATCGGCCCTGCAGGCCCCATCCCCGTCCCACTCGTCAACCACAGCCCAGTCATCGGGCAGAAAGCGAGAGCCCTATGGAATGGGCCTGGTGGCTTGGCGCCGCCCTCATCCTGGCCATCGTCGAGACCCTCTCGGCCGATCTCACCTTCCTGATGCTCGCAGGGGGCGCGCTCGGCGGCATGAGCGCCTCCCTCCTGGGGGCGCCGCTGTGGCTGCAGGTCATCGTGGCCGCCGGGATCGCCGGCCTGCTGCTCCTCGCCGTCCGCCCGGTCCTCAAGCGCCGCATATCCTCCTCGGCGCCGGGGATGCGCACCAACGCCGACGCCATCATCGGCTCAGCCGGGCGCACCCTGACCGCCGTGGACACTCTGGGCGGGCGCGTCCGCCTGGGCGGCGCGGAGTGGAGCGCCCGCCTGACCGAGGGCCAGGGGAGCGGCGTGCGCCTCGAGCCCGGCACCCCCATCACCGTCCTGTCGATCGACGGCGCCACCGCCGTCGTCGCCCCCACCGACTGACCAGAATCTGACCCGGGGCCTGCCCGCCCTCGCGCGGCGGCCCCATATCTACGGATCAAGGAGCTGATATGGAGAACGCCATCCTCGTCATCCTCGGCCTATTCCTCCTGCTCGTCCTCGTGGCGATCGTGCGCGCCGTGAGGATCGTGCCCCAGTCATACGCGATCATCGTTGAGCGCCTGGGCAAGTTCCAGGCCGAGTACGGTGCGGGCATGCACCTCCTGGTGCCCTTCTTGGACCGCGTGCGCACCACCGTGGACCTGCGCGAGCAGGTTGTGTCCTTCCCGCCGCAGCCGGTCATCACCTCCGACAACCTCGTGGTGTCCATCGACTCGGTCATCTACTACCAGATCAACGACCCCAAGCGCGCCACCTACGAGATTTCCAACTACCTTCAGGCGATCGAGCAGCTCACCGTCACCACGCTGCGCAACGTCATCGGTGCCATGGACCTGGAGCAGACGCTGACCAGCCGCGACCAGATCAACGGTCAACTGCGCGGCGTCCTCGACCAGGCCACCGGCCGCTGGGGCATCCGCGTGGGCAATGTGGAGCTGAAGTCCATCGACCCGCCCGCCTCCATCCAGGGCGCCATGGAGCAGCAGATGCGCGCTGAGCGCGACCGCCGTGCCGCCATCCTCACGGCCGAGGGCGTCAAGCAGTCCCAGATCCTCACGGCCGAGGGCGATAAGCAGTCCGCGATTCTGCGGGCCGAGGGCCAGGCCCAGTCCGCGATCCTCAAGGCCCAGGGCGAGTCCCGCGCCATCCTCCAGGTCTTCGACGCCATCCACCGCGGCAATCCCGACCCCAAGCTGCTGGCCTACCAGTACCTGCAAACGCTGCCCAAGATCGCCGACGGGCAGTCCTCCAAGATGTGGGTGGTGCCTACGGAGTTCACCGCGGCTCTCAACGGCATCGCCGGTGCGCTGGGCGGAAAGGGCGTCGACGGCCCGTCGGCCGCCTTCGCCGACGCTGGTGACTCCGGTGAGGCCCAGGTGAATCTGGCCGGCATGGAGACGGGTCTCGACATCGCCTCCGACCTGGCCGCCACGAACCTGCAGACCCCCGAGGAGGCCCTGGCGCAGGCCCGCGGCGAGGCGGCCTCCGCCTCGCAGGAGGCGGCCGAGGCGCCGCAGTCCGCCGGTGGGGCCAACCCGGTGACCTCCTCCCTCCCGCCGTCGCGGGGCGGCGCGCACCGCCAGGAGCCCGAGCCCCCGCAGCAGGGGTGAGGCGCGTCCCAAAACCCGATGGCGCAACGGGGAGACATGGAATCGGCCGACCGGCCGTCCTAGTCTCCCCGTTGTGCTGCCCGTCCCCTCACGCTCCCCGCTCGTTCCCATCCCCTGTCGTCCCCTCCACCAGGGAGCCGTGCGATGATCGTCCCCGTCGAGCACGGCAATGACGACCGCCTCGCCGACTACACGCGCCTGACCGACGTCGCCTTGCGCCGCCGCCTCGAGACCGTGCGCGGACTGTACATGGCCGAATCCACCAAGGTGATCGCCAGGGCCGTGGAGGCGGGGCACGCGCCCCGCTCCTTCCTCATGGCCCCCCGCTACCTGGACGAGATGGCGCCGCTCATCGCAGCGGCCTTCGGCTGCCAGGGCGATCCCGAGGGCGGCCCCGTGCCCGTCTACGTCGCCGAGGAGGCTGTGCTGGAGTCCATCACCGGATTCCACCTCCATCGGGGAGCGCTGGCAGCCATGAACCGCCCTGTTCTCGCCCCGGTCCCCCAGTTGCTCGCGGCGGCCCGCGGGGGAACGGGCGCCCGCCGGGTGGTGGTTCTCGAGGACCTCGTCGACCACACGAACGTGGGCGCGGCCTTCCGCTCCGCGGCCGCCCTGGGGATGGACGCCGTGCTCGTCACACCGCGCTGCGCCGACCCGCTCTACCGGCGCAGCGTGCGCGTCTCCATGGGTACCGTCTTCCAGGTGCCGTGGACGCGCATCGATCCCTGGCCGGCCCTCGATGACCTCCACGCAGCGGGCTTCACCGTGGCGGCCATGGCCCTGTCCGAGGACTCGATGAGCCTCGACGCCTTCGCCGCCTCACCCGCCTGCGCCTCCCCGCGATCCCGAGTCGCCCTTGTACTGGGCACCGAGGGCGACGGGCTGCGACGGCGCACCGTGAGCGCCTGCGACGCCGTCGTGCGCATTCCCATGGCCGGAGGAGTGGACTCCCTCAACGTGGCCGCCGCGGCCGCCGTCGCCTTCTGGGCGCTGCGAGTCCCGGGGGAGGACTGAGGGGCCCGGCTCTCGATCCCGGGCTCCTGCCCGCTCTTCCCAGCGCGGCGGTGAAACTGAGGGCCGACGCCCCAGCGGGCGCCGACCCTCAGAACCGGAACCGTCCGGTCAGTCCTCGCCAGAGGATCAGTCCAGGATCAATCCTTGGCGGTGATGCGCAGGAGCGTGGCGCCCCGCTCGATGCTGCCGGAGGCCACCAGCTCGACGGAGGCGAACTTCGCGGTGTTGGTGACGAGCACCGGGGTGGTCAGCGAGTAGCCGGCCTCCTCGACGACGGCGCGGTCGACGCGCACGAGCTCCTGGCCGGCCTCGACCCGATCGCCCTGCTTGACCTTGACGTCGAAGCCCTTGCCCTCCAGGTTGACGGTGTCGATGCCCACGTGGATGAGCAGTTCGACGCCGTTGTCCAGGTTGATGCCGTAGGCGTGGCCAGAGGCGGGGGCGGCGACGACCGTCCCGGCAGCGGGGGCCGTCACGACGATCTCGCCCGAGGGCGTCACGCCGGCGCCGGCACCGACGGCCCCGGTGGAGAACACCGGGTCCGGCACATCGGCCAGGGCCGTGACATCACCGACGAGCGGAGAGGCGATCTCGGTCACCGTGCCGGGCTTGAGCGCCTCAGCAGTGGCACCGGCAGTGCTGGCGGCTCCGGCCTCGAGCGCCAGATCCGCAGCGGTGTCCTCGGCGGAGGCCTCGGCGGTGCCGCCGGCGGCAGTGGCCATGGCGGCGCGCTCCTCCTTCGTGCGGTAGTCGGTGAGGATGATGAGCACCATCGCGGTGGTGAAGGCCGCCGCGATGCCCACGACGTAGAGGAACATCGGGGAGAAGACCGGGATGGTCAGCAGGGAGGTGAACACGAAGGTCGAGGCCTTCAGGCCACCGCCGATGCCGACGATGAGACCGCCGACGGCGCAGCCGACGAGCATGCGCGGGTAGATCCGCTTGAAACGCAGGTGGATACCGTAGAGAGAGGGCTCGGAGATACCACCGAGGAGGCCTGCGGCGAGAGCGCCCGAGGCGGTCTGGCGCATGACGCGGTCCTTGTCGCGGATGGCCAGGACGAGCACACCGGCGGTGGCGCCGAAGCAGGCGAAGTTCCAGGCTCCCATGGGGCCCTGGATGAAGTCGTAGCCCAGGGTGTCGATGTTGATGAGCATGAGCGCGTTGAGCGGCCAGTGCAGGCCCAGCGGCACCAGGAAGGGGTAGAGCAGCGGGATGACGATCGCGAAGACGATCGGAGCGCTGCTGTTGAGCCATGCCAGGCCGGCGCCGATGGCGCTACCGGCCCACACTCCGATGGGGCCCAGGAGGAAGGCGGTGACCGGCATCATGATGACGAAGGAGAGGAAGGGGACGAAGACCATCTGGAGATTGACCGGGATGAGCTTCTGCAGACCCTTGTACAGCGGCGCGAGAACCGCGACCATGATGAGGGGGACGAACACCTGGCCGCCGTAGTCATTGAGCTGCATGGGCAGGCCGAAGATGTGCGCGACGCAGGACTCGGTGCCCAGCGTGGGGTTCATCGTGCAGGTGACCTGGTCGGAGAATTTCAGGGCCTCGGCGAACATGCCCGAGCCCTCGGCGGTCTCGGTGTAGGCCTTGGAGCTCAGGCTCATGAAGTTCGGGGTCAGCAGCGCGGCCATGATGGCCGTGCCGACCCAGGGGTCGATGTTGAGCTTCTTGGCGGCGTTGTAGGCCACCATGATCGGCAGGAAGTAGAACACCGAGCGCCACATGGAGTCCACGAAGACCCAGGTGGCGCCCTTGGCCGCGTCGTCCCGGAAGTCGACGACGCCCAGCGCGTCGAGCATCGCCTCGAAGGCGATGATGAGCGAGGCGCCGAGCAGCACGGGAAGCAGCGGGCGGAAGGAGTCGGAGAGGTACTCGAAGAAGGCGTCGATGATCGCGTTCTTCCCGCGGGCCTTGGAGCGGGCGGCCGCTTTGACGTCGGCGTCGGACACAGCCCCGGCGCTCTTCTTCATCGCTGGCAGGTTCATGATCTCGGTGTACACGCCCTGGACGGCGCCGCCGATGACGATCTGGTAGCGGTCGCCGGACTGGGGAACCGCGCCGAGGACTCCGGGGATGGCCTCGACGGCGGCCTTGTCGATGACCGAGGCGTCGTGGAGTTCGAACCGGAGGCGGGTGGCGCAGTGCGTGAGGTGGACGATGTTGTCCGCCCCGCCGACCGCGTCGAGGATAGCCTCGGGCGTGCTCGTGGTGGTGGTCATGGCGTGGGGGTGCCTTTCTGACGTATGGCCCGACGGCGGGCAGTGCCGTCGGCATAGCGATTCTCCGGGCCCAGGGATCGGCCGCGCGGGCGGACGGGCACGGGGATGCCGCATTGCTGAGATGTTACAGCCCTGTGAGGGCTGCCTCAATCCTGCGCGGGTCTCGGCGTCGTACCGGGAGCGTGACCCGTCGTACCGGAGCGGGAACCCGGCCCTCGTCCGCGCGGCTCCGTCGGGAGCGCGCCGCCGCGCCCCGTAGCATGTCCGCCGTGATCAACGTCCAGGACCTCACCCTGCGCATCGGCGCCCGCCGGCTCGTGGCCGGTGCCAGTTTCCGCGTCGACAAGGGCATGCGCATCGGCCTCGTCGGCCGCAACGGCGCCGGGAAGACGACGATGACCAAGCTCCTCGCCGCCGCCTCGGTGGCCCAGGGCACCGGCCAGGCCGTGGCCGACGGCGATGAGCGCCACGGCCTGGACGCCGTCGAGCACGAGGGCACGATCTCCTGCAACGGGACCGTCGGCTACCTGCCGCAGGACACGAAGGTCGGGGACCTGGGCGAGATCGCCCGCGACCGCATCCTGTCGGCCCGCGGCATCGACTCCCTCCTGGCCCGCATCCGCAAGGCGGAGGAGCGCATCGCCACCACCGAGGGCGACGCCATGGCCAAAGCCCTGGACCGCTACACCCGCCTCGACCACGAGTTCACCATGGCCGGCGGCTACGCCGCGGCCTCCGAGGCCGCCCGCATCGCCGCGGCGCTCTCCCTGCCCGACCGCATCCTCGATCAGCCCATCGGCACGCTCTCCGGTGGCCAGCGGCGCCGCGTCGAGCTCGCCCGCGTCCTGTTCGCCCACCCCGACACGCTGCTCCTCGACGAGCCCACGAACCACCTCGACCACGATTCCATCGTCTGGTTGCGCGACCACCTGCGCGCCTACTCCGGCGGCTTCATCGTTATCAGCCACGACGTCGAGCTCCTGCGCGACACCGTCAACCAGGTCATGCACCTGGACGCCAACCGCGGCGCGCTCGACGTCTACCATCTCGGCTGGGACGCCTACCTCAAGCAACGGGCCGACGACGAGCACCGGCGCCGCCGCGAGCGCGCCAATGCGGAGAAGAAGGCGGCCACCCTGCGCGCCCAGGGCGAGAAGATGCGCGCCAAGGCCACCAAGGCCGTCGCCGCCCAGCAGATGCTCAAGCGCGCCGAGAGGCTCATGGCCGGCCTTGAGGCCGAGCAGCAGGCGGACAAGGTCGCCCGCCTGCGCTTCCCGGACCCAGCCCCCTGCGGCAAGACGCCGCTCAAGGCCACCGGGCTGTCCAAGGCCTACGGCTCTCTGGAGGTCTTCGCCGGGGTGGACCTGGCGATCGACCGGGGCTCTCGCGTGGTGGTCCTCGGCCTCAACGGCGCCGGCAAGACGACACTCCTGCGCCTCCTGGCCGGTGTTGAGACCCCGGATTCCGGTGAGATCCTGCCCGGGTACGGCCTCAAGATCGGCTACTACGCCCAGGAGCACGAGACCATCGACAACGACCGCACCGTGGTGGAGAACCTGCGCTCAGCCGCCCCGGAGATGGATGACACCCAGGTGCGCGGCGTGCTCGGCTCCTTCCTGTTCTCGGGAGCGGACGCGGATAAGCCCGCCCGAGTCCTGTCCGGCGGGGAGAAGACGCGCCTGGCCCTGGCGATCCTCGTGGTCTCCAGCGCCAATGTCCTGCTGCTCGATGAGCCCACGAACAACCTCGACCCGGCCAGCCGCCAGGAGATCCTGCGGGCGCTGTCCACCTTCACCGGAGCCGTCGTGCTCGTCACCCACGACGAGGGCGCGGTGAGCGCTCTCAATCCCGACCGGGTGCTCCTGCTGCCCGACGGAGACGAGGACCTGTGGGGCGACGACTACCTCGATCTCGTGGACATGGCCTGATCGGAGCTTGGCAGGAGGCCGAGAGAGGCTCGTGCGCTCCGGTGAGTGCCGTCACTCGGTGATCCGAGGGGCGCGGACGTAAGGTAGTCGTGAATAACCACGTCGATCGACGGGGACGATTCGCAGACAGTACGGAGACAGTCATGACCCAGACTCTTGAGACCACGAGCACCGAGACGGCCATGGGGACCACCGAGTCGCCCGAGCACGAGGTCCTCCTCACCCAGGCGGCCGCCGCCAAGGTCGCCTCCCTCCTGGAGCAGGAGGGCCGGGACGACCTGCGGCTGCGCGTGGCCGTGCAGCCAGGCGGCTGCTCCGGCCTCGTCTACCAGCTCTACTTCGACGAGCGTGCCCTCGACGGCGACGCCGTGCGCGCCTTCCCGACCGGTGGCGGCGCCATGGAGAGAGTCGAGGTGGTCGTGGACCGCATGAGCGTTCCCTACCTGTCCGGTGCCACGATCGACTTCGCGGACACGATCGAGAAGCAGGGCTTCACCATCGAGAACCCGAACGCGGTCGGCACCTGCGCCTGCGGCGAGTCCTTCCACTGATCCTCACTGAGAGGACCCTGCCGCCGCATCAGCGGCGGCAGGACTTCTCACCGACCCGAGAGGCGAGTAGTGCCTTCCTTCCCCTCCCTTCCCACCGTCGGCCGCGCGAAGCGCCGCGGCCTCGCCCTCGGCGCGATCGCGCTGACCGCGGGCCTGACCCTCGCCGGTTGCGGCGGTAGTTCCAAGCAGGCAGACGCGGCAGATGCGCCGGCGGCCACGGTCTCGCCCCTGGCCAGGGTCGACTGCTCGACGCTGACCATCGACTCCGACTCGGCCGCACTGCCGACCGTCAGCGGCGATGCGGGCGCCAAGCCGACCCTTGCCTGGAGCGGCCAGGCCGCGCCGGCGAATCTGACCGTCAAGACCCTCGACGAGGGGACGGGAGAGGCGGTCTCGGGCTCCGACATCGTCAATGCCTCGTACGCCGGCTGGGAGTGGGGCAGCGACGCTACTTTCGATGCCTCCTACGATCGCGGGGCCCCGACCCCCTTCAGCCTCCAGCAGGTGGTCCCGGGCTGGACCTGCGGGCTGGCCGGCCACAGGGTTGGCGAGCGCGTGCTCATGTCGATCCCGCCGGAGCTCGGTTACGGGCAGGGCATGACCGGCGGCCAGACGCAGGCCGCCGCGCGGAAGCCTCCCCAGGGCCCGCTGGTGTTCGTCGTCGAGATCGTCTCGAAGGCCTCATCCCAAGATGTCGAATCCGCCGTCTCCACGGCCACCATGGAGGGCGAGGAGACGGCGACCGCCCGCGGGATCACGGTGACCGGAGCGCTCGGCTCCGAGGCGACGATCAGCGTGGCCCCGGGTACGGCGGAGCCCACCGCGCCCGAGGTCATCGTGCTGGCCCGAGGTACGGGGCAGCCCCTGCCCGCGGGTGCCACCGCTGCGGCGAACGTCGCCTTCTCCACATGGGACGGCTCCCGGACCGGCTCCACCTGGAAGGAGGGCGTCCTCCAGACTGTGCAGACGGCCCAGCTCAAGGGCCTGGAAGGGGTGCCCACCGGATCACGCGTCATCGTGCTGACCCCGCCCGCCCCGGACGGCTCGGCGCCATCGCTCGCCTACGTGATGGACCTGGGCGAGGCCCTCTGACCGGCTTCACCACTCACCCGGGAGTGGCAGCGCCGCTCAGGGGAGGGTGAGAAGGGCCCCGCGACCGGACGATCGGTCGCGGGGCCCTTCTCATCCCGGGCCCGGGTCCGCAGTCGGGCCCCGCAGCGCGGCTCAGGATGCCTTGAGGATCTCGGAGCGCGTGGCGGTGGCCAGGGCCAGGCTCTCGGAGACGTTCTGCCAGTTGGCGATGTTCCAGATGGCCTTGACGTAGTCGGCCTTGACGTTGAGGTAGTCGAGGTAGAAGGCGTGCTCCCACATGTCCACCAGGAAGAGGGGGAGGGTGCCCGCGGGCAGGTTCGACTGGTGGTCGAAGAGCTGGAAGATGACCAGCTTGCCGGACAGCACGTCGAAGGCCAGCATCGCCCAGCCCGAGCCCTGGATGCCCAGGGCGGCGGCGGTGAAATGGGCCTGGAACTGCTTGAAGGAGCCGAAGGAGTCCTTGATGGCCTCGGCCAGCTCGCCCTCGGGCTCGCCGCCGGCGTTCGGGGCGAGGTTCTTCCAGAAGAGCGTGTGGTTGGTGTGGCCGGCCAGGTTGAAGGCGAGATCCTTCTCCCACTGGTTGATGGCGGCGAAGTTGTCCGCGTCCCGGGCGGCGGCCAGGGCATCGAGCGCGGCGTTCGCGCCCGAGACGTAGGCGGCGTGGTGCTTGTCGTGGTGGAGCTCCATGATGCGCCCGGAGATGTGGGGCTCGAGGGCGGCGTAGTCGTAGGGGAGCTCGGGCAGGGTGTAGACGGCCATGCGGCGTGCCTTTCAGGTCGGTGGGCGGACCCAGCCCGGCGCGACGAAGCGCTAGGACTGAAGTCCCGGATGTGCTCCCATCGTAGGTCGCCGAGCCGGGCGCGGGTAGTCGAGCACCCCTGCCCGGCTGTGATTACACTGACCGCTGAACGCCTTGCCGCCCAGACCGTCCTTCGGAGGACCTCATGACCGCCATCGACTCCCCTGGCGCCGCCGACCGCCTCGAGCTCCTCGTCTTCTCCGACGACGCCAACGTCCGCCGCGAGGTCATCGAGGGCATCGGCCGCCGCCCCGCCAAGGGAATGCCGCTCGTGACCTGGTTCGAGGCGGCTACCGCCGAGGGCGTGCGCCTGGCAATGAAGGACCGGGCCGAGGCCGGCCGGAGGCCCTTCGACGCGCTCGTGCTCGACGGCGAGGTCAAGAAGTACGGTGGCATGGGCCTGGCCCACGAGCTCTTCACCGAGATGGACCGCCGCCCACCGGTGCTGCTCCTGACCGCCCGCCCCCAGGATGATTGGCTGGCCGCCTGGTCCAAGGCGGAGGCCGTCGTTCCCCGGCCCCTGGAGCCACTGGCCCTCCAGGAGGGCATCGTCGCGGCGCTCCGCGCCCGCCGGGGCAGCGTCGTCGCGGCGGGCTGACAGGAGGACTGAGGCGGACCGGATCCCCCACTCCTCAGCCGAAATCATCCGAAGTTTCTCGCATCAACCCGAGTCGATGACTCGTCGGTGGCGGGCGGCGGCGCCGATGGGCCAGGCCAGGACGGAGGGATCTGCGTCGACCTCGACGAGGCGGGCGCCGTCGTCGAGAACCCAGGAGGCCAGCAGTAGCGTCTCCTCCACGCTAGTTGCCTGCCCGACGCGCTCGGGGCGGGCGACGATCTGGGCCGTGGCGCGCAGGTCGTCGACGTAGGGGCGCGGGTCCGCGCCGGGCGGGCTGACGAGCGAGCCCGCAAGCCGTCCCCAGCGCACGGCCACGAGCTCCCAGCCGCCCGTTTCGCGGCGCCTGGCCGCGATGAGGTGCGGGCAGGCGAGCAGGGGCCTGGCGGCCTCCGCGCGGCGCGCGCCGAGCAGGAGCGAGCGCAGGCGGGAGGTCCACGCGCCCGCCTCCTCGTAACGCTCGCGCTCGGCCAGGTCGGCCACGCGCTCCAGGATGGGCGCGGCCACGAGGTCGATGTGTCCGGCCAGGGCCCGGCGCGCGGTAGCGGCGTCGGCGGGCGAGTCATCGCCCGAGACCCGGCGCGGGCCCGTGCCGTCCCAGGCGCTCAGCCGCAGGACCGACTCGGCGGCCCGCTGCGCCTCCAATCCGGTCGCGCGGGACGGGAAGGGGCCCACGGCCTCGGATACGTCGTCGGTGGGCAGCGCTGTTGTCAGCGCCAGGCGTGGGCCGAGGCCGCCGCTCCCCTGGGCTACGCGCAGCCAGGGCTGGCGCTGGGGCGCGCGGGAGCGGCGGTTGAGGGGCGGGTCGAGCTCGGCGATGAGGCGCAGCTCGCGAACGCGGGCCTCGATCTCGGTGGGGGTCTCGATGTGGCGCACGCTCACGGCGGTGTCGAGCATGCGGGCGATGCGACCGCGCTTCTCCGCGGCGGTGAAATAGGAGCGCACGCGGCGGTGGAGGTCGGAGGCGCTGCCGATGTAGAGCGCTTGCCCGGAGGGGGAGTGGAACTGGTAGACGCCGGGCGCGTGGGGGAGTGGGTCGGCCAGACGGGCCTTGGCGCGGCGCGTGGCGGGAACGGGGTCCGCGGCGGTGGCCAGGTCCTCCACGTGGGTGATGCCCAGCGGCGCGAGGGCCTCCAGGGCGGCGTGGAGGACGTCGGCAGTGGCGCGGGCGTCGTCGAGGGCGCGGTGCGTGGGTCGGGTGGGGGAGCCGACGAAGGAGGCGAGGGTGCCGAGCCTGTGGTTGGGGACGTTGGAGCGAGACCAGGCCTTGCGCGCCAGGGCGAGGGTGTCGACGACGCGGGGCTCGTCCCAGGGCAGGTCCAGCGCGCGGGCGGCGCCGCGCAGGTGGCCGACGTCGAATCGGGCGTTGTGCGCCACGAGGATCGGGCCGGCGGCCCCGGAGCCGGCCGGGCGGGCCCGGCGGAACCAGGCCAGGAAGGCGGTGAGCGCCTCTTCAAGGGCCGGCGCGGTGGCGACCATGGCGTTGGTGATCCCGGTGAGCAGCGTGATCTGGGCGGGGATGGGCGCGTCGGGGTTCGCCAGGGTGGAGAACTCGTCGTCGACGATGCCGCCGCGCACGCGGACGGCCCCGATCTCGGTGATGGCGTGGGCTCCGGGGCCCGCTCCGGTGGTCTCCAGGTCGACGACGACGAAGGTCGCCTCGCGCAGGGGTGTGCCCATATCCTCGAAGGAGCCCTGCGTCCCGGTGGTGACCCACGGGCGGGCGGTCACGGCGGCGCCGCGTGGATCGCGGGCGCCGTCGGCGGAACGTGTGGGTGGGGGCACGGTGCGAGGCTAGACTTCGTGGTGCAGCCGCTCCAAGGGCGCCCCGCCGGGCGCGTGGGGGATGCGAGCGCCAGCAGTAGGAGACGAGAGCGCAGGAGGCCCCCGTGGGATACCGAGGCATGAAGGCCGCCGCCGGCCCCGCCCTGGAGATGCTCTACCAGCCCTGGATCAGGGGCGAGGAGCACATTCCCGCCGAGGGCGCGGCGATCCTCGCCTCGAACCACCTGGCGGTCATCGACTCGTTCTTCCTGCCGCTGCTCATTGACCGCGAGGTGGCGTTCATCGGCAAGTCCGACTACTTCACCGGCAAGGGGGTCAAGGGCTGGGCGGTCAAGCGCTTCATGACGGCCGTGGGCACGATCCCGGTGGACCGCTCGGGCGGCAAGCCCTCGCAGGCGGCCCTCCAGGCGGGGATCGACCGGTTGCGGGCGGGGGAGCTGTTCGGCATCTACCCGGAGGGCACGCGCAGCCCCGATGGCCGCATGTACCGGGGCAAGACGGGCGTGGCGCGCATCGCGCTGGCCACGGGCGCGCCGATCATCCCGGTGGCGATGATCGGCTCGAATATCGCCCAGCCGATCGGTCAGGTCATCCCATCGACGCGCCACCGCGTGGGCATCGTGGTGGGCGAGCCGCTGGACTTCTCGCGCTACCGGGGCCTGGAGAACGACCGCTTCGTGCTGCGCTCCATCACCGACGAGGTCATGTACGCGCTCATGTCCCTGTCGGGGCAGGAGTACGTGGACGTCTATGCGGCGGATGTGAAGAAGCTGATGGACGCCGAGAAGATCACGGCCCTGGAGGCCACGGATCGCCTGCTGACCCAGCAGGCCGGTTCGCGCCCCGCCGGTCCCGTGGCGGCCCCCGGCGGCCGCCCCGCCCCCGAGGTGAGCGTCCCCGAGCCTCCCGCCGATGAGGCCGACGATGGCGACGAGTCGGACGAGGAGCCCACCCCGGAGTCCCGAGACCGCTGACGACGGGGCCGATCGGTCTCAGGCGGCCAGTGCCAGGGATGCTCCCCAGGCCGCCAGGACGGCGAAGGCCCTGGTCTCATCGGCTGAGGTGGGCAGGATGGCGTCAGCGGCCGCTGCGCCGCCGGCCGATGATGGCGCTTGACCGGGCGAGCAGGCGGCGAGGAGCGCGGCCACCGGAAGGGCGGCCGCCCCCGTCAGTGCCGTGCGTCGGCTCAGGGAGGGCGGGGTAGAGGGGAGGAGCGCGATCTGGGAGCGCCGGGCGTGCATAGGACCTACTTTCAGAAGTGGAGATTATGGTAATTCAGGCCGCCATAATGTAACTTTATTCTACTCGCCGTGGCTGGAGCCAACGGTTTCGCTCTGGGGGAGACTGGGATCGGGGAAGCGGCGACCAGCGGCGCCAGCGCCTTCCGAGCGCGCACGGCTAGGATGAGGGCTGTCACTTCTCAACCTTCACCGAAAGGCCCACGATGACGATCCGTCGCGTCGCCCTGCTCACTGCGGGCGGCTTCGCCCCTTGCCTCTCCGCCGCCGTCGGCGACCTCATCGAGCGCTACACCGAGGTCGCTCCCGACGTCGAGATCATCGCCTACCAGTACGGCTACCACGGTCTGCTCACCGGAAACTACATCGTCGTCGACGCCGAAGGTCGCAAGAACGCCGGCCTCCTGCGCGAGTTCGGCGGCTCCCCGATCGGTAACTCCCGCGTCAAGCTCACCAACGCCAAGAACCTCGTCGAGCGCGGCCTGGTGGAGGAGGGCGTGAACCCCCTCGAGTTCGCGGCCGAGCAACTGCGCAAGGACGGCGTCGACGTCCTGCACACCATTGGCGGCGACGACACCAACACCACCGCCGCGGACCTGGCCGCCTACCTCCACGACAACGACTACGAGCTCACCGTCGTCGGCCTGCCCAAGACCATCGACAACGACGTCGTTCCGATCCGCCAATCCCTCGGCGCCTGGACCGCCGCCGAGGAGGGCGCCGGATTCGCCTTCAACGTCATCGGCGAGCACCGCTCCAACCCGCGCATGCTCATCATCCACGAGTGCATGGGCCGCAACTGCGGCTACCTCACCGCGGAGACCGCCCGCCGCTACCACAAGCTGCTCGACACCAAGCAGTGGGCCCCCTCGCTGGGCCTGACCAAGGAGCGCTGGGACGTCCACGCCGTCTTCCTGCCCGAGGCCAAGCTCGACATCGCCGCTGAGGCCGAGCGCCTCAAGGCGATCATGGACGAGCAGGGCAACGTCAACGTCTTCCTGTCCGAGGGCGCCGGCGTGCCCGAGATCATCGCTGAGATGGAGGCCAAGGGCGAGGAGGTCCAGCGCGACCCCTTCGGCCACGTCAAGCTCGACACCATCAACCCCGGCCAGTGGTTCGCGAGGCAGTTCGCCGAGCTGATCGGTGCTGAGAAGGTCATGGTCCAGAAGTCCGGCTACTACTCGCGCGCCGCCGCCGCCAACGCCGAGGACCTCGCCCTCATCAAGCAGATGTGCGACCTCGCCGTCGACTGCGCCCTGCGCGGCGAGTCGGGCGTCATCGGCCAGGACGAGGAGAACGGTGACGCCCTGGGCGCCATCCCGTTCCCGCGCATCGCCGGCGGCAAGCCCTTCGACATCACCCAGCCCTGGTTCACCGAGCTCATGAGCGAACTCGGCCAGACCGTCGCCCCGGCCGACACGGCCCCGGAGCACTGAGGCCAGGGACGGCCCGGCCGACCGGACCGGCCAGGACCGCCACTCGGGGCCGGCGGCGCCGTGCTGCGGCGCCGCCGGCCCCAGGCGCGTTCTCGGCGCCCATGGGCGTGACATCTCAGGTGAGCGGAGTGGGAATCGCACGCTTGCAGCGGGAGCGCTCCGACTTCTCGTCGGAATGGCGTAGGCGCTGCACGCGCCCGAGATCCCGCGTGCGCATTCGGGCCTCGAATGCGCACGGGAGACTCCACGGCCCGAGATCGCTTCGCGTGATTCCAACGTTCTGAATCCTGAGGTGTCCTCCGAGCGTGCGACTCCGCGTCTCAGCGCGCTGCCGGTAATCGGCTGACGCTGCCGTGGTGCTCCAAAGGCGGGGCGCGGCTGTCCGGCCCGGGCGGGCCCTGATCCCGGCATGCGGTGGGGGAGTCGGGCCCGCTCCGCCCTGACCTATGCTGACCGGCGTGATGAACGAGCTTGAGGCCACCGCCAGTCCCGGCACCTGGCGAGATCGTCCTGCCGCGCAGCAGCCCGCCTATCCGGATCCCGGGGCTCTGGCGGCCGTTGGGGAGGATCTGCGCTCGCGCCCCCCGCTCGTGTTCGCCGGCGAGGTCGACTCCTTGCGCTCCCGCATGGCCCAGGCCGCGCGGGGCCGGGCCTTCGTCCTCATGGGCGGGGACTGCGCCGAGTCCTTCGACGGCAATACCGCCACGGACATCCGTCTCAAGGTCCAGACCATCCTGCAGATGGCGGCAGTGCTCACCTACGGCGCCTCGATGCCGATCGTCAAGATCGGGCGCATGGCGGGTCAGTACGCCAAGCCCCGCAGCGCCGACACCGAGACCCGTGATGGCCTGACCCTGCCCGCCTACCGCGGCGACTCGGTCAACGGTCACGACTTCAGCCTTCAGGCCCGCACACCGGACCCCGCCCGGATGCTCGAGGCCTACCTGCGCAGCGGCACGACCCTCAACCTCATCCGCGCCTTCACGATGGGCGGCTACGCCGATCTGCGCGAGGTCCACTCCTGGAACCGCGGCTTCACCGATAACCCCGCTTACAAGCGCTTCGAGGCCTTCGCCGAGGAGATCGACCGGGCCATGCGCTTCATGGAGGCCGCCGGGGTCGATTTCGATGCTCTCAAGCAGGTCGACTTCTACGCCGCCCACGAGGCCCTCCTGCTGGAGTACGAGGATGCCATGACCCGGCGCGACTCGCGCACCGGTGACCTCTACGGCACCAGCGCCCACCTGCTGTGGGTCGGTGAGCGCACCCGCGGCGCCGACGATGCTCACGTCGCCCTCCTGGCGGGCGTGCGCAACCCCGTCGGTGTCAAGCTCGGCCCCACCGCCGCGCCGGAGGAGCTGTTAGCCCTCGTCGACCGGCTCAATCCCGATGGCGAGCCCGGCCGTCTGAGCGTCATCACCCGTATGGGATCGGGCCGTGTCCGCGACGCGCTGGCGCCCCTGGTCGAGGCGGTCCGCGCCGACGGGCGCCCCGTCACCTGGATCACCGACCCCATGCACGGCAACACCATCATCTCCGACAACGGTTACAAGACCCGCCGCTTCGAGGCGATCATGGACGAGGTCCGCGGCTTCTTCGAGGTCCACAGGGCACTGGGCACCGTGCCCGGGGGCATCCACGTCGAGCTCACCGGCGGGGATGTCACCGAGGTCCTCGGCGGTGGCGAGCGCATCGACGAGGCCGGCCTGGCCAAGCGCTACGAGACCCTCGTCGATCCCCGGCTCAACCACCAGCAGTCCCTCGAGATGGCCTTCGAGGTCGCCGAGATGCTCCAAACCCACCACGGCTGAGCCGGGCCCCGGTGTCCGGGAAGGTCTCGAAGGGGACAAGGCTTCGCCGTCAGGGCGAAGAAGCGGCAGGACGCCCGGTAGCCTCGCCCCATGACCCTTCCCGACGCCGAATCCCTGGCTCGGCAGTTGCCCTCCCTCCCGCATGTCGAGCGCGTGCGCGCCCTCGTGCGCCTCGCCCGCGACCACGCCGCCGATCCCACCCTCGGCTCCCTCCTCGACGGCCTCGCCGCCGTCTCCGACTACCACGCCCGCCTCGTCCTGGCCGCCGCCAGGGCGATCGGCGACGTCGAGCGCGTGCGCGCCCTCAGCCGCAGTGCCGTCCCCGGCACCGACGACCTCGCCACCCGCTACCTCTGCCTGCCCCTGAATCAGCGCCGAGCCCTGGAGCACCGCATCCGCGCCACGCGCCGCACCGACATGGCCGCCATCCTCCTCGGCCTTCCCCTGGCCGACGCCGACCGCGCCCGTCTCCTCGCCTCCGCCGACGAGCCCACCGCCCGCTCCCTCATCGCCGACCTCGGCGACCTCCTGCCCAGCCTCGCCCCCCTGGCCCGGCGCCACCCCGGAGTCGTCCTCGACGAGCTCGCCCGCCGTCTCGAGGGTGCCGCCCCCGTCCAGCGCGACCGCGCCTGGGCCTGGGCCCGCACCGCCTACGCTCCGCTCGCCGCCAGCCTGCCCGGCGGGATCATCGCCCTGCTCCTGACCGCCGGGCCCACCCGCGTCATCCCCGACGGCCTCGACCCCCATCTCGGGCGCCTCCTGCGTCACGATCCCACCGCCGTCGGCTCCCTGCTGGCCCGCGCCCCCCACGACGTCGGCCAGCGCCATCTCACCACCGCCAGCGCCCGCCTGGTCAAGAGCCTCCACCGCGCCCTCCACCTGCTCGCCGTCCCCGAGCGCATCGCCCTGGCCCGCGCCGGCCGTGATGACGACGGCCGCCTCGCCGCCATCCTCGCGGCCCTGCCTCCCCGGGATCGCGAGGAGGTCCTCGACGGCGCCCTCGACGGCGTCGACACCGCCCATCGCCACTACTCCGAGGCGCTCCTGGAGGTCCTGCCCCGCGCCCGGCGCCAGCGCGAGGCCCAGCGCATGGCGGCCCTGCCAGAGGCCGCCAGCGCCCTCGACCAGCTCTCGCTCGCCGGATTCCTGCCACCCGAACAGGCCATCCTCCAGGCCGCGCCCCGCCTCCACGCCCTGGGCGCCGAGGAACGCGCCCAGGCCTGGGCCGCCCTCATCGGCTCCGCCGGGCGCAGCCGCGACGCCGACGCGCTCACCGATGTCCTCCTGCGACTCGGCGCCCTCGATCACGAGCAGGACGCCGTTCGCCTCGTCGTCGCCAGGACCCTGGCCTCCATCCCACTGTCCGTCCTGGCCAGTTGCCCCCTCACGCCCCTGGAGGGCTTCACCCGCTCGGCCCTGCGCGCCCAGGACGCCTCCAGCGCCACTCAGTGGACCCTCCAGGGCCTCGCCTGGGCCCTGATCGACCACGCGATCGCCACTGGGGGCTCTCCCACCGCCCCCGCGCGTCTCCTCCAGGCCGCCGTCGGGGACGAACCGCACCTGTGGCACCCGCCGCTCACCCCTGGGCGCGCCCTGGCCTCCACCGCCGTCGAGGCCCTCGCCAAGCGGCTTCGCGAGGAGTCCCTCGCGGGGGAGTGCGGCCTCCTCCTCGACCTCCACTCCGCCCTCGGCCGCCGGGCGAACGGCGAGCGGCTGCTCGACTCCCTCCTCGTGCAGGCGCTCGACTCCCCCGTTGCCGCGGACCGCCAGGGGGCCGCCGTCGCCTGGCTGGCCGACCCCGCCACCCGCGGCGAGCGCGTGGCCGAGCTCGTGCGCCGCGACGAGTCCTTCGCCGCCCTGCGCCCCGTCACCGACGCCATCGCCACCATGCGGCAGGACCTCGTCGAGATCCTCTTCCTCGACCGCCCCCTGCGGGGCCGCTTCTGGCACCGCGAGCACACCTACCTGGCGCTCCTTCCCGAGGGCTCCCACGGCTGGGCCCCCGAGCACCTCGCCTCCTACGCCTCCGCCCTGCGCCGCCGCATCGACGCGCGCGCCACCACCCGCCCCGAGCGCCATCGCGCCCTGACCGCCCTGGCGCGCATCCCGTCCACCACTGTCGAGGACCTGCGGCCCTGGCTCGACGACGGCGCCCCCGACACCCGCGCCTCCGCCCTGGAGGCCCTCGCCCACCTGTCCGACCCCGAGGCCGCCCTGCGCGAGATCGTCCACCACGCCGGGCAGGACTGGGCCCGCACCGCCTTCGACGGCGCCATGGCCTGCGCAGCGCGCCTCGACCCGGCCATGGCCTCCAAGATCCTCACCGGCGCGATGTCCGGCCCCATCCGCATGAGCGCGCGCAAGGAGGCCCTGCGCATCCTCGCCCGCCTCCACCGCCCCGCGGACCTGCCCACCCTCACCGGTGCCGCCATGGCGCGTGACACCCGCCCCGATGTGCGCCTGGCCGCCGCCCGCGCCATGATCGCCTGGCTCGACGCCCCCGAGGCCTGGACGATCCTCGCCCACGTGGCCACCGAGGGCCGCGACGCCGCTCTCGCCCTGGCGGCCACATCGCCTCGGCACATCGCCGACCGCCATCGCCTGCGCTACGCCCGCCTCCTCCTCGCCGCCGCCCGCGAGCCCGAGCTCATCGCGGCCCTGGGGGAGTGGAGCGATGTCCTGCCAGACCTGCCCAGCCTCCTGGAGGGCATCGTCCGCGACGGCGCCCGAGCCGAGTCGGCCGCCGCGATCAGCGCGATCGCTGGGCACAGCGCGCTCTCGGCCGACTGGAGCGAGCACCTGGCCGTCCTGCGCCGACTCGCGCGCGGCGCCGAGCCCAACGCCCAGGCCGAGGCCGATCTGCCTCGCCTGCGCCGCATGGAGAGCCTCGCTGCCGCCATGATCCCTGACAATGGCGCCTCCCTGCGCTGGCACCGTGACCACCTGGAGGCCATGAGCGCCCTGCTCGAGGACATCGAGCGCGACTCCCGCCCGCTCTGTGCTCCTTGGGCCGGCCGTCTGGCCGCCACCGACTGGGAGGACGAGGCCGCCTGCCTGGCCTCTCTGGAGCGCCTGGCCGGAACCGTCGGCGACGCGAGCCTCGCCGGGGAGCTCGCCGCCACAGCCGCCGCGGCACTCGAGCGCGCCCGCCGGCTGCGCCTCCTGCCCGAGTCCGGTCTGCCCGTCAGCACCGCCGATGCCCTCATGCGCCGTCAGGACGCCGCCGGCGCTGCTCTCGCCCTGGCCATCGTCACCACCCAGGGCCAGGCCCTCGGCTGGCCGGAGCCATGGCGCAACCGACTGCGCGAACTGCGCGGCAACGGCACGGGGATCATCGCCCTCCTGGCGCGCCGGGCGCGCACGGCCGCCGAGTGAGCCGTCCGGGCCTCCCGGCGCCCGCCCGGTCGGCGGGACTCGCCGGCGCGTCCCGCTGCGTCGGTCGATCACCGTGGCGGCGTCACTTGATGCGCACGACCACCGTGGAGCCCTCAGCGGCCTGCTCGCCCTTGGCGGGCTTGGTGTAGTCGACCTCGCCGAAGACGTGGCCCGTCCAGGCCTTGTCCACCTGCACCTCGAAGCCGGCGTCCTTGAGGGCCTTCTTCGCCTCGCTCTCGGACTTCTCCGTCACATCGGGGACGGTGACCATCTTCGGGCCCTGCGAGATCACGAGCGCGACGGTGTCGCCCTTGTAGACGCCACTGGCGCCCTTCTTCGGCGACTGCGAGATGACACGACCCTCCTTGACCGATTTGTCATTGGCCCTGGTGGGAATGCTCATCTCCAGGCCGGCAGCCTCGATCGCCTTGCGCGCCTCCCTCTCGGTCCTGCCGACGACGTCGGGCACCGTGGCCGAGGCGCGCCCCCTGGAGACCGTGATGCTGACGGTCGAGCCCTTGTCCAGGGATTGGCCCGCCGCTGGATCGGTGGAGATCACCATGCCGGTGGCCACGGAGGCGGAGTACTCCTTCGAGGTCTGACCCACTGTCAGGCCGGCGTCGATGATGGCGGTCTGGGCATCGTGCTCGGTCTTGCCGACGACGTCCGGAACGGTCTTCTGCTCAATGCCGAGCGAGACGACGGTCTGGATGCGCGCTCCGACGGTCACCGAGGTGCCGCCCGCGGGCATGGCCGAGATGATCGTGCCGACCGGGACGGAGTCGGAGTGGACCGTTGTCGGCTCGACCCAGATCAGTCCCGCTCCGGAAACGGCGGCACTGGCCTCCTCCGTGGTCATGCCCTCGATCCTGGGGACGCTGACCCGGCGTCCCGGGCCGGCGACGAAGTACCAGGCGCCGGTGCCGCCCACCGCGCCGAGGACGGCGAGCGCGCCACCCGCGATGAGGAGGCGGCGACCGAGGAGCCCGGCCGCGCGCGTGTCGGGATCCTCCTTGCTGTCTCCATCATCGCCGCTCGTGTTGGAGATCGAGCCGATCGGCAGGGAGACCGTGCGCATACCGGCGCTGGGAGTGGCAGCGCCCGGATCGGGGGGGCCCTGGGGGAGGCGGGCCGTCAATGAGGCCTCGGCGGGCGTGACCGCGCTGGCGGAGACTCCCGCGCTGGTAGGGCCGGGAGCGCCGGCGGGGCTCACCGCTCCGGGCGCGCTCGCCGAGCCGACGGCGCCATCAGCGCTGCCCGCACTGCCGGCGGTGTCCGCCCCGGATGGGGAGGCGGCTCCGCCGGCGCCCTCCTCACCGACCGCGCCCATGGCGGCGCCCAGCACGGCGGCACTGGTCGCCGGTGCGTCGTCGGCCCCGGCCTCATCCACGACCTCGGCGGCCACCTCCCTCACCGCGCGCAGCGCGTCATCGGCATTGGCGAGCCGCTCCTGCGGGTCCCGCGCGGTCATCGAGGCCACGAGCCCGTCGACGGCGGTCGGTATCCCATCGGCGCGCGTCGAGGGCGCGGGGATGTCCTCGTGGACGTTGCGGAAGGCGATCTGGATCGGGGTGTCGGCGCTGAATGGCTGCTCGCCGGTGAGCAGCTCGAAGAGCATGACCCCCACCGAGTAGACATCGGCGCGCGGCGTGGAGGCCCCGGAGGTGATGAGTTCGGGGGCGAGGTAGGCGACCGTCCCCAGGATGTTGCCCGTGGAGGTCTGGGTGGCCTCCGTGACCGCCCGGGCCAGCCCGAAGTCGGCGACCTTCGGCACGGAGCCGTCCACCGGCAGCAGGACGTTCTCCGGCTTGATGTCGCGGTGCATGAGGCCGGCGCGGTGGGCGGCGCCCAGCGGCCGGAGCACGTGGCCGGTCATCTCCAGGGCCTCGGCGACCGTCAGGGGGCCCGAGGCGATGCGGTCCCGCAGGGTGGGCCCGGGCACGTACTCCATGATGATGTAGGCGATGCCGTCGATCGCGCCCTGGTCGTAGACGGCGACGACGCCGGGATTGGACAGCCGCGCCGCGGCCCTGGCCTCCCTGCGGAAGCGGGCGACGAAGTCGGGGGAGTCCGCCAGGTGGGCGTGCATGAGCTTGAGGGCGACATCACGCTCGAGACGGCGGTCATAGGCCTTGTAGACCGTGGCCATGCCGCCGCGCGCCACGCGCCGGCCGACCTCGTAGCGAGAGTCGACGATCCGGCCAGTCAGGGGGTCGTGGGACACGACGGCATTGTATGGGGCCCGGGAGTCCGCGCCGGACCGCAGCGCCGGGGCGGGCTCCCACGCGGGTCAGGCGCTGCGGTCGGTCAGCAGCGAGATGACGGAGGCCAGGTCGGCAGTGGCGCTCCTGGAGAGCCCCGCCTCCGCGGTGATGAGCGCTTCGAGGGCCCGGCGCGCCCGCTCGGCATGCTCGTCGATCCTCTCCTCGTGCGCGGCCCTGGCCCCGCATTCCTCGATAATCGCCGCAGCCGCGGCGATCTCCGCCGGATCCGCCCGGGTGTTGGCCAGGACGCGGCGCAGGATCGCCCTGCCCCCGGCGTCGCAGCGCTGCCAGGCCAGCGCCAGCAGCACCGTCCGCTTGCCCTCGCGCAGGTCGTCCCCGGCGGGCTTGCCCGTACGGGCGGGGTCTCCGAAGACGCCGAGCTCGTCGTCGCGCAGTTGGAAGGCGATCCCGGTGGCCTCGCCCAGCTCCGCGAGGCGGCGGGCCCCCTCGCCGTGGGGCGGCAGTCCCCCCAGGAGTGCGCCGATGAGCAGGGGGTGCATGACGGAGTAGCGGGCGGACTTGCGGCGGACCACGGCCAGGGCGGCCTCCTCCATCGCCCGGCCGGCGGCGGCGTGATCCGCGCCCTCATCGGGCAGGGGCAGGGACTCCGTCCGCACGTCCAGGTACTGGCCGAGCGCCACCTCCTCCGCCATGGCGTCGAAGGCGGCCCGCCCCGCCGCCCGGGTCCCCTGCGGGCACTGGGCGAGGGCCGCCCCGAGCTCGGAGCCCGCGGCGGACAGGAGCAGGTCCCCCAGGAGGATCGCCGCGCTGCGGCCATGCGCCTCCGCATCGCCGAGCCAGTGGGAGCCCCGGTGGGCGGTGGCGAAGCGGCGGTGGGCCGCGGGCAGGCCCCGGCGGGTCAGCGCGCCGTCGATGACGTCATCGTGGATGAGGGCACTGGCCTGGTAGAGCTCCAGAGCGGCGCCCAGGCCGGCGCAGGCCCGTCCGGACAGGACATCCTCGCGGCGCGCGCTATCGGCTGTGGCGGACAGGGCGATGGCGGCCAGCACGGCCCGCATCCGTTTGCCACCCCCCAGCAGATCCGCGGCGGCGTCGAGGAGCTCGGCCGCAGCGGGCCCGGCATCGGACCACTCGTCCCTCCGCTCGGCGATCGCCTGCGAGATGCGCTCGTCCACTGCCCGGCGCACGAGGCTCATCGTGCGGTCGATCTGCGTCATGGCGCCAGGGTAGTGGCAAAAGGCGGTGGCGGTCGTGGGAGCAGCGGCAGGGGGTTGTGGCGATCGGCCGATCCCGGGAGCACCCGCCCCTGGGCCGCCGAGCACGGCTGCGCTGGGGCGATGCTGAGCAGAGCGGGAATAAACGCTACAATCGCTGGGTTGCCCGCTGCGATGGTGGTGGACTGCGCCCGGTTCCCCGCGTGGAGATGAGGGGAGTCGAGGGGCTGGCCCGCCGCCGAGCAGACTCCCCACGTGAAAGGTGCCCCGTGGCTTCCTCCACTGCCCTGCGCAAGCGTGCTCAGAACATCGACGACGCCGATGAGGTCCCCGAGGACGACTTCGACCTCGATCCGGACGTCGACGACGCCGATGACTCCGATGAGCAGGAGGCGGACCTCGGCGACGACTTGGACGGGGACTCCGACGAGGATGACGAGGGCTCCCTGGGCGCCGATGGCGCCCAGGAGGACGATGGCCCGGCCCCGGAGCTGCGCGACTACTACCTCGACGTGAACCTGGAGGAGAACGGGGACGGCACGAAGAAGCACCCCTTCAACACGCCGGCCGCCCTCAAGGGCGTCAAGCTCGCCCCCGGCGCCACCCTCTACGTGCGCTCCCACACGATCGTCGAGGGCCTGGAGATCGACGGCAACGGCACCCTCGAGGAGCCGATCACCCTGGCCCCCTACGGCCACGGTCCCGTCCCGCGCTTCATCATCGGCGACTCCGCGCCCCTGGTGGCCCGCGAGTTCCTGGCCGAGAACGGCTACATCTTCCGCGGCTGGGTTATCAAGGGCATCAAGATGGAGCCCTCGATCGCCGCCCTCACCGGGGAGCTGGAGAGGATGCGCCGGGAGGAGGCCGAGCGCGCCGCCGCCAAGAAGGCCGGCAAGCGCGTCAAGGAGCGCGACAAGGACGGCTCCTTCACCGTCTCGGACTCCGACGACGCCGATGAGCCCGCCCAGAAGGTGGTCACCGCTGGCGCCACGGCGGACCCGGTCAAGGACTACCTCAAGCAGATCGGCAAGGTCGCCCTCCTCAACGCCCTGCAGGAGGTGGAGCTCGCCAAGCGCATCGAGGCCGGCCTGTACGCCGAGCACCTGCTGGCCACCGAGGGCAACGACTTCCCCGCGAAGTACCGCCGCGAGCTGCACTGGGTGGCCCAGGACGGTCAGCGCGCCAAGAACCACCTCCTCGAGGCCAACCTGCGCCTCGTGGTCTCGCTGGCCAAGCGCTATACCGGCCGTGGCATGCTCTTCCTGGACCTCATCCAGGAGGGCAACCTCGGCCTCATCCGAGCCGTGGAGAAGTTCGATTACACCAAGGGCTACAAGTTCTCCACCTATGCCACGTGGTGGATCCGCCAGGCCATCACCCGTGCTATGGCGGATCAGGCCCGCACGATCCGCATCCCGGTCCACATGGTCGAGGTCATCAACAAGCTCGCCCGCGTGCAGCGCCAGATGCTCCAGGACCTGGGCCGCGAGCCCACCCCGGAGGAGCTCGCCGTCGAGCTGGACATGACCCCTGAGAAGGTCGTCGAGGTCCAGAAGTACGGCCGCGAGCCCATCAGCCTGCACACGCCGCTGGGCGAGGACGGGGACAGCGAGTTCGGCGACCTCATCGAGGACTCCGAGGCCGTGGTTCCGGCCGATGCGGTGAGCTTCACCCTTCTGCAGGAGCAGTTGCACGCGGTGCTCGACACCCTGTCCGAGAGGGAGGCCGGCGTGGTGTCCATGCGCTTCGGGCTGACCGATGGCCAGCCCAAGACCCTCGACGAGATCGGCAAGGTCTACGGGGTCACCCGCGAGCGCATCCGGCAGATCGAGTCCAAGACCATGTCGAAGCTGCGCCATCCCTCGCGCAGCCAGGTCCTGCGAGACTACCTCGACTGATCTCGGGACCCGGTCGGCGCGCGCTCAGGGCCCCGCCGCCACTGACCTGCTGGGTTCTGGACGCTGGGCGCCGGTCCGGGAGAGGATGGAGCCATGAGAAACGCACGCCCCGGCCTCCCCGCCCGGCGACTGGTGCTCGGCCTCGGCGCCGTCGGCCTTCCCCTGCTGGCCGCAGCCTGTTCCCAGTCCAAGGATTCGAAGGATTCCTCCGGGTCCTCGTCATCGCGGCAGTCCGCCACCGGGGAGCCCACCGCCGTTCAGACCACCATGGGGGGTGAGTGGGTCTCGCGCGATGACCTCATCAGCCCCCTTCCCCAGGCGTGGGACACCTGGCGCGCCGTTGACGAGACCACGATCGAGCTCGGCTTCTCCAGCGGGCCGGCGACCTGCATGGCAGTCCACGCGGATGTCGGGGAGTCACCCGACGCCGTGGACATCAACCTGAGCGTCGGCTCCTTCCCGGGTGCTCCTGCGCAGTGCCCGGCGATCCTCGAGACCGCGACCGTGCGGGTCACCCTCGCCGCGCCCCTGGGCGATCGCGCCGTCGTCCAGTCCAACTTCCACGGTCAGGGCGCCCAAGCCGCGGACGCCGGCTGATGCCTGAGCGCGGACGCGTATCCCATCCATCGCGCTCGGGGGCCGTAAACCCCGGCCTACAGGCTCATCCCTGCGGCCCACCGTGGTGCGCGCGAACGACTCGGAGATCATCGCCCTGCTGGGTAAGGGCTGCGGCCCGGGGTCAGGCGCCCTCGGTGAGGCGCGAGCTCTCGTCCTGGATGAACAGCGCCCGCTCGGCGAGCGCCTGGGAGTGCTCCCGCCCATGATGGGCGCAGAAGAGCAGCTCTCCCGAGACGAGGAACACGCGCATCCAGGCCTGGGCGCCGCAGGCGTCGCAGCGGTCCGCCGTGGTCAGAGGACGAGCCTCGACGGCGACGCCCTCGGTGAGAGGGGCGGCCTCGGTTGCGGCCGCGCGCTCGATGATGGAGGTGCTCGTAGTGCTCATGACTCGATTGGACCACGGCCGCCCTCCCGATCCGGTCCGCGGACCCGGGTTTCCGCCGGGGGCGCAGAGAGTTCGCCGTGGGCCGATCGGGGACGTGGGGAGGCCCGCTCACGCGGGACCTCCCAGCCGTCCCCGATTCGCGACCCGACGCATCACGGCGACGGCGACTGCGCTGACGAGCTATGGCGCCGGAGGGCGGCGGAGGGCTCTCGCGGCGGGACGGCGCACGAGCCCTGGCGGCCGGGGCTGTGCCGGTTGCGGGCGATCGCTCGGTACACCGTCCTTGCCAGCGGCGCCCCAGGCCCCAGGTGCCGCCGACGAGGGCGAGGGCCGAGGTGATCATGATGGCGGAGAAGGGGCCCTCGATGCGGTTGATGAACCCCTGCGCGGGGCGGCCTGGGAGATCTGATCGAGCGTGGTGGAGTCGCGCATGGGAGTGAAGGAACCTCATTGTCGAGGCGGCGATGCACCGCTGTGGCGGATGCGCCGTCACCGACAGGGCAGCGGTCAGCGGTGCTGGCTCCGGCGCTGTCGAAGCTCACAACCCCCGGAGAACCGTTTAAGTCCGGGATTTTTATGGACTTGTAGTCATTATGTGATGGTTCTGCGACTTCCCGCATGTCAGCGTTCCCCTTGTGAGCCTGCTCCCGCAACGGCGCCCGCGAGCCGTGCCGGCGGCGCGGCAGAAGCACCGCGGCCCCGGTATCGGCTAGATTCCGGGCGTGCCCGCATCCGAGAACAAGACCAGCCGAGGCGACTACTCCGCGCGCCACCTCTCCGTCCTGGAGGGGCTCGAGGCGGTGCGCAAGCGCCCCGGCATGTACATCGGCTCGACCGACCAGCGCGGCCTCATGCACTGCGTGTGGGAGATCGTGGACAACGCCGTCGACGAGGCCCTCGAGGGACATGGGGACGCCATCTCGGTGATCGTCCACGACGACGGCTCCATCGAGGTGCGCGACAACGGGCGCGGCGTTCCCGTCGATATCGAGCCCTCCAGCGGGCTGACCGGCGTCGAGCTCGTCTACACCAAGCTCCACGCCGGCGGGAAGTTCGGCGGCGGGTCCTACGGCGCCGCCGGGGGCCTGCACGGCGTGGGCGCCTCCGTCGTCAACGCCCTGGCCTCCCGCATGGACGTCGAGGTGGACCGCGACTCCAGGACTTACGCCATGAGCTTCCACCGCGGTGTCCCAGGCTCCTTCGACGACTCCGCCGGCCGCGGCCCCGACTCGCCGTTCACAGAGTTCACCGACGCCTCCGAGCTGCGTGTCATCGGCAAGGTCAAGCGGGGCACCACCGGCACTCGAGTGCGCTACTGGGCCGACCCCCAGATCTTCCCCAGGCCCACCGAGTACGATGCCGGGGCCCTGCGCGCCCGCCTGCGCCAGACCAGTTTCCTCGTGCCCGGCCTCACCCTGTCCCTTGACGACCAGCGCCCCGAGGCCGAGGCTATCGCCGCCTCCGCCACGCCCGCTGCGGACGCCGGGGCCACCGACGACGCCGTGGCCGAGGCCTCACTGCGGGCGGCCGCCAAGAACGCCGTCGAGGGTTCGGGGGACCTGTTCGACACCGGTGCTGAGGACGGCGTCGAGGTCTTCCGGGCGCGCGGCGGCACCGCCGACTTCGTCGACTTCCTCGCCACCGACGCCTCAGTGACCGACACCTTCCGGCTCAGCGGCGAGGGCACCTACACCGAGACCGTCCAGCAGCTCGACAAGTCCACCGGCCACCTGCGCCCCGTGGAGGTGGAGCGCACCTGCTCCGTCGACGTCGCCCTGCGCTGGGGCATCGGCTACGACACCCTGGAGCGCTCCTTCGTCAACATCATCGCCACCCCCATGGGGGGCACCCATCTCACCGGGTTCGAGCAGGCCCTCGTCAAGGTGCTGCGCAAGCAGATCGACGCCAACTCCCGCGCCCTGAAGATGACGGCCAAGGACCCCCGCATCGAGAAGGAGGACATCATGGCGGGCCTGACCGCCGTGGTCACCGTGCGCGTGCCCGAGCCGCAGTTCGAGGGGCAGACCAAGGAGGTCCTGGGCACCGCCCCCGTGCGCCAGATCGTCGCCCGCGTCGTGGAGAAGGAGCTCACAGCCCTGCTCACCTCCACCAAGAGGGACCTGAAGGCCCAGTCCCGCTCGTTGCTGGAGAAGGTTGTCGGGGAGATGCGCGCTCGTGTGAGCGCGCGCATGCACAAGGAGATCACCCGTCGCAAGACCGCCCTGGAGACCTCCACCCTGCCGGCCAAGCTCGCCGACTGCCGCTCCAACGACGTCGCCCACTCCGAACTGTTCATCGTGGAGGGCGACTCCGCGCTCGGCACCGCCAAGAACGCCCGCAACTCCGAGTACCAGGCGCTGCTGCCCATTCGCGGCAAGATCCTCAACGTCCAGAAGGCCTCCCAGGCGGATATGCTGCGCAACGCCGAGTGCTCGGCGATCATCCAGGTGGTGGGCGCGGGCTCGGGGCGCACCTTCGACCTTGAGCAGGCCCGCTACGGCAAGGTCATCCTCATGACCGACGCCGACGTCGACGGCGCCCACATCCGCACCCTCCTGCTCACCCTCTTCTTCCGCTACATGCGCCCCATGATCGAGGCGGGCCGAGTCTTCGCCGCCGTGCCGCCCCTGCACCGCATCGAGGTCTCCGGCTCCGGGCGCCGCAAGAGGGAGATCATCTACACCTACTCCGACGACGAGCTCGTCACCACCCTGCGCAGGCTGGAGAAGCAGGGCCGCTCCTTCAAGGAGCCCCAGCGCTACAAGGGCCTGGGGGAGATGGACGCCCACCAGCTCGCCGAGACCACCATGGAGCCCGAGCACCGCACCCTGCGGCGCATCACCCTGGCCGACGAGGCCGCCCTCACCCACGCCGAGGACGTCTTCGAGCTCCTCATGGGCTCCAGCGTGGAGCCGCGCCGCGACTTCATCATCGCGGGGGCCGACGCCGTGGACCGCGATCGCATCGACGCCTGAGCGCCGGTGAGGGGTCCGCCGTCGCCCATCCCGGGCCGCTCCCGGTTCCACCTGCAGGAGGAGGGGCCGGCCCCGCCTCTCCGGTAGCCTTGCCGGAAACGTGTCCCGGTGCCGGGGCGGGTGTCGCTGTGGACACGGGCGCCCCCCCCCGGATGAGGCCGGCAGCGGGCCGGCCGTGGAACCGGCGGCGGCAGTGGCGGCTCACTGGCACTTCGTCGGCAGGGCATCGGATCAGGCAGTAAGGAGGCGGTAATGGCATATTACGGACGACCCAAGGCCACCGCGGCCGCGGCGTGGTCGATGATGCGCCCGGGCGCGCGCTCGGCCCTGCCCCGCTCCCTGTCCTGGAGGCCCCTGGGCCCCGCCGATAACGCCGAGCTGGCCGCGCTCGTCGCCCGGGCCGAGGATGTCGATGATCCCCCCTACCGCACCACCGAGCAGGAGACCGCCGAGTACTTCCTCGACCCAACGTACTCCGGCGTCGCCGGGAGGGACGCCGATGGCGTCATGCGCGCCTTCGGGCTCGCCCGGGTGCGCCCGGCCGCGGAGATCTTCGCCTCCGTGCTCGGCGTCGTCGACCCGCTCTGGCGGGGCCGGGGCATCGGCGGGGCGATCCTGCACTGGCAGTCCGAGCGCGCCCGTCACCTCATCGGCGCTGAGCGCGCGGGGAGGCAGGGCGATGGCTCTCTCATCCCCGCCCACATCATCACCACGGTGCTCGAGGACGATGAGCGGATGCAGACGCATCTGACGAACCTCGGATACTCGCCCCAGCGCTGGTACCGGGAGGTGCGCCGCTCGCTGAGCGAGCCGATCCCGCAGGCCCCCGTGGACCGCTTCCTCAGCATCGAACCGTGGTCCAAGGACTTGGATGAGGCGATCCTGCGGGCCCACAACCGGGCGGCCGACGACGCCGGCGCGGAGCCGATGAGCCCCGAACGGTGGGCCGCGGGCCGGGCCTTCTTCGCCCCCGAGTGGTCCTTCGTGGCCCTGGACCGCTCCAGTGACCGCGCTCGGATCGCCGGGTACCTCCTATCCAGCCGGTACGAGCAGGACTGGGAGGCGCTGGGTTGGAAGGAGGGCTACACCGATATGCTCGGCTCGCTCGCCGAGTACGCCGACCGCGGCCTCGGCGCGGCCCTGCTGGCCGCGGCCATGCGCGCCTACGCGGCCGACGGCATGGAGTACGCCGCCGCCGGCGTCGACTCCGCGAGCCCGACGGGCGCCGGCAGCCTCTACGAGCGGCTCGGCTACCAGCCCACGCGCGGCACGATCCTCTACGGCCTGGACGTGTGACCCCGGCGGTGATGCTCAGCGGTGGGCAGTCAGGGCGCCGGCGACCACCGTGGCCAGGGGGCGCACTGCCCGCAGATCCTCCGGGCCGAGCATGAGGGGATCATCCGGCAGCGGGACGAGATCCGCCCGCGACCCCGCGCGAACGGGCGCGGCGACGTCGATGAGCGCCGCGTCCCCGATGGCGTGGGCGGCCGCCGTCATCCCATGCTCGTGGGCCCGGCCCAGCAGACGGGTGAGCTCGTCCAGCCCCACGCTCATCACTCCATGGGGATGATCCAGGCCCAGATCAGCGGGGTAGGGGCGGCACAGGCGGGCCGTGCCCGTGCCCATGGAGCCATCCGAGATGATCTTGAGGGGCCCCTGTGTCGGCAGCGCTGCGCCGTCGCCGCCCGCGGGGGAGCCCGGCAAGGGGCTGCCCGTGCGCAGATGGGCGTCGATCCGCTCCTCCAGGCCCTCACGGCAGGTCGATACCCGGATGCGCGGCAGGCCCGGCAGGGGGCCGGTCGCGCTCATGCGATCCAGGCGGGAGTCCTGCCCCCAGGTCATATCGGTGACACCGGTGATGCCGCGGGCGGCCATGTCCTCCAAGACCCTGCGATAGCCCGATTCGACGAGCTCGCGCGAGCCGGGGATGTCATCGAGCTCGGCCACGCTGGGCACGCGCGGCCAGTTGGACAGGCGGTGCCCGAAGCCCTGGATAAGCGCGGGACCATCCGCCGCGCCCGCGCCCGCGCGGAGAGCGCGGGCCCGCACCGCGACGATTCCCAGAACCTCCTCCGCGCAGGAGGCGCGCCACGCGAGCGGCCTCCAGGTCCAGGTGGGCATGAGCGTCCCACAGGCCGGGGATGAGCCAAGCGCCTCCCGCGTCAAGGACCTCCTCGCCGTCGCGGCGCGCCAGGGCCGGTCCCATCTCGACGACGGCTCCCGCCTCGATCCTCAGATCCGTGGGGCCGCCCGGGGCCGGGGGCCCGTTCAGCCCGGTGCGCGCGGAGGGGACAGCGGCGCGCAGGCGGCCCAGCTCGCCGCGGCTTCGGAAGCGGACAGGGCGCGCGCCACGGATGAGAAGACCGCTCATGGAACTGTACGCGCCCCGGGCGGCGATCAGCCGATGGCGGTGATCGGCGCGATAGTGGGGATGCCGGAGGCATCGCGGCGCTCGTCGGGACCCGGCAGGGTGATGCTCTGGCCCCCCGAGCCGACGGCGCGCGCCGGGCCCACGCCCACCCATGCCAGGACCAACTCGTCCTCGCCGCGCAGGAACCGCTGCGCGCGCACGCCCCCGGTGGCCCGGCCCTTGGCCGGGTAGCGGTCCAGGGGCGTCACCTTGACGCTGCCGCCCGTTCCGGGCAGGGCGCCCGCGCTGGCGGCCACGGTGACCACTACCGCCTCGGCCAGCAGATCGGCGCTCACCGCCGAGGCGGCGACCACGCGGGCGCCGTCGTGCAGGCTGATCCCCGACATGCCCCCGGCCCCGCGGCCCTGCGGGCGCACCTTCGAGGCCTCGAAGCGCAGCAACTGGGCATCCGAGGCCACGAGGGTGAGCACATCGGTGTCGGCGGCGGTGCCCGCGAAGACCACGGAGTCGCCGTCCGCCAGGGAGATGACCTCCCAGGAATCGCCCCTGGCGGGCTCATCGCCCACCTTGACGCGCTTGATGACACCGGCAGCCGTGGCCAGGACGATTGGGGCCGCGCCCGCATCGCCCACCGGCACGAGCCCCACCACGCGCTCCTCGGGCTCGATCTCCACCAGGAGGCGCACCGGGGTGCCCCCCGCCAGGGATGGCGCGCCCTCCGGGCGCGGGACCTCGGGGGCGGAGACCACGTCGAGGCGCACGAGGCGGCCGGTGTCGGTCACCGCGCCCACGCGGCCGCGCGCCGTCGTCGCCACCTGGGAGACCAGGGCGTCATGGGGTTGCCTCGCGCCCGAGCGGGGCACAGGCTCGGACCCCGCCGTGCGCGCCACGAGGCCCGTGGCGGACAGCAGGATCCGGCACGGGGCGTCCGGGATCGTCAAGGGCACATCCTTCGCGCCCGCCATGAGGCCCACCGGGGCCGGCCCCGCCGCCCCATCCGAGTCGCCCGCGCCGTCGGCGGAGCTGGGGACGGCGCCGGAGGCCTCCAACAGCACGGTGCGTCGCGGCGTGGCGAACTCCTCGGAGACCGAGGACAGCTCGCGGGAGACCACCCGGCGCAGGAGCACGTCGTCGGCGAGGATCGCCTCCAGGGCCTCGATCTCCCGGGCGAGCTCGTCGCGCTCCTTCTCCAGCTCGATGACGGAGAACCTGGTCAGGCGCCGCAGCTGCAGCTCCAGGATGTAGGAGGCCTGCGCCTCGGACAGGTCGAAGACCTGTTGCAAGCGCTCCCGCGCCGTCACTGCGTCCTGCGAGGAGCGGATGAGCGCGATGACCTCATCGATGTCGAGGATGGCGATGAGCAGGCCATCCACCAGGTGCGCGCGCTCGCGCCGCTTGCCCAGGCGGAAGCGGGTGCGCCGCTCCACCACCCTCAGGCGATGGCCCACGAAGACCTCGAGGAGCTCGCGCAGGCCCAGGGTGCGGGGCTGGCCGTCCACGAGGCACACGTTGTTGATGCCGAAGGAGTCCTCCAGCGGCGTGTACCGGTAGAGCTGGGCCAGGACCGCCTCGGGGTTGTAGCCGTTCTTGACCCCGATGACCAGGCGGGTCCCGTTCTTCCTATCGGTCAGATCGGCGACGTCGGTGATTCCCTGGAGCTTTTTGGAGGCGACCCTGTCCTTGATGGCCGCGATGATCTTCTCCGGCCCCACGAGGTAGGGAAGCTCGGTGACGACGATGCCCTTCTTGCGGGCCGTCACGTTCTCGACGCGGGCGGTGGCGCGGGTGAGGAACTTGCCGCGGCCCGTGCGGTAGGCCTCCCGGATGCCGTCCAGGCCGACGATCATGCCGCCCGCGGGAAGGTCCGGGCCCGGCACGAAGGCCATGAGGTCCTCCAGTGTGGCATCCGGGTGCTCGATGAGGTGGCGGGCGGCGCTGACGACCTCGCCCAGGTTGTGCGGCGGCATATTCGTCGCCATACCCACGGCGATCCCCGAGGTGCCGTTGACCAGAAGGTTCGGGAAGGCTGCGGGCAGCACCTCCGGCTCGGTGAGCGTGTAGTCGTAGTTGGGGGAGAAGTCGACCGTGTCCTCGTCGATGTCCGCGGTAAGCGCCAGCGCCGGTGCGGCCAGGCGGGCTTCGGTGTAGCGAGGGGCGGCGGGGCCGTCGTCGAGGGAGCCGAAGTTGCCGTGCCCGTCGATGAGCGGCAGGCGCATGGTGAAGGGCTGGGCCAGGCGCACGAGCGCCTCGTAGATCGCCACGTCGCCGTGGGGGTGCAGTTTGCCCATGACATCGCCGACGACGCGCGAGGACTTCACGTGAGGGCGGTCCGGCCGCAGTCCCATGCGGTCCATCTGGAACAGGATGCGGCGCTGGACGGGCTTGAGGCCGTCACGGGCGTCGGGCAGGGCCCGGGAGTAGATGACGGAGTAGGCGTACTCCAGGAAGCTCGAGCGCATCTCGCTGGAGAGATCCTGCTCGACGATCGCGCCGTCGGTCGGAGGGGGCGTCTGGGTGGCGGACTTCGGCATGGGGGCATTCTCGTGTCCGGGCTCCTCCCGCCCGGGCAGCGACACCCGTGCCCGGTGGCACAATGACCGCATGACGACGCCGAAGAACCCGGGGGATCGGCCCACGGCCGTCCCTGTTCCGCACCTGCGCGAGATCCTGGGCGCCGCCGCCCTCGCCTCCGGGCTCTTCCTGGCCGATGGCCCCGATGGCGCGCTCACGCAAACCCAGGCCGAGGATGCCGCTGAGCGCTGGGGGCTAATGCCGGTCGGCGGGGCCGCATCGGCCTCGCCGACCGTCGTCGTGCTCGTCGACGGGCTCGGCTTGGACCAGTTGCGCGAGCGTCGGGGCCACGCCCCGGCCCTGCGGGGCCTGCTGGCCGACTCCGAGGCCGCCGCCCGCGCTGGCCAGGGGCCGGGCCCCGATGCCGTCACCTGCCGGCCCTCGACGACGGCGGCCGCTCTCACCACGCTCGGCACGGGCGCCCTGCCCGGCATGACCGGCATGGTCGGCTACTCGGTGCGCAACCCCCTGCTGCCCCCGGCCTCCGCCGAGGACGCCCCAGACGGTTCCGATCTGCTCAGCCTCATCTCCTGGGAGGGGCGCTGCCCGAACCCGCGCGCCTGGCAGGACGTGCCCACAATCTTCGAGCGCCTTCGTCTCCCCGATCGCCCCGCCGCGGACCGGCCCCTGGCCGTCACGATCGGGCCCGCCCGCTTCGCCGGCTCGGGCCTGACCGAGGCGGGCCTGCGCGGCGCCCCCCATATCGGGGCCGACGCCATGGAATCGCGCGCCGGCCACGCCGCCGAGGCGCTGAGGCGGGGCATCCCGCTCGTCTACCTCTACGTGGGCGAGCTCGACCATGCCGGGCACGCCCACGGCTGGCGCTCGCAGAAGTGGCTGGCCCAGTTGGAGCGCCTGGACGCCCTCATGGCCGAGCTCCAGCGCCGCGTCCCGCGCGGCACGCGGATCATGCTCACCGCCGACCACGGTATGGTCGATACCGACGCCGAGCACCGCCTCCTCATCACCGACTCGCCCCGCCTCATGCGGGACGTCGCCTGCGTGGCGGGGGAGCCGCGATTCACCCACCTCTACGTCGGCGGCCGGGACGATGCCGAGCGCTCCGAGCGAGCATCGGCGCTCGCCGAGCGCTGGCGAGCGGAGCTGGGGGAGAGGGCGCTATGGGTCGGCACCCGCGACGAGGCCGGAGAGCATCTCGGCCCGCTCAGCGAGAGGGCGCGCGGTGTCACCGGTGACGTGCTCGTGGCGGCCGCCGGCACTTGGGTGGTGCTCGACCCGCGCGTCCACGCCGACGCCGTCCTGGGGATGCCCGGCGTCCACGGCTCCTTCACCGGCGCCGAGACGCGCATCCCCCTGCTCATCACGCGCGCCTGACGCCGGGACCCACCGCCCTCGCGCCCGCCTACTCGGGCTTGGCGCCGAAGACGATCTCGTCCCAGGAGGGCACGGAGCGGCGCGCCCGCCGCTTGGGCTTGGCGGGGGCCTGCGGCATCTCTGGCAGTGCCTCCTGAAGGACGCCGCTGACGCGGGCCACCGCGGCCACCTCCGTGGTGGGGTCGGAGACGTCCTCGGGCTCGACGGCCCTGCCACGCCGGGAGCGGGAGCCCTTCGTGCCGGGCCCCTTCGAGTCCTCCGCGCTGTCGGAGCCGCGCTCCTGGCTCTCGGCCGCGCCGCCCCTGCGCTTGCCGGCGGGGTGGTTGGACGAGCCCTTGGCGCGGCGGCGGCGCCCCTCCATGGACAGCACCTGGGCCTCGCCCTGGGACGGGTCCTGGGCGGCGGGATCCGCGGCGGCCTCGGCGCCGGCCGGGTCGTCATCGGGGATATCGACCTCCACGCGCCGCCCTCGGCTGGAGGCCAGGTCCGCCAGGAGCGCGTCGGTGGGGTCCAGCGCGGGGGCGGCCCCGCCCGGAGCGCCCTCCAGGGGCTTCTCCACGACGGGCAGTCCCGTGGGGACCGTACGACTGGTGCGCAGCGAGGAGCGGGGGGCACTCGGCACTGGTGAGGCGTCATCCTGGTCGAAGACGTCGGGGCGCCGCGCCGAGGGCGAGGCCGCCTCGGTGAGCCAGCGGGCCTCGTCGTCGAGGGCGGTCACGGTGCGCGCGGAGAGGTCGAGGAGCCAGCGCGCCTGTTTCTCCTGGGCGCCCTGGACGAAGGTGAGGCAGATGCGCCAGGGGTCGCGCCCCTCGCGCATGGCATCCCACTCCAGGCTGGCGGGCGTGACGGCGCGGGTGGCCAAGCGGTCGACGACGAGGTCGCCCAGGACGGGGGAGTCCTTGCCCCAGCCGATGCGGCAGGCCTGAGCCTGCTGGACGGCCCACCGGCGCTCGGCGATGACCGGGCCCTCGTACTTGCGCACGTGCTCCAGGTCCATACCAGTGGCGACGGACACCTCCTCCGCCGAGGCCCCGGCTCGCATGAGGGACTGGAGGTCCTTGGGGCGCACGGGGGAGTCCGTCGGCGCGGCGTCCGTGGGCTGCGGCAGGGCGGCGATTCGGTCACGGCGCACCGCGGCGCGCAGGGCGTCGTCAATCACAACGCTGTAGCGCTCGCCGTCGGCATCCGTCAGAACGACCGTGTCGCCGTTCGCACCCAGGAGCTCGAGCTCGATCATGGCGATGTGCCTCCTCAAGGATCTCTCGTTCCAGGGCACAGCCTGCCATCACAGGGCGGGGATGCCGGGGAGGCCCGCCGGTGAGCCGTTTCCGGACAGGGCAGGACGCCCCGTCTCACAGGGGCTTGCGCTGATCCTCAGCGGTGCTATGGTGCGCGTGCCCTGCTCTGAACGGGACCGCCTCTGCGTGGAGGCGAGCCTGCCCGGTAGTGCCCCTGCTGCCGGACCCCGCGTGACGAGCCGTCGACGAGAGAGAGTGACGTGGACCATGGCGACCGACTACGACGCCCCGCGTAAGCACGATGACGAGCCCGAAGCCGATTCCATCGAGGAACTGACCGCCGCCCGGCAGAAGGATCAGTCCTCCGAGGCGATCGAGGAGGATGAGAACGAGGTCGCCGAGGGCTTCGAGCTCCCCGGCGCCGATCTATCCCGCGAGGAGCTGAGCGTCCACGTGGTGCCCCAGCTCGAGGACGAGTTCACCTGCTCGGAGTGCTTCCTCGTCCACCACCGCAGCCAGCTCGCCTACATCGACGACGCCACCGGTCTGCCGGTGTGCACCGACTGCGCCGGCTGACCGCCGCCCCCGTCGGCCGACTACGGCCGAGGATCCCCCATCACCGAAGGAGCCCCATATGGCACTGTTCTCCCGCCGCAAGAGCGAGCGCGGCAATGATGACGCCCTTGCCGGGGGCTCCGCCGGCTCCCCCGAGGACGGCGACGACTCGTCGGCCGCCACCGCCCGCCCGGCCGACGGCCCCTGGGACTCCGAGGAAGTCGCCGAGGACGACGATGACAACCGCATCGACCTCGGGTCCCTGAGGGTCCCCGCCATCGATGGCATGCAGCTGCGCATGGAGTCCCCCGGCCCCGGCGGCATCCAGGCCGTCTCCCTCGTCCTGGGCGGCTCCACGCTGGAGCTGCGCGCCTTCGCCGCCCCCCGCACCGCTGGGATCTGGGACGAGCTGCGCGCCGACATCCTCGACGAGCTCGGCCGCGCCCAGGCCCGCACCGAGGAGGTCGACGGCGAGAACGGCGTCGAGATCATCGCCGAGGTCCCCGTGCGCAACGCCGAGGGGGCCACCGGCACCGTGCGAGTCCGCTTCCTCGGCGTCGACGGCCCCCGCTGGTTCCTGCGCGGTGTGCTCCAGGGCCCGGCCGCCGTCGACGATGCGGCCGCCCGCGAGCTGCGCGACGTCTTCCGCGGCGTCGTCGTCGTGCGCGACGGCGCGGCCCGGCCCCCGCGCGAGATCCTCCCCCTCCGCGTCCCGGGCGCTGCGGTGATGCCCCAAGTCGAGGACCTGCCCGGCCTGGACCCGCTCACCCCGGGCCCCACCATCGCCGAGGTCCGATGAGCCCGGCCCCAGGCCTGCTCGCCCGCCTGCGCTCCCTCGGCCGCAGCCGGGAAGACCTCGACGCCGACGACGAGGCCCGCGTCGCGGGGGAGCGCCTCGCCAAGCTCGGCGCCGTGGAGATCGCCGGCATCGTCCCCCGCCACCGCGTGCGCGTCACTGGCGTGCTGCGCGCCGTCACCTACCGTCCCTCCGAGGCCCGCCCCGTGCTCGTCGGCCAGCTCTTCGACGGGACCGGCAGCGTGGACCTGGTGTGGATGGGGCGCCGCCGCATCGTGGGCATCGAGCCCGGCGCGCGCCTGGCCGTGGAGGGCATGGTCGTCGCCGGCCGCACGAGGCCCACGATCTTCAACCCCGCCTACGAACTGCTGGGTGCTCGACGATGAGCCGCGGACACGCTCCGGAGCAGGGGCCCGGCGCCCGGGAGGAGGGCCTGGCCAGGCCCTCGGGCGGGCTGGACGCGATCAGCGCCCAGGCCTTCGACGTCTCGACCGCCGTGGGCGGCTGGCGCGGGATCATCGAATCCGTCGCCCCCACGCTCATCTTCGTCACCATCGTCGCGCTGCGCCCCTCCGCCCTCATCCCAGCGCTCGTGGCATCCCTGGCCATCAGCGTCGTCGGCCTCGTGGCGCGCCTGGCCGCCCGCCAGGGCCTCACCCAGGTCATCGGTGGGGCGGCCCTGGCCGCCATCTCGGCCGCCTGGGCCTGGCGCACGGGCAAGGCCGAGGATTTCTACATCACGGGCCTGCTCATCAACGCCGGATGGCTCGCGCTCACCGCGGGTTCCCTAGCGTTGCGCTGGCCCCTCGTGGGAGTCCTCATGGGCCTGTGGCGCGCCACCACCGATGGCGAGGACGGCGCGGGCTGGGCCTCCTGGCGCAAGGACCCCGCGTTGCGGGCCGATCGGCGCCGCTACACCTGGGGCACCGCCGTGCTGGCGGGCATGTTCGCCCTGCGGCTGGTCATTGAGCTGCCCCTGTACCTGGCGGGCGCCGTCGGGCCGCTCGGGGCGGCCAGAATCATCCTGGGGCTGCCGCTGTACGCGCTGACCCTGTGGATCGTCTGGCTCCTGGTGCGGCCCCGGGACTAGCCGGAGCGCGCCGATCCGGGCCGCGCGATGAGGGGTCAGGCGTTGAAGATCTCCGGGATCTCCCCCAGCGTGGCCTCGCCCTCCTTGGCGGTGAGGAAGATGAGCTCGTCCCCGCGCTCGAAGCGCTCATCCTCATCGGGGGTGATCGGCCGGTACTCGCGCAGGATCGCGGTGAGCGCCGTGTGAGGGGGCAGGACCACGGAGGACACGAGCTCGCCGATCATGGGGGAGTCATCCGGCAGGGTCAGCTCGTGCATGAAGGCCCCGGACTGGTGGAAGGTGAACAGGGCGACCAGGGAGCCCACGCTCACGGCCTCCTCCACCAGCGCCGTCATGATCCGCGGCGTCGAGACGGCCACGTCCACGCCCCAGGTCTCATCGAAGAGCCACTCGTTCTTCGGGTTGTTGACGCGCGCCACCGTGCGGGGGACTCCGTACTCGGTCTTGCACAGCAGGGAGATGACCAGATTCGCCTTGTCGTCGCCCGTGCAGGCCACGACGACGTCGCACTGCCCGGCCCCGGCGTCGTCCAGGGCCTCGACGTCGCAAGCGTCGGCGAGCTGCCAGTCGGCATCGGGGACGGTTGACAGGCGCATGGCCTCCGCCGAGCGGTCCACGAGCGTGACTTCGTGGCCGTGGCTGATGAGCTCGCGGGCGATGGAGCGCCCCACACTGCCGGCTCCGGCGATGAGGATCTTCATGGCTCAGGCCTCCTGGACGGGCGGGCGTGACAGGACGCGCTGCGCGGCGGTGATGCGCTCGGTGGCGACCACCAGATGGAGGCGGTCATGCTCCTGCAGCAGGGTGGTGGGCTCGGGCACGAGCGCCCCCGAGCCGCGCGAGATCCAGGCGACGCGCCCGCCCACGCGGTCCTCGATCGTCGCCACGGACACGCCCACCCACCCCGACGACGCATCGGGCTGGACGAGGCAGACCGCGCCGGAGGGGTCCTCAGCCTCCCTGGCCGAGCCCCCGGGCAGGACCCAGCGCATCATCTGGTCCGCCGTGCGGCGCACGGTGGCGACCGTGGGGATGCCCAGCCGCTCGTAGACATCGGCGCGGTTGGCGTCGTAGATCCTGGCAACCACGTGCTCCACGCCGAAGGTCTCGCGGGCCACGCGGGCCGAGACGATATTGGAGTTGTCCCCGTTGGACACGGCGGCGAAGGCGTAGGCCTCATCGATCCCGGCCTGCTCGAGGGCATCGCGGTCGAAACCCACGCCCTTGACCTTGCGGCCGTTGAAATCCTTGGGGAGGCGCCGGAACGCCTCGGAGCTCCTATCGATGACGGCCACTGAATGGCCCATGCGGTCCAGCTGGGCGGCCATGGTGGCGCCAACCCGGCCGCAGCCCATGATGACGAAGTGCACGACCGAACCGTACCCTCATTCTTGGTCGAAGCCGAGCGCGGGCATAGCATTCGGGGTCGTGCGTGACTTCGCCGACCGCGTCAAGCGGCTCCTCGTCGGCCGCCCCGTGCCCAGCGGGGCGCTAGGCGAGACCCTCCTGCCCAAGCGGATCGCCCTGCCGGTCTTCGCCTCGGATGCCCTGTCATCCGTCGGATACGCTCCGGACGAGGTGATCGTGACCCTCGCCGTGGCGGGCGTGGCCGCCACCGCCCTGTCGCCCTGGGTGGCGGTGGCCGTCGTCGGCGTGCTGCTCATCGTGGTGGCCTCCTACCGCCAGACCGTTCACGCATACCCCTCCGGCGGCGGTGACTACGAGGTCGTCTCCACCAACCTGGGCTCCCACGCCGGCCTCGCCGTGGCCTCCGCGCTGCTGGCCGACTATGTTCTGACCGTCGCCGTGTCGATCTCCTCGGGATCGTCCTACCTGGTGACCGCCGTGCCCGCGGCCGCCCCCTACAAGGTGGAGATCGCCGTCGGCGTGTCCACCATCCTGGCGCTGCTCAACCTGCGCGGCACTCGCGAGGCGGGCGGTGCCTTCGCCATCCCCACCTACATCTACATGATCGCCATCGGCGCCCTGGCCGTCACCGGCTTCGTCCAGGAGGCCATGGGGACGCTGGGCAGAGCGGAGTCCTCGGCCTTCGACGTCGTCGCCGGGCCCGGATGGGACTCCGGGCTGACGGGCCTGGCCGGCGCCTTCCTCATCCTGAGGGCCTTCTCCTCCGGCTGCGCGGCCCTGACCGGTGTGGAGGCGATCTCCAACGGCGTGCCCAGCTTCCAGCGCCCCAAGTCGAAGAACGCGGCGACGACGCTGCTTATGCTCGGCGGCATCGCCGCGGCGATGCTCATGTCCATCATCCACCTGGCCGGGGCCACCGGCGTCCACATGGTGGAGGACCCCGCCACCCAGCTGACCTCCCACGGACTGCCCGTGGGGAAGGGCTACCACCAGGACCCGGTCATCGGCCAGCTCGCCGCCACCGTGTTCGCCGGCTTCAGCCCCATGTTCTACCTGGTGACGGCGGTGACGGGCCTCATCCTGGTACTCGCCGCCAACACCGCCTTCAACGGCTTCCCGGTGCTCGCGAGCGTCTTGGCCACCGATGGCTTCCTGCCGCGCCAGCTCACCCAGCGCGGTGACCGCCTGGCCTACTCCAACGGGATCATCGCCCTGTGGCTCGGGGCGATCGCCTTCATCGTCGGTTTCGAGGCCGACACCAACCGCCTCATCCAGCTCTACATCGTGGGCGTGTTCATCTCCTTCACCCTGTCCCAGATCGGCATGGTGTGCCATTGGACCCGCGAGCTGGCCACCGCCACCGATGCCCGGCTGCGCTCCCGGATGAGGCGCTCCCGTATTGTCAACAGCATCGGCCTGGCGGCGACGGGCCTCGTGCTCATCGTCGTCCTCATCACCAAGCTCACTCGCGGCGCGTGGATCACGCTGACGATCATGGCGATCATCTTCCTGGTCATGAACTGGATCCACCGCCACTACGACAGGGTCCGCGAGGAACTGGCCATTACCGATCTGCATGACTCCCGGGTCCTCCCGGCCCACATCCACGCCATCGTGCTGGCCTCCAGCCTGCACAAGCCCACCCTGCGGGCGCTGACTTACGCGCTGTCCACGAACCCGACCTCGATCGAGGCGCTCACCGTGGATATCGGCGATGACCGGGCCGAGCGGCTCCTGGACGACTGGGACGAGGCGGACCTCCAGGTCCCCCTGACCGTCCTCGACTCGCCCTACCGCGATATCACCCGCTCGGTCATCGCCTATGTGCGCTCGGTGCGCCGGGAGTCCCCGCGCGACCTCGTGGTCGTCTTCATCCCCGAGTACCTGGTGCGGCACTGGTGGGAGCAGGTGCTGCACAATCAGATGGCGCTGCGCATCAAGACGGCGCTCCTGTTCACCCCCGGGGTGGTGGTGGCCTCGGTGCCGTGGCAGTTGGGGGCTCCAGGGATGCGGCGGGCGCGCCAGGAGCGGCGCCTGGCCTCGGCCGCAGGCATCGTTGACGCCGATGAGGCGGTGCGCCGGGGCGCGCGGGCCCGTCGTCGTGGTGCCGGGGCGCCCGTCGGCGCCTCCGGCCCCGACGTGGGGAAGAGGCCATGAGAGCCATGAGAGGGCGGGGGCGCGGTCCGGCCCGCCGGGAGCAGACCCAGGGCGCTGCCCATGAGCCGGAGGAGATGATCCTCGTCGTCGGGCCCCCCGCCCACGGAGGGCATTGCGTGGCCCGGCCCCAGGGGGAGCCGGGGGGCCGCGTGGTCTTCGTGCGCCACGCGCTGCCTGGGGAGACCGTGCGGGCGCGCATCACCGCCAGGACCTCCAAGATGTGGCGCGCTGACGCCGTCGAGGCACTCACCGCCTCCCCGGACCGGGTGGAGCCGGTGTGGCCCGAGGCCGGCCCCGGCGGGGTCGGCGGAGGAGAGCTGTCCCATGTGGCCTTGCCCGCCCAGCGCACCTGGAAGCGATGGGTCCTGGCCGACTGCCTGCGCCGCATCGGTGGACCGGAGGTTGCCGAGGCCGTCCTGGCCCTGCCCTCCTCGACGCCTCCCGGCGGTGTGCCCGTCGAGCCCATGCCCCATGAGGCGGCCGCCGAGGCCGCCGAGGATCCCCGGGTTCGCGCCCTGGCGGGGACCGGTACGCGCACCCGCATCGAGCTCGCCATCGACGACAACGGCACCCCCGGCATGCATGCCTTTCGCTCGGCGACGATCCTGCCCGTGCGCGACATCCCACTGGCGGTCCCTGCCATCCGGGATCTGGGCCTGACCATGCGCGGGCCCTGGCGCCGGCGCCTGACCGGGGCACGGCATGTCGAGGCCGTCGCCCCCAGCGCGGGCGCTCCCGTTGTCATCGTCGACGGCACCGTCCTGTCGGCCACCGGGCGCCCCCTGAGCAGGCAGCGGGTGGACGAGTCCGTCGATGCTTCGGGCCTCGGCCTGGGGCAGCTGCGCTACACGGTGCGCGCCGACGCCTTCTGGCAGATCCACCGGGATGCCCCCCGGGTCCTCGTGGAGGCCGTGACCCGCAGTGCCCTGGGCGATGAGGCGGGCGGGGCGGACGCCTCCGGCGCCGGTCGGCCGGGAGGGCCCCGCGTCCTGGAGCTCTACTCCGGCTCGGGCCTGCTCACCCTCCCACTGGCCCTGCTGGCCGGCGAGGTCATCTCCCTGGAGGGCTCCGAGCGCGCGGTGCGCGATGCCGACCGCAATCTGCGCCCGGCTCCCCCGGCCCGCCTGATGGCGGGCCGGGTGACGGGCGCCTCGGTCGCTGAGCTCGGGCGATCCTTCGGCCCCGGTGCGGATGGGCGCGCCGACGTTGTCGTCCTCGACCCTCCCCGCCAGGGCGCGGGCAGGGACGTCATCGAGGCGATCGTGGAGATGGGCCCCGGGCGGGTCGTGCTGGTGGCCTGCGACCCCGCGGCCCTGGCCAGGGACGTGGGCTGCCTCCTGCGCGGCGGCTACCGCCTGGAGGACCTGCGAGCCCTCGACATGTTCCCCCACACCCACCACTTCGAGACGATCGCAGTGCTCCAGCGCCCCTGAGCCCGGCGCCCTCCGGCGCGGCTCGGCCCGGTGCCGGTTAGGTGCGGAGCGGCTCGCGATATTCGGTGCTCGCTCCCCTTCCCCAAGGACGGGCGCACCGCACCGGATCGGCATGTTGACGGGCGATGACGCGCCGTCGGATAGCGTGGGCGCCACACCGGGCGGGCCCGCGCCGGACGACCCGGGCCGCGCCGCCTCCGGTGATCCTCGAGCAACAGGAGCGACGTTGACCAGCATCGACACCTTCGGATCCCGCGCCATCCTCGACGTCGACGGCGCCGCTTACGAGTACTACCGCCTCAGCGCCGTCCCAGGCCTGGAGCGCCTGCCCTACTCCCTCAAGGTGCTGGCGGAGAACCTGCTGCGCACCGAGGATGGCGAGAACGTCACCGCCGAGCATGTGCGGGCCCTGGCCTCATGGGAGCCCACCGCTGAGCCGGACACGGAGATCCAGTTCACCCCGGCGCGCGTCGTCATGCAGGACTTCACCGGCGTTCCCTGCATCGTGGACCTGGCCACCATGCGCGAGGCCGTCGCCGAGCTCGGTGGGGATCCGGCCGTCATCAACCCGCTCGCCCCCGCGGAGATGGTCATCGACCACTCGGTGCAGATTGACTCCTTCGGCCTGGCCGACTCCCTGGAGCGCAACAAGGAGCGCGAGTACGAGCGCAACGCCGAGCGCTACCAGTTCCTGCGCTGGGGCCAGGGGGCTCTCGACAACTTCCGCGTCGTGCCCCCGGGCACGGGCATCGTCCACCAGGTCAACATCGAGTTCCTCGCCCGCACGGTCTTCACCCGCACCGAGGAGCGCGGCGGCGCCCGGGCGACCGTGGCCTACCCGGACACCTGTGTGGGCACGGACTCCCACACCACCATGGTCAACGGGCTGGGCGTGCTCGGCTGGGGCGTGGGAGGCATCGAGGCCGAGGCCGCCATGCTCGGCCAGCCCGTGTCCATGCTCATCCCGCGCGTCGTCGGCTTCAAGCTCACCGGACAGATCCCCGCCGCGGCCACTGCCACGGACGTGGTCCTCACCATCACCCAGATGCTGCGCGCGCACGGAGTGGTCGGCAAGATCGTGGAGTTCTACGGCGAGGGCGTGGGCGCGGTGCCGCTGGCCAACCGCGCCACCATCGGCAACATGAGCCCGGAGTTCGGCTCCACCGCCGCCATGTTCCCCATCGACGGCATCACCCTGGACTACCTGCGCCTGACCGGCCGTTCCGAGGAGTCCATCGCCCTGGTGGAGGCCTACGCCAAGGCCCAGGGCCTGTGGCACGACCCCTCCCGCGATCCCGTGTACTCCGAGTACCTGGAGCTCGACCTGGCCACCGTCGTCCCCTCGATCGCCGGTCCCAAGCGCCCTCAGGACCGCATCGAGCTCTCCCGGGCCAAGGAGGCCTTCCGCGAGGCCCTGCCCGCCTACGCGCCCGAGAACCACAAGCCCACCGGCGTGACCCTGGCCGATGGCACTGCCACCGAGCTCGACCACGGGCGCGTCGTCATCGCCTCCATCACCTCGTGCACCAACACCTCCAATCCCTCGGTCATGGTGGCCGCGGGCCTGCTGGCCCGCAACGCGGTGGCGCGCGGACTGCGCTCCAAGCCCTGGGTGAAGACCTCCACCGCGCCCGGAAGCCAAGTGGTCACGGACTACTACGCCAAGGCCGGGCTATGGCCGGCGCTGGATGCGCTGGGCTTCAACGTGGTGGGCTACGGCTGTGCCACCTGCATCGGCAACTCCGGGCCCCTGCCCGAGGAGGTCTCGGCCGCGGTGAATGAGGCGGACCTGGCGGTGGTATCGGTGCTGTCGGGCAACCGCAACTTCGAGGGCCGCATCAACCCCGATGTGAAGATGAACTATCTGGCCTCCCCGCCGATGGTCATCGCCTACGCGTTGGCCGGGACGATGGACTTCGACTTCGCCACTGAGCCGCTCGGTCGGGACCTCGAGGGGAACGACGTGCTCCTGGCGGATATCTGGCCCACCCCCGCCGAGGTTCAGGCCACGATCGATGCCACCATCGACCGCGAGATGTACGAGCGCGACTACGCCGACGTCTTCGCCGGTGACGAGCGCTGGCGCGGCCTGGACACCCCTGAGGGCCAGACCTTCACGTGGGATGCCGACTCCACCTATGTGCGCAAGGCGCCCTTCTTCGAGGGGCTGACCATGGAGCTGACGCCGGTGACGGATATCGAGGGCGCCCGCGTGCTCGCACTCCTCGGGGACTCGGTGACCACGGACCACATCTCGCCTGCCGGCGCCATCAAGGCCGACTCCCCGGCCGGGCGCTACCTCGCCGAGCATGGCGTGGCCAGGGCGGACTTCAACTCCTACGGCTCACGCCGCGGCAACCACGAGGTGATGATCCGCGGCACCTTCGCCAACATCCGCCTGCGCAACCAGCTCCTCGATGGCGTCGAGGGCGGGTACACCCGCAACTTCCTCACCGGTGAGACCGAGTCGATCTTCGATGCCTCCCAGGCCTACCGGGCCGCGGGTGTCCCTCTGGTGGTTCTGGGGGGCAAGGAGTACGGCTCGGGCTCCTCGCGCGACTGGGCGGCCAAGGGTACGGCCCTGCTGGGCGTGCGAGCGGTCATCGCCGAGTCCTTCGAGCGCATCCACCGCTCCAACCTCATCGGCATGGGCGTGGTGCCCCTGCAGTTCCCTGCGGGGCAGTCGGCCGCCTCGTTGGGATTGGATGGTACGGAGTCCTTCTCGATCACGGGCCTGACCGCCCTCAACGACGGCGTGACGCCGCGGACCGCGGCTGTGCGCGCCGAGCGGGCTGACGGGACTGCGACGATCTTCGAGGCGGTCGTGCGCATCGACACCCCCGGCGAGGCCGACTACTTCCGCAACGGCGGCATCCTCCAGTACGTCCTGCGCTCGCTCGCCCGCGGCTGAGAAACCCTGATCCTGCCGGCGCGCGGGACCGCGGCTGAGGTCCGCCTCATCCCCGACGGCGCCGCAGTGGACGCCGGATCGACCGCGCCCCCTCCTCCTCCCCCCGAGCGCGGGGGCGGGACCGCGGGTGGCAGGATGGTCCGCGTGCTGCACGTCGTCTTCTTCGAGCCGCGGATCCCCGGGAACACCGGCGCCGCCATCAGGCTGAGCGCCAACACCGGCGCCATGCTCCACCTCATCGACCCCCTGTTCGACATGGATGACGCCAAGTTGCGCCGCGCCGGCCTGGACTACCACGACCTGGCCCGGACGCGCGTCCACGAGGACCTGGAGTCCTGCCTCGTCCACGTCCCCGGGAGGATCTACGCCTTCACCGCCCAGGCCGAGCGCCTGCACACCCAGGTGGACTGGCGGGCCGACGACGCCCTTCTCTTCGGGCCCGAGCCGACCGGTCTGCCCGAGGAGGTCATGGCCCACCCCCGCGTGACCGACCGCGTCCGCATCCCCATGGTCGAGGGCAATCGCTCCCTCAATCTCGCCAACTCCGCGGCCATCGGGCTCTACGAGGCCTGGCGGGTCCTTGGTTTCCCCGGCGGGCGCTAGCGGGGAAGGACGACGCGCGGCTCAGGTGAGCTGGGAAGGGCGCACCATGAGGTCCTCCACGGCCGCGCCCTGAGGCATGTCCACGGCCACGCGCACGGCGGAGGCCACCGAGTCCGGGGTCATGTACTCCGCCGGCCGGTACTCCTGGCCGGCGTCCTCCTGCAGGCGCCTCAGCAGCGGCGTGTCCACGCGGCCCGGGTAGATGGTGGTCACCCGCAGGTCTCCGCGCTCCTCCTCCCGCAGGCAGTCGGCCAGGGCGCGCAACCCGTGCTTGGCCGCGCAGTACAGGGCCTGGCCCACGAAGGAGCGGTGCCCCGCGCCGGAGTTGATCATGACCACCAGGCCCTTGCGCACCCGCAGGGCCGGCAGCAGCAGCTTGGTCAGATGCGCGACCGCCACCAGGTCCAGGTTGAGCGCCGAGCGCCACTGGGCCGGCTCAAGCTCCTCCACGCGGCCCGGAGCCTCCACCCCCGCCGAGTGGACGAGCACATCGAGGCGCGGCAGCCTCAGGCTCGCCACCTCGTGGGCCAGCGCCTCGTCGTCGGTCAGATCCACCGCCACGGCGCGCACCCGGGTGCCCGCGTGCTGGCGCAGGGCGACGGCCAGGTCATCGAGGTCCGACTGCGTGCGGGCCATGAGGATGAGGTCGTGGTCCCGGGACAGGTCCTGGGCGATCGCCAGGCCGATCCCCGACGTCGCCCCCGTCACCACGGCGATCGGCCGACGCTGGTGGCGCCCGATCGGCGCCGCCGGGAACGCGCCGGTGACCGCTTCCACGAGCTCGCCGCGCGCCGCGTCCCGGCGGCTGCGGCGCGTGCCCGCCCCCTGCGAAGGGCTTGCCGCGCCCGTGGGGGAGGGCGGACCGGCCGGAGGCGCGGTGATGGGCGGCCCTGCCGCCCGTCGGCTCATGCCGGCCCCTGGAGGAAGGGCTCGGCGCCGGCTTCGCCGGGGAGCGAATAGACGGCGGTCAGCGTCGCGCGGGCCAGGGCGTGCTGCGCCATCTGGAAGGCCGCCATGGTCGGCGTCGCCTCATCGTCGAGTCCCAGGGTCTCCACATCCAGGGCGTGCACGGCGAAGACATAGCGGTGATCGCCGTCGCCCGCAGGGGGATAGGGGCCGAAGTAGGAGTGATCACCCGAGTCTCCCCGCAGGTGGAAGGCGGCGCCGTCAAGGGTCAGGTCCGAGGCTCCCGCCCCCTGTGGCAGGGAGGTCGTGGAGGCGTCGAGATCCACGATGGTCCAGTGCCACCAGCCCGATGGCGTTGGGGCATCGGGATCGAAGCAGGACACCGCGAAGGAGGAGGTGCTCTCGGGGAAGCCCGACCACGACAGGGCGGGCGAGATGCTCTCGCCCGCAGCGGCGGTGAAACGGTCCGCGATGCGCGCGCCAGCGGCGATGTCCGTCGACTCCAGGGTGAATGCGGGGACGGTGGGAAGCAGGTCATAGGGGAAAGGGGGGCGCGGGCGTCGCAGGTCGGTCATGGTGCCTCCGTTCTCGGTCGAGCCTATGGGGCCACTCTAGACGCCGGTCTCTCTCTCCTGAAGGCGCCTGACGAGCGGGCTTCATTCCTGTCGCCCCCGTGCGCTACGCTCATACCGAACTCGAACATGTGTTCGAATGCGCTACGGGAGGAGAGGCGCCATGGTTGGGGACGAGGGACTCTCGCGCCTCCGGGCCGCCAGGAGCGCCCTGGCCAGAGCTGAGGAGCGCACCGGCCTGCGCTCGGCGCGCGAGCCTCTCGCCCCCCGGGCCCGGGAAGGCCTCATCGGCGACCCCCCTCCCGGCCCCTGGCTCGGCGTGGGCGCCGCCACCAGTGGGGCCGTGGTCCTCACCGGCTCGACCAGCGCCCTGCTCGCCCTCCTCGCCCACCGCCAGGGCGCCCAGGGGTGGTGCGCGGTGGTCGGCGGCGATGACCTCGGCTGGTGCGCCGCCGCTCACCTCGGCCTCGCCCTCGACCGCGTGCTCGCCGTCCCCATTGGCACGGGGGGCGGCGAGGAGGTCCACGCGGTGCGGGAGGAACTCGCCCCCGCCGGCATCCTCGCCGTCACCGCCGCTCTGCTCGACGGCGTCGACGCCCTCCTCATCACCGCTCGCCCCGCCTCGCGCCTCCGATCCCGGGATCGCGCCACCCTGACCGCCCGCGCCCGGGACCGCGGCGCCCTCATCCTCAGCTCCATCCCCTGGGAGGGCGCTCGCGTCCTGCGCGTCGAGTCCCGCGGCACCCTCGTCCCCCTGCGCGCCACCGCCCAGGGCGCGCAGGAGATGTCCGCTGGATATCTCGACGCCCTGTCCTGGCGCCTGCACGACGACGCCCGCGGCTCCCGCCTCGAGCTGCGCCTGGGAGGCGGCGGCATGGAGCTCGAGGATCTCGCAGGGGCCGATGAGCGGGGAGCGGCCGCGTCCAAGGGCCCCGCCGCCCCCGCCGAGCCCGGCACCCTTACTGCCCGCAGGGGGAGCGCATGAGCCCCTCGCCGCCCCCGACTCCCACCGTCCCGCGACTCCTCGCTGTATGGGTCCCCGACTGGCCAGTCGTCGCCCTCACCCTCCAGGCACGCGATCAGGCCCGGGCCCGCCGGGGATCCGGAGAGTCTCCGCCCGATCCGGCCACCGGGCCGGTCGCCGTCATCGGCGCTCGGGGCGTCGTCGCCGCCTCCCCGGCGGCCAGGGCCGCCGGCGTGGGCATCGGGATGCGCCTGCGCCTGGCCCGATCCCTGTGCCCCGGCCTGGCCGTCATCCCCCCGTGTCCCGAGCGGGAGGCCCGCGCCTTCGGGGACGTCATGGAGGCCCTGACCACCGTCCTTGCCGACCCCTCGATCGTGCGGCCCGGCCTGGCCCTGTCCGGCGCTCGCGGCCCCGCCGCGTGGGCCGGGGGAGAGAAGCCCCTCGCCGAGGCCGTCATCGAGGCCGTCGCCCAGGGGATCGGCGTCGAGTGCCAGGTCGGCATCGCCGACTCCCTCCTCGGAGCCGTCCTCGCCGCCCGGCGCGGCATCATCGTCTCTTCCGGCGCCACCGCCGACTTCCTGTCCCCCTGGCCGATGCCCTCCGCCCTGGCCGCCCTGACCTCCCGCGCGGCGGGGCAGGAGGCCAAGGCCGTCATCGAGACGCTCTCGCGCCTGGGCATCCACCGCCTGGGGGATCTGGCCCGCCTCCCGCGCCGGGATATCGCCGCGCGATTCGGGATCACCGGGGAGCGTCTCCACCTCCTGGCCAGCGCCGAGGCGCGCGACGCCCCCCGGGCCCCGCGCCCTCGGGCGAGCATCGGCGTCGAGGAGCGCCTCGATCCGCCCATCGAGCGGGCCGACGCCGCCGCCTTCGTGGCCCGCGGGCTTGCCGAGCGTCTGGCCTCCCGCCTGGCGGGCGCGGGCCTCGGCGCGGGGCGGCTCCTCATCGAGGCCGGCTGCGAGGACGGTTCCGAGCTCGCCCGCTCCTGGATTCTCGACTCCTTCCCCGACCCCTCCTGGACCACGGACCGCGTCCGCTGGCAGATCGAGGGCTGGCTGGCCGGCCGCTCCGGCCGCCCGCCCGCCGCACCCCTGACCCTCCTGCGCCTGACCGCTCTCGAGCCCGTCGTCGCCGGCGCCCACCGGGAGGGGCTGTGGGGGACCCCGGGCGAGCGGGGGCAGCGCCTCGCTCGCAGGGCCGCCGAGCGCGTCGAGTCCCTCCTCGGGGTCGGCGGGGTGCTGTCCCCTCGCCTCGTCCCCGGGCGGGACCCGCGCTCCCGCGCCCGCCTCATCGGCTGGGACGAGTCGCCCGCCGGGCCCTCCCCGGTGGGGCGCCCGGGCGGCGCCGCGCGCGAGGGGACGCCGCCCTGGGCCGGGATGCTCCCGGAACCGAGCCCCGCCACCGTCCCCTGCCACCGCGTGCCCGCGGTCCTCGCCGATGCCATGGGGGAGGAGATCGGCGTCGACGCCCAGGGGATCCTCGACGGCGCTCCCGCCGCCATCCGCATCGGGGAACCGGGGAGCCCGCACTCGGAGTGGGACGGGAGCGATGAGGTCCTGGCCTGGGCCGGGCCCTGGGTCATCGACGAGGGCTGGTGGGGGCCCGGCGCCCACCGGCGCGCCTACCTGCAAGTGACCCGCCGCTGCGGCCCTCCCCTGCTCCTGGAGCGCTCCGGGAGGTGGTGGCTCGACGCCGTCTACGACTGACCGTGGGGGACCGCGACCGGCTGCGACGGGACTACGGGTGGGTGATGGCGCGGCGCGGCCGCTGACGGCTGAGCGCGATGACCACGAGCGCCGTGGCGCAAGCCCATGCGAGTCCCAGGGCCCAGCCCGCCAGGATCTCCGTGAGGCGGTGGTAGCCGAGGTAGACGCGGGAGGCGCCCACGGCGGCCGTGACCACCAGGGCCGCCGCCACGGCGCCCGCCCGCGCTGCCCGCGAAGCCGCTGAGATGAGGACGAATCCCGCCAGAAGAGCCATGAAGACCGCGGTGTTGAGGGAGTGCCCCGAGGGGAAGGCCGCGGTGCGCAGGGGTGGGCCCAGGCGGAACTCGGCGCCCAGGCGCGGGCGGCTGAAGACTCCCTTGAGCGCGAGGGTGAGGATGGACGCGCCGCTCATGGAGGCCACCAGGATGACCGCCTGCGCCCCAAGGCCCCGCAGAGCCAGCGCGGGAGCGATCGCCGCTGTGAGGAGTGTGAGGCCGATCGTCCCTCCCGCATGGGTGAGGGACCAGGCGAGGGGCGTGAGCGCGGGGGCGCGCAACGAGGCCGCCCGCCTGGCCGCCCACAGGTCGACGGCCAAAGTCCGGCCGGGGGCGCCCGCACCGGCGCCCCTGCCGCCGTTGACAGTGAGCGTGGCGACCGCCGCGATGGTGAAGACGGCGAGCGCCACCGCCATCGTCCAGGCGATGGCCCGACTGGACGGCAGGGACCGCAACGATGGCTCGGGGAGTACCGGTAATGAGAATCGCACGAGGTCATCCTAGGGGCGCGCGCTGTGCCGACGCTGCGGGAGCCCATGGGGCGCTCCCCGTCCCGGCGGACTGCCCGACGTCGCGCGGGTCGCCGCTGCCCCCCGCTACTCCCTGCCCAGGTCCGCCTGCGCGGGGTCCACGGTGGGGGCGTGGGTGACGAGCTTGTGCCCCCACCACAGGGCCAGGAACACCGGGATGCCGATGTAGGGCATGAGGATCTTTCCCAGGGAGTCCCCACTGGTGATCGGCCCGTAGGCCTGCCCGATGATGATGGCGATACAGGCCAGCAGGGCCACGATGGCGCCCGCGGGGAAGAACCGGGCCCGGTAGGGCAGGTCGGTCAGCGGGCGCCCCTGCGCCTCGAGGGCCATGCGGAAGCGCCAGTGGCACCAGGAGATGCCCGCCCAGGTGATGAAGCCCGCCAGGGCGGACAGGGTGAGCAGGAACTCGTAGGCGGCGCCGTCGCCGATGAGGGAGGTGATGAAGCCCGCCAGGCCCACGAGGGTCGTGGCCACGAGCGCGTTCATCGGCACCTGGTGGGAGGACAGGCGCGTGAGGAAGCGCGGGGCGTGCCCGCGCTCGGCCAGCGCGAAGAGCATCCGGGTGGAGGAGTACAGGCCGGAGGTGCCCGCTGAGAGCACGGAGGTGAGGATGATCGCGTTGATGACCGAGGCGGCCCCCAGGACGCCCGCTCGCTCGAAGACGAGCGTGAAGGGGGACACCGAGATATTGGACTCCGAGGAGTTGAGCAGATTGGGGTCGGTGTAGGGGATGAGGAAGCCGATGACGGCGATCGCCCCGATGTAGAACAGCAGGATGCGCCAGAAGATCGTGCGGATGGCGCGGGGGATGGTGCGCTCGGGGTTCTCCGCCTCGCCCGCAGCCGTCCCGATGAGCTCGGTGCCCTGGAAGGAGTAGCCGGCTACGAGGAGGACGAGGAGGATCCCCTCACCGCCTCCCACGAAGGGCGCTTCGCCCATGGTCCAGTTCGTCATGCCCGGGCTGGGGCCGCCCAGGATCCCGGCGATCATCGCCGTGCCGAGGATGAGGAAGACGACGACGGCGACCACCTTGATCGAGGCGAAGAGGAACTCGGACTCCCCGTAGGCGCGGGCGCTCAGGGCATTGATGGCGAACAGGATGATGAGGAAGAGGGCTGACCAGACCAGGGAGGGGACGTCCGGCAGCCAGTACTTCATCACCAGCGCCGCCGCCACGAGCTCGGCGGCCACGGTGATCGCCCAGTTGAACCAGTAGTTCCAGCCGATCGCGAAGCCGAAGGAGCGGGAGACGAAGCGCGTCCCGTACTCGCCGAAGGAACCGGCCACCGGTAGGTAGGCGGCCATCTCGCCCAGGGACTGCATGATGAGCCACACCATGATGCCGACGGCGGCGTAGGCCACGAGCGCGCCGCCGGGGCCCGCTTGGGAGATGGTGGCGCCGGAGGCGACGAACAGGCCGGTGCCGATCGCACCGCCGATCGAGATCATGGTGAGGTGGCGGCTGAGCAGGCTGCGGCTCAGCTCCTGGGGCTCTTCCTGTTCTCCGTCGGACTCTGCGGCGGCGCCCGCAAGCTGGGAATCGGTCATGCTGGATCCTGGATCGAGGTGGCGCGGCGCTCAGGGATGAGTCGCCGACATTGGGAATGCGGGCACAGTAGCTACTCCGCGGGTGAACGACGGGGATTGTCTCACGTGGCTGCCTCAGAGGCGTCTGAGCGCCGTCACGACTCGAGCGCGTTATTCTGTACACTTGTTCGAATCCATCGCTCGGGAGGGGCCGCCCCTGCCGTCCTCGCACCGCTACGCCGAGCTCCACGCCCACTCGGCCTACTCCTTCCTCGACGGCGCCAATGAGCCCGCCGAGCTCCACGCCGCGGCCGTCGAGCTCGGCCTGGAGGCCCTGGCCCTGACCGATCACGACGGCATGCCCGGCATCGTCAAGCACGCCCAGGCCGGCCGCGCCCACGGCGTCCCCACCATCCACGGCGCCGAGCTCACCCTCGATGACGCCTCCCACCTGCCGATCCTCGCCCGGGACCCCCGCGGGTACCGGCGCCTCGCCGCCGCCATCTCCCATCACAACCTCGCCGCCGGGCGGCGCGAGGAGCCGGTCCACCGCCTCCAGGATCTCGCCGCGGCCCTGGAGGGCGGGGGGATCCTGGCCCTGACCGGCACTGCCAACGGCCCTCTGCGCCGGGCCCTGGGGGACCCGCGCCGCCCCGCCGAGTGGAGCCTCGCGGCGGCTGACGCGGCTCTGGGCCGACTCGTCGATCTCCTCGGGCCCGACGGCGTCGCCGTGGAGCTCGCGCTCGACGGGTCCTTCACCGACGCGCCGCTGACCGAGGCCCTGGGCTCCCTGGCCCGCGCCCACCGCCTGCCGCTCGTGGCCACCGGCGCTGTGCGCTGCGCCCGCCCGGCCGATTCCCGCCTGGCCGACGTGCTCATCGCCACCCGCCTGGCCACCGACCTGGACTCCGCGCGCGGCCATCTGCCCGCCGTCGGCCGCCACCTGCGCGGCCCCGATCAGATGGCGCGCCTGCACCGCCGTGATCCGGCCGCTGTCGACGCCGCAGCGGATATTGGGGCGGAGCTGGCCTTCGACCTCGCCCTCGTCGTCCCCGACCTGCCCATCCCACCCGTCCCCGAGGGGCACACCCCAGCCACCTGGCTTCGCGAGCTCACCCGGCGCGGCGCCCTGGAGCGCTACGGGTCCCCGCGCGAGGAGCCCGAGGCCTGGAGGACCCTGACCCACGAGCTCGACGTCATCGAGTCCCTCGGCTTCCCCGGCTACTTCCTCATCGTGCGCTCCATCGTCGACTTCTGCGCTGAGGCCGGCATCCTGTGCCAGGGGCGCGGCAGCGCCGCCAACTCCGCCGTCTGCTACGCCCTGGGCATCACGGCCGTGGACGCCGTGCGCCACAAGATGCTCTTCGAGCGCTTCCTGTCCCCGGGGCGCAAGGGCTACCCGGATATCGACCTGGATATCGAGGCCTGCCGCCGCGAGGAGGTCATCCAGCACGTCTACGCCCGCTACGGGCGCGAGTACGCCGCGCAGGTCGCCAACGTCATCTCCTACCGGCCGCGCTCGGCCGTGCGCGACGCCGCCAGGGCCCTGGGCCACCCCGGCGGGCTCCAGGACCGGTGGGCGGGCCTCATGGACCGCCGGTCCACCGTGCGCACGGACCTGGCCGAGGGCGCGCCGGGCAGCGGAGAAGGCACGGGTAACGGCGCCCCGGGGGGCGGCGACGGCATTCCCGACCAGGTCCTCGACGTCGCCGAATCCCTCCTGGGCCTGCCCCGCCACCTGGGCATCCACTCCGGCGGCATGGTCCTGGCCGACCGCCCCATCACCGAGGTCTGCCCCGTGCGCTGGGCCGCCATGGAGGGGCGCACCGTCCTGCAGTGGGACAAGGACGACTGCGCCGACGCCGGGTTGGTCAAGTTCGACCTGCTCGGCCTGGGGATGCTCACCGCGCTGCGTCTGGCCTTCACCAGCCTGGCCGCCCGTGGGGAGACCGTGCCCGAGCTCGCGCCCGGGGGAGAGCTGCGCGCGGCGAAGGTCGGCCGCCCCTGGGACCTGCACACCCTGCCCGAGGAGGACCCGGCGGTCTACCGGCTCCTGCGGGCCGCGGACACCGTGGGCGTCTTCCAGGTCGAGTCGCGCGCCCAGATGGCCGCCCTGCCGAAGCTGCGCCCCGAGACCTTCTACGACATCGTCGTCGAGGTCGCCCTCATCCGCCCCGGCCCCATCCAGGGCAACGCCGTGAGCCCCTACATCCGGCGCAGACTCGGCCGCGAGCCCATCACCTACCTCCACGACTCCCTCAAGCCCGCTCTGGCCAAGACCCTGGGCGTACCGCTGTTCCAGGAGCAGCTCATGCAGATCGCCATCGACGCCGCCGGCTTCACCCCCGCCGAGGCCGATGCCCTGCGCCAGGCCATGGGCGCCAAGCGCTCGGCTGAGCGCATGGAGGCCCTGCACGCCCGGCTCGTGGACGGCATGACGCGGCGCGGGGTGAGCCAGGACGACGCCGAATCCGTCTTCGCCCAGCTCAGGGGCTTCGCGGACTTCGGCTTCCCCGAGTCCCACGCCTTCTCCTTCGCCTACCTCGTCTACGCCTCAGCCTGGCTCAAGACCCGCCGGCCCGAGGACTTCTACGCCGGCGTTCTGGGCGCCCAGCCCATGGGCTTCTGGTCGCCCTCCACGCTCGTGGCCGACGCCCGCCGCCACGGGGTGCGCGTCCTGCCCGCCGACGTCAATGCCTCGGAGGTCGAGGCCGGGGTGGAGCAGCGCCCTGCGGCGGCAGGTCCCGACTGGGAGCCCCTCGCGCCCTCCCCGCACGCCCTGGCGCCCATTGACGCCCACCCGGCCCTGGCCGTGCGCCTCGGCCTGGGCCGTGTCAAGGGTCTGGGCGGAGCCGCTGAGCGGATCGTCGCCGAGCGCGCCGAGAACGGGCCCTTCACGGACCTGGCGGACCTGACTCGCCGCGTGCGGCTGACGACGGCGAGGCTGGAGTCCCTGGCCGCTGCCGGGGCGCTGCGCTCACTCGGGGCGGATCGGCGCGAGGCCCTCTGGGCGGCGGGGGCGGTCGCCGGGGAGATCGGGCGGCGCCGCGCCCCCGCCCCGGGCGAGGCCTGGTCCCAGCCGCCGCTGCCGGGCACCGCCGTCGGCGCGAGCGCGCCGGAGCTGACTCCGATGACCCCCGCGGAGGAGGCCGTCGCCGATATCCGGCTCACGGGGGTGGCCTCGCCGCGCTCCCCGATGGCTCTCGCGCGCCCCGCCCTGGCGGCCGGCGGCATCCTCACGATCGCCGAGGTGGCGCGCCGGGCGGGTCAGCGGGTGCGGGTGGCCGGGGTCATCACCCACCGGCAGCGCCCCCACACGGCGTCGGGGATGATCTTCCTCAATCTGGAGGATGAGACCGGCTTGCTCAACGTCGTGTGCTCCGCGGGCATGTGGCGCCGCTACCGGGGGATCGGCCGGCGGGCCGGCGCTCTCGTGGTGCGCGGGACGGTGGAGGTCGGCGACGGCGCGGTGGTCCTCATCGGCGAGCGCCTGGAGGCCCTGGGAGGGATCGTGGCGCCGTCGAGCCGCGACTGGACCTGATCCGCAGGACCCGAGGGTGATCGGGACGGCCGGGAGCGGAGGCCCGGGCGCCCTTAGGGCTTCGTGCGGATCTCGGAGTAAGCGGGCAGCTCCCCGATGACCGGCGCGTCCTTGACGTGGAGCTCGGAGTAGACCGACCAGGCGACGCTGATGAGGGGGACGGCGATGACCGCGCCGAGCAGGCCCGCGGAGTAGGTGCCCACCGCCACACCGATGATGACGACCACCGGGTGCAGCGAGACCTGCTTGCCCATGATGAGGGGCTGGAGGATATGCCCCTCGATCTGGCCGATGCCCGCCACGCCGAGGCACACGATGATCATCGTGAGGAAGCCCTTGGAGGCCAGGGCCACGATCATGGCCACGGCCATGGCCGCCGGCGCGCCGAGCAGCGGGATGAAGGCGCCGATGAACACGAGCACGCCCAGGGGGGCGGCCAGGGGGATCCCGATGAGCTGCAGGAAGATTCCCGCCATGATGCCGTCGGTGGCGGCCACGAGCACGGTGCCCCGGGCGTAGCCGGCGAAGGTGTACCAGCCCGCGCCGGCCGCGCGGTGGACGGGCTCGCGCAGATGGGCGGGCAGTTCGTTGAGGAACCAGCGCCACATGCGGCCCCCGGAGGCCAGGAAGAAGATCGTGCAGAACAGGGCCAGGGCGAGTACGGCGAAGACGTCGACGACGGCGCCCGCGTTGGCCAGGGCCTCGGAGACGAGGGTCGGCGCATTGGTGCGCAGGTACTCCTGGCCCTTGACGACAAGGCTGTGCACCTGGGCGAAGATCTGGTCCTCGGTCAGGTGCAGGGGCAGGGGGCCGTGCTCGAGGAAGTTGACGATCGTGTCGATACCGGTGTTGAACTGGTCGGCGAGGCTGCTCCACTGGTCCGTCACCGAGGTGATGACGTAGAACATGAGGCTGGCGACGACGCCGACGGTCACCCCGAGCGCGAGGAAGGTCGCCGCGTAGCGGGGCATGACGCGGGCGAAGAGGGTGACGAGGGGCTGCAGGAGGGTGGTGAACACGAGGGCGATGAACAGCCCGACGACCACCGGGACGAGTTTGAAGGTCGCGAAGAAGACGAGGCTGATGATGATGAGGAGCCCCAGCCCCAGCCAGGCCGCGATCCCGCCGCGCACGAGCCAATGGGGCAGGGCGTCCAGGATGGTGGGCCTCGAGGCCACGACGACGGTGGGCGGGGTCGCCGGACCCGCAGCAGCGGTCTTCTCGGCCTCCACTGCCTCCTGGGCCCCCTCCGCCTGCGCGGCCCCGCCAGTCGGCGCGCGCCCGCGATCGGCGAGGTCGTGGGGCTCCTCGGTCATCGGCGCCGTGGTGCCCGCTGCGCTGGGGACGGCGGTGACGTCAGGGGTGCCCGCGGCGTCGTCGGGTGTGTCTGGTGCGCCGTGGGGCGTCGGGTTTCGGGGACTCGTCATGATCCTTGCGTCTCGCTTTCGCTGACGGGGCCCGGTCAGCCTACTAGCGTGGGGCCATGAGTCCCTCACGCCGTGCCGGTTCCCGCCCGCCCTTCCGCCTGCCGCGCGTCGCGGCCCTGACCCCGGGCAGGGGCGGCCAGCCCCGCCTGCTCATCGACGCGCCCTCCGGGGCGGCGGAGATCTACCTCCACGGAGCGCACCTGACCTCCTGGATCCCCCGGGGCGGTGATGAGGCCCTGTTCACCTCCCGCAGGGCCGTCTTCGACGGCGAGACCGCCATCCGGGGCGGCGTGCCCCTGTGCCTTCCTTGGTTCGCCTCCGGGCCCGACGGCGAGCGGAGGCCCTCCCATGGATGGGCCCGGATCATGGAGTGGGAACTGCGCTGCGTCGAGAGCCGGCCCGATGGCGCCGTGCGGGTCCTCATGGCCCTGGAGCATGATGGGCTGAGCCTCCTCTACGAGATCGGCGTGGGGCAGGAGCTGGAGCTGTCCCTGTCGATCGGCAACCGCGGGGCGGCGCCCCGGAGCGTGGAGGCGGCGCTGCACACCTACCTGCGGGTCGGTGACGTGACCGCCGTGCGGATCATCGGGCTGGAGGGGTGCGAGTACGCGGACAAGGTGGCCGGGGGCGCCGTCTCGGTGCAGACCGGTCCACTGGGCGTGCGCGGCCCCGTGGACAGGATCTATGAGTCCGGCGCTCCGACGACGGTCCTCGACCCGGCGCTCGACCGCCGCGTGCGGGTCTCGCCCACGGGGGCGGCCCAGACCGTCGTCTGGAACCCGTGGAGCAGCGGCGCTGCCGCGCTGGCGGATATGGCCGAGGAGGAGTTCCCGACGATGGTGTGCGTCGAGACCGCCCGGCTGGGCCGTTCCGCGGCTCTGCTCGAGATGGGGGAGACCATGGCCATGGGGGCCAGGATCGCCGTCGAGCACCTGTGAGGAGGGGGAATGAGTTCGGGCGCCGCGGCGCTGTGAGATGAAGCACCGCGGGGTGATTTGCGTGCGAGCGCTCCTCCTGGGTAACTTTCTCTGCGTTGCCAGCGCGGGAGACCTGGGCGGGCGGCGCAACTGAATAGGTCCGAGTGGCGGAATTGGTAGACGCGCTAGCTTGAGGTGCTAGTGCCTTATTAAACGGGCGTGGGGGTTCAAGTCCCCCCTCGGACACGACCAGGGCGGGCCTCAGGAGTGATCCTGGGGCCCGCCCTCGTTGTGTTCTCGGCCGGGGCTCTTGCGCTGTTGACGCGTCCCGGGATTGTGAATGTACTCGGGGGTTACCGGCGCGTCCTCGGGGTGCGTCCGCAACCCCGCTGCGCGTCGGCAAGCGCAGGGGACGGCGTGCGGCCAGCGGTGCGGGTCGGGGCTCAGGCCCACTCGGGGCGGAACGACTCCGGCTTCGATGACGACAGCAGCAGGACGAGCAGCCATATCGGCCCGACGATGGGCACGAGGCCGATGAACCACCACCCGCCGGACTTGCCGACGTCATGGAGACGGCGGACCTGGACCGCGATGGCGGGAACGACGAGCGCCAAGTTGAAGATCCCGGTGGTGATCCAGCAGAGGGCCGCGACGGCGGTCGCCCAACCGGCCACCTCGGGGTCGGCGTGGACTGTCTTGGCGGGGGTCGTGCCGGCGCTGAGCGAGATGCCGGCGATCGTCATCAGGACGCTGATGACCAGAAAGTGGAACAGCCAGGGCCACAACAGCTCCGAGACCGAGGCCGTGCCCCGGAACTGGGCGTAGCGGCGGAAGAAGCGGCGCACGGCCTCGCCGAAGGAGGCCCTGGGGAGGGCCGTGAGCTCAGGGGGGAGCATGGTCGTCTGGGGCGCTCCATAAGCGGGGGCGCCCATGGGGTAGCCGGGCTGGGGAGAGGGGGCCTGAAAAGGCTGGCCGTTCCCATGGGGGAGAGTCAAGATAACTCCTGTGGGTGGACGATATTAAGAACTTCCGGTCTGCGACGATGTTGGCTCATCGCCAGTACCGCCCTCATCGTAATGGACTTGTATCGTCTCGTCCTGCCGTGACTTTGAACCGCGCATCGCTGGGTGGTCGCTCCCGTGCCGTGCTCAGTGCCCGCGCCGCCGTGTGCCTCACCTTCTTCTGCAATGGGCTGGCCTTCTCCAACCTCGTGCCCCGCTACCCCGAGATCGTCGAGCGCCTCGCCATCACCAAGGCCGCTTTCGGCCAGGCGGTCATGGCCGGGTCGATCGGCGCGCTCGTCGCCGGGCTCGCCGCCTCCGCGCTCATCACCCGGTGGACCTCGGCGCGCGTGGCCAGTGCCGGCATGGCGCTCGCAGGACTGGCCTACCTCGGTGCGGGGACCGCGGAGAATTGGCTCGTACTCGCCGTCTGCCTCGCGCTCGGCGGCGGGCTGGACGCGATCATCGACGTCGCCCAGAACGCCCACGGGCTGAGGGTCGAGAGGCGCTGGGGGTCCTCGATCATCACCTCCTTCCACGCCGCGTGGTCGCTGGGGGCCGTCTGCGGCGCGCTCATGGGCCAGTGGATGGCCGCCTCGGGAGTGCCGATCGCCTGGCACCTGAGTGGCGTCGTGCTCATCCTCGCCGCGCTGTCACTGGCAGCTCTGCGCTGGATGATCCCGGGGCCCGACTCCGATGACCGCAGTGATGCGGCGGTGGAGCCCTCCGCGTCCCCCACGGCTGCCCCCACCGCGCCCGCGCCGGGCGGCCCGGCGCGCCTCGCGCCGCCCGCGCGAGCCTCCCGGCTCGCGGTGATCGCCATGATCGTGGTCCTGGGAGCCATGTGCGCCGCCGCCATGTTCCCCGAGGATGTGAGCGCCAACTGGTCCCCTCTCCTCCTCGTCGAGCTTCGGCCCCCGGCGGGGATGGTCGGAATGGGACTGGTGACGATGCAGGCCACCATGATCGTCGGCCGCCTCATCGGGGACCGGATCATCGATGCTCTCGGCGGCCGGCGGGTCATCGCCGCGGGCGGCGCGCTCGTGGTCCTGGGCATGGGCACCGGAATCGTCGCGGGAACGATCGGGGGGATCCTCGTGGGCATGGTTCTGGCCGGGGCCGGTTGCGCCGTCGCCGTCCCCGTTGCCTTCGCCGCCGCCGACGGCATCCCGGGCCTGGCGCCCGGCGCGGGCCTGACGATCGTCAGCTGGCTCGCCCGGGTCATCATGATGGTCGCCCCGCCGGTCGTCGGAATGCTCGCCGACGCGCACGGCACCTGGGTGGCCCTGGGGTACGGGATCCTCGGCGGAGTCATCATGATCGCCTCCTGGCCGATGCTCCACGACTCCCGGCCAGGGCGGGGGCGGCAGGCCGCCTGGCAGTGCCCACGGGCCGCCTGATTAGGATCGGGGCATGCAGCCCTTCGAGATCACCGTCCCAGCCGAGGCTGGCCGCCCGGGCCTCCTCCTGTCCGCACCCACGATGGACGACGCCGAGCGGGTACGCGAGATCTGCCAGGACCCCGAGATCCACCGCTGGACGCTCGTCCCCTCGCCCTATTCGCTCGACGACGCGAGGCAGTACCTCACCGATGTCGTCGCCCCCGGCTGGGAGACGGGGCGCGAGCTCACCTGGGCTATCCGCGAACGGCGCGACGCGGGCGAGGATGGCGCGGCTGGCAGGCCCGTGGGGATGATCGGGCTGCGCATCGACTCGTCCGGCAGGGGCGAGCTCGGCTTCTGGGTGGCGCCCGAGGCCCGCGGCAGGGGAGTGGCCACCCGGGCGGCGGGCGCCGTCGTCGATGCAGCTCTCGATCCCAGTGCCCTGGCCCTTCCCGCCGTGTCCTGGAGCTGCTGGATCGAGGACGGCGTGCCCAACTGGCCGTCGTGGAGGATCGCCTGGTCCCTCGGCTTCACCCGCGAGGGGCTGCGACGCGCGGCCCGCGTCCGCGGCGGGCGCCGCCTCGACGAGTGGACGGCCACGCTCCTGGCCGGCGAGCCCCGGCGTCCTGCGGCCCCCTGGGACGGACCGGCGGTACCCGCGGAGGCCCCGCTCGTTGCGCACGACGGCGTCGGCGAGCGCGAGGGCGATGACCCCGAGGCCCTCGTGCGGCGCTTCCACCACGTCTACGGCCTCCCGATCCGCACCGACGGGCCGAGCCTGGACCGTGAGAGCCTGGATATGCGGATGAGCCTCATCGCCGAGGAATTCGCCGAGCTGACCGGAGCCGTCTATGGCCGAGCCGCCAGGGCGGAGATCGAGGCCGCCTGCGCCCGGGCGCGCGCGGCCGATGACGGCTCCCGGGATATCGTCGAGACGGCGGACGCGCTGGCGGACCTCGTCTACGTCATCTATGGGATGGCCCTGGAGACCGGCATCGACCTGGCCGCCGTGCTGGCCGAGGTGCAGCGCTCCAACATGTCCAAGTTGGGGGAGGACGGGCGCCCGATCTACCGCGAGGATGGCAAGGTCCTCAAGGGCCCGGGCTACTTCCCGCCGGATGTGGCCCGAGTGCTGCGCGAGCAGCGCGAGGCCGCCGCGCGGGGATGACCGGTCTTGGGAAGCGCGCCGGGATCGGGATAGCCTGGCCCGGCCCGCACCAGAATCGGTCGGCCCGGTCCGAGGACGGATCCGCGCCCGGCCCCCGTGAGAGGATCCCCATGGCACGTGTCACCATCGTCGGCGGAGGCTACGGCGGTATCACCCTGGCCAAGGCGCTCGACGGCATCGCCGAAGTGACCCTGGTCGAGCAGAAGGACGCCTTCGTCCACCACGCCGCCTCCCTGCGCGCGGCGGTGGACAAGGAGTGGTCGGAGAGGATCTTCCTGCCCTACGACAAGCTCCTGATCAACGGCCGCGTGGTGCGCGGCACCGCCATGGCGGTCAAGGGCACCACCGTCCAGGTCTCCGGCGAGGGCGATATCCAGGCCGACCACCTCGTGCTCGCCACGGGCACCAACTACCCGTTCCCCGCCAAGCATCTGGAGTCCACCACGGCGATCGCCAAGGCCCGCATCGAGCGCGTGCGAGTCTGCCTGGAGTCCGCCAAGCGCGCTCTCATCCTGGGCGCGGGCGCCGTCGGCCTGGAATTCGCCGGCGAGCTCACCTCCGCCTTCCCGGACCTGCGCGTGACCATCGTCGAGGCCGGCCCCACCATCCTGCCGCAGGGCGACTACAAGGCCGAGCTGCGCGACTCGATCGCCGCCCAGCTCGCCGAGCGCGGCGTCGAGATCATCACCGGGGACACCCTGGCCTACCTGCCCCCGATCGACGTCGGCGGGCTCGCCCCCTTCCGCGTGACCACCACCGGTGGGCGCACCATCGAGGCCGATATCTGGTTCCGCGCTTACGGGGCCTGCGCCGCAACGGGCTTCCTCGGCGAGGACTACGACGAGATCCGCCGCTATGACGGCACGATCCGCGTGGATGACAAGCTGCGGGTCATCGATCACCCGGGCGTGTGGGCCATCGGGGACATCGCCGACGTCCGCGAGTCCAACCGCGCCCAGCACGCTCGTGACCACGCGGCCGTCGTCGCCCAGAACATCCAGGACATCATGGCGGGCCGCGAGCCGTCGGCCTCCTACACGCCCCAGTCCGATCTCGTCGTGCTCCCGCTGGGCCCGGTCGGCGGCGCCTCCCAGGTGCTCAAGGACGGGATGAGGGTGGTCGAGGGCCCCGAGTTCACCAATCGGATCAAGGGCGAGGACCTGTTCACGGAGAATCTGCGCGAGCAGCTCGGCCTGGTCGGTTGACGCTCATCGCCCTCCGCCCGCTTGCGGCCGCGGGCGTCCTGGTCCCCTCCCGCGGGGCCAGGGCGCTGATGTGGTGCGCGCCGCCGGGGGATGCCGGTAGGCTGGCGCCATGACGAACGACCCGCGGTCCGCGCTCAACCGACTCATCGCCGCCTTCGAGGCCCACCTCGACGCCGCCGCGACGGGTGACGAGAACTCGCCGGCAGTGGTCGCCGCTGAGAACGCCCTCCAGGATGCCTTCTTCACCTACGACGACGTCCTCTTCACCGCCTACGGCATCGAGCTCCCCTTCGACACCTACGACGGGGACGACGATGATGACGACATCATCGATGACGACGATGAGGATGACGACGTCGACTACGACGATGATGAGGATGACGACGTCGACTACGACGATGAGGATTGATCTCCCGGGCCCCGTCGCGGCGGCCTGATCGGTCAGAACCTCTCGGGGTATCCGATCCTCGGGGCGCTGACCTCGCCGAGGGCGTGGCGGATCTGCGCGGGCAGTTCGAGGTCCTGCGCTGAGAGCGCTCCTTGGAGTTGCGCCGGGGTGCGGGCGCCCACGATTGTGGAGGCGATGCCCTCGGCGTCGCGGGCCCAGGCGAGTGCCACCTCGACGGGCTTGCGGTCCAGGCCGGCGGCGGCCGTGGCCACCGATTCCACGATGCCCCGGTGCTCGCTGCCCAGGTAGGCCGAGGCGTAGGAGCGCAGGTGCGGAGAGGCGGCTCGCGAGTCCGCGGGGATTGTGGCCCGGTACTTGCCGCTGAGGACCCCCCGGCCCAGTGGCGCGTAGCCGATGACGCCGAAGCCCATGGCCTCGGCGGCGGGGATGACTTCCCTCTCGATGCCTCGGTTGAGCAGGGAGTGCTCCACCTCGACAGCGGCCATCCCGGGCGCTTCAGGGCCCTCGGCGAGCAGGCTGGCGACGCGCGCGCTCGCCCATGCGGGATGGTTGGAGACCCCCACGTAGCGGGCCCGACCGGAGGCGACGGCACGGCGCAGGGCGTCAGCCGTCTCCTCCAGGGGGGTGGCGGGGTCGGGAACCTGGACGAGCCACAGGTCGAGGTGGTCCGTGCCCAGGGTCTCCAGGGTTGCGTCGAGGCTGTCCAGGAGCGTGCCACGTGAGGCGTCGGCGGTGGCCGGGCCATCGCCCGTGCGCCAGGTGCGAACCCCTGCCTTGGACACGATGATGAGGTCCTGGCGGTTGACGTAGTCGCGCAGGAGAGTGCCGATGGTGCGCTCGGCCAGGCCCTCGGTGTAGGTGGCGGCAGTGTCCAGGAGGGTGCCGCCTGCGTCGAGGAAGATCCCGAGCTGGTCCTTGGCCTCGACCTCATCGGTGTCCCTGCCCCAGGTCATCGTGCCGAGGCCGACGGTGGACACGCGCAGGCCGGTGCGGCCCAGTCTCCTGTACTCCATGGTGCCAAAGGTACCTGTCCCGGCGTCGAATTCTCGTGTCGTGCGTACCGGGTCGGGGTGGTGGCTCCGGTCCGCGGGTCGGTCCCTCGCACCATCGGGCGCTGGGCGCCCTCCGGTGCTCCCGCAGACCCGGTGACGGCCCTGCGGACCGGAGCCACCACCCCTCCCCATCTACCGGGGGTCTCCGCTACTTGCGCACGGTCATGGTCCAGGAGGCGGGGCCGACGGTCTCGAACTCGGTGATGGTGTAGCCGTTCTTGGCGGCCCAGGCGGGCAGAGTCTCTGTTCCCTGGGTGCAGTCGAAGGCGATGACGAGCTCGTCGCCGGCCTCGAGGTCCTCCATGGCCTCCTCCGCCTCCATGACGGGGAAGGGGCAGACCTGGCCGTTCGTCTCGAGGATCGTGCGCATGATGGGGTCCTTTCAGTGTGGTGGAGGAGCGGTGCGATGAGGGCGGGAGGGAGCTGCGCCGCCCCGCGGGTCATGCGGGTGCGGCCTCGAGTGCGGGTGAGGGGGCGGAGGCGTCGGTCGCCTCAGCACGGGCGGCTCGGGCCGCGCGCCGCTTCTGGCGGGGGCGGATGAGGAGGACCCAGGCGGCGGCCCCGACCCCGAGGACCTGGAAGACCAGCGCTACCCAGCCCTGCCAGGACAGCAGGGAGGTCTGCACGAGCGCGTTGCCGATGGAGCAGCCGCCGGCCCAGGCGGCGCCGATGCCCATGAGGAGGCCGCCCAGGATGGAGCGGATGATGATGGTGGCGTCGGGGACGCGCACGCGGAACTCGCCGGAGGCCTTCGCGGCGATGAAGGAGCCCATGAGGATGCCCAGCACGAGCAGGACACCCCAGTCGAAACGGCTGGTGTCCCCGGTGACGATGACGCCGACGAGGTTGGCGGACGGCGTCGTGATGCCCAGGCCGTCCTCGCGGCCGGTCGCCCATGACAGGGGCCAGGCCGCGGCCGCAACGATCCCGACGATCGCACCGGTGGCCATGGGATTCCAGCGCTTCTCCAGGAGCAGGTGGGACAGGCCGGTGCGGCGGGCGGGCAGGCTGAACTGCGGGCCGCGGGCCGCGGTGAGGCGCAGCTGCCTGCGGGCCAGGAGGGCGACTCCGACGGCGAGGGCGGCCACTCCGACCCACTGGGGCAGGTGGAGCGTGGCCGGGATGGTGGTGAGCTCGGTGGTCCACAGGCCCTTCACCCATCGACTGGGGCCGGCGAGGATGCCGGTCTTGGCGGCAGCGGCCGCCAGGGCGTAGGCGATGAGGGCGAACCAGGACCCGACGAGGCCCTCGCCGGCGCGGTAGTAGGTGCCGGTGGCGCAGCCTCCCGCCAGCACGATGCCGACTCCGAAGAGGAGGGAGCCGACGACGGTGGCGACCACGGAGAGCTGGGGCGCCTCCGGGGCGATGCTGCCGGTGAGGGTGAGCGCGAAGACGCCGACGGCCTGGACGGCGATGGCGATGAGGAAGGCGGTGAGCCAGAAGGAGGATCGCGAGACCCAGAGGTCTCGGAACGCGCCGGTGATGCAGAAGCGGCCGCGTTGGAGGATGAAGCCGAGGGCGGCTCCGGTGATCAGTCCGGTGATGATCATGGGGGTCCTTCCTGGGGCGGGGCGCGGGTGCGGCGCCCGGTTGTTGGGAGGGCCCGGGTGGACGGGGCGTGCGGCGCCATGGTGCGCAGGCGCTGGCAGCGGCAGTGGCGCCGCGGCGACGCGTTGCGCGGTCGGTGGCTGCTGGGGCGCACGGTGCTGTCACCCGGGGTGTCGGGTGAGCGGTGCGCCTGGTCCGGGGAGGCCGGCGCGGTCATCGCGCCATGGCCGGTGAGGGGGTGCTTCGTCGGATGCTGGTTGCGGAGCGCAGCCCTCAGATCGCCTGGACCAGGCAGCGCATACACATGGCAACCTCGCCGAGAGCGGTGCGGTTGCGGCGTGCGTGGTCCGTGCTCATGCGATCGTCCGTTCAGTCGTGGCGCCGCGAGGTGCGGCGACGTGCTCGGACGCTATCGGTGCGGATACCGCCATGGCAAGCGGTGTCCACGTGAGGCGGCCCACCGAGCGGGCTGGGTGCCTCAGCGGGAGCCTGCCGAGGCGACGCTGGTGCGGGCGGTGAGGAGGCGGGCGACGCCGTCGTCCGGCAGCGGGGGAGTCTTGCCGCCGAAGAGGGGGCAGTGGGCCTGGAAGGCGCACCAGCCGCACAGGGGGCCGCGCCTGGGGGCGAAGGTGCCGGCGTGGGCGCAGTCCTCGATGTCGTCCCAGATGCGGGCCAGGCGCGTCTCGGCGGCCTCGAGCTCGCGCAGGTGCGGGTCGTGGGTGAGGGTGCGGCCGTCCTTGAGATAGAGGAGCTGGAGGCGGGCGGGGGCCCGTCCGCGCAGGCGCCACAGGACGAGCCCGTAGAAGCGCATCTGGAACAGCGCCTCCTCCTGGAATCTGGGGGAGGGGGACTTGCCGGTCTTGTAGTCGACGACGCGCATGGCGCCGTCGAGGGCGATGTCGAGGCGGTCGACGAAGCCGCGGATGAGCAGGCCGTCGGCGACCTCGGTCTCCACGAAGAGCTCGCGCTCGGCGGGGGCGAGGCGCTGGGGGTTCTCCATGTGGAAGTAGGAGGCGATGAGGTCGCGCGCCTGGCCGAGCCAGGCCTCGATCTGCGCGGGCTCCTCGAAGAGCCCCATGACCTCCGGGCTCTTGGCGCGGTGAGCCTCCCACTGCTCGGGCAGCATGGCGAGGGCGGCCTCCGGGGTGCGATCGCGCGCGGGCAGGTCGTAGAGGCGCTCGAGGATCGCGTGGACGAGCGTGCCCTTGTGGGTGGCGAGCGAGCCGGGCTCGGCCAGGCCGTCCACGGTGCGCAGTCGGAACAGCAGGGGGCATTGGAGGAAGTCCTTGGCACGCGACGGGGAGAGCGCCGCCCGGCGGGGTCCCCTGCGCGCGGATCGGCCGACGCCCGGGCCCGTGGCGCGCGGACGGGTGGTGGCCGGGGCGGCGGGCGGCTCGGGGGATGAGTGCGCTGCGGGCGCCGTGCCGTCTACTGTCATGGTGGCACCGTACCCCGAGGCTCCGACAAGAATCCGGCTGGCGGGAGGGGGAGGGGAGGACGCCCGTGCGGGAAGGCGGCGAGGGCGGCAGGGCCGCGCTGAGCAACGATGGCAAGCAGGCCGCTGGCCGGCTCCGCGATGTCGCCCCCTTAAACACCCCGAATACCCCTATGAATAAGCCTCTTCCTCTGCGGGCGCGGCATCGTCTCGAAGACGGATAATGATGCTATCCGTGCGGGTAGCGTTTCACCGCACCGTCTCCAGTCGAGGATGGTTCGTGAAGATGCGGGCAGTGACGGTGAAATAGGGGTGATTGAGGATGCTGTCATCCCTGCCCTTGTATCGGTCTTTAATGAGTTCGATCTCAATGATCCTGATGGGCGCCACCAGCTGACCGGCCGCCCATCCCGGTAGTCTCAGGCGCATGCCATCTGCAGCCACGCGCAACGGGGAGATGGCCCTGGGGCGGATCGGCGGCGCGCCCGTCGTCGTGTCCTCCACATCCCTGCTCCTCGGACTCATCATCGCCGCCTCCTGGTACCCCCTGGTCACCAGCGCCCTCGGGGATGCCGGCATCGTCGTCGTCCTGGGAACCGTCGCCGCCACCGTCATCGGCGTCGCCATCTCCATCCTCCTCCACGAGCTCGCCCACGGCCTGGTCGGCGCCGCCCTCGGCCGCCCACCCATCCGCTACGAGCTCCTCCTGTGGGGCGGGCGCACCAGCTTCGGCCCGCCCCGTCGCGCCTGGTCCCCCTGGCGCGACGCAGTCTGCTCCCTCGCCGGCCCCGCCACCAATGCGCTCCTATGGATCGCCGGTCGCACCGTCCTCGACTTCGGCGCCCTCACCACCCCCGCCATCTACGTCGCCCTGTGGGCCATCACCTGGCTCAACCTCGCCCTCGCCATCTTCAACGCCCTGCCCGGCCTGCCCCTCGACGGCGGCCAGGCCCTCGCCTCCCTCGTCGCCCAGGCCACCGGGAACCGCGGCGCCGGTCTCAAGGCGGCCGCCTGGGGCGGGCTCGCCGTCGTCGCCGGGATCGCCTGGCTCTACCTCCTCCAGCCCCTCCTCATCGACCACCACCGCCCCAGCCCCACCAGTCTCATCCTCGCCGCCATGGTCGGCTGGACCATCGGCTCCACCAGCTGGCGCATCCTCGGCCTCGGTGGCGCCCAGCGCGCCGCCGCCCGCCTCGACCTGCGCTCCCTCGCCCGTCCCATCGCCACGCTCCCCGCCGCCGCGCCGCTTGTCCAGGTCGGCGCCGCCCTCGACGACGGCGCCGCCCTCGCCCTCATCACCGACGGCCCCACCATCCTCGGCACCATCGACGCCGCCGGCCTGGCCGAGCTCGGTGTCAGGGGGGAGGGAGCCACCGCCGAGCAAGCCTGCACCGTCCTGCCCGTCGCGGCCATCACCACCTCCCTGACCGGCCAGGAGGCCGCCGACGCCCTCAAAACGGCGCGCACCGTCTCCCGCTGGCTCATCGTTGTCGACAGTGGACGCATGATCGGCGCTGTCCCCACCGGCGCCCGCTGACCCGAAGGACCACTCATCCGAGTAGAAGGAACGCATGAACCCATCCCGGAGCCCCGAGGTCCCCATCACTGCCGGCCTCATCATCGCCCTCGCCATCCAGAACGCCGTGCCGCCCTTCGCCACGGACATGTACTCGCCCGCCTTCCCGCAAGTCGCCACCGACCTCGGCACTTCAGCCACCGCCGTCGGGTTGACCCTGACCGCCTTCTTCATCGGCATGGGCACGGGTCAGCTCGCGGGCGGAACCGCCTCCGACCGCTACGGCAGACGCCGCCCCATCATCACCGGCGGGCTCATCTGCACCCTCGGCGGCGTCGTCTGCGCCCTCGCACCCGGCATCGGAATCCTTCTGGCCGGGCGGATCCTCCAGGGCCTCGGCGGGGGAATCGCCTCCGTCGTCGGGCGCGCCGTCCTCGTCGACGTCGCCCACGGCGACCGCCTCGCCCGCATCATGTCCATCCTCATGGCCGTGGGCGGCCTGGCCCCCATGCTCGCCCCCGTGGCGGGCAGCGCCGTCCTGTCCGCGGCGACCTGGCGGATGATCTTCTGGTGCCTGGCCGGATTCGGGCTGCTCATGATGGCCATGGCCGCGATCGTCATCCCCGAGACCCTTCTGGCATCTGACCGCCGCCACGGGGGTCTGCGCCGATTCGCCGGCGGATTCGCCGAGCTCGTGCGCCACAAGCGATTCATGGGATACATGCTCACCTCCGCGTTCTCCGGCTTCGCCATGTTCGCCTACATCTCCGCCTCCTCCTTCGTGTTGCAGGAGACCAAGGGACTCACCGCCATGCAGTACTCCGTGTTCTTCGGCTGTACCGCCGGGGCCAACATGCTCATGGCGCTGACGAACTCCCGGCTCGTGGGGCGCTACCGGCCCCGGCGGCTCATCGCCGTCGGGCTCGGGATCTCCGGGGGCGGGATCGCACTGGTGACCCTGGCTGTGCTGGCCTGGGGCGTGGCGCTTGTGCCGCTGTGCGCGGGCTTCGTGCTCACCATGGCGGCGCAGGGCCTCATCTTCGGCAACGCCAGCGCGCTCGCCCTCGGCGAGGTGCGGCACGTGGCCGGGGCGGCCAGCGCCCTCATGGGCGTCGTGCAGGCGATCGCCATGGGGATCTCCGCGCCGCTGGCGAGCTCCGGGGGCGGTGCCAGCGCCGTGCCCATGGTCGCCGTCATGCTCACCGGGATCATCGGCGCCTGGGCCGCCTACCTTCTCGTGGGGCGCGCGCCCTCCCAGCGCCGCCTGCCCGGGGTGTGAGGGGTGTGCGGGGTGACATGGCGAGATTTGAGGATTGCTCGGCCGAATTGCAGTGTTTGATCGTTCAAGGACCGCATGATCCTGCGGACCTGGCGGCTGCTAGGAGGGTCTGAGGAAGAAGCAATCCTCAAACCTCGCCATCTTCGCTGGGGTGAGGCGTTCAGCCCTGTGATCGAAGTAACGCATGGAGGTTGTGTGCTCGGTGCGCTGCTCGCCCGGTCTTGCGAGAGGAGCACGGCAGGGGGAGGGGCGGCGCATAGACTGGGGCCGATGAGCGAGCAGGACACTCAGAACCCGCAGGCCGCCCCGAAACTCCCCCCGCGCCACGTCACCCAGGAGGTCCTGGGCCAGGCCGGGCGCCGCGGCCCCTTTCGCTACGGCGAGCGCATCCAGGTCACCGACGTCAAGGGCTCCAAGAACACCTTCCACCTCCATCCCCAAGGCTACTTCCAGTCCGCACGCGGTTCCTTCCGCCACCGCGATGTCGTCGGCAGGCAGGAGGGGACCGTCCTGACCACCGATTCCGGCCACGAGCTCCTCCTACTGCGCCCCCTGCTCGCCGACTACGTCCTGTCGATGCCCCGCGGCGCCCAAGTGGTCTATGCCAAGGACTCAGGCCAGGTCATCGCCCTGGGCGACATCTTCCCCGGTGCCCGCGTGCTCGAGGCCGGCGTCGGCTCCGGCGCCCTGACGATGAACCTCCTGTCGGCCATCGGGGAGACCGGGAGCCTCATGTCCATCGAGCGGCGCGAGGATTTCGCCGCCATCGCCGCCTCCAACGTCGATTCCTGGTTCGGGGGCCATCATCCCGCCTGGGAGCTGCGCACCGGCGATTTCAACGACGTCGTCGCCGCTCGCGTCGAGGACGCCTCCATCGACCGCGTCATCCTGGACATGCTCGCTCCCTGGGAGAACATCGAGGCCTCCGCCCGCGTCCTGGCCCCCGGCGGCCTCTTTCTCGCCTACGTCGCCACCACCACCCAGATGTCGCGCACCGTCGAGGCCCTGCGCCACAGCCTGCTCTTCACCGAGCCCGAGGCCTGGGAGTCCATGGTGCGCACCTGGAACGTCGATGGCCTGTCCGTGCGCCCCGACCACCGCATGGTCGCCCACACCGGATTCCTCCTCACCGCCCGGCGCCTGGCCCCCGGCAGCGCACCGCTGACGCGCAAGCGCCCACCCGCCCGCGGAGCCTACGACGACGCCGGCCACTGGATCCCCGAGGACGTGCGCGAGCGCACGAGCACCGACCGGAAGGTACGCCGCGTCCTGCGCGACTGCCTCGCCAAGCAGCCCGAGGACGCCACCCCCGTCCTCCCCGGCGTCCCCACCGCCGGGGGCGACGACGCCCCGCAGGAGCCCCTCGATGACTGACACCGCCGACCTGGGCATGCCCGCGCCTTCCTTCACCAGCCACCAGCTGCGCGAGGCCCGCGCCGAGGCCGTCTCCCTGGCCGAGAAGAACGAGCGCCTCACCCGGGCCCTCACCTCCGCCCGAGAGCGGATCGCCGAGCTCGGCGCCCAGCTCGACGCCGTCACCCACCCGCCCGTCACCCTCGCCCTCCTCACCGGCCTCCGCACCCGCCCAGACCGTGCCCCAGACCGTGCCGAGGAGTCCGCCTCCGTCGCCGCTGCCTCCGTGAGCGCCTCCGCCCCCGAGGCCCTCGTCCTCCTCGGCGGGCGCATCATGAGCCTCGGCCTGCGCCCGGGCCTCGACCCCGGGGCCCTGCGCATCGGCCAGCTCGTCGCCGTCAATGACGCCATGCTCGTCGTCGACGCCCTTCCCGAGCCCGACACCGGCGAGGCCGTCGTCCTCGACGAGGTCCTCGATGACACCCGCGCCCTTGTCACCACCGGCTCCGGCGCAACCCGTGTCCTGCGGCTCGGCGGCGCCCTGGACGCTGGCGCCCTCGCCCCCGGCACCACGCTGGCCGCCGACCTGCGCGCGGACGTGGCCACCGCGATCATCGAGCGCACGAGCGTTGAGCAGCTCGTCGTAGCCGAGACGCCGGACGTCACCTGGGAGGACATCGGCGGCCTCGGCCCCCAGATCCAGGCCATCCGAGACGCGCTCGAACTGCCTTTCACCCATCCCGGCCTCTACCGCGCCTATGGGCTGCGCGCTCCCAAGGGCCTCCTCCTCTACGGCCCGCCCGGATGCGGCAAGACCCTCATCGCCAAGGCCGTTGCCACATCACTCGCCGCCGGCGGCGACGGGACCGGCGGCGAGCGCGCCACGGGTCGCACCGCCGCCTTCCTCAACATCAAGGGCCCCGAGCTGCTCAGCAAATTCGTCGGAGAGACGGAGCGCCAGATCCGCGCCATCTTCGAACAGGCCCGCAGGGCCGCCGCCGAGGACCGGCCCGTCATCATCTTCTTCGATGAGATGGAGGCCCTCTTCCGCACCCGCGGCACCGGGGTCTCCAGCGACGTTGAGACTATGATCGTCCCGCAAGTTCTGGCCGAGATCGACGGCGTGGAGTCCCTGCGCAACGTCGTCATCATCGGCGCCTCCAACCGCGAGGACATGATCGACCCCGCGATCCTGCGCCCCGGTCGCCTCGACGTGAAGATCCGCGTCTCCCGCCCCGATGCCGCCCAGGCCCTCGACATCCTCGCCCGGCACCTCACCACCGACATCCCCCTCGATCCGGCCGAGCTCGCCGCCCACGGCGGTGACCGCGAGAGTGCGGCCGCCGCCATGCGCGCCGCCGCCGTCGACGCCCTCTACGCCCGCTCGCCCGCCACCGCGGTCCTCGAGGTCTCCTACACCTCCGGCGCCACCCGGACCCTCCACCTCGGCGACCTCGTCAGCGGGGCGATGCTCGCCCAGATCGTCGCCCGCGCCAAGACCGCCGCCATCAAGGACGAGCTCTCCGGTGGGGCGGGAGGGCTCTCCACTGCCCGTCTCCTGGCCGCCGTGGCCGAGGAGGCACGGCAGAATGAGGAGATCACCGGTGCCACCAGTCCCGAGGGATGGGCCAGGCTCATCGGCGCCCAGTCCGGGCCGATCCGCGGTGCTCGGCGCCTGGGCGCCGCCATCAGCGCCGCGCGGCCCCACGAGACGCAGGAAGGCGCATGACCACCTCAGCCACATCCATGCCCGTTATTGCCCAAGCTCCCGTCGCCGCGCTCGGCCCCACGACGAGGCCGGTCGGCCTCGAGACCGAGTTCGGCGTCACCGAGCCCGGCAACTCCCGCGCCAACCCCGTCGTGCTCTCCAGCCTCATCGTCGACGCCTACGCCGCCCGCTCCCGCCCGGGCCTGCCCGGTGCCGCCTCGGTGACCTGGGACTACGAGGGGGAAGATCCTCTGGCGGACCTGCGCGGCGGGCGCATCGACCGTGCCGCCGCCCACCCCAGCCAGCTCACCGACGACCCCACCGCCCCCGCCCCCTCCGGCGATGCGCCCGCCGATGGCGGCCCCGTGGGCCTCGACTGGGGGACTCGCCCCAGGCCGAGTGACGAGGAAGCCGCGCTTCCCCGAGCCACCACGGCTGTGCTCGCCAACGGCGCGCGCCTCTACGTGGACCACGCCCACCCCGAGTACTCGGCCCCGGAAGCCCTCACCCCCACGGACGCCCTGGCCTGGGACCGGGCGGGAGAGGTCATCGCCCGGCGCGCCATGGAGGCCCGGGCCCGTTCCGGCGGTCCCGAGATCGTCCTGTACAAGAACAATACCGACGGCAAGGGCGCTGCCTACGGCAGCCACGAGAACTACCTCGTGCGTCGCGACCTGCCCCTCGACGCCCTCGCCGCGGCCCTGACGCCCTTCCTCATGACCCGGCCAGTCGTCGTCGGCGCAGGGCGCGTGGGGCTGGGCGAGCGCAGTGAGCGCCCCGGCTTCCAGATGAGCCAGCGCGCCGACTTCATTGGCTGCCCGATCGGCCTGCAGACCACCTTCAACCGGCCCATCGTCAACACCCGCGACGAGCCCCATGCCGACGCAGCCCGCTGGCGCCGCTTCCACGTCATCAATGGCGACGCCAACCGCTTCGACGTTCCCGGCTATCTCAAGATCGCCACCACCGACCTTCTCCTGTGGTTCCTGGAGCGCTCCCACGAGCGCGGCGAGGGGATCGGAGCCCTGGCGCCCCTGCGGATCCTCGGCGACCCCGTCGAGCAGCAGTGGGCCCTCTCCCACGACGCGACCCTCGCCTACGCGCTCACCACCCAAGGCGGGCCCATGAGCGCCGTCGCCATCCAGCGCTCGCTCCTGGAGGTCATCGCCGCCGCGCTCGAGGCCGACTACGGGGGCATTGGTGCGCAGAACCTCGGTGAGGAGACCGCCCGCGCCCTGGCCCTGTGGGAGGAGGCGCTGGGCCTCCTCGAGGCGATCGCCGCCGCGCCGGGCGACCTCCAGCCGGTGGCGGCCGCCGCACCCATGATCGAGTGGGCCGCCAAGATGCAGCTCTGCGAGGGCCTGCGCGCGCGCTCGGGCACCGATTGGAGCGATCCGCGCCTGGCCGCTCTCGACATCACGTGGGGCGACCTGCGCGAGGGGTCCGTCGTCGATCGCCTCGACGCCGCCGGCCGCGTCCGCCGCCTCCTCGACCCCTCGCGGATCGAGGCCGCCGCCGACACCCCGCCGGCGGGCACCCGCGCCGCCGTGCGGGGCCGCGCGATCGCCACGATCCCCGAGGTCGTCTCTGCCTCCTGGACCAGCCTCGTCATCGATGCCCCCCAGCGCCCCCAGCTCATCCGAGTCGCCCTGCCAGGCGCCGTCGCCGTCACCGAGGCCGAGACTGAGGGACTTCTCACGGCGATTGAGCGCGCGGCCCAAGGTGGGGGAGACTTGGTCCAGTGACCGCCCCTCACTCCCGACCCACCCGCTCCAACCGTCGGGCCAACGCGAAGGAACGACCATGACCAGCCAGGAAGCGCAGCAGATCCGGCCCTCCGGCGGCGAGGGCGGCACCGAGTCCGAGGTCACCAGCGCGGCTTGCCAGGTCCAGACCACTGGCGTCGACGCCATCCTCGACGAGATCGACTCCGTCCTGGAGACCAACGCGGCGGCCTTCGTCCAGGGATTCGTTCAGAAGGGCGGTCAGTGAGTGAGCGCCGCGGCTGACGGCGGGTGCCGCCCGCCCTCCCGGCGGATCATCGGCATCGAGACCGAGTACGGCATCACCTGCGCCTCCACCACTGGCGGCGCGGCGCCGCTCGACGCCGATCACGCTGCGCGCGAGCTCTTCGCCCCCGTCATCGCCGCCCACCGCTCCTCCAACGTCTTCACCCGGGGCGGCGCCCGCCTCTACCTCGACGTCGGCTCCCACCCGGAGTTCGCCACCGCCGAGTGCGACCGTCTCGCCGACCTCCTCGCCCAGGACCGCGCCGGCGAGCTCACCATGGCCGATCTCGCCGCCCGGGCCAACGCCCGGCTCGAGTCGGCCGGCGTGCCCGGGCGCATCCACCTGCTCAAGAACAACCTCGACGCCGAGGGCAGCGGCTTCGGCTGCCATGAGAACTACCTCGTCCACCGCCGGGGGGACTTCTGGAGTGACGCCCGTACCCTCGTCCCGCACCTGGTCACCCGGCAGATCCTCGTGGGCGCCGGGCACGTGCTGCCCGCCGACCCGGTCACCGGCGCCCCCGCCCGCTATGTCTTCTCCCAGCGCGCCGACCAGATGCACGACGCCGTGTCCTCTGCCACCACCCGCACGCGCCCCCTCATCAACACCCGCGATGAGCCCCACGCCGACGCCGAGCTCTACCGGCGCATGCATGTCATCGTCGGGGACTCCAACATCGCCCAGGGCTCCACGCTCCTGAAGGCGGGGGCCATGGATCTCCTCCTGGACTACCTCGAGTCCGGGGGCAACCTGGCGGACCTCGAGCTCGCCGAGCCCATGCGCGCCATTCGGGACACCTGCCACGATCTCAGTGGGACGGCGCTCCTGGAGCGCAAGGACGGGCGCAGCATCACCGCTCTGGACCTGCAGGGGGAGCACCTGGCGCGTGTGCGCGCCCACGCCCACGCCGAGCTCGACCTCAGCCCCCTCCAGTCCGCCGTCCTCGACCTGTGGGAGCGCGGCCTGGAGGCCCTGCGCGCGCAGGACCCCGGAGCCGTGGACACCGAGCTCGACTGGGCCGCCAAGCACCAGCTCCTCACCCGCTACGCCGAGCGTGCCGGCACCGGACTCGACGACCCGCGCGTCACCCGCCTCGCGCTGGCTTACCATGACGTGTCCCCGGAGGAGGGACTGCGGGCCCGCCTCGAGGCCGCCGGGATGCTGCGCCGCTACCTCGACGACGACGTCTGCCGGGCTGCGATGAGCACCCCGCCGGCCACGACGAGGGCGGCCCTGCGGGGCGCGGCGATCGGCCTGGCCCAGGATCTGCGCGCCGACCTGGCCGCCGACTGGGTCAACCTGCGCCTCGACGCCGGCTCAGGCGGGCAGGAGGTGCCGGCCATCGCGCTTCGCGATCCCTTCGCCACGTGGGATGAGAGAGTCGATAAGCTCATGTCCGCCCTGAACGCGATGAGGCGTCAGAGCGCGGACGTCCTCCGCGAGGCTCCCCTATGACGAACCACGATGACAACGACGACGGGCTCGAGAGCACCCGTCCGCTGACCCGTCGCGAGCGCAGGGGCCTGGAGCGGCTGGGAGAGGTGCAGGCCGAGCGCCGGGAGGCCGCGCAGCGCCAGGCGGCCGAGCGCAGACGCGCGGCAGAGGAGGCCCGCCTCAGGGCCCAGCGCGCCGAGGCCGCCCGGATCGAGGCCGAGCGCCGGGAGGCTGAGAGGATGGCGGCTGAGCGCCTCGCCGCGCAGCGCCGGGCCGCCGAACCCCGATTCCCGGAAGTCCGGTCCGCCTCCGACGGCGTGGTGGCGGAGGACGCACTCGAGACCCCGGAGCCGCTCTCCACGACGGGCGGGCAGCGCGCCCTCGGCGCCGCGCTCAACCGCTCCCGACCCAGAGGGCATGCGGCACTCGTCCTCGTCTGCCTCGCGGTGGCGGCGATCATCATCATCCCGCTGGTCCTGTCCACTGTGAACGGCAAGTCACCGGCCAGCAGGGCGGTGGCGAGCCCCACCGGTGCCGCCATGCTCCCGGCGGACACCCCACTGGACCAGGCGATGACGGTCTCCGGGCGAGTCGGCGCCACACCGGTGGTCAAGCTGACGGCGCCACTGAGCGCGCCGTCCTCCCTCATCATCGACACCCTCATCACCGGTGAGGGTCGCGCCCTCCAGCCCGGGGACGCCGCGCTGCTGTCCATCGCGACCTTCTCCGGCACGGACGGGAGGAACACGACCTCCCTCAGCGCGGGCTCCTCGGGTGAGGAGCACACCAGTCGGCGCCTCGTGAGCGTGAGCGTCGACCAGGCCTCACTCAACGACCTCACCGACATCATCACCGGAACCACCGAGGGCACCCGGCTCGTCCTGCGCGGCCCGGTCGTCGTCGACGGCACTCCGTCCACCGAGATCACCGTCATCGATGTCCTGCCGACCACCGCCTCGGGCACGGCTGTCGCGCCTGTCGCAGGCATGCCGACCGTCATCCCCGGCGACGCCGGGGCGGTCACGCTCTCCGTGACCGGTCTCCCCGCTCCCACCCGCTCCACCGCCGTCATACTCATCCAGGGCACGGGCGAGCAGGTCCACTCCAACAGCCGTATTATCGCCCGCGTCCAGGCCGTCTCCTGGACCGACGGGAGCGTCATCACCAATGACTACGGTGCCACGGCCCTGCCCGTCGCCGTTGAGCTGAGCAGCGCCAAGACCTATGCCGGGCTGCGCAACCACCTCGTGGATGTGCCCGTGGGCAGCAGGGTTGTCCTGGCCCTGCCCGCCGATCAGGCTCGGGGGGACAGACCCGTGGCTGTCGTCGTCGATGTCCTCGCCATTGAGGAACCCAAGACGGAGGCTTCTGGAGCCAGCCCGGGCGCCACTCCCACCGTCGGCACCGATCCCGAGCTATCGAGCCGAGCGCCCAGCCCCGCAGCGCCCGCCGCAACCGCTGGGAACTGATCCGGCCCATCCACCACCTGAACCCAGGAGCAGTGAATCCATGAGCGTCGCCGTCCGCATCATCCCCTGCCTTGACGTCAAGGACGGGCGCGTCGTCAAGGGCGTCAACTTCCAGGGCCTGCGCGACGCCGGGGACCCCGTCGAGCTCGCCCGCCGCTATGACGCCCAGGGGGCCGACGAGATCACGTTCCTGGATGTCTCCGCCTCCTCCGAGGGCCGCGCCACCATGCTGGAGGTTGTCTCGGCCACCGCTGAGCAGGTCTTCGTGCCCCTGACCGTCGGCGGGGGAGTGCGCAGTGCCGACGACGTGGTCCGGCTCCTGCGCGCCGGCGCGGACAAGGTGGGCATCAACACCGCTGCCATCGCCCGCCCCGAGCTCCTGACCGAGGTCGCCGAGCGCTTCGGCAACCAGGTGATCGTCCTGTCCGTGGACGCCCGACGCTGCCCCGGCGGCGTGAGCACCCCCTCGGGCTACGAGGTCACCACCCACGGCGGCACCCGCTCGACCGGCATCGATGCCATCGAGTGGGCGGTGCGGGCCGCTGAGCTTGGCGCGGGGGAGATCCTGCTCAACTCCATGGACGCCGACGGCGTCACCGGCGGCTTCGACCTGGCCATGCTCGACGATGTCCGCCGGGCGGTGCGTGTCCCCCTCATCGCCTCGGGCGGCGCGGGCGAGCCCGAGCACTTCGCCGCCGCCGCCGACCACGGCGCCGACGCAGTGCTGGCCGCCAGTGTCTTCCACTACGGCACGATGACCATCGGCCAGGCCAAGGACGCCCTGCGCGCCGCGGGCCACCCCGTTCGCTGAGACCGGGGCCCGGACGCGGCTTGGTGTCCCGGTGCTCCAGCCTGTACGGTCGGCTGCGGACACGGAGTCTGCGGCGCATGGCGCGGTACTCCCTCGCCCCGGCAGGAGCGCTGCCATTGACCGATAAGGAAGCTTACGTTGAGCAACTATCCCGACCCCCAGATTCCCGGTAACGGCATGCCCCAGTACCCGGGCAACGGGGCACCGCAGTTCCCCGAGCAGGGAGTCAACCCCTATGGGATGTCGAATGGCTTCGGCCCCAACCCGACTGAGAAGAATTGGATGGGCATCACCGCGCTCGTCTGCGGCTGCCTCATCCTCCTGTGCGGAATCTTCACGGGAATCCCGGCGATCATCTTCGGCGCGATGGGCATGCGCGCCGCCGGCAGGGGCGAGGCCACGAACAAGGGAATGGCTATTGCGGGTGTGGTCCTGGGCGTGATCTCTGTGGCGATGACCATTTTCGCGATCGCTACGGGCAGCCTTCAGGCGACCATTGACTCGATCAACAACGCGAACTGACCCCCCGGGGCCCTGGGACGGCCGTGCCTCCTCCCGTCGGGGAATCGCTATCGCCACGGTCGCGGCCGCTGCCTCCTGGGGATTACCGGCGGTCTTCATCATCCTCGGCAACGCGCTCGCACCCGACCGTTTCCCGAGGATGCCTGACCTGTGCGTACTGCACCGCCTCACCGGCTTCTGGTGTCCGCTGTGCGGAGGGACTCGGGCCACGGCCTCGCTCATCGACGGGGACCTGGCCACTGCCCTGGCCTACAACCCCTTCGCCCTGGCCACCGAGGTCGTCGCGGTCCTCTTCGTGGCGCGCTGGACCGCCCGCCGACTGGCCGGGCGCCCTGGTCCCCTCCTCACTTCCGCCGAGGCAGTCGGCTACGGCATCGCCTGCGTCGGGTTCCTCGTCCTGCGGAACCTCCCGGGTATGTGGGCGCGGGTGAGTCCCCTCCTCGGGCCCCCTGGCTGAATTGGAACCCACGGATGGCCGAGTCGTCGAAGGGCGCGGCTCTGCGGCCGATGACTCGCGCACGGAATTGCTCGCAGAAACTGAGGATGCTGTCCCCCGGCAGGGGCTTCGATCCGAACGCGGCCGGCTACGAGCCGTACCGCCCCGACGCGCCCGACCAGGGATGCTCATGCCGCCCGGCAGTACCCCGCCGTGCGAGGATGCGCCCATGAGCCATGACGCGCCCACCGCCCTCCCGCCTCTCCTCGATGAGGCTATCGCCTCCCGCCTCAAGCGGGATGAGCGGGGGCTCGTGTGCGCTGTCATCCAGCAGTGGGACACTCGCGAGGTGCTCATGGTCGGCTGGATGGATGATGAGGCCCTGCGGCGCACCCTCACCGAGGGGCGCGTCACCTTCTGGTCCCGCTCCCGCCAGGAGTACTGGCGAAAGGGGGACACCTCCGGGCACGCCCAGTACGTCAAGGCCGTCAGCCTGGACTGCGACGGCGATGCCCTCCTGGTCGAGGTGGACCAGATCGGCGCCGCCTGTCACACCGGCGAGCGCACCTGCTTCACCACCGGTGGTGACTTGGGCGCCATCGTCGGCGCCCGCCCGACTTCCTGAGGTGGGAACGCGCGTTTCCAGGCATCAGTGCTACGGTGCAACGGTATCCTCGACTCCGCGCGCCCGCGTGGCACCGGGATGCTCCATCGTCTACCGAGCAACGAGAGTTTCGCATGTTCTCCTCGTCCACTACGGGCGCGGCGGCGGGTACCCGGCCCTCCGCATCCCATCCCATCAAGGAGCTCACGCTCCGCGGCATCTTCATCGGCGGGATCATCACGATCATCTTCACCGCCGCGAACGTTTACCTCGGCCTCAAGGCGGGACTGACCTTCGCCACCTCGATCCCGGCTGCCGTCATCTCCATGGCGATCCTGCGCTACTTCAAGGACCACACGGTCCAGGAGAACAACATCGTCCAGACCATCGCGTCCGCGGCGGGAACGCTGTCCGCGATCATCTTCGTCCTGCCGGGCCTCGTCATGGTCGGCTGGTGGCAGGGATTCCCGTACTGGCAGTCCGTGTTCGTCATCGCCCTGGGCGGGATCCTCGGCGTCATGTACTCCATCCCGTTGCGCCGCGCGCTCGTCACCCACTCCAGCCTGCCCTATCCCGAGGGCGTGGCCGCGGCCGAGGTGCTCAAGGTCGGCGACACCCACGAGGGCGCCGATGAGTCGCGCCGCGGGCTCATGGCCATCATCTGGGGTGGGCTGTCCTCCGCCGGATTCGCCATCCTCGGCTCCCTCAAGGCCGTGTCCACCGAGGTCTCCGGTGCCTTCAGGATCGGCGCGGGCGGGACGACGGTGGCCGGCTCCCTCTCCCTGGCCCTCATCGGCGTCGGCCACCTGGTCGGCATCGGCGTCGGCATCGCCATGATCGTCGGCCTGGTCATCTCCTACGGCGTGCTCCTGCCCATCCAGACCTCGGGCGAGCTCGACGGCGTCGAGGACCTCGCGGATGCCGTCGGCGCCGTCTTCAAGAGCGACGTGCGCCTCATCGGCGCCGGCACCATCGCCGTGGCCGCCGTGTGGACGCTCATCAAGCTCATGGGCCCGATCGTCATCGGCATCCGCGACTCGATCCGCTCCACGTCGCTGCGCGGCTCCGGCCAGGAGGTCGACCTGACCGAGCGCGACCTGTCGGCCAAGGTCGTCATCGCCGTCACCCTGGCCTCCATGCTGCCCATCGGCGTGCTCCTGTGGCTCTTCGCCCAGGGCACTGCCATCGCGCACTCCGTCATCGGGCTCGTCATCGTCTCGATCATCTTCATCCTGCTCACCGGCCTGGCCGTGGCCTCGGTGTGCGGCTACATGGCCGGCCTCATCGGCGCCTCCAACTCCCCGATCTCCGGCGTCGGCATCATCGTGGCCATCGCCGCCGCGCTCATCGTCAAGGCCGTCCACGGCAGCGTCCAGGGCGACCAGCTTTCCGCGCTCGTCGCCTACACGCTGTTCACCGCCGCCGTCGTCTTCGGCATCGCGACGATCTCCAACGACAACCTCCAGGACCTCAAGACGGGCCAACTCGTGGGCGCCACCCCCTGGAAGCAGCAGGTCGCCCTCGTCATCGGCGTGGGATTCGGCTCGATCATCATCCCACCGGTCCTCAACCTCATGCAGACCGCCTTCGGGTTCCAGGGCGCCCCCGGCGCGGGCGACAAGGCCCTCGCGGCCCCGCAGGCCTCCCTCATCTCCGATCTCATCAAGGGCGTCTTCGGCGGGGACCTGAACTGGAACCTTCTGGGCCTGGGGGCCATCATCGGCGTGGTCGTCATCATCATCAACGAGGTCTTGACCCGCACGACCAAGAACCTGTCCCTGCCCGGCTTGGCCGTCGGCATGGGCATGTACCTGCCCATGGCGATCACCATCATGATCCCCATCGGCGCGCTGCTCGGCCTCATCCACGACCGCTGGGCCGCCAGGCAGGCGGATCCCGAGCGAGCCAAGCGCATGGGCACCCTGGCCGCGACGGGCCTCATTGTCGGTGAATCCCTGTGGGGCGTCGTCTATGCCGGCATCGTCGGCTTCTGGGGGGAGCAGGCGCCTCTGGCCCTCGTCCCCGACAGCTTCGAGACCGTCGCCTACTGGCTCGGCCCGGTGGTCTTCGCCCTCGTGACCGCTGGCATGTACTGGTACTCCCGCAAGGCGGCCCGCCGGGCCTGAGCGGCCCCTCGCTCCTCGTCGCGCACGGTTCCGCCCGGCGCGCGGATCTCGGCCCTGCGTTGAGGATTTGCGTGCCGGGCGCCGCCTTAGGGACCATGGGAGCGGATAACGATATGGGAACCGGCACAACGGGCCCCACTCAGGCGCTAGGAGGTGCGCGATGACATCCTTCGAGGAGATGGTCGCCTCCGCCCGCGCCGTTGTCGCGGAGCGCGAGTCCCGGGTCCCCCTCGAGGAAATGCGGGATCGGGTCCGCGAGGCGGATAGTCCCACCAACGCCCTCGACGCCCTGCGCTCCCGCAGCGGCTCGGTCTCCGTCATCGCCGAGGTCAAGCGCGTCACCGCTACCTTCGCGGACCTCAGCGGGGTCGGGGACGTGGCCGTCCTGTCCCGTTTCTACGCCGCCGGCGGCGCTGCTGGCGTCTCCGTGGTCACCGAGCCCGTGCGCTCCCACGGCCGCCTGGCGGACCTCGACGCCGTGCGCGCCAGCATCGACGTGCCCATCCTCGTCAACGACCTCGTTGTCACTCCCTACCAGGTCCACGAGGCGAGGGCCCACGGGGCCGACCTCCTCCTCCTCGACGCCCGGCTCGAGCCGCTTATCCTGGAGGCCCTCATCGAGCGCACGCATTCCCTGGGGATGCTCGCCGTCGTCGAGGCCCATTCCCGCAGGGAGGCGATCACCGCCGTGGAGACCGGAGCGCTGTGCGTGTCCGCCGATGCCCGCGATCCCCTCACCGGCCTGGTGGACCACTGCCGCTTCGAGCAGGTTGCCGAGGTCCTGCCCTCCTCCGTGCTGCGCGTGGCCACGGGGGGCGTCGCCGGCCCGAGGGACGTCATGTCCTATGCCCGCTGGGGCGCGGACGTGGTGCTCGTGGGGGAGGCCATCATCCGCTCCCAGGACCCCCAGCAGTTCGTCGCCGAGCTCGTCGCGGCGGGGAACCACCCCGCGCTCCAGAACGCCATGAACCGAGAGGCCAGTTGAGTGCCGCTTCCCATCGCAGCCATCGGGGATTCGCTCATTCCCGTGTCGATCCCCAGCCCCCCGCAGTCCGTCTGGCACCTTGGCCCGATCCCGATCCGCGCCTACTCGATCTGCATCCTCGCCGGGGTCGCCCTGGCCGTGTGGTGGACGGATCGGCGCTACCGGGCTCGTGGCGGCCGGGCCGAGCTCGCCCTCGACACGGCGATGCTCACCGTGCCCATCGGCATCGTCTGCGCCCGCATCTACCACGTCATCACCTCGCCGGATGCCTACTTCGGGCCGAATGGCGATCTCGCGCGCATCTGGCGCACCTGGGAGGGCGGCATCGGGATCTGGGGAGGCGTGGCAGGCGGCCTGATCAGCGGGGCCCTCTTCCTGCGCCGCCGGGGAGTGCGCCTGGCGCCCTTCGCCGACGCCGTCGCCCCCGCCCTGCTGGCGGCGCAGGCCATCGGTCGCTTCGGCAACTGGTTCAACCAGGAGCTCTTCGGCGGGCCCACGACCCTTCCCTGGGGTCTCGAGATCGACCGGGCCCATCTGCCCGCCGGCTACGCGCCCGGGACCCTCTTCCACCCGACCTTCCTCTACGAGGCCCTGTGGTCCGCCATGGGCGTGTGCGCCCTGCTCTGGCTGGAGCGCCGCCTGCGCGGCGCGGGAGCGTGCGGTGGCCGCCTCTTGTGGGCCTACTTCATGGTCTACACCGCCGGCCGCGCCTGGGTGGAGCATCTGAGAATCGACGAGGCCCAGCGAGTGCTCGGCCTGCGCCTCAACGAGTGGACCTCGCTGGTGGTCTTCGTCATCGGGCTCATCGGGTTCGTCGTCGTGACCCGCCGCGGTCCCAGTGACGCGGTCACCGCCGACGGCGCAGGGCCCGCCGAGGGGTCTGACGCGCCGACCCGTGAGAAGGCCGACGATCCGCGCGGCCCCCACCGTGGCTCCTGCTGAACTCGGCTAGCATATGGGCCATGCGTAGAGCCAAGATCGTCTGCACCCTCGGTCCCGCCACAGATTCTCCCGAGCAGGTACAGGCGCTCGTGGACGCGGGCATGAATGTCGCCCGCATCAACCGTTCCCACGGCAGCGCCGAGGACCACGAGAAGGTTATCGCGCGCGTGCGCCAGGCCGCCGAGGCCTCCGGTCGCTCCATCGCCATCCTCGTGGACCTCCAGGGCCCCAAGATCCGCCTCGGCCGCTTCGTCGGCGACCAGAAGGTCATGCTCAACAAGGGCGACGAGTTCACCATCACCACGGATGACGTGCTCGGCACCGTCAAGCGCTCCTCCACCACTTTCAAGGGCCTGCCGGGGGACTGCCGCCCCGGCGACCGCCTCCTCATCGATGACGGCAACGTGGCCGTGCGCGTCACCGCCGTCACGGACACCGATGTGGTGACGAGGGTCGAGGTCCCCGGGTACGTCTCGAACAACAAGGGCATCAACCTGCCCGGCGTGGCCGTCTCCGTGCCGGCGCTCAGTGAGAAGGACCGCGAGGACCTGCGCTGGGCCCTGAAGGTCGGCGCGGATGTCATCGCCCTGTCCTTCGTGCGCGACGCGAACGATGTCAAGGACGTCCACGAGATCATGGACGAGGTTGGTACGCGCATCCCCGTCATCGCCAAGATCGAGAAGCCCCAGGCGGTCGAGCACCTCCTGGAGATCGTCGACGCCTTCGACGGCATCATGGTGGCCCGTGGGGACCTCGGCGTGGAGATGCCCCTGGAGGCCGTGCCACTGGTGCAGAAGCGCGCCATCGAGCTGGCCCGACGCAACGCCAAGCCGGTCATCGTGGCCACCCAGGTGCTGGAGTCGATGATCCAGAATCCGCGCCCGACGCGCGCCGAGGCCTCGGACTGCGCCAACGCCATTCTCGACGGCGCCGATGCGGTCATGCTCTCCGGTGAGACCTCGGTGGGCGCCTACCCGATCGAGGCCGTGCGCACGATGGCCAACATCATCGAGAACGTGGAGGAGCACGGCGGCGAGCGCATCGCCCCGCTGGGCTCCTTCCCGCAGACGCGCGGCGGGGCCCTGACGCGCGCCGCCGCCGAGATGGGCGAGCAGCTCGGCGCCGACTACCTCGTCACCTTCACCCAGTCCGGCGACACGGCCCGCCGCCTGTCCCGCCTGCGCTCGCCCATCCCGCTGCTGGCCTTCACGCCGCTGACGACGACGCGCAACCAGCTCTCGGTCTCCTGGGGCGTGCAGACTTTCGAGGTCCACGAGGTCAGGCACACCGATGAGATGGTGGCACAGGTGGATAAGACCCTCCAGGACAGGCACCTCGCGCAGGTCGGCGACTCCGTCGTGATCGTCGCCGGCATGCCCCCGGGCACCCCGGGCTCCACGAACTCCATCCGCGTCCACACCGTGGGGGAGAAGGCCGACTACCTCGGCTGAGGCGGCCGATGGATGCGGCGCCGCGGCGGTTCTGCGTTGCGCCGACCGGTGCCATCCGCACCCGCTGGAGCGAAATCCACCCACTGGTGCGGGCGGACGCACCAGTGGGCGAATTCCGCGCCTCTCGGTGCGAGAGGCCCTCCTCGGTACCTCCGGTGGGACTCGAACCCACAACACTCCGATTTTGAGTCGGATGCCTCTGCCAGTTGGGCTACGGAGGCGCGTGACGACCGGGGCCGCCACGCGGCGGTACCGGGCAGTGACCGGCTCGTGTCTCGCTGTGCCACTGTGCCTGGCCCACCACGTACGACGATCATACTAGACTCATGCCCGTGAGTACCGAGTCCAGCACTAGCGCCCGTCGGGTTCTCGTCGCCGAGGACGAGACCCTCATCCGTCTCGACATCGTCGAGACCCTCACCGAGGCCGGTTACGAGGTCGTCGCCGAGGTCGCGGATGGCGAGGAGGCCGTCCGCCTCGCGGGCGAGCACGAGCCAGACCTCTGCGTCATGGACGTCAAGATGCCCGTCATGGACGGCATCACCGCCGCGGAGCAGATCATCGAGAAGCATGGCTGCGCCGTCGTCATGCTCACCGCCTTCTCCCAGACCGAGCTCGTCGAGCGCGCCAGTGCCGCCGGCGCCATGGCGTACGTCGTCAAGCCCTTCACCCCGGCGGATCTCCTGCCGGCCCTCGAGATCGCGTTCTCCCGCCACGAGGAGATCGCCTCCCTCGAATCCGAGATCGCCGACCTCAATGAGCGCTTCGAGACCCGCAAGCGGGTGGATCGCGCCAAGGGCCTGCTCATGGAGCGCATGGGCCTGTCCGAGCCCGAGGCCTTCCGCTGGATGCAGAAGACCTCCATGAACCGGCGCCTGACCATGCGCGAGGTCGCCGACGCCGTCATCGAGCAGGTCGGCTCCGCCGCCAAGAGCGGCGGGAAGACGGCCAAGGCCCCCAAGAGCGCGGACGCCTGAGCCGGGCTTGGGCAGGGCGCTCCAGCGTCTCACGTCTCAGTCCCGCGGCCTTTCAGCGCTCATGCGGGCACTGCCCGTGGGTGCCGGCCTCGCCCGAGCTGCCATTCGGGGCACCGTGTCAGACGAACATGCTCCGCAGCGTGCCCCGGGCGGTGGTCCTGCCCTCGTCGTCGCTGAGGACCACTTCGTGGACGCAGGTCTTCCTGCCGACGTGAATGGGCTGCGCCACCGCCGTCACCCATCCCTGCCGCACCGGGCGGAGGTGGCTGACCTGCAGTTCCGCGCCCATCGGGAGCATGCCCTCCGGCGCCGCCCGCCGGGCCGCGAAGGATGCCGCCGTCTCGATGAGCGAGGCGCTCGCGCCCCCGTGCAGAACCCCGGAGACCTGCCGGGCGCCTTCGACGGGCATCCGCATGACCGTGCGCTGGGCGCCGAGCATGACGATCTGCATTCCCAGGGTCGCCATGAGGGTTCCCGCTTCGCGGTCATCCATCGCGGTTCCCATGGCGGAGGCGGCCGACACGGCCGAGCCGGGGGGCAGGGGCACGGGGAAGCGCCTCGTCCGCCGAGGGGGAAATGCCGCCGTCACTTCGGGCGACTCCGCCGATTCCCCGCTGGCGCCCGCCCCGCTGGGCCCGGCGGCAGCATCTGGGCTGACCGGGCTGGGTGCCGTCTCCGCATCTGAGAAGGCCGGGCGGTCGGTCGGGAGGGCACTGGGGCTCATGTCGCGCATACCCCGTAGGCTGGCACGGTGAGCACCTCCACGACCAGACCCGCACCCTCATCGCAGGCTGGAGCGGCCCGCCGTCTACTCCTCATCGACGGCCACTCCATGGCCTTCAGGGCCTACTACGCCCTGCCAGTGGAGAATTTCATGACCTCCACCGGCCAGGCCACCAACGCCGTCCACGGCTTCGCCTCCATGCTGCTCTCCCTCATCGAGCAGGAGGCTCCCACGCATGTGGCCGTCGCCTTCGATCTGGCCGGCGGTACCTTCCGCACCGAGGACTACTCCGAGTACAAGGGCACCCGGGACGCCACGCCCGAGCCCTTCATCGGGCAGGTCGAGCTCATCCAGGAGGTCCTCGACGCGATGGGCGTACGCTGGCTGACCAAGGACCGCTACGAGGCCGATGACATCCTCGCCACGCTGGCCACCACCGGCCAGGAGGAGGGCATGGAGGTCCTCCTGTGCTCAGGGGACCGCGACTCCTTCCAGACCGTCACCGAGCGATGCACCGTGCTCTACCCGATCAAGGGCGTGTCCACCCTGCGCCGCATGACTCCCGCCGAGGTCGAGGAGCGCTACGGCGTCACTCCCGAGCGCTACCCGCACCTGGCCGCCCTCGTGGGCGAGGCGAGCGACAACCTGCCCGGCGTGCCCGGGGTGGGCCCCAAGACCGCCGCCAAGTGGATCGCCCAGTACGACGGTCTCGACGGCGTCATCGCCAGCGCCGACCGGATCAAGGGCAAGGCGGGCCAGTCCCTGCGCGACCACCTCGACGACGTCCTGCGCAACCGCCGCCTCAACCGGCTCCTGACCGACCTCGACCTCGGCGTCGACCCCGCTCGGGACCTGGAGTACCTGGGTGCCGACCGCGCCGCGCTCACCCGCGTCATGGAGGCCCTGGAGCTGCGCACCATCCTCCAGCGCGCCCAGCGCGCCCTGCCCTTCGCCGATACCTCGGACCACGGTCCCCAGGGCACGGCCGCCCTCCAGGGCCCCACTGCGGCCCTCGAGGCCCTCGCGCCGCGGGTTCTGGGCCGCGGCGTCGAGCCCGGCCGCCTCGCCGAGGCCCTCCAGGAGCTGGCCGAGGGACCTCTCGGCCTCCACATCGTCGGCGATCTGCGCCCGGGTCTGGGCGACCCGCGCCTCGTGGCGCTGTCCGACGGTGAGAGGGCCGTCGTCGCCGACCCCTCCCTGCTCCTGCCCGATGACGAGCGGGCCCTCGGAGCGCTCCTGGCCGATCCGGCGCGGCGCCTCGTCGTCACCGACGCCAAGGGCGCCACCCACGCCTTGGCTGCCCGGGGATTCGAGCTGCGCGGCGTGGTCGCGGACCCCTCCCTCGCCGGGTACCTGTGCCGCCCCGAGCAGCGCAGTTACGATGTCGACAGCCTCGTCCAGCGCTGGCTCGGCATCGACCTGGCCGCCATGGAGGACGACGCCGGTGCTGACGGCGCCCAGCAGGGCTTCGACCTCGACGCCCTCGCCGCGGACGCCATCCCCGCCGACGCCCTGCGCGCCGCGCGCCGCGCCGCCGCCCTCCTGCCGCTCCAGGGGGCCCTCGACGCCCAGATGGACAGGCGCGGGGCGTCGGCGCTCTTCACCGGTCTCGAGATGCCCGTCTCTCAGTGCCTGGGCAGGATGGAGGCCCTGGGCATCGCCGTCGATGACGATGTCCTGGCCGCCCGCGAGGCCGAGCTCGACGGGCGCGTCAACCATGCCCGGGCAGCCGCCTTCGAGGCCGCCGGCCACGAGCTCAACCTCTCCAGCCCCAAGCAGCTCCAAACCGTCCTCTTCGACGAGCTCGGCATGCCCAAGACCCGCAAGACCAAGACCGGCCACACCACGGACGCCGGTGCCCTGGCCGAGCTCTACGCCAAGACCGGGCACCCCTTCCTCGCCCAGCTCCTGGAGCACCGCGACGCCATCAAGCTGCGCCAGACCGTCGAGGGACTGCGCAAGGCGATCCAGCCCGATGGCCGCATCCGCACCACCTTCCAGCAGACGATCGCCGCCACCGGGCGCCTGTCCTCCATCGACCCCAACCTGCAGAACATCCCCGCCCGCACCGAGGAGGGGCGCCGTATCCGCGAGGCCTTCACCGTCGGCGAGGGCTACGAGTGCCTCATGACGGCGGACTACTCCCAGATCGAGATGCGCATCATGGCTCATCTGTCCGGGGACGAGGCCCTCATCGAGGCCTTCCGCTCCGGGGAGGACCTGCATCGCTACGTGGCCGCCCTCGTGCACCGCATCGACGTCGACGACGTCACCCCCGAGCAGCGCGGCCACGTCAAGGCCATGAGCTACGGCTTGGCCTACGGGCTGTCCACCTACGGCCTGGCCAAGCAGCTGGGCATAGAGAACACCGAGGCCATGGCGCTGCGCGACGCCTACTTCTCCCGCTTCGGGCGCGTCCACGACTATCTCGAGGCCGTCGTCGACCAGGCGCGCCGCGACGGCTACACCCAGACCATGCTGGGGCGGCGCCGCTACCTGCCGGACCTGAGCAGCGATAACAGGCAGCGCCGCGAGATGGCCGAGCGGGCGGCCCTCAACGCCCCCATCCAGGGCTCGGCGGCGGACATCGTCAAGCGCGCCATGGTGGACGTCGCGGAGGCGCTGACGGGACGGGGCCTGGACAGCCGCATCCTCTTGCAGATCCATGACGAGCTCCTCCTGGAGATCGCACCGGGGGAGGCCGACGCCGTCGAGGCCCTCGTGGAAGAGTGCATGGGCGGGGCCATCGCGCTGTCCGTGCCCCTCGACGTCTCCGTGGGGCGCGGCGGCACTTGGCGCGATGCCGCCCACTGAGCACCGCCTGTGAGGAAAACCATGATGGTGCGCGCGCCAGGGCTGTGGGAACCTCAGGGTTCCGAAACGCCGACGGCCTGGTAGAGTTCGCTGCGTGCGCCCCTCGGGCGGATCGCCCTCTCATGAGGGATGATCAGCCCGACCGCGTGGTGATGCCAGTCCGGGCTGCCTCATCGCGCGGGGGACGCATGGCATCTATCGTCCCGACCCCCAAGTCCGTTTCGGAGCAACCCCTACATGACCAACAACACGCCCAGCCCTGCCCCGGTCGCCGTCAACGACATCGGCTCGACCGAGGACATCCTCGCCGCCGTCGACGAGACCATCAAGTACTTCGATGACGGCGACATCGTCGAGGGCACTGTCGTCAAGGTCGACCACGACGAGGTCCTCCTCGACATCGGCTACAAGACCGAGGGCGTGATCCTCGCTCGTGAGCTGTCCATCAAGCATGACGTCGACCCCGACGAGATCGTCTCCGTCGGCGATGAGATCGAGGCCCTTGTGCTCCAGAAGGAGGACAAGGAGGGCCGTCTGCTCCTGAGCAAGAAGCGCGCCCAGTACGAGCGGGCCTGGGGCACCATCGAGCGCGTCAAGGAGGAGGACGGCGTCGTCACCGGATCCGTCATCGAGGTCGTCAAGGGCGGCCTCATCCTCGACATCGGCCTGCGCGGCTTCCTGCCCGCCTCCCTGGTCGAGATGCGCCGTGTCCGCGACCTCCAGCCCTACGTGGGCCGCGAGCTCGAGGCCAAGATCATCGAGCTGGACAAGAACCGCAACAACGTGGTGCTCTCCCGTCGGGCCTTCCTCGAGCAGACCCAGTCCGAGGTCCGCACCAACTTCCTGCAGACCCTCGGCAAGAGCCAGGTCCGCACCGGTGTGGTCTCCTCCATCGTCAACTTCGGAGCCTTCGTGGACCTGGGCGGCGTCGACGGCCTCGTCCACGTCTCCGAGCTGTCCTGGAAGCACATCGACCACCCTTCCGAGGTCGTCGAGGTGGGTCAGGAGGTCACCGTCGAGGTCCTCGACGTCGACTTCGACCGCGAGCGCGTCTCCCTGTCGCTGAAGTCCACGCAGGAGGACCCGTGGCAGGCCTTCGCCCGCACCCACGCCATCGGTCAGGTCGTCCCCGGCAAGGTCACCAAGCTCGTCCCCTTCGGCGCATTCGTCCGCGTCGAGGACGGCATCGAGGGCCTCGTCCACATCTCGGAGCTCGCCCAGCGCCACGTCGAGGTGCCCGAGCAGGTCGTCAAGGTCGGTGAGGACGTCTTCGTCAAGGTCATCGACATCGACCTCGAGCGCCGCCGGATCTCCCTGTCCCTCAAGCAGGCCAACGAGGGCGTCGACCCCGCCGGCGAGGACTTCGACCCCTCGCTCTACGGCATGGCCGCCGAGTACGACGAGAACGGCAACTACAAGTACCCCGAGGGCTTCGACCCGGAGACCAACGAGTGGCTCGAGGGCTTCGAGGCCCAGCGCGAGGCCTGGGAGGCCGAGTACGCCGCCGCTCACGCCCGTTGGGAGGCCCACAAGGCCCAGGTGGCCAAGGCTCAGGAGGAGGACCAGGATTCCGGCGAGGCCGTCCCCGCCGGCTCCACCTCCTACTCCTCGGCCCCTGCGGAGGCCACGGGCACCCTCGCCTCCGACGAGGCCCTCGCCGCCCTGCGCGAGAAGCTGACCGGCAACTGAGCGGCCAACGCGCATAGCGCTCCGACGGCGCCCCCGGCCCAGCGGCCGGGGGCGCTCCCATGCCACGAGCGCGTCATATCCGGCAGTGCTCCCATCGCGAATGATCTACTCTCTATGCGAGGCTGAACCAGGGCGCGGCGCCCTGCCGTCGCAGTCGACCCCTGAGAGGCAGGATGATGAGTTGGTCCGACGACTCCGAGGCCCTGAGCGGTATTGAGGAACCGAGGTCCCCCTCCGGGGCGTCCGCGTTCCTCGCCGCTGTGACCTCGGCATTCGACGGCCCCGATCCCACGGATCCCGGCAGTCGGGAGGAACTGCGCCGCTGCGGACTGGGGGAGGCCCTCGCCGCTGTCGACCGCGCAGCGCTCGTGGCACTCGCCGAGGACCCGCGGCTCAGCAGGGATGAGATCGAGGCGGCGATCAGCCATTGCATCGGCATCCGGCGCGCGGCGGGCGCCTCCGAGCTCCCCACGCGCTACGCCCGCATCGAGATGTGCGCGGCGCTCGGCCGGCCCGCCGAGGCACTCGGCGAGCTCCGCGAGGCCAGGCTCTTCTCCATGGGGGATATCGACCCGCGAGTCACCCTGGCGGCGGCGGCCTTCAACGATGACTTCTCCGGTGTCATCCGCACCGCCTCCTGCGCCGCACTGCGCAAGATCGCAGATCCCTCCGCAGCAGCCGAGGGACTGTCCCTCAGTCTTCTGCCGTATCTCGCGCAGGACCGCCGGGTCGAGGGCGAGGATGCGCTCGCCGCCCTCGATACTCTCCAGATCCCGGGCTGGCAGCGGTTGCGCGTGCTCGGTCGCCGCCTGGAGTACATGGCCCTGGCCGGCCAGTGGGAGCGGGCCATGGCCGTCATACGGCACACCGACCTCAAGGACGGCTTGCAGTCCACCGCCTGGACCCTCATGAACACCGCGGCCCGCATGGCGCTCGTCCTGCGCGAGGCCGTGAGCGTCGGCCACGGCCATGACGCACTGGGCGCCGCCGTGCAACTGCGCTGCGAACTTGGACCCGAGCTCGCGCTGACAGGCTGGGACACCGTCGCCCACGCCTGGGATATGACCACCGCCTTCGCCCGAGTCCTGGCCCGCATCTTCGACGAGCGCAATGGCGGCAACGGCGTCTCGGAGCGCATTGAGACGCGCATGGCCGCCGAGGCCTCCAGTCTGCGCAACCGCTCCCACGGCACGATGACCGGTGGCTTCGGCGTGCAGGTCGAGACCGTCGCCAACCGCGCCGCGCTCATCCAGGAGACCCGGGAACTGCTCGTCCTCGCCCGCGGCTACGGCCTCGGCGCGGTGCGCGAGCGGGCCATGCGCACTGCGGAGATGGTGAGCGATTCCCTCGCTGCGGGCATCGATGAGACCCAGCTCGAAGTCATCATCGAGCTCCGCGTCCTCTTCGCCCGCCTCCTCCTCGCCCTGGGAGCCACCGAGCGCGCGGAGGGCGAGGCGCTGCGCACGGCGGAGCTGTGCCTCGCCCAGGGCTGGCAGGAGATCGCCTGCGCCTCCTATGCGACAGCCGGACGAGCAGCCTTCGAGCGCGACGAGGTCCGTGCCGCCCGCGAGCACGCCAACCAGGTCAGGGCAATCCTCAGTGACTGGGGCACCAGCCGCATGAGCGAGCGCCTGACCGTGCTCGTCGAGGCCATCGGGGACCCCACCGGTTCGGTCCTCCTCCTCACCGACCTCGCCGAGCGCACCTGCCGGAACATTGAGGAGGACGGCACCCTGGCCGCCCCCACCCGTGAGACCTGCCGGAAGGCGCGCTTCGAGCTCGGCAGGGTCGGCCGCGCCCCCGAGGGCGTCGAAGCCCGCCTGAGCGCGGTTGAGGAGCGGATCGCCCCCTACGTCCGCGGCCGGGGAGGCCGGCACCGCGCCGCCGGATCAGCGGATACCGATGGCTCACCGGCCTGATACGGCGGTCAGGCCGTGGGAGGGGCAGATCGCGGCCTCTCTGGTGGGGCGCCTGAGGGCTCATGGGCACCCCTTCTCCCTCCCTGATCCCGCAGCGCCCCCCGAACCGGGCACCATCCTCGGTCTGCCCGCCCCCGCAGCCCTTCCCCCCGGCACGGGCGAGCGAGCCCTGCTCGCCCTCATCGGGGAGCTGACAGAGATCCTCGCCCGCAGGCGCGCCTTGGCCGCAGGGGTGGGCCGGCTGGCCGCCCCTCGGGGTGAGCGCGCCCTGCGCGTGGGCCTGACCGGCGGTATCGGCACCGGCAAGTCCACCGTCGCCCGCCTCCTCATCGAGCATGGGGCAGGCGTCGTCGACGCCGACGCGATCGCCCGGGAGGTCCTCGCCCCCGGCAGCAAGGGCCTGGCGGAAGCGGCCGCGGCCTTCGGGGACGGCATCCTCGCCGCGGACGGCTCACTCGACAGGGCCGCGCTGGCGAGCCGCGTCTTCGGGGATGCCGCTGCCCGGGCGCGCCTCGACGCCATCACCCTGCCTCGCATCGCAGAGCTGGCCGCCTACCGACTGGAGGCCGTCTCCCCGGGCGGGGTCGCCGTCTACGACGTGCCCCTCCTCGTCGAGAGCGGCATAGCCGACCTGTTCGACTGCGTCATCGTCGTCGAGGCGTCCCGGGAGACTCGGCTCGCCCGGCTCGCCCGGCGTGGAATGGATGAGGCGGACTCGCTGCGGCGGATCGCCGCCCAGGCCAGTGACGCGCAGCGCCGCTGCCTGGCGGATATCGTGCTGCCCAATGATCGAGACGAGCGGGAACTGGCCGACGCCGTCGCCCGGCTGTGGGAGGACCGGCTGGAGCCCGCCCTGCCCTGACCGGACCACCACTGGGGCGCAGGTCGCCCACCCTGCTGGGGGTGCGCCCGGGCCCGCGGTGCGCGGTACGGCGGGCGCCATGACCGCCTCCACCGACGATCCGGGGAAGCGCGGAGCAGTAGCCTAAAGCCCATGCGCCCCGTCACCGACCTGCGTCGAACCGACAAGCCCTTCGAGGTCGTCAGCCAGTACACGCCCAGTGGCGACCAGCCCACCGCCATCAATGAGCTCGCCGAGCGCTTGAACGCGGGGGAGAAGGATATCGTCCTGCTCGGCGCCACCGGCACCGGGAAATCCGCCACCACCGCCTGGCTCGTGGAGAAGGTGCAGCGCCCCACCCTCATCTTGGAGCCGAATAAGACACTGGCCGCCCAGATGGCCGCCGAGTTCCGCGAGCTCCTGCCGAACAACGCGGTGGAGTACTTCGTCTCCTACTACGACTACTACCAGCCCGAGGCCTACGTCCCCCAGACGGACACCTACATCGAGAAGGACTCCTCGATCAACGACGAGGTCGAACGACTGCGTCACAGTGCCACGAACTCCCTGCTCACGCGCCGCGACGTCGTCGTGGTCTCCTCGGTGTCCTGCATCTACGGCCTGGGCACGCCCCAGGAGTACGTCGACCGCATGACGCCCCTGACGGTGGGTGATCGGATCGACCGCGACGACCTGCTGCGCCGCTTCGTCGCCATGCAGTACACCCGCAACGACATCGACTTCACCCGCGGCACCTTCCGTGCGCGCGGCGACACCGTTGAGATCATTCCCATGTATGAGGAGCTCGCGATCCGCATCGAGTTCTTCGGCGATGAGATCGAGTCCCTCTCCACCCTGCACCCGGTCACCGGGGACGTCATCGCCTCCGCCGAGCAGGTCTACGTCTTCCCCGCCTCTCATTACGTGGCCGGCCCCGAGCGGATGGCCCGGGCGATCGAGGGCATCGAGGGCGAGCTCGCCGAGCGCCTGTCCGTCTTCGAGCGCGACGGCAAGCTCCTCGAGGCCCAGCGCCTGCGCATGCGCACCACTTACGACCTGGAGATGCTCCAGCAGATCGGCACCTGCTCGGGAGTGGAGAACTACTCGATGCACATGGACGGGCGCGACCCCGGAACGCCCCCCAACACCCTGCTGGACTACTTCCCCGAGGACTTCCTCCTCGTCATCGACGAGTCGCACGTGACCGTCCCCCAGATCGGCGCCATGCACGAGGGCGACGCGTCCCGCAAGCGCACCCTCGTCGACCACGGCTTCCGCCTGCCCTCGGCGCTCGACAACCGCCCCCTGACCTTCACCGAGTTCGAGAACCGCATCGGCCAGACGGTTTACCTGTCCGCCACCCCCGGCGACTACGAGAGGCAGCGCTCCGACGGCGTCGTCGAGCAGATCATCCGCCCCACCGGGCTCGTGGATCCCAAGATCGTCGTCAAGCCGACCCAGGGGCAGATCGACGACCTCCTGGAGGAGGTGCGCCGGCGGGTGGACAAGGACGAGCGCGTCCTGGTCACCACGCTCACCAAGCGCATGGCGGAGGATCTGACCACCTATCTCGCCGAGCGCGGCGTGCGCGTGGAGTACCTGCACTCCGACGTCGACACGCTGCGCCGCGTCGAGCTGCTGCGCGAGCTTCGGCAGGGCCGTTTCGACGTCCTCGTCGGCATCAACCTCCTGCGCGAGGGGCTCGACCTGCCCGAGGTCTCGCTGGTGTCCATCCTCGATGCTGACAAGGAGGGCTTCCTGCGCTCCACGAGGTCCCTCATCCAGACCATCGGTCGCGCGGCGCGCAACGTCTCCGGCGAGGTCCATATGTACGCCGATACCACCACCCCCGCCATGGCGGAGGCCATCGAGGAGACCGAGCGACGCCGCGCTCTCCAGCTCGCCTACAACGAGGCCAACGGCATCGACCCCCAGCCCCTGCGCAAGAGGATCGCGGATGTCACCGACATGCTCGCCCGCGAGGACGTCGATACCGAGGAGCTCCTCGCCGGCGGGTACCGGGGCCACGAGGAGGCCGCGGTGCGAAGGGGGCGCAGGAAGGCCGCCGAGGCCACGGTCCGTGAGCGCCTCGCCGGAGCGGCGCAGGGCGATCTCGCCGATCTCATCACCGAGCTCACTGAGCAGATGCACGCGGCGGCGGTCGATCTCCAGTTCGAGCTCGCGGCGCGATTGCGCGATGAGATTCAGGATTTGAAGAAGGAACTGCGCGCCATGCGGGAAACGAGCTGACCCACTGGCGCCAATGGGACCGCCATGATCCGGGGACCATGAGCGGAAGGCGAGAAAACACGGGGATCACAGAGGATTCACGGGGCAGTAACGAAATACTCGCCATATGCGTTGACGTCGGGTATCCTCCGCATGGGCGTGGGCCCTGCCCGCCTTCTCGTCTCATTCTGCTGCTCCCTGACGGCGTCCTCCCTTCAACGGAAGAGCACCCCCCTCCCATGAGCAGTCCCGTGCTGGCGGCAGCGCGCCGGCCCTCACGCGCTTTCAAGATCCCGCGGTTCGTGCCGCATCTCCTCATCCTCACCATGATCGCGTTGATCGCGATTCTGCTCATTCCCGGGCCCGCCATCACGACGGGCGCCCGAATGTGGCGGATCGGCGCTGTGATCCTCGCACTCGCCCTCGTGATGACGCGCCGCAAGCAGCCCCGCATCGACGACCGGGATCTCGACCGCATCCTCGCCGTCGGCGGCCTCGTCACCGCCGTGTGGATCATCACGCAGTGGGAGACCTCGACACATCCCGTTGCCGCAGTATTCGCCGCCATTTCCGTGGGCCTGGGCCTGGCGCTGTGGGTCGTGGGGACCCGGGAGATCTCCTGGCTCGCCCCCGCGATCCTTCCCCTGGGTCTCAGTCTCGTGCCCTGCCTCGACTCGGTGCTGCTCGGGATGACCGCCTTGGCGCTGTGTGCGCTGGCGGCCCTGGCCCTCACCGTCGCCAACGGCCTCGCCCCACGGGGGCAGTTCCAGCGGATCGTCCCCGCGCGCCTCGTCGTCCCCGCGCTCGCCGCCATCGCGCTGGCCGCAGTCACCAGGGGGTGGTTCGCCTGAGCGACATCCGCGTCCTGCCCGGGCGGCAGCACCACCTCTTCGATCTGCCCGATCCCGCCGAGCTCGTTGACCAGGACGAACGGGCCCTGGAACTCGCCTGCTACGGCCTGTCCGAGGCGGCGCCCGAGTACTCCGCCAGGGGAGTGCTGGTGGTCTGGCAGCGAGTGGTGCTCATCGCCGTCGTCGCACTGCTCATCGTCGGCCTCGTTCTCGTCCCGAGGTGCACAGGGATCACCGTCGTCGCCATCGTCACGGCCGTCTACGCCATCGCGCTCGTCTACCGGGTCGCCCTGTTCCAGCTGGGAGCCAAGGGCGGCCATGTCGTTACGGTGAGCGATGAGGAGGCGCGCGCCGTGCCCCATGCCGAACTGCCCCGGTACACCGTGCTCGTCCCGGTCTTCCACGAGCCCCTGCTCGGCGAGCTCGTGCGCAGGCTGGAGCGCCTGGACTACCCCCGCCACCTCCTCGACATCCGCCTCCTCCTGGAGGCCGACGACGAGGAGACCAACGCGGCCGCCTCCGGGCTTGCCCTCGGTCGGCACATCACCATCGTCCGCGTGCCCGCCCACGAGCCGCGCACGAAGCCGAAGGCCTGCAATTACGGCTTCCTCACCGCCGAGGGCGGCATGTGCACGATCTACGACGCCGAGGACTCCCCCGATTCACTGCAGCTGCTCCGCGCCGTCGTCGCGATGAGAAGGCTCGGGCCCCGGTACGCCTGCGTGCAGGCCCGGCTCGGCTTCTACAACGCCGATCAGAACCTCCTCACCCGCTTCTTCGCGCTCGACTACGGATCATGGTTCGGCAACCTCCTGCCTGGGCTCGTGGCGCTCGGCGCGCCGATCCCGCTGGGCGGCACCTCCAACCACTTCCGCTCCGACGTGCTGCGGCGGGTCGGAGCCTGGGATCCCTGGAACGTCACCGAGGATGCCGACCTGGGGCTGCGCCTGGCCCGCGCCGGCTACCAGGTGGGAGTTCTCGACTCGGACACGGGGGAGGAGGCCAATCCCGACGCCATCAACTGGGTGCGCCAGCGCAGCCGCTGGTACAAGGGCTACTTGCAGAGCTTCCTCGTCCACCTGCGCCGCCCCCGACTCGTCAGCCGTCAGCTCGGCGCGAGGGGCATCGCCGGCCTCGTCATCTTCATCGCGGGCACGCCGCTGCTCTCAGCGCTCAACGGGTTCTTCTGGGCCCTGACGGTCGCCTGGTTCACCTCCCACGACCCGGCGGTGGCGGCGCTATTCCCGCCAGCCGTCTACTACCTGGGCATGGTCAGCCTCATCCTCGGCAACTTCGCCGTGCTCTACATGGGGCTGTTCACCGCTCGGCAGATGGAGCGCCCGGGGCTCCTCATCCCCGCGCTTCTCATGCCGCTGTACTGGATCCTCATGTGGTTGGCGGCGGTCAAGGCGGTGCTGCAGCTCATCACAGCGCCCTCCTACTGGGAGAAGACCGCGCACGGCCTCCACAAGGCTGAGGGGCCCCGGACCGAGCAGGCCGCGGGGGTGGCGGCATGACCCGGCAGTACCTTGGCTCCGCTCGGAGGAAGCAACGGAGGATCGAGCGGGGAGTCGTCGTCGCGGCGCTGATCGCCTACCTCGGGGCGGGTTGGTGGCTCAGCGCTCACGACCTCATCTTCCCCGATGCCATGAGCCGCGTCGCCAACGGCTACTACACGATGCACAGCCGGGATCCGCACCTGGCCGCCATCGGCTTCGTCTGGAACCCGCTGCCCTCGCTGGCCGTCATCCCCCTCCTCCTGCTCACGCCGATCTGGCCGGCGCTGGCCTCCAAGGCCGTGGCGGGCTGCCTCGTATCCGCGGTGTGCGGGGCGGTGACGGCGGGGCTGGCGCACCGTCTACTGGGGATCCTGGGAGCCCGGGGTGTGGTACGCCTCCTGCTCACCGCAGCCTTCGCTCTCCATCCCCTCGTGCTGCTGGGCGCGACGACGGGTGCTAGCGAGGCTATGTTCCTCCTGGCCTGCCTGTTCACCGCGCTTCATCTCGTTCGGTGGCTCAACGACCCCATGCCCTGGCATCTTGTACAGGCCGGGATGGGCGCCGGCATCGCCTACCTCGTGCGTTACGAAGCGCTGGCGGCGGGCGCCGCGATGACAGTCCTCGTCGTGGGGACCACGTGGTGGCGCGAGAGAAGGCGGAAAGGGGCGGCGGGGATGGCTCTGCTCGACGGGGTGCTCGTTGCCGCGCCGATCACTGCGGCATTCGGCCTATGGGCCCTCGCCAGCAAGATCATCGTCGGCTCCTGGTTGGAGACTTTCACCTCCCAATACGGCAACTCCGCCCAGGTCGGGACCTTCCGCGTGTCGATCGACGGAATCGTTGGCACGGGCAGCGGCGCGCAACTGGTCTACATCAGTGAGCAACTGATCCGCACCGCGCCCCTGGCGGTCCCATTGACAATCCTGGCGCTGCTGGTCGCCTGGCGGCGCCGGGAGCCGACCTTCCTCGCGCCCATGTTCGTGCTCGGATCGATCCTGCTGTTCCAGAACCTCGCATTCCTGCGAGGGATGTCATTCGGATGGATCCGCTTCCAGATCGCCGCCGTGCCCCTGGCGGTACTCGCCGCCGGATACCTCGCGGCATCGGCAAGCGAGTGGAGTCGGAGCCGGTGGGTTCGCAAGGGTCTCGGGCCAGCGCTGGCGGGCGCGCTTGTCCTGGCCCTGCCCTTGGCCTGGGTCACGGAGGCCGACCCCCGGTTCGGTCGCGAGGAGGCACTCGCCCGCGAAGTCGCCAAGGGTCGGCAGTACGAGATCGAGGCGGCGGTCGCCCAGGATATTGGGCGCATGGGACTCGGGAGGGGCGCGGTGATCACCGATGTCGCCTACTCGTTCCCGATTGTCCTCGCCTCCCGCAACCCCGCGGTCTTCACGATCACCACCGACCGCGACTTCGAGGATCGACTGTCTCATCCCCGGTCCTCCGCGGCGGACTACGTGCTCATCAGCGCCCCCGACAGCGCTCCTGCGGACGCGGTGGATAAGGTGTATCCGGGCATGTGGGAGAACGGCGCGGGCGTCGCCTCCCTGATAAGGGAGTGGAAGGACGGCCGGGGCCTCGCCTGGCGCCTCTACCGCTTCAACGACGCTTGAGAACCGGCGGTGCGGGCCCGCTCCGCACCGAGCGCCCGCTGAGGCGTAGGACCGGGGTCATTGTGGACGCGTCCCGGGGTTGTGGACGTGCGGTGGGGCTGCCGACGCGCCCCCGGGGTGCGTCCACAACTCCCGGGCACGTCCGCAACCCCACCGCACGGCGGCAACCAGGCGACAACAGGCCCGACAGCAGAACCACAACCAGCAGAAGACACCCTATGAGCCCAGGAGGGGAGTCGCGATCAGCTCGGGACGGGATCGTCCGGTGTCCTCCTCGAGTGCGATCCGCCACCTCTGCGACGACTCCCGGCGCGGATCACATGACTGAGGCGCATCCGACCCGCGATCTGTGGCGGCCGGGCCGCTAGACTGCGGGGCGCAACCGCATATGTCGGAGGGGAGTACTCCCACCAACAGCGGCGTCGTCATCACGGCGGACCAGCGGCCCAGGCCGGCGGCCCCCGGCGCCGCAGGCCAGTCGTCCCGCGCACCGGGAGCGATGCTGGCGGGAGGAGACCTTCGGTACCCGAGTCCGTACCGGAGGTAACCACATGGATGTCCACTCCCTCGGATGGCTGGCGCTCGCCGCCGTCATCCTCACCATGATCATCATCGACATCGTCGGGCACGTGCGCACCCCGCATGAGCCCACGATGAGGGAAGCCGCCTGGTGGTCCCTCGCCTACATCGCCATGGCCATCGCCTTCGGCGGCATCGTCTGGGCCGTCTGGGGAGGTCGCTACGGGGGCGAGTACTTCGCCGGCTACATCGTCGAGAAGTCACTGAGCGTTGACAACCTCTTCGTCTTCGTCATCATGATCGCCGCCTTCCGAGTGCCCAGGAAGTACCAGCAGGAGGTGCTGCTGGCGGGCATCGTCATCGCGCTCGTGCTCCGACTCATCTTCATCCTGGTCGGCGCCGCCCTCATCGAGAGCTTCTCCGCGATCTTCTACCTCTTCGGGGCCTGGCTCATCTGGACCGCGATCTCCCAGGTGCGCGAGGGCGTCGAGGACCCCGACGAGCACGATGCCGACGACTACGAGCCCTCCCGCTTCGTACGACTCGTGGCCCGCGTGATCCCCATGACCGATGGCTTCGTCGGCGGCAAGGTCCTCCACCGCCACGGCGGGAGGACCATGATCACCCCCATGATGCTGTGCATCATCGCCATCGGCACCGCCGACGTCATGTTCGCCGTCGACTCCATCCCCGCGATCTACTCCCTGACCGCCGAGCCCTTCCTGGTGTTCGCGGCGAACGCCTTCTCCCTGCTGGGACTGAGGCAGCTCTACTTCCTCATCGACGGCCTCCTCGACCGCCTCGTCTTCCTGCACTACGGCCTGGCCGCCATCCTCGGCTTCATCGGTTTCAAGCTCATCAACCACGCCCTGCACGAGAACGAGGTCGGCTTCATCAATGGCGGCGAGCATTGGGAAGCCATCCCCGAGCCCTCCATCCCGGTCTCACTCGGCTTCATCGTGGTCGTCATCCTCGTCACCGTCATCGCCTCCGTCATCGCCTCCAAGTGTCAGGCCCGCGAGGAGACCGCTGCCGAGGGTCCCGCGGAGCGCGAGGCGGTGAAGCAGTGAGCACCGCCACAGAGGCTGTCCAGGGGCTGACGAGCGAGGAGGTCGCCGCCCGCATCCGCGACGGTCTCACCAACGCCTACGAGGAGACGACCTCCCGCTCCGCGCTGGATATCCTGCGCGCCAACGTCCTGACGATCTTCAACGCGATCCTCGGCGCCGCGCTCGTCCTCATCCTCCTCATAGGGCACTGGGCCGATGCCCTGTTCGGTTTCGTGCTCATCCTCAACACCTCCACCGGCACCATCGCCGAGATCCGCGCCAAGCGCGCCCTCGACCGCCTCGCCGTCCTGGAGGCCCCTCGCGCCCATGCCATCCGAGACGGCGCCGAAAGCGAGATCGACGTCGCCGATGTCGTCCTCGACGACGTGCTCCGTCTGCGCTCGGGAGAGCAGATCCCCGCCGACGGAACCATCCTGGCCACCGACGGCCTCGAGGTCGACGAGTCCATCCTCACAGGGGAATCCGATCCCGTCCGGCCCCAGGAGGGCGGGCGGGTCCTGTCCGGCACCACCGTGACGGCCGGCGCCGCGCTCATGCGCACCACTGCCGTCGGCGCGCAGGCCTATGCCCACCGGCTCGCCCGCGAGGCCCGCCAGTTCTCCACCGTGCGCTCCGAGCTCCAGGACGGTACCAACCGGGTCCTCACCTGGATCTCCTGGGTCATCGTGCCCGTGGCGCTCCTGCTCATCTGGTCGCAGATGCGCCAGGCCGGGGGGCTCTCCGCCGCCATCGAGTCAGGCGCATGGCGCACCGCGATGGTCGCCGGCATCGCCGGCGTCGTCGGCATGGTCCCCCAGGGACTCGTCCTGCTCACCAGCGTCAACTTCGCCACGGCCTCCCTCAAGCTCGCCCGCCAGAAGGTCCTCGTCCAAGAGCTCCCCGCCGTGGAGGTCCTGGCCCGGGTCGACACGCTCTGCCTGGACAAGACCGGCACGATCACCACCGGCCGCATCGCCCTGCGCGATGTCACCACCCCCGACGGCGGACCGGCCGACCCGCTCGCCCTCGCCGCGCTCGACGCCCTCGCCGCCGGCGGCGACGCCAATGCCACCGCCCTGGCGCTGCGCGAAGGCCTGCCCGGCATCGAGCCCGCCCGCGTCACCGCCCCGGTGATCGAGGGGCTCGTGCCCTTCTCCTCCCGGCGCAAATGGTCCGCCGTCGTGATCGACGGGATCACCTGGATCATGGGCGCTCCCGAGATCGTCCTCGGCGCCTGCCCCGATGATGCTCCGCACCGGTCCCTCGCCCTCGAGCAGGTCCGCGAGGCGGCTGCCACCGGCGCCCGCGTCGTCGCCCTCGCCCGCTCCGAGCAGCCCTGCGGCCAGAGCGGCGCAGACCACGCGCTCCCCGGCGGCCTGCGCCCGGCCGCCCTCGTCATGCTCACCGAACAGGTCCGTCCCGACGCCCCCGAGACCCTCTCCTACTTCCGAGCCCAGGGCGTCGATGTCAAGGTCATCAGCGGGGACAACCCGGTCACCGTCGCCGCCGTCGCACGGGCCGCCGGCATCACCCGCTCCGATGGCCAGGAGCTCACCGTCCTCGACGCCCGCGAGCTGCCCACCACCGCCGACGACCCCGCCGACCTGGAGCGCCTCGCCGACGCCATCGCCGAGGCCCAAGTGCTCGGCCGCGTCGTCCCCGAGCAGAAGAAGGCCCTCGTCGCCGCCCTCCAGGCGCGCGGACGCACCGTGGCCATGACCGGCGACGGCGTCAATGATGCCCTCGCCCTCAAGCACGCCGACCTCGGCATCGCCATGGGCAACGGCGCGCCGGCCACCAAGGCCGTGGCGCGTCTCGTCCTGCTCACCGGCAAGTTCTCCGCCCTGCCCGGGATCGTCGCCGAGGGGCGGCGCGTCATGGCGAACACCGAGCGCATCGCCTCGCTGTTCCTGTCCAAAACCGTCTACGCCTCCCTCATCGCCATCGCCGTCGCGATCACGGCGATCCCCTACCCGTTCCTGCCCCGGCAGCTCACCATCGTTTCCTCACTGACCATTGGCGTGCCGGCGTTCGTCCTGGCACTCGCGCCGACCGACCAGCGCTACCGCGCGGGATTCCTCAAGCGCGTGCTCACCCTGGCCGTGCCCGCGGGGATCGTGGCGGGAGTGGGGACGCTGGCCGCGCGCACCTGGCTGTGGGGGGCGGCGCTGCCTCTCGAGCAGATCACCTCCGGCACCACCCTTGTGCTCGTCGCGGCGGGCCTGGCTCTCCTCACCCTCACGGCGCGCCCGCTCCTGGGGTGGCGGCTCGGGCTCGTGGTCCTCATGGGGGCCCTGGCAGTGCTCGGCGTCGTCGTCCCGCCCGTGCGCCGCTTCTTCCTCCTGGCCTGGCCGACCAGCACGACATGGCTGATCATCGCCGCCATGGCGGCGGTCGTCGTCGCGGGCATGGAGGCGGTCCACGTGGCGCGCCGCCGCTGCGCCCGCCCGGGGGGCTGAACCACTCGATCAGGCGGTCGCCAGCACCCGCAGCCAACCGCGGCGGGGATGCAGATCCCAGTCCACCTCGGCGAAGCCGGCCTCGGAGACAGTTCCTCGGCGTCGGGAATGCTCATGCCCGAGCGGTCCGCCCGGAAGGCCGCCGCGTCCCTACTGACGAAGTCATCGCGGCCCCCGCCGGGGCGCGCGGACTAGGAGTCCCTGGGAGCGGTGGTCATGAGATCGTACCGATGACGGGGTTCCACTCGCGCGGCGCGCGCTCGGCGATGAGCCCGGCCCTCTGGAAGGGATCCTCGTCGAGGAGGGCCAGGGCGTCGTCGGCGTCCTCGGCGCGCACGATGATGAGGGCCTCATTCGTGCCCGTGTAGGGGCCTGCGGCGATGAGGCGGCCCTGATCGGCGAGGGCCCCGTTGAAGGCGCGGTGGCTCGGGCGGATGGCGGACAGCTCCTCATCCCGGCCGGTGACGTAGGTGTACTCGACGGCGAAGATCTTGCTCATGACGTCAGCCTATCCTCCCGGGGGCGCGCGCGTGAGCCGTGGCACAGACCAGCCGTGACGCGGTGAGTCGAACACACGTACGACATCGGCCGGCGCCTAGACTCGCGCCCGTGAATGACACCCTCATCATCCGTGGAGCCCGCGAGCACAACCTCAAGGGCGTCAGCCTCGACCTGCCCCGCGACAAGATGATCGTCTTCACCGGGCTCTCCGGCTCCGGCAAGTCCTCCCTCGCCTTCGACACGGTGTTCGCCGAGGGCCAGCGGCGGTACGTCGAGTCCCTGTCCTCCTACGCCCGGCAGTTCCTCGGCCAGATGGACAAGCCCGACGTCGATTTCATCGAGGGACTGTCCCCAGCGGTCTCCATCGACCAGAAGTCCACCTCCCGCAACCCCCGGTCCACCGTCGGCACCGTTACCGAGGTCTACGACTACTTGCGCCTGCTCTACGCGCGCGCCGGCATCCAGCACTGCCCCGTCTGCGACGCGGTCATCGCCTCCCAGACCCCCCAGCAGATCGTCGATCGCGTCCGCTCCCTGCCCGAGGGGACGCGCTTCCAGGTCCTCGCGCCCGTGGTGCGCGGCCGGAAGGGCGAGTACACCGAGCTCTTCGAGGAGCTGCGCTCGCGCGGCTTCAACCGGGTGAGGGTCGACGGCGGCGTCCACCGCCTCGACGTCCCGCCCGAGCTGTCCAAGCGCCTCAAGCACGACATCGAGGTCGTCATCGACCGGCTCGTCGTCCGCGAGGGCATCCGGGGGCGCCTCACCGACTCCGTGGAGACGGCCCTCGGCCTCGCCGACGGCATCGTGATCATCGAGGAGGTCGACCGCGACGAGGACGACCCCGCCCGCCTCCACCGCTACTCCGAGAAGCGCGCCTGCCCCAACGAGCACCAGCTCGCCCTCGACGAGATGGAGCCCCGGACCTTCTCCTTCAACGCCCCCTACGGCGCCTGTCCCGAGTGCACCGGCATCGGCGTGCGCCTCGAGGTGGATCCCGACCTCGTCGTCCCCGACGAGGAGCTCACCCTCGCCGAGGGTGCCGTCGCCCCCTGGACCATCCACCAGAAGCACTTCAACCGGACCCTGTCCGCGCTCGGCGCCGAGCTCGGCTTCGACATCAACACCCCTTGGCGAGCCCTTCCCGAGCGCGCCAAGGACGCGATCCTGCGCGGCAAGGACTACGAGGTCAAGGTCACCTACCGCAACCGGTGGGGGCGCGAGCGCGTCTACTCCACCGGCTTCGAGGGCGTTCTCAGCTACGTCATGCGCAAGCACGATGAGACCGAGTCCGAGTGGTCGAAGGAGCGCTACCAGGGCTACATGCGCGAGGTGCCCTGCCCGGTCTGCTCCGGCACGCGCCTCAAACCCGAGGTGCTAGCCGTGCGCGTGGGGGGCAAGTCCATCGCTGAGCTCTGCGACCTTCCCGTGGGGGAGTGCCGGGACTTCCTCGCCGGCCTGGAGCTCACCGGACAGGCCAAGCGGATCGCCTCCTCGGTGCTCACCGAGATCAATGCCCGTTTGGGCTTCCTCGTCGATGTCGGATTGGACTACCTCAGCCTCTCGCGCGGCGCCGCCACCCTGTCCGGTGGCGAGGCACAGCGCATCCGCCTGGCCACTCAGATCGGTTCCGGGCTGGTCGGCGTCCTCTATGTCCTCGACGAGCCCAGCATCGGCCTGCACCAGAGGGACAACGCCCGCCTCATCGAGACCCTCTCCCGGCTGCGCGACCTGGGCAACACGCTCATCGTCGTCGAGCACGACGAGGACACCATCCGCTCCGCCGACTGGATCGTCGACATCGGGCCCGGGGCGGGGGAGAAGGGCGGTGAGGTCATCCACTCGGGCGAGCTCGCCGGCCTTCTGGAGGCCGAGGACTCCTGCACGGGCGACTACCTCGCCGGGCGACGCCGTATCCCGATCCCGCCCGCCCGCCGGCCCGTTGACAAGAAGCGGCAGGTGACCGTCGTCGGCGCCCGGGAGAACAACTTGAAGGATGTCACCGTCGGCTTCCCCCTGGGCGTGCTCACCGCCGTCACCGGGGTCTCAGGCTCCGGTAAGTCCTCCCTGGTCAACTCCATCCTCTTCCAGGTGCTCGCCAATCGCCTCAACCGCGCCCATGGCGTGCCCGGGCGCCACAAGACCGTGCGCGGCCTCGACCAGCTCGACAAGGTTGTCCACGTCGACCAGTCGCCCATCGGCCGCACGCCGCGCTCGAATCCTGCCACCTACACCGGCGTGTGGGACCACATCCGCAAGATCTTCGCCGCCGTGCCCGAGTCGAAGGTCCGCGGCTACGGGCCCGGCCGCTTCTCCTTCAACGTCAAGGGCGGGCGCTGCGAGTCCTGCAAGGGCGATGGCACGCTCAAGATCGAGATGAACTTCCTCCCGGACGTCTACGTCCCCTGCGAGGTGTGCCACGGGGCCCGCTACAATCGCGAGACCCTCGAGATCCGCTACAAGGATCACACCGTCGCCGACGTGCTCGATATGACGATCGAGCGCGCCGCCGAGTTCTTCTCCTCCACGCCCATCATCTCCCGGCACCTCAGCACCCTCGTGGAGGTGGGGCTCGGCTATGTTCGCCTGGGGCAGGCGGCCACCACGCTGTCCGGCGGGGAGGCCCAGCGCGTCAAGCTCGCCGCCGAGCTGCAGCGCCGCTCGACCGGCCGTACCATCTACGTCCTGGACGAGCCGACGACCGGCCTGCACTTCGAGGACATCCGCAAGCTCCTGGAGGTGCTCCAGGGCCTCGTGGACAAGGGCAACACCGTGGTGGTCATCGAGCACAACCTCGACGTCATCGCCAATGCCGACTGGGTCATCGACATGGGTCCCGAGGGCGGCAAGGGCGGCGGCACCGTCGTGGCCACGGGCACTCCCGAGCAGCTCGCGAAGGTGGCCGAGTCCCACACGGGCGCGTTCCTCGCCGAGGTGCTTCAGCGGCGACGCCGCTGATGCGGTGGGGGAGGCTGGGCCCCGGGCGCTCAGCCGACGATGTTCCCGGGCCCCAGCGCCTCCCGGAGGACGTCGAGCAGCTCGCGCAGCCGCTCCGGAGAGCGGCTGCCCAGTCCCAGGACGATCCCCGGCCAACCGCCCCGCCCCTCGACCGACCAGTACGAGGCCAGGCCCTCGACACCGAGACCGGCGGTCCTGGCCCTCGCCACGGCCGCGGCCTCATCGGTGCCCGGAGTCAGCGGCACGACGGCGTGCAGCCCGCCCTCCATAGGCGTGCCGGCGGGGAAGACCGAGAGGAACACCTCGCGCCGTTTCCGATCGAGGCGGCGCGCCCTGGCCGCATGGCGGCGAAGCCCGTCCTGGCGGAGGTAGCGGGTCATCGCGTCCTGCACGATCCCGGACACTGGCACGCAGCGCTGAGCGACGTCGTCGACGAGGCCCTCGGGGACGACCACCCAGCCGAGCCCCAGGGCGGGGGTGAGGCTGGCGGAGAACGATCCCAGCAGCGCCACGGGCCCGTCGGTCCCCGAGGCGAGCAGGGGCGCGGGCGCCTCATGAAGATCGGCGTCGAAGTCGTCCTCGATGAGCAGCGTTCCACTTGACGACGCTGCGGCCAGGAGCGCGTGGCGCCGCACCGCGGGCATGCGCCCACCGGCGGGGAACTGGTGGTTCGGGGTGAGGAGCGCCGCCTCGACCCCCTCCAGCGACTCGGGCAGCGCGCCGTCGGCGTCCCTGGCCAAGGGCCGCATGCGCCACCCCAGTAGGCGGGGAATGGCGCGCAGTGACGGGTAGCCGGGGTTCTCGACGCCGATCGTTCCCGTGGCGCGCATGGCTGAGAGGACGAGTCGCAGGCCATCGCGGGCGCCGGCGGTGACGAGGATCCTGCGCGGATCGATCGTGACGCGCCGGGTGAGGCGCACATGCTCGGCCAGGAGCGCCCGCAGCTCCTCGGAGCCCTGCGGCGGGTGGGGGCGAGGATCGGCCGCGGCGGCCCGCCAGGTCGCCCGCCACAGCCCCGACGTCACCTCCGAGACGTCCGGCGAGCCGGGCCGCAGCGGTGCCGGAGCGGGGGCGGGGGCAGTGGCCGGTGCCCCGGGCGCGGCGAGCGGGACGCGCCGGGGGAGCGCGGGGTCGACGCGCGTTCCCCCGTGTGTCGCCATGAGGTAGCCCTCGCCGACGAGCTGCTCGTAGGCGGACACAACGCTGCCGCGGGACACTCCCAGCTCGGCGGCCAGGCGGCGGGAGGACGGGAGGCGGTCGCCCGGCGCGAGGACGCCGGAGGTGATGCGCTGGTGGATATCGGCGACGATCCTCTGCGGCAGCGACTGCCCGGCGGACGCCCGGCCCCGCAGCGGCCCGCTGCCGGGCTCGGCAGGGGGAGCGGCGGCAGGCTCGGCAAAACGGTCGCGCCGCGCCGTGGATCGCCCCGCGCGGTCCGGGGGCGCCTGGCGATGCGGCATCATGGGGCAAGGATAGTGGTGGTCCACAAATATCGATCAGATGTGGACTCATCGATGGACCACACAAGTAGCGAGGATCGCGCCATGACTGACATCCCGCTTGCACCCATCTCCCCAGCGCCGGCCGCCACCGCCCCGTCCACGACCGGCTCCCCACTCGTCAAGCGCGGCTTGGCCGACATGCTCAAGGGCGGTGTCATCATGGACGTCGTCACCCCCGAGCAGGCTGTCATCGCCGAGGAGGCCGGTGCGGTTGCCGTCATGGCGCTTGAGCGCGTGCCGGCGGACATCCGCGCCCAGGGGGGTGTGGCCCGCATGTCCGACCCGGACCTCATCACGGGCATCATCAACGCCGTCTCCATCCCCGTCATGGCCAAGGCCCGCATCGGGCACTTCGTCGAGGCCCAGGTCCTCCAGCACCTCGGCGTGGACTACATCGATGAGTCCGAGGTGCTCTCCCCGGCCGACTACGCGCACCACATCGACAAGCAGTCCTTCACCGTCCCCTTCGTCTGCGGCGCCACCAACCTCGGGGAGGCTCTGCGCCGCATCGCCGAGGGCGCGGCCATGATCCGATCCAAGGGCGAGGCCGGAACCGGCGACGTCTCCGAGGCCACCCGGCACATCCGCACGATCAACGCAGAGATCGCCCGCTTGCGGGGCCTGCCCGCCGACGAGCTGTACGTGGCCGCCAAGGAGCTGCGCGCCCCCTACGAGCTCGTGGCCGAGGTGGCGCGCACCGGCGCTCTCCCCGTGGTGCTGTTCACCGCCGGGGGGATCGCAACCCCGGCCGACGCCGCCATGATGATGCAGCTCGGGGCCGATGGCGTCTTCGTGGGCTCGGGGATCTTCAAGTCCGGGGACCCGGCCGCCCGCGCCGCCGCCATCGTGCGCGCCACCGCCGCCTACGACGACCCCGCCGTCATCGCCGAGGTCTCCCGGGGCCTGGGCGAGGCGATGGTCGGCATCAATGTGGCCGACCTCCCCGCGCCCCACCGTCTGGCGGAGCGCGGCTGGTGAGTCGGCGTGTCGGCATCCTCGCCCTCCAGGGCGGGGTGGTTGAGCACGCCCGGATGGTGGAGGAGCTGAGGAGCGAGGCGGTCCCCGTGCGCCGCGCCGGCGACCTGGCCCGTCTGGACGCGCTCATCCTGCCGGGAGGGGAATCCACCGCCCTCCTGCGCCTGCTCGCCGCCTTCGACCTCACACGGGCCCTCGCCGACACCGCTCGGGCAGTGCCGACTCTGGGCACCTGCGCCGGCCTCATCCTGCTCGCGCGCCTGGGCGCGCTGGACGTCGACGTCGAGCGCAACGCCTTCGGCCCTCAGGTGGACTCCGCCGAGGCCGTCCTGCCCTGGCGCGGCGGTCGGGTGCGGGCCGCCCTCATCCGGGCACCGCGCATCACCCGCGTGGGGGAGGGCGTGGAGGCGCTGTCCACATGGACGGATCCGAGGCGGCCGGATGAGGACCCCAGCGTCGTCGGTGTCGAGCGGATCGGCGCGGGCGGGCGGATCATCGGGGTCGCCTTCCATCCCGAGCTCACGGGGGACACCACCATCCACCGCGAACTGCTCGCATGAGGGCGCGCGTCATCGAGGAGTCCAACCGGACGCGAGCGGGCGAGTTCCAGGATGTTGATTGTTATCGTTCATATCCGGCAGTCGCACGGGTAGGCTCTGGCGCATGGGCGAGAGCGGATTGCGAGCAGCGCAAGCGAAGATGCGGCAGGGCGGGGTGGCTCCGGAGGCCATCGACGTCTTCACCCACTACTACAAGGAGCTGGAGGCCGGCGCCACCGGCCTCATCCCCGAGAGCACGATCGAGCCGCTGACCTCCATCGACTCCATCGGCGATGTCGAGGTCAGCGATGAGGACGCGCGTGAGGCACTGTCGCGCACGGTCCTCATCAAGCTCAACGGCGGGCTCGGCACCTCGATGGGGATGAGCCGCGCCAAGAGCCTTCTGCCGGTGCGCGATGGCAAGTCCTTCCTCGATCTCCTCGTGGGGCAGGTGGAGGCCGCCCGTGCCAAGTACGGCGTCACCCTGCCGCTCATCTTCATGGATTCCTTCCGCACCCGCGAGGACACCTTGGCCGCGTTGGAGTGTCACCCGGGGATCGCCGTCGACGGCCTGCCGCTCGACTTCCTCCAGAACCGCATCCCGAAGATCCGGCAGGACGACCTCGAGCCGGTCGAATGGGAGGCCGACCCCTCCCTGGAGTGGTGCCCCCCGGGGCACGGCGACATCTACACCGCGCTCATGGCCTCCGGCGTGCTCGACGCCCTCATCGAGCGCGGCTACAGGTACGCCATGACGTCGAACGCGGACAACCTGGGCGCGGCGCCCTCGGCCCGCATCGCCGGATGGTTCGCGGCCTCCGGCGCCCCCTACGCTCCGGAGATGTGCCGTCGCACACCGGCGGACGTCAAGGGCGGGCACCTGGCGGTGCGCAAGTCCGATGGGCGCATCATCCTGAGGGACACCGCGCAGACGCCGGCCGATGAGATGCACTACTTCACCGACCAGTTCCGCCACCCCTTCTTCCACACGAACAACCTCTGGTTCGATTTGGAGGTCCTGCGCGCCACTCTCGTCGAGAGGAGGGGCATCCTGGGCTTGCCTCTCATCCGCAATGAGAAGACCGTGGACCCGTCGGACGCCTCTTCAACGCCGGTCTATCAACTGGAGACGGCGATGGGCGCGGCGGTCGAGGCCTTCGAGGGCGCCACCGCCGTGGAGGTGCCGCGCAGCCGTTTCCTGCCGGTCAAGACGACGAACGACCTCCTCCTCGTGCGCTCGGACGTGTACGAAGTGGATGAGGACGGCCTGCTGCGCATGGTCTGCGAGACCTCCTGCACCGTTGACCTCGACCCGCGCTACTACAAGAAAATCCAGGACTTCGAGGCGCGGTTCCCCGGCGGGGTGCCCTCGATCCGGGGAGCGCGGACGCTGACGGTGCGTGGCGACTGGACCTTCGGCGAGGGCGTTGTGGCCTCGGGCGACGCCCTCGTGACGGAGGAGGGCGCACCCGGCTCCATCGCCGATGGGGCGGAGCTGTGAGGAGGCCGGGCGCTCCACGGCGGTTTCGGCGGTGCTGTTCGCGCTGACCGGAGCGCTTCGCTACCGCTGGTGCGGGCGGGACGCTCCGCTCGGCGGGAACGGCACCATTCGGGGTGGTGGGCGATACTGGAATCGAACCAGTGACCTCCTCGGTGTGAACGAGGCGCTCTAACCCCTGAGCCAATCGCCCGATGCCCGCACAGATTAGCCAGAACCGGGCGCGTCCGGCAAACGGGTGGTCGGTGAGGTGAGTCACCGCGATGTCATTTGCGCGGGCGCGGAGGTGGAGTGATATGGTTGCGCAGCACCGAGCGATCCGGCGTTGAGCCGGGGAGAGCGGGCAGCCATGCGGATGTGGCTCAGTTGGTAGAGCATCACCTTGCCAAGGTGAGGGTCGCGGGTTCGAGTCCCGTCATCCGCTCCGAGGAGCCGGGCGGCCACCCAGCCCCCAGCATCTCACTGGTGGGTTGGCCGAGAGGCTAGGCACCGGCCTGCAAAGCCGTTTACACCGGTTCGAATCCGGTACCCACCTCGGGCGATTGGCGCAGCGGTAGCGCGCTTCCCTGACACGGAAGAGGTCACTGGTTCGAACCCAGTATCGCCCACTCGCAGCCCACCCCGCCCGGACCCACGGTCCGGGTTTTTCTGTCCGTTCCCGGGCTGTGGGAGTGAGGCACCGGCCATGGCAGACCCCTCGACGTACCGGCCCGCTACGGGCGAGATCCCCACGTCGCCCGGCGTCTACCGCTTCCTCGACCCCGAGGGTCGCGTCATCTACGTCGGCAAGGCCAAGAATCTACGAGCCCGCCTGAGCAACTACTTCCAGGACCTGGCGGCTCTCCACCCGCGCACGCAGAGAATGGTCACCACCGCCTGCGCCGTCGAGTGGACCGTCGTGGCCACCGAGGTGGAGTCCCTCGCCCTGGAGTACTCCTGGATCAAGGAGTTCAACCCGCGCTTCAACGTCATGTACAAGGACGACAAGTCCTACCCCTACCTCATGATTTCCCTGGGTGAGGAGTTCCCCCGCGCCCAGGTGGTGCGCGGGGCGCGCAAGCGCGGCGCTCGGTACTTCGGCCCCTACGTCCAGGCCTGGTCCATCCGCGACACCCTCGACCAGCTCCTGCGCGTCTTCCCCGTCCGCTCCTGCTCCGCCGGCGTCTTCCGGCGCGCCAAGGCCGCCGGTCGCCCCTGCCTCCTGGGCTACATCGACAAATGCTCCGCCCCCTGCGTCGGCCGCATCTCCGCCCCCGACCACCGGGCCCTCGCCGAGGACCTCTGTTCCTTCCTCGCCGGCCGCACCGGGCCCTATCTGCGCGAAGTCGAGTCCCAGATGCGCGCTGCCGCCGGCGCACTCGACTTCGAGAAGGCCGCCCGCCTGCGCGACGACGCCGCCGCGCTGCGCAAGGTCATCGAGCGCAACGCCGTGGTCCTGCTCGACGCCACCGACGCCGACGTCTTCGGCCTCGTGCGCGACGAGCTCACCGCCGCCGTCCAGGTCTTCCACGTCCGCGGCGGGCGCATCCGCGGCCAGCGCGGCTGGGTCATCGACACCCCCGATGACGCGACCGACTCAGAGCTCATCGAGCGCCTCATCCAGCAGGTCTACGCCGACCTTCTCGACCCCGGGGACACCGGCGCCCTCGAGCCATCATCGGCCGGCTCGGGGGCCGCTCCCAGCGGGCCCGTCTCCGGTCCCACCACATCCGTCGGCGTCGGGCGCGCGCTCGCCTGCCCGGCCCCGCGCGCACGACGCGAGGACGAGCCCGCACCCAGGCGCGCCGAGGCCGCGGCCACCAGCGTCGACGATGTCGCCCACGCCTCCACCACCGCCGTGCCCCGCGAGGTGCTCGTCCCCGTCCTTCCCGATGATGCCCCCGCCGTGCGGGCCTGGCTCGCCGGGCTGCGCGGCGCCGCCGTCGACCTGCGCGTCCCCGCCCGAGGGGACAAGGCGGCCCTTATGGAGACCGTTCGCAAGAACGCCGAGGAGGCTCTTCGCCTCCATAAGACCCGGCGCGCCGGCGATCTCACTCAGCGCTCCGCCGCCCTCGACGAGCTCGCCGAGGCCCTCGACCTGCCCGAGGCGCCCCTGCGCATCGAGTGCTACGACATCTCCCACACCCAGGGCACCCACCAGGTCGGCTCCATGGTGGTCTTCGAGGACGGCGCCCCCCGCAAATCCGACTACCGCCGCTTCGTCATCCGCGGTGAGAACGGCGGCGGCGCGGCCGATGACACCGCAGCCATGAGCGAGGTGCTCACCCGGCGCTTCAAGCGGCTCCTCGCCGAGCAGGGCCGGAGCACGGCGGAGCTGAGCGCGGCTCAGGCCGCCCAGCAGGTCGAGGACGCCGAGGGCGTCGCCGTCGTCTCCGGGCCCATCGATCCCGGGACGGGGCGGGCCAAACGCTTCTCCTACGCGCCCGGCCTCGTCGTTGTCGACGGCGGGCCGCCGCAGGTCGGGGCCGCCCGCGCCGTCCTCGACGAGCTCGGCATCGACATCCCCATCATCGGCCTGGCCAAACGCCTGGAGGAGGTCTGGATCCCCGGCGACGAGTTCCCCGTCATCCTGCCGCGCACCTCGCCCGCGCTCTACCTCCTTCAGCACCTGCGCGACGAGTCCCACCGCTTCGCCATCACCCACCACCGCGCCAAGCGCTCCGCCGGCATGACCCGCTCCGTGCTCGATGACGTCCCCGGCCTCGGGCCCGCCCGCCAGGCCGCGCTGCTCAGGGCCTTCGGATCGGTCAAGCGCCTGCGCGCCGCCAGCGTGGAGCAGATCGCCGACGTCAGGGGCATCGGCCCGGCGCTCGCCGCCACCGTCCACGAGCACCTGGGCGGCGGAGGTGAGTCGGCGGGGTGAGGCTGGGAAGCACGCACGAGCTCCTCAGTGAGGATCATGTCCGGGAACGCGTCGGGGACGGTCAGGCGCGCGGCGTCGGGCCCCTTGCCCGCCATATAGGCGCGCAGCGCCGTCAGAGCGCGCTCGGTGAAGTCGGACGGGGCGTAGAGCCCCGAGTTCGCCTCCAGGTAGAAGGTGAGGCCCCGCTCGCGCAGGAAGGCGACCGCCTGCCCGCACTGCTCGGCGCTCAGATGGCTGTGGAGGACCGCCTCGCCGTCGTCCTCCACATAGCCGCCGTTTCCTCCGATCATGCCGTGCAGGCCCAGGTTCCACAGCGCCGGCGGCATCTCGGCCCGGGAGCGCCCCGTGCAGGCGTAGAGTAGAGCCTGTGGCCGGCCGCCCGCGCGCGTCGCACAGCGCCCGCGCCGCCGACCGAGGCCGGGATCGTGTTCTCGTAGGTGACGAGCGCGCCGTCAACGTCGATCAGGAGGATCCTCGGTCATGGCCGGGATGCCCAGGTTCCCTCCTCGGATGTGACGTGCAGCATATGAGGATGCTCTTGTCGTGCCAAGAGCGTTCCGCCTACCGTCATCCGTGGGCAATAGCCCACCAGGATTGTGACCCACTCGGGGCAAGACCTGAGACGCTCCGCGCCATGCCGTAGAATAGCGTCTTGGGTCTTTTTTGTTGCCCCGGCGCGGATCATGGGAAGGCAAGGAGGCTCTTCATGGCAAAAGTCGACTACGCGGCAATGGCGCCGGACCTACTCGAGCGGATCGGGGGAGAGGCGAATGTCACCGCGCTCTCCCACTGCGCCACCCGCATGCGATTCGTCCTCAAGGATGAGTCCAAGGCGGACACCACCGCCATCAAGACAATGAGCGGCGTCGTCACCGTGGTGCAGGCCGGAGGCCAGTACCAGGTGGTCATCGGCAACGACGTCCCACTGCTCTTCGCCCAGGTCCAGGCCCTCCTCCCAGGTCTCGGATCAGGGAAGAACGACGGCAGCGAGGGTGGGGGCGCGCCGTCGCGCAACCCGCTGGACGCCTTCATCGCCCTCGTCTCGGCAATCTTCGCCCCGGTGCTGTGGACCCTGGCGGGAACCGGCCTCTTCAAGGCCTTCCTCGCCATGTTTGCCACCTTGAACTGGATCGATGAGGCCTCGGACACCTACACAGTGCTCTACGCTGCGTCCGACGCCTTCATGAATTTCCTCCCCCTCGTCCTCGCTGTGACGGCGGCGCGCCATTTCAAGGCCAATCAATTCACCGCGATGGCGATCGCCGGCGCCCTCGTCTACCCCTCGATCGTCGCGATGAACGACGGCGGCGCCCATACCTTCCTCGGCATCCCGCTGGTCATCATGAGCTACACGTCCTCAGTGCTTCCCATCATCGTGGCCGTGTGGGTGCAGAGCTACGTGGAGCGGGTCTGCGACCGGGTCTTCCCCAGCGCCTTCCGCAACTTTATGACCCCCTGGATCAGCGTGCTCGTCATGGCGCCGCTCACCCTGCTCACGATCGGCCCACTCACTACGACCATCGCCGACGGCATCGCCTCGGGCGTCCAGCTGCTGTTCATCCACGTCCCGCTGCTCGGCGGCATCGTCATCGGAGGGTTCTGGCAGGTGATCGTCATGTTCGGCCTCCATTGGGGGCTCGTGCCCATCATGACCCAGGAGATCACCACCAACGGCTACTCCCTCATCTACGGACCCATCGGGGCCGCAGTCCTCGCGCAGGCCGCCGCCGGCCTGGCCGTCATGATCCGAACCCGCGACGCCAAGGTCCGCGAGCTCGCCGGCCCCGCCTCGCTGTCCGGCTTCCTCGCCGGTGTGACCGAGCCGATCATCTACGGTATCAACCTGCCCCGGAAGCTCCCCTTCTACTTCGGCATCCTCGGCGGCGCCGTCGGCGGGGCCATCGGGGCGATCGCCGGGGGCCGGGTCTCCCAGGCAGGGGTCTTCCCCTCGCTCATCGCGATCCCCGCCTACCTGGAGACCCCGCACTTCATCCTGTGGCTCATCGGTGTCATCGTCGGTGTCGCCATCGCCTTCATCCTCACCTTCATGTTCGGTGTGAAGGACGATGCCGATGCCGCGCCGGGGGAGCAGACGGGCGGCCCCGCCGGGTCCGCTGCGACCACTGGCTCCCGCGCCGCCGAGCCCACCAACGCCCTCGTCGCCCCCGTCGGCGGTTCCGCCGTCCCGCTGGAGAGGGTCAAGGACCCGGTGTTCTCCTCGGGCGCACTCGGCAACGGCGTCGGCATCGTCCCTGCCTCCGGCCGCCTGGCCGCACCGGCCGCGGGGACGGTCGTCACCGCCATGGAGACCGGGCACGCCTTCGGCATCAAGACCGACGACGGCGTCGAGATCCTCATCCACGTGGGCATCGACACCGTCAACCTCAAGGGCGCCGGCTTCACGCCGCGCGTGGCCGTGGGGGACCGCGTGGGCGCCGGTGACCCGCTCGTCGACGTCGACCTCGAGGCCGTGAATGCCGCCGGCTACGACACCACCACTATCGTCGTCATCACCTCCACCGCCAGCCTGGGCGCCGTCGTGCCCATCGTCGACGGCGATGTGCGCGCAGGTGAGACCATCATCGAGATCGACCGCTGACGCCCCGGCAGCAGCAGACCATCATCAACCGCGAATGACCAAGGAGACCAGAATGACAGGATCAACCATGTTCACGCCCCGATTCCCCGAGGGATTCCTCTGGGGAGGCGCCACCGCAGCCAACCAGGTCGAGGGCGCCTACGACGTCGACGGCAAGGGACTATCTATCCAGGACGTCATGCCCAAGGGCATCGTCGCCCCTCGCACCGAGAGGCCGACCCCCGACAATCTCAAACTCGAGGCGATCGACTTCTACCACCGCTACGCCGAGGACATCGCGCTGTTCGCCGAGATGGGCTTCAAGATCTACCGCTTCTCCATCGCCTGGTCCCGCATCTTCCCTCTCGGTGATGAGACCGAGCCCAACGAGGAGGGCCTGGCCTTCTACGACCGCGTCCTGGATGAGCTCGAGAAGCACGGCATCGAGCCCCTCGTGACCCTCAGCCACTACGAGACCCCGCTGCACCTCGCTGAGGCCTACGACGGCTGGACCGACCGGCGCCTCATCGGCTTCTACGAGCGCTACGCCCGCACGGTGATCGAGCGCTACGGCCACCGCGTCAAGTACTGGCTCACCTTCAACGAGATCAACTCCGTGCTGCACGCGCCCCTCCTGTCAGGGGGCATCAACACGCCCAAGGAGCGTCTCGCGCCCAAGGACCTCTACCAGGCGATCCACCACGAGCTCGTCGCCTCGGCGAGCGCCACGAGGATCGCCCACGAGATCAACCCCGATATCAAGGTCGGATGCATGGTCATCGGCGTGCCGATCTATCCGCTGACCCCCGACCCGCGCGACGTGCTCGCCTGTCTGAAGGCCGACCACGCCAACCTCGCCTTCTCCGATGTCCACGTGCGCGGCGAGTACCCGGGATACTTCCTGCGGACCCTGGCCGAGAAGGGTGTCGAACTCGACATCGCCGAGGGCGACCTGGCCACCCTCAAGGAGCACACGGTGGACTTCGTATCCTTCTCCTACTACATGTCCGTGTGCGATACCGCCGCCCAGGCGGCGGGCCAGGGGGCGGGCAACATCATGGGCGGTGTGCCCAACCCGACCCTGGCCGCCTCGGAGTGGGGCTGGCAGATCGACCCGATCGGCCTGCGCATCATCCTCAACCAGTTCTGGGACCGCTGGGGCAAGCCGCTGTTCGTCGTCGAGAACGGGCTGGGGGCGAAGGACGAGCTCATCGAGGGGCCCGACGGCCCGACCGTTGAGGACGACTACCGCATCGCCTACATGAACGACCACCTCGTGCAGGTGGCCGAGGCCATCGCCGACGGCGTCGAGGTCATGGGCTACACCTCCTGGGGCTGCATCGACTGCGTCTCGGCCTCCACGGCCCAGATGTCCAAGCGCTACGGCTTCATCTACGTCGATCGCGACGACGATGGCGCGGGCAGCCTGGCGCGCTACCGCAAGAAGTCCTTCGGCTGGTACAAGGAGCTCATCGCATCCAACGGGGCGACGCTCCGGGTATCCGGCGGCTGACGACCGGGCCCGGGCCGGCCCCAGTGCCGGCCCGGGAACCGCAGCCGGCGCAGGAAGGGCACGGAGCGCGCCCGCCCCTGGGCCTGTCGAGAGAGGATCGGTTTCGACGCCGTTCTCGACCGGTCCCGGTCAGGGGCGGGTATGGTGTGGCACACTCGGGGAGTGAGAATCCTGCGGGTGTTCAACAACAATGTCGTTCTGGCCCGTGATGCCCTGGGGCGCGAGGTCGTCGCCACGGGCCGGGGACTCGCCTTCGGGCGCAAGGCGGGCCAGGACCTCGACGAGTCCCTCATCGCCCGCCGCTACGTCACTGCGCAGGACGCCGGCCTCGTCGGCCAGATGCTCTCCGAGATCCCGCTCGCTCGCATCGCCCTCATCGAGGAGGTCTTCACCCAGGCGCTCAAGAACCTCGGCGCCACGATCACCTCGGCGGGCCTCATCGCCGTCGTCGACCACGTCCACCAGGCGCTCGAACGCGCCCGGCGCGGCGAGCGGATGGACTACCCCCTGCGGGCCGAGGTCGCCCACCTCCATCCCGAGGAACTGCGCCTGGCCGAGCGGATGGTGGCCGGCCTCAATGCCTCCCAGGCCGTGCGCCTGCCCGACGGCGAGGCCTTCGCCCTCGCGCTCCACCTCTTCGCCGCCTCCACCGGGGCCGGCTCCCTCCAGGAAGCCGCGGCGCAGTCCCGGATCGTGACCCGGGCCATCGAGCTGATCGACCGCGCCGCGCCCGACGGTATCGATCAGGGCTCCATCCACGCCGCCCGCTTCGCCACCCACCTGCGCTACTTCCTCGCCCGTGCCCGCACCGGCGCTCAGATCGACGATGGAACCGCCGATATCATCGCCGCGTCCCTGCGCGGGCGTTATCCCGACGCCTTCAGGCTCGCCGAGGAGGTGGCCTCGCTCCTCCAGGAGCGGATCAGGATCACGGTCAGGCCGGACGAGATCAGTTATCTGGCTATCCATATCGCACGGCTCCTCGGCTCCTCCACCCCGGCGGGGGAGTAGCGGGCGATACCTGCGCCGTCTGGAACCACTACCCCGTGGGAGGGACCTCCCCTGCCCGGCCTGCGGAGGGCGGACCGGTTTCGATGCTGTTTTCGACCGGTCTCGATGGGAGGGGCGGTTGGAGGAGGACGCGGATGGAGCCGGCGGCGCGCGTGGCGCGGTCGCGCGCCTCCTCCACTGTCACGCCTTCGGCCACCGCCACCGCGAGGCGGCGGCCCTCATGGGCCTCCGGCTTGCCGAAGATCCGCAGATCGGCTCCCGGCACGGCCAGCGCCTCGGCGACGCCGTCGAAGCGGGCGCCCTCGCCCGGGGCCGACGCGCCCGGGGACTTGATGACCGCGGAGGCCCCCGGCGAGCGCAGCGCCGTGTCCACGGGCAGACCCAGGAGGGCGCGTGCGTGCAGCTCGAACTCGGACAGGCGCTGGCTCGCCATCGTCACCATGCCGGTGTCGTGCGGGCGCGGCGAGACCTCCGAGAACAGGACCTCCTCGCCGCTGATGAACAGCTCCACCCCGAACACGCCCCAGCCGCCCAGGGCGGCGGTGATCCTCTCGGCCATCTCACGGGCGCGCGTCAGCGCGCGTGCCGGCAGGGCCTGCGGCTGCCACGACTCCACGTAGTCCCCGCCCGCCTGCCGATGGCCGATCGGCTCGCAGAACGAGGTCACCGTGCCGCCCGTCGCTGCGTCCCGCGAGCGCACCGTGAGCAGCGTGATCTCCGTGTCGAAGCGCACGAGCCCCTCCACGATCACCCGGCCCCGGTCCACCCTGCCCTCCTCAGCGGCGCGCCGCCAGGCCGCATCCAGCTCATCGGCCGAGCCCACCACGGACTGCCCGTGCCCCGAGGAGGACATGACCGGCTTGACGACGCAGGGCAGTCCGACCTCCTCGGCGCCTGCGCGCAGCTCAGCCGCAGAGGAGGCGAAGACGTAGGGGCTCGTGGGCAGGCCCAGCTCCTCGGCCGCCAGGCGCCGGATGGCCTCGCGGTCCATCGTCAGCCGCGCGGCGCGCGCCGAGGGCACCACCCGGATGCCCTCGGACTCCAGGGCCTCGAGGGCGTCCGTGGCCAGTGCCTCGATCTCCGGGACGACCACCCGCGCCCCGCAGGAGCGGATCGCCGCGGCCAGCTCGTGCGCGTCGGACATATCGATGGTCAACGCGCTGTGCGCGACCTGCTGGGCGGGAGCGCCGTCATAGCGATCGATGGCGATGACCTCCACGCCCAGGCGCGTCAGCGCGATCGCCACCTCCTTGCCGAGCTCGCCCGAGCCCAGCAGCGCCACCCGGGTGGCGCGCGGTGTCCACGGCGTGCCGAGCGGGGCGGGCCCGCCGGGCCCGGTGGTCGAAGCAGTGGGGGCGGCGCTGATGCTCATGCGCGTGACTCCTGTATCCGAGGTCGGCGCCCGAGCGTCCTGGCGACGCGGGGCGGGTGTTCCTCCGAGGGCTCACCGGAGTGCGATCCCGGTGAGCAGGAGCAGGCTACAGCCCTGCCCGTCATGCCATGCTTGGCCCATGGAGAACCATCGCACGCCACGGCCCCGGTCCTCCGGGCGCGAGGACGACGCAGACGGCGACCGGGCCGTTGGGCCCCGCCAGGATACGGTACCCATCGAGATCCCCCGGATCGACGAGGAGGCGCCTCCCGTGGCCCCCGCCACGAGCCCCCAGATGATCATCGTCACCGGCATGTCCGGGGCCGGTCGCTCCCGGGCCGCCAACGCCCTGGAGGACCTCGACTGGTACGTCGTCGACAACCTCCCGCCCCAACTGCTGCCGGCGCTGGCGGGCATGATGACCACCGTCGGCGCGGGCGTCCACCGGCTGGCCGCCGTCGTCGATGTGCGCAGCCGGGAGTTCTTCGCTCACTTCATGCGCTACCTCGCCGAGCTGCGCGAGAGCGGGACCAATGTGCGCGTCCTCTTCCTCGACGCCTCCGACGCCGTTCTGGTGCGGCGCTTCGAGTCCTCCCGCCGGCCCCATCCGTTGCAGGGCACCTCCTCCATCCTCGACGGCATCGAGCACGAGCGCACACTGCTGGGCGGTCTCAAGGGCGCCGCGGACATGGTCATCGACACCACCGACCTGTCCGTCCACGACCTCGCCCGCCGCGTGCGAGACCTCGTGGCCACCGAGTCCGATCTCGCGCTGCGCGTCAACATCATGAGCTTCGGCTTCAAGTACGGCCTGCCCGTCGACGCCGACCACGTCCTCGACATCCGCTTCATCCCCAACCCGTACTGGGTCTCCGAGCTGCGCCACCTCACCGGGCGCGACGATCCCGTGGCCGACTACGTGTTCCGCCAGCCCGGCGCCGCGGCCTTCGTCGACGGGTACGCCGACCTCCTCGCGCCCGCGCTGCCCCATTACGTCGACGAGCTCAAGCCCAACGTCACCATCGCGGTGGGCTGCACCGGCGGCAAGCACCGCTCCGTCGCCTCCGCCGAGCGCATCTCGGCGCGCCTGCGCTCGCGCGGCTTCCGCGTCAACACCCAGCACCGCGACCTCGGACGGGAGTGAGCCATGCCGACCACCATCGACTCCGGGGGGTGGCCCCGGCGCGGGGAGGAGGGCCCCGCCGTCGTGGCCCTGGGAGGGGGCCACGGGCTGTCGGCCACTCTGCGGGCCCTGCGGCACGTGACCAACCGGCTTACGGCGGTTGTGACCGTCGCCGACGACGGCGGATCCTCGGGCCGCCTGCGCCAGGAGTTCGACTGCCTGCCGCCGGGCGACCTGCGCATGGCCCTGGCCTCCCTGTGCGATGAGTCCGAATGGGGTCTCACCTGGCGCGATGTCCTCCAGCACCGCTTCTCCGGCGAGGGCGAGCTGGATAACCACGCCCTGGGCAACCTCCTCATCCTGGCCCTGTGGCAGCTCCTGGGCGACGAGGTCGAGGGGCTGGGCTGGGTGGGCCGCCTGCTGGGGATCCACGGCCGGGTCATCCCGATGAGCGCCTCCCCGCTGGTCATCGAGGCCGATGTCGTCGACGGCGATGAGCGCGCGCGCGTGAGCGGCCAGGTCGCCGTGGCCGGGACGCGCGGCCGACTCGAGAACGTCGCCGTTGTCCCCGAGGACGCCCAGGCCCATCCCGAGGCCATCCGCGCCATCGAGGAGGCCGAGTGGGTGGTGCTCGGCCCAGGCTCCTGGTACACCTCCGTCCTGCCCCACGTCATTCTGCCCTCCCTGCGCGAGTCCCTCGTCACCACCCGCGCCAGGCGGGCCGTCGTCCTCAATCTCACGGCGCAGAGTGGGGAGACCGATGGCATGACGGCGGCCGATCTCCTGAGAGTCCTGCGCGAGCACGCCCCCGCGCTGCGCCTCGACGTCGTTCTCGCTGACCCCTCCACCATCGAGGATCTCGATGATCTCGAGGAGGTTGCGGGCGCCATGGGCGCAACTGTGATCCTGCGGCAGGTGCGCACCGGGGACTCCATGTGCAACCATGACCCCCTGCGGCTGGCCGCCGCCTTCCGGGACGCCTTCGACGGCGTGGTGGGCGATGTCGGCATCGGCGGAGCCCTGGGGGACTGAACCCGGACGCGGCCCAGCCCCTCAGCCAGGCACGAGCGAGGAGAGCGGAAGGTATGTCGCTGACCGTCACCGTCAAGGACGAGTTGGCGCGCGTGAGCGCGGAGAGCACCGCGCAGCGCCGCGCCCAGGTGGCGTCGATGCTGCGCTTCGGCGGTGGGCTCCACATCGTTTCCGGGCGCATCGTCGTCGAGGCCGAGCTCGACCACGGCGGGGCAGTGCGCCGCCTCCACCACGACCTCAAGGAGCTCTTCTCCATGGAGCCCGAGGTCATGGTCGTCCAAGGGGGCTCTCTGCACCGCGGTACCCGCTATGTGCTGCGCGTGAGTGAGCGCGGCAAGGAGCTCGCGCGCCTCATCGGACTCGTCGACGGGCGCGGCCGCCCCGTGCGCGGGATGCCCGTGGCCGTCGTCCACGGCGTGCGCACCTCGGCCGCCGCCGCCTGGAGGGGGGCCTTCCTCGCCCGCGGCTCCCTGACCGAGCCGGGCCGCTCCTCCTCCCTGGAGGTCACCTGCCCGGGCTCCGAGGCGGCCCTGGCGCTCGTGGGCGCCGCCCGCCGTTTCGACGTGGCTGCCAAGGCCCGCGAGGTGCGCGGGACCGACCGCGTCGTCGTGCGCGACGGCGAGGCCATCGGCGTCCTACTGGACCGGATGGGCGCCAAGGAGGCCTTCAGGACCTGGGGCGAGAGGCGCAGCCGCCGCGAGTCGCGCGGAACCGCCAACCGCCTGGCCAACTTTGACGACGCCAACCTGCGCCGCTCCGCCCGGGCCGCCGTCGCCTCCGGGGCGCGGGTGGAGCGGGCCTTCGAGATCCTGGGCGATGACATCCCCACCCACCTCGTCGAGGCCGGCCGGCTGCGCATCGCCAACAAGCAGGCCAGCCTCGAGGAGCTCGGGCAGCTCTCCAACCCCCAGCTCACCAAGGACGCCGTCGCCGGGCGCATCCGCCGCCTGCTCGCCATGGCGGACAAGCGCGCCCACGATCTGGGCATCCCCGACACCGAGTCCGTCCTCACCCCGGACATGCTCGACCTGTAGCCGCCGGCATCGGCTCGGCGCCTGCGCCCCGGAGGAGGCTGGGACGTCCGTCCCCCATGCCGAGGCTGTCACGACGAGATCACGCCGGTGGCCCCGAGAGCGTTCGCCAAGGGCGTGGATACCACTCGCGCCTCACCGCGCTGTGACGGTAGACTCGTCGCGCTGGCCCACGGAACCCCTTGAGAGCTCTTCCGGCGGGCCGGGGCGCATCGCTGATGCGCTGGAACTACGTAACCGTGCGCCTCACCGGCGCATTAGGAGGACACAAAGTGACCACCCGCGTTGGTATCAACGGCTTCGGCCGCATCGGCCGCAACTTCTTCCGTGCCGCGCTTGAGCAGGGCGCCGACATCGAGGTCGTGGCGGTCAACGACCTGACCGACAACAAGACCCTCGCCCACCTCCTCAAGTACGACTCCATCCTTGGTCGCTTCGACGGCGAGGTCTCCTTCGACGATGACGGCATCACCGTCAACGGCAAGCGCATCAAGGTCCTCGCTCAGCGCGACCCCAAGGACCTGCCGTGGGGCGACCTCGGTGTCGAGGTCGTCGTGGAGTCGACCGGCTTCTTCACCGATGGTGAGAAGGCCAAGGCCCACATCGACGCCGGCGCCAAGAAGGTCGTCATCTCCGCACCCGCGAAGAACGTCGACGGCACCTTCGTCGTGGGCGTCAACGAGGGCGACTACGACGGCGCGACGATGAACATCGTCTCCAACGCCTCCTGCACCACGAACTGCCTCGCTCCGCTGGCCAAGGTCCTCCACGAGAACTTCGGCATCGTGCGCGGCATCATGACGACGATCCACTCCTACACGGGTGACCAGCGCGTCCTCGACGCCCCGCACGGCGACCTGCGCCGCGCCCGCGCCGCCGCCCTCAACATGATCCCCACGAAGACCGGTGCCGCCCAGGCCGTGGCCCTCGTCCTTCCCGAGCTCAAGGGCAAGTTCGACGGCCTCGCCGTGCGCGTGCCCACCCCGACCGGCTCGCTCACCGACCTGACCTTCCAGGCCGAGAAGGAGGTCTCGGTCGAGGCGATCAAGGCCGCCGTCAAGGCCGCTGCCGAGGGCGAGCTCAAGGGCATCCTCAAGTACACCGAGGACCCGATCGTGTCCACCGACATCGTCGGCGACCCGCACTCCTCGATCTTCGACGCCACCGAGACCAAGGTCATCGGTGACCTCGTCAAGGTTCTGTCCTGGTACGACAACGAGTGGGGCTACTCCAACCGCCTCGTCGAGCTCACCGCTCTCGTCGGCTCCAAGCTCGCCTGAGTCGGCGCACGAGCTGAGCCCACGATCGGGAGGCGCGGCGTCATGAGCACCGTGAGCACCCGATGAGAAGACGCCCGCGCACGCTCAGCGTGCGCGGGCGTCGGTCACCCATCCCCATCCACCGTTCACTCGAACGCCACATCACACCTTGAGAGGTTTCATGAAGACCATCGATTCCCTCGGCGACCTGGCCGGCAAGCGCGTCCTCGTCCGCTCCGACTTCAACGTCCCGCTCGACGCCGACAGGAACATCACCGATGACGGCCGCATCCAGGCCGCCCTGCCCACCCTGCGCAGGCTCCTGGAGGCCGGCGCCAAGGTCATCATCACCGCCCACCTCGGCCGTCCCAAGGGCCAGGCCAATCCGGACTTCTCGCTCGCCCCTGTCGCCAAACGCCTCGCCGAGGTCACCGGCGTCAAAGTCGTCCTGGCCGAGGACACTGTCGGCGAGTCCGCCAAGGCCGCTGTCGCGGCCATGAGCGCCGGTGAGATCGTCCTGCTGGAGAACGTGCGCTTCAACGCCGCCGAGACCTCCAAGGACGACGCCGAGCGCGAGGCCTTCGCCGCCCAGCTCGCCGAGCTCGCCGATGCCTTCGTCTCCGACGGCTTCGGTGTGGTCCACCGCAAGCAGGCCTCGGTCTACGACATCGCCAAGATCCTCCCGGCCGCCGCGGGCCTGCTCGTGGTCAAGGAGATCGAGTCCCTCGGACGCGCCGTCAACGACCCCGAGCGCCCCTACACCGTGGTGCTCGGCGGCTCCAAGGTCTCCGACAAGCTCGGCGTCATCGCCAACCTGCTGTCCAAGGCGGATCGCCTCCTCATCGGGGGCGGCATGGCCTACACCTTCCTCGTCGCCCAGGGCCACGAGGTCGGCACCTCCCTGCTGGAGAAGGACCAGGTCGAGACCGTCAAGGGCTACCTGGCTACCGCCAAGGCCAACGGCGTTGAGCTCCTCCTGCCCGTCGACACCGTCGCAGCCCCGGAGTTCAAGGCCGACGCCCCCGCAACCGTCGTGGCCTCCGACGCCATTCCGGCCGACCAGATGGGCCTGGACATCGGCCCCAGGACCGCCGAGATCTTCAGCGAGGCCATCGCCTCGTCCAAGACCGTCGTGTGGAACGGCCCCATGGGCGTCTTCGAGTTCGACGCCTTCGCCGCCGGTACCAAGGCCGTGGCCCGGGCCATCAGCGACTCCGACGCCTTCAGCGTCATCGGCGGCGGTGACTCCGCCGCGGCTGTGCGCACCCTCGGCTTCGACGAGACCACGTTCTCCCACATCTCCACCGGTGGCGGCGCCTCCCTGGAGCTCCTCGAGGGCAAGACCCTGCCGGGCATCGCCGTCCTCGAGGACTGATCGCGCCAGCCGCCCCACACCCCAACTGACAACGAAGGACACCACCGCAATGTCGAACCGCACCCCCCTCATGGCGGGCAACTGGAAGATGAACCTGGACCATCTCGAGGCCAACCACCTCGTCCAGGGCATCGCCATGGAGCTCAAGGACGCCGGACACGACTTCGCCAACTGCGAGGCCGTCGTCATCCCGCCCTTCACCGACCTGCGCACCGTGCAGACCGTCGTCGACGCTGACAACCTGGAGATCAAGTACGGCGCCCAGGACGTCTCCATCCACGACAACGGCGCTTACACCGGTGAGATCTCCACCGCCATGCTCACCAAGCTCGGTTGCTCCTACGTGGTCATGGGCCACTCCGAGCGCCGCGAGTACCACAACGAGTCCGATGAGCTCGTTGGCGCCAAGGCCCGCAAGGCCCTCGATGCCGGCATGACGCCGATCCTGTGCTGCGGCGAGGCCTTGGAGATCCGCAAGGCCGGCACGCACGTCGAGTTCGTGCTCGGCCAGATCCGTGCCGCCCTGAAGGGATGGAGCGCCGAGGACGTCGCCAAGATCGTCATCGCCTACGAGCCCATCTGGGCCATCGGCACCGGTGAGACCGCCACCGCCGACGATGCCCAGGAGGTCTGCGGGGCCATCCGCGCGGCCCTGCGCGAGGACTTCGGCGAGGCGACCGCCGAGGCCACCCGCGTGCTCTACGGGGGCTCCGCCAAGCCCGGCAACATCGTCGAGCTCATGGCCCAGGCCGACATCGACGGCGCCCTCATCGGCGGCGCCTCCCTCAAGGCGGACTCCTTCGCGGCCATGTGCCGCTTCTACGCCGCCTGAGCGGGATCGGGCGCCGCACCATCCGCCGCCGCCTGAGCGGTGCTCGGGCAGGGCGGTGCCCGTGACGCAACCGCGATCGGGGCCAGGGCACCTCACAGGAGGCGTGCCCTGGCCCCGGCGCGCGATTCGGGTAGAGTCGGCCATGGTCATGCCGCGCGATCGCTCGTCAGCGGCGTATCTGATCCTTCCGGGCCTCGCGGGCCCCCTCAATGAAAGGACGACGGCGTGGACATCCTCCGCATCATCCTCCAGGTGCTCCTCGTTCTGTCGAGCTTCTTCCTCATCATGTCGATCCTCCTGCACAAGGGGAAGGGCGGCGGTCTGTCCGACATGTTCGGCGGCGGTATCTCCTCCTCGGCCGGCTCCTCAGGCGTCGCCGAGCGCAACCTCGACCGGATCACCGTGGGCGTGGGCCTCGTCTGGAGCGTGACGATCATCGGCCTCGGACTCCTGGTGAAGTTCTCCTGACCACCCCATCCAGCCACGTGGCAGACCCGCGTGGGGACGCCCTCGAGCGATGCCTGCGCGGGTATCTCGCGCATCTGCGGGTCGAGCGGGGCCTGAGTGAGAACACCCTGGCCGCCTATCTGCGGGACCTGTCCCGATACGCGGGGTTCCTCCGGGGGCGTGGCATCACCGAGCCCGGCGGCGTCGCCGAGGAGGACGTTTCCGCTTTCTCCCAGGCCATCCGCACCGGCGAGGACGGGGGTCGCCCCCTGGCAGCCTCCTCCGCCGCCCGCACTGTCACCGCCGTGCGCGGCTGGCACCGATTCCTCCTCGACGAGGGCACCACGCCGACCAACCCCTCCGCGGCCGTCCGCCCCCCGCAGGTGGGGCGCCGCTTGCCCAAGGCCCTCAGCGTCGAGGAGGTGCGCGCGCTCCTGGAGGCGGCCGCCATCGACGACTCGCCCGTGAGCCTGCGCGACCGAGCCCTCCTGGAGATCCTCTACGCCACAGGGGCCCGCATCTCCGAGGCGGTCGGCCTCGTCGTCGACGACCTCGACGCCGACTCGGGCGTGCTCCGGCTCTTCGGCAAGGGACGCAAGGAGAGGATCGTCCCCATGGGACAGTACGCCTGGGCGGCCCTCGACGCCTACCTCGTCCGCGGGCGGCCGAGCCTGGCCTCCAAGGGCAGGGGAGTGCCCGAGGTCTTCCTCAACACGCTCGGGCGGCCCCTGTCCCGCCAGACCGCGTGGAGCGTCCTCCAGCAGGCCGCCGCCCGCGCCGGGCTCGTCGGCCGGCCCCCCGGGGAGGCCCTCACCGTCCCCGACGGCGTCGTCGGGGAGGACGGCGGTGCGCAAGCCGACCGCCATGTCTCGCCCCACACGCTGCGCCACTCCTTCGCCACCCACCTGCTCGCCGGCGGGGCCGACGTACGGATCGTCCAGGAGATGCTCGGCCACGCCTCGGTCACCACCACCCAGATCTACACGAAGGTGACCGTCGACCACCTCAGGGAGGTCTACGCCACGAGCCACCCCCGGGCTCACTGATGATGCCTACTGATGATTCCACTGCCGTCCGCTACCCTGGCCCCGTGAGCGACTCCAAGCAGCCCGGACTGATCGACCTTCCCGCCCCTGAGCAGAAGGAGTTCCCCGCCCCCGCGCCCCTGGAGTCCCACGGGCCGGCACGGATCATCTCCATGTGCAATCAGAAGGGCGGCGTCGGCAAGACGACGACCACCATCAGCCTGGGGGCCTCCCTCGTGGAGTACGGGCGCAAGGTGCTCATCGTCGACTTCGACCCGCAGGGAGCCGCCTCCGCCGGGCTCGGCGTCAACGCCAATGAGCTCGACACCACCATCTACGACCTCCTCGTGGCCGCCCGCCCCGACATCCTGCCCGTCATCCAGCAGACCTCCATGCCGGGCCTGGACCTCGTGCCCGCCAATATCGACCTGTCCGCCGCCGAGGTCCAGCTCGTCAACGAGGTGGCACGCGAGCAGGCGCTCGCCCGGGTGCTTCGCCCCGTCGTCGACGACTACGACGCCATCATCGTGGACTGCCAGCCCTCCCTCGGCCTGCTCACGGTCAACGCGCTGACCGCCTCCCATGGCGTCATCATCCCGCTGGAGACCGAGTTCTTCGCCCTGCGCGGCGTGGCCCTCCTCGTGGAGACCGTCGAGCGGATCAAGGACCGCCTCAACCCGCGCCTCGACATCGACGGCATCCTCGCCACCATGGTGGATTCCCGCACCCTGCACTCCCGCGAGGTCCTGGAGCGCCTGGAGCAGGCTTTCGGCGAGCGTCTCTTCGACACGCGGATCCGCCGCACGGTGAAGTTCCCCGACGCCTCCGTGGCCGCCGAGCCCATCAACACCTACGCCCCCACGCACGCCGGCGCCGAGGCCTACCGGCGCCTGGCACGGGAGATCATCGCTCGCGGCTGTGTCGCCTGAGGAGGCCGCCGCGCCCGAGGGCGCGGGGGAGCCCATGGGCATCGGCGCGCTCGATGCCGGGGTGCGCGCCGGCTCCGGCGGGCGCGAGGGCGCCGAGCAGGAGGGGCCCGCCAGGCTCCCCGGCTTCTCCGTCAGTCTGCCCCAGTTCGAGGGTCCCTTCGACCTCCTTCTCAGCCTCATCGCCAGACGTCGGCTCGATGTCACCGAACTCGCCCTGGCCGAGGTCACCGACGAGTTCATCGCCCATATGCGAGCCGATTGGGACCTCGGGCACGCCAGCGAGTTCGTCGTGGTGGCCTCCACGCTCCTGGCTCTCAAGGCCCACCGCCTCCTGCCCCAGGTGGACGGGGAGGAGGACGAGGATCTGGAGCTGTTGGAGGCCCGTGACCTGCTCTTCGCCCGCCTCCTGCAGTACCGCGCCTACAAGCGGGCCGCCTCCGCCCTGTCCTCCATGGCCGCCTCGGCGGCCACTGCCCACCCGCGCGTCGTCGCCCTCGCCCCCGAGCTCGCCTCCCTGCTGCCCAGGCTCGTGGCCACCGTCGGCCCCGCTGAGCTCGCCCGCATCGCTCTGGCCGCGTTCAACCGCCCCGACGCCCCTGGCGTGCAGACCGTCCACCTCCACGAGGCGGTCCAGGTCGGCGAGCAGATCACCGTGCTCGCCCAGCGCCTGCGCGCCGCTGGGACACTCACCTTCTCCGAACTCACGGGCGACGCCGAGCGCGTCGCCGTCGTCGTGGCCCGCTTCCTCGGCCTGCTCATCCTCCACCGGCAGGGCAGCGTCGACTTGGAGCAGGGCGAGGCCATGGGCGAGATCACGGTGACGTGGTGCGGCGGGGAGGACGATCCCGCGGGCATCATGGCCCCGGACATGGACGGCCTGGGGGAGGAGTTCTCATGAGCGGGGATGGAGCGGCGGCGCAGGTCGCCCCGGGGGCCGACGGCCAGGAGGCGCCCGCGGTCGGCGCTGTGAGCGATGAGCTGCTGGCCGCGGCCGAGGCGGTGCTCGTCGTCTCCGATGAGCCCGTGACGCCCGCCGCTCTCGGCGCCGCCCTGGGCCTGGGAGCCGAGGCGGCCGAGGCGCTGCTTCAGGCCTTGGCCGCCGAGTACCGGGGCGAGGCCGCGGATGGGGCGGCCGCGCGCCGTCGGGGGTTCATCCTGCGTCGCGTGGCCGGGGGTTGGCGCCTCGCCTCCGCGCCCGAGCACGCCGGGATCGTCGAGAGCTTCGTCGTCGGCGGGGCCTCAGCGCGCCTGTCCCAGGCGGCACTGGAGACCCTCGCCGTCGTCGCCTACCGCCAGCCCGTCACCCGCGGACGCATCGCCGCCATCCGCGGGGTCAACGTCGACGGCGTCGTGCGCACCCTCCACGCCCGCGGGCTCATCGAGGAGGCCGGCAATGAGACCTCCGGCGCGATCCTCTACCGTACGACCAACGAGTTCCTCGAGTACCTGGGGATCGACGGCCTCGACGAGCTACCGCCCCTGGCACCCCACCTCCCGGACGCCTCCCAGTTGGAGGACATCGAGCACGAGACGGAGACGCGATGAGCACCCGCAGTCACAGCACCGGCAATGATGAGGTCCCCCTGGGCGACTTCGGGGCAGAGGAGTTCTACGACGAGGACGACATCGAGGAGCTCGGCGACGCGGACCTGACGCCCGAGGAGATCGCCGCCTTCGACGACGGCGCCCTGGCCGAGGACGAGGAGGCCAGGCTCGTCGACGAGCGCAGCAGGGCCTCCCGAGGCGGTGAGGATGACCCGCACGTCCACTCCGGGCAGCGCCTCCAGAAGGTCCTCGCCCACGCGGGCGTGGCCTCCCGCCGGGCCTGCGAGGCGATCATCGCCGCGGGCCGCGTGAGCGTTGACGGCGTCATCGTCACCGAGGCCGGGGTGCGCGTGGATCCCACCCGCCAGGAGATCCGGGTTGACGGCTCGCGCATCCTCACCGACCCCGACGTGCTCACCGTCATGCTGCACAAGCCCGCCGGCGTCGTGACCACCATGGAGGACCCCGAGGGGCGGCCCACCGTCGCCGAGCTGGGGGAGCGGTACGTGGCCGAGCGCGCCGACGAGCTCTCACGGAGGGGCACAGGCGGAGCGCAGGGGGCGGGCGCGTATCGCGGGGACGGCGCGAGCGGGCGCATCAGGCTCGTTCACGTGGGGCGTCTCGACACCGACACCGAGGGCCTGCTCCTGCTGTCCAACGACGGCGAGCTCTCCCACCGGCTCATGCACCCCAGTTACGAGATCTCCAAGACCTACGTGGCGATCGTCCAGGGGAGGGTCGAGCCCTGGGTACCGCGCAAGCTCAAGCGCGGCATCGAGCTCGAAGACGGCCTCATCAGCGCTGACCGCGTGGTCATCAAGGACTCCGGGCCCGCGGGCTCGATCCTGGAGATCACCCTGCACTCCGGGCGCAACCGGATCGTGCGCCGCATGTGTGACGCCGTCGGGCACCCCGTGATCCGGCTATCCCGCACCAGGCTCGGCCCATTGGCGCTCGGCGGGCTCAAGCCCGGCGCCATGAGGGCCCTCACCAGTGAGGAGATCGCGGCACTCCAGAGAGAGGTCGGACTATGAGCCGGTTGGAGGCGCGCGTCGTCCAGGTGGGACCGCCCGGTAGAGGGACGGGTGGGGCAGCGGAGGAGCATGGGGGAGGCCCGGCGGCGCGCCCTCCCGCCGCCACGCGCGGCCCTGTGCTCATCATCGGTACCGGACTGCTCGGCACCTCGCTCGCGCTCGTCCTGCGGGCGGCCGGCGTGCCCGTCCAACTCCGGGACACCTCGCCCACCTCGCTCGCCCTGGCCCGGGACATGGGTGCCGGCACCGTGAGGGCAGAGGGGGATCCCGAGCCGGCGCTCGTTGTCGTCGCCACCCCGCCGGATGTGGCCGCGCAAGTGGCGGTCGGGGCCCTGGAGGCCCACCCGGGGGCGGTGGTCACCGACGTCGCCTCCGTCAAGGCGCGCGTGGGCGCGGAGGTGAGGGCCCGGGCCGGTGCGGCGGCCTCCCGCTACGTGGGCTCGCACCCCATGGCCGGCCGGGAGCGCTCTGGGGCGGGGGCCGCTGACTCCGACCTTTTCGCGGGTCGCCCCTGGGTGATCGTCGCTGACGGCGCCGAGCCGGCTGCCGAGATCGCCGTGCGCAACCTGGCGATGGACGCCGGGGCGGCGCCACTGCGCCTGGGCGCCGCCGAGCACGACAACGCTGTCGCCGCGGTCTCGCATATGCCGCAACTGGTCTCCTCCCTCGTCGCTGCCCGTCTCGAGACACTGCCGGAGGCGGCGCTCGAGCTCGCGGGCCAGGGCATCAGGGATGTGACCCGCATCGCCGCCTCCGATCCCCGACTGTGGTCCGCGATCGTGGTGGGCAACGCCGGTCCCGTGACCGGGCTGCTGCGGGAGCTGCGCGATGATCTCGACGCACTCATCAGTGGGATCGAGCCGGCCGCCGTTGACACTGCCGACGAGAAGTACACCGCCCCGGGCAGGGCTGAGGAGATCGCGCCCGGCGCCGTTAGCGCCATTACGGACGTCATGAGGCGCGGCAACGCCGGTCAGGCCCGCATCCCCGGCAAGCACGGCGGGGCGCCCAGGCGCTACGCGGTGGTGCAGGTCCTCGTCCCCGACAAGCCCGGCTACCTGGGCCGCCTGTTCACCGACGTCGGCGAGGCGGGAGTCAATATCGAGGACTTCGCCATGGAGCACTCCGCCGGGCAGAGCGCAGGCCTGGCCATGATCTCCGTGCTGCCCGGCGCCGCCCAGCCCCTGGAGGCCGCGCTGGATGAGCGGGGGTGGCGGGTCGTCGTCGCCTGAGGCAGGGCGGGCCCTCGGCCCGCAGATACCGTCTCAGCCCGGCGTTGCGCCCTCGAAATGCGAGAATGAGGGCGCATAAGCGGGCTGGGACGGTATTTCCGGCGTGAGGGCGTGTTTGCGGGCCGAAACTGTATCTTCGGTGTGAGAGGGAGCCAGAGTCGAGCGCTGCCCCGCCGGACCGGTTTCGATGCTGTTTTCGACCGGTCTCGGTGAGGGGGGAGGGGCCGGGGCGGCTTTGGCGCGGGCGCGGGGGAATGTGGGACGCTTGACCGGTTGGGCGCGCTAGCGCATCGTGAGGAAGGGCCGGGAGCATATGGGAATCGTCGTCGCCATCGATGGGCCGAGCGGGTCGGGCAAGTCCACCGTCGCCAAGCGGGTCGCCGCCGCGCTGGGCCTCGCCTACCTCGACACCGGCGCCATGTACCGCGCCGCCGCCTGGTGGTGCGAGCGCACCGGCATCGACCTGACCGCCGACGAGGTGGACGCGGGAGCCGTCACCCGCGCCATCCTCACCATGCCCCTCGACATGGGCCTCGATCCCACGTCCCCGGGGGTGACCTGCGATGGCGTCGACATCGCCGAGGTCATCCGCGACCCGCATATCGCCTCCGTCGTCTCGAAGGTCGCCACCAACCTGGATGTGCGCGCCGAGCTGGCCCGCCTCCAGCGCGAGATCATTGCGGGCGAGTCCCGCGACGCCGTTGGTCTTCACCGCTCCTTCAGCGCGGGGGAGGGGATCGTCGCCGAGGGCCGCGATATCACCACCGTCATCGCCCCCGATGCCGATGTCCGCCTCCTGGTGACGGCCAGCGAGGAGGCCCGATTGGCCCGCCGCGCGGGCGACCTGAAGGCCGCGGGCAAGAGCGTGGACGCCGCGGCCCTGCGCGACCAGGTGGTGCGCCGTGACCGGGACGACGCCACCGTCTCCCAGTTCCTCACCGCCCCCGAGGGCGTCACCCTCGTGGACTCCTCCGACATGACGCTCGAGGAGACCGTCGAGCACGTCCTGGGCCTCATCGAGGCCGCCCGCGCCGAGGCCGCCGAGCGCGACCAGGATGATGAGCAGCGGGCCGACGCCCTGCGCGCCGGCCTGGAGGAGTACGAGCTCGAGGAGGAGGACGTCGCCCTCCTCGCCGGCGAGGAGGAGCTCCCCTCCGGCGACGCCGCCTTCGGGGCGGGGCTACCGGTGCTCGCCGTGGTGGGTCGCCCGAACGTCGGCAAGTCCACGCTCGTCAACCGGGTTCTCGGGCGCCGCGAGGCCGTGGTGCAGGACAGGCCGGGCGTCACCCGCGACCGCGTCTCCTATCCCGCCGAGTGGGCCGGCCGCCGCTTCACCATCGTGGACACGGGCGGTTGGGAGGTCGACGTCGAGGGCCTTGAGGCCTCCGTCGCCTCCCAGGCTGAGGTGGCCGTGGAGCTCTCCGACGCCGTCCTGCTCGTCGTCGACGCGCAGGTGGGGATCACCGAGACCGACGCCCGGGTGGTCCGCCTCCTGCGGCGCAGTGGCAAGCCGGTCGTGCTGGCCGCCAACAAGGTGGACTCCCCGGCCCAGGAGGGCGACGCCGCGGCCCTGTGGAACCTGGGCCTGGGCGAGCCCTATGCCGTCTCGGCCCTCCACGGGCGCGGCAGCGGTGAGGTCCTCGATGCCTGCATGGAGGTCCTCCCGGAGGTCTCGGCCGTCGCCCCTGCCGCCCCTGAGGGGCGGATGCACCGCATCGCCCTCGTGGGGCGCCCGAACGTCGGCAAGTCCTCGCTGCTGAACTCCATCGCCGGGCAGGACCGCGTCGTCGTCAACGAGATGGCCGGCACCACCCGGGACCCGGTCGACGAGATCATCGAGCTCGACGGGCGCCAGTGGGTGTTCGTCGACACTGCGGGCATCCGCCGCCGCGTGCGCCAGTCGCGGGGCGCCGACTACTACGCCGTCCTGCGAACTCAGGGGGCCATTGAGAAGGCGGAGGTCGCCGTCGTCCTCCTGGACGCCTCCGAGCCGCTGACGGAGCAGGATGTGCGCGTCATCCAGCAGGCGGTTGACGCCGGGCGCGCGCTCGTGCTGGTCAATAACAAGTGGGACCTCGTGGACGAGGACCGCCAGAAAATGCTCCGGTGGGAGATCGAGCACGACCTCGCGCATGTGTCCTGGGCCCCGCACATCAACCTCGCCGCCGCCACCGGCTGGCACACGAACAGGCTCGTGCGCGCTCTCGATGCCGCCCTGGAGGGGTGGGGCACCCGCGTTCCCACCGGGCGGCTCAACTCATTCCTCGGCGAGCTCCAGGCCGCCGCCCCGCACCCGCTGCGAGGCGGCAAGCAGCCCCGCATCCTCTTCGCCACTCAGGCGCAGGTGCGCCCGCCGCGCATCGTCATCTTCACCACCGGCTTCCTCGACGCCGGGTACCGGCGCTTCATCGAGCGCCGCCTGCGCGAGGAGTTCGGCTTCGTGGGCACCCCGATCCAGATCGGCGTGCGCGTGAGGGAGAAGCGCCGGCGGCGATGAGCATCGGGGCGCTCCGGCCGGGCCGATGACGAGGCAGCCGCCCTACAAACCAGACCAGTCCGATAGCCAGTAGCCAGTAGAGTCCAGCCGACGATGACCAGGAACAGGGTTGGGCTGTGCCGTCAATAGCGGGACCGTCTAGTCCGCCCGCACTACGGGCCCGGCTGAATCCGACCCACCCGCGCCGCGACGCCATCGTGCCTAACCGCTAGGCTTGTGCGCATGCAGACGCCTATTGATGCCACCGCAACGCCCGCCTGGTCCCGCCTCACCGAGCTGCACATCGGGATGCGCCCTGACCTGCGCGCCTGGTTCGCCCAGGACCCCGAGCGCGCCGAGCGCTTCACCTACCAGGTCGGGGACCTGACCATCGACCTGTCCAAGAACCTGCTGACCGACGATGTCCGTGACGCCCTCGTCGCTCTGGCCGAGCAGGTTGACGTGCCCGGGCGCCGTGACGCCATGTATGCCGGCGAGCGCATCAACGTCACCGAGGACCGCGCCGTCCTCCATACCGCGCTGCGCCGCCCGGCCGACGACGCGCTCATGGTCGACGGCCAGGACGTCGTCGGCGACGTCCACAGGGTCCTCGACCGCGTCTACGACTTCGCGCGCCGCGTGCGCTCCGGCCAGTGGGTCGGTGTGACCGGCAAGCGAATCGAGACGGTCGTCAACATCGGCATCGGCGGGTCCGACCTCGGCCCCGTCATGGTCTATGAGGCCCTCAAGCCCTACGTCCAGGACGGTCTGGAGTGCCGCTTCATCTCCAATATCGACCCTAACGACTGCGCGGAGAAGGTCAAGGGCCTCAACCCCGAGACCACCCTGTTCATCATCGCTTCCAAGACCTTCACCACCCTGGAGACCCTCACCAACGCGCGCATGGCCCGCGACTGGTTCCTCTCCGCCCTGGCCGAGCGCGGCATCGCCGCCGAAGGCGCCATCGCCAAGCACTTCGTGGCCGTCTCCACCGCCCTGGACAAGGTCGCCGAGTTCGGCATCGACCCCGATAACGCCTTCGGCTTCTGGAACTGGGTCGGCGGGCGCTACTCCGTGGACTCCGCCGTCGGCACCGTGCTCGCCGTCGCCATCGGCCCGGAGAACTTCGCGGATTTCCTGGCCGGCTTCCACGCCGTCGACGAGCACTTCGCCACCAAGGACCCGGCCGAGAACGCCCCCATGCTCATGGGCCTGCTCAACGTCTGGTACGTCAACTTCTTCCACGCCGCCTCCCACGCGGTGCTGCCCTACTCGCAGTACCTGCACCGCTTTCCCGCCTACCTCCAGCAGCTCACCATGGAGTCCAACGGCAAGTCCGTGCGCTGGGACGGATCCTCGGTCACCACCGAGACCGGCGAGGTCTTCTGGGGTGAGGCCGGGACCAATGGGCAGCACGCCTTCTACCAGCTCATCCACCAGGGCACCCAGCTCGTCCCCGCCGACTTCATCGCCGTGGCCAATCCCGCCCACCCGGTCACCGACGGCGGTGTCGACGTCCACGAGCTCTTCCTGTCCAACTACCTCGCCCAGACCGCCGCGCTCGCCTTCGGCAAGACCGCCGAGGAGGTGCGCGCCGAGGGCACGCCGGAGCCGATCGTCCCCGCCCGGGTCTTCGCCGGGAACAAGCCGACGACGTCGATCCTTGCCCCCGCGCTCACTCCGAGCGTCGTGGGCCAGCTCATCGCCCTCTACGAGCACATCACCTTCACTCAGGGCATCGTGTGGGGCATTGACTCCTTCGACCAGTGGGGCGTCGAGCTCGGTAAGAAGCTCGCCCTGGAGATCGCGCCGGCAGTCCAGGGAGACGCCGAGGCGCTGGCCGCGCAGGACCCCTCCACCCAGGCACTCATCCGCCGTTACCGGGAGCTGCGCCACTGAACGCCGCCACGCCCCCTCAGGATCGAGCCCCGTGGGCGCCCGTCATCAGTGACGAGCGCCTGCGAGCCCTGTCCGACGCCGAGCGCGCCCGATACTCGCGCAATATGCTCGTCCCCGAAGTCGGAGTCGCCGGCCAGCAGCGCATCCGGGCCGCCCGCGTCCTGCTCATCGGGGCGGGCGGCCTCGGCGCGCCCGCCGCGCTCTACCTCGCTGCCGCTGGAGTGGGGACACTCGGGATCGTCGAGTTCGACGTCGTCGACGCCTCCAACCTCCAGCGCCAGATCATCCACACCACCGACGGCGTCGGCACCTCGAAAGCCCGCTCGGCGGCGTCGGCCATTACCGCGCTCAACCCCGATGTCGAGGTCATCCTCCACGAGGAGCGGCTCGACGCCGCCAATGCCCGGGGCCTCCTGGAGGGCTGGGACGTGGTGGTGGACGGCACCGACAACTTCCCCACCCGCTACCTCGTGGGCGACGCCTGCGCCCTGCTCGGCATCCCGCTCGTCCACGGCGCGGTCCTGCACTCGGCGGGCCAGGTAGGGGTCTTCGACGCCGCCCGGGGCCCCTGCCACCGCTGCCTCCACCCCGAGCCACCGCCACCGGGCTCCGTGCCGTCCTGTGCCCAGGCCGGTGTGCTCGGCGTCCTGCCGGGCATCATCGGGACCATGCAGGCCGCTGAGGTGCTCAAACTCATCATTGGGGGAGGCGAGCCCCTCATCGGCCGCCTCCTGCTCGTGGACGCCTGGGGCGCCGGCGTGCGCGAGGTGCCCGTGGCCAAGCGCCCCGACTGCCCCCTGTGCGGGCCGAGCCCCACCATCACGAGCCTTGAAGCGGTGGAGGACACCTGCGCCGCGCCTGAACCAGGAGGAGGGGACGAGGGGACCATGAGCACCATCACCGCATCCGAGCTGCGCACCCGTATCGCGGCGGGGGAGAAGCCCGGTGGGCCCTACACCCTCCTGGACGTGCGCGAGGCCGACGAGATCGCCGCCATGCCCCTGGAGGGGGCGGTCCACATCCCACTGGGGGAGGTGGTCGAGCGCGCCGGGGAGCTGGACGCCGGTAAGGAGACGGTCGTGACCTGCCAGGGCGGCGCCCGCTCCAAGAAGGCCATCGAGGCCCTCCAGGCCGCCGGATACGCGGGAGCGCTGACCAATCTCGAGGGCGGCGCCCGCGCCTGGTACGAGAGCGCCTGAGGCACTCGCGCGGGCCGGTTGCGGCTAGATCGTGACGCGGCGGCTTCGGCTGACTCCACCATCATCCCTGTCGTGACCGGCGTCACCACGCGCCGGTTTCGCCTGCGGGGCCACGGTGGGCTAAGGTTCTACACGTTCCGAGCGGACCCGAGCGGCGGAGATGGATCCAGTCGCAAGGACGTGGGGCAACGGGCTGTGGCGCAGTTTGGTAGCGCACTTGACTGGGGGTCAAGGGGTCGTGGGTTCAAATCCCGCCAGCCCGACCATTAACCTCACACTCAAACCCGCGTCATGGTTGACCCATGGCGCGGGTTTTTGCTTGTCTCGAGCTGCTTGAGGGGTCTTCTGGGTGGTTGCGGGCTTGGTCTGGCGGGTCGGATGGAGGTTCATGAGGTCGACTCCCAGGCCTGAGCCGTTCTCGTGCACCCCTGCCTCTAGTCCCAGAATGCCCACCACTTCAGCTCCCGCTTGCTCTTCAATTTGCTCTTCAGCTCCCTTCCGCTCTTCAGCTCCCTCCTGCGTGTCCAGGGTGTCTGCGTTTGTGTCTGTGTCTGTTTCTGTCTAGGTCAGGATGCTGTCGAAGGGTGGTTGGTGGGTGGCGGTGGTGGTCAGGTGACTGGCGTCTTGGTTTGTGGTGATGTAGATCTTGTCGAACAGGGTTTGGTTGAGCAGACGGCGTAGGTGGTCGGGTGTGCCGTGGTAGGCGGTGGCGGCGTGCTGGGCCAGGTCGCGGGCTTGGCGGATGAGGTGCTGGGTGTCGGTCAGGTCTTGGCTCAGGGCGGCCTGTCTGCGTTGGATGGTGGTCAGCTCGCGGGTGATGCGGGTCTGCTCGGTTTTGAGGGTGTCCAGGTCGATGGCGTCGGCGTAGTGGGCTTGGAGCAGCTTGTGGCGTTGGCGTTCCAGTTGCTGGCGGTGGGTGGTGTAGTCCTGGAGCTGCTCGGTGGTTTGTTGGGTCAGGCTGGTCAGTTGGTGTTGCAGGGCGCTCTGGAGTTGTTGGCGTCTGGTGGGGTCGAGGTGGATGCGGTCGTAGAGTCGGCTGACTGCTTGCTCGATGTCGGTGACCAGGGTGGCGTGGAAGGTGCAGTCGGGTTGTTTCTTGGAGTGGCGGCCCAGGGCGGTGTCGTCGTAGCGGTTGCGCACCAGGCGGTCGAGCGTGTGCACGATGATGTAGTCGATGCCCCGCCCGGCGGCCGCCTCTTCGTCGAGGTAGCGCAGCATGTCCTGGAGGGCGGGTCGTCGGGCGGTGGTGGACACGCCGCCTTCGACGAACTCCTTGACGATGATCGCCCCGAGGCTCATCGCCTTGCGCTTGTTAGGGGCTCGTTGGGGCAGCCAAGAGACAGGCCTTCGCTGAAGTCCTCGGCTGTACACCGCACCTACATGGGTGGCGTGAGGAGAGCGCAACCTGACATTGAGCGCATCGCCGAGGCGATCGGCATTGAGGCTGATGAGCGGCGAGGACGTAGGCCTGAGGCTCGTGGCCGAACCGTGATCTACGGTGCCTGCTGGACATCACCTGACTTCTCACTGGCCATCCTAGACTCACGCTATGCCGTGCCATGCAGGGTACTTCGAATGGGGCGATGGCGACCTCACACCTGGACAGATTGCCGCCATGGCCGCCTACACTACAGCCAGGAACAGCTGCGGCTGGTCGAGCAAGCCCGGATCGTCGATGCCGGCAACCTCGACGATGCTCGCCGGCAACTGGCACCCATCCCACAGAAGCAGCTCAGCGGTTGCGTAGCGATCATTGAGAGTAAGTTGCAGGCGGCGTAGATAATACGGAGTTGAGCAAGATATAGTGGAAAGCACTTCAGGAAGCCCATGAGGCAGCATTTTCGACGGACGACGACTCCTTTGCATCACTGACCAAGAATATGACGAGCCAGGTCGAGGCTCGTGTGAAAGAGCAGTACGGCCAAGCTGAGATCCGGCTAGATTTTACTCTCCCTGAAGCGACTACATTCATCAAAGGCGGGCGACTGCTCGTTAAGGACGGAAGCTACGAAACCCCTCTGTCCGACAAGGGTACAGGCATGCAACGCGCAGTGACCTTGGCGCTGATCCAAGTCTACTCACAACTGCAACATGAGGCAAAAGAGCATGCGCCGTTGACACTTCTTCTGGATGAGCCTGAAACCTGGCTTCATCCTCGCGCGCAACTCCAGTTGAGTGAGGCTTTGGTAAGAATTGCGGAGAATGAACAATTGTTTCTCATCACGCACTCGCCATATATGCTGCGCTCATACAGGCCCGAAGGTCATCGCCTTCTTGTATTTTCTCGCGGTGACGGTGCCCCAAAAATTCATGACTCCAACGATCTCGGAGTATTGAGTGGGGGATATCCTTCCTGGGGAGAAATCACCTATTTCGCTTTCGGAATTCCATCTCCTGAGTTCCATGACGAATTGTGGGGAGAAGCGTATAGGCTCGCTGGTTGTAGGAGTGCAAAAAAATTTGATTCCTTCTTGAAGGATGCTCACCATCTTCCACCCATTAAAGAATGGCGGCGCGATGATATTCAAGCCTGCAAACCACAGTGTGTAACGCTTCCGTACTACATACGAAATTCTATCCATCATCCTGAGAATAGCTGCAATGCTCCCTATGAGCAAGATGAACTGAAGGTATCTACCGAAATACTCTTGGAGGTACTCCAAACACTGAGGAAGACCGACAGTGCGTCAGGTGTTGCCGTCAACAAGTGAAGAGACCTGTCTTCGCAGGGTATGGGCCGCAGAAGAGCGTCATTTATGGAAGCCCACCCGCTCAGTGCTCACGGAATCCTGCCACGAACCTGTCCCTTCACCAGCCTCTACATCCTCCTGGCTCGCACCACCACTGCCATGACATGCCGCTACGCCTCCTCCCAATATTTTGAGTGGTGGGGAGAGAGAGCGGCTGACAGACGAATACCCCTCACCCGCACAGCGAGTTCGTAGCGCGGATTCTCGCGGTTTTATGGACCGAATCGCTGTTGCGGGAGTCCTCATGAGCACCGCAGGCCCTCCGAAGCACCTCGCAAGCGCTGATGGCGTACTCCGCCACAGGCGCCATCAGCGCTTACGGGCGGCCCTGGACGGTTCGGGAGACGGTTTCAACGATCAAGCGGCCGCCCGGCCCAACGAAGCATCGCCGGGCCGCCACGCCCAGCGGGCCTCAGGCGACCTCGGCGACCGCGGCCAGCACGGCGTCGGGGACTCCCACGGCGCGCAGGCCGCCGAGCAGCGCCCCGCCGGTCGCCCCCGACCGGACAACGTCCCAGGCGCGATCCTTCACCGCATAGTCGATCTCCACCGGCTCGAGGATCGAGAACACCTCATCGGCCAGAACCGGCGGCGCGCTCCGCAGCCCCTCCAGCTCCACCACCACGCCGTCGGCTGGGAGAACCTCTCCCAGCTCGATGTCGAGCCCTGCGCCCAGCGTGAGGCCATCGGCGCGCCGACCGCGCACCTCCAGCACCCGCCCATCCAGGGACGCGCGCACATCACCGCCAGCCGACAGGAGGCGCACGGTGATCTCCCGCGCCTCGGGCACCACGCCCCGCGGGCCCCCCTGGTCGATCTCCAGTCGCGCGCGCCCGGCATTCTCATCCCAGGTCAGGGCGAAGCGCGTGCGTACCACTCCATCCGGGCCGGGCTCGGGAGAGCCATCATCCTCCTCCAGGACGAACACGCCGTCGGCCCCCGGCACCACCACGACGTCGAGGCACCGGGGATTGGCGCCCGCGGCCTCGGCCAGGTCGCCGGCGAGCACGAGGAGGCTGCCCGCACGCGCCAGCACCGGCACCTGCTCCAGGCGCCGCGAGAGCACGAGCTCAGCGCCGTCCTCGACCCCGACCGTGTAGCGGCGGCCGGTCGGCAGGTCGAACCAGGCCCCCTGGGGGAGCCAGGCGCTCTCCTGGGCGAGCCCGGTAGCGGCATCGGAGCGGTGAACCATGGGCACCACCAGGAGGTCGCCGAACAGGAACTCCGTGTGATGGGAGTAGGCCCCCGCGCACCACGGGTGGTCGTGGTAAAGCGGGCGGATCGGGGCGAGGCCGTCGGCCGCGGCGCGCCGGGCCCACGTGTACAGGCTCGGCACCAGCCGGTGGCGCAGACGCAGGTAGGCGTTCATCGTGGCGCGCGCATCACGGGAGTAGCGCCACGGCTCCTTGGAATTGAAGACCGACGCAGTGGAATGGAGGCGATTGATGGGGGAGAAGCAGCCCAGCTGCACCCAGCGCGCCATCATCTCGGAGTCCTTGACGCCGAACATGTGACCGCCGATGTCATTCGACCACCAGAAGTAGCCGATATTCGCCGCCCTCGCCGTGAACTCCGGCTGAAAGGCCAGAGAGTCCCAGCTGGCGACCGTGTCGCCGGAGAAGCCGATGGGCGTGCGATGGCTGGAGGCGTCCGCGAAGCGGGAGAAGGTGATGGGGCGGCGCCGTCCGCCCGGGCGCTCCCTGCCGGAATCCAGATAGTGGATGTGGTTGAGCATCCACAGGGGGTCGAGCCCCGGGATATCGGTGACTCCGCCCTGCTGCCAGTCGAGCCACCAGAAATCCACGCCCTCCTCCTCCAGCACATGGTGGGCGCGCTCCAGATAGGCGGCCACGAAGGCCTTGTCCGTGATGTTGAAGGGGATCTCCTCACCGGATTCGGGATCGCGGCCCAGATCCCGCATCATCGGGGCATAGGCGTCCTCATGGCGCCGGATGCCGGCCGCCGGGTGCAGGTTGAGGGTCACCTCCATGCCCCGCTCATGGAGCGCGGCGAGGAAGCGCGAGGGGGAGGGGAAGAGCTCGGTGTTCCAGGAGTAGCCGGTCCAGCCATTGCCGATGGCCGGGTCGATGTCCACCCAGTGCCAGTCCATGTCGAGCACCGCCACGGAAAAGGGCAGCTCCTCCGCGGCGAAGCGGTCCATGAGCGCGAGGTACTCCTCCTCGGAGTAGGGATGGTAGCGACTCCACCAGTTGCCCAGGAGCGCCCGGGGTACCAGCGGCGTCGGGCCAGTCAAGGCGAAGAAATCGCGCAGGGCGCCGCGGTAGTCCTGGCCGTAGCCGAAGAGGTAGAGGTCCTCTCCTCCCGGAGCGCCGTCCACGGGGCCAGCCCCCGGGCGCGGCCGCACCCACTGATCCTTCTGGAGGAGCAGGGAGCCGGAGTCGTCGATGACGGAGATGCCGTTGGTGGACAGCAGCCCCGTCCCCAGATCCACCCGGCCGTCGGCCTCGTCCAGGGTGCGGCGGGTGCCGCCGAGGTTCGTCGGGTAGCTCTCGTGGGGGTCCCATGCATCGCCGTGATGCCAGGTACCCCCGTGGAGGTTGAGGACGGCGGTGCGCAGGCTGACGCTCAGCCCGGAGCGGGAGAAGCCCCGCGAGGGCTGGTAGGCCAGGTGGAGGTGCTCGGTCAGGATCTCCAGGCGGTCATCGCCACGCACCACTCGGAAGGTCGGCGTGGGGCCCAGGTCCCGGGACAGGACGAGCTGGGTGGCGGCGTCGGTAAAAGCCCCATCAGGGGAGTATTCCATGCGGATGAGCCGATCGGTGATCACGGTGAAGCGGGCAGATCCCGCCGTCACGGCGGCGTCGGGACGGGCAGGGGCCATCCGCGGCTCGCTGGAGGCGGTGGACAGGGGAGAGGACATGATCGGCCTTCGACTACGACGGTGGCGGCGCCCGCAGGAGCGCCCGTGGGATCTCATCATCCATCACCAGGCGCCACCCGGGCAGTCGTCCCAGGATCGCCCGGATAGGGCGGGGCTCGTCGATGGCGTCCCAGTCCGCCGGGTAGGCGGCGGGGTGCAGCGCGGAGCCGGTATCCACGGTGGGAGGCTCGCCGGCGTCGGGGCGCGCCGACGCGAGGGTCCCCGCGTTCGCCCGGTACCCGGCCTCCATGGCGAGATGCCCGCCCGCCAATCGCCCACGGGGGCGAGAGAAGCCCCACCGCTCGCGTACAACCTGACAGTATGTGTTCATGCGCATATGTCTTGCGCTTGGTGCAAGGCTGCACTGAGTGCAATCATCGTGCTGTGAATCAGCCAGCCGCAATCGGCGCCTCCTCCGGTCCCGGGCTGCGCGCCGCTCGCGCGCGCCGCACCCGAGAGGCCATCCAGGCCAGCGCCCTGCGACTCGCCGCGGAGCGTGGATACGAGGCGACCACGGTGGAGGATGTGGCGGCGGACGCGGGGTGCTCCCGACGCACCGTCTTCAACTACTTCCCCACGAAGGCCGACCTCATCCTCCGGGCGCCCCAGGTCCCGCCCCAGGCCGAGATCGAGGCCTTCGTCGCCTCCAACGGCGAGCTCCTGGCCGATCTCCTTCAGCTGATCACCCACGCCGTGGCCCCCATGGCCAGCGACGCCGAGGAGTTTCAGCGGCTGCGCCTCGTGCTTCGCGATGCCCCGAGCATCGTCCCCGAGCTCCAGTCGCGCGTGCGCCTCGTGCATTCGGTCGTCCGCGCCGCCCTCGCCCGGCGCTTGGGGGCGGACCTTGGCTCTCCGCAGGTCATCGCGGCCGCCGCACTGGCCATCACGTTGTACAGGGCGGCCTTCGAGCTATGGTCCGGCGACGGCGGCGATCCCGGTACCGGCGCGCCCTGCGACGGGACGGCCCCCTCCTCCCGCTCATCGGCCGCGCCCGAGACCCTCGCCGAGGCGCTCGATCTCGTCACCGCCAGCCTCCGCGGCATCTTCGACAACCCCATGGCGCCAACCGCCGCCACGAGAAAGGACCACGCGTGACCAAGCGCGACACCGACGCACCCACCGCGCAGGCCGGGGCATCGCACACCGTCAGAGCCGCGGACGTCTTCACACCCGACCGCCGCTTCTGGGCCGTTTACGCCTCCCTGCTCGTCGTCATGTTCCTGTCCGCCCTCGACCAGACGATCGTCGGCACCGCGCTGCCCACCATCGTCGGCGACCTCGGCGGCGCCAGCCACATGGCGTGGATCATCACCGCCTACACCCTCGCCGTCACTGTGGCCATGCCGATCTACGGCAAGCTCGGCGACCTCGTGGGCCGCAAGACCCTCTTCTTGATCGCCATCGCCCTGTTCCTCGTCGGCTCGGCGCTGTGCGGCACCGCCGACTCCATGACGGCACTCATCGCCTGGCGGGCCCTCCAGGGATTGGGCGGAGGCGGCCTCATGATCTCCTCCCAGGCCATCACCGGGGACCTCATCCCGCCGCGCGTTCGCGGCACCTACATGGCCCCCATGGGCGCCATGTTCGGCATCGCCTCCATCCTCGGCCCCATCGTCGGCGGCTGGCTGACGGACTCCGTCTCCTGGCACTGGGTCTTCTGGGTGAACCTGCCGCTGGGCGTCGTCGCCTGGATCGCCGTGTGGGCGGTCCTCAAGCTTCCGGTCCACAAACTCCGGGCCACGATCGACTGGGCCGGGCTGTGCCTGATGAATCTCGGGGCCGTGCTCATCGTCCTCGTGGCCACCTTCGGCGGCAACCAGCTCGACTGGACCAGCCCAGCGCTCATCGCCATGATCGTCGTCGGCACACTGGCCTGGCTCGTCCTGCCCCTGGTCGAGAAGCGCGCGGCCGAGCCGATCCTGCCCATGACGGTCCTGATGAACCGCACCTTCATCCTCTCCACCATTCAGGGGATGCTGGCCATGGGCGGCATGATCGGCGCCAGCCTCTACCTGCCGACCTTCCTCCAGATGAGCTACGGCTACTCCGCGACCGCCTCCGGCCTCCTCCTGGTCCCCATGACGGCGGGGATGCTGCTCGCCGGGATCGGCTCGGGCATCCTCGTCACCCGCACCGGGCGCTACCGGATCTACCTCATCATCGGACCTGTCATTGCCGGCGCGGCACTGCTGTGGATGAGCACTTTCAGCGCCTCCACCCCCGTGTGGATCATCTCCACCGCCGTCTTCGTCCTCGGCGCGGGGATCGGTCTGTTCTTCCAGCTGCTCGTCACATTGGTCCAGAACGACGTCGAGCCGCGCAACCTCGGTACGGCCACCAGTGGCAACAACTTCTTCCGCGAGGTCGCCGTCTCCCTGGGCTCCTCCCTCATCGGCGTGGCCTTCTCCAACAACCTGACCGATCAGCTCGGTGCCAACCTCATGGCCCTGGCCACGAGCGAGGACCCGCGGATCCAGGAGGCATTGCAGGGCTTCCACGGCGATGCCGGCTCCTCGCTCACGCCGGCACTCGTCAACCAGCTCCCGGACGCTCTCCGCACGGCGATCACCAACGCCTACGCCGACGCGCTCACCCCGATCTTCCTGCTCATGGTGCCCGTCTTCGGCCTGGCCATGCTCATCGGGTTCTTCTACGAGGACGTCCCGCTCTCGCGCCAGTCCGCCCTCGAGCAGGTCGCCCAGGCCGAGAGCGCCAGTGCCGAGAATGCTGGGAACGACGGCGAGCCGGGCGATGCCGACGACGCCGCCGGGAACCGAGTGCCGGAGGATGCCGCATCCCGGAAGGCGTCAAGTCTGCCCTCCGAGAGCGCGGGAGTCGGGCGCTCGGCTGGGCGCAGTGCCCCAATGCCCTGAATCGCATCAATTCTGCCCCATTCATCCTGGTCAGAACCATCACTGCCGAGTTGCCTGGTCCCATGACCACGATGAGCGTCCAGGATGCCAAGGCTCAATTCTCCTCGGCACTTCGGCGAGCCGATGCCCGAGGAGGAGCTCCTCCTATGGGAGTGACCTACCTCCTCGATACCCACGTGCTGCTCTGGCTCATCGGTCAGCCGTCACAGATCCCCGAGCACGGCTCCTGTCATGGTGAGGAGCCTCTGACATGATGGGCGCCGTGAAACGTGAACCACTCGACGCCCGTCTGTCCGCCGCCCTGCCCGATACCGTCGACCTCAGGCTCGTGGTCACCGACATGGACGGCACGCTCGTCGACGGCGAGGGACGCCTCCCCGCGGGACTCGACGACGCCGTCGCCGAGATGCGCGAGCGCGGAGTCCTCTTCGCCCCGGCCTCCGGTCGGCAGATGGCCAACCTCCGCGCCGTGCTGGGCGCGGCCGTCGACGACTCGCCCCTCATCGCGGAGAACGGCTCCTTCGTCGTGCACGACGGCGTCGAGATCCACTCCGCGACCATCAGCCCTGACGAGGCTCGCGCCGCCATCACCGCCGTCCACCGCCTCGTCTCCGAGGGGCACGATCTCGGGGCGGTCGTGGCATGTAAGGAGCGCGCCTACACCGAGAGGGATGATGCCCTCTTCTCCGCCCAGATCGGGATCTACTACACCGCCCACCGCAGCGTTGAGGATCTCCTGGCCCTCCCGCTGGACACCGTTCTCAAGGTCGCCGTGTTCGACTTCGACGACGTCGAGAGCGGCACTGCCGAAGCGATGCGCGCGGCCGTTCCCACCGTCCAGACCGTCGTCTCCGGCAAGCACTGGGTGGACCTCATGTCCCACGGCGCGGACAAGGGGCGCGCCGTCAGCGCCATCCAGGACCGTCTGGGCATCACCCCCGCCCAGACCGCAGTCTTCGGCGACTACCTCAATGACCTAGGGCTCTACGACTACTCCGAGTTGTCCTTCGCCATGGCCAACGCCCACCGCGGCATCCTGGCCGCCGCCGCCTACACGGCGCCGGCCAACACCGAGGACGGCGTGCTGCGCACCGTCGCCGCCCTCATGGCGCGGCTGCCCGCCGGCCGCGACTGAGCAGCTGCCCGAGCCCGTCAGCGGGATCGGTGAGGGCTCGCGTCAGGCTCCGCGCAGCGCCCGCCCGAGCGCATCGATGGACTCCGCCCGGAAGTCCCGCATCGAGCGGGCCCACTGGCAGATGTCCGCCCCGTGGTACATGCCCGGCTCCACGCGCAAGCGCACGGGCACGCCGCTGGCCTCCAGCCGGCCCGCGTAGTCGACGCACTCGTCGACGAAAAGGTCGAGGCCTCCCACACCGATCCACGCGGGGGCGAGGCCGGTCAGGTCCTCGCGGCGAGCCGCCGCCGCCCAGGGGCGATCCTCGGGCTCCCCGGAGGGATGCGAGAGATAGGCCTGCCAGCACTCCGCGTTCTGCCGGGCCGTCCATACGAAGTCGCCCCGCCCCGGGATGTCGACGCCGCCGACGCCGGTGCGGTCATCGAGCATGGGGTAGATGAGCATCTGAAAGGCCAGGTCGATCCCCTCATCGCGGCAGCGCTGAGCCAGCGCCGCCGCCAGTCCCCCGCCGGCGCTCGCCCCTCCCACCGCCACACGGGAGGTGTCCACCGCCAGGGCCGGGGCGCTCATGCGCAGCCACCGCAGCGCACTCCGCACGTCGTCGATCGCCGCGGGGTAGGGGTGCTCGGGGGCAAGGCGATAGTCCACCGAGACCACGAGAATGCCGAGCTCGCGCGCGATGCGCGAGCACAGGGCGTGGTCCTGGGCGGGGGTGCCGGCGACGAGGCCACCGCCGTGGATCCAGATGAGCGCGCCGCTCGGCCCGCCCTCGCGCCGGGCGGAGGTCTCGTAGAGCCACAGGCGCAGGCTCCGCCCGCCCGAGTCGATGACCTGCTCGCGGCCCAGGCGACGGGGGAAGACCCGGGCCTGGCTGTTCAGCCGCATTATCCTGGTGGAGGAGTCGGGTGCGATGGGCCGGGGCTCGCCCGTTGGCCCGTGGCCGAGGACCAGCAGGGGAGCGCGCAGCTCCGAGGCGACGTCGTGGAAGGCCGGGCCCAGGTCCCGGCGCCGGGCACTCACCGCCCCCGCAGCGACGCCGATCGCGGCAATACCAGCCAATGCCGCAGCGCCCATCGACGGGCGCCCGCCGAGTCCCGGCATCTCAATCCTCCTCATCGAAAGCCCTAGCGAGCTTAGCATCCAATTCATCGGCGATCACCCGCTCACCCCGCTCCACCGCAGCGCCTCCCATGAGCGCGTCGAGCCGACGGCGCTCCCGTTTCGTGGGGCGGCCCGCCCCGCGATCCCGGATGATCGCCGCCGGCGAGTCCAGGGGGGAGGGCCTGGGGGCGGAGAAGTCCTTGTAGGCAGTGCGGGCGATAGGCGCGCCGACCCGCTTGACGAGGATGCGGGTGACCAGCAGCCGGCGATCGAAACCATCCACCCGGTAGCGGATCTCGTCACCGACCTTGACCTGCTGGGCGGGCTTCGCCGTCTCCCCGTTGACGCGCACATGCCCTGCCCTGCAGGCGGCGGTCGCCGCCGACCGGGATTTGATCTGGCGCGTGCTCCACAGCCACACGTCCACGCGCGCGCCCGTGGGCCCGTCCGTGCCCGCGGCGTCCTCGACCGCCCGTTGCCGCGCCTGATCGAGGGATTCCCGCGCCCCGGAGCCATCGTCGGTTCTCACAGCGGCATCCTAGCCTCGGCGGGGCTCAGCCTCGACGCCGGCGGCGTGACGCCCGCCGAAGGGCTCGACGAGCCCGTGCCACGATCCCGGCGCCCAGCAGCAGCATCCCCGCGATGAGGAGCGCCCGGTAGCGGCCATCGCTCAGGAGCGCCCCCGGCGCCCGGGTGATGGCGTCCCTCGTGGTCTCGATGATGCTGGGGGCGCCATCCCCGCCGTCCGAGCAGTCGGCGAGCGTGGAGCGCAGGGCCTGGCGATCCGCGTCCGGCAGGCCGAGCCGGTAGGCGGCGGCAACGCTCACGAAGCGCTGAGCGTAGGCGCACCGGAACGAGTCGTTGGGGGGCCACCAGCCGGGGGAGACAGCGGTGGACCACGTGCCGGTCTCCGTGGAGCCGATGGGGCAGGTGGCCGGGCCGCAGGCCCCCTTGGACTGGTTTGCCTGGCCCTCGACGGCCACGAGGTTGAGCGGGTCGTTGGCCACCAGCAGACGAGTGCGGGCGTCCCACGCCCAGGCGCCATGGGCGTAGAGGTAGTTGAGCGGGACGACGTGGTCGATCTGGACGGCGTCGGACGTCGATTGCCCGCGCTGGAAGCTCACCGAGGCGCCGGTGTACGGGTCGTGGAGGACCCCACTCCACACCGTGGCGTCGGGGCAGACCGCCGCGCCCTGGCCCCCGCCGTCCTCACGGCCCTGATGCCCGTCCGCGCGGGAGAAGTCCGCGTGGGACAGGTCACGGGCGAGGATCTCATTGCGCGTGTCGCAGCCATCGCCGTCGACGTCCTCCCACGCCTTGCCGAACCAGCCGGTGCGGCTGCCGCCGGCGCTCCAGGACTCGACGGCGGGCTGATCAGCGGCGAGCGCGTCGAGCGCCGCGATCGCGGCGGCCGGATCGAGGACGGCGCTCCCCCGATCGTCCCAGGCGACACCGTCGAGCCATGCCTGGGCGTCGGGAGCGCCGACGGGCGTGGCGGGAGGCGACGGCTCCGACTCGGCGGTCGCGCCGATCGGGGCGACCGCCAGGGCCAGGGCGCACGCCGCCATGCCGAAGGGCAGGGCGTGGATGGGACGACGCATGGGCCGACCGTACGTCGCCGGGCCGGCTCTTGAGCGCAGGCCTGTGGACAGTGCGCGCCACAGGCCTGGATCCACAGGCTCAGGGCACGATGTGCCCGGCGGACCGGAACAGCTCGTACCACTGCGGCCGCGTGAGGACCAGGTCGGCGCCCGGTGCGCTGCGGCGGAGCCGCTCCGGGCTGGTCGTGCCCAGCACCACCTGGATCCGAGCCGGGTGGCGGGTGATCCACGCGGTGCCGATCGCCTCAGGGGATACCTGGTACTCGGCGGCCAGCCGGTCCACGACGTCGTTGAGCCCGGGGAAGCGGTCCCGGTCTCCGAGGAAGGGTCCTTCCCAGCCGGGCCCGCGCATCGGGGACCATGCCTGCACCGTCGTGGATGTCATCCGGCAGTAGTCGAGGATCCCACCGCTGCGGTCCACGGATTGCGCGTGGGCCATGTTGAGGGCCACGCCCTCGGCGATGACGGGGGCGTGCGCGAGCGAGAGCTGGAGCTGGTTGGCCACGAGTGGTTGGGCGACGGATGCGCGCAGGAGCTCCATCTGCCCGCGGCTGTGGTTGGACACGCCGAAGGCGCGGACCTTGCCCGAGGCGGTCAGGGTGTCGAAGGCCTCCGCGACCTCATCGGGCTCCATGAGGGCATCGGGGCGGTGCAGGAGGAGGATGTCGAGGTAGTCGGTGCGCAGCGCCCTCAGGGACTCGTCCACCGAGGCCACGATGTGCTCCGCCGAGGCGTCGTAGTAGCCCTCGCGGATCCCGCACTTCGATTGGAGGATGACCTGCTCGCGCTCGGACGCGGACCAGCCCAGGGCCGTCCCGAAGCGCTCCTCGCAGGCGTGGTCGCCGCCGTAGATGTCGGCGTGGTCGAACATGGTCACGCCCTCGTCGAGGGCGGTGGAGATGAGCTCGCGGATCCGCGCGTCTTCGAGGTGCTTGATGCGCATGCACCCTAGTGCGATGGCGGGGACGAGCAGGTCGGAGCTGCCCAGGGCGACGGTTCTCATGTCCCGAGCCTACGGGTGGGAGGAGGTCTGCGCCACAGGAAGGACTACCGGTCTCGGGGATCGGCCGCGTCGTCGAGGAACCACAGGGTCCGCTCGCCCCGGGCGCAGGAGATCGGGGCGAGCGCGGCGTCGGGCGAGCCCAGGCCGGCGCGGGCGGCGTCGCGCTTGTCCTGCCCGAAGGCCAGGAGAACCACGAGCCGGGAGCGGTGGAGCGCCGGGAAGGTGAGGGTGGCGCGCTGGGGCGGGGGCTTGGGGGAGTCCTCGACGGCGGCCATGTCCCTCCCCGTGGTCAGCGCCACGGGATGGCCGGGGAAGAGGGAGCAGACGTGCCCATCGGGGCCCATGCCCAGGTGGATCGCGTCGAAGCGCCCGCCGACGGGGCCCGCGACGGCCAGGTCGCGCTCGAGCGCCTCCGTGGCGAGGCGGACGTCGGCGGCGGCCTCCGGCCCGGCCAGGCGGTGGATGTTCTCCTCGGGCACGCCGGCCTCCGCCAGGGGAGCGGCGAACAGGTCGTTGCGCTCGGCGTCGCCAGCGGGCACGAAGCGCTCATCGCCGAACCAGATGTGCAGCCCCCGCAGGTCCTGGGGTGGGAACCCGGCCTCGGCGAGAGCGGTCGGCAGCGCGTGAGCGATGGCCCTGCCACCGGAGCCGCCGGTCAGTGCGAGATGAGCGGCGCCCCTGGCGGAGAGGCCCTCGGCGATGGCCGCGGCGATCGCGGCGCTCGCGCGCTCGGCGGCCTCCTCGCGGGTGGGTGCGATATCGACCATCGGGGCGGGCAGGCCAGCCGTCCGGGACTCGATGTCGTGGCGCGCGCCGGGGCGCGCGGAGGTGGGCTCGGTCATCGCGTGGCCTCCTGTGAGGGCTGGGGGTCCTGGGTCCGGGGGCTCTCGGCGAGGAAGGCCGCGAGGACCTCCCCGTAGAGGGGATCGGGGGACAGCCGGCGCAGCTCCTCGTCGAGGGTCGTCACGTCGCTGCGGCGGGTCATGGTGGCGATCTGCGGTTCGCGCCCATCAGGGCGGCAGACGCACACGCGGTCGGTGTCGATACGGGTGATCGTGATCTCGCCCTCCGGGGTGCGGGCCTGCACGGAGGCGATGCCCTTGAACCCCTCGACATCGCGGCGCTCCACAGGCACGCCCAGGCGGAGCCTCAGCCAGGAGGTCATGAGCGCCACGGAGGCGTTGCAGTGCTCTCCCTCGATGACCATCGAGGTCACGCCCGCGCCGCGCAGGGCGGGGGCCAGGGCGGAGGCCACCATGGCGCGCCACAGGGTGATGCGCGTCCACGCCAGGTCGATATCCCCGCGCCGCGAGCTCGGCGCCAGGCCGCGCAGGGCGGTCTCGGGCCGCTCGAGGGCCGGGGTATTGGTGATCCTCGCGGTGGCGAGGCGCCCCAGGGGATCGTCGGCGGGCACGCGCGGGCACTCATGGGGCCACCAGACGACCACGGGCGTGTCAGGCAGGAGGAAGGGGACGACGAGCGTGTCGATGTGGTCGGCGGCCTCGCCCCAGGGGCGCAGGACGATCGTCTCGCCCGCGCCGGCGTCATGGCCGGTGCGGATCTCGGCGTCGAGGTGCCCCCCGATGTCGGAGGCGACGTGGCCGTCCCGGCTGCGGGGCCCCGAGGGCTCCTGGGCTTCCCCTCGCTCGGGGACCACCGCGATGATGCGGCTGGGGTGATCCCGGCTGGCTCCGTGAGCAGCTTCGAGGGAGGCCTCGAGGTGCTCGGCGTCGCAGGTGATGAGCAGAGTCAGGACGTGGGAGTGCCCGTGGGCGCCCTCGTTGGCCAGGATCGCCGAGGTGATCCTGGCGGTGGTGGTGGCGGTGAGCGTGGTGATCATGAGCGCCTCCAGGCACGGCCCTCGCGGGCGAGCAGATCGTGTGCGTCCTCGGGTCCCCAGGAGCCAGGGCGGTAGTCCCGCGGCGGCCCGGAGGCCGACCAGTGCTCGATGACCGGGTCGAGGATCCTCCATGACAGGTCCACCTCCCGCTGGTGGGGAAACAGTGGGGCGTCCCCGAGGAGGGCATCGAGAATGAGGCGCTCGTAGGCCTCGGGGGACTCCTCGTTGAAGGCGGCGCCGTAGCCGAAGTCCATCGTCACGTCGCGCAGCTCCATCTGGGTACCGGGCACCTTGGAGGCCACCCGCAGGGTCACGCCCTCGTCGGGTTGGATGCGCAGCACGATGGTGTTGGCGCCGATACCGGCGGTCGCGGCGTCGTTGAAGGGCAGGAAGGGCGGCTGGCGGAAGACGATGGCAACCTCGGTGACCCGGCGGGCCAGGCGCTTGCCCGCGCGCAGGTAGAAGGGCACGCCCGCCCAGCGGCGGTTGGCGATCTCCAGGCGCAGCGCCGCGAAGGTCTCCGTGCGCGAGTCCGGCGCCACGCCGTCCTCCTCCAGGTAGCCCTTGACCGCGGTGCCGCCCTGGTAGCCGGGGGCGTAGCGGCCCCGGGAGGTCGTGGCGTCCAGGTCGAGGACGCCGTCGCGCTCCAGGCGCACCGAGGCCAGGACCTTCTCCTTCTCGGCCCGCACGGCGGCGGCATCCATCGAGGTCGGCTCCTCCATGGCCACCAGGGCCAGGAGTTGGAGGAGATGGTTCTGGATGACGTCGCGCGCCGAGCCGATGGTGTCGTAGTAGCCGGCCCGCGTGCCAATGCCGATGTCCTCGGCCATGGTGATCTGCACGTGATCCACATAGCGCTGATTCCACAGGGGCTCGAACATCGTGTTGGCGAAGCGCAGTGCCAGGATGTTCTGGACCGTCTCCTTGCCCAGGTAGTGGTCGACCCGGAAGACGTCATCGGGCCGTACGATGCGGCCGATGAGCTCGTCGAGCTCGCGCGCGGAGGCCCGGTCATGGCCGAAGGGCTTCTCGACGACCACGCGCCTCCAGGATCGCTCGTCGCGCTCCACCAGGCCGGAGCGGGCGATGCGCTCGGTGACGGCGGGGAACCAGCCCGGGGGGATCGACAGGTAGAAGGCCCGGTTGCCGGCCGTGCCGCGCGAGGCGTCGAGGTCCTCGACCACGCCGGTCAGGCGCTGGTAGGCGTCATCGTCCTCGAAGGAGGAGAAGGTGACGAAGCGCATCCCGGCCGCCAGCTGCTCCCAGGTGGTGCCGCGCCACGGGGTGCGGGCACCCGCGCGCGCCCACTTCTCGACGTAGTCGCGCATAGCGCCATCGTCCCAGTCGCGCCGGCCCACGCCCACCAGGGAGAAGCTGGGGAAGAGCAGGCCGCGGTTGGCCAAGTCGTAGATGGCCGGCAGCAGTTTGTTGCGCGCGAGATCGCCGGTGATGCCGAACATCACCAGGACGCAGGGGTCGGCGATCCTTGGGAGTCGCAGGTCACGACTATCGAGCAGTGCCGTCGCCGAGGGGGGACGGGACTGGGGCGGTGCTGTGGATGCTGGCACGGGTGCCTTCCTGGAGTGGTCTTGGCCGCAGGGCTCTGCGGCCGGCCTTACTTTAGGTGCCCGGCGCGCTGGGCCCTGGCGTGTTTCACGTGGAGAGTAAGGGGCAGGGGCCGGTGGCGCCGCGGGCTACTGTTGGCAGCGGCCCACGCGAGGATCCCCGCGCGCAGCGGGGCCGAAGGAGCCAGCCGCATCGGCTGCCCGGGCCGCGATCCACCGAAAGGCAACGTGATGACCAGCTTCACCCCTGCCCCCTCAACCGCAGACCTCGGCGTCGTCGGCCTGGGGGTGATGGGAGCCAACCTCGCCCGCAACCTGGCCCGCCACGGCCACGAGGTGGCCGTCTTCAACCGGACTCCGGTCCGCACCGAGAAGCTCATGGACCGCTACGCGGACGAGGGCGCCTTCGTGCCCGCAGCCGAGCTCGCGGACTTCGTCGCCTCCCTGCGCCGCCCCCGCGTGGCCATCATCATGGTCCAGGCCGGGGCCGCCACCGAGGCGGTCATCGACGCGCTCGCCGAGCTCATGGAGCCCGGCGACATCATCGTCGACGCCGGCAACACCCTCTACACCGACACCCGCCGCCGCGAGGAGGCCCTGCGCGAGCGAGGTCTGCACTTCGTGGGCATGGGCGTCTCCGGCGGGGAGGAGGGCGCGCTGCTGGGCCCCTCCATCATGCCCGGTGGGACGGCAGAGTCCTACGACCGCCTCGGCCCGATGCTCGAGTCCATCTCCGCCCAGGTCGACGGCGTCCCCTGCTGCACCCATGTGGGCCCCGACGGCGCGGGCCACTTCGTCAAGATGGTCCACAACGGCATCGAGTACGCCGACATGCAGCTCATCGCCGAGGCCTACGACCTCCTGCGCGGCGTGGCGGGCATGAGCGTGGCCGAGATCGCCGAGGTCTTCCGCGCCTGGAAGGACTCCGAGCTCGACTCCTACCTCATCGACGTCACCACCGAGGTCCTCTCCCGCACGGACCCCGCCACGGGCGGGCCCTTCGTCGACGCCATCGTCGACGCCGCGGGCCAGAAGGGCACCGGCGTGTGGACCACTCAGACAGCCCTGGAGCTCGGCGTGGCCGTGCCCGCCATCGCGGAGGCCACGTTCGCGCGCGCCGCCTCCTCCTCGGCCGGTGCGCGCCTGGCCGTGCGCAACGCCTCCTTCGACGCTGGCGCCCAGCCGCCGGCGCTCGACGCGCCCGAGGCGCGCGAGGAGTTCGTGGCGGCGGTCAAGGACTCGCTCTACGGCTCGAAGATCGCCGCCTACGCCCAGGGCTTCGACGAGATCGCCACGGCCTCGGGACTCTACGGCTGGCAGGTCGACCTGGGCGCCATGGCCCGCATCTGGCGCGGCGGCTGCATCATCCGCGCCCGCCTCCTGGACGATATCACCCGCGCATACGACGAGGAGCCGGCGCTCGGCAGCCTCCTGACAGCTCCGGTCTTCGCCTCCGCACTGGAGGCAGTCCTGCCCGCCTGGCGCCGCATCGTCGCCACGGCGGCCCTTGCCGGCGTCGCGGCACCCGCCTTCGCCTCCTCGCTGGCCTACGTGGACCAGCTGAGGGCCGAGCGCCTGCCAGCGGCCCTCATCCAGGGCCAGCGGGACTTCTTTGGCTCGCACACCTACCACCGCGTGGACGACCCGGAGGGCACCTACCACGTCACCTGGTCCGCGCCCGAGCGCGTCGAGGAGAAGTGGGCCTGAGGCCGGAGCGGGACGAGGATGCCGAGTACCTGGACGCCGATGAGCTCCTGAGCCTGACCCGCGATGGCCTGGACCTGCCGGTTGCCACCTGTCCCGGCGCCGTATTCCCGCATTCGGTGAGGGAGCGAGAGCCTGAACGGCGCGACGACGGCGCGCGGGGACCGGTATGGTGGGCCCATCGCGGCGCGACGAGCGCCGCCCTACCAGAGGGGGCCACGATGACGAGCATTCCATCGGATTCGGACACCACGTCGACCCAGACCCTCGGCGCGATCGACCTGTCCGCCGATGTCGACGTCCAGGTCATCGGCCTCTCGGCTCAGGACCGGGCTGCGATCGCCGCACTGCCTGCGGGCACGGCGCTTCTCATCGTCCAGCACGGCCCGGTGACCGGGGCGCGATTCCTCCTGGACGCGCAGCAGACGACCGTGGGCCGCCACCCCCGCGCCGATATCTTCCTCGATGACGTGACGGTGTCCCGTAAGCACGCGATCTTCTCCGCCGTCGACGGCGGGTACGCCGTGCGCGATTCGGGATCGCTCAACGGCACTTACGTCAATAGGGAGCGCGTGGAGCAGGCGACCCTGCGGGCCGGCGACGAGGTCCAGATCGGCAAGTTCCGGATGACCTACCACCCCGGCCCTGCCGCGACCGCCCAGTGAACCGACCCAGTCGATCCCGCGAGCAGAGCCCCGCCGCCGGGAAGGGGGCTCCAGGGCCGTGGCCGCGCGGCGTCTCCCGCGAGGCCACGATGAAGATCAGCGAGGTCGTCGAGGCGCTGAGGGCCGAGTTCCCCGCGCTGTCGGTGTCCAAGCTGCGCTACTTGGAGACTGAGGGGCTCATCTCGCCGCACCGGATCGGCAACGGCTACCGGCGCTACTCGCAGGCCGACGTCGCCAGGCTGCGCTTCGCCTTGACGGCCCAGCGCGACGAGTACCTGCCGCTGGGCGTCATCCGGGAGAGGCTGGAGGACATGGACGCCTCCGCCTCGGCGCCGGATCCCGCCCCGGTCGCCCGGGTGGTGGCCTCGCGGGGCCGCGCCGTCGAGGGAGCCGACATGAGTCTGGAGGATCTCAGGGCCCTCACGGGGGCCTCCGAGCCGGATATCAACGAGCTCATCTCAGTGGGTCTCATCGCCGCCGACGCCCGCGGGCGCTTCGCCCCCCAGAGCCTGCGCATCACGCGCCTGGCCCTGGAGGCCGCGCGCCTGGGACTGCCCCTGCGCAATCTGCGCTTGGTGCGCACCAGCGCGGAGCGGGCGGCGGACTCCATCGATCAGGCCACGCAGTCCGCCCGGCGCCGCTCGGCCACGGCGGCCGAGGACTCCGCCACCCGGCTCGCCGGCCTCATCGGCGAGCTGCACGGGGAGTTGCTCCACCTGGCCGTGCGCGCCCTGTCCTGAGCCGCAGACTTCCCAGCCGGCCGGGCGCCGGCGAAGGCCGGAGTAGCCGATGAGTCGGTGCGCCCATTCGCCGGACGCGGCACCCGGCTGACCCGTAGCCTTATGGCGTGCGCCCCATGCATCTCGTGGGCATCCGATCCACCGCAGCCTCCACCGGCCTCGTCGCGATCCTCGTCGAGGCCGGTGGCCCTGGCATGACCGCCGTTCCCGTCACCGCGCGCGAGGGACTCGTGCTCTCCGAGCCGATTCCCTCCACACGACCCGGCTGGGTGAGCCTGCTGGCGCGCAGCGTCCATATGCTGGGCGGCTCCCTCCTCCAGATACGGCTTGGGGTCGACGCCGATGCCCGCCTCGTCTGCGGCCTGGCCATCGCCGGAAGGGACGAGCGCGGAGAGGTGGGGGAGGTCCCCTGCGCCCCGGGCGACGCCCTCGTCCTGGCGAGCGCCCTGGACCGGCCGATCCTCGCCTCCGAGACGCTGCTGAGGCTGCGCGGGGTGGACCTGGGCGAGCAGACGATGCACGAGCGGATGGCGCGCTGGCGGAGGAGCCTGGCCACCGCCATCCCGGAGGATCCCCCGACCAGGTGAGGGCGGGATCCGGCGCTGCCTGGACCCAGCGCGACACGCGGCACATGTGTGACAGATGTGACTATTGAGGTGATCTCGGTCATGATCACCTTTTTAGGCGCACTGATGAAATCCCCGAATACCAGGTGAAACCCGGCCTCCCGTCGTCCGTCATTGACTTGAAGTTGAGATTGAGATCCAGCGGAGGAGTTCCGCTCGGCGCGCCCTTCGTTGAGCGGGAGCGGATCGCCCTCTATCGTGGGGCATGCGGTCGTTGACGGCAGCCCGTCGCGATCCGAAAGCCAGTAACCGATCTGTGAGGAGCAGTCCTGTGAGCGCGAACGAAGCGAGTCTTCACGCACCCGCACCGCAGCTCGCCCAGGGCATGCTCTTCGGCGACACTCTTCCGGACCTCGACGCCTCCTCGGGGTACCGCGGACCGGTCGCCTGCCGCGCCGCCGGCATCACTTACCGCCAGCTCGACTACTGGGCCCGCACCGGGCTGGTCGAGCCGACGGTGCGCGGCGCCAAGGGCTCGGGCACGCAGCGCCTCTACTCCTTCCGCGACATCCTCCTGCTCAAGATCGTCAAGCGCCTGCTCGACACCGGTGTCTCCCTCCAGCAGATCCGCACCGCGGTGGATGCTCTCCACGAGCGGGGGGTCGAGGACCTCACCTCCATGACCCTCATGAGCGATGGCGCCTCCGTCTACGAGTGCACCTCTGCCGACGAGGTCATCGACCTCGTCCAGGGGGGGCAGGGCGTCTTCGGGATCGCCGTCGGCCGGGTCTGGCATGAGGTCGAGGGATCGCTCGCCGAGCTCCCCGTGGACCACGCCGAGGCCCCCGTCGTCGAGGATGAGCTCGCCAAGCGCCGGGCCGCCAAGCGCCAGGCCGGCTGATCCGCTCCCGGGGATCACGCGCCGGCGGCCCCTGGGAGCGATGGTGGCGGGATACCACTGGACGACGCCCGCTCCACACCATCCATCACAGCATATTGAGACGCCCCGCCCGCCCCGTTCCAGGGGTGGGCGGGGCGTCACCGGGCCTCCAGGACCTCAGGCGGTCTGGCGGCCCAGGACGTAGCGACGCGAGAAGCCGTCCTCCAGGTCGGTGATCGTCACCTGGACGAGTCCCGCGGAGTCGATCTCGTAGCGCTCCTGAACGCGGCGACCCGCGCCTGTGCGCTCGACAGGGCGTCCGGAGAGGTCCTCGTCGCGCAAGGCGGGGTCGAAGGGGAAGATGATCTCCTGGTACGGGGCGAGCTCGCCGCGGGGCTCGCCGTCGGCGTCGACGCCCGCGCACTCGACGAAGCGGAAGCAGCCGATATTGTGGACGGCCGTGTACTGGCGGGTGATGACCGTGCCCTCACGGGTGGCGCCGGCCTGGATCGCGTCCTCCCCAAGGATGGCGTCGAAGGTCGTGCGCTGGCCGTCGTCGGCCTCACGGAACACTCCGAAGCCGCGCGAGAGGCGGTCGATGAGGTCGTAGCCGGAGTCCCGGTCCGAGGCGATGGCGAGGCCGATCGCGGTGGAGGCGCCGGGGTAGGGGGAGCGGTGGACCCTCGCGCCGAAGCGCTCGCGCAGCATCCTGGGCACGAGGGGCAGCGCGGAGCCGCCGCCGACCAGGTGGACGCCCGCGACCTCGGTGAGATCCGGGTCGCCGTCGGCGAGACGGCCGATGAGGGGCTCCATGACGTCCAGTGAGCGCTCCAGGAGGGGCTTGCAGACGTCGTAGAGCTCGGCCGTCTGGATGATGATGTCCTTGCCGCGTACGTCCAGCGCGATGCGCCGGGTCTGGGGGGCGAGTGCCTCCTTGGCATCGCGGCACTGGTCGAGCAGATCGGAGACCTCACGATCATTGAGGTCCTCCTCCCGCACGCCCGCGCGCTCGAGCGCGAGCTGGGCGAGGAGGAGGTCGACGTCATCGCCGCCGAGGTCCCCCAGACCGCGGGAGGCCAGCACCTCGTGGGCAACGCCTCGCACATCCACGAGCGAGGTGTCGAAGGTGCCGCCGCCGAGGTCGTAGACCAGCACCCGGCTGCGCCTGGAGGAGACGGTGCGGGCCTTGCGGTGCGTGTACTCGAATCCGGCCGCGCTGGGCTCGTTGAGCATGGCGATGACATTGAAGCCGGCATCGCCGAAGGCCTCGAGGGTCAGGAGGCGCTGGGCGCCGAAGGCATGGGCCGGCACGGCGACGGCGACCGAGACGCGCGATCCTCGCGCACCGGGGTCGGTGCCGTCCATGCCGGGGGCCGCCTTGAGCTGGGCTCGCAGGTGGCGCAGGTAGTCGGTGAGGATCTCCAGGACGGTGAAGCGCTGGCCACCGAGCTCGAGCTCGGTGGCCGGGGTGATGCGCGGGCTCGATAGGCGCCGCTTGAGGCTGCGAAGCAGCGGGGCGCCCTCGCGGGCGGCGGCGCGCGCGGCGAAGCCGTGGACCAGGCCGTCCGGGGTCAGGGCCGTGAGCGAGGGCAGGTACTCCTGGGGATCACCGTGCTCATCGGGGAAGGGCACGACCGGGTAGTTACCGCGGTCGACGCGAGCCACCACGGTGCGCGTGGTGCCCAGGTCGATGCCAAGGGAGGGACCGGGCCGGTTCTCGCCCGGGGCCGGAGCCTTGGCTCGGCAGCGGCCGCGTGAGGAGGAGGTGGGCAGGGTCCCTGAGGTGCGCGGGCGCTCGGCTGTCATGGTGCTGAGCCTAGCGGGACCCGGGCGAATAGGGCCGAAGCCCCACCGGGGAACGGGCAAAGTGGCGGGCAGAATCAGGCGCGGACGCGACGATCGGGGACTCGGCGGATCAGCGCGGGTCGGTCGCGTCGGCAGTCGCATCGCCCGGCACTCAGACCGGCCTTGCCCGGACGGGCGCGTAACGGTAGTGTGACTCACGTTTAACACAGGCCCTGCCAGGGGATCATCGATGACCCCGTGGCGCTGCATCCCACCCCCACGATCCCCATCTCGCGGCTCGCCGCGCCCGGTGACGGGGAGGATGGCGCCTGGCAGTGCCGACCACTGAGAGGAGGCACCGGGTGGCAATGGATCACGCCCGGGTGGCGACCGACGTCCTGACCTACGTCGGCGGCGCGGAGAACATCACGGCGGCCGCGCACTGCGCGACCCGCCTGCGACTTGTCCTTGCGGACTTGGGCAAGGTCGATCAGAAAGCCCTCGACAAGGACCCCGATATCAAGGGGACCTTCATCGCCGGCGGCATGTACCAGATCATCGTCGGCCCCGGCGATGTGGACCACGTCTTCGATCGCATGATCGCGACCGGCGGGGTCAAGGAGGTCTCGAAGGATGAGGCCAAGCAGGTAGCCGCCCAGTCCGGCAACCTCGCCTCGCGGTTCATCAAGATGATCGCGGACATCTTCGTCCCGATCCTGCCCGCCCTCATCGCCGGCGGTCTCATGATGGCCATCAACAACGTCCTGACGGCCGAGGGCCTCTTCGGCAAGATGTCGCTCAAGGACCGGTGGACCTGGCTGGCCGACTATGCCGACCTCATCAACCTCATCTCCTCAGCGGCCTTCGCATTCCTCCCCGTGCTCGTGGGATTCTCGGCGGCCAAGCGCTTCGGCGGCAACATCTACCTCGGCGGGGCCATGGGCGCCGCCATGGTCTCCAGCTCCCTGCTGAGCGCCTATGACATGAGCAACCCCGAGGCGGCCGCGAAGTTCTGGGAGTTCACGGGGGCGAATCCCAGCTGGCAACTGTTCGGCTTGGAGGTCCAGAAGATCGGCTATCAGGCGATGGTCATCCCGATCATCTGCGTCGCCTACCTCATGTCGGTCATCGAGAAGCAGTTGCACAAGCGCCTGTCCGGCACGGCCGACTTCCTCCTCACCCCGCTCATCACGCTGCTCGGCACCGGCTTCCTCACCTTCGTCGTCGTCGGCCCGATCACGCGCCAGCTCTCCATCTGGATCACCGACGGCCTGGACTGGACGTACAACACGCTCGGCCCCCTGGGCGGCGCGCTGTTCGGTCTCGTCTACTCGCCGATCGTCGTCACCGGCCTGCACCAGTCCTTCCCGGCAGTGGAGATCCCGCTGATCTCCGACATCGCCAACACCGGCGGCTCCTTCATCTTCCCGATCGCCTCCATGGCCAACGTCGCCCAGGGCGCCGTCGCTATCGCAGTCTTCCTGCGCACCAAGGATGCCAAGATGAAGGGCCTGGCTGGCGCCGGTGGCGTCTCCGCGCTCCTCGGCATCACCGAGCCCGCGATCTTCGGCGTCAACCTGCGCCTGCGCTGGCCGTTCTTCATCGGCATGGGATCGGCGGCCATCGGCGCCGCTCTGGTGTCCTTGTTCAACGTGCGCAGCCAGGCGCTCGGCGCCGCGGGATTCGTGGGCTTCGTGTCCATGGTCCCCAAGCACATTCCGGCCTACCTCGCTCTCGAGGTCCTTGTCGCGGTGATCGCCTTCAGCGGCGCCTACTTCTACTCCCGCACCGCCAAGGGAGCCGCCTCCCTGGCCGATGGCGACGTCGAGGATGAGGCCGAGGCTGAGGCTGAGGCCATCCACGAGCACACCGCCGAGGGCCAGCCCCATGAGGCGGTCAAGGTCGAGCTCCCCGCTGAGGCCGCTGAGGACTTCTCCGTCACCTCGCCCATCGAGGGGCGCGTGGTTCCGCTGTCCGAGGTGGACGACGCCGTCTTCTCCCAGGGGCTGCTCGGCCCGGGCCTGGCGGTTATCCCGTCGGCGGGCCCGGTGGTCTCCCCGGTCGATGGTGAGGTCATCGTGGCCTTCCCGTCAGGCCACGCCTACGGCATCCGCGCCGCCAGCGGCGTGGAGGTGCTCATCCACGTCGGCATGGACACCGTCCAGCTCGACGGCAAGCACTTCAGCCCGAAGGTCCACCAGGGCGACGTCATCCGCCGCGGCACGCCGCTGGTGGAGGTCGACTGGGACGCGGTCAAGGCGGCCGGGTACCAGATCGTCACGCCGATCGTCGTGTCCAATGGCGACAAGTTCTCCGGCATCTCCGAGGCCGGGACCCACGACGCCTCGCGCGGCGACGCGCTGTTCAGCGTCAACCACGACTGAGAAGCCCAGGGCATCTCCAGAGAGGGTCGGGCCCATCGCATTCCCGCGGTGGGCCCGACCCCTTTTTCCACCGAGACCGGTCGAAAACAGCGACGAGACCGGTCCGCAGCGCTGATGAGGACGCGCGGCTCAGGTGGTCCGGCCAATGACGAGCTCAACCGGGAGCTCGATCGGAGCGATCTCCAGCGCGCGCAGTTCAACGCCGTCGTGGATCGCCGCGATCTGGGCCAGCAACTCGGCGACGGCGCGACGCGAGAGCTCGGCGATGGGCTGCCGGATGGTGGTCAGTCCCGGCATCGCCTGGCGGATCGCCCGCGTGCCGTCGAATCCGATGACTCGCAGGTCCTCGGGGACGCCCAGCCCCGCCGATCGGGCCCACTCCACAACGCCGGCCGCGGTGAGGTCATCAGTGGCGAAGACGGCGTCGAAACCACCGAGGCGGCTGGTCAGCTCATCGTTGATGCGCTGGGTCCGCTCCGGCTCGGGAGTATTGAAGTCGACGGCCACGATCTGGGCCTCGATGTCGGCCAGGGCCAGCGTGGACCGATAGCCGGCCTCACGGCCGTTGCGCCTGCCCGTGCGCGAGGTGAGCAGCAGCGGGTGGCGCGCCCCTCGCTGGAGGAGGTGTTCGGTGGCGAGAGCGCCTCCTCGGACATTGTCGCAGCGGATGTTGGGGATGGCAGGGAAGAGGTCGCGGTCGATCATGACCAACGGCATGCGGACCGTGCCGTAATCGGCGAGGTCCTCGTTGTGAGCCGACGAGATGATGCCGTCCACACGATGCGAGACGAGCAGGTCGAGATACTCCCGCTCGCGCTCGGCGCGGCCCTGGGAGTTGCACACCAGGATGCGGTAGCCGTGCTCCGCCAATGCAATCTCGAGCTGCGCGGCGAGCTCACCGAAGAAGGGAAGGGCCACCGTCGGTACGATGACGCCGATGCTCCGGGTGGCCATGCCGTGCAGGACGCGGGCGGCCTGGTTCGGCCGGTAGTTGAGCTCCGCGATGGCGGCGCTGACCCGCTCCTTGGCCGCCTCGCTGAGGTAACCGCGGTTGTTGATCACTCGTGACACGGTGGTCAGCGAGACGCCCGCGAGCTCGGCGACATCGGCGAGCGTCGGCTCTCGGCGCTGAGGCACAGCAACTCCTATGTCTTGACGTCTGGACGGAAACCGCGGGCAAGCCTATGCCCGCGCGCACCGGACTGCTACAGCGGGGCGCCGCTCGACAGCGCGCCGGAGGGCGGGGGAGTGGGGACCAGGTCGGGGACCATCTCGCGGTAGATGGCGATCATGGCACGGGCAATGGCCGCATGACCGGCGTCATTGGGGTGGATCCCGTCGATCGCGAGCTTGTTCTCGTTGCCGTCGATCGCGGTGCTCATGGCGTCGGTCGAGGCCAGGCCGAGGCGGGTGGCGTGGTCGTGGACGAGCCGGTGGATGATGCCGAAGCGCGGGCCGATGCCGAGGGCGGGGAAGTAGGGAGCGACGATCGTGGGGACGCCCGGAAGGCGCTCAACCAGGAAGGCGAAGTCGTGCTCGATGGCCTCCTCCACGAGGTCCCGCTGGGAAGGCAGGAGCGCGGCGTCGTTGAGCCCGAGGCAGATGGTGACGACGTCGGGCTCAGCGCGCAGGACCGTCTCCAACCAGGTGGTGTCCCGGCATGAGGGGGAGCGGCCGCCCCCGGGCAGCTTCCCACCGCGCTGGCAGAAGAAGCCGATGCCATCGGCCGCCAGGCTCGCCTCTCGCCAGCGCAGGTGCTCGCAGACCAGCGACGAGAAGCGGTTGCGGGGGTGGCTGACCGAGTTCCACCCCGTAACGACGGAGTCCCCGAAGAAGACGGCGGTGGGGTGAGGTGTCAGCCGGGGGACCGTTGGGCCGTCGGGTCCTGCGGGCGGGTCTGGTGATGTCATGGCTAGAGCGTAGGCCGATGGCCGCGGCCGCGCAGGTCGATGGGGATGTGCACGACGGCGTGCTACCAAGCACGACCGGGTGGGCGCGTTGGCGTCACGAGGACGGGGCACGGGCTCGGAGGCGCTTATGTCATTTCTGCGTCGGAGCGGATCGCTACCAGCCTCCTCACAGGTTGCTCAGGGCTTCGACGCAGGTCGCAGACCCAGGATCCGATCATGGCCGGAAGCAGGTCCGCTGAGACTGGGACAGGGACGTCGGGGACGATCTACATCGACGAGTCGGGGGCGCCGATCGAGGCGCCTCGCGACCGGTTCGGCGATCGCCCGGGCGCGTTCGCCGAAGGCGTCCCGCATCCGCGGGGTCGCAGCCTCCTGGCGCCCGTGTGGCGCACGGGCATCGGCGCGGGAGGCATCCTGGCGTGCGTCGGGCTGCTCGCGATCATTCTCGGGCGCGGAGCGGCCGCGCTCGTGCTGTGGCCGCTGGGAGCCTTCGGCGTCGTCGTGGGCACGACGATCATGATGGCGACCTTCCGAGCCCGTCGGCTGGTGCTCGACATGACGACGGCGGAGGAGCCTCTCGTCGACACGAAATGACATAATGTCCATTATCGGTGGATAATGGACAGGGCTGCGCCCATCGGCTTCCTTCATGACCGCGCCGGCCATCGCCTCGCGAGCGCCGGTGCACTCCCGGCTTCTGGCATGATCGGCGGAATGCGGAGCGAGAACCAGCCCGACGGCCACGCGGCGCCAGTACCCGCGCACGAGTCGCCGGACCACCACGACGCGATCGTCGTCATCGGCGCGCGCGAGAACAACCTCGACGGCATCAGCCTGACGATCCCCAAGCGGCGCCTGACGGTGTTCACGGGCGTCTCGGGCTCGGGCAAGTCCTCGCTCGTGTTGTCCACGATCGCCGCTGAGTCGCGCAGGCTCATCAACGAGACCTACCCGGCCTTCATCCAGGGCTTCATGCCATCTGCCGCGCGCCCCGACGTCGACCGCTTAGAGGGACTGACCCCCGCGATCATCGTCGACCAGGAGCGCATGGGCTCCAACCCGCGCTCCACGCTGGGTACCGCCAGCGACGTCGGCGCGATGCTCCGCGTCCTGTACGCGCGCCTCGGCGCTCCCCATATCGGTGGCCCCCAGGCCTTCGCCTTCAACGTGCCCTCCGTGACCGGCGGCGGCGCGGTTACGACCCAGCGCGGTGGGCGCAAGGTCGTCGAGCGCAAGCACTTCAGCGTCATCGGCGGGATGTGCCCGCGCTGCGAGGGCCTCGGACGCATTTCTGACATAAGGTTGTCCGAGCTCTACGACGGAACTCGCTCATTGAACGACGGCGCCATCACCGTCCCCGGCTACACCGCTGGCGGATGGTCCGCGCGGGCCTTCGCCGAGTCCGGTTTCTACCCCGCCGACAAGCCGATCTCCACCTTCACGCCGAAACAGCTCGACGACTTCCTCTACAAGGAACCGACCAGGATCGAAGTCGGTCGGGTCAACATCACCTACGAGGGCCTGGTGCCCAGGATCCGCAAGTCCATGCTCTCCAAGGAGCCAGAGGCCCTGCAGCCGCATATTCGGGCCTTCGTCGAGCGCGCCGTCGTGTTCGGGATCTGCCCGGATTGCGACGGAACGCGCCTGGCCGAGCCCGCCCGGACCTGCCTCATCGACGGCCGATCCATCGCCGACGCCTGCGCCATGCAGATCTCCGACCTCGCCGACTGGGTCGCCCGCCTCGAGCGCGCCGCCACGGGAGCCGACGACGGCGGTGCCTCGAACCCAGCGCCACTGCCCCGCATTGACGGCCTGACAGGCGCCGCTGCCCTGCTCGCATCGCTGCGCGAGAGCCTGGATGCCTTCGTCGGCATCGGCCTGGGATACTTGTCCCTGGACCGGCCCGCCTCCACGCTCTCGGGCGGCGAGGCCCAGCGCACCAAGCTCGTGCGCCACCTCGGCTCGGCCCTCACCGACGTCACCTATGTCTTCGACGAGCCCAGCATCGGGCTCCACCCGCATGACATCCACCGGATGAACGCTCTGCTGGAGGACCTGAGGGATAAGGGCAACACGGTGCTCGTCGTCGAGCACGAGCCCGAGACGATCGCCATCGCCGACCACGTCGTCGACCTCGGTCCCGGCGCGGGCGATGCCGGCGGGCGTGTCTGCTTCGAGGGCCCGGTTGACGGACTGCGGCGCTCCGGCACCCTCACCGGCCGCCACCTGGCCGACCGGGCGCGGCTCAAGGACTCCCCGCGCCGGGGCGCCGGCACTATTGAGATTCGCGGTGCCAGAACGAACAACCTGCGCGGCGTGGATGTGGATATCCCGCGCGGCGTGCTCACCGTGGTGACGGGCGTGGCCGGCTCGGGCAAGTCCAGCCTCGTCCACGGCCACCTGTCCCCCATGGACGGCGTCGTCACCCTCGACCAGTCCCCCATCAGGGGCTCGCGCCGCTCCAACCCCGCGACCTTCACCGGGCTCCTCGATCCCATCCGCAAGGCCTTCGCCAAGGAGAACAAGGCGGCGGGGGCCAAGCCGGCGCACTTCTCGGCGAACTCTGAGGGAGCCTGCCCCGTGTGCGGCGGCTCGGGGATCATCGAGACGCAGTTGGGATTCATGGAGACCGTCGAGTCGCGCTGCGAGGCGTGCGCTGGGAGGCGCTTCAACGAGGAGGTCCTGGCCTTCACCCTCGGCGGCCTGTCGATCGCGGATGTCCTGGACCTGAGCGTCGGCGCTGCGCGGGAGTTCTTCGGCGACGGCGAGGCTCATCTGCCCGCGGCGCAGCGGATCCTGGACCGGCTGGCGGATTGCGGCCTGGATTACGTGAGGCTCGGGCAGGCGCTCAGCACGCTCTCCGGCGGGGAGCGCCAGCGCCTCAAGCTCGCCGTCCACCTGGGCCAGGAGGGGGACGTCATCGTGCTGGACGAGCCGACCGTCGGTTTGCACCCGGCCGATGTGGAGGCGATGCTGGGGCTGCTCGACCGGCTCGTCGAAGCGGGGCGGACTGTCGTCGTCATCGAGCATCACCAGGCCGTCATGGCTCATGCCGACTGGATCATCGATATGGGCCCCGGCGCGGGGCACGATGGCGGCCGTGTCGTCTTCGAGGGGCCACCGGCCGATCTCGTGGCCTCCCGCGCCACCCTGACCGGCCGCCACCTGGCCGACTACTGCGGTGATGGCCGCTAGCCCCGCGCGACGACCCTGGCGGCCAGGTCGAGGACGCGCGAGGTGATGCGGTTCTGGATCCGCATGGAGCGCTGCCAGTCACCCGCGATGAGCAGGGAGTGATCCGCCTGGGGGAACTCCAGGACCTCCAGGTCCATCCGGGGGCGGGGACCACCGCGCCACACCGGATCCGCGGTCCCGCCGGCGACGAGCGCGGGCGCCTTGCCGAGCTCGAGGGTGGTGAGGACCGCCTCGTCGTCGAGCACGGGGGTGAGCCAGGCCGCAGGGATCGCCTCACGCTCCGCCCAGGGTGCCAGTCGAGTGCCCAAGGACTTGCCGACGATCAGCATCGGCGACTCCCGGCCGGTCATGCGCTTGGACGCGGATCGCGTCCAGTGGGCCTGGCTCTCCAGCTCCTCCAGGCTGCTCGGCGGCTCGTCCCATTCCAGGGCCACCACCGCCCACCCGGCCTCGGTCAAGGCGGTCGCCGGCCAGAACAGCAGCGGCATGGAAGCCGTGTAGCCGAGGCCGGGGACCACGAGGCACAGGCCCAGTGGCTCGGCGCGGCGCCCGGGCCAGAGCCTCAGGCGCGCCCGCGATCCGCGCACCACGGACTGCGGGGCTGTCATGGCGTCGGACATCAGGGCCTCCTCCAGCCATTCGTTCAGGGTATGACCGCAGCATCTCACGTGAAGGGGCCGCGCGCCCGCGAACGCTATGATGTGGGCGGCCCGACGCGGTCCGGGAACACTCCCGGCCCTCCCCGTGTTGAGGTTCACGGCGTCGGCCGCCCCTTGGCCCCTCACCCGCGCGGTGATCGGGCGGGACGGCGCCCCGATTCACCGCACCCAGGAGGCACAGGCATGGCAGACCGCGCACTGCGAGGCATGACCATCGGAGCGAAGTCGATGGAGTCCGAGGAGGGCGTCGAGTTCGTCCAGCGGCAGGAGATCACCTACGAGTGCCCCGAGGCGCATGTCACGGTGGTCCCCATGGCGATGGAGGCGGAGGTCCCCCAGACCTGGGAGTGCCCCGAGTGCGGTCTTCCCGCGGTGCGCCGCGGCGAGGAGGACGAGCCGGAGTCCGATGAGCCCAAGAAGGCCCCCCGCACGCACTGGGACATGCTCCTGGAGCGCCGGGAGATGGACGAGCTGAAGGTCCTCCTCGACGAGCGCCTGGAGATGCTGCGCACCGGCGAGATCTATCGCGAGCGCTTCTGAGCGTCCTCAAAGCAAGGCCCCGAAGAGACCAGGCGCGGCCGGGAGGCTCCCATGAGGAGCCGACCCAGCCGCGCCTGTCGTAAGTGCGCCTATCACCGATTCCCCAGCTGACAGCGCGAGTTCGATTCCCGTCACCCGCTCCAGGTCTCGCCACTAGCCGCGCACTGCGATCGCCCAGCCCTCTGCCCGGCGCGTGCGACGACGCCCGTCACCTCAACTGGCCTCAAGCGCCGCCGGGGGCGCGGGTGCTCCGGCTGGTGGCAGCACGCGCGGATAGCCTCGCCCCGGTGAGGTGGCCGATGCTGAATGGGCCGGCTCTCCCGGATCCTCAGAGACGCGCTCCCGTGCGGGGGCTGGATCCCAACCGCGATCAACCAGACGTCGCTGAACTACGATGGCAGCGAGGAAGATAGCCAGTCCGATAGCCAGCAGCACGATACTCCCCGCAGCGTCCCCGAGTTTTGCTCCGTAGCCAATTAGCAGCCCGAACCACCCGAAGTCAGTGTCACCGAATGTGGTGTTGGCTGACGCTAGACTGCCGAGCACGCCCAGGAGAAATGCCGGCAGGAAGGTGACCATCAGGCCGTTGATGAATGCCCCCGCTATAGCGCCGCGGCGACCACCGGCGGCATTGCCATAGACGCCAGCCGCGCCGCCGGTGAAAAAATGTGGAACCAAACCCGGCAAGACCAGAGGCAAACCGAACGCGGGCCCCAGCCAGGTTCCCAACAGCAGCAAGCCGACCAGTCCGCCCAAGAATGAAGCGATGAAGCCGATGAGCACAGCATTTTGCGCGTAAGGGAAGACGATCGGCGCGTCCAGCGCGGGGATAGCCCCGGGCACAACGGCCTTGGCGATACCCTGGAAGGCGGGAACAAGCTCACCAAGGATGGTGCGGACTCCGAACAGGATGACAGCGACGGCGATACCGAACTGGAGACCTTGAGTGACGGCCTGCATGAGGTAGTTTCCGACATTTGTCGCTTCGACTGAGAAGGCGGTGAATGCGGTGGCCGATCCCCGCTGCACCAGGTAAACCACAGCGAGCACCAGGTACATCAGCACCATCGATAGGGCGGTCGCCACCATCGAGTCACGCAGGAAGCGCAGTGATTCCGGGACTTTGAGGTCCTCGGTGGAGCGAGAACGACCCTTAGGGTCGACTAGACGCCCAGTCATGCCGGCGGCCAGATACCCCAGGGTGCCAAAGTGCCCGATGGCGATGGAGTCGTCACCCGTCACCCGCCGGGTCCATGGATGTACCAGCGCAGGTAGTGACACCATGAGGACCCCTAGAAGCAGCGCCCCTAAACCCACCACCACGGGGGACTTCATCCCGGCCGAGGCCATGACGATAGTAATAAGTGTGGCCATGAATAGCAGGTGGTGCCCGGTGAGGAATACGTAGCGCAGCGGGGTGAAGCGGGCCAACAGCAGGGCGACAACAAAACCTAAGATCATAACCCAGGACACCTGAGCGCCGTACATCTCCTGCGCGATGCCGGCGATCGCCTCATTAGTGGGAACTACCCCATGGGCGCCTAGCGCACCCTGGATCATGGTTCCCAGCGGCGCAAGTGACGTAGCGACCAGCCCGGCACCCGCACTGACCAGCAGGAAGCCCAGAACCGCCTTGATCGCGCCGCCGAGCACCTGCCCAGTGCCGCGCCGCAGCGCAATCAACCCGGAAGCAGTGATCAAGCCGATAAGGAAGGCTGGGACGCTGAGGATCTCGTTGACCAGGAACTGCGCAACAGCAAGGACGACAGACATTTCCCCCCTTAATTTTAGACAGCATAGATTCGACGCAGCGCCGCGTCGATCTCCGAGGTGGACGTAAAATCAGTAATGACCTCAACGGGAACCCCAAGATCACCCAAGGTCTGAGCAATAGCAGCGGAGGTCATGACAACATCGGCCTCCTTGGCGCGCCCTTTAGCGGAGATAGTATCAGTGGCCTCCACCTTTAGGTAGGGCGCCCAGCCCCACTGCTCCAGGACCTTCTCCAAGGTGTTCTTGAGAAACAGGCTGGTGCCCAGCCCGTTGCCGCACACCGTGAGGACCAGGCCTTTAGAGGCCACGGCGTCGGCTGGCACCACCGCGCTAGAGGCGGCAGGGGAAACAGTTGGAGCTCGCGCAGGAGCAGGATCTTCAGGCTCTGCAGGCCCGAGCGCGCCAAGGACCGCCTCCGGGGTGTCGGCGGCCATCAACTGGTCACGTCGCCGCGGATCGGCCAGCAGTCCAGCAAGTTCAACCAGGGCGCCGCGGTGTGCATCGTCATCGACAGCCACAAGCCCCATCACCAGCCGCACAGGGTCATTGTCCTCGTTGCCGAAGGCAATGGGCTCGGCTAGTCGCACGACCGACATCGCTGTGCGAGTCACTGAATCGTCGGGCCGGGCATGGGGCAGAGCGAAGCCCGGAGCGATAACGATATACGGGCCGTGCTCCTCCACGGTTTTCAGCATGGCCTGGGCGTAACTGGGTCCGCAGGCGCCAGCGCCAACAAGCGCACTCCCCGCGGCAGAGACCGCTGCTCGCCAGTCACTGGCCTGGATCTGGAGCTGAATGGCGTCGGGTTGGATGAGATCACTGAGAGTGGGCACTTCAACATCTCCTCCAAAGGGAAGGCGACCTTGCCATCCGCATCGAACATACCCAGAGGATCGAAAGAGGTCAAGTTATAAATTTGAGCAATTTTAAAGGCGTCAACTATACTTCATCTCGCCACAGTTCTTAAATCACGGGGATTGGTGCTCCAGCGCCATCCTGGAATGATCGGTCGGCGCTCGCACAACTGGTGTTACTTTCCCTGCAGGCGCTTGGCGGCGGAGGAGACGAGACCGGTGAGCTGCGCGCCCCGCTTGGCGGCGCCCCAGCGGGTCACGAGGGCGAGCTCCTCGGTGAAGATACCGCCGCTGAGCTTGGATTGGCCGGCCTCGCGCTCCAGGAAGGTGATGGGCATCTCGACGATGCGCCCGCCAGCCTCGTCGACAAGCTTGGTCATATTGACCTGGAAGCCGTAGCCGAGGGCTTCGATCGCCGATAGGTCCATGCGGCGCAGCAAGTCGGCCCGGTAGACCCGGAAGCCGGCGGTGGCGTCCTTGACGCGCAGGCCGAGCATGGCGTTGATGTAGAGGTTGCCCGCGCGGGACAGGGCCACGCGCTTGGCGTCCCACCCCTCGGTGGCTCCCCCGGCCACCCAGCGCGAGCCGATGACGAGGTCCGGGGCATCGGCCATCTCGGCGCGCTGGATGAGCAGGGCGAGGTCCTCGGCGCGGTGGGAGCCATCGGCGTCCATCTCGACGAGCAGCTCGTAGCCGGCGCCCAGTCCCCAGGAGAACCCGGCGAGGTAGGCGGGGCCGAGGCCGTTCTTCTCGGTACGGTGCAGGACGTGGATCTGCTCGTCCGCGGCGGCGCGACCATCGGCGAGGTCGCCGGTGCCGTCCGGGGAGTTGTCGTCCACGACGAGGATGTCGACGGCCGGGGCGTGCTCGCGCACCCGGTCCAGGGCCACGGGCAATGACTCGATCTCGTTGTAGGTGGGGGTGACGACGAGTGCTTTCATGTCCGCTTCCTCCGTATGGTCGATGACCGCCCGGTGCCGGGCACCGAGCCTGACGCGCGATGTCGCTTCCGGTATCCGCCACGCGGGGCGTGAGCGGCCCAGTGCCGTCGTCCAGCGGACACCATACCGGTGATAGCGAGCAGCGCCCCAGCGATCAGCGCCAGACGCGCGGGCCAGTATCCCAGCCGGTCGGCGATGGTCAGCGTAGTCCGCAGCGGAAGCTCCGCTACGAGCGAGGACTGCTCATTGTCGGGGAGCTCCTGCTCGATGACACCCCGCGGGCTGATGACGGCGGTGGTGCCGGTGGTGGAGACCTGGAGGACGGCGCGGCCGTGGGCGACGGCCTGCACCCGGCCCTGGGCGATCTGCTGGCCGATCTCCGAGGTGCCGATGAAATTGGCGTTGTTCGTGGGGATCATGATCGCCTCGCCTCCCCGCTGCACGCCGTCGCGCAGGAGATCGTCGTAGGCGACCTCGAAGCAGATGCCGATGGCCAGTGGCACGTCCCGCCCCTGGGAGGCCGATGGCACGGCGAGTGTGGTCGGGCCGGTCCCGGGGAGCATGTCGACGCCGATGCGGTCCACCTGAGTGGTCAGCCTCCTGATCCAGGAGCGCAGGGGAACGTACTCGGCGAAGGGCACGGGACGGTGCTTGCGGTAGTACGGGCCCGCTCCCGTGATCGGGGACCACAGGAGGAGGTCGTTGTAGCGCGCGTCGTCCTCGTACTTGACCGCTCCGACGAGGATCGGGGCGCCGATGGCCCGGGCGGCCCGGTCGATGCGCCGCGCGGACGCGTAGTGGTCGCGCGGGTCGAGGTCGGCGGCGTTCTCCGGCCAGACGACGGCGTCGACGGCCTCCGGGGCGATCTCGCCCGCGAGGCGGGTGGTCTCATCGGCGTGCCTGCCGGTGACCTCCAGGGCGCGGGCGTAGGAGTCCTGCGCGTCGGCGACGCTGCCCTGGACGGCGGCCAGCCGCAGGGCGCCGGACTCGGCCTGGGAGGGCATGTGGATGGCCAGCGGCGCGACGGCGGCGGCCCCCGCGGCGATGAGGGCGGTCAGCGCCCTCAGGCCGGCGCCGTGGCGCAGGGCGCGGGCGGCCTCGGCCAGGAGGGCGCCGATAAGCGCGACGAGCAGGCCGAGCCCGGTGACGCCTCCGATGGAGGCCAGGGGCAGGAGTGGAGAGTCGGCCATGGCGAAGGCGAGGCGCCCGAAGGGGAAGCCTCCCCAGGGCCAGGAGGACCTCAGTTCCTCGACGGCGGCCCACAGTGCTGCGAGGGCGGCCACCCGGGCGGCGGTGCCGCGCCAGATGGTCCCGCCGTCCTCTCCGTGCCCGTCGTCGAGCGGCCCGAGCCTGCTCACCCAGGACCAGGCGGCGCCGAGCAGCGCGAGGTAGGAGGCCTCGGTGATCGTCAGCGCCACCCAGCCCAGGGCGTTGCCCATGGCGGGCACCGTGAAGTGGAGAAGGGGGGCGAAGAAGGCCAGTCCGACGACGAAGCCGAGCCAGGCGCTCCTCCCCCACGTCCGCCCGCGCGCAATGACGCCGAGCCCGGCCACGCCCATCGCCGCCGCCCACCACCAGTCCAGCGGGGCGAAGGCGGAGGCGAGGGCCAGGCCCGAGACGGTCGCCCAGGCAGTGGGCAGGATCATCCCCCGCAGCGAGCGGGCGAGGCGCTCTCCCCGGCCCGGGCCGGCGCCGGTACTCACACCCCGGACCACGCGACCACCCCCCTGCCGACGTCGAGGCTCGCCTCGGCGGCGGTGAGCGCCAGCGCGGTGAGAGCCTCCGCGTCGCGCGGGTCCGCGCCCGGCTCGGGGACGAGCCCGGCGAGCTGGCTCAGGAGGTCGAGGAGCTGCTTGGCCCAGCGCACGAAGTCCCCGGCGGTCATATCGGTGGCGTCGAGGACCTCGGCCAGCTCGGCTCCCCGCGCCCAGGCGGCGACGGCCCCGGCCAGGGCCGGCTCGGCGCCCGGTGAGTGGGCGATGCGCCCCAGGCCCTCCAGGTCGTTGATCGACTGGGAGACCCGCAGCTCCCCGCGCAGGACTTGCCCCAGCCTGCTGCCCGGGGAGACGGGCAGGCCCAGGGACTGCGCGCTCAGGCGCGGCTCGTACACGCAGGCAGAGACCGCCCCGGCGAGATCGGCCGGCCCCAGGGCGTCCCAGAGCCCGGAGCGCAGGCACTCGGTGATGAGGAGGTCCCTCTCGGCGTAGACGCGGGCGAGGAGGCGCCCGGCGCTCGTGACCCGCAGCTCGCCCTCAGGGCACCTCTCATCGGCGGGCTCGAGGTAGCCCAGTTGCAGGAGGACCTCGCAGACGGCGTCGAAGAGCCGGGCGATCGTGCCGGTGCGGGTCTCGATGCGGGACATGATCCGGGCGGCCTCGGCGCGGGCCTTGGCCCACTTGCGCCCCACGCGGGCGTGCTCCTCGCGGTCCGGGCAGCCGTGACACGGATGGGTGTGCAAGCGCCGCCGCAGGTCCTCAATGCGCTCGGCGGTGGTCGCCTGGGCGCGGCCGTCCGCCTCTCCGCGCCGCTGGGCGGGGCTGGTGCGGCGGCGCTTGCGCGCGGGCGCCTCGGAGAGCGTGCCTGAGCGGATGGTGTCGATGAGGCGCCCGACGAGCCGGTCACGGTGCTCACGGCGGCGCATATCCGCACTGCTGGCCACGCGCAGAAAGCCGAGCCTCATGACGCCGTCGGGCAAGGTGTCCGGGCTGAGAGTGACCACGCGCCCGTCCTCCCCCAGGACGGTCAGCGCCGGGGCCCCGGAGCGGTCCTCCCCGCCGGAGAGCACCACCGCGTGCCGGGAGCGCCGCCCCTTGCGGTAGACGACGACGTCGCCGCGACGCAGCGAGGCCATGGATCGCCCTGCCTCGACGCGCCGGGCTGAGCGGCGCTCGGAGGACAGGTCCGCTTCCGCTTCGGCGATCTCCTGGCGCAGGGCGGCGTACTCGCGGAAGTCCCCGAGATGGCAGGTCATCCGGGCCTCGAGCTCCTCCAGACCGTGGCGCTTGCGGCGGGCCTGCGCGGCGAGCTCGACGACGCCCCGGTCGGCCTGGAACTGGGCGAAGGAGGATTCCAGGATCTCCCGTGCCCGCTCGCGGCTCGTGCGGCCCAGCAGGTTGACCGCCATGTTGTAGGTGGGTCGGAAGGCGGAGACGAGCGGGTAGGTGCGCCGGGAGGCCAGTGAGGAGACGAGGGAGGGCTCGACGTCGTCGGCGGCCAGGACGATCGCGTGGCCCTCGGTGTCGATGCCGCGACGCCCCGCGCGGCCGGTGAGCTGCGTGTACTCGCCGGGGCTGAGGGTGACATGCGCGGAGCCGTTCCACTTGCGCAGCGATTCCAGGACGACCGTGCGCGCGGGCATGTTGATGCCGAGTGCCAGGGTCTCGGTGGCGTAGACGACCTTGACGAGGCCGGCGCTGAAGAGCTCTTCAACGGTCTCCTTGAACACCGGGAGCAGGCCCGCGTGGTGCGCGGACACGCCTCGCTCCAGCGCCGAGGCCCATGAGTGGAAGCCGAGGGCGCCCCGGTCCGTGGCGGGGATGCCGGCCGTGCGGCGGTCGATGACCTCCCGGATGCGCTCGGCCTCCTCCCGAGTAGTCAGGTCCACTCCCCCGGCCATCGCCTGGCTGACGGCTGCCTCGCAGCCCGCCCGGGAGAACACGAAGACGATCGCGGGCAGGAGGTCGGCCGTCTCGAGGGCACTGATGACGGTCAGGCGCGAGGGCGGGCGGAGGCGCTCCAGCCTGGCGCCCCCCGCGCCGCGCCGAGGGGCCCGGCCGCCGCGCTTCCAGGGCTGGGGGCCGTCCCCGCCGCGGCTCTTCGAGGCGGCGCCCTCGGCCGCAGCGGCCCGCTGGGCGGCGCGCACCGCCTTGACGAGATCGGGGTTGAGGGGCGGAGCGGGCTCCGACGATGGGGCGCCGTCATCGCCTCGGACGTCGCCCGGGGCGGCCTCGCTGTAGGAGTACAGGGGCAGGAGCCTGCGACCCACGATCATGTGCTGGGTGAGCGGGACGGGCCGGTGCTCGGAGACGACGACGGTGGTGCTACCCCGCACCTCGCCGAGCCACTGCCCGAACTCCTCCGCGTTGGAGACGGTGGCGGACAGGGACACCACCCGCACCTCGGGGGCGAGGTGGATGATGACCTCCTCCCATACGGGGCCGCGAAAGCGGTCGGCGAGGTAGTGGACCTCGTCCATGACGACGTAGCCGAGGCGGTCGAGGTCCCGTGAGCCCGAGTAGAGCATGTTGCGCAGGACCTCGGTGGTCATGACGATGACGTCGGCGTGGGGGTTGATCGAGGTGTCGCCGGTGAGCAGGCCGACGCGCTCGGCGCCGTGGCGGCGCGTCAGGTCGAGGTACTTCTGGTTGGACAGGGCCTTGATGGGCGTGGTGTAGAAGGTCTTGAGGCCCTTGGCCAGTCCCAGGTGGACGGCGAACTCCCCGACGACGGTTTTGCCGGCGCCGGTCGGGGCGGCGATGAGGACGCCCTCATCGCGCTCGAGCGCCTGGCAGCCGGCGACCTGGAAGTCGTCGAGCTCGAAGCCGAGCCCGGAGGCGAAGGCCGCGAGCTCGGTGCGAGAGGCGGCCTGGCGGCGGCGGTCGGCGGCGTATCGCTCCGCGGGCGAGGCGGGGGTGTCCGAGCAGCGGGACCGAGTCATCGGCATCGGGCGCGCGGCTCAGGAGGCCGATTCCGGCCCGGCCTCGATCGCGGATCGTGAGGGGCGGGCCAGGGCGGCGTCGAGCTCGGCATCGAGGGCCGCGCGGCGCTTGGCGAGGCGCTTGTCGTGGCGGATGGCGATACCGCAGGCGCCGAAGTACAGGCCGATGATCGGGATGGACATGAAGATCATGGACCAGGGGTCCGGCAGGGGGTTGGCCACGGCCATGAGCGCCACAATGCCCACCACGGCCCACCGCCAGCCGCGCAGGAGGGTGCGGCCCTTGACGAGTCCCAACTGATTGATCGCCACGAGAACCTCGGGAAGCAGGAAGGTGAGGCCGAAGACCAGGATGATCCGTGTGACGAAGGAGAGGTAGGGGCTGGCATCGATGAACCCGGTGGTCGCTCCGGCCGGGATGAAGCCGGTGAGGATGGCGATGGCGTGCGGGAGGATCCAGATGCCCAGGGCGATACCGGCCAGGAACAGTAGGGCGCCGATGCCGCAGTACAGCCAGGCGTAGCGCTTCTCCTTGCGCGTCAGGCCCGGGCCGACGAACGCCCAGAACTGGTAGATCCACATGGGCGAGGAGAGGATGAGGCCGAGCCAGATGGATACGCGCAGGCGGATGTCGAAGGAGGACAGCACCGTGCCGAAGTTGAGCGACAGGTTGGCGCCCTTGGCGTTCGCCTGCGAGATGGGACGCGTGATGAGGGCGAAGGCGGAGTCGTAGACGAAGTAGCCCACGATCGAGCCGACGACGATCGCGATCACCGAGATGACGATGCGGTTGCGCAGCTCGCGCAGGTGATCCCCGATGGACATGCGCGCCTCGGGGTTGTCCTTGCGGCGGGCCTTGGAGGCCTTGGGCACGGTGACCATGAGCTGCTTCCTGCGACGGCGGGTGTGTCTGGCCGCTGTTGCGGCGTTGATCCGGGCGGATCCGTGGGTGGGCTCCGGGGCGTCGGGCTCTACTGCTGGTTGGCGCCCTCGGCGTTCTGCTGGGGAGCGGCCTGGCCCGGCTGGGTGGGCTGGGTGTAGTAGGTGCCCTGCTGGGGCTGCTGGATCTGCGCGGGGGCGTCGTCCTCGCGGAGCTCCTTGACCTCCTTCTTGAACACCTTCATCGACTGGCCGAGGCTCGAGGCGATCTCGGGCAGCTTGCCGGCCCCGAAGACGAGGAGGATGACGATGAGCAGCACGATCCAGTGCCAGGGCTTGAAGGCTCCCATGATGATTCCTGCTTCCGTTTGACGATGCGCGATGTGATCGCCCCCGAGTGTAGCGGGCCCGGGTGGAAGCCCCGCTCACCGCTTCGCTCAGGCCGAGGGGTTTCCACCGTCGGCGTAAGCATCGAGCGCGGCGAGGGCGGCCTCGCTCGCGCTCCGGGCCAGGTGCGCGGGGGCGACGGAGCGCAGGTGACGCCCGGCGGACAGGACGAGGCCGCGCAGCCAGTCCCAGTCCCGCCCCTCGACGACGGCGCGGATGGCCCCGTCGTCGAGGATCTCGGCGCGGGTGCGCGGCAGCTGCTCGATGAGCCAGCGACCTGAGGGCTCGAGGATGAGCTCCGCCGTGGGGGCCTCGATCGCGCCCCGATCATGCCCGGCGTCGCGTCCCTGAGGGCTGCGGCGCCTCCGGTGGGTGGCGCCCGGGGTGTCGAGGGCGCTTGCGGCCAGGATGCGATCGAAGCGGAAGCTCCGCTCGGCCCTGGCGGTCAGGCACCAGGCGGTCAGGGTGAGCGTGGAGCCGTCGGAGTGCAGGGCGATGGGGTCGACGTCGCGCTCGGAGGGGACGTCGGTGGCCGAGACGTAGGAGAGGTGGAGTCTGCGCCCCTCGTCGAGGGCGCGACGCACCTGGGCGAGGATCGTGGTGGGGTCCGCCTCCGAGTCGGGACCGGCAGGACCGGGCTCGCCGGGAGAATCCGGCTCGTTGGGAGCCTCGGGCGTGTCGGGGGCGTTGTCATCGGGCGGGGGCGCCGCTGGGCCGAGCAGGGAGGCCAGCGCCCTCTCGGCGCCGCCCAGAGCGGTGGCGGCCCCGGCGTCGGCGCCGAGAACGCCGCGCAGGACCCTCAGGGACAGGAGGAGGGAGACGGCCTCCTCGTGGGAGAGGCGCACGGGGCGGTCGAGGCCGTGGGCCTGGCTGAGGCTGAGACGGCCCACCTCCCAGGCGGTCGCGGAGAAGTCGACGAGGTCGTCGTGCAGGCCGCCGGGCAGGCCGGAGAGCCACAGGGTGCCCACATCGCGGCGGATCGTGTCCTCGTCGACCTCGAAATGGGCGGCGGCCTCGGCGATGGTGGCGCCGTCGTTCTGCGCGACCCATGCGGGCAGGGCGAGGAGGCGGACGAGGCGTGCGGCGGCGGGTGTGCGGGCCATGTCAGTCCTCCTTCTCGGTCACGGCATCGGCCGTGAGTCGGGCCGCGCCGCGCAGGTGCGCGAGGACGGCCTCGCGCAGGTCGGCGGGTCCGAGGACGACGACGGCGTCGCCGAGCGCGGCCAGGGCGCCTGCGAAGCTGAAGGGATCGGCGTAGGGGACGCGGATGATATCGCGCCCCCGCCACTGCTCGCCGGGCGCGTCGTCAGGCGGAGCATCTTGTGCTCGGGCCCGCAGGCCGAGAGCCCTCCCGGGCATGACGGCGAGCCGCGCGGTCCTGGGCTCGGGGGAGGTGGGGGGCGGTGGTTCGAAGGCGCCCGCGGGGCCGATGGGGGTGATGGAGCCGAGGATGCGCGCAAGACGGAATCTGCGGGGCTGGCCGGCGTCCTGGTCCCTGGCGTCGAGGTACCAGGCGCCCTCGAGACGGATGATCCGGTGGGGCTCGACCCGACGGGTCCGCGTGGCCCCGGAGCTGCCGGGTGAGGAGGAGGCGTAGTCGAAGGCGACGGCGCGGCGCTCCTCGATGGCGGTCAGCAGCGTCAGGGGGATCTCGTGGCCGGCGAGGTCGACGGTGAGGTCCGGCAAGGCGCTGCTGACCGTCTCGGCGACGGCGCGCAGTTTGGTGAGCGCCCGGCGGGCGGCAACGGGCAGAGCGCCGTCGGACCAGGAGGAGGCGGCCAGGGCGATGGCGCCGGCCTGGGCGGAGTCGAGGTGGATGGCGGGCAGGGCGTAGTCGGCGTCGTCGATACGGTAGCGGACGGCGTCGGCGGGGCCCTCGGTGAGGATGACGATGCCGAGCTCGCGCAGGGCGTCCTTATCCCGCTCGAACATGCGGGTCGCGGTGGCGCCGCCGGCATGGTCGTAGCCGGACACGTCCCGGATGATCTGCGCGGCGGTCAGGCCCGTTCGGGTGGCGCGCAGGGCGAGCAGGAGGTTGATCTGCCGTTCCTCGGCGGGGATGGCGGTCGTGGGCATGCCTCCAAGCGTAGGCCCACGACCACCAGATCGAGCTCTGAGCGCCGGAGGCTGCTTGGCCTGGGCGTATAGTATATTCGCCACCTGGCGCCGGAGCCCGCAGCCGGTTCATCTGGGGCCGGGGCATCGGCCCCGCACCGCGGCCGGCCCCACCGGAACCAAGAGCACCCGCGCATCAGCTCACCGGGTCCGCGCAACACCCCCACCGCACCGCCCCACGACCAAAGGAGATCAAGCCCCAACCGCATCGCGGACCGTGAAGGGCCGGTGACCCAGGCGTATAATCATGCCGCATCGGTCGCCTCCGCAGGATTGGTCTAGAACAGCAGGCCGATCCCCTGCCCGGCGGCTGATTCCCTCAGCAACGGCACGGCCGTGCCCTCGGTCCCGTGAATAGCACCCTTGAATCCCGATACCCGAGAGGAAGAACATGGCGCACATCATCACGCAGGACGGCACCGGTCTTTACTATGAGGACCTGCCCGCCAAGGAATCACGGCGGGCGAAGGAGGAGACGCTCCTGGTGATCCACGGCCTGGGCTCTTCCCACTACGACCTAGCCGACTTCATCGACGATCTGAATCAGGACCATCGCGTGGTCTTCTACGACCAGCGCGGGCACGCCGACTCCGACCGCGCCCGCATGCACCTGAACGTGCGTACTCTCGGGCAGGACCTGGCCGACGTCATTGAGCAGCTCCGCCTGGACAGCGTCACGGCCATCGGCCATTCCATGGGGGCGGCAGCCATCTTCAGTTACGTGGCCCAGTACGGGACGGGGCGTCTACGGCGCATCGTCGCGGCCGACATGTCGCCGTACTTGCGCAATGACGGTTGGAGGGGCGGCATCGGCAGAGGGGAGTGGACCGACGAGGACTTCCACCGCGATCTCGACCATATGTTCGACGACAGCGGCTACGGTTCGTGGTACATCGCCAAGAACCTCATGAACCCGAAGCTGCGGAACCTGCCGGCCGACCAGGAGGAAGCCGCCATCGAGGCGATGCGCGAGTCGCTCGACCCGCTCACCTTCGCCGGCTTGTGGTACTCGCTGTTCCGCACCGACCAGCGCCCGGCGATGAAGCGGATTGACGTTCCTTTTCTGTACCTGATGCCCGAGATCCCACTGTACTCGACGGTGAACACCGATTACATACGTGCGCACGTCACCGGCGGCTTCGCATTGGCCGACGACTTCCCCGGCACCACGCACCTGATCCTGTCGGAGGCGCCTCACGAGGCAGCCGCCTGTGTCCGCTCCTTCGTGGCGGGCGACTAGCGGACGCGGGAATCCGGAACCAGCACTCCCCCAGCGGAGGGCCCCACCGCCGCCGACCGGCAACCCGCCTCGAAGAATCCCAGTCGCCGCTACGCTGCCATCATGATGCTGCGCGATGCCGAGATCGCCGCCCTGCGGCAGGCCTGGGGCGCACCGGGCCGACGCTGCGCCGAACTCGAGGCACGGATCATCGCCGCCCCCGAGGGCGCCGCCGCGCTCGTGGCGGGCGAGTCCTGCCGGGCGGTCGCCTATGAGGCTCTCGGTGGCCTGCCGGAGCCCGGAGAGCGCGTCCGCCTGGAGGTCTCCGCGCTGGCACGGCGCCTGGGCACTGGCGGGCACGCAATGGTCACGGCGCGTCTCGACGCCCTCCCCGCCGACCCGGCGCCCGGTGGGCACCTCGTCAAGGCCCGCTACATGCCGGACCAGGTCATGGTCACCGGCGTCGACGAGCAGGACACGGAGCACCACCACGTTCTGGCCGCGCCCATCGGCGAGCTGGGACTGGACGGCGCGCCCGTCGTCGTCGCGGACCTCCACTCCAGCCTGCCGGCGATCCTCGCGGGCCTGCGTTCCCCCGGCACCGCTCCTGGCCCCGGCCCACGGGTCGTCTATGTCATGACCGACGGCGGGGCGCTGCCCCTGCCCTACTCGCGGGCGGTCTGCGCGCTCGTCGACGCCGGATGGCTGGCCGGCACGGTCACCGCCGGGCAGGCCTGGGGCGGAGACCTCGAGGCGGTCTCCGTTCACAACGCCCTGCTCGCGGCCCTCCATGTGCTGGGCGCGGAGGTCATCGTCGTCATCCAGGGCCCGGGGAACCTGGGCACGGACACCCCCTGGGGCTTCTCAGGGGTGGCCTGCGGGGAGGCCATCAACGCGGCCGCCGCCCTCGGCGGGCGTCCGGTGGCCTGCCTACGCGTGTCCCAGGCGGACGCCCGGCCCCGACATCTGGGGGTCTCCCATCACTCGATGACCGCCTACGGGCGGGTCGCCCTGGCCGGCGCCGACGTAGTCGTGCCGGTGGGCGCGCCCGACCCCGCCGGCATGGAGGGCTTCTGGGCCCGGACCCGCGAGCAAGCGGCCTCTGCCTGCGCGGAGCGCGAGCAGGGCGAGCGGCACCGGCTCGTCGAGGCGCCAGCCGAGGGACTGCGCGAGGCGCTGGAGGCCATGGAAGCAGCCACCGGCATCCGCCTGTCCACCATGGGACGGCGCCTGGACGCCGATGAGGCCGCCTTCATCGCCGCGGCCGCAGCGGGCAGGCACGCGGCGGCCCTCGTCACCCACTAGGGCGGGCCGCCCGGCACGGCAGAGCCCGGGCCGCTCCCCCAGCCACCGGTCTGCGGGCCCCTTGCGCCGGTGAGACCGGTGCGGGGATGCGCGCCGGCGTGGACTAGCCTGACGCCATGACACGCTTCGAGGACCTTTTCGCGCAGTTGCAGGAACGGGCCGCCACGCGGCCCGAGGGCTCGGGCACCGTAGCCGAGCTCGACCGCGGCGTCCACTTCATCGGCAAGAAGCTTGTGGAGGAGGCCGCGGAGGCCTGGATGGCCTGCGAGCACGAGTCCGATGAGGCAGCCTGCGAGGAGCTGTCCCAGCTGCTCTACCATGCCCAGGTCATGATGATCGCCAAGGGCTACACGCTCGACGACGTCTACAAGTACCTGTGAGCCGGAGGACCATCACCATGCTGCGCATCGCAGTCCCCAACAAGGGCTCCCTGTCCGACCCCGCGATCTCACTGCTGAGGGAGGCAGGCTACCGCGCGCGCCGCACCGGGCGCGAGCTGGTCCTCCTCGATGAGGCCAACGACGTCGAATTCTTCTTCCTGCGCCCCCGCGACATCGCCGTGTACGTCGGCCAGGGCACGGTCCATGCCGGTATCACCGGCCGCGACCTCCTCCTGGACTCCGGCGTCGAGGCCACTGAGCACCTGCCCCTCGGCTTCGCCCGCTCCACCTTCCGGTTCGCCGCCCCGGTCGGCGCCATGAGCGATCTCACCGATATCGCGGGCAAACGCATCGCGACCTCCTACGACGTGCTCGTGCGCGCATTCCTCGCCGAGCGGGGCATCGAGGCCGCCACCGTCCACCTCGACGGCGCCGTGGAGTCCTCCGTGCGGCTCGGCGTCGCCGACCTCATCGCCGATGTCGTCGAAACCGGCACCACCCTGCGCGCCGCCGGGCTGGAGGTCTTCGGCGAGCCGATCCTCGCCAGCGAGGCGGTGCTCATCACCACCGAGGCTTTTGCCGGTGAGCCGGGGCTGGCCACTCTTGTGCGGCGCCTGGAGGGCGTCATGCGGGCGCGCTCCTACGTGCTCATGGACTACGACGTGCCCATGAACCGCCTGCACCTGGCCACCGAGATCACACCGGGCATCCAGTCCCCCACGGTGTCCCCGCTGCAGAACCCGGACTGGGTGGCGGTGCGCTCCATGGTGCCGCGCGCGGATATGAACCGCCTCATGGATGAGCTCTACGAGGTGGGCGCCCGCGCGATCCTCGTCTCCGAGCTCCTGGCCTGCCGCCTCTGACAGCCGCGTCCGGCTCCCTCTGAGTCCCTCTGAGCCATCCCGGCCCTCGGGGCGCGCGCTGAATCTCCAGTCCGCCCAAGGGCTGGATCCGTCGCCCGCCCGTCAGGCGGCGAGCAGCGGCTGGCAGACGACGTCGGCGGTGACCGCCGTCGAGCCGAGGATGCCCTGACCGCCCAGGAAATCGATCATGGTGGCCGCCTTGGCCTGCTCGAGTGCCCCGATGGTGGTGTCGGAGCCCCGAGGGGCGATGAGCTCGGCCGTGGCCACGGCGACGGCGCGGGCCCGCGCGGCCTGGGCGTCGTCCACCAGGTCGGGCACGTACTGGCGGGTCGCGGCCACTGCGGCGTCGGGGTCGGTCACGAAGGCGGCCATGCCGCGCGAGGAGGCCATGACGGCGGCGTCGAGCTCGGCGCGGCGCGCTTCCAGGACTGCCCGCGTGGTGACCAGGGAGGCACCGATGAGGGGGATGTCATCACCGACGGGGATAGTGCGCACGGCCACCCCTGACTCCTTGAGGCCGACGGCGTCGTTGTTGGAGAAGCCGATGATCGCGTCGGGCCTCGAGGCGTCCCCCGTGTCGGGCTTGGGCTGGGCGAGGGCGGCCTGCTGGGTGAAGCCGATCTCGAGGATCGTCAGGTCGGACTCGCTCAATCCCGCGCTCCGCATCGCCACCTGGAGGGCGTACCAGTTCTCCCCCGTGCGCCCGGGCAGACCCACGACCCGGCCCTCGAGGTCGGCGAGCGAGGCGACGGCGGAGTCCTCGCGGGCGATGACGCATCCCGGGTAGCGCTGGTAGTAACCGCCGATGACCACCAGCGGCGAGTCGTTGGAGGCCGCGACCACCGCCTCGTCGGCCCCGGCGATGACCATCTGCTCGGTGCCGGCCAGCAGCGCGTCGAAGAGCCCCTCGGAGCCGCCGTGGTGGCGCAGCTCGACGGACGACTCGTAATCCTTATTGGTCAGGGCCATGTAGAAGGGCGCGAACTGGATGTTCGGCGTGTAGGTCAAGCCGATGGTCAGCGCTCCGCCCGTCGCCGCGCCGCCGGATCTGAGGACCTGGGAGGCGGTGCCGGACGAGCAGGCGGCCAGGGCGCCGCCCCCGGTCAGGGCCAGGGCTGAGGCGATGAGGCCCCTGCGGGTGAGGCGGGGGCGGGAGGGCTGGCTGGTCACGGTATTCTCCTTGGGCTGCGCGGGTCGCGGGGCGGTTCGGTCGGGTCGGCGCTCAGAGGCGGTCAGGGGCGGTCAGGTGGCGCGCCGCCCGCGCAGGGCGGCGACGGTCCGGCTGCGGTGCTCGGCAGCCAGCAGCAGCCAGTGGACGGTGGTGGCCATGGCGCACAGCAGGGTGATGGTGGCGAACAGGCCGGTGGTGTCGACGGCGTCGCGCTGGATGGACAGCAGCTGTCCCATGCCGTCGCCACCCATGACCATCTCGCCGATGACGGCGCCGGTGATGGACAGGGTGAAGGCCGTGCGCACGCCGGCGAGGATCGCCGGCAGGACCATGGGCGCCTCCATATGGATGATCATCGTCCAGCCGTGCGCGCCGTCGAGGCGGGCAGCGTCGAGCACGTCGGTGTCCAGCCCGCGCAGGCCCAGCAGGATGGCGACGGTGATCGGGAAGAAGACCACGAAGGCGCACAGGACGACGATCGGCACGGTGCCGTAGCCGATCCACAGGACGAGCAGGGGGGCGATGGCGATCGCGGGAACCGCCTGGCTGGCCGCCACGTAAGGCAGCACCGCGCGGCGGAAGAGCTCCCAGTGGTGCAGCATCCAGGCCAGGGGGATCGCGAAGGCGGCCGCGCCGGCGCAGCCCAGGACCGCCTCGCGGAGCGTCACCCAGGCGTAGTCGAGCAAGCCGGCTTTCGTGGTGGCCATCCACAGGCGCTCCAGGACGCGCAGCGGGGCCGGCAGGAGGATCTGCGGGATGGCGCCGCTGCGGGATAAGGCGAGCCAGAGCAGCAGGACGACGGCGCCCACCAGGAGCGCGGGCAGGGGCCCGCGGTGCTCGTCACTCCGTCGCCTGCCGCGCCACGAGGGTCGTTCTGCGCTCGTGGCGCTGGGGCTGCTGCCGCCTGGCACGTCGGTCCTCCTCCGGGCTCTCCCCCGGGTGGCCCCAGGGGCGCTCTCCGGGGTGGCGGGCCAGCGGCGCCCGTGGCGGCCGGCGCTGGTAGCTCCTGCGCGTGGCCGATCCGGCCCACGCGGCCGCCCCGTGCTTCCTCCCATCCGGACTCTCACCGTCGGTGCCGGAATCCCACCGGCTCAGCCGAGCCGATCCGCCCGGCGAGCGGAGGGCTCGGGTCGCGGACTCTCACCGCCGGCTCGGATTTCCACCGACCCCGGAGCACGTTGCTGAGGCGACTCTACCCCGAGGAGGCCCACGCGGCCCAACGGCGCGGTGGAGGCGCACCATGTGCGCATTGGTCCCATGACGAGGTCGGCCGGGCGCGCCGAGACACCGCCGGACCGGTGAGTGCGTGGTGTCGGATCTACTATCGGGAGGAGTAAGCTGTTCCTTCTCCCATCTCGCCCCGGAGGTCGTCATGCCGCGCAGTGCTGCGACGCCGTCGTTCCGCGCGGTCGGACCAGCACTCCTCCCCACGGCCTCCCTGCTCCTGGTCACTGCGATCTGGGGATCGACCTTTTTCATGCTCAAGGACGCCCTCGGCCTCGTGGGGGCGGCGGACTTCCTGGCGGTGCGCTTCGCGATCGCGGGAGGCGTGGCCTGCGCGCTGTCCTGGCGGCGCCTGCGCGCGCTGAACCGGGGGCGGGCGCTCACGGGGATCGGCGTGGGCACGGTCTACGGGCTGGCGCAGATCGCCCAGACGGTGGGGCTGCGCTACACGCCGGCCTCGACGGCGGGATTCGTCACCGCCCTGTACGTGGTCATCACGCCGATGCTCGCGCTGGTGCTTCTGGGCGCACGCGTGTCCCGGGCGACATGGGTGGCGGCCGTCCTGGCGCTCGGCGGAGTCAGCGCGCTGAGCCTCGACGGCCTCGCCGTGGGCGCGGGCATCCCACTGCTCCTGGCCTCAGCGTTCCTCTACGCGTTGCATATCGTGCTCCTGGGCTCCCTCGTCCAGGGGCAGGACCCCCTGAGCCTGACCGCGCTGCAGATGCTCGGAATCTGCGCCGTCCTGTGGCCGGCGGCGCTGCCGGGAGGGGTTCGCGTGCCAATGGTGCGGGGCGTGTGGGGCCCGCTGCTGTGGATGGCGCTGGCCTCGGGCCTGCTGGCCCTCCTCCTCCAGACCTGGGCGCAGGCGCGGATGAGCGCGACCCGGGCAGTGGTGGTGATGACCTTCGAGCCGGTTTTCGCCTCGCTGTTCGCGATCCTCGCCGGTCAGGAGCCCATGACCTGGCGGCTCCTGGCCGGCGGCGGGCTGGTGCTGGCGGCGATGCTGCTCTCCGAGCTCTGGCCCGTGGTCCGCGCCGAGAGCCTGGCCCGGCGGGGCAAGCGGGTGGCCTCAGAGATCCGCTCTGCCTGAGTCCAGAGCCTCCACACCGGCGACGGCTAGCTCGGCAAGGACCGTCGGTGCGCTGCGCTCGCTGACGGGCGCCGTCAGATCGGTGAGCACCCGGGTGGTGTAGCCCAGGGCCGCCGCTTGGAGGGCGGTGGCGCGCACGCAGTAGTCGAGGGCGAGCCCGACGACGTCGACCGCGCCGATGCCGCGCTCGCGCAGCCACGGGTCGAGGTAGGTCCCGGACGTCGGCGCGTCGAGACCCTCGAAACCCGAGTAGGCCGCCGAGTACTGGCCCTTGTAGAAGGCGGTGGCGCCAGGGGCGGCGGAGGTGATCTCGGGGCGCAGAGCGGCATCATCAGTGCCTGCGGCGCCATGAACGGGCCAGGTGCCCACGAAGTCCGGGGAGGCGGAGAAGTGGTCGCCTGGCTGGATGTGCCAGTCCTGAGTGGTGACGATCACGGCGTAGTGGGCCCCGGCCCCGCCGGCGAGCCAGGCAGCGATGCGCCCGGCGACGGCGGTGCCTCCCGCGACGGCCAGGTTGCCGCCCTCGCAGAAGGTGTTCTGCACGTCAACGATGATGAGCGCGCGCTTCGTCATCGTGGTCTCCTCTCCGACAGTGTCTTGCCCTCCGGCCTAAAAGTTATCGGCTTCCGCCCGGAGACGGTACCGTCCCGGCAGGCGCGGATCGGGTGATCAGGCTCCGGCCCACAGGACGATGGCGGCGGCCCAGTCCCCGTCATGGGTCAGGGAGACCGGCCAGTGCCCCGGGGACGCCGCCCCGGCCCCGAGGCTCGACTCGACGGCATCGGCGATGGCGCCGGTCAGGTTCAGGGACGGGCGCCCCCAGCGATCGGAGACGAGCTCGATCTCGCGCCAGTCCACGGACTCCGGGGCGATGACCGGCGCGGCACCGCCGCTTTCCCGGTCCTCCCGGGCCCTGGCGACGAGCGCCTGGCTCCAGGCCTTGATGAAGGACTCCTTGGCGGCCCACCTGACGGCCAGGGGCTCGGCGACCAGCGCACCGGCGCGATCGGCACGGCGCTGGGCCTCACGCAGCTCACGAGCGGTGAAGGCCCGCTCGGCGAAAACGGTCCCGGGGATCGTCAACTGGTGAGCCAGGCCCGGCACGTGGACGAGGTCCATGCCCACTGCGCCCACGACGCCCGGAAGAGTGCCTGGGCCCCCGGCGCTGCGCGCGCTGGCGCCGGAGCCGGGCGCGCCCGACGCCTCGGGCAGGCGGGGCACCTCAGCCACGGGAGGCGGCGACGGCGCGGGAGAACTCCTCGTCGACGTCGGGGGGCGGGGTGCCCAGGCGGGAGATGCCCCAGGCCACGGCGAGATTCACCAGGAAGCCGGGGACGATCTCGTACAGGTCGAAGATCCCGCCGGGGCCGCCGTCGACGTTGCCCCAGATGATGACCATGAGGGCGCCCGCGGCCATGCCAGCCACGGCTCCGACGGAGGTCAGGCCGCGCCAATAGAGGCTCAGCAGGACGGTCGGGCCGAAGGAGGCCCCGAAGCCGGCCCAGGCGAAGGCGACGAGGGCGAGGATCGTGTCGTTCTGCTCCCAGGCCATCACCGCCGCGACGAGGGCGACGACGAGCACCGCGCTGCGCGACATGATGATGAGGTGCCCGCCCGCCGGAGGGGTCCTGCGCAGCACCCGGTAGAGGTCCTCCACGAGGGCCGAGGAGGTGACGAGCAGTTGGGAGGAGACCGTGGACATGATGGCCGCCAGGATCGCGGCGAGCATGAAGCCGGCGACGAGCGGGTGGAACATGAGCTGGCCGAGTTCGATGAAGACGGCCTCCGGGTCCGCCAGGCGCGAGGGGTCGCGCCCGTACTCGGCCACGCCGACCACGGCGGTGCCGGCGGCGCCGGCCACGGCGAAGAGCATCCAGCCGGTCCCGATGCGCCGGCCCTGGATGGCCTCGCGCGGGGTGCGGATCGCCATGAAGCGCACGATGATGTGGGGCTGGCCGAAGTAGCCCAGGCCCCAGGCCAGCGCTGAGATGATGCCAATGGTGGACACCGAGGGCCCCCACAGGTCCCAGTAGCCGGGATCGACCTCGCTGACCCGGTCGGCCAATCGGGAGGCGCCTCCGGCGCGCGCGATCCCCGCGATGGGCACGGCGAGCAGCGCGGCGACCATCATGAGGCCCTGGACGAGGTCCGTCCAGGACACCGCGAGGAAGCCTCCCACGAGCGTGTAGAGCACGGTGATCGCGGCGACGAGCGTCATGCCGAGCCGGTAGTCCATTCCGAAGGAGGACTGGAAGAAGACGCCTCCGGCCACCATGCCGGAGGAGACGTACAGGGTGAAGAAGATGAGGATGATGAGCCCGGAGGCCCAGCGCAGCAGGCGCCTGGGGTCGTGCAGGCGGTTGTCCAGGAAGCTCGGGATCGTGATGGCGTCCCCGGCGACCTCCGTGTAGGCGCGCAGCCGCGGCGCGGTCACCTTCCAGTTGACCCAGGCGCCGATGGTCAGGCCGACGGCGATCCAGGCCTCCACGAAGCCCGAGGCGTACAGGGCGCCGGGCAGGCCCATGAGGAGCCAGCCGGACATGTCCGCCGCGCCCGCCGACAGGGCGGCGACGAAGGGGTTGAGGTCGCGCCCGCCGAGCATGTAGTCATCGATGTCGTTGGTACGGGTGTAGGCCCACAGGCCGATGATGATCATCGCGACGAAGTAGATGATCATGGCGATCGCCTGATAGGTGGTCTCGCTCACGGGGGCCTCCAGGGGGTGGTCGGTGCGGGGCGATTCTCGGGCGCGCGTCATTGACGACGGCGCGGGATCCCGGCACATGAGAAGAGTAGGACCGAAGTCCCTGGCTGTCTAGGAATGGTCACGGGCGCGGGCCCGGCGATCCCCCGGGGGATCGCCGGG
>NZ_MVIV01000003.1 GCF_002072175.1 Actinomyces gaoshouyii | reverse complement strand
CCACCCAAACCACCCCACCCCTAACCATCCACCGCCTCACCCCCTACCTCACCAACGACACCCAACACCACCACAACCACTAACCCACCCCACCCCCAACAACAACCGACCTCGGCGAAGGGGGAGGACGGGAGGTCAGCGCAGGACGTAGGCGGTCATCCAGCGGCGCATGGCGCCCAGCACCTGCTCGCGCACGGGGGGCGCGGAGAGGATGAGGTCGTGCATGGCGCCGTCGAAGCGCGCCACGGTGACGAGCGGCCCCAGGGCGACGGCGCGCCGGGCCATCGCGTCGACGTCGGTCACCGTATCCGTTCGGCGTGAGTCCGGTGTCCACGTCGCCCCCAGGCGCGAGCGCGCCGACCCCATCGACAGCACCGGGCAGCGGATATCGAGCCCTGCCGCCACCCGGGCCTGGCCGGCGAGGATCGCCCGCAGCCATCCGGGCCGGATCGGCGCGCCGGGCCGGTGGATCCACTCGTCGTTGATCTGCCAGCCGCGCACCCACGGGTCGTCCGCCCACGCGGGATCCGGCTCGCCGTCGCGCTCGTCCCAGCTATCGGTGACGCGGAAGCGCTTCTCGGCGGGCAGGCTCGGCGTCGGCAGGGGCCGGCGCGGATCGTGGCGCGCCAGCGCGCGCAGCACCGGCCGACCGAGGAGCCTGACCGGCGCTGCTCCCCGGATCTCCAGCCATGGGGAGGCCAGGATGAGCGCCCGCAGCGCCCCCGGGTGGCGATCCGCCCACAGGGAGGCCACGAGCCCGCCCGTGGAGTGCCCATAGCCGACGACGTCGATCCCCTCCCCGCGCTCGGCCCGGATGATGCTGAGGGCCCGGCCGATCTCCTCATCGTAGTCGTCGAGTGACATCGTCCAGCCGAGCATCTGCCCCTTGCGCAAGGAGCGCCCGTAGCGGCGCAGGTCGAGGGCGTAGAAGGCCCCGCCCAGCCGGGAGATCTCCCGCGCCAGGTGCGTGTGGAAGAAGTAGTCGTTCCACCCGTGCAGGTAGAGCCAGGCGAACGAGGGAGTCGTGGGCGTGCCCGGCAGGGCGTCGGGATCCTCCGCAGGCACATGCCGCACCAGGGTGGCGACGGCGCCGTCGGCCTCCTCGTCCGGCAGCAGTTCCAGGGTGCGGGCCTGGAATCCGGGGCCGAGGTGGTCAGGGCCCCAGTCGTCGAGAGGAGCCGCCCCGGTCCCGGTCATGTCGGGCCTGCCGCGTGGAGCATGACCTCTTCACCGTCGATGGGGATCAATTTCGCCCCTGCGGGCAGGGGCGACCAGGCGGACGACGTCGTTGCGACCGGGTGCCGCGCCTCCGGATCCGGCGTTGGATAGGCATTGGCTCATGAGATGAACTTAGCCGAAGACGCGGCCTGTGAGAGCCGGTTCCCGGATACTCCGTCGTTATCAACTCCCCGGCTCGGCGCCCTCAAGGAAGTCGCGCAGCACGGCGTCCATCTGATCTGCCTCGATGAGGAAGCCATCATGCCCGTGAAGAGAGTCGATGGTCGCGCGCCGTGCGCCCGGGATGCCCTCGGAGAGCTCATCGGCCTGCCAGGTGGGGAAGAGCCGATCGGAGGATACGTCGACCACCAGCGCGCGGGCCGTCACCCCCGCCAGGGCCGCCGGGATCCCGCCGCGCCCCGTGCCGACGTCATGGACCATCATCGAGTGGGTGACGATGAGGTAGGTGTTGGCGTCGAATCTGGCCAGGAGCTTGCCCGAGTGATGATCGAGGTAGGACTCCACCTGGTAGCGCCCGCCGACGGCGGGATCCTCCGCGCCCTGGTGCGCCCGCCCGAAGCGGGCGTCGAGCTCGGCGGCGCTTCGGTAGGTGGTGTGCGCGATCGCCCGCGCCAGCGCCAGCCCGCGCACCGGCCCCACCGGGTGGGAGTAGTAGTCGCCGTCGAAGAAGTAGGGATCGCCCACGATGGCGAGCTCCTGGAGGTGGCACCAGGCGAGCTGATCCGCCGTCGTCGAGGCACCGGTGGCCACGAGTGCGAGGTTGCGCACCCGCTCGGGATACCCCACTCCCCACTCGATGGCGCGGTGCCCGCCCAACGAGGCGCCCACGACCAGGTGGAAGACCTCGATCCCCAGGGCGTCGGCGAGGCGGGCCTCGGCGGCTACGGCGTCGCGAGTGGTCAGCCACGGGAAGCGCGACCCCCAGGGGCGCCCGTCCGGCGCCAATGAGGAGGGCCCGGTAGAGCCCTGGCAGCCGCCGAGGATATTGGCGGCGACGACGAAGTACCGCTCGGTGTCGATCGCCCGCCCCGGCCCCACGAGACTGTCCCACCAGCCGGGGGTGGGGTGCCCGGGGCCGGGCTCGCCGGTGACGTGGGAGTCCCCGGTCAGGGCATGCAGGACGAGGACGGCATTGTCGCGCGCCTCGCTCAGCTCCCCCCAGGTCTCGAAGGCCAGAACCGTGTTCGGCAGGGTCTCCCCGGACTCCAGGGGCAGATCCCCGATCTCCAGGAAGCGGCGGTGGCCCGGATCGTCCCCGGTGCGCCAGGCGCCGGTGGGGGAACCCGCCGCGCGGTCGACGAGTTTGGAGGCGGCCGTCCCCACACCGGCCGTGACGGGCTCCGACGAGGTGGACTTGGGCCGGCCGGGAGACGGAAGGGCGGGGTCGGGCCGGCCGGGGCCGGGCGGTGCCGACTGACTCATGGCGCTCTCCTCGGGGCGGGGCCGGCGCTCAGCGCGGGCCCAGGGCCGCCAGGCCGCGGTCGAGGTCGGCGATGATGTCGTCGATGTGCTCGATGCCGATGCTCAGGCGCACGGTCCCCGCGCTGATCCCCGCGGCCGCCAGGCTGGCGTCGTCGAGCTGCGAATGCGTCGTCGTCGCCGGGTGGATGGCCAGGGAGCGCACGTCCCCGATATTGGCGACGTTGGAGAACAGCTGGAGGGCGTCGATGAAGATGCTCCCGGCCTCTCGGCCACCGGCGAGGTCGAAGGTGAGGATCGATCCGGCGCCGCGCGGGCAGTACTTGCGGTGCAGCTCGTAGTAGGGGCTGGATGGCAGGCCGGAGTAGCGCACCTGGCTCACCGCGGGGTGGGACTCCAGATGGCGGGCCACGGCCAGGGCGTTGTCCACATGCCGCTCCATGCGCAGCGAGAGCGTCTCCACCCCCTGGGCGATGAGGAAGGCGTTGAGCGGGCTCGCGGCGAATCCGAGATCGCGCTGGCCCTGCGTGTGCGCCTTGAGGACGAAGGCCGCGTTACCCAGTGGCGAGCCGACTCCCAGGTCGCGGGCGAAGACGATGCCGTTGTAGGACGGATCGGGCTCGTTGAAGCCGGGGAAACGCTCGGCGTGGGCGGCGTAGTCGAAGCTCCCGCCGTCGACGATGACGCCGGCGATCGAGGAGCCGTGCCCGCCCAGGAACTTCGTGGCGGATTCGACGACGATATCCGCCCCCCACTCGAAGGGCCGGGTGAGGAACGGGGAGGCCACCGTGTTGTCGACGACGAGCGGCACCCCCACGCGGTGCGCGGCCGCGGCGATGGGCTCGATGTCGAGGATGTCGCCCTTGGGGTTGGGGATGGACTCGCCGAGGAAGCACACGGTGGTCTCATCGGCCAGCGCCTCCCAAGCGGCGGCGTCGGAGGGATCCTCGACGAACCGGGTGGTGATCCCGAGGCGGGGAAGCGCGGCGGTCAGCAGGTTGACGGTGCCGCCGTAGAGCGACGGCGAGGCGACGAGGCTCGAGCCCGCGCCGCCCAGGGTGAGGATCGTCAGCGTGGTGGCGGCGCTGCCCGAGGCCACGAGGTGGGCGCCGGTGCCGCCGTGCAGGGCGCAGATCCGCTGGGCGACGGCGGCGTTCGTCGGGTTGTCCAGGCGCGTGTAGATAGGACCGAGTGAGGCCAGGGAGAAGCGGTCGGCCGCCTCGGTGGCGCTGGGGAAGACGAAGGAGGAGGTCTGGTAGACCGGCAGCGCGCGGGCGCCGGTGTCGGAGTCGGGGGTGTGGCCGGCCTGGACCTGGAGGGTTTCGAACCGCCAGGAGGCGAGGGTGTCGGGGGTGGTCGCTGCGTTACTCATCGGGGGTCCTTCACGGGTGCCGGTGCGTGTCTGCTCTTGCCCTCGTGGGGCGGGGACGCGCACGTGGGCCGACGGCGGCGCGGCGGCGTGCGCGTCAGTGATGCATTCGGCGGGTGAGGCGGCAGGACATGGCTCGAAAGGTGCCACGGCGGTGGTGCGGCGCGCAAGCGCGTCCGGATCGCGGGAGTGCCGCGGTCTGAGCCTGGTCACAGCGTGATCACGATGTGCGGTTGTGAGGGAGGTCACTGGGTTGTGGGGGAGGGTGTTCGATCTGCGGGATTCCGGGGTTTGTGGGATGAGTGGGGAGGATGTTACCGATGTGAAATCAGTGGTCACTGTTCTCAAGGGGGCGTGTGATGGCTAATGTTTCTGGTGTATCGCCGTGCGACCCATGGCATCGGAATGTCAGACCCTGGAGGATCCGTGAGCCCTAGACACCGTTCGTTCCGAGCGGCACGCGTCTTCGCCGCCGCTACCGCTCTGGCCGTCGCAATGGTTCCCAGTGCCCTCGCCGACACCGTCGACCAGGACAACATCGACGAGGCGAAGAAGGCGGAGAGCCAGACGTCGTCGTCGATCGCCGACCTCGAGGTGCAGCTCGCCCAACTCAAGTCCGACCTTCAGGCCTCGCAGATCAAAGCCGCCTCCGCCAATGAGGACTACCTCGAGGCCGCCGCGGAGTTGAAGACCGCCACCACCGCTGCGGCCGACGCCCAGACCGCGGCCGATGAGGCCGCCGCGGCCACCGAGACCGCCCGCTCCAGCCTCGGCGCCACCGTCGTCGAGACCTACCAGGACGGCGGCAACCCCCTTGACGCCCTGACCCCCTACCTGTCCTCCGAGTCGCTTGCCGACGCGACCGACACCTCGGTGGCGCTGACCCGCGTGGGCGAGAACCGAAGCGCTGAGCTGCAGAACTTCGAGGCGAACCAGGCAGTGGCCGAGAACATGCAGAGCATCGCCCAGGCCAAGGTGGCCGAGAAGGAGACTGCCGCCACCAATGCCAAGAATCTCAAGGCCACGGCCGATGCCGAGGTGAGCAAGGCCTCCACGGCCCTCTCCGACGCGAAGTCCACGCGGGAGACCCTCATCTCCCAACTCGCCACGCAGCGCAACACCACCGTTGAACTGGAGACCCAGTACCAGGACCGCCTCGAGTCCGAGCGCCAGGCGCGCGAGGAGGCGGCTGCCAAGACCGCCGCGGAGGAGGCCGCGCGCAAGGCCGAGGAGGAGAAGCGGGCCCAGGCCTCGACATCCCCCGCGCCGACCGCGCCGCCGACGCCCGGCGCATCGCCCTCTCAGTCCCCTTCAGCGACCCCGACCTCCGAGGCGACGACGACGCCCGCCACCACCGAGGCCGCGCCGACCACGACCGAGGCCGCGCCGGAGACCGCTGAGGAGGCCCCCGAGCCCGCTCCCGAGCCTGAGCCGGCTCCCGAGCCTGCGCCGGCCGCCGCCATCGACATCGCCCAGACGGCGATCGACACCTCGTACACCTTCCTCGGTGTGCCTTACGTCTGGGGTGGTGAGAGCTACGGCGGCGTCGACTGCTCGGGCTTGGTGATGCTGTCCTACCAGGCGGCGGGCGTCTATCTCACGCACTCCTCGCGGGTGCAGTACGGCGAGGGGACCCATGTGCCCATTGATGAGGCCCGGCCCGGCGACCTCGTGTTCTGGTCCTCGGACGGGACGCAGTCGGGGATCTACCACGTGGCGATCTACCTCGGAGACGACCAGATGATCGAGGCCCCGACCTTTGGCGTCCCCGTGCGCGTGACAGGCATGCGCTACTCAGGCGTCATGCCCTACGTCGTCCGCTTCTGAGCGAGACCGGTCGAAAACAGACGCGAGACCGGTTCGGTATGGCTGCGGTGGCCACGCTGAACCGGTCTCGATCCTATTTTCGACCGGTCTCGGTTATAGGAGGAGTGGATCGGTGTCAGTGGCCGCGGTGCTGCTGCTCGCGCTCGTAGGAGCGGCGGATCTCGGCCTCGGCCTCGTCGCGCCCCACCCAGTGGGCGCCCTCCACGCTCTTGCCCGGCTCCAGGTCCTTGTACACCTCGAAGAAGTGCTGGATCTCCAGGCGGTGGAACTCGCTGACGTCCTCGATATCCGTGCGCCAGGACGCGCGTTGGTCCGCCGCGGGCACGCACAGCACCTTGTCGTCGCCGCCCTTCTCATCGCGCATGCGGAACATGCCCAGCGCGCGGCAGCGGATGACGCAGCCGGGGAAGGTGGGCTCCTCCAGGAGGACGAGCGCGTCCAGCGGGTCGCCGTCCTCGCCGAGGGTCTCGTCGATGAAGCCGTAGTCGTCCGGGTAACGGGTGGACGTGAAGAGCATCCGGTCGAGGCGGATGCGGCCGGTCTCGTGGTCGATCTCGTACTTGTTCCGGTTCCCCTTGGGAATCTCGATGGTGACGTCGAACTCCACGCTGTGCTCCTCACTCTTGTGCGATCCGCTGGAGTCCCGGGCGGGCCCGGCACTCCCCGCGGCTGCGGACGGGGCGGCGCAGCTCTGGGAGGGCTGGCCACGATGGCACTAGTGTGGACTACAACGGCGCCTCCCGTCCGCATCCCAGCGGACTGTCAAGCGCCGGCAAGATCGAGCAGCCCACCTGGCGACAGATCGGAGGCGCCGTGCGCCGCATCACGACCGCTGCCCTCACCGCGGCGACCCTGCTGGTCGTCGGTGGTTACTACGGCGTCGCCGACGCCCTCGACGTCGTGCCCGGGCCTCTGACCGTCACCGGCGCGGGCCGCCCCGCGGCCTTCCCCACCGCGGCCTGGCTCGACGGCGTCGCGGGCGCCACCGCCGCCCCCTACGACTCCTCCGCCCCCATACCCGACGCCGAAGCGGTGGCCGGCTACGCCTCCGCCCTCGCCGCCGACTCCCGCACCGCCGGCGCCTCCACCGCCGTGAGCGTCGTCGACGTCGCCACAGGGCGGCAGATCGCCGGCGCCGGCCAGGGCGCCCCCCTCACCCCGGCCTCCACCAACAAGCTCCTCACCGCCTGGGCCGCGCTGCGCACTCTCGGGGCGGACCACACGCTGAGCACCCGCACCGTCCTCTCGGGGGCTTCGGGCGGAACCCCCACCGTCACCCTCATCGGCAGCGGGGACGTCCTCATGGCCGAGGACAAGGGCGACCCGAACGCCGTCATCGGACGCGCGGGACTGGGAGACCTCGCCCGCTCCACCGCTGAGAGCCTCAAGGCCCAGGGCGTCACCTCCGTGGCGGTCGCCCTCGACGACGCCCTCTTCCCCGAGGACCAGAAGTGGTCCAGTGACTGGGAGGACGGCAATCAGTCCTTCGTCGCGCCGATCCAGCCGATCATGATCAACGTGCGGGCCCACGAGTCGGCCCGCTCCTATCCCGCCGACCCCGCCAACGACGCCGTTCAGGCCTTCTCCAAGCACCTGCAGGCCGCCGGCATCACCGTCTCGGGCGTGTCCCGGGGCAGGGCCGCCGACAGTGCCACCGATCTCGCCTCCGTGTCCTCCGCGCCGCTGGCGGACATCCTCGGGGTATCCCTCAAGGCCTCGGATAACGCGATGGCCGAGGTCGAGGGCCGGCTCGTCGCCGCAGCCACGGGCAAGCCGACCACCTTCGCCGGCGCCACCGAGGCGGTCACCGCCCAGCTGGTGGCCGATGGGTTCTCGATCGAGGGCGTCGCCCTCAAGGACTGCTCCGGCCTGGCCAAGGGCAACAAGATCCCGGCCCGCCTGCTCACCGATATCCTCCTCCGGGCCGCGGGCCCCGATGGTGGGACGGCGGGGCGCACCCTCGTCGCCGATCTGCCCGTGGCGGCCCTCGACGGCACGCTCAACGACCGTCTCGTCTCCCAGACCGGTGCCGGGACCGTGCGCGCCAAGACCGGCTCGCTGGACCAGACGGCCTCCCTCGCCGGGACCGTGGTGACCGCCAACGGCCGCCTCCTGGTCTTCTCCGTCATCATCGACGGATTCCCCTCCGGTGGCCTGACCAGCGCCCGTGCCGCGATGGATGAGGATGTCGTGGTGCCCCTGGCGGGCAGCTGATGGCCCCGGGGCCGCGGGCGCGGCGCGAGCCTGCCAGGACTTCGGGCGAGCCCAAGCGCTCTGGCGCGCCGTCGACGGCGCGAAGCCTCGTGGACTGGAGCCGCGTGGATGCCGCCGCCCGGGCCATGATCCCGGCCGCCGGGCCCCGGGCGCCCCATGCCGCCCGAAGCGCCGTGGTGGAGCTGCTGCGGCGCGGCGCGGCGCAGGGCCCGGAGCGGGTCGGCGAGATGACGGGCCTGGCCTGCGCGGCCCGGGAAGCCGCCACAGCGCAGGTGCTCGTTGTGGACCGCGCGGGCCTCGTGCGGGCTACTGCCGGGTTCCTGGCCCCACTCCTCGACGGCGTTCCCGCGCCCCCTGCCGGTCCCGTGGCTCGCCGGGCCGCCGCATGGGAGGCGGGCACCGCCCTCGGGGCCCTCTCGACGCGATTGCTGGGGCAGGTGCTGCCCGCGATCCCGGCCGCGGCTGAGGTCGGTGGCACCGGTGCCGCCGACGGCACTGACGGTACCGAAGGCACTGGCGGCACTGCCGGCGCGGGCCCGGCGGCCGAGGCCCGGATGGGAGGTCCGGGCGCCGAGCGGCCGCGACTCCTCCTCGTCGCCCCCAATGTGCTCGCCCTCCAACGCCGCCACGGCCTCGATCTCGCAGACCTGGCCACCTGGGTGGCGATGCATGAGACCGTTCACGCCGTCCAGCTCGCCGCCGCGCCCTGGCTCGCCGACCACTTGGTGGCGCGGGCGCGCGAAGCGCTGGGAGCCGTCATTGAGGCCCTGCCCCGGGGCGGGCGCCTGGCGGGGATCGCCGCGGTGGTCAGGGCCGCCAAGCCGGGGGAGGCGGGGACTACGGGTATCGACGAGGCCGCAGGGCCGGCCGGGCGGTCCGGGCCGGCGGGGTTGGCGGAGCTGCGCGCCACCCTCGCGTTCCTGGAGGGGCACGCCCGGGCCGCTCTCGACGGTGTCACCCCCGCGCGGATCCCCTCGGCGCACATGCTCCGGGCGGTGCTCGAGGCCGACCCCGCGCCGTCTTCCGGGCAGGGGCGGGGGATCGGACAGGACCATGGACGAGGCCCCTTCGCCGGCCTCGCCAGTGGGCGGCTCCTCCACAGCGCGCGGGCGGCGCGGTTCGCGCGGGCCGTCGTCGGGAGAGCGGGCCACGAGGGCCTCAACCGCGCCTGGGCGTCGCCGTGGGCCCTGCCGACGGCGGCCGAGCTGGGCAGTCCCGAGGCCTGGCTGGAGCGTGTCGAGGGAGGTCCTCATCGCACCCACGGGCCCGGCTGGATCCGAGCGGATCCCGGGCGGGGGCGCTGGGGCGGGCCCTGCTCCGCGCTCGAGGGCGCCTGATCACCCCGCCGACCAGCCGGATGGTCACGGGTCGGCGGCGAAGGGGCGTCCGGGGCCGACGCCGCGGCGCGCAGATCTGGCAGGCTTGGTCTGCGCCGTCGCCCCGTCCCGGGCGGATCATCGGCGCGGAGAGAGAGGATGAGGGCGTGGAAGCCGCCGACATGGGAACCGAATTCCAGCAGGTGCTGATCTCGCGCGAGGAGATCGAGAGCCGGCTGGATGACATGGCAGAGAGGATTGACGCCGACTACGCGGGCGAGGATCTGCTGCTGGTGGGCGTGCTCAAGGGCGCCGTGTACGTCATGGCGGACCTGTCGCGGCGCCTGCGCCGCAGCACGCCCATGGATTGGATGGCCGTGTCGTCCTACGGCTCGGGCACGAAGTCCTCGGGCGTCGTGCGCATCCTCAAGGACCTCGACACGGACCTCACCGGCCGCCACGTGCTCATCGTGGAGGACATCATCGACTCCGGGCTCACCTTGTCCTGGTTGCTGGGCAACCTCACCAGTAGGGGCGCGGCGAGTGTGGAGATCGCCACGCTCCTGCGCAAACCGGAGGCGATGAAGGTGGAGGTCGACGTCAAGTACGTGGGCTTCGACATCCCCAATGAGTTCGTCGTCGGCTACGGCCTCGACTACGCCGAGCGCTACCGCAACCTGCCCTTCATCGCCACCTTGCGACCCGAGGTCTACGAGGGCTGACGGGAACGACGGCGCGCTGTGGGCGTTGCGCGGCAGTAAGGGCGTGCCCTGCGGTTGCCGATGTTCTCCGGGGTTGCCGACGTGCGCCCGGAGAGCGTTCTCAACCGGGAGGCGCGTCGGCAACGCGTTCCGTGCCACCGCCGGCGCCCCGCTCCGGCCCATCCCTCTCCGGTGCCCTCCTTCCCCAGCACGCCCGGCGCGAACGGGAGGGGAGCGGGTGAGGTGATCCGCAGCCTCATGGGATAGCGTCTGACCGGAATGACGCTCCGGGTACGTTGAAGGGACGCACCGCCGATGAAGAAGCCTGGCCAAAGCCCCAAGCCCACTCCCTCCGGGGGCCGGGGCGGCAACAGCGACCGCCGCGACCCCTCCGGTCGCGGCGACAAGAAGAACCGCAAGCGCAAGGGCGCCCTCGGCAGCCCCTTCGTGTGGGCCGCCCCCATCGTGCTCGTCGCCGTTCTCATCTGGGCCCTCTACTCCTCGCTCAGCGGCTACCGCGCCATCGACACCTCCGACGGTCTGACCATCCTCAACGACGGCACCACCATCAAGTCGATCACCGTCATCGACCGCATCAACCGTGTCGAGCTCGACCTCGCCGCCCCCTACACCGTCAAGGCCAAGCTTCCCGACCAGCAGGATCGGCAGGTCGGTGACAAGGTCCAGTTCACCTACACCGACGCCCAGGCCGGCCAGGTCAACGAGCTCGTTCAGAAGGCCGCGCCCGTCGGCGGCTTCAACTCGGTGGTCCCCACCAGCTCCTGGTGGAGCTCCCTGCTCCAGATCACGCTGCCCATGCTCTTCTTCTTGGGTCTGCTCTGGTTCCTCATGAACCGCGTCTCCGGCGGCTCCAGCGGTCCCCTCAGCTTCGGCAAGTCCAAGGCCAAGATCGGCTCCAAGGAGATGCCCGACGTCACCTTCGACGACGTCGCCGGCGAGGACGAGGCCGTCGAGGAGCTCGAGGAGATCCGCGAGTTCCTCTCCGAGCCGGAGAAGTTCCAGGCCGTCGGCGCCAAGATCCCCAAGGGCGTCCTCCTCTACGGTCCTCCCGGGACGGGCAAGACCCTGCTGGCCAAGGCCGTGGCGGGTGAGGCCGGCGTGCCCTTCTTCTCCATGAGCGGCTCGGAATTCGTCGAGATGTTCGTCGGCGTGGGCGCCTCGCGCGTGCGCGACCTGTTCGAGCAGGCCAAGGAGAACGCCCCCGCCATCATCTTCGTCGACGAGATCGACGCCGTCGGGCGCCACCGCGGCTCCGGCACGGGCGGCGGCCACGACGAGCGAGAGCAGACCCTCAATCAGCTCCTCGTCGAGATGGACGGTTTCGACGCCACCACCAATGTCATCCTCATCGCCGCGACCAACCGGCCCGATGTCCTCGACCCCGCGCTCCTGCGCCCCGGTCGCTTCGACCGCCAGGTCTCCGTGGAGGCCCCCGACATGGCCGGGCGCGCCGCCATCCTCAGGGTCCACGCCAAGGGAAAGCCCATGACCGGCGACGTCGACCTCGACCAGGTCGCCAAGCGGACCCCCGGCTTCACCGGCGCGGACCTGGCCAACGTCCTCAATGAGGCCGCCCTGCTCACCGCCCGCTCCAACGCGCAGCTCATCGACAACCGCGCCCTGGACGAGGCCATCGACCGCGTCATCGCCGGTCCCCAGAAGCGCACTCGCGTCATGAACGACCATGAGAAGGCCGTCACCGCCTATCACGAGGCCGGCCACGCCCTGTGCGCCGCCGCCGGCGCCTACTCGGACCCGGTGACGAAGGTGACGATCCTGCCGCGCGGCAAGGCCCTGGGCTACACGATGGTCATGCCCGCGGACGACAAGTACTCCACCACCCGCAACGAGCTCCTCGACCAGCTCGTCTACGCCATGGGCGGGCGCGCGGCGGAGGAGATCGTCTTCCGCGACCCCACCACCGGCGCCTCCAACGACATCGAGAAGGCCACCGGCACCGCCCGCCGCATGGTCACCGACTTCGGCATGACCCGCAGTGTCGGGGCCATCAAGCTCGGCACCACCGAGAACGAGACCGTCCTGGGACTGTCCGCCACCAACCGGGACTTCTCCGAGGCCGTCGCCGCCCAGGTCGACGCCGAGGTCCGCGCTCTCCTCGACGCCGCCCACCGGGAGGCCTGGGAGATCCTCACCCGCAACCGCGATGTCCTGGAGGACTTGGCCACCCAGCTCCTGGAGAAGGAGACCCTCCTGGAGAAGGACCTGGAGGAGATCTTCGCCCCCGTCGTCAAGCAGCCCGAGCGACCCCTGTGGTCCGCCGATGAGAGCCTCGTCCTGCCCGAGGACGTTGCCGGCTCCTTCACCGGATCGCGCTTCCCGCGCCGCCCCGCCGCCGGGGCCGACACGGCGATGCGCACTGATACCACGGTGGGCTCCGAGGGCCCCCGCGCATGACCTACGACGCCGAGGGCGTGCGCCGCGCTGTGCGCGACCTGCTGACCGCCGTCGGCGAGGATCCGGACCGCGAGGGCCTGCGGGAGACCCCTGAGAGGATGGCCCGTGCCTACGCCGAGCTCTTCGCGGGGCTCGATGAGGACCCGGGCAAGCACGTGGAGCGGGTCTTCGAGGTCGGCCACCACGAGATGGTCCTCGTGCGCGACATCCCCATGTACTCCGTGTGCGAGCACCACCTCCTGCCCTTCCACGGCGTCGCCCACGTCGCCTACCTGCCCGGGGGGCGGGGGAGGGTCACCGGGCTGAGCAAGCTCGCGCGGCTCGTCGAGGGCTACGCGCGCCGACCCCAGGTTCAGGAGAGACTCACCGCACAGATCGCCGACGCCCTCGTGGAGCGCCTGGAGTGCTCCGGGGTGCTCGTCGTCGTCGAGGCCGAGCACCTGTGCATGTCCATGCGGGGCGTGCGCAAGCCCGGGGCCAACACCGTCACCTCGGCGGTGCGCGGCCAGCTGCGCAACGCCGCCACCCGCGCCGAGGCGATGAGCCTCATCCAGGGCGGGAGGCACTGAGGCGCGGGTGGGGCTCAGCAGCGTCGGCGCTGGATCTCAGGAACCTCCAGCGTTGGCACCGCACGTAGCATGAAGGCGTTGAAGTCGGGAACGGTGAAGGCCGCGCAGGGGCCCCGGCCTCGAGCACGGGCCGGCTCCTGGGGTGATGCGCTGCGATTCGATAACGCTCATGGGGCGCTCGACTCCTCGAGTCAGTGGATGATCGGACGCCGCTGATGTTAGAAGCGCGTGAGATCCTTGGGAATACTGCGATTGTGGGGGGCGGCGGGCTCATCTCAGCCTTTCGATGGACAGCCGCTCCCTACCCGCTCGCAGCGCTCTCCGGGGCGAGCCGGCGCTCACAGTGGCCGGTGGAACAGCCCATCCCGGCTGAGAACCGTTAGCCTGGGGTGGTGACCGAGCATCAGGACGCCCCCCGACTCAGGCCGGAACCACTACCCGGCTCGCTCGCCGACGGCCGGTGCCTCCTCATGGGGATCGTCAACGTCACCCCGGACTCCTTCTCCGATGGCGGCCGCTGGTCCACCCCCGAGGCCGCCATCGCCCACGCGCGCGAGCTGCTGGCCCAGGGTGCGGACATCCTCGACATCGGCGGGGAATCCACCCGGCCCGGCGCCACCCCCATCAGCCCGGCCGACGAGGCCGAGCGCGTCCTGCCGGTCATCCGCCCGCTCGCCGCCGAGGGCGCCGTCGTCTCCGTGGATACCATCCACGCCTCCACTGCGGCCGCCGCCCTCGACGCCGGCGCCCTCATCATCAACGACGTCTCCGGGGGCCTGGCCGATCCCGCCATGCACCCCCTCGTGGCCTCCTCCGGCGCCGTCTACATCTGCCAGCACTGGCGCGGCACGCCGGAGACCATGAATGAGCTCACCGATTACCCGGAGGGCGTCGTCACCGGAGTGGAGGCCGAGCTGCGCCGGCGCCTCGACTCCCTGGCCGCCGCGGGCGCGCGCGACTCCCAGATCGTCGTCGACCCCGGGCTGGGCTTCGCCAAGACCCACCCGCAGTCCTGGGAGCTCCTGGCCGCCACCGCCCGCCTGCGCGAGGATCTGGGCCTGCCCGTCCTCATCGGCTCCTCCCGCAAGCGCTTCCTCGCCGCGGCCGCGCCGCCGGGCGCCGAGCCCACGGGGCGCGACGCCGCCACTGCCGCCACCACCGCCCTGGCGGCCGCAGCCGGGGCCTGGGCCGTGAGAGTCCACGAGATCCCGGCCAACCGGGATGCCATCCGCACCGCCTCCCTCTGGAAGGACCCCCGATGAGCACCGTCACCTCCTTCTCCTCCGATAGGATCCGCCTCACCGGCCTGTCCGCCCGCGGTTACCACGGAGTCCTCCCCTTCGAGCGCTCCGAGGGGCAGATCTTCACCGCTGATATCGCCCTCGACCTCGGCCCGCGCGGCACCGCCGTCGCCGCGGTGACCGACTCCCTCAACGACGCCCTGGACTACTCGGCGGTCGCCAACGCGGTGGTCGCGCTCATCGAGGGCGAGCCCGTGGCCCTCCTGGAGACCCTCGCCGAGCGGATCAGCGAGACGGTCCTCGCCTTCCCCCGCGTCATGGCCGTGGAGGTCACGATCCACAAGCCCAACGCGCCCCTCGAGGTTGCCTTCGACGACGTCTCCGTCACCATCACGCGCCTGTCCGAGGCGGCGGCCTCCGTGCTCTCCTCGGCGACGAGCGCGTCCGCGGCGGCCAGTGCTCCGGTCGTTGCGAGCGCGCCGTCGGCGGCTCCCTGCGCGGCCGCCGCCGACGCCTCGGAGCCCCCACTGCCCAGGGCGAGTCTTCCACTGCCGTCCGCGCCGTCCGTCCCCTCGGCGCCCGCCGGCGCGCCCGCGGCCGAGCCGATCAACGACGCGCCCCCGTACCCGGGCGCCCTCACCGGTCGCCTCGACGCGGTCGACGATTCCAGGACCGGCGTGCCCGAGGCCCCTCTCGCCCAGGGCTCCAGCGCTCCCGAGCCGGCGCAGCCCCCCGTCCCGCCCGTTGGCGACCTCGGAGAGGGCACGGTTGACCACTTCGGGCAGGCCGGCCCCCTCCGGGCCGGCTCCGTGGACGAGGCCTGGGCCGCGGTCCCGTTCAGCACCGCTGAGCCCGTCGGAGGCGATCCGGGCGAGGATTCCCATGAGAACCGGGCCGAGGGGGCGGGCTTCGACGGCGTCGCGCCCGCCTACGATGCCGGCGCTCACGATCCTGGGGCTACGACCCCCATCGACGATGCGGCCTCCCACGCCACGCCCGCCCCGCTCGGCATGGGCTCACCCGCCCGGCCCGGAGATGATCGCATCGCCTCCCCGGCCCCCGCCGCGAGCGGTGAGGACACCGACTCCCCGATCGGAGCCGGCTCCTCCGCCGTGTCCCAGTACCAGGATGTTGAGCCCGGCCACGCCGTGGTCGCGGAGGCGGCCCCCCTTCCCGCCGGGCCCGCCGTCGACCCCCTCGCGGAGGCCCCCACGGCCCCGGTGCCCGTTGTCATCGGCCTGGGGGGCAATCTTGGTGAGGTCGTCCCCAGCTTGCGACGCGCCGTCCGCACCCTCCAGAGCACCGAGGGCGTCGAGGTGACGGCCATCGCCCCTCTGGCGCGCACCGCCGCCGTCATCGAGCCCGGCGCCGGCGAGCAGCCCGACTACCTCAACACGGTGATCCTCGCCCGCACGAGCCTGTCCGCGAAGGATGTCCTGGCCCTCTGCCGGCGCCTGGAGGCCGATGCCGGGCGCGTGCGCCTGGAGCCGAAGGGCCCGCGCACCCTCGACGCCGACGTCATCACCTACTCCGACCTTCGCTCGGCCGACCCCGAGCTCATCCTCCCGCACCCGCGCGCCACCAGCCGCTCCTTCGTGCTGCTGCCCTGGTCCCAGGCGGACGCCTTCGCCGAGATCGACGGCCAGAGCGTCGCCGCCCTGGCGGAACAGGCCCCGGACCGCGACGGAATCCGCTGGCTCGCCCTGGACTGGATCGACTCCGACGCCCTGCCCAAGCTCCCCACCGGCCAGTACGTGCCCGCCGACGCCCTTGCGGACTCCTCGCAGAAGGTCGGCGCCGGCGAGCGGGCCTCGCAGTCGCAGGACGTCCCCGACTTCCTGTCCGCGCCGTCGGCCGCCCTCGTGGGGGACGAGGAGGAGCCCTTCAGTGAGACCGTCCCCGCCTCCATGATCAAGGACGCTCTCGCCCAGGACCCCTCGAGCGCCGACGCCGCGCCCCCCGGCCCCGGGATGCCCGGTGCCCCCTCCGCGCCGGTGCCGCCCGCGCCGCCCGCCCCCAGCCCCTTCGTCGATCAGGCCCCGCAGGTCGCGGAGCCGATCAGCGGGGCCGCGCCGGGACAGCCCGGCCGACCGGGCCAGGCTCCGCAGGACGGGAGAAGGGCTGCGGGCCCCCAGCGCTCGGATGACCACACGTGGTCGGCCTCCTCCGGCTGGGAGGACGTCATCGGCCGAGGCGGGCAGGGGAACTGATGCGCCGCACGCGCTGGACGGCGGTCCTCGCGTGCTCCGCCACGACGACCGTCCTCTCCCTGGTCGCCCTCGATCTCATGCTGCGCAGCCGCGGCTGGATCCCGGTCCTCACCGCGTGGGGCGCGGCGACAGGCCTCGTCATCGCCATGGTCATCCTCGTCGCAGGGCTCGCGGTGAGGCGCCTGCGCGCTCGGCAGGCGACCTGGATCACCCCCACCGGCGCCGCCGCGACCGCCGCCGGCGCGCAGGCCTCCGCACTGGCGGGCTCCTGCATCGGCGGCGTCTACGCAGGGGGGCTGGCCTGTGCGCTCCTCGCTCCCGCCTCACCGGCGATGAGCGACCTGGCCCTCACCAGTGGACTCTGCCTGGCCGCCTGCGCGGCCTGGTGCGGTGTCGGCCTCCTCGTCGAGCACTGGTGCGCCATCGACTCCTCCGACGACGATGACCGTCCCACCGGCTCCGCGCGATCGGGCGGCGCCGCCACCCCCGGGGCCGCCGCATGACCGCCCAATCGATCCCAGGCCCCGCCGATCAGCGCCGGCCCGCCGCGCCCAGGACCTCCCGTCTGGCTGGCGCCGCCTCCGGTGCAGGAGGGCCCTTCGCTCCCCAGGGCGTCTCCTTCTCCCCGGTCTCGCCCTCCCTGGCCACCGCTCGTGTCATGGCGGCCCTCTTCCTCCTGCTCCTCCCGGCCGCGGGATTCGCCATCCCCGCGGTCCTTGTGAGCCCCTGGTTCTGGGCGGGAACCGGCGCCGCGATCGTCATCCTCGCCTGGCTGCTGTGGATGATCCCCCGCCAGGTGCGGGCCATGGGCTACGCCCTGGCCGGGGAGCACCTCCTGTGGCGCAAGGGGATCATGTGGCGCCGAATGTCCGTCATCCCCTATGGCCGCATGCAGTACGTCGACACCTCCCAGGGGCCCATCGCACGCCGCCTGGGCATCGCCGAGGTCAAGCTCCACACCGCGAGCGCCGGCACCGATGCCACCATCAACGGACTGCCCGTGGCCGAGGCCGAGCACCTGCGCCAGATCCTCGCCGAGCGCGGCGAGGAGAGGATGGCCGGCCTGTGAGCGGGGCCGCCGAGGCGGGCGGCGCCTCCTCCAGCGGCCCGAGCCCGGCCAGGACCGGCGCCGCTCGCCACCGGCGCGCGAGGGGCGCCGTGCCGAAGAGCGCCCGCCGGCGCGCCATGAGTCTCCCCAAGGGTCTGAGCTGGCGCCGCGTCCATCCCATCACCCCGCTGGTCCGCGGGTGGAGGGTCGTCGCCGCCCTCATCGCCATCGTCTCCTGGCGGGCGCTGGACGACATCGAGCGCGTGATCGAGCTCTACCGCGAGTTGCGCGAGGTCGAACCCGGTCAATACATCCAGACCGCGCGCGGCTGGGCGGCCGACGTCTCCGGAGGCGACCCCACGACCTGGCTCATCGGCGCCGGGATCATTCTCGGCCTGATCGTGCTCGTCATCCTCGCGCTCCCGTTCCTGTCGTGGCGGGCGATGAGCTACGCTGTCGACGCCGACGCCGTCTACCTGCGCTCAGGGATCCTCGCCAAGCAACTGCGGATCGCCCGGCTGCCGCGCATCCAGAGCATTGACATCACCCACCCGCTGCTCGGGCGCATCGTCGGCCTGGGGCAGCTCTCCGTCGAGGTCGCCGGCGGCGCGGACTCCAAGGTCCTCATCGGCTACGTGCGCACCCGCCAGCTCGAGGCGCTGCGGCGTGAGATTCTCGACCTCGCCGCGGGCGCCAGCACCGCAGGGGCATTGCCCGGCGCCCCGTCCCCGGCGGGCGCCGGTATGGGAGCTGGGGCCAAGGGCTTCGAGGATGCCGTGGGCTTCCCCCGCGTCTCCGAGGGCGTCCTGGACGAGGCCGAGCACCCCCTCTACGCCGTCGAGCCCCGTGTCCTCATCGCCTCCCTCATGCGCTCCGGGACAACGGCCTCCATACTCACGGCCGTCCTCTTCGCGGCTATCGGGCTGCTCTTCATCCTGCGGACGGGGGCAGACGTCCTCGCCATTCTGCCCATCATCACGGGCCTCTTCACAATCCCCATGACCCTCATCTCCCTGCAGTGGAGCTCCCTCGCCCGTGGCTGGGGATTCCGAGCCGCGGCGACCCCCGCGGGCATCCGCATGCGCTACGGCCTCACCGATGCGACCTCGACGACGCTGCCCCCGGGACGCGTGCACGCCGTCGGGCTCGTCCAGTCGGTGCTGTGGCGGGGCAAGGACTGGTGGCGCGTGGACGCGACCGTGGCCGGCCGCGCTGTCACCCCCTCCGCATCGAAAGGCGCGAAGAAGGTCTTCACGCGGCTGCTGCCCGTCGGCCCGCGTGACCATGCTCTGCGGGCCCTGTGGCTGGTGGTGCCCGACCTGGGGACCCCCGACCCCGATGCTCTCCTCGCCGCGGCTCTGAGCGGCATCGACGGTGCCGGTGCCGGTCCCGCCGCCGCGCCCATCGGCTCGGCGGAGCGCGGCTTCATCGGCGTGCCCCGCCGCGCCCGGCTCTTCAACCCGATCGCCTGGCGCCGCAAGGCCATCGCCCTGACCGGCACCTGCGTCATCCTGCGCCTCAACCGCTGGGCACGGCGCGTGAGCGTCATCCCCTACGAGCGCATCCAGTCCTTCCGCGTCCTCCAGGGGCCCCTCGCGCGGCGCTGCGGCCTGGCGACCATCCGATTCGACATGGTCGACTCCGATGTGCCCGTCATCCTGTCGAATCTCGACGCCCAGCACGTCACCGAGCTCTCGGCGCTCATCGCCGCGCGGATGGCGAGGCGGGGCCACGATGAGCACCTCGACCGCTGGCTCTCCCGCGTCACCGCCTCCATATCGTGAGACGATCCCGGCCATGAGCGACGCATCTTCACCCGACAACCCCGAGTCCCCCGCCCCCTCTCAGGCAGGGGGAGCGGCCCGCCCCGGGCGCCTCGGGGTGGGGGTCATCAGCGCCGGGCGCGTGGGAGCGGTTCTCGGTTCGGCCCTGCGCGCCGTCGAGCATCAGGTCGTCGGTGTCCACGCCGTCTCCCAGGCCTCGCGCGAGCGTGCCGAGATGCTCCTGCCCGGCGTGCCCATCCTGGAGGTTGAGAGCATCGTCGAGCGCGCCGAGCTCATCCTCCTCGCCATCCCCGATGACGCCCTGGGACCCCTCGTCCAGGGCCTGGCCGACCTGCGCCGCTGGCAGCCGGGCCAGCTCGTCGTCCATACATCGGGCACGCACGGCATCGCCATTCTCGAGCCCGCGCGCCTGTGCGGGGCGATCCCCCTGGCGATCCACCCGGCCATGACCTTCAGCGGCTGGTCCACGGACCTCGCCCGCCTCACCGGATGCCCCATGGCCGTCACCGCGCCCGCCGCCGTCCTGCCAATCGCCCAGGCCCTCGCCGTCGAGCTCGGCGGCGAGCCCTTCGTCCTGGAGGAATCCGCGCGACCCGCCTACCACGCCGCACTAGCCCACGGCGCCAACCATCTCGTCACCCTCGTCACCCAGGCTGTGCGCGCCCTGGAGGCCGCTGGTGTCCCCGATGGCGCCGCCACTCTTCGCCCACTGCTCACCGCCGCGCTCGACGGAGCCCTACACGAGGGGGAATCCTCTCTCACCGGACCCATCGCCCGGGGGGACGCGGGCACGATCACCCGCCACCTGACCGCCCTCGAAGCGCTGGAGGACTCCTCGGGCCACGGTCTCAGCGATGTCACCGCCACCTACCGGGCGCTGGCCCGTGCTACCGCGGACCGCAGAGAGTCCGCCGGAGCGCTCGGCGCCGAGCGGGCCGACGCCATCAGACGCGCGCTGGAGGCCGGTGAGTCGGGGGCCTGACGAGCAACGGCGCCCGTTCGCGCCCGGCTCGCGCGCCCCGTCAGCGGTCCGACCCCCGCGAGGCGCGCCCGGGCGCGGATCGGCCCGGGCGCAGTAGTGTGAACGCCATGACCGGCTCCGTCGTACCGTCCCCCGCTGTCCTGGCCCGCACTCGCGCGGAGCTCGCCGACGCCCTCGCGGGCGATGCCGCGCCGCGCGCCGTTGTCATGACCATGGGCGCCCTCCACCAGGGCCACTTCGATCTCGTCATCGAGGCCGCGCGCCGCGTGGGGGAGTTCGGGACCGTCGTCGTCACCATCTTCGTCAACCCCCTCCAGTTCGCCCCCGGTGAGGATCTCGACGCCTACCCGCGCACCCTCGAGGCCGACGTCGCAGGGCTCACCGGCGCGCTCACGAGGGATGACGGTGCCCTGCGCGTGGGCAGGCTCATCGTCTTCGCACCCACCCCCGAGGTCATGTACCCGGGAGGCGAGCCGGGAGTGCGCATCGACCCCGGCCCCATCGCCACAGTCCTGGAGGGGCGCTCACGGCCCACGCACTTCGGCGGCGTGTGCCAGGTGGTGCTCGCCCTCCTGCACCTGACGGCCCCCAGGTGGGCGATGTTCGGGCGCAAGGACGCCCAACAACTCGCCATCGTCAGCGCCATGGTCCGCGACCTCGCCGTGCCCGTGGAGATCGTGGCAGTGGACATCCGTCGTGAACCCGATGGCCTGGCCATGAGCTCGCGCAACGCCTATCTCGGCCCCGAGCAGCGCCGGCAGGCTCTCGCCCTGTCCCAAGCCCTGGAGGCCGGCCGGGCGGCGGCCGACGCGGGGGCGGACGCGTCGCGCATCCGCACCGCCGCGCTGACCCACCTGGAGACTGCGCCCGGCGTCGAGGTCGACTACGTCGCGCTCGTGGACCCGGAGACCTTCGTGGACCTGGCGGGCGCCGGGCTCGGGCTGGCCGCGGGCCCCAAGACGCGGGAGGAGCAGGCGCAGGCCGAGCCGCGCCAGGGACTGCTCGCGCTCGCGGCCCGCGTGGGCGCCACCCGCCTCATCGACAACGCCCGTGTGCCCCTGACGTGCTGACCGGCGCTGATGCCTGCGCCCTCGGGCCTCACATACCGGCTGGCCCCGCTTCGCGCCTTCAAACGGCGAGGATGAGGGCGCGAAGCGGGGCCGAGACCGCGAATCCTGGCCGAGACCGCAAGGACGGCACCGGCGATAGTGGTGCAGACCTCTCATCCGGGGGCTGGTGCCGCCCCTGCGGCCGTCTAGGCTGATTCGCGATGAGCACCCGCACCCGGACGATGATGACGTCCAAGATCCACCGCGCCACCGTCACCCAGGCCGACCTCGACTACGTCGGCTCGATCACCGTGGATGCCGCGCTCCTTGAAGCCGCCGATCTCCTGCCCGGTGAGCGGGTGGACATCTGCGATTGCGCCAACGGCAACCGCCTGTCCACCTACGTCATCCCCGGCGAGCGCGGCAGCGGCCAGATCTGTGTCAACGGCGCCGCCGCCCACCTGGTCAGCCCGGGCGATGTCATCATCCTCATCGCCTACGGGCAGATGAGCGATGAGGAGGCCCGTGCCTACCAGCCGCGCGTCGTCTTCGTCGACGCCAGGAACCGGATCGTCGAGCGCTCCGCCGAGCCCGGAGGCGTGCCCATGGACTCGGCGGCCGCTCGCCTCCAGGGCCTGTGTCCCTCTGGCATTCCGCTCGCCGAGGCCCGTGCCTGAGCCTCGACGCGGTTCTGCGCGCTCAGCCTCGGCACGCTTCTCTTGCCCCGGCGGAGAAACGTTGCGATCTCGCGGAACAGCGTGATCGGCAGCCACCGCTCGATGGGCGGTGAGACTCTCCGGAGGGGATCGCGTCCTCGGCACGACCTCCTCCAGTCGTTTCCGGGCGCCGGCGTCATAGCGGCTGGTCAGTGGATCCCGCAGTTCCTCGACGATGGCGCCCTGGCCCAGGGCGGCATCGTCGACCGCGATCGCCTCCAGTTCATCGTTCACGAGGTCCTCGTCGGCCGGCGTCTTGGGCGCTCATCCAAGTGCGCGCCTCCCCGATCGGGACGCCAGTCATCCACAAGCCTGCGGACTGACTTCGACGCGGATCACGGTGCGGGCCGGTCCGGCGCGCGTGGAGGAGCCGTAGACTCGGGCTGTGATCGACGATAACCCCACTGCCCCCGAGGCATCCCCCCTGGCCGACGCCCCTGTGACTCCCCCCGCTGCTCCCTCCGCTGAGCCCCCCGCGCAGGGCGGGCCGAAGCAGTCCAAGGCCGAGCCGAGCCCCGGTGAGCAGTTCGCCATCCGCGCCGGCAAGCGTGAGCGCCTGCGCGCCGAGGGCTGGGACCCCTATCCCGTCCAGCTCCCCCTGACCACCACGATCGCCGCCGTCCGCGCGAAGTACGCGGACCTGGCCGCCGGTGAGGAGACCGAGGACGTCGTGGGTGTGGCCGGCCGCGTCGTCTTCCTGCGCAACACCGGCAAGCTCTGCTTCGTCACTCTGGCCGACGGCGCCGGCACCACTCTGCAGGCGATGCTGTCGGCCAAGTCATTGCCCGGCCGGGGGCACTCCTCGCTCGCCGCTTTCAAGGCGGACGTCGACCTCGGCGATCACCTCTTCGTCCACGGCCACGTGGGCACCTCCCGCCGCGGCGAGCTCTCCGTCTTCGCCGAGCCGCTCCTGTGCGAGGGCCATGGCGCCGACGATCTCGCCGCCGCCGGCGACGATGCCCTCGAGGTCCCGGCCTGGCGCATCGCCTCCAAGGCCCTGCGCCCCCTGCCCAAGACCTGGACCAACGAGGCCGGCGAGGCCGTCACCCTGTCCGAGGAGCAGCGGGTGCGCCGCCGCGAGCTCGACCTCCTCACCCGCCCGGCGGCCCGCGACATGGTGCGCATCCGCGCCGCCGTCGTGCGCTCCCTGCGCGAGAACTTCCACCGCCGCGACTACGTGGAGCTGGAGACCCCTATGCTCCAGGTCATCCACGGCGGCGCCGCCGCGCGCCCGTTCGTCACCCACATGAACGCCTTCGACATGGATCTCTACCTGCGCATCGCCACGGAGATCTATCTCAAGCGGGCGGTCGTGGGCGGCGTGGACCGCGTGTTCGAGATCAACCGCAACTTCCGCAACGAGGGCGCCGACTCCTCCCACTCCCCGGAGTTCGCCGCCCTGGAGGCCTACGAGGCCTACTCGGACTACAACGGCATGGCGGAGCTGACTCGCAACCTCGTCCAGCAGGCGGCCCGTGACGCCTTCGGCCTTCCCGAGGGCGGGGAGGTCGTCGTACTCGCGGATGGCACCGAGTACGACCTATCCGGCGAGTGGGCGAAGATCGACCTCTACACCTCCATCTCCGAGGCCGTCGGCGAGGAGATCACCGTGGGCACCCCGCGTGAGGATCTCGTCCGCATCGCCGAGAAGCTGGGCCTGGAGGTCGACGACTACGCGGTGGCCGGCAAGATCGCCGAGGACATCTTCGAGGTGACCGTCGGCGACTCCCTGTGGGCCCCGACCTTCGTCTACGACTTCCCCGAGGACACCTCGCCGCTGACCCGCTATCACCGTTCCAAGCCGGGACTGACGGAGAAGTGGGACCTGTACGTGCGCGGCTTCGAACTGGGCACCGCCTACTCCGAGCTGGCCGACCCGGTGGTTCAGCGCGAGCGCTTCGAGGCGCAGGCCCTCGCGGCGGCCAACGGTGACCCGGAGGCCATGGTTCTCGACGAGGACTTCCTCGTTGCCATGGAGCAGGGCTTCCCGCCCTGCGGCGGCATGGGCATGGGCATCGACCGCCTGCTGATGGCGCTGACCGGCCAGGGGATCCGTGAGACGATCACCTTCCCCATCGTCAAGCGCGGCTGAGCCGGCCCGGTGGCGCCTCAGCGCGGTGCGCCCGATTCCCAATCCTTGAGCGCTTCGGTCACCTCATCGAGGTATTCATCGACCTCTTCCTGGGAGTAACCGGTCCGGAAAGGCATCCACAGGTCGTCGAATAGGGTGTTCAGCAGCCGATCGGCGGTCAGGATGTCCTTTCCTCCCGGGGCGGTGCTCATCGAGGCCATGAGGGTCGGCGCTCCCCTTCCCTCCCATGCGCGCAGGGCATGAGCGGCGCGCTCCATCGTCGCGTCCACATCCTCGATGACGTAGCGGGAGCCCGTGCGAACCCTCCTGAAATCCTTGAGCTGGACATCGCGACTGGTGATGGAGGGGGCCATGGGCATCCAATCTGGTTCGGGAACGGGGGCGGAGCGGTCCCATCATAGGCGAGGAGCCTGGAGGCGGGACGCGGTGCCGGTCGGGGCGATCGGCCGGGATCCGACCTCGCCCGGCGTGATCCGTGGATCCGTGGCCCTTAGCGGCTGAGGCTCGCCTCCGCCGCGGCGACCTGTCGGCTCACGGGGACGAGGCGGGTGAGCTGGGTGATGTGACGGGGTTCTAGCTCCTCGATGGTGGCGACCCCGAGCAGGCGCATGGTGCGCACGATCTGATCGGCGAGAATCTCGATCATGCGGTCCACCCCGGCCCGGCCGCCGGCCATGAGGCCGTACAGGTAGGCGCGGCCCACCAGTGAGAACTTCGATCCCAGAGCGGCGGCGGCGATGATGTCCTGACCATGCATGATGCCGGTGTCGATCATGACCGTGGTGTCCTTGCCCACCTCCCGCAGGACCTCGGGCAGGAGGCGGAAGGGGACGGGGGCGCGGTCCATCTGGCGCCCGCCATGATTGGACAGCAGGATCCCGTCGACGCCGAGGTCGACGAGCCGCTTGGAGTCCTGCACGTTCTGGACCCCCTTGACGATGATCCTGCCCGTCCACATGGAGCGGATGACGGCGAGGTCGTCGTCGGAGATCGTGGGGTCCATGACGGAGTCGAGCAGCTCGCCCACCGTGCCGTCGGTGGAGGACAGGGACGCGAACTCCAGCTTCGGGGTGGTCAGGAAATCGAACCACCAGCGCGGGTACATCGCCGTGTTGAGGACCGTTCCGGCGGTGATCCGCGGCGGGATGGAGAACCCATTGCGCTTGTCCCGCAGGCGGGCCCCGGCGGTGGGCACGTCCACGGTGAACATGAGGGTGTCGAAGCCGGCCCTCTGCGCGCGCTCGACCAGCCCGTAGCAGATCTCGCGCTGGCGGGTGACGTAGAGCTGGAACCAGTTGCGGCCGCTGGGATTGGCGGCGGCGACATCCTCCATGGACGTGGTCCCCAGCGTGGACAGGCTGAAGGGGATGCCCGCGGCGCCGGCGGCGGTGGCCCCGGCGATCTCGCCCTCGGTCTGCATGAGGCGGGTGAATCCGGTGGGGGCGATGCCGAAGGGGAGTGAGGAGCGCCCGCCGAGGATGGAGCAGGAGGTGTCGGTCTCCGGCGCGGGGCGCAGGATGTCCGGGTGCCATTCGATGTCCCGGAAGGCCTGACGGGCGCGGCGCAGGGAGATCTCCTCGTCGGCGGAGCCGTCGGTGTAATCGAAGGCGGCGGCGGGTGTGGTGCGCTTGGCGATAGTGCGAAGGTCCCAGATCGTCTGAGCTGCGGCAAGGCGGCGACGGCGCGCGTTGAAGTCGGGGGACTTGAACTGCAGGAGTTCGAAGATCTCGGATGGTCTGGGGAACTGGCGCTTCACCACAGTGCTACCTCTTTGTCGGCTGGTGGTGCCGCAGTGGGCGGTGGCTGCTGCGGCGATCGGACAATGCTGGGACCTTGGTCTAGGTCTGGCGCACGTCGAAGTATGCTCTGAGGCCGCTGAAATAGCAAGGCAAGGCTTGCCTGTGTAATCGCTGAGGTGTGCGGAGGCCCCGGCGCCCTCCAGGATGGGGAGGGGGCCGGGGCCTCCGGTATCGCCGGCGGACCCGATCCCGGGGATCGGCGCGCTGGGAGCCTTTCCGGACCGTGCAGCCGCGACCGCGGCTCAGTCCTCGCTGAGAGTGGCCTCCATCCGGGCGCGCGCGCCCTGCTCCTTGATGGCGGCGAGCTCGGCGAGGAAGGCTGAGCGGAACCGTTCATCGGAGCCCAGGTCGGAGAAGACCTCCTCATTGGTGAGGAAGGCGCCCTCCTCGCCGTCGCGCTGGCGCCGGCCGTAGTCCTCCAGGTGGTCCTGGGCGTCCGGGATCGGCCTGCCGGTCTCGTCGACGCCCTCGGCGCACCAGGCCCAGGCGGCGCACAGCGCCGCGCCCAGCCGAATGGAGCGGCCCGCCTCGAGGTTCTCCCGGATCGTGGGCAGCACGAACTTGGGCATGCCCGAGGGGCCGAAGAAGGCCAGGCGCGCCAGGGTGTCGGCGATCGCCGCGTTCGTGAAGCGCTCGAATAGCGAGTCCACGTAGGCGGGCAGATCGATACCCGGCACTGGGCGCAGCGTCGGCAGGGCCTCGCGCTCCAGGTAGGCGCGGGTCCAGGCGGCGATCTGCGGGTCGGCGGCGGCCTCGTGCCCATAGGTCATCCCCAGCGGTCGTCCCCAGTGCGCCAGGGCCTGGTGGGAGGCGTTGAGCAGCCGGAGCTTCATGAGCTCGTAAGGGACGACGTCACTCACCATCTGCACGCCGACCTCCTCGTACGCAGGGCGCCCGGCGGGGAACTCGTCCTCAAGCACCCACTGGGTGAAGGGCTCGGCCACAACCGGCCAGGCGTCGTCGACGCCGAGCTCGGAGCGCACCAGGGCGATGTCCTCATCGGTGGTGCGGGGGGTGATCCGATCCACCATGCAGTTGGGGAAGGAGACGCTCGTGTCGATCCAGTTGGCCAGCTCCGGGTCGCTCATCCGGGCCTGGGAGACGACGGCGGCGCGGGCCACCCTCCCATTGCCGGGCAGGTTGTCGCAGCTCATGACCGTGAATGGGGCGGTGCCCTCCTCGCGGCGACGGCGCAGTGCCTCCACGATGTAGCCGAACGCCGTCGTCGGCTCACCGGGGTTGGCGGCGTCGTGGACCGCCCCCTCGGCGTCGGTGCGGAAGACGCCGGTGGCGTCGTCGATGTTGTAGCCGCCCTCGGTGACGGTCAGGGAGACGATCCGCGTGGTTGGCGCGGTGAGCGCGTCAAGCACCTCCGCGCGGGCCTCGGGGGCGTACAGGTAGCGGTGGATGGAGCCGATGATCGTGGGCTCGAGATGCCCGTCGGGGTGCTTGAGGGTGAGCGAGTAAAGGGTGTCCTGGCCTGTCAGGGCATCGCGCATGGCGGTGTCGGCCGGGAGGAGCCCGACACCGCAGATGCCCCAGTCCAGCGCCTTGCCCTCGCGCATGAGGCGGTCTATGTACATGGCGTGGTGAGCGCGGTGGAATCCCCCGACGCCGAAGTGGACGATCCCGGTGGTGATGGCCGAGCGGTCGTAGGCGGGGGCCAGGGGCGAGTCGGCGAGGCTGGTGGTCATGGTTCTCTCCTTGAGTCGGTGGTGGTCATCTGGCGATGGATATGGCGATGGATATGGGGGCTGTCGCCCGGCGGCTGTCGATGAATCGCTCGCGCGCCGGAGCGCGGCGGTGCCCATGGGCGCGGGGCGGCGTCAGGCGGTCGTGTGGCCGGCTCCCTCCTCCGGCTTGTCGGACAGTGCGGGCGCCGAGTGGAGGATTCGCGCGTTGCCGGGCAGCTTGAGGGCGAAGCACAGCAGGAAGGAGACGGCGTAGATGAAGGCGAGTGCCATCGCGGGTAAGAAGTAGCCCTGCGCGGTGTTCTCGTCGCCCAGGAGCATGGTCACGATGGCCGGGCCGACGAATGCTCCCAGGCCGGCTCCGAGGTTGAGGATGGCCAGGGCATTGCCGGTCTCTCCGTGCGCGTGGGCCACGAGCAGGGGAGTGGTGGGCACGTGCGCGCTCAGGCCGATGCCGATCCCAGCGGTGCCGATCGCGATGAGGAAGAAGTTCGGTCCTGCGATGATCGGGATGAAGTACATGTACACCAGGGAGGCGAAAGTGATCGGGGTGGCCGCCCATTGCAGGGTGTTTCTCCATCCGATCCGGTCGCCGGCCACGCCCCAGAAGACGTCGCCGATGATCGCGACCAGACCGAATACGGAGAACTCGAGGATGGCTTGGGACTCCGGCATTCCGAATACCTTGTGGAGGTAGACGACATAGTAGACTTGCATCCCGTACTGGCCGGAGAGGTTGATGATCTTGACGATGCCGCCGATCGACACCTTGGGGTAGCGCCAGAGGACGGATACCGCCGAGCCGACCGACTTGGCGATCGAGATCCCCGCGGTCTGCTTCGCCGAGGGGTGCCGGCGCAGGAAGAGCATCGTGATGATGCCGCCGATGGCCGCGAGGATCCACCCGGCCCACAGAGTGGCGATATGGCCGATGGCCGGCAGGAAGAAGCTCGAGAAATAGGAGCCGAGGAACTGCATGCCCAGGGAGAAAGCGAACCAGAACCAGCCGGAGACCGAGGACTGGCGCTCCGGGGGCGTGACCATCATGGTCCAGGTGAGGTAGCCGTAGGCGAACATGGGGTAGCCGAATCCGCGCAGCCCGTAGAACAGCAGGACGAGCGGCATCGAGTGGCTGGGGAGTCCGACGACGATGAACAGGACGTCGAAGATGAGGAAGGATATCAGTCCGGTGAGCATGACCGCTCGACAGCCCAGGGCATCGCACAGCGCCCCGGACAGGAATGCCGCGAGTGCGACGACGACGCCGTAGAAGGAGACGATGGTGGACCCTTGCGCCACCGAGAACCCGACGTCGTCGGAGGAGAAGTAGTTCGTGATCCACACGGCTTCGATTCCATCTCCGATCACGAAGATGATGACGCCGAGGAAGCCAATGGCGAGATTGGTGGGGAATCCGGTCTTCTGGATCGCTGCGATGACAGGAATGGATCTAGGCATTCAAGGCTCGTTTCGAGAGGGACTGCGTTGTCTTGGATGTCAGCCAGATCGTTCTGGCGCATCCAGCATCGCCGATCGGAGCGCGCCTGACAGTGACCGGTCGGGGATTCCCGACTGCCGATTCACCGATGGGGGCCCGCCGGCGCATCGATTCCGCCGGCGCGGCTGAGCGGGCCCGGCGATGCGCCCGGGTGACCGGTTCGCGGTGCCCGGGTGACCGTTATCGACCGGATCGGTGCCCGATTCACCGAGGGAAGCGGATCGGCGGGCCCGGCGGGTGCTCCCCCGGTGGGAACGGGTGCTCACGGTGCCTCGCCGAGTGGGTCGTGATCAGACCCGATCCAGGCGCCCCCCGGCGCTGATGATCCGGCGGGCGATCGATGAGCGCAGCTCGGTGCCGGTGATGATGCGCTCGAACTGTCGCACGTGGCCGAACCGGCACAGGGTGGAGCGCGCGAATTTCGTATGCGAGCCCACGAACAGGGCCCGCTGGGACACGGACAGGGCGGTCTCCTTGACCTCGGCCACAGAGGCGTGGGGCGTGGTGAGCCAGCCGTCCAGATCCACCCCGTTGGCGCCGATGATGGCCAGGTCCGGTTGCATATCGCGCAGCATCCTCGTGGCCCACCGCTCGACGCTGGCGGCGGTCACGTGGCGCACCCTGCCGCCCAGCACGATCACGGTGGTGCGGGGGCGCTCGCACATCTCCAGAGCCGTGGGCAGGGAAGCGGTGATGATCGTCAGATCCCGGTCCGTGGGCAGGGCCCGGCCGACGAGGAGCGGATGGAAGCCCTCATCGAGGAAGACGGTGTCGGCCGCGCCCAGTCGATCGACGGCGACCCGGGCGATGCGCTCCTTCTCATCGGCCAGGTGCTCCTTCCTGTAGGTCAGGGTCGACTCGTAATTGGAGGCCTCAGCGATCCTCACGCGCCCGTAGGAACGGGTGATCGCGTGCGTGTCCTCGAGCTCGCGCAGGTCGCGCCGGATTGTCTCCACGGAAACCCCGAACAGGCCTGGCAGGGAGGACACTGCCGCCTCGCCAGTGGCCCGGAGATGGGCGAGGATCGCCTTGCGCCGCTCGGGCGCGCCCAACTGCTCCTTGTGCTGCCCGCCCGGCGTGAGGGGGCGTCGGCCCTCGAGATGCGACGGATCCGCTGTGATCTCAATGCCCATGCCCTCCATCGTGGCATGTCAGCGAGCGGTATGGGAGGGGAAGAGGGACGCGGAGGCCCCGGCGCCCTCTGGGACAGGGATGAGCGCCGGGGCCTCCGGTTCTCCACTGCCCGAGGGTGAACATCCCGGGCAGTGGGGCTTTGCGCGGAGCCGGATCGAGTCCGGCCCCGCGGTCAGTGCGCGATGACGACCCCCAGGTTGCGGGGCCCGTGGACGCCGTTGACGCGGATGAGCTCGATGTCGCTGGTGGCCGATGGGCCGGCGATCCAGGTCGTCGGACGGGTCGGGTTCTCGCCCAGGATGTCCACGGCCTGCGGCACCGTGGGCTGGATCGACTCGCGCTCCAAGATGATGACGTGGCGGTCCGGCACCAGGGAGATGGCGCGGCGCCCCTGGTCGGGCTCGCCGTCGAGGCAGATCGTGCCCGACAGCGAGATCGCGGTGCGCGAGCAGGTCACGACGGCTTCGATCCCGTCGAGCTCGAGTGTGGGGATCGGATCCTGGCGGGAGTCCTCGCGGACGGTCCGGCCGTTCCTCGCAGCGGCCTCCTTGTAGGCCTGCGGGAGCCCTGCGGGAACCACGACGGTGGTCGCGTCGGCCAGGAGGGCGTCGATGGCGTCGAGGATGCCGACGTCCTCGGCCTCCACCCGCACGACGGCGTTGTAGTCCTCCAGCTTCTCCACCATCTCGGCCACGACGGGCTCGGATCCGGGCGGGTTGGCGCCGACGCGCGTATAGGCGCGGGGGACGGGCGCGGCCGGGGCGGTCTGGGAGCGGGAGATCGCCTCCCGGGCGCGCGAGAGGATCACGCTGCGGGCGTCCATCACTTGTCCTCCTTACTCTTACTGCTCGCAGTCGACTGCGGGTGCGTGCGCCTCCACCACTCGCGGAAGCTCTCCGCGGGGGCGGCGGGCACGTCGCGGGTGCCCGTCCACATCGAGGCGGGGAAGGGCAGGGAGCCGATCTTGCCGTCCCGGTCGATGAGGCGCGTGGCCTTGATGGCCTTCGTGGCCGTGGCCCACACCCTGCCGCTCTTCATGACCGGCGTGGTCACCCCCATGGCCACGTCCCACATATCGGGGAGGATCTTGCGCTTGACATCGACGGTCCTGGCGCGCAGGTGGACGAGGATCGTCGGGATGTCGATCTTGACCGGGCAGACCTCGCCGCAGGCCCCGCACAGGGTTGAGGCGTAGGGCAGGGTGTGGACCGGATCGTCGTCGGACAGGCCCTGGGTCAGCTGGGGGGTGAGGATCGCGCCGATGGGCCCGGGGTAGACCGAGCCGTAGGCGTGGCCGCCCGTGTGCTGGTAGACGGGGCAGATGTTCATGCACGAGCCGCAGCGAATGCAGTGCAGTGCCTCGCGGCCGATCGGGTCGGACAGGGCCTTGGTGCGCCCGTTGTCCATGAGGATGAGGTGGAACTCCTGGGGGCCGTCGCCCTCGGTGACGCCCGTCCACATGGAGGTGTAGGGGTTCATGCGCTCTCCGGTGGCCGAGCGCGGCAGGAGCTGGGAGAAGATCTCGACGTCCTGGAAGCGGGGGACGAGCTTCTCGATGCCCATGAGGGTGATGAGCGTGTCCGGCAGGGTCAGGCACATGCGGCCGTTGCCCTCGGACTCGAAGATCGAGACGGTGCCGGTCTCGGCAACGCCCATGTTGGTGCCGGAGACGGCCACCTTGGCGTGGAGGAACTTCTTGCGCAGGTGAGCGCGGGCGGCCCCGGCCAGCTCCTCAGGCGTGTCGGACAGGTCCTCGGGGGCGTCGTCCATGCGGTCCAGGAAGATACCGCGGACCTCGGAGCGGTTGCGGTGGATGGCGGGCACGACGATGTGCGAGGGCATGTCGTCGGCGAGCTGGACGATCATCTCGGCCAGGTCGGTCTCGTGGGCGGTGATGCCCTCGGACTTGAGGTGCTCGTTGAGATTGGTCTCCTGGGTGGCCATGGACTTGACCTTGACGACGTCGTCGACGCCCTTGGATCTGATGATCTCGGCGACGATGGCGTTGGCCTCGGCGGCGTCGCGCGCCCAGTGGACGATCCCGCCCCGGGCGGTCACGTTGGCCTCGAACTGCTCCAGGAGCTCGGGCAGGTTGCTCATCACCTCGTTCTTGACGGCGGAGGCGGCGTCGCGCAGGTCCTCCCAGTCCGGCATCTCCTCCACGCGCATGGCGCGCTTGCCCCGGATGGTGCGAGTGGCGTGGCCGAGGTTGCGGCGCATCTGCGTGTTCTGCAGGGTGCGGTGCGCGCCCTTGGTGAAGGTGGTGCCCCAGCGCAGCGGGTCCTCGGGGACGTCCACGGTGGTCACCCAGCCGCCGGTATGGGGGTGGGTCTCGGGGCGCCGGCCCGCGCCCGCGGGCATGCCCAGGAATGTCTGGCTCATCGGGCCACCTCCACATCCGCCTGGAAGGCGACGTTGCCGATGAAGGGGGCGTCCTTCGTCGAGGCGAGGATCTCGGCGAGGTGCATGATCCGCACCCCGGAGTTCAAGCGGGACAGCCCGCCGCCGATGTGCATGAGGCAGGAGTAGTCGCCCGCGCACAGGATCTCGGCCTTGGTGGCCTTCACATGGGAGACCTTATCGGTGAGCATCGCCGTGGAGACCTCATGGTTCTTCATGGAGAAGGTGCCGCCGAACCCGCAGCAGACGTCCGCGTCGGGCAGGTCGACGAGATCGATGCCCTCGACGGCGCGCAGCAGCGTGTAGGGACGGTCTCCAACCTTCGCGATGCGCATCGAGTGGCAGGTGGGGTGGTAGGTGACGCGGTGGGGGAAGTAGGCGCCGACGTCGGTCAGTCCGAGGACGTCGACGAGCAGCTCGGATAGGTCGTAGGTCCGTTCGGCGACGGCGTCGGCCCGTTTGGCCAGGTCGTGGTCCCCGACATGCTCGGCAACGAGGGCCTGCTCGTGACGTGTGGCCCCGGTGCAGGAGCCCGAGGGGACGACGATGGCGTCCCACTCGCCGTCGAGCACGGGCTCGAAGGTGTCCACGTGGTTGCGGATGAGTTTGGCGCCCTGCTTGAAATACCCGGTGTTCGCGTGCATCTGGCCGCAGCAGACCTGCCCCTCGGGGAAGACGACCTCATGGCCGAGCCTCTCCAAGAGTGTGACGGTCGCCTGCGGCGCCTGCGGGAACATGGTGTCCGCGATGCAGGTCGCGAAGAGCGCGATACGCACGATGAGGACCTCCCTGTCTTCTGTACTCGCGGCGTCGTTGTCCGATGTCGCTCTCACCCTAGGGCCTTCGTCCCTGCCCCGGTGGCCGTGATGTCCAGGAGACGGCGCCGGGTGGAGCGCGGTGGGGGCGCGACCCTTGGCGTACTGCGGAAACTCGGCGCTGTCATCGGGTGGGTGGCCGGTTGAGAGCGCCGGCCGCGTCGGTGGTGGCACCCCTCCGCGCGCCGGATATTACGAATGTGTGTCGTGATGTTTTCCCCGGCGGGCTCTCAGCGAGTCGCCCCCTCGCGTGTGTGGCGCGAGGGGGCGACTGAACGGGTGGGCCGGGCCGACTGCGGGGAAGGGGGGCGGGCCCGGCCTCGGGCGGCTCAGCGGATGGGCATGTAGGCGCCCAGCCAGCCCTGCGAGCCGATGAACACCAGCGTGCACAGGAGCAGCAGCAGGCCGATCGAGTACGGGGCGACCCGCTTGAGGATCTCGGCATCCGATCCGGGCTCGTCGATCGCGGTGGAGGCCACCGCCAGGTTCTGCGGGGAGATGATCTTGCCCAGGCCGCCGCCGATCGTGTTGCCCGCCAGCAGGATGCGCGCGTCGAGACCGGCGCCTTGGGCGGCTGTCGCCTGGAGCTTGGCGAAGAATGCGCCGGCGGAGGTCGCTGAGCCCGCCACGCCGGTGCCCACCCAGCCCAGGATCGGGGCGAGGAAGGCGAAGAATGCGCCGGTCGACGCCAGTGCCGCGCCGATCGCCGTGGTCTGGCCGGAGAAGTTCATGACGTAGGCCAGCGCCATGACCGTGGCGATGGTCAGGATCGCCAGGCGCAGGTTGTGGATCGTCCTGGGCAGGACGGCGAACATGGCGCCCACGCTCGTGCGGTATCGCCCGCCGGAGGAGACGGTTCCGTAGACGATGGCCACGATGATGCCGGTGACGAAGATCCACGTGCCCGGATTGGACAGGATCTGAAGGGTGTAGGTGCCTGACGGTGAGGGCCTGCCGTCAGCGCTCAGCAGCTGGCCGTGGACCCCGGGCCAGTGGATCGGCAGGTCCTTGGACTTCAGCACCGCCGGCAGGTCCACACCGACCTTCCACAGCTTGGTGATGGCGATGATGACGACCACGAGCACATAGGGCAGCAGGGCGAGCCCCACGCGGGCGCCGTCGGGCCTGTCCTCCTCGGCCACGAAGGTGCGGAACTCCTCGGGCGTCGTCGGGTTCCACACCAGCAGGAAGACGTAGCCGGCGGCCAGGCCCAGCAGGGAGGCGGCAACGGCGGTCAGCTCATAGGAGACTGAGGAGACGAGGAAGTGCCCGGCGCCGGTCGCCAGGCCGATCGCGAGTGCCAGTGGCCACAACTGCCTGATGCCCCGCATCCCGTCGATGATCTGCAGCAGGACCAGGGGGATGAAGGCCGCGAAGATCCAGGTGAGGTGCCCCATGCGGGTGGCGACCTCGACGGCGTCCTCCCCGCCCAGCTGGCCGGCGGTGGTCACCGGGATCGCCATGGCGCCGAATCCGACGTTGATGGCATTGCCCACGACCGTGGTCACGGCCGCCTTGATCTTGGGCAGGCCCAGGCCCACCAGCAGGGCGCAGGTGATGGCCACGGGCGCGCCGAATCCCGCCAGGCCCTCCATGAGCCCGCAGAAGGAGAAGGCGATGATGAGCGCCTGGGCGCGCTGGTCGCCCTTGCCGATGACGTTGAAGATCGCCTTGAGGTCGGCGCTGCGCCCGGAGGACTCGGTGAGGTTGTACAGCCAGACGGCGGCGATGATGATGTAGACGATCGGCATGAGGCCGAAGACCGCGCCCTGGGTGGCGCTCATGGCGGCCAGGCCCACCGGCATCCCGAAGAAGAGGGCGATGACCATGGAGATCGCCAGGGAGATGAGTGCGCACCAATGGGTCTTGACCTTGAAGGCGCCCATGAGGACGAAGAAGGCCACCAGGGGCACGAGTCCCACGAGAGCGGTCAGGTAGACGCTGTCCCCGACGGCGCTCGTCGACGGCGTGAAGCCTGTCGCGAGGGCCACTGGGATAGCGCTGGCGGGGAAGGCGGGTGCCATGAGGACCTCCGGCGTCGTTGCTGGTCAATAGCGGGTCTGAGGAGAGCTGGGGCGAGTTCTGCGTCCAGCGCCCTCCGAAGACCCGGGAGGGGGCGGATCCTGGAGCGCCGAGTCGCCCGGGCGCGGCCAGTGGACAAACGTCCTGGGTGAGAGTACCCGACATTCCCGGCGCGCGGTGCGCTCGGGGGATGGAAGGCGGGTGAGCGGAGCGGTGCTGCCTCCCGTGCCGGTCGGCGCCTGAGGACCGGCTGCCGCGGCTCAGCGCCGCGGGCCGGGGGCCAGACGCGCGGAGTTGAGGATGAAGGCGCTCTCGGAGCCCACGTGCACGAGGGCGGCGGCGATCGGGCCCAGCAGGCCCAGTGCGGCCATCCCCATCGCGACGGCGTCCACGGCGATGGTCCCGATGAAGTTCGCCATGATGACGCGCCGGGCCTTGCGGGCGATGTGGATCGTGCGCGCCAGGGAGAGTGGGTCCGACCCCACGAGGACGATGTCGCCCGCCTCTCGGGCAACATCCGTGCCCGAGCCCATCGCGATGCCCACGTCGGCGGCGGAGAGGGCAGGAGCGTCGTTGACGCCATCGCCGACCATCGCCACGCGATGGCCCGCCGCGCGCAGCTCGCTGATGATCGCCTCCTTGTCCTGGGGCAGCAGCCCGGCGCGGATCTGCCCGGGGGTCAGGCCCAGCTCGGCGCCGATCCTCGCGGCCGTCGACGGCGCATCACCGGTGAGCATGAGGACATCGAGGCCCATATCGCGGATCTTCGAGAGCATGAGCGCCGATCCCTCGCGCAGCTCGTCGGCCACCAGGATGATCCCCGCCGTGGCGCCGTCGACGACGACCCGGACGGCGGTGGCACCCGCGGGCAGGTCCGCCGCGGGGCCCGGCAGTCCGTCGAGAGCGCTGGAGTCCCGATCGGTGTCGGGGCGGCCGACACTCACCCGCTGTCCCTCGACAACGGCCTCGACCCCCCTACCAGGGGTGTAGAGGGTGGACTCGGGCGAGGGGATGGCCAGGCCTCGCTCGCGGGCCCTCTCCAGGATGGCCCGCCCTATGGGGTGCTCCGTGTTCCACTCGGCGGCCGCGGACAGGCGGAGCAGGGAGTCCTCGGCGCCCGCGTCGCCGCTGGCGGGGCGCAGGCCGACCACCCGAGGCGCGCCGGTCGTCAGCGTGCCGGTCTTGTCGAGCACCACGGTGTCGACGGCGGACAGGCTCTCCAGATGCGCCCCGTCCTTGATGAAGGCCCCGGTGCGCGCGCACCGGGCGACGGATGCCAGGACGGCCAGGGGCGTGCCGGCCGCGACGCCGCAGGCCCCGGCGGCGATGATCACGGAGATCGTGGCCCCGGTGTCCCGCGTGACGACAAGGGTGAGGAGCGCCAGGCCGAGGGCCAGGTAGACGATGCGGGCGGCGAGCACGTCCGCCAGGCGGTGGACGGGGGCGCGGCTGTCCTGCGCGGCGCGCACGGCCGCGATGATCCTTGCAAAGGAGGAATCCTCGCCCGCCCTCGTCACCTCGAGCTCGAGGGGCCCTTGGGTGATCGAACCTGCGGGCACGGGATCGCCCGCGTCCACGGTTACCGGCAGGGATTCCCCGGTGATCCGGGACTGATCGATGTCGGCGCTGCCCCTGCGCACGACGCCGTCGGCCGGGACCCTCCCGCCGGGGCGCAGGGCGATGACCTGGCCCGGGGCGAGGTCATCGATGGGGATCTCGCGCTCCTCGCCGTCGATGATGACGTGGGCCGTGCGCGGCAGGAAGGTCATGAGGCCGGTGAGTGCGTCGCGCCCCCGCTCCATGCACAGGTCCTCCAGGATCTCGGCCACGAGCACGAACAGGGCGATGAGCAGGGCCGTCCCCCACTGCCCGATAACAGTGGCCGCGGCGATGGCCAGCAGCATGGACAGCTCCATGCTCATGCGTCGCTCGCGCAGGTCGCCCCAGGCCTCGACGGCGATGGGCCAGCATCCGGCTGCCAGGATGACGGTGCCGATGGTCGCCAGCGTCCACCCCGGTGTGCCCGCCAGGCGGGCGATCCAGGCGGCCAGGGCGCCGACGGCGACGAGGATGACGCGGGCGGCGTCGGTGGTCTCGATCCGCTTCGGGAGCGGCTCATGGGCCTCGGCGGGAGGGGGAGGTGAGGATAATGGATCGTGCCGAGGGCACGTCGCGGGCTCGGCGCGCTCGGGGGCCGTCTCACTCATGATCCACTCCGATCCGGTGGTCGGCGGGCAAGTTCCCGGTGACGTGCTGGGCCTGGAAGACGGCCTGGCGTACGAGGATGCGGGCGTGCTCGTCGATGAGCCGGTAATAGACGCGGGGGCCCTCGCTGCGCGAGGCGACAACGTGCCCGAGGCGGAGCTTGGCCAGGTGCTGGGAGACGGCGGCGGCGCTGCGACCGGTGCGCTCGGCCAGGACGCCGGAGGAGATCTCCCCCTCCTCCTCCAGCAGGGCGATGATGCGGATGCGCGTGGCATCGGCGAGCAGGGAGAAGATCTCGGCCGCGAGCTCGGCGGTCTCCTGTGTCGCGGCATCGCTCATAGCGGGTCGTGGGGCGGCGACGTCGCGCACGAGCGAAGATTTAGCGTTTGCGTTCACATTTAAATAATAGGGATATGACGAGCTGTGTTCAAGGGGGCGGCTCTTCGCGCCCCCACCCCCCAAATACCGTCTCGGCCCGGCCTTGCGCCCTCAAACTGCGAGAATGAGGGCGCAAGGCCGGGCTGAGACGGTATCTCGGGGCCGAGGGCGCACCGAGGCCCCCGGCGCGCGGGCGCCGGGGGCCTCGGGAGGCCGGCAGGGACAGCAGGGCCGGCCGGTCAGGGGCGGCGGCTACTTGACGTCCTCGTCCACCCAGTCGAAGGTCCGGGTCACGGCCTTCTTCCACAGGCGGTAGGTGCGGTCGCGCTCGGAGGCGTCCATCGACGGCGTCCAGCGCTTGCCCTCCTGCCAGTTGGCGATGACGTCGTCGGTGGAGGCCCAGAAGCCCACCGCGAGGCCGGCCGCATAGGCTGCGCCCAGCGCCGTCGTCTCCACCACCGAGGGGCGCACGACGTCGCAGCCCGAGATATCCGCCTGGAACTGCATGAGGAGGTCGTCGTGGGTCATGCCGCCGTCGACCTTGAGCTCCTTGAGCGGCACGCCCGCGTCCGCGTTCATCGCATCGAGCACCTCGGCGGACTGGAACGCCGTCGACTCCTCGACCGCCCGGGCGATGTGGCCCTTGGTCACGTAGCGGGTCAGGCCCACGATCGCGCCGCGGGCCTCATCGCGCCAGTAGGGGGCGAACAGGCCGGAGAAGGCCGGGACGAAGTACACCCCGCCGTTGTCCTCCACGCTCGCGGCGAGCTCGCCGATCTGAGAGGACGTGGCGATCATGCCGAGGTTGTCGCGCAGCCACTGCACCAGGGAGCCTGCCACCGCGATTGAGCCCTCCAGGGCGTAGACCGGGGCCTCGTCGCCGAGCTTGTACAGCACGGTGGTCAGCAGGCCGTTGGAGGAGAAGACCGGTTCGGTGCCGGTGTTCATGAGCGTGAAGCAGCCGGTGCCGTAGGTGTTCTTGGCCATGCCCTTCTCGAAGCAGGCCTGACCGAAGGTCGCCGCCTGCTGGTCGCCGAGGATCCCGGAGATCGGGGTGTCCACCAGCAGGCCGTTCTTGCGGCCGTACCCGTAGATCTCGGAGGAGGACTTGATCTCGGGAAGCATGGAGGTCGGGATGCCGAAGTCGGCGCAGATGTCCTCGCGCCAGGTCAGGGTGCGCACATCCATGAGGAGGGTGCGCGAGGCGTTGGTGACGTCGGTGGCGTGGACGCCGCCGTTGATCCCGCCGGTGAGGTTCCACAGGACCCACGTGTCCGGAGTGCCGAAGAGCAGGTCGCCGGCCTCCGCGCGCTCGCGGGCGCCCTCGACATTGTCGAGGATCCACTTGATCTTCGTGGCCGAGGGATAGGTGGAGACGTTCTCACCGGTGATCTGGCGGTAGCGCTCGGTGCCCAGCGGGTCGCCGTCGGCGATCTCCCGGACGATGTCCCCCGTGCGCACGTCCTGCCACACGAGGGCGTTGTACACGGGCTTGCCCGTGTTCCTGTCCCACACGATTGTGGTCTCGCGCTGATTCGTGATACCGACGGCGGCGATCTCGTGGCGGTTGGTCTCCGCCTTCTGCAGCGCGTCGGCGACGACGGAGCGCACGGACTCCCAGATCTCCACGGGGTCGTGCTCGACCCAGCCGGGGTTGGGGAAGATCTGCGTGAACTCCTTCTGGCCGACGGACACGATCTCGCCGGAGTGGTTGAACAGGATGGCGCGCGACGACGTCGTGCCCTGATCGATGGCGAGGACGTACTTCTTCTCGGTCATGGGGTTTCCTTTCACTTCTTTGTGAGGGGGCGGGTGCTGGGGCGGCCCCGGGCGGGGCCGCCCCAGTGAGGATCAGGCGAGGCCGCAGGCGAAGACGATCACCGTGGCAACGATGGCGCCCAGGATCGGGCCGACCACCGGGACCCACGAGTAGCCCCAGTCCGATCCGCCCTTGCCCTTGATGGGCAGGACGGCGTGCGCGACGCGCGGACCGAGGTCACGGGCGGGGTTGATGGCATATCCGGTCGGGCCGCCCAGCGAGGTGCCGATGACCACGATGATGAGGGCGACGCCGAGGGGGCCGATGGCGCTCTGGGTGTGTCCGGAGACGAAGACCCAGATGATCAGGACGGCGGTGCCGATGGCCTCGGTGACGGTGTTCCAGCCATAGGACCGGATCTCGGGGGCGGTGGAGAAGACGCCGAGCTTGAGGGCCGGGTCGCAGTCCTCGTCGAAGTGCTGCTTGAAGGTCAGCCAGCACAGGACGGCGCCGACGAAGGCGCCCAGGAACTGGGCGACGATGTAGACGAGCACGTTCGCGGCGCTCACGGCGATGCCGCCGGCGCCCAGCTCCGGGCCGTTGAGCGTGATGCTGGAGTCGAACATGTGGCCGACGACCTTCGCGATCGTCACTGCGGGGTTGAGGTGGCCGCCGGTGTTGTAGGCGACGTAGACGGCGGCGAACACCGCCAGGCCCCATCCCCAGTTGATGAGGAGCCAGCCGCCGTCCTTGCCCTTGGACTTGGGCAGCAGGTTCGTCGCGACGACGCCTCCACCGAGGAGGAGGAGGATCGCAGTTCCGAGGAACTCCGAGAAGAAAATTTGAGCGAGGCTCATGGGGGATTCACTTTCTGCACGTCAGCGTGCCATGAGAGGGTTATCAGGGGCGGGGAGAGGGGTGTGCGCCTGCTCGCCCGAGCAGGCGCACACGCTGATCAGATGGATCGGGTGACCTTGGCGACCGCGTCGGCGTCGGTTGTCTCGGCTTCGGCGGCGGCGATCTGCTCGACCCTCTCGGTGTAGGAGGCTAGCTCGCTCGCGGCGTCGTTGTCGGACCAATGGAGGAGCGGCGCCATGATCCCCAGGATCTCCTCGGCCGCGGACAGGCCGCGGTCCCGGTGGGAGATGTCCAGGCGCACGCGGTGCAGCAGGACGTCCTCGAGGTGCTCGGCGCCCTCGTGGGTGACGGCCCAGGCGACCTCGGCCCGCAGGTAGGCGGGCGCATTGGTCAGGGGCTCGCCCAGGCGCTGGGAGTCCTCGGCCGCGGCGTCGGCGTCGATGAGTTCCAGGATGTCGGCGGTCTCGTCGCCGTAGCGGTCCAGGAGATGGGTGATGCGCGCCAGCGTCCAGTCGCGCTCCGCCGCGAGCTGGGCGGCGCGGCCGGCCAGCTCCTCGTAGCCCTCGGCCCCCACGAGCGGCAGGTTCTCGGTGCGGCTGGGGTGGGCGTGGGCGAGGGCCTCGCCCAGGGCGTGGTCGACGGCGTCGACGCCCATGACCCGGTAGGTGGTCAGCTTGCCGCCGGCGATGGCGGTCAGGCCGGGGGCCACGCGGGTGACGGTGTGCTCGCGGGAGACCTTCGTGGAGGCCGCCTTGGCGCCCGGCTTGAGGCGGGGCTGGAGCAGCGGGCGCAGGCCCGCGTAGACGCCGATGATGTCCTCGCGGCGGATCGGGCGGGTGAGCACGGAGTTCGCGTGCTCGAGGACGTAATCGATATCCGCGCTGGTGGCCACGGGCTTGGCGACGTCCTCGGTCCAGGGGGTGTCCGTGGTGCCGATGACCCAGTACTCGGGCCACGGGATGATGAAGAGCACGGACTTCTCGGTGCGCAGGAAGATGCCGGTCTCGGCGTCGATCGCGGTCTTGGGCACGACGATGTGGATGCCCTTGGACGCCAGCACCTTGAGGCCGCCCTCGGTGGTGGCCATGTCCTGGACCTCCTCGGTCCACACGCCGGTGGCGTTGATGGTGCGGGTCGCGCGGATCCTGATCTCCTCGCCGGCAGCGAGGTCCGTGGCGGTCACGCCGGTCACCCGGCCCTCACCGTCCTTGAGGAAGCCGGTCACGCGGGTGCGGTTGGCGGCGTGGGCGCCCAGGCCGACGGCGGTGCGCACGAGGTCGATGACCAGGCGCGAGTCGTCCACGCGGGCGTCATAGAAGCGGATGGTGCCGGCCAGGTGGCTGGTGTCCAGCGCGGGGGCGAGGGCGGCGGTGCCCTTCTTGCCCAGGTGCTTCTGGATGGGCACGGTCTTGTGCCCGCGGGCGCCGGCGACGGCCAGGGCGTCGTACATGCCCACGCCGATGGCGGAGTAAGTGCGCTCGTAGTGGTGCTTGAGCGGCCACAGGAAGGGCTGGGCCTTGACGAGGTGGGGCGCGTTGGAGGTCAGGAGGCGGCCGCGCTCGGTGAGGGCCTCGTGGACGAGGGCGAAGTTCGCCTGGTAGAGGTAGCGCAGACCCCCGTGGATGAGCTTGGAGGACCACGACGACGTGCCGGAGGCCCAGTCGCCCATCTCGACGATGCCGGTGCGAAGGCCGCGGGAGGCGGCGTCGACGGCGATCCCGGCGCCGGTGACGCCGCCGCCGATAACCAGGACGTCGAGGGGCTCGTCGGTGGGGCCGTTCGCGGATAGGGCGGCGAGTGCCTCGGCGCGCTGCTCCCGGTTGAGGGCTGTGGATCGCAGTGGTGCGGGTGCTGGGCTTGACATGGTGGCTCCTCGGTCTCGACGGTGAGCGGTTGCGTCTCGGGCGCGGCTGTCAGGGCGGCGGTTGTTCCCTGCGATACATCGTCGAGGCATGTGAGAGGATGGGCAAGCGTGCTGCACGAACGTGCAGGGCTGATGTGCGAAGCGGAGGAACATGACCACTCGGAGCGACAATTCTTCCTGGAATTCCAACAGTTCTGGCGATAATTCCACGCTGCTGCGGGCCTATGAGGCGGCGTCGATGTACTACGTGCAGGGCGAGACCATGGAGGTGATCGCCCATCACCTGGGGGTGTCGCGCTCGACCGTCTCCCGGCTCCTGGACCGCGCCAGGGCGACGGGCATCGTGCGCATCGAGCTCACCCAGCCCGGGGGTGCCGGCTCCATCGAGGGGAGATTCGCCTCCCTCTTCGGCGTGCGCGCCCAGATCGTTCCCGTGCGCGAGGGCGCCACCGAGATCCATCGGCTCCAGCAGGTCGCGGGCGTCGCCGCTGCGCGGATGGTCGAGATCACCGCCGAGTTGGCCGAGCGGCACGCCTCTGAGGCGTTGGGGGCTCCGGTGGGGGCCGGTGCCGATGACGCTGGGATGGGCGGCGCCGAGGGCTGCGGGCGGGGCGGGCTCGAGGCGGCCCCCGGCCCGGGCGGGCGGGGCGTCGTCGTCGGCGTCGCTTGGGGCACCACTATGTCCGAGGTGAGCGCGGTCCTGCCGGCGCGGCAGGTCCCGGGAGTGACCGTGGTCCAGCTCAACGGCGCCACGGATCCGATGGAGATGGGGCCCAGCGCCGGTGAGGTGCTCTCGCGGGTGGGCCACGCGCTGGGAGCGCGCGTGGTGGCCTTCCCCGTCCCCGCCTTCTTCGATCATGTGGCCACGCGCGAGGCGATGTGGTCCGAGCGCTCCGTGCGCCGGGTGCTGGCGCTGGCGCGCAGTGCCGACCTGGCGGTCTTCGGCGTCGGGTCAGTGGTTCAGGGCGTCCTGCCCTCGCAGGTCTACGAGGGCGGGCATGTCAGCCGCGCCGACCGCGTGGCGCTGCGCCGGGAGCAGGTGGTGGGCGACGTGTGCACCGTGCTGCTGCGCGCCGATGGCTCCTGGAGCGATATCGCCCTCAACGCGCGGGCCACCGGTCCCACTCCGGCCCAGCTCGCGCGCATCCCGAGGCGATTGTGCGTGGTGGCGGGGAGGGCGAAGGCGCCCGCCCTGTTGGCGGCGCTTCGGGCGCGGGTGGCCACGGATCTCGTTGTCGACGACGCCACTGCGCGCGCCGTCCTCGATCTGGCCTCCACCTCATAGTCTCCCCCTATATGCGAGACCGGTCGAAAATAGGAGCGAAACCGGTTCACGAACCGGTTTCGCTCCTATTTTCGACCGGTCTCGGGGCAGAGGGCAGGGCGTCAGGCCTGGGCGCGGGCGAGGGCTTGGGCGGCTACCTCGGCGACGTGCTCGCCGGTGAAGCCGTACTCCTCGAACAGGCGCGGTCCGGGCGCTGAGGCGCCGTAGTGGTCGAGGGACACGATCGCCCCCGAGTCGCCCACGATCTCGCGCCAGCCCATCGCGATGCCGGCCTCCACCGAGATCCGCACGGCGCCGACGGGCAGCACGCGGGCGCGGTAGGCCTCGTCCTGCTCTGCGAACCACTCCAGGCACGGCGCGGAGACGACGCGGGCCGGCGTCCCCTCCGCGCTCAGGCGCTCGCGCGCGGCCATGGCCACGCCCACCTCCGAGCCGGTGGCGATGATGACGACGGCGGGATCGGCCGGCGCCCCGGCGGCGTCGACGGCGTCGGCCAGGACGTAGGCGCCCCGGCGCACGCCCTCGGCTGCCGCCTCGGGGGTGGCGCTCACGGTGAGGTTCTGGCGCGAGAGGACAACGCCGACCGGTTCGCGGCGGCGGCGCAGGATCTCCGCCCAGGCGGCCGCGGTCTCGTTGGCGTCCGCGGGCCGCACGACGGCGAAGCCCGGGATAGCGCGCAGGGCCGCCAGGTGCTCGATGGGCTGATGGGTGGGGCCGTCCTCACCCACGCCGATGGAGTCGTGCGTCCAGACGAACACCGAGCCGATGCCCATGAGCGCCGCCAGGCGCACGGCCGGGCGCATGTAGTCGGAGAACACCATGAAGGTGCCGCCGTAGGGGCGGGTCAGGCCATCCAGGGCGATGCCATTGAGGATCGAGCCCATCGCGTGCTCGCGGACCCCGAAGTGGATGGTGCGCCCATAGGGGCCGTCGCCCCGGCCCACCGCCAGCGATGCCGGGAGGAAGGAGGGCTCGCCGGCCATCGTCGTGTTGTTCGACCCCGCCAGGTCCGCCGAGCCGCCCCACAACTCGGGCACCACGGGGGCGAGGGCGCTCAGGGTCCTGCCTGAGGCGGATCGGGTGGCGACGGCGTCGCCGAGCTCCCAGTGGGGCAGGGCGGCATCCAGTCCCTCGGGAAGTCGACCGGCGCGCAGGCGCTCCAGCAGTGCGGAGCCCTCGGGGGCCGCGGCCTGCCAGGCTGTGAAGCGGGCGTCCCAGTCGGCGCGCAGGACGGCGGCGCGCTCGGCGGCCTGGGCGCGGGTGTGCTCCAGGACCTCGGCCGGCACCTGGAAGTCGGCCTCCGGATCGAGCCCGAGGGCCCGCTTGAGGCCGGCGACCTCCTCGGCGCCGAGCTTGGCGCCGTGCGAGGACTCATCGCCCTGCTTGGTGGGTGAGGGCCAGGCGATGATCGTGTGCAGGCGGATGAGCGTGGGCCGGGCGGTCTCGGCGCGCGCCTGGACGAGGGCGGCGTGCAGCGCGTCGTAGTCCTCGCGGTACTGGCCGCCGGCCTTCCAGTCGACGTCGAGCACCTGCCAGCCGTAGGCGGCGAAGCGGGCGGAGGGGTCCTCGGTGAAGGCGATGTCCGTATCGCCCTCGATGGAGATGTCGTTGTCGTCGTAGATGGCGATGAGGTTGCCCAGCTGCTGGGTGCCCGCCAGGGAGGCGGCCTCGGAGGCCACGCCCTCCTGCAGGCAACCATCGCCCACGATCGTGTAGACGTAGTGGTCGAAGACGGACTGGCCGGCCGGAGCGGCGGCGTCGAAGAGCCCGTGCTCCCTGCGTGCGGACATGGCCATGCCCACGGCGTTGGCAATCCCCGCGCCCAGCGGCCCGGTGGTGGTCTCGATGCCGGCGGTGTGCCCGAACTCCGGGTGGCCGGGGGTGGGGGATCCCCATGTGCGCAGGGCGGCGATGTCGGAGATCTCCAGGCCGTAGCCGGCCAGGGCGAGCTGGATGTACTGGAGCAACGAGGCGTGCCCGATGGACAGCACGAAGCGGTCTCGGCCCAGCCAGGCGGGGTCGGAGGGATCGCCGGCCATCTCCTTCTGATAGAGCAGGTAGGCGACGCCGGCCAGGGAGATGGGGGTTCCGGGGTGGCCGGATCCGGCCTTCTCGACGGCGTCGGCCGCCAGCGCCTTGGAGATGGCGATGGCCTTGAGGTCGAGGTCGGTCAACAGCGCGGGTGTGGTCATGCGTTCCTCCTAGGACGGCGGTCCCTGGGCTGGGCTGGTGCGGTTGTCGATTCACACACTAACGAAGCAGGCCGAGGCGTCGGGAGCCAGTGCCGCGCCGCTCATATGTGCGCAGGTCCAGCGGGGCGCCGCCAGGGGCGCCAGTGGCGCTGAGAGTTCCGAGCCCAAAATGATAGCACCGGCCCCGGTGTGGCGGCAGAGACTCGGCAGGAATTGCTCATGTGTGCAACCGATTGTCGAATTCGCTGCAATTCAGGACCATGAGAAGCGCGTATCAACCACTGCGTCATCCGCCTCTTACTCCCGGGGTGTGAACAGCTCCAGGCGGAATGATGTGGGCGAGCGAGGAGGCCGCATATGGGATACAGGATCGTCATCGCCTGCGATGACGCTGCCATCGAGTACAAGGAGACCTTGATGAGGGATCTCGAGGGTGATCCGCGCGTTGACAAGGTGATCGACGCGGGTGTGTCGAAAGGGGAAGGTATTGACTATCCCCACGTCGCCGTGAGGGCGGCCCGCATGATCTCCGACGGCGACGCCGATCGCGGTCTCCTCCTCTGCGGCACCGGCATGGGCATGGCTATCAGCGCCAATAGGGTCCCCGGTATCCGCGCCTCCGTCGCCCATGACTCCTTCTCGGTGGAGCGCCTCATCAAGTCCAATAACGCCCAGGTCCTCGCCCTCGGCCAGCGCGTCATCGGCATCGAGCTGGCCCGAAGGCTCGTGAGCGAGTGGCTCGGTCACGCCTTCGACCCCTCCTCGCCGTCGGCCCGCAAGGTGGCCGCCCTGGAGTCCTACGAGTCCGGCGCCTGAGCCCCGCCCCACCCCGCCCCCGTCGGCCCCACCCCTCGCCCCGGTGAGGCGCTCCCCGACCACCCCCGACCACCGCAGCACTTCAAGGACGAAGAATGACACCTGATACAACAATCCCCCTGCTTGAGAACCTGGACTTATTCTGGCTCCTGGCGGCCTGCGTCGGAGGCGTCATCGGTGCCATCGTCGGAGCGAACAACGCCTTCGGATTCACCGGTGTCATGATCCTGACAGGTTTCGGGATCGCCGCTTCGACGGGCAGCACCTTCTTCTTCGACTATGTCGCCTTCGGCCCCGTCTTCGGACCGCATATCGCCTTCGCCGGAGCCGCTGCCGGATCCGCCTACTCGGCGAAGAAGAACCTGCTCGCCACCGGGCGGGATATCGATACGCCGCTGGGCAGCCTCAAGGATCCGACAATCCTATGGGTGGCCGCGGGATTCGGCGTTGCGGGTTTGATCGTGCAGCGCCTCATCGCGCTCATTCCCTGGTTCGGAACCCACACCGACTCCGTGGCCTTGACGGTCTTCCTGTCCGGCTGCGCCTCCCGGCTCGCCTTCGGATCCACCGGCGTCCTCCACGCCCCAACCTCGCCGCGGGGCTCGCACCGCTGGCTCGATCACCAGGAGACGCCGGGCCAGCTCGGCACCGTCGCCCTCGCCTCCGCCGTCATGGCCTCCGGATGCGCGATCGTGCTGGCCTCCTACGCCCAGACCCACCTGCCCGAGGACGCGGCCGCCGCCGTGGTGGGCAATGCCCACACCCTGCCCTTCGCCATCTCCGCACTCTGCATCTTCCTGCTGGTCACAGGACAGAGGGTCAACGTTACCCACCACATCACCATCATCGCGGGCTTGGCCGGCGCGCAGTTCTGGCTCGCCACCGGCAGCGGGTGGGCGGCCCTGGCGGCCGGCACCGTCCTCGGCATCCTGTCGGGCTTCGTCGCCGAGTTCGTCATCGCGCGCTCCACCTACTACCACGGCGACACGCATATCGACCCGCCGGCGGGGTCGATCTGGATCATGACCACGCTCATCCACCTCACCCTGCTCGCCGTTTGACTCCCTCCGCCCCTGACCGGGGCGCCCCGGGAAGCCCTGCCCGGATCACCCCACAACCCCAGGAAGCACCCATGAGCGAGACGTGTCCGCCCAGCGCTGCCCCCACCACCGTCCACGACTGGCCCACCGAGCTCTACGATGCCTACGTCTTCGACATGGACGGCACCATCTACCTCGGCGATCACCTCCTGCCGGGCGCCAAGCGCCTCATCGCCGAACTGCGCCGCCGAGCCATCCCCGTGCGCTTCCTGTCCAACAATCCCACCAAGGACCCCGGCCAGTACGCCGAGAAACTCGCCCGTCTAGGACTGCCGACGCCGGCGGGCGAGATCGCCAACACGGTGGTCACCACCGTGCGCTGGTTGACGGCTCACCACCCCGGGGCCACCGTCTTCGCCATCGCCGAGGATCCGCTCAAGCGCGCCCTGGCCCGGGCTGGAATCGCGCAGAGCGAGAATCCCGAGGAGATCGACATCGTCGTCGCCTCCTACGACCGCACCTTCGAGTACCGCAAGCTCCAGATCGCCTTCGACGCCATCTGGTACCACAAGCGGGCCTTCCTCATCGCCACCAACCCCGATCGCTTCTGCCCCTTCCCCCATGGGCGCGGCGAGCCCGACTGCGCCGCCGTCATCGCCGCGATCGAGGCCTGCACCGGCACCACCTGCCGCACCGTCATCGGCAAGCCCAACGCCTCGATGCTCCAGGCCGCCATCGGCGATCTCGACGTCAGTCCCGAGCGCTGCATGATGGTCGGCGACCGGCTCGGCACCGATATCCAGATGGCGGTGCGCACCGGTATGCGCTCCGCGATGCCGCTGACCGGTGAGTCCACCCTCGCCGAGGCCCTGGCCCTCGACGGGGCCGACCGCCCCACCTACGTCCTCGACCGCATCGACCGGCTCATCCCCGCCGCCGGGTGGGAGGAGCTCGGCTGGAGCGAGGGCCCCGACGCCATCCCCTGACCCGGCCCGCCCGACGCCGATCACGCGACGACACCGCTGTCACGACACGAAGAACGGAGACCAACGATGGTCAGTCCCGTATACGAAGGCCCCTACCTGCTCGGCATCGATTTCGGAACGGAGTCCTGCCGCGCGGCGATCTTCGACCTCGCCGGTCACCCGATCGCCTTCACCGCAGCCCCCTATACCACCACCCACCCCCGCCCGGGGCAGGCCGAGCAGAGCCCCGATGACTGGTGGGACGCCCTCAGGGCCGCCGTCCACCGGGTTCTCAACGAGACGGCTATCCCCGGCCGCCACATCGCCGGCATCTCCTACGACGCCACGACGATGACCATCGTCGCCATGGACGCCAACGGCCAGGAGCTGCGCCCGGCGATCATGTGGATGGATGTGCGCGCCTCCGGTCAGGCCGCCCGCGCCGAGACGATCGACCACTGGGCCCGCCTGTACAACGGCGGCGGCACCATGGGGGCGACCGCTGAGTGGTACCCCTTCAAGGCCGCCTGGCTCAAGGAGAATGAGCCCGAGGTCTACAAGGCCGCACACCGGCTCGTCGACGCCCCCGAGTGGCTCACTCACAAGCTCACCGGCGAGTGGACCCTCAACATCAACTCCGCGGCCCTGCGCATGTACTACAACCGCGACAAGGGCGGTTGGCCGGTCGAGTTCTACGAGCACATCGGCTGCGGCGACGTCTTCGACAAGATCCCCGAGCGCATCCTCGACCTCGGCATGCCCGTCGGCGGATTGACCGCCGCCGCCGCCGCCGGCGACCTCGGCCTGCTGCCCGGCACGCCAGTCGCCCAGGGCTGCGCGGACGCCTGGGCGGGGCAGATCGGCCTGGGCGTCGTCGAGCCCGGCAAGACCGCCATCATCACCGGCTCCTCCCATGTCATCACCGGCCAGTCTCCCAAGCCCCTGCACGGCAGCGGCTTCTTCGGCGCCTACACCGACGGCGTCCTGCCCGGCCAGTACACCTGCGAGGGCGGCCTGGTCTCCTCGGGCTCCGTGCTCAAGTGGTTCAAGGACAACTTCGCCGCCGACGTCACCTCCGCCGCGGAGCGCCTGGGCTACAACCCCTACAAGATCCTCGATGAGCGCAGCGCCCATGTGCCGGTCGGCTCCAACGGCCTCATCATCAACGAGTACTTCCAGGGCAACCGCACCCCGTACACCGACTCCAAGGCGCGCGGCATCGTATGGGGCCTCACCCTGGGCACCACCCCCGAGGAGTTCTACCGGGCCATCCAGGAGGCCGTCTGCTACGGAACCGCCCACGTGCTGCGGGCGTTCGAGGACGCCGGCTTCGCCACCACCGAGCTCGTCGCCTGCGGCGGCGCCACCAAGTCCCGCGACTGGATGCAGATGCACGCCGATGTCACCGGCGTTCCCGTCACCCTCACCGAGGTGGGCGACGCCGTCGTCCTGGGCTCGTGCGTGCTCGCGGCCGTCGGCGCCGGGCAGTACTCCTCCATCCAGGACGCCGTCCGAAACATGGTGCGCGAGACCGACCGCATCGAGCCGCGTCCCGATGTCCACGAGGAATACCGGTTCTACCTCGAGAAGTACATGGAGACCTACCCGCGCCTGCGGGCTCTCTCCCACGGGATGGTCGACCACCTCGTCTGACACGTCTGATTCCCAGGAAGGAAGCACGATCCATGACACAGTCATCGAACACCGACCTCATCACCCGGGCCCTGGCCACCGCGACCGATACCAGGCGGATCGCCTTCGGCGACGACGTTCTGGGCGCCACGGGCCCTCTCTTCGCCGATCTCTTCCCCGGCAAGCGGGTCATCGTCGTCGCCGATGGGAACACCTTCGCCGCGGCGGGCCGACCCGTGGTGGACTCCCTGGCGGCCGCCGGGGTCGAGGCCATCGAGCCCTACATCTTCCCAGGCGCCCCGACGCTCTACGCCGGCTACGAGAACGTCGAGATCCTGCGCGAGCGCATCAGGCCCCTGACGGACGCCATCGTGTGCTCCATCGCCTCGGGCATGCTCAACGACATCGCCAAGCTCGCCTCCGGGGAGCTGTCCCGCCCCTATATGAACGTGTGCACCGCCGCCTCCGTGGACGGCTACGCCTCCTTCGGGGCCTCGATCTCCAAGGACGGCTTCAAGATCACCCGAGGCTGCCCGGCCCCCGCCGGCCTCGTGGCGGACCTCGGCGTCATCGCCGCCGCCCCCAGGCGACTGACCGCGACCGGCTACGGCGACCTCATCGAGAAGGTGCCCGCCGGGGCCGACTGGGTGCTCGCCGACGAGCTCGGCATCGAGCCCATCGACGACGACGTGTGGGACCTGGTCCAGGGCCCGCTGCGCGACGCTCTGGCCGATCCCGGGCGCATCGGCGCGGGAGACCCCGGGGCCATCAGGGGTCTGGCCGAGGGCAACATCATGTCCGGCCTGGCCATGCAGGCGGCCCAGTCCTCCCGCCCCGCCTCCGGAGCGGGGCACCAGTTCTCCCACGTGTGGGAGATGGAGGGGCACGGCCTGGACTGGGAGCCGCCGCTGTCCCACGGCATGAAGGTCGGCATCGGCACCATCGCCTCCTGCGCCATGTGGGAGGAGATCCTGAGCCGTGGACCCGGTTTTGTGGAGGCGATCGACGCCGACGACGTCGTCGCGCGAGCGCGCTCCGACGAGGAGATCGAGGCCGCCGTGCGCCGGGCCCTCATCCCGCGCATCGCGCAGGAGGCGGTGGGGCACGCCGTGGGCAAGAACCTCACCGGCGATGCTCTGCGCGAGCGCATCACCACCATCAAGAGGGCCTGGCCGCGCGTGGTCGAGCGGGTCCGCCCCCTGCTCATGGGCCCGCAGGAGGTGGCCGATCGCCTCAAGGCCGTGGGCGCGCCCTGCCATCCCGAGATGATCGGGATCGACATGGGGCGCTTCCGGGCGACCCATGCCAAGGCCCAGATGATCCGGCCCCGCTACACCATCCTCGATGTCCTGGCCGACCTCGGGCTGCTCGACGACGTCGTCGACGCCCTCTTCTCCCCCCAGGGCTACTGGGGACGTCACCTCCACGAGGAGCGGGACTGACCTCCGACCAGGACCCGCCCTGAGCCACGGGCGCCCCGCCCCTGATCGACCACCCACCGCGCGACCCTGAATGCGAAGGAGCGATGAGCACCATGACAACCGCAGGAGCACCCTCCAGGGAGGGGACATGCACCCTGGGCCTCGACTTCGGCACGCTATCCGTGCGCGCCGTCGTCACCCGCGTATCCGACGGCGAGATCCTCGCCGATGCCGTGAGCGAGTACGCCACCCCGATCATGGATCGGCGCCTGACCGCCGGTGACAACCGTGAGCTGCCCCCGGAGTTCGCCCTCCAGGTGCCCGGCGACTACCTGGAGTCCATGTGCGCCGCCAGTGCCGCCGCCGTGCGCGCCTCCAGGGTGAGCAGCACCGACATCATCGGCGTGGGACTCGATGTCACCTCCGCCACCGTCGTCGTCACCGACTCCGACGGCGTGCCCATGTGCGACAAGCCCGAGTTCGCCAACAACCCCCATGCCTACGTCAAGCTGTGGAAGCACCACGGGGCGCAGGGCCAGGCCGACCGCATCGTCGAGCTCGCCAAGAAGCGCGGTGAGGCCTGGCTGCCCCGTTACGGCGGCATCCTGTCGGCCGAGATGCTCCTGCCCAAGGCGCTGGAGACCCTCGAGAAGGCCCCTGACCTCTACGCCGCCACGGGAGAGATCGTCGACATGCTCGACTGGCTCACATGGCGCCTGACCGGCACTCTAGCCTACTCGGCCTCTGATTCCGGCTACAAGCGCATGCTCCAGGACGGCGTCTACCCCTCCGAGGAGTTCCTCGGCGCCCTCAACCCCGACTTCGCCGACGTCTACGCCACGCGCATGGACCATCCGATCGCCCCACTCGGATCGGCCGTGGGGGGCCTGACCGCGGAGTACGCCCAGGCCTTCGGGCTGCGAGAGGGCACCCCCGTGGCCGCGGGCAACATCGACGCCCACGTCCACGCCGCCTCTGTCAACGCGGTTCGGCCCGGTCAGCTCACCGGCATCCTCGGCACCTCGACCTGCTGGGTCCTGCCCGCTGAGGAATGCGTGGAGGTGCCAGGCGTCTTCGGCGTCGTCGACGGCGGCATCTCCGAGGGCACATGGGGCTACGAAGCCGGTCAGAGCGCGGTGGGCGACTCCTTCGCCTGGTTCATCGAGAACAACGTGCCGCGCTCCTACTTCATCGAGGCCGAGTCCGAGGGCATCTCGATCTTCGCGCTCCTGGCCCGCCTGGCCGCCGAGCAGGAGATCGGCGAGCACGGCCTGGTGGCCCTCGACTGGTGGAACGGAAACCGGTCCCCATTGGTCGACTCCCAGCTCACCGGTCTCATGATCGGCCAGACGCTCGTGACCCGCCCCGAGGACCAGTACCGCGCGCTCCTGGAGTCCACCGCCTTCGGCGCCCGCGTCATCATCGAGAACTTCGAGTCCCACGGCGTGCCCGTCACCGAGGTGCGCGTTGCCGGGGGCCTCATCAAGGATGAGTTCCTCATGCAGATGTACGCCGATATCACCCGGCGTCGCCTGCTGACCGCCTCCACCCTCCAGGCCGGGGCCCACGGCTCCTCGATCTTCGCGGCCGTTGCCGCCGGCGCCCACCCGGACCTGCCCGCCGCGGCGACCGCGATGGGCGGCGTGTCCGAGAGGATCTACGAGCCCAACGAGCCGGCAGCGGCTCAATACGATCGCCTGTACGAGATCTACCGCCATCTCCATGGGCTCTTCGGGCGCGGGGACGAGACGATGCACGCCCTCAAGGCGCTGCGAGCCGACGCCCTCCGGCGCCGAGCGGAGGAGCCGGCCGATGCTGAGTGACACTCAAGGCCCTGCGACATCCGGTGGATCCGGGGTCGCGCGGTACCCGGTGCCTGGGGAGGAAGACGATGAGCGACGCCGAGCGCGAGGCCCTCATGCTGCGGGCAGCCGAGCTCTACTACTACGAGCGCCTGACGCAGGCGGCCATCGCCGACCGCCTCATGTGCTCGCGGTGGACCGTCGGGCGCCTGCTGGAGGAAGCCCGGGATTGCGGGATGATCACCATCTCGATCGTCCATCCGCACGCCCGCGACCGCTCGCTGGAGAACCGACTCCGCGATGCCTTCGGCATTCCCGACGCCATCGTGGTCACCTGCACTGAGGAGGCGCGGACCGCCCGGCGCGTCGTCGCCTCCGCGACGAGCGACTACCTCACCGGACTGCGTCCGCGCCCGGCGACCCTCGGCGTGTCCTGGGGACGCACCGTCGCGGCGGTCGCCCAGGCCATGCCCGATCGCTGGACGAGTGGGCTCGAGGTCTACCAAGCCTTCGGCGGTCTCATCCGCTCCGATGATGATGACGATGTCGTCGGGCGATCGATCAGCCTCATCGCCCGCAAGGGCCAGGGAGTCGGGCGCCTCCTGCCCGCTCCGGCCTTCGTGCGCGACGTCGAGCTGGCCCAGCGCCTGCGCCAGGAGCCGAGCATCGCCCGCATACTCCGCGATGCCGCCGACGCGGACACCATCCTCTACTCGCCCGGGGCGATCCGCGACGATTCCATCCTCGTGCGCTCGGGATACCTCAAGAAAGGGGTGATGGAGCGACTGCGCGCCAAAGGGGCTGTGGCCGACTTCTTCTCCCATTTCGTCGACTCCCGCGGCGTGCCGGTCATCCCCGAGGTGGAGGACCGCGTCATCTCCATCGGCCTGGAGGCCCTCGCCGGGCCGGGCCGGCGTATCATGGCGGGCTACGGGCTGGACAAGGTGCTGCCGATGCGCGTGGCCCTCGCCGCAGGCTTCGCCACCGCTGTCGTCACCGATTCATGCACTGCCTCCGCGATCCTGGCGCACTGAGCGGGACTGGGTAGGGTGGATCGGTGACCTCTGTGCTAGAGCCCGAGCCTTCCTGCGCTCAGGCGCCCACTCCGGCCGGTGGATCGAGTGCCCTGCCGGGCGGCTCGGCGACTGAGCAACGGAGTCTCCCGATCCTGCGGCCGGCTCGCCCGGCGGATGTGCGCGCCATCGCCGATCTCGTCCGGCCCTTCGCCGAGAGGCGGATCCTGGTCGCCAAGGACCTCATCGCCTACTTCGAGGACGTCCAGGAGTTCACCGTCGCCGAGTTGCCCCCGATCCCGGGGACCGTGCGCCCCACGGGCATCGAGCCGGGGCGGATCGTGGGCTGCGGCGCGCTGCACGTCATGTGGGATGACATCGCGGAGATCCGCACTCTGGCGGTGGATACCCGCTTCAAGGGGCGAGGCGTCGGCTCGGCGCTGCTGCGCGCCCTCATCATCCGGGCGCGCTCCCTGGACCTCAAGCGCCTGTTCTGCCTGACCTTCGAGGTCGGCTTCTTCAGTCAGCACGGTTTTCATGAGATCGCGGGGACGCCCGTGGGCACCGATGCCTTCGCCGAGATCGTCCGCTCCCATGACGACGGCGTCGCCGAGTTCCTCGATCTGGCCCGGGTCAAGCCCAACACCCTGGGCAACACCCGGATGCTCCTGGAGCTCTGATCCGCTGCCAAGCCCTGATTGCGATCGCCAACGCGCGGCGCGGTTGCGGACGTCCCACGGGGGCGCGTCCGCAAACCCGACGCGCGTCGGCAATTCCGTGGCGCGGACTCTGGTGCCCGGCTCGTGGTCGCTCGGCGGCTACGATGCGGGCCCAGGAGGCGCACGTGGATGGAGCAAGAGAATCGGGGGCCCTGAGCCGCGGAATCGCCCAGGCCCCGGATGGTGTCGGGAGCCCCACCGGCAGCACCGGCTGTCCTGGCGGCGCCGCTGGGGGAGACGACGCCGCCTCGGAGATCATCGCCTGGTACCGGCTCCACGCCCGCGACCTGCCCTGGCGTCGGCCCGGGACCTCGCCCTGGGCGATCCTCGTCAGCGAGGTCATGAGCCAGCAGACCCCCGTGGCCCGCGTGATCCCGGCCTGGCGGGAGTGGCAGCGCCGCTGGCCGGGTCCCGCGGATCTCGCCGCCGCCCCCACCGCCGACGTCCTGCGCGCCTGGGGCCGCCTGGGCTACCCCCGCCGGGCGCTGCGCCTGAAGGAGTGCGCCGCCGCCGTTGTCGCCGAGCACGACGGCGTGCTGCCCGCCCAGCGCGAGCCGCTCCTCGCCCTGCCCGGCGTCGGGGAGTACACGGCGGGCGCGGTGCTGGCATTCGCTCACGGGCGCCGCGCCCTCGCTCTGGACACGAACGTGCGCCGGGTCCTCGCCCGCGTCATGGGCGGCCAGGCGCTGCCCGCGCCCCACCTGGGCCGCGCCGAGCGGGAGCGCGCCGAGTCCCTCCTGCCCCGCGATGACGCGACGGCGGCCCAGTGGTCCGTGGCCGTCATGGAGCTGGGGGCGCTGGTCTGTGCGGCCCGCGAGCCGGACTGCCCGGCCTGCCCCTGGCGGCGCCGCTGCGCCTGGCTGGCTGCGGGGCGCCCTGCTGACGAGCACGCGGGCAGGCGCAGGACCCAGGCCTGGGCGGGCACGGACCGCCAGGCGCGGGGCCTCATCATGGCGGTCCTGCGGGAGGCCCCCGAGGGGCGCAGCGTCGTTGCCGAGGCCCTGCTCGCCGCCGCGGGCGCGGCGAAGCGGGGCGGTGCCGATCCCGGGCAACCTGCTCGGGCCCTGGCGGGGCTCCTGGCCGACGGCCTCATCGCCACCGATGACGCCGGCACCACCTACCGTCTGCCGTGAGCGGAGCACTGCGGGTGATGAGTCGGCATTCCCCACGACCTCGGATGCGTTCCGCTGCGCGGTGGCGGTTCCCGCGGGGGCGTCCTTGATGAGGCGCCTCGCGCGGGCATCGTGGGGATCCGAGTTCGTCTCCAGGTGCCCGCAGTGGTCTGACTGGCGGGGTGAAGAGCACCACGCCGGAGAACGTGACCTGAAAAGCACATATGAGCGGTCGGCCCTGGCGCAGTAGAGCGAGTCGTCGGATGCCCGGCCGGTGTGCGAGGAGTCCGGGACACGCGGCCGGCTGAGCGGGGCGCTCGCGGGCGGGGTGGGATCCGGGCGGTACAGTCTGCCGCATGGCACAGGGACGCAGAGGGGGCGGTGGAAGCAGCGGTGGCGCGGCCAAGGGCCGGAAGAGCGGGCGACCGCGCCCCGCGGGTTCGGCGCGTTCCTCGGGTCGAGGGGCTGGAAGCGGGCGCGCGCCCGGCTCGTCATCCCTGTCGCGGGGATCCTCCTCGAGGCAGCAGGCCCGATCAGCCGCGAGCAGAGGGGGCGCGCGCGCCGGGTCCCGCTCTGATTCCAATTCCAAGCGCCGTCGGACATCCTCCTCCCAGCGCGCGAGCACTGCCGCGGGGCGCGCCAAGGGCCACCGGTCCGCTCCGTCGCCCGGCCAGGGACCGCGCAAAGGGCGCTTGGACCGCACGGCCAACGCCCTGAGCACCCAACGCCATCCGCGCGCGGGCGCCATGGGCGCTGTGAGGGGGATACTCGCCTCCCTCGCCTCCCGTTCCCAGGACCACAAGGCCCCGGGCCTCTCCTCAGCTCGCGCCTCTTCCTCGCGATCCGCTGCCCCAAGAGCCTCAGGCCCGCGATCGGCGAGCTCGGCCCGCTCCTCCGCAGCCAGGACCTCCGGACAGCGCTCCGGTGGGAGCTCCCGCGGCGGTGCCGGGCGCGGAACGGCGAATGGCGGGGGAGGGCCGCGGGGCGCGCGCGGGGCCCGCGGCCAGCGCCCCGTGCCTCCTGCCCAGCCCCGCTACTGGCTGCGCCGGCTCATCCTGCTGTGCGCTGTCGTCCTCCTCCTGCTGGCGCTCGTCGTGGGCATCGTCCAGGGCGCCTACGCCGTCCGGGACCGGATTCGCGAGCAGGATCGCCAGCAGGCCGCCGAGCAGACGGTCACCCCCTACCCCGCCCCGCTGGTCTGTGCCGCCGATGCCCTCGGTGTCTCGGTCAGCGCTCCCGAGGAAGTCGCCCCCGGCGCGGGTATGAGCGTCGAGGTCACCATGACGAACAACGGCGCCGACGCCTGCCTCCTCGATCTGGGCAGCCGGTCGTTGGGCGCCTCGATCACCTCCGGGGGAAACCTGGTGTGGGCATCGGACACCTGCTCGCCGTCGGCCGACAGCCGCCGGCTCCTCGTCAAGCCCGGTGCCTCGGCCTCCGCCACCATCACCTGGGATGGGCGGCGCAGTGGGTCCGAGTGCGCTCCCGCCGCCCCGACGGCGACCGCCACCGGCACGGTGGTGACGCCCACCGCTGTCTCGGAAGCACCCAGCGCGACTCCCTCCGAGGATCCCGCCGTGGACCCGAGCGCTTCTCAGAGCGCCGATCCCAGTGCCAGCACCGACCCCGCCGCCGCCCCGACGCCGTCAGCCTCGCCCCTGGCCCCCGCCCAGTCCAACGGGGACGTCGCCACGACCGGCGTTTACAAGCTCCAGCTGCGCCTGGGCGACGCCAATCTCGGCGATGAGAGAGTCTTCGTCGTCAAGTGACGCGGCCGCTGCTCGAAAGGGTGGTGGGAGGTGGGGGGAATCGGCTCGCAGGGCCGGCATTGTGTCCGGCGAGAACGCCTGGGAGAGCTTCAGCTCCCGGTGGCGGAAGGACCGGTGGGCGGACCGATTCGCCGGCCCGACTCTCACCGGAGTCGCGAGTGCCGCGCCTCAGCGCTCGTTGAGGGAGACCTCGGCAAGACGGCTCAGGCCGTCGCGCAGGGTGCGGGCGCGACGCGGCCCGATGCCCTCAACGGCCTCGATCTCCTCGCTCGATGCCCCGAGGATCCCCTGCAGGGACCCCCAGTGGTCGACAACGGCGCGGATCGCCACCAGCGGCAGCCGCGGGATCTTGGACAGCAGGCGCAGGCCCCGTGGGGAGATGGCGGTGTCGAGCTCCTGGCCGTCCGGGCCGCCCAGGCCCATGGAGCGGGCCACCATGGCCAGGTCGAGCAGGGCGGGGGAGCCCACCCACTTCAGTCGCGCGTCCACCGTGGCCACCTCGAGCCCGTTGGGCAGGTAGTCCGCCAGCAGGAAGTCCCGCTCGGCCATGAGGCCGCGCGTGAGCTCCTCGAGCTGCAGGTCGAGCAGGCGGCCGTCGGTGCCGAGCTCGAGGACGTAGCCCTCGATATCCGAGGCGATGCGCCGCACCATCTCGAGCAGTTGCAGGACGCTGGTGACGTCGCGGACGGAGACGATGTCCTCGATCTCCAGAGTATTGAGCCCGGAGGCGGTCTGGGACAGGCGCGTCGTGTAGCGCTCGAGGGTGGCCAGGGCCTGGTTGGCGCGGGCCAGGATCGACTCGCTGGGCTCGATGACGCGGCGCTTGCCATCGATGTACAGGGAGATGATCTGCATCGACTGGCTCACCGAGATGACCGGGTAGCCGGTCTGGCGGGCCACGCGCTCGGCGGTGCGGTGCCGCATGCCCGCCTCCGCGGTCTCGATCGAGGCGCTGGGCAGGAGCTGGACGTTGGCGCGGCGGATGCGGGTGGCGGTGGAGTCGATGACGACGGCGCCGTCCATCTTCGACAGCTCGCGCAGTCGGGCTGCGGAGAGCTCGGCGTCGATCTGGAAGCCTCCCGAGGAGATCTCCTCGACCGTCTCGTCGTAGCCGATGACGATGATCGCGCCGGTGCGGCCGCGCAGGATGCGCTCCAGGCCGGCGCGCAGCTCGGTGCCGGGGGCGACGAGGGAGAGGGTCTCACGCATGAGACTGCTCGAATCACTCATCAGTGCTCCTGGTCGGGCGCTCGCTCAATGGGCGAGTGGTGCTGTCGTGGCTGATCCTCGGCCATCGTAGTGGCGGGGTGGCGGCCCACCCCGGCAAGGTGTTGAAGACCACTGGGTCCGACGCCGAGTTGTTGCCTTCCGGGATCATCGCCGTCCCTCATCGCCCCGCGCGGATGGACCGGCCTCAGCCACGGGGGAGCGCCGCACCGACGGCCTCGCCCACATGGCTCACCGGCAGCACCCGCATGCCGGGCACCTCCCGCAGCTCTTGGGAGCCGGCCAGGGGGACCAGCGCGTGGTCGAAGCCGAGGCGCGCCGCCTCCGCCAGGCGCCGCTGGATTCCGACGGTTGCCCTCACCTCCCCGGTCAGCCCCACCTCCCCGAAGGCCACGAGCCCCGGTGGCGTGGGCAGGCCCTGGGCCGCGGAGACGACGGCGATCGCCACCGCCAGGTCCGTGGCCGGCTCGACGGCGCGCGCCCCGCCGACGGTCGAGACGTAGACATCCGAGCTGGACGTGTCCACCTTGAGCCTGGCGGCCAGCACGGCCAGGCCCATGGCGACGCGCGCGTGATCGACGCCGGACGTGGTGCGGCGCGGCGACCCGGCTCCGGTGGCGGCCACGAGGGCCTGGATCTCCACGGGCATGGGCCGGCGCCCCTCCAGGGTGATGGTGGCGCAGGTGCCCGGCACCTCGGATCGGGCGGCCGATAGGAAGAGCCCGGAGGGGTCGGCCAGCCCCACGATGCCGCGCTCGCCGAGATCGAAGCAGCCGACCTCGTCAGTGGGTCCGTAGCGGTTCTTCACCGCCCGCAGGAGCCGCAGGCGGGCGTGGCGGTCCCCCTCGAACTGGGCGACGACGTCCACCAGGTGCTCCAGGACGCGGGGACCGGCGATCCCGCCGTCCTTCGTCACATGCCCGACGAGAAGCACGGGGATCCCCCGCTCCTTGGCAACCGCGATGAGCGCGCCGGCCACGGCCCGCACCTGCGTCACCCCGCCCGCCGAGCCATCGACGGCGGCCGAGGCGATGGTCTGCACCGAGTCGACGACGAGCAGCGAGGGGCAGGCCTCCTCCACGTGGCCCAGCAGCGCGCCCAGCTCCGTCTGCGCCGCCAGGAGCAGGGCGTCATCGATGGCCCCGATGCGCTCGGCGCGCAGGCGCACCTGGGAGGCGGATTCCTCGCCGGTGACGTAGAGGACGGGCCCCTCGCCGCGCCGGCGGGCGACGGCGGCCGCCTTGGCGGCGACGTCGAGCAGGAGGGTGGACTTGCCGACACCGGGCTCCCCCGCCAGGAGCACCACGGCGCCCGGCACGATCCCGCCGCCGAGCACCCGGTCCAGCTCTCCCACCCCCGTGGGGCGGGCCCGGGCCTCCTCCGCGCTGACCTGCCCGATGGGGCGGGCGGGGGAGGAGGGGCGCACCGCCTCCACCGCCCGCGCCGCCCCGGAGCCCCCGGCCGCGCCCGCGACCTCCTCCAGGGTTCCCCAGGCGCGGCACTCCCGGCACTGGCCCAGCCACTTGGGGCTCGACCAACCGCACTCGGAGCAGCGGTAAGAGGGCTTGGGCGCCTTGACGGGAGAAGCGGTGTTGCTCGGCATGTCCCGAGACTATCGAGGGGCACTGACACGAATGGCGGGCGCCCCGGGACGCTCCGACGGCGGGATGCAAGTGGGGGTGGTCCAGTCAACCCCTGTCGCGATACGGAGGTTGAGGTAAGGCTCACCTTTATGTAACCTGGTTCCCTCAGGCATTATTTCCCTGCCGCGCACCGCTGGCCTCCGCTTTCTACTGAAAAGGATCTCCCGTGGCCCCTCGCCGACACCTGACCGCACCGCATCTGCTCACCCGCCGTGGAGCGCTGACCGGGGCCGGCGCGCTCGGTCTGGCGGCCGCTCTGGCCGCCTGCGGCTCCAAGAAAGAGGGCGGCTCGCAGGCCGCCAGTAGTGGCTCCGCCGATGGCTCGGCGGCGTCCGCCTCGGCGGCACCCACGTCGGTCAGCATCGAGGACAATCACGGCACGGTGACGGTCGCCCTGCCGCCGGCGACCGTCGTGTCCACCGACAACCGCACCTTCGAGGTCCTCGCCGACTGGGGTGTCGCGCTCGCGGCGGTCCCCAAGAAGATCATCCCGTCGACCATCACCGCCTACTCCGGTGACGGCGTCGTCGACCTCGGCAACCACCGCGAGCCCGATTTCGACGCCCTCATCGCCGCCGCGCCCGACCTCATCATCATCGGCCAGCGCTTCACCCAGCACTACGACCGCATCGTCCAGGACAACCCCGAGGCCGCCATCATCGACCTGGAGCCCCGCGAGGGCCAGCCCATCGACGCCGAGCTCGGCCGCGAGGTGACCGCGCTCGGGCAGATCTTCAACAAGACCGTCGAGGCGGACAAGCTCATCGCCGACCTCGGCTCCGCCATCGAGAGGGCGAAGGGCGCTTACAACGCCTCCCACAAGGTCATGGCCGTCAACGTCTCCGGAGGCAATATCGGGTACGTCGCCCCCGGCAAGGGACGCACCTGGGGGCCGCTCTTCGACCTGCTGGGTCTGACCCCCGCCCTCCAGGTCGAGGGCTCCACCGACGACCACCAGGGCGACGACATCTCCGTGGAGGCCATCGCCGAGGCCAACCCCGACTGGATCCTCGTCCTCGACCGCGACGCGGCGATCAAGGCGAACGATCCCTCCTACATCCCGGCCAAGGACGTCATCGCCGGCAACGCCGCGCTGCAGGGCGTCACTGCGGTGAGCAAGGGGCAGATCGTGTACGCCCCCGCGGACACCTACACCAATGAGTCGATCATCACCTACACCGAGATCGTCACCTCCATGGCCGACGCCTTCTCCGGCAAGGCCTCCTGAGTGACGCCGATACCGGGCGCCGATCGGGCGACCCGTCAGCCCCTGCTCGGGCGCGGCCAGCTCGTCGGCCTCGTCGTCGTCCTCGCCCTGCTCATCGCGAGCCTGGCCACCGGCGAGTACTCCATCCTCGGCGGCGCCGACGGCGCGCAGCTGTTCCTGGATGTGCGCGTCCCGCGCACGATCGCCCTCGTGCTCTCCGGCGCGGCGATGGCCATGTCGGGACTCGTCATGCAGGCCCTCACCCAGAACCGCTTCGTGGAGCCCACCACCACGGGCACCACGGAGTGGGCGGGGCTGGGGCTCCTGGCGGTCATGATCCTCCTGCCGAACGCAACAGTGCTCACGCGCATGGTCGGGGCGGTGACGGCGGCCTTCGTCGGCACGATGATCTTCTTCCTCATCCTGCGCCGCATCAGCCTGCGATCCTCCCTGCTCGTGCCCATCGTGGGCATCATGCTCGGCGCCGTGGTCAGCGCGGTGTCCACCTTCATCGCCCTCGAGGCCGACGCCCTTCAGTCCCTGGGCGTCTGGTTCCAGGGCTCCTTCACCTCGGTCTACCGCGGCCAGTACGAGGTGCTGTGGATCGTGCTGGCCGTCGTCCTCGCCGTCTTCGTCTACGCCGACAGGCTCACCGCGGCCGGCCTGGGCGAGGATGTGGCCACGACGATCGGCCTGGACTACCGGCGCGCCGTCATGATCGGCACCGGCCTCATCGCGATCGCCACAGGGGTGGTGACGGTCGTCGTCGGCTCTCTGCCCTTCCTGGGGCTCATCGTCCCCAACATCGTGTCGATGCGGCGCGGTGACGACCTGCGCTCGAACCTGCCCTGGGTCTGCCTGCTGGGCGTCGGCATCGTCACCGTGTGCGACCTCGTGGCGCGCACGATCATCGCCCCCTTCGAGGTGCCGGTGGCCGTCATCCTCGGGCTCGTCGGCGCGGCGGTCTTCATCGGCCTCATCATCGGCCAGGTGAGGAAGGGGAGCGTATGAGCGCGACCGAAGAGCGGCGCTCCGGCGCCTTCGCCTCGCGCTCCGACAGGCGCCGCTGGTGGCTCCTCTTCCTCGGCATCACAGCGCTGGCGGCGGTCTGCATCGTCGGCCTCGTCCTCTACGGCAACCCCGCCGTCGTCGGCTCGCGCGGGTTCTGGAGGATCGTCGACCGCCGCATGGACGCGGTCATCGCCATGGCGGTGGTCGCGCTGTGCCAGGCCATGGCCACCGTCTCCTTCCAGACCGTCACCGGGAACCGGATCCTGACCCCCTCGATCCTCGGATTCGAATCGCTCTACCGGGCGATCCACACCACGACGATCTTCCTGTTCGGCGTCGCGGGCCTCAACGCCGCCCGCACCACGGGCATGTTCCTGCTCCAACTGGCCCTCATGATCGGGCTCAGCCTCCTGCTCTACTCCTGGCTGCTCCTGGGCTCGGTCAAGGGCCTGTACCCCATGCTGCTGGTGGGCATCATCATCGGCGCGGGCCTGGGGAGCCTGTCCACCTTCATGCAGCGCCTGCTCACCCCCAGCGAGTTCGATGTGCTCACGGCCCGGCTCTTCGGCTCCGTCAACAACGCCGACCCCGACTACTACCCGGTGGCGATCCCCCTCATCCTGGGGGCGGCGGCGCTCCTGTACGCCCTGTCCAAGCGCCTCAACGTCCTCTCCCTGGGGCGCGACACGACGACGAGCCTCGGCGTCGGCCACGCCAGGATCTCCCTGGCCGTCCTCGTGCTCATATCCGTGCTCATGGCCACCTCGACCGCCCTCGTCGGCCCCATGACCTTCCTCGGCTTCCTCGTGGCGACCCTCACCTACCAGCTCTCGCCGACCTACGACCACCGTTACGTCTTCCCCATGGCCGTCAGCCTGGCCATGCTCACCCTGTGCGGCGCCTACTTCCTCATGAGGAACGTCTTCTCCGCCCAGGGGGTCGTATCGATCATCATCGAATTCGTCGGCGGGGCCCTCTTCCTCATCGTTCTACTGCGCCGGGGGCGGCTGTGAGCCCCCGGCTGAAGGAGAGACCATGATCGACCTGTCCGGTGTCCGCAAGGTCTACTCCTCCGAGGTCTCCATCGGGCCGGTGAGCCTGGAGATACCCGCCGGGGGCATGACCGCCTTCATCGGCCCCAATGGCGCGGGCAAGTCCACCCTGCTGACGATGATTGGCCGACTGCTGGGCATCGACGAGGGCGCCATCACCGTGGCCGGCAAGGACGTCACCTCCACCAAGTCGGCCGAGCTCGCCAGGATCCTGTCCATCCTGCGTCAGGAGAACCACTTCATCTCCCGCCTCACCGTGCGCCAGCTCGTGGGCTTCGGGCGCTTCCCCCACAGCCATGGGCGCCTGAGCGCCGACGACGAGCGCGTCATCAGCCGCTACATCGATTTCCTCGGTCTGACCGACCTGGAGTCCCGCCACCTCGACCAGCTCTCCGGCGGCCAGCGCCAGCGCGCGTACGTGGCCATGGTCCTCACCCAGGAGACCGAGTACGTCCTCCTCGACGAGCCGCTGAACAACCTCGACATCGCCCACAGCGTGGAGATGATGACGCACCTGCGCCACGCCGCCACCGAGCTCGGCCGCACGATCCTCATCGTCCTGCACGACATCAACATCGCCGCCCGCTACGCGGACCGCATCTGCGCGATCAAGGACGGCGGCGTCGCCTTCTTCGGCACCCCGGCCGAGGTCATGGATCCCGCGGTCCTCTCCGAGGTCTTCGGCACCGACATCACCGTCATCGAGGGCCCTCACGGCCCCCTCGCCTGCTTCTGAGGCGCGGGAAGGAGGCCGGACTGCGCTCCTCGCGCCGACCGGCGCCGTGTGCCCCGAGCGGTGCCGTTCGCACCGAGAGGTGCGGGCTGGGCCGAGAGGTGCGGGCCGCCCGCTCCAGCGGGTGCGAATCGCATCAGTCGGAGTCGGGGCTCAGCGCCTCGCGGCCTCCAGTGTGAGGACGGCGCGAGCGGTGGGCTCATCCGTGGCCAGAGCGGAGAGGTAGCCGCTGCGCAGGGCCGCCAGGATCGCCGTCGTCTTATCGGTTCCCGCCGCAACCCCGATGACCAGTGGGATGTCCGCCAGGCGCTCCAGCCCCAGGCACAGGGTGCGCTCGCAGATCGCGGTATGCACATGGCGGCCATCGGCGTCGAGGTGATGCCCGCAGATATGGGCGACGACGCCCTTGGCCCGGCACTCGGCGATCACCTCCGGCGTCATCCACCGCCGCAGCAGGGGGCTTACCCCCAGCCCATCGCCGACGGCGCCGATGCCGGTCAGCGCCGCGTCCGAACGGGCGGCGAGCTCGATCGTCGTCGAGACCTGCTCCTCCTGGCGCATGCCCGTGGCCATGGCCAGGGAGTCGAAGACGAGCGGCACGGTGAGATTGCGGTAGTGCCCGCCCAGGCGCAGGGCCATGGAACGGGAGATGTTGGGGCCGTCCTCCAGGTTGAAGGACTCGCCCGCGCTGCCCACCATCGCCACCACCATCGAGTCCGGCCAGATCTGTTCCGGCAGGTGATGCGCCACCGCCCCGACCGCGCGCCCATTGGACACGGCGACGACGCAGCGCCGTCCCACGTGCTCCAGCAGGAGCTGCCCGGCCGAGCGCGCCAGCTCCGCGCTGACACCCTGCTCGCCCGTGGGCCGCGCCTCGCAGACCCGGGCCTGTTTGAGGCCGAAGACCCGAGCCAGTTCCTCCTCGAGCCCCATGAGGCGCTCGATCGGATGGGCGACCGTGATCGTGACGACCCCCTCGCGCCGGGCCTCGGCGAGCATCCGGGAGACCGTGGGGCGCGAGTAGCCCAGGCGGGAGGCGACCGCCGCCTGGTCGAGCCCGTCCTCCCAGTACAGGCGAGCGACGTCGAGTAGCAGGGACAGTCGGGATCGATTAGCAGTGGCGCACATCTGTTCCTCCTCGACTCATCAGGGGTGCGAGCGGGCGGCGTTTCCCATTTCCGTGCTGCGATTCTAGGGAGTGCTGGTCGAAGAGTGCATCGGAGGTTGTGAACCTATGTTCATCGCGTCGATTCGGTCCTCATCGGTCAACTCCTAGGTTCGTTCATGCCTGCCGCGCATCGGGCGCGGTCCGTTCGAAGGAGAACCTGCATGAGCATCGTCCGCACCATCCACGGTGACGTCGACGCCTCCACCCTCGGTGTCGTCAACGCCCACGACCACCTCATCCGCGTCGGCGCCGGCGAGGTCTACATCGACCCCGATCACCTCCTCATCGACGAGGACAAGGCCGTCGAGGAGGCCGCATCCTTCGTGGCCGCTTCCAAGCGCTTCGCCGCCTCCGGCACCATCGTGGACATGTGTCCCGCCTCCTCGGGGCGCGGCGTCCTCAAACTGCGCGATGTCGTCGACCGCGTCCCCGACCTCCAGGTCATCCAGGCCACTGGCTTCCACCAGCAGAAGGTCTACCTCGAATGGCGTCAGTCCTGGGTCAACCAGTACACCGTCACCGAGATCGCCGACCTGCTCATCGCCGACATCGTCGAAGGCGTCGACGCCAACGACTACATGGGGCCCCTCGTCAAGCGCACCGACATCAAGGCCGGCTGCATCAAGTGGGCCACCGCCTACGGCAGGATCACCGACTGGGAGGTCAAGACCGGCCAGGCCGTCGCCATCGCCTCCAAGGAGACCGGCGCCCCCATCAACACGCATGTCACCGCCGGCACCTGCGGTCCCGAGCAGGCGCGCTTCCTCGTCGAGCACGGCGTGGCGCCCGAGAAGATCGCCATCGGCCACATCCAGCGCAACTGGGACCCCTGGGTCCACGAGCAGATCACCTCCCTCGGCGCCTACGTGGAGCTCGACGGCACCAACCGCATCAAGTACGTGCCGGACAACGCCCGCGTCAACCTCATCAAGACCCTGGGGGACAAGGGTTACGGCAAGCAGATCCTGCTGGGCACCGACTCCGGCAAGGCCTCCTACCAGAAGGCCTACGGCTCGGTCTCCGGCATCGACTACGACCCGGCCGTCTTCTGCCCGCGCCTCATCGACGACGAGGGGGTCGACCCCGCCTACGTCCAGGACCTCCTGGTGAACAACGCGGCGACCTTCTTCGCCTTCGAGCCCCTCGCCGGCTGAACGGGGGAGAGAACCATGTCACCTGCACCCGGGCTGCAGATCGCCCTGGATACCTTCGACCTGCCCAGCGCGCTCGGGCCGCTTCAGAAGGCGGCGCCCCACGTCGACGTCATCGAGTGCGGCACCATCCTCGTCCTCGCCGAGGGATTCCACGCCGTCAGGGCCGTGCGGGCCCTCTTCCCGGACAAGGAGATCCTCGCCGACGTGCGCATCGCGGAGGCCGGCTCCAAGATCGCCCGCATGGCCTTCGAGGCGGGAGCCTCACTGGTCAGCTGCGTCGCGGGGGCCTCCATGGCCACGATCGAGCAGGTCTGCGCCGGCGCCGCCGAGTTCGACGGCGAGGTCCAGGTCGAGCTCGCTGACGAGTGGTACGACGCCGACCGCGCCCGCGCCTGGCGCCAGGCCGGGGTCCAGCACGTCATCGTCAAGCGCTCCCGGGACCGCGAGGCCGCCGGGAATCTGTCCTGGAAGCCCGAGGACCTGGGGCGTGTCGATGAGCTCGCCGGCATGGGATTCACCGTGACGATCACCGGCGGGGTCACCCCCACCGACCTTCCGGCCTTCGCCGGCCACCCGGTCGGCATCGTCATCGCCGGGCGCTCCATCGTGGCCGCCGCCGACCCCGCCGCCGCGGCGGCAGAGCTCAAGCGGGCCATCGAGGAGGTGTGGCCATGAGCGCGAGCATTCTGGCGCCGTCGGCGCCCTCGGTCGGCGGCTCCAGCGCCGCGCGGCCCAACGGCTCGCCCCGAGCCGACGATCCCCTGGCCGAGGGCCTCATCCTGGGGATCTACGAGAAGGCCCTGCGCGGCCCCGCCCCCGTCACGCCCCCGCAGTGGCGGGACTTCCTCACCCAGGTCGCGCAGGGCGGATTCTCCTTCCTGGACCTGTCCATCGATGAGTCCCCCGAGAGGGAGGCCCGCCTGGACTGGTCCCCCGAGCAGTGGCGCGCCGTGCGCCGCGCCGCCGAGGACGTCGGGGCGATGATCGGCGGGATCTGCCTATCCATCCACCGGCGCATCGCGCCGGGCTCCGCGGATCCTGCCACGCGACGGCGCGCCCGTGAGGTCATGGCCCAGGGCCTGCGAGCCTGCCACGAGGTGGGCGCCCCGGTCCTCCAGATCGCCGGCTACTACTGCTTCTACGAGGAGCCCGGACCGGATTCGGCGCGCTGGTACACCGATCTCCTCACCGACTCCGTCCCCCTGGCCGCCCGGCTCGGGGTGGTCATGGGCATCGAGAACGTCGACGGTGTCGGCGTCACCTCCATCACCCGCGCCATGGAGCTCGTTGAGGAGATCGACTCCCCCTTCCTCCAGATCTACCCGGACCTCGGCAATATCGCCGAGCAGGGCCTTGACCCGCGCGTCGAGGTCCCCGCAGGGCGCGGCCATATGGTCGCCATGCATGCCAAGGACGTGCGCCGAGGGGAGCCGCGCCGCGTCGACATGGGCACCGGGATCGTCGACTGGGACCTCTCCCTCTCCCTCCTGGCCGACCAGGGCTGGGCCGGGCGCCTCATGATCGAGATGTGGAACGACGACGCCCCCGACTCCGTTGCCAGATGCATGGCAGCCCGGGCCTTCATCGAGGAGCGGGCCCGCGCGGCGGGCATTGCCATCATAGGGCCCGAGGCCTCCTGACCCTCCGAGCCGATCGGCCCGGAGCCCTTCCACCAGTCCCTGCTCATACGCGGTCAGCACCGCACGACCCCATCACTCTCACGATTCGTACCACTGCACCACCCGGGCCGGACCCTGGCCAGCCCGGAGAACGAAGGAGATCGCCATGACCTATGACCTATCAACCATCGGTGAGGGGCAGATCCGCCTCACCTGCGAGCGGGGCGACCGGCTCATCACCGCCCGCACCCTGCGCATGACCGCCGCCGGCTCCGAGGCCAACGTGGCCGGCCTGCTCTCCGAGCTCGGCCGCTCCACCACCTGGGCATCCAAGCTGCCGAAGGGGGAGCTCGCCGACCGCATCGCCCTGGAGTACTCCGCCGTCGGCGTCGATATGAGCCATGTGGTGCTCACCGAGGAGGGACGGGTGGCGCTCTACTTCCTGGAGCCCGGCGAATTCCCCCTGCCCGGCAAGGTCACCTACGACCGGCAGTACACGCCCTTCCGCTCCATCACGCCCGCCGACTTCGACTGGGACAGTCTGCTCGATACCCGAGTCGTCTTCCTCACCGGCATCACGGCGGCGCTCACCCCCGAGACCGCCGGCGTCGTGCGTCACTTCGCCGATGCCGCCCGCGAGCGCGGCGTCGATATCGCCCTCGACGTCAACTTCCGCTCCCTTCTGTGGAGCGGGGAGCAGGCGCGCGAGGTCCTCGAGCCCATCGCCAGAATGTCGTCGATCCTCTTCTGCTCGTGCACCGACGCCCGCATCGTCTTCGGCATCGACGGCGAGGGCGTCGAGGCCTGCCGCAACCTGCGCGAGGCCATGGGCGTGCCCACCGTGGTCTCCACCGATGGGCGCGCCGGCACCTACCTCTCCTCCGAGAGCGGTGAGAGGGTCTTCGACATCAAATCCGTCACCGTCGTCGACCGCCCCGGCGCAGGCGACTCCTTCGTCGCCGGCACCCTCCACGGCTGGCTCGACGGCGACGTCGTCGCCGGCATCGAGATGGGCACGCGGGTGGCCCAGCTGGCCCTCACCCACCACGGCGACCTCACGCACGTGCGTCCCGGCGAGCTCGCCCTGCTGGGCGGCTCCGACATCCTCCGCTGAGGCGCCCCGGGGCCGGGCGGGCCCCGGGCCTGAGCGCCCGGCTCCGGCGGCGCCTCCCACACGCATCGGTTCAGCAAGGTACAGATAGGTTCAATGATGAGCGCATCGACTCCCACCCCTCCGCGCGGGGCCACTGCCGCGGAGCAGATCGACAACCACCGCCTCACCGGCCATCAGAAGTCCCTCATCTCGATGGCGATCGTCGGCAACGTGTCGGAGTTCTTCGACATGTTCCTCATCGGCTTCATCATCAACATGCTCTCCAGCGCCCCGGGCTGGAACCTGACGGGGATCCAGTCCGGCATCATCCTGGCCGGGGCCGGCCTGGGAACGGTCCTCGGCGCGATCATCTGGGGGCGCCTGGCGGACAGGATCGGCCGCAAGCAGTCCTTCATCTGGTGCATCGTCGTACTCGTCATCTTCACGGCGGCCTCGGCGCTCACCCCCGTCAACGGCTGGCTCCTCCTGGCCGTCCTGCGCACCGGCGTGGGATTCGGTGTCGGCGGCCTCAACATCACTTCCGTGCCCTACGTCCAGGAGTTCGTTCCCGCCAAGCAGCGCGGGCTCCTGTCCGGCTTGACCAGTGTGTTCATCCCGGGGGGCATCCTGCTGGGCAGCCTGGTGACGAAGTACTTCGGGGACGACCTGGGCTGGCGCGGCCTCATCGCGGTGGGCTGCATCCCCATCGTCCTGCTCGCCTGGACGCGAGTGGTGCCTGAGTCGCCGCGCTTCTACCAGACCCACGGCCGTGAGGCCGAGGCGCGGCAGGCCTACGCCTGGGCGATGGAGATCCCCGTGGAACAGGTGGCCGCCCTGCCGGAGATCCCCCAGGGGACCTCGGTGGCGTACTCCACCATCCTGAGGCGCTACCCGCGCCAGCTGCTCGTCGTGTCGCTGGGCTCCTTCTGCTTCATCCTGGGCTCGTTCACCGTGCAGTCCTGGGGACAGACGCTGCTCGGGCAGTCCTTCAAGTTCGACGGCGGGATGGTGGCCACCCTGTTCATCCTCGTCTCGCTCGGCGACCTGCTGGGGCGCCTGGGCTCCGCGTGGATCTCCGACCGCATCGGACGGCGCCTGACCATGCTCGGCTGCGGCATCATCGGCGGCAGCGGCGCTCTCATCGCGGCGCTGTCGACGAGGATGGGAGGCGACGGCGGCGCCGCGAGCGCCGGTTGGGTGTTCTTCATTGGGATCCTCATCATCATGACCTTCGGCGACGGCGCTTTCGGGATCCTCAACGCCTTCGGCGGCGAGCAGTTCCCGACATCCGCGCGCTCCACCGGCCTGGGGCTGGGCTACGGGATCGGCGCGATCGCGAAGGTGGCGGGGCCCTACCTCGTGGGAGCCCTCATCGGTGGGGACAGACCCACCAGCGCCGACGTCGTCTTCGTGCCCTTCCTCATCTTCGCCGTGCTGCTCGTGCTCGGCGGGGTGACCTACATGTTCGCCACCGAGACCAAGGGCGCCTCCCTCGACGACATCTGACCTCTCTCCCCTCCCCCCTCGCCGAGACCGGTCGAAAACAAGAACGAAACCGGTCGGGGACTCCGTATGGAGCGCTCCCGACCGGTTTCGTTCGTCATATCGACCGGTCTCGCATATTAGAAGGGGTGATGGGTCAGTGCTGGCCGTAGACGTTCTGGTAGCGGTCGTTGAGGCTGTCGATGGCCGCCCGGTCGATCGGGACCGGGGCGCCGCCGTCGCGTGCGATGTGAACGGTGCGCGCCACCTCTTCGCACATCGCCGCGGCCTTGACCGCCGCCAGCCCATCGGTGCCGATGGTGAAGGGGCCGTGGTTGGCCATGAGCACCGCCGGCGAGCGCGATCCCGACAGCGTCTCCACGATGCCCCGGCCGATCGAGTCATCCCCGATGAGTGCGAAGGGCCCCACCGGGATCTCGCCGCCGAACTCGTCGGCCATCATCGTCAGCACGCAGGGGATCGGCTCGCGCCTGGCCGCCCATGCCGTCGCGTACGTCGAGTGCGTGTGCACCACCCCGCCCACGTGCTCCATGTGCCGGTAGACGTAGGCGTGTGCGGCCGTGTCCGACGACGGCGAGAGCGAGGCGGGAGTTCCGTCGTCGATCTTGGTCCCATCCAGGGAGCACACGACCATCGTCTCGGGTGAGAGCCGGTCGTAGGTGACGCCCGAGGGCTTGATGACGAACAGGTCCGTCCTCTCCGGTCCGTCGCCGCGATCCACGACCACCCTCTCGGAGACGTTGCCCGCTGTCCACACCACGAGGCCCCATCGGGGCAACTCGGCGTGCAGTGCGGCCACCCGTTCCCGGGTGGCGGCGACGGCGGAGCGCAGCTCCTCATCCAGCTCGGCCAGGACGATCCGGTGGCCTGGGGGGGTGTTCGATGGCGTTGTCGGCATGTCGGTTCTCCTCACTGAGATAACTGGTGGGCCGGTGGGGACGCGGGCGCCCGGTGACGGCCCGGTCGGGGTTCGCGAGTCTGCTCACATGCTGATTCGGTACTTTCCCTGACGGCTGCCGATTGTCACACTGATGGGGAGGGGATCTCATCGCGCGGAGCGCACATCGGTGCAGGCACGCGCACGATCGCCGTGAGGCGCAGCGACGCGTTCGCCGTGCAGTCCCACTCATCCAAGGGAGAAGAGTCCATGACTTTGGTTGCTGGTGTTGATTCGTCGACGCAGTCGTGCAAGATCGTTGTTCGTGATGCTGATAGCGGTGTTCTGGTGCGTGAGGCGAGGGCCTCGCACCCTGATGGCACCGAGGTCCACCCTGATCAGTGGTGGCGGGCTCTGGGACAGGCGGTGGACGCTGCTGGTGGGCTCGCTGATGTGGCGGCCCTGAGTGTGAGCGGCCAGCAGCACGGCATGGTGCTGCTCGACGCCGGTGGTGAGGTGATCCGCCCGGCCCTGCTGTGGAATGACACCCGCTCGGCGGGCGCGGCGGTCGATCTGATCACCGAGCTGGGCGGCGGCGACCGGGCCGCCGGGCGCGCGGCGTGGGCCCGGGCGGTGGGGTCGGTGCCGGTGGCCTCGCTGACCATCACCAAGCTGCGCTGGGTGGCCGATCACGAACCCGAGGCGGTCGCCCGCATCGCCGCCATCTGCCTGCCCCATGACTGGCTGACCTGGCGCCTGCGGGGCACAGGGCGCTTGGAGGACCTGGTTACGGATCGCTCCGATGCCTCAGGCACGGGCTACTTCGATCCGGTGTCCAACACCTACCGGCGCGATCTGCTGGCCCTGGCCCTGCACCGCAGCCAGGAGGACGTCGAGGCCATTATCCTGCCGCGCGTGCTGGGGCCCCACCAGAGCGCGGGCCGGGGCGGGGCGGATGGCGCGGGCCGCGACCTGTCCCACCTGGTGCTGGGTCCGGGATGCGGGGACAACGCCGGGGCGGCCCTGGGCCTGGGCCTGGGGGTGGGGCAGACCAGCGTGTCCCTGGGCACCAGCGGCGTGGTCGCGGCGGTCTCGAGCGCGCCCACCCACGACCCCACGGGCCTGGTGACCGGCTTCGCCGACGCCACCGGGGCGTTCCTGCCACTGGCGTGCACGCTCAACGGTGCCCGGGTACTGGACGCGGCCAAGACGGTGCTGGGCGTGGGCTACGAGGAGTTCGATGCCCTGGCCCTGTCCGCCGCCCCCGGGGCAGGCGGCCTGGTGCACGTGCCCTACCTGCAGGGCGAGCGCACCCCCAACCTGCCCGACGCCACCGGGATCCTGACCGGCATGACCCTGACCAACCTGACCCCGGCCAACTACGCGCGCGCTGCCGTGGAAGGCCTTTTGTGCCTCATGGCCGACGCCCTGGACGCCGTGCGCGCCCAGGGCGTGGACATCGCAGAGGTCACCCTGACCGGCGGTGGAGCCAAATGGGCCTGCGCCAAGACCCTGGCCCCCGCCATCCTGGGCCTACCGGTGGACGCCCCCGCCCCGGCTGAATACGTCGCCAACGGCGCCGCCAAACAAGCCGCCTGGACCCTCACCGGTGCCGACCACCCCCCCACATGGATCTCCACCATCCCCGACCGCCTCACCACCACCGCCCAACCACACATCCGCACCGCCTACAACAACGCACGGAGACTCCTGGAACGAGGGATGAGAGAGGAGGAGTGAGGGAAACGGGGCGGGCCGAGCGCGCCCGGGGAGGGTCGGCCCGGGGCGGACGCGGGCAGGTCCCAGGGCCCGGGGCGTCGAACCGATAAGACATCTGATGATCAGCCGTCGGCTGAAGGCGCGGGCCACGTGCTCACCCCTGTGCCGCGCGGCCCGGGATCGCGCCGAATCCACCTGCGCGTCGGGCATGGGAGGAGTAGCGTCAGCGTTATGAAGAAACTCATCAACGCCGTTGACGCCGTTGTCCCTGAAGCCCTGGCCGGAATGGCCGCCGCCCACCCGGGTCTGCTCCGGGTCGATCCCGAGCACCGCGTGGTCTATCGCGCTGCCCCGAAGGCCGAGGGCAGGGTCGCGCTCGTCTCCGGAGGCGGAAGCGGCCACGAGCCCCTTCACGGGGGCTTCGTCGGCACCGGGATGCTCGATGCCGCCTGCGCCGGGGAGATCTTCACCTCTCCCGTTCCCGACCAGATCGTCGCCGCCACCACCGAGGTCGACCGCGGTGCCGGGGTCCTGCATATCGTCAAGAACTACACCGGCGACGTCATGAACTTCGAGATGGCCGCTGAGATCGTGGATATGGAGTCCGGCATCGAGGTCGCCACCGTCGTCACCAACGACGACGTCGCCGTCGAGGACTCCCTCTACACCGCCGGGCGCCGCGGCGTGGGCGTGACCGTCCTGGTGGAGAAGATCGCCGGCGCCGCCGCCGAGGAGGGCCGGCCGCTGGAGGAGGTCGCCCGGATCGCCGGCGCGGTCAACGCCGCGGGTCGCTCCATGGGCATGGCCCTGACCTCCTGCACCGTCCCCGCCAACGGCAAGCCCTCCTTCGATCTTCCCGAGAACGAGATGGAGATCGGCATCGGCATCCACGGGGAGCCCGGACGCCACCGCGAGCCCATCGCGCCCGCCGCCGAGATCGCCAAGAGGCTCGTCGAGCCGGTCATCGCCGAGCTGCCCGCCGCCGATGGCGAGGACCGGGGCGTCATCGCCTTCCTCAACGGCATGGGCGCCACGCCCCTGCTCGAGCTCTACCTCATGTACGGCGAGATCGCGAAGCTCCTCGATACCGCCGGCATCACCGTGGCGCGCAGCCTCGTGGGCGACTACATCACCAGCCTCGACATGGCAGGGTGCTCGCTCACCCTCGTGCGCGCCACCGACGAGATGCTGCGCCTGTGGGACGCCCCCGCCATCACCCCCGGTCTGAGGATGGGCGCATGAGCGCCATTCCCGCCGGATCCTCGGGGGCGGCCGCTCCCGCCGCCCCGCTGTCCCGGCTCACCGTGGAGGAACTGAAGTCCTGGGTGCGGGTGACCGCGGCGCGCATCGCCGAGCGCGCCGATGAACTCACCGAGCTCGACGCCGCCATCGGCGACGCCGACCACGGCGCCAATATGCGGCGGGGCATGGCCGCCGTCGTCAAGGCCATCGATGCGGCGAACGGGGTCGACGGCGCCCCGGCGCTCACCACCATCGACGCGCTGCTGAAGAAGACCGGCATGACGCTCGTTTCCTCGGTCGGCGGGGCCTCCGGCCCCCTGTACGGCAGCTTCTTCATGCGCATGGGCGCTTCCCAGGCGGGTGCCACCGAGCTCGGCGCCACCGAGCTCTCGGATGCCTTCGACGCCGGGGTCGCCGGCATCGTGGCCCGCGGCAAGGCGAGAGCTGGGGAGAAGACCATGCTCGACGCCTGGTACCCCGCCCTGGAGGCCCTGCGCGCCCAGGGCGATGACCTGGTCGCGGCGACGGCCGCCGCCGCGAGCGCCGCCGCCGAGGGCCGCGAGGCCACCAAGCCGATGATCGCCACGAAGGGCCGCGCCTCCTATCTGGGCGAGCGCTCGCAGGGGCATATCGACCCGGGCGCCGCCTCGACGGCGATCATCCTGGGGGCGCTGGCCGACGTCGTCGCCGGGACTGCCGAGGCCCCCGGGGCTGAGGCCACGACGCCAGTGGTGCAGCCGGTCCCCGCTCCCGCCGCTGAGGAGGGGGGCGGCGCCGTCGGCGCCGGTACGGCGGGCGCCGTCGGCATCGTCCTGGTCTCGCACTCCCGAGCCCTGGCCGAGGCCGCCCGCGACCTGGCCACCGGGCTCATGGCCTCGGTGAGCGCGCCGATCGGGATCGCCGCTGGCCTGGAGGACGGAGGGCTTGGAACCGACGCCGCGGTCGTCGTCGCCGCCATCGAGCGCTTGGCCGCCCAGCCGGGCAATCAGGGCGTGCTCGTCATCGCGGATCTCGGCAGCGGCATCATGAGCGCCGAGGCCGCCCTGGAACGGCTCGGCCCGGATACGGCCTCCCGCGCCCGCCTGAGCCCGGCTCCCTTCGTCGAGGGGCTCATCGGCGCCTACGGCGCCGCCGGGATCGGCCTCGACCTGGAGGCGGTGGCCGCTGAAGCCGCCAAGGCCGCCCCCGCCAAGGCCGCTCAGATCTCCTGAGCCCCGCCTGGATCATGGCCCGCCCCGGCAGTGCCTGTGTCTCCGCCTACGGACCCGCCCCGCCAGCATCTGCGGCGTGCGCCTTCAAGCCGCAGAAACCGTCTCAGCCCGCCCTTGCGCCCTCAAACTACGAGAATGAGGGCGCAAGGGCGGGCTGAGACGGTATATCGGGGGTGAGGGCGCAAGGGGGTGAGACGGTGGGGAACGGACGAGACCCCTGCTCGCGCGCCGACGACTGCATGATCCTGCGTAGGATGGGAGGCGACCGGCGCGCGGAATGCAGCGGCACATGCGGGGAGGAACACCGATGATCAACGGAGAGCTCATCGACGTGCGGGCGGGCGATTACACCGCGCGCATCGCCACCGCGGGGGCCACCCTCGTCAACGCGCGCCGTGGAGGCCGCGACCTCGTCCTCCCCTTCGACGCGGCCTCCGAGCTCCCCCCGGGCTGGCAGGGCAAGACCCTCGCCCCGTGGCCCAATCGGACTGCCGGCGCCGCTTACGCCTACGGGGGCACCGACTACCTCCTGCCCCGCAATGAGCCGGGGACGGACTCCGCCCTCCACGGGCTGGTCGGCTGGCTCGACTGGCAGGTGGCAGGGATCGCCGAGGACTGCGTCACCCTCGAGGTGCTGCTGCCCGCCTCCTACGCCTACCCCTGGGCCCTCGAGCTCTCCAGCCGCTGGGAGCTCGACGCCGAGGCCGGCCTCACGATGACGCTCACCACCACCTGCGTCGGCGCGGCGCGGCCCTCCGACGCCGTCGTCGGCGCCCCGCTGGCCGACGGCGCCCTCCTCCCCGCCCCCTACGGCGCTGCCTTCCACCCCTACCTCCTGCGCGGCGCGGGCGCCGACGACTGCACTCTCACGGTCCCGGCCGCCGCGGTGCTCATGGCCGATGAGCGGATGGTGCCCAGCGCCCTCGCGGACGTGGCCGGCACCGACTGGGACTTCCGCGCCGGGCGCCCCATGGCCGGCGTAAGCGTGGACAACGCCTTCACCGGCCTTCCCGAGGGCACCTGGCAGGCGCGCGTCGAAGGGGAGGGGGGCGCCGTCGTGCTGACCTCCGACGCCCCCTGGGCGCAGGTCTACACCGACGACGGCCTCGGCCGCCGCGCGATCGCCGTGGAGCCGATGACCTGCCCGCCCAACGCCCTCAACTCCGGCGACGGCCTCCTCACCCTGGCCGTCGGCCAGTCCCACGCCCTCGCCTGCTCCCTGCGCGAGGAGCGCTGAGGGACGCGCTCGGAGATCGCGCGGGGGCGCCGCGCTCAGGAGCGCGGGCTCGCCGGTGGAAGCACCCGCATGCCGGAGCGGCGGCGCACCACGGGACCGGTGGGGATGAGGACGGCGAGCGCGGCCGGGGCGAGCAGCGTCCGCCCCGGCGCCCGCTGTCAGGCCCGGTTGGCGAAGCGCTCCAGGAGGCTGGCGTCCCCGCCGACCACGAGCACGTCATCGGCGGAGACGAGGGTATCGGTGCGGGCGTATTCGAAGGGCTCGCCGGGGCTCATGAGGCCGAAGACCGTCACCCCGTAGCGGGAGCGGATGCGGGCCTCGCCGATGGTGAAGCCGTGCAGCTCGGCCGGTGGGCGCATCTTGACGATCGTGAAGCCGTTCTTCTCCATCTCGATGTAGTCGAGCATCCGGCCCGAGACGAGGTGCGCGGCGCGCTGCCCGGCGTCGAACTCGGGGTAGACCACGTGGTGCGCGCCGATGCGGCGCAGGATGCGGCCGTGCGCCCGGGAGATCGCCTTGGCCCAGATCTGGGGGGTCTCGAGGTCGACGAGGTTGCCGGCGATGAGCACGGAGGTCTCCACTGAGGAGCCGACGCCGACGACGGCCGTGCCGAACTCGGTGGCGCCCAGCTGCTCGAGGGCCTCGGCATCGGTGGCGTCGGCCTCGACCAGGGGAATGCGGCCGGTCCACTGGCGCACGATGCCCGGGTCGCTCTCCACGGCCAGGACCTCGCGGCCCAGACGATCGAGGGTGGCGGCGACGGCCGAGCCGAATCGGCCCAGGCCGATGACGAGGGTTGAGTCCGTTCGTGAGGCGGCGGGTGCCATGTCTGCTCCTGAGGAAGATCGTCGGCGGGATGCCCTGCCCGCGTCCCACGTTAGCGGCTCAGCCGATGAGGGGGCGCTCCTCGGGCATGCGGATGACGCGCCTCCGCTCGCGCATGGCCAGGGCGGAGGCCGCCGTCATCGTCCCGACGCGCCCCACGAACATGAGCGCGATGATGACGTACTTCCCGCTCGGCGGCAGGATCGGCGTGATGCCCGTGGACAGCCCCACCGTCGCGAAGGCACTGATGACCTCGAACAGCACCCGATCCAGCGACAGCCCCGTGATCTCCAGCAGCAGCAGGCAGGCCAGGCCCACCAGGCACGAGCCTATGAAGGCCACGGCCACGGACAGGCGCACGGCCTGCGGGGCGATCCGCCGGCCGAAGATCTCGATGTCCTCATCGCCCCGGGCCTCGGCGACGATCGCCATGAGCAGGATAGCGAAGGTGGTCACCTTGATGCCGCCCGCCGTTGACGCCGAGCCCCCGCCGATGAACATGAGCGCGTCCTGGAGGAACCAGGTGGCCTCGCGCATGTGGTCGGTGCTGACGAGGCTGAGCCCCGAGGAGCGCGAGTCCACCCCCATGACCAGGCCGTTGAGGATCTTGCTCCCGATGGGCAAGGGCCCGAGCGTACGGGGATTGGCCCACTCGAGGGCGGTGAGCGTGATCGCCGATCCAGCGGTCAGCAAGGAGTAGGTGGCGAGGGTGAGCTTGGTGTGCAGCGTCCACTGCCGCGGGCGACGGCGGCGCCGGACCATGTCGAGCACCACGGGGAAGCCGAGCGCGCCGACGAAGGTGCCCACCACGATCGGCAGTCCCATCCACCAGTCCGAGGCGTAGGGCGCCAGTCCCTCGGGCATGATGACGAATCCGGCGTTGTTGAAGATCGACAGGGACATGAACACCGAGTGCCACAGCGCCCTGGGGAGGGGCTCTCCCAGCGTGAGGAACCGGGGGAGCAGCACGATGGCGAGGACCGCCTCGGCCCCCAAAGCTGTGATGATGACGGCGCGCAGCAGCGCGGCGACGTCGCCCAGCCGGGACTGGTTCTCGTTGGCGGCGAGCATGCGCTGGGTCAGGCCCACGTGGCGGTTGACGGCGAAGGACAGCAGCGAGGCCAGGGTCATGACGCCCAGGCCGCCGATGGCCGCGCCCAGGATGATGACCGCCTGGCCGAAGGTGGACCAGTAGGTGGCGGTGTCCACGGTGGTCAGTCCGGTGACGCAGACCGCCGACGTCGCCGTGAACAGCGAGTCGACGAAGCTGGCCGCGTGCCCCGATGCCGTCGAGATCGGCAGGGTGAGGAGGGCTGCGACCGCGCCGATGATCGCGGCGAAGATGATGACGGCGAGCCGTGCGGGGGAGAACCGGGCCGCTCGCGCCAGGCGGTCGTAGAGCCCCAGGCGCACCAGCAGGCCCCGCAGTCCGGTGGTGGGACCGCGGTCGGGGGGCATGAGGGCCGCGTCCTCGGGCGCGGTGCTCAGCGCGGAGAGGGGGCCCTGGGGCTGCCGGGGCGACTTGCTGGATGAGGGCACGGGCACATTGTGTCCCCTTCGGCGGGTCTCGCGCGCGATCGCGGCGTCGCTGCCCCGCCCGCGACCCCCGGCGTCATTGTGACCGAAATGTGATCTACAACGAGTGGTGCGTTTGAGAATGCGATGGACGTGTGCGTCTGGTGGGACAGGCGTTATATTGAGCTCAGTCCTGCGCGGCGCCGACCGTCCGAGCGGGAGGGCGCATGCCTCGCGAGTCCTCAGCGCTTTCCGTCGTCCGGGACCGATCGCTGCGCACATATCCGAACCTGACTGACGGGATCCGCATCCATGGCACCTGCCCTTCCCAGTCCTGCCGCCTCCGGCGCCCCCTCCTTCCTCACGGTCGCGGAGGTCGCCGCCATGCTGCGGGTCTCCAAGATGACCGTCTACCGCATGGTCCACTCCGGCGATCTGCCCGCCATGCAGGTGGGGCGCTCTTTCCGGGTCCCCGAGCGCGCGGTGGCCGAGTACCTCTCCGCCGGCCTGGGTGACTGGGGCCACGAGGAGACGGAGGCCTCGGGGTCCTGAGACCCGCTAGACTCGCCGAGTCACATGAGTGGCCGGGTCGAGACATCCCATGAGGGCCCGTTACCGCCCTCGTCATCGCCCGACCATCAGGCCCGTCCGGCCGCGCGCCGGCCCGTCTCCGGATCCCGGGGCGCGGTCGGGCCCCGGCAAGTAAGACTGTGAGGAATGCCCATGGGTTCTGTCATCAAGAAGCGCCGCAAGCGCATGGCCAAGAAGAAGCACCGCAAGCTGCTCCGCAAGACGCGTCACCAGCGCCGCAACAAGAAGTGACGCGCTCCCCGGAGCCCAGTGAGGCTCCCGCCCCGGGCGTGCCCGCGCGCGCCCGGGCGCTGGGCGGCCAGGCGCCGTCCTCCCTCGCCGAGCTCACCACCCTGCGCATCGGCGGCCCCCTGGGCCACTATCTCGAGGCCTCCACGGAGGAGGAGCTGATCGAGGCGGTCCGCCGGGCCGATGCCTCGGGGACGCCTCTGCTCGTGGTTGGAGGCGGCTCGAACATCGTGGCCTCCGACGCCGGTTTCGACGGCCTCGTCCTGCGCGACGGCCGCGAGGAGGTCCGCGTCGTCTCCGAATCCGCCTGCGGCGGCGTCGAGATCACTGCCACCGGTGGCGTCGCCTGGGACGATCTCGTCAGCCGGGCGGTGGTCAGCGACTGGGCCGGATTCGCCCCCCTGTCCGGCATCCCCGGCAGCGTCGGGGCCGCCCCCGTGCAGAACATTGGGGCCTATGGCGCCGAGGTCGCCGAGCTCCTCGCCTCCGTGCGCGCCTGGGACCGCCTCACCGGCCGCATCGTCCACTTGCCGCTGGCGGACCTGCGCCTGTCCTACCGCGACTCCGCGATCAAGCGCTCGCTCACGGACGCCGCCACCGGCGGCGGGCGCATCTGGGGCCCGACGGGCCGCTGGGTGGTGCTCGCCGTGGGCTTCCACGTCCGCCTCGCCAGCCTCGCCGCCCCCATTGCCTACAGCCAGCTCGCCTCCGCGCTCGGGACCGAGCTCGGCGCGCGCGTCCCCGCGGTCGACGTCCGCCAGGCCGTCCTCGGCCTGCGCCGCTCCAAGGGAATGGTCCTCGACGACACCGATCACGACACGTGGTCCGCCGGCTCGTTCTTCACCAACCCGATCCTCACCGCCGAGCAGGCCGCGGGCCTGCCCGACGACGCCCCCCGCTTCCCTGTCGCCGACCACTCCCGCCCCACCGACACGGTGCTGGGCGCCCCCGTCATCGAGGGCATGGTCAAGACGAGCGCCGCCTGGCTCATCGACCACGCCGGTTTCCCCAAGGGCTTCGCCCTGCCCGGCGCGCCGCGCGCCTCACTGTCCACCAAGCATGTCCTGGCCCTGACCAACAGGGGTGGGGCCAGCGCCGCCGACCTCGTCGCCCTGCGCGACGCGGTGGTCGACGGCGTGCGCGAGCGCTACGGCGTCACGCTCGTTCCCGAGCCCGTCCACGTCGGCTGGTGAGCCAGCCAGTCGTCCACCTCGGCCAGCCAGCGCCGCTTGGATGACTCCTCGGCCAGGCTCGCCCGGATCGAGCCGCGCGCCAGTTCCGCCAATGCGTCGTCGTCGAGCCCCTGCGAGCGGGCGATCTCGTACTGGTCCGTCAAGCGCGAGGAGAACAGCAACGGGTCGTCCGCGCCCAGCGCGACCTGCGCCCCGTGGTCGATAAGCGCCCCCAGCGGCACATCCTCGGTGCGGTGGTAGACCCCGAGGCACACATTCGAGGCCGGGCACACCTCCAAGCTGATGCCCGCCGCCACGATCGCGTCCAGCAGGGCCGGGTCCTCGCCGGCCCTGACGCCGTGGCCCAGGCGGTGGGGGCGCAGGGCGGAGACGACGTCGCGCACGTGCTCCGGCCCCAGCAGCTCCCCGCCGTGGGGGAGGGAGGCCAGGCCCGCGCGCCGCGCGATGGCGAAGGCGGGGGCGAAGGCGGAGGTCTCCCCGGCCCTCTCGTCATTGGACAATCCGAAGCCGACCACCTGGCCCGGCCCATCGCCCGCATGCCGTGCGGCCAGTCTGGCCAGGGCTCGGGCATCGAGGGGGTGGCGGATGCGGGAGGCGGCCACGATGATCGCCACCTCCACGCCGGTCAGGGCGGTGGCCTGCGCCGCGGCGTCGAGGATGATCTCCAGGGCCGGCGTGATCCCGCCGACGAAGGGCGCGTAGGAGGTGGGGTCCACCTGCATCTCCAGGCGCCGCGAGCCCTCCGCGGCGTCGTCGAGCGCGGCCTCCAGCACGAGGCGGCGCATGACCCCCTCGGAGTCCACGAGGTGGCGGGCGGTGTCGTAGGCGCGCTGGAAACGGAACCAGCCCCGGTGGTCCGCCGGGACGCGCAGGGGATCGCCGTCCAGGAGCGAGGAGGGCAGGCGCGTGCGCGACGTCGAGGCCAGCTCGGTCAGGGTGCCCAGGCGCATGGAGCCCGTGAAATGCAGGTGGAGGTGCGCCTTGGGCAGGGCGGCGAGATCGCGCTGGCCGGTACCGGGGGGCCGGGCGCCGGTCGGCCCATCGGTGGAGGCGGGCGCCCCCATCGCGGCGGATGCGGTGGGCGCGGTGGGCGCGCTCGGCCCGGGGATCGCTGTGGGCACGGAGGCGATTCTCCCACGAGGACCGCCCGGTGATCGGATGTGCGCCGGTGCTGAGTGCGGCAGACTTATCGGCATGAGTCCATCGTCGGCATCCCGCGAGCCCGAGGAGGTCGCGCTCCTCACCGGGCCCCGAGCGGCCTCCGTCCTGTCCGCGGCCCTCGCCCCCGCGGGCAGGCGCTTGGACTCCTGGGAGGTCCATTCCGTCCACCACCGCCCCGGTGCGGGCGTGTCCGTGGGCTACACCGCCGTCGTGCTATCCGCGGATGGGCGACGCTCCACCGAGTACCTGTGCGCGACGACGGCGCGACTGACCAATCCGCAGGCGCCGGGCCTGACCCGCGTGGCGCCCACCGGCGGGGACGGGCCGGCCGTCCACGTGTGGCGCCACCCCGGGGACCCCGAGCTCCCCGCCCTCCCCGTGGCCTGCACGCCCTCCCTGCTCTCCCAGCGCTTGGGGTCCCCGGTCAAGGCGATGATGGTGGCTTACCGGCCCACGCGCCGCGCGGTGGTCAAGGTGACCTTCGCCGATTCCTCCACCGCCTACGCCAAGGTGCTGCGCCCCTCCCAGTCGAGGGCCCTCGCCCACCGGCACCGGATGCTCACCGCGGCCGGGGTCCCCGCCCCCGAGGTGCTGCGGGATGACCCCGATGGCCTTGTTCTGCTGTCCACCGGCAAGGGGAGGTCCCTGTCCGGGCTGCTCAGCCGAGGTATGGATCCCGAGCAGGCCACCCGTGTCTTCAACAACCTCACCGGCCTGCTCGACGCTCTTCCGCGGGCCTGCCTGGACCTGCCGGTACATCCGGCCTGGTCCGACCGCGCCCGCCACTACGCCCACGCCGCCGCCACCGTGCTGCCCGAGCACGCCTCGCGCGCCCGGGCCATCGCCGACGGCGTCGCCCAGCTCATGGCCACCTCGGACCCGGGCCCGGTGGCGCCGGTTCACGGCGACTTCTACGAGGCCAACGTGCTCATGGATGGCGAGTCCGTCTCCTGCCTGCTCGACGTGGACTCCCTCGGGCCCGGGCGGCGCGTGGACGACCTCGCCTGCCTGCTCGGGCACGTCAGCGTCCTCGACCACCTCGCCCCCGCCTCCTACCCTCGCCTGCGCCCGGCCCTGGAGACCTGGACTCGCCTGGCCGAGAAGCGGGTGGATCCCGTAGCGCTGCGGGCGCGGGCCGCCGGCGTGGTGCTGTCCCTCGTGGCAGGCGCCCGGCGCGAGGATGGCGGCCCATGGCGCTCCGACGCCGAGGGACGCCTGGCCCGCGCCGAGACCTGGCTCGCCCAGGCCCGCGAGCTCCAAGCCCGCCGCGGCCCCCACTGACACCGCCCCTCCTTCCCCCTCACCGAGACCGGTCGAAAACAGCGCCGAGACCGGTTCACATGGCGCACAGGAGCGTGCGCTCATTCCGGCTCGGGCGCCTCCGAGGGGTGATCGGGCGGCGCCGGCGGCCTGCTGCCTTCCGCGCAGGGAAACCCGTCCGGCGGACGGGTGCTCAGGCGACCTCGGCCAGAAGCGCCTGGAGGCGCCCCACGCCCTCGGTGATCGCGTCGTCGCTCGTGGCGTAGGACAGGCGCAGGAATCCGGACGGGCCGAAGGCCTCACCCGGCACCACCGCGACCTCGGCGTGCTCGAGGGCGAGCGAGGCCAGCGTGGCGGAGGAGTCGATGACCGTCCCGCGCAGGGACTTCCCGATCAGCGCCTCGATGCTCGGGTAGGCGTAGAAGGCGCCCTGCGGCGTCGGGACGGCGAGTCCGTCGATGGCCGAGAGCATCTCCACCATGACCTTCCGACGACGGTCGAAAGCCTCCCGCATCCGCGCCACGGCGGACAGGTCCCCGGCCACCGCCGCGAGCGCGGCCCGCTGGGACACATTGGCGACGTTGGAGGACAGGTGCGACTGGAGGTTCGTGGCGGCCTTGATGACGTCGCTCGGGCCGATCATCCAGCCCACGCGCCAGCCCGTCATGGCGTAGGTCTTGGCCACGCCGTTGAGGACGATGGTCTGATCGGCCAGCTCGGGGACGAGCGCCACGATGTGGGCGGGCTCGGCGTCGTCGTAGAGGAGGTGCTCGTAGATCTCATCGGTGATGACCCAGATGCCGTACTCGAGGGCCCACTGCCCGATGGCGGTGAGCTCAGCGGGCGTGTAGACCGAGCCGGTGGGGTTCGACGGCGAGCACAGGAGCAGGAGCTTCGTCCGCTCGGTGCGGGCGGCCTCCAGCTGCTCGACGGTGACCTTGTACTCCTGGTCCGCGCCGGCGAAGACCTCCACCGCGATGCCGCCGGCCAGGGCGATGACCTCGGGGTAGGTGGTCCAGTAGGGGGCGGGCAGGAGGGCCTCGTCGCCTGGGTCGAGGATGGAGGCGAAGGCCTGGAAGACGGCCTGCTTGCCACCGTTGGTGACGAGGATGTCGTCGGGGGAGACCTCGTATCCGGAGTCGCGCAGAGTCTTGGCGGCGATGGCCTCGCGCAGCGCGGGCAGGCCCTTGGCGGGGGAGTACTTGTGGTTGGCCGGGTCCTTGGCGGCGGCGATCGCGGCTTCGACGATGTAGTCGGGGGTGGCGAAGTCGGGCTCGCCGGCGCCGAAGCCGATGACCGGCCGGCCGGCGGCCGTGAGGGCCTTGGCCTTGGCATCGACGGCGAGGGTGGCGGAGGGGGCGATGGCGGACAGGCGCGCGGAGACGCGGCGCGCGGAGGAGGTGCTCACTGTGCTCACAGCACCCATGCTCCCATGGGCCGTGTTATCCGCATGTCACGCGCTCCCTCCCGCCCTCTCGCGAGACCGGTCGATATTAGGAACGAGACCGGTCGATCAGCACGGCAAGATTTGCGCTCGAGATGCCGCCAACCCGCCCCGCGCCTTCATGCCAGGGACATGAAGAGCTTCTCCAGGCGCGTGGCGTCCAAGGTCTGGCCGGACGGGTCCTCCGCGAGGCAGGCGCGCATCCCGGAGGCGATGATGGCAAGCCCCGCGCGGTCCACCGTTTTGCTCACAGCCGCGACCTGCACGACGACATCCTCGCAGTCACGGCCCTCCTCCAACCATGCGGATGACGGCGTCGAGCTGCCCGCGCGCCCGCTTGAGGCGGGTCAGCGCGGGACGCAGGTCCGTGGGGTCGAGCGCGATGCCCATGGTCATTCCTCCTTCATCGAGGGCGCTGCGGCGTCGTCCCGAGTGCCGGCCCCGCCAGCCGCGGACCAGGTGCGGTAGCCGCCGTCGAGATTGCGCGCCTCACGCCCCTCTTGAAGGAGGATACGGGTCGCGACGCGGCCGCGCAGGTCACCCCGCAACCTGCCGCCGGTTCCCCCATCGAGACCGGTCCGAGAACCGGTTTCGGCCAGGATTTCGACCGGTCTCGCTCCTATTTTCGACCGGTCTCGGCGATAAGAAGGGGTGATCGGTTAGATGCGGGTGGCGTCGAGGATGTGGGTGAGGAACGACAGGCGCTGCTCGGGGGCGGCCTCGGTTGGGACCTGGCACTTGGCTCCGAGGTAGGAGACCGGGGCGATGTTCTCCTCGGGGCCCTCGATGGGCTCCAGTGCGGCCAGCGCGCAGGCGCGCACATCCTCAGCGCTCATCACCGAGCCCGGCTCGTCGACATCGAGGGGCAGATGCCCATCCATCCAGGCCTTCGCGTAGCGGGTATCCGCAGGGCCGGCCCCGGAGAACATGACCCCCTCCAGCATCCCGGCGGCGCGGGCGAGGCGCACATGCTCCAGGGCGGTGGCAGCGTCGCGAGCCTCGAGGGCCGAGCGGCCCCAATTGAGGGACATGCGCGCGCGGGGGTGGTTGAGGACGTGCAGGACCTCCAGCTCCTCGTCGATCCCGAGCAGCTGCTTCTCTCCCAGGTCGGGCGCCACGAAGGCGTCGCAGTGCTCCACCAGGAGGAGCGCGCCGCCCCAGTCGTAGTCGATGATCTGCGACAGCGACTCCCCGAAGGCCTCGGCGCTGTGCGCCACCCCGGGCTCGCCCGAGGGCGCGGAGTGGACCTCGACGGCGGCCACGACGTCGCGACCGGCCGCCTCCCGCAGCGCCTCGACGCCGTCGCGTACCGAGCGGGTGAAGGCGAGGGCTGCGGCGCGGCCCTGGCGATCGGTCGAGGCCAGGCCGAAGGTGCCGGTGGTCCACACGCGCATCATGGTCCCGGGAATCGCGGTGATGATGTTGCGGTCCCAGTGGGGTGCGAGCTGGGAGGCCAACCAGGGCAGGCCGGCCGTCCCGCCGAGGTCGTCCCTGAAGGGGATCTCGAGCCCGCGGACGCCCGGGATCCGCGCCAGGAGCCGGTAGTACTCCTCCTGATCCTCCTGGGGCTCGGGCAGTGAGGCGTAGGCGCCGAGGATCGCGTCTGGGGTGGGATGCGATTCGCCGGGCGCCCCGGCTATCGGGAGGGTTGTGGCGGTGTTCCGGGCGGTGGTCATGGCGGCTTCCTCTTGCGAGGTCGAGTGGGGCCGGGGCGGTTCGGGCGCGGTGCGCGGGGGGGGGGTGCGGTCACGAGCTGCCAGCGGTACCTATCGTCGGATATCAGACAACGGTGGCTATAGTACCGGATTTCTCCAGGTTGTATCGCGTTGTCCCAGGTTTTGGAGAGGTGGCAGTGGTGCAGCCCACCTCCGCGCTGTTTCCACTCCCGAGGGAACCTGTGGCAGGATGGGTCACCGCTGAAGGGCAGTGGCGCAATTGGTAGCGCACCGGTCTCCAAAACCGGCGGTTGTGGGTTCGAGTCCCGCCTGCCCTGCTGAGAACGGCGGATCTGTCGGGAGATCCCGTCGGTTCGTCTTCTCATCCCGTCAGGGATGGTAAGGATTCGGACCGTCGAGCCCCCGAGGATCGTGAGAATGAGCGAGAGTGCCGCCAAGGATGCATCCACGCGCAGTGGCAACCCTATCAAGCGTGTCATGCGATTCATCCGCCAGGTCATCGACGAGATGCGCAAGGTCATCTGGCCCACGAAGAACGAGCTGTGGACCTACTTCGTCGTCGTCGTGGTCTTCATCGTCGCGATCATGGCCTTCACCGGTATCCTCGACACCATCTTCGACCGCCTGGTCCTGTGGGGCCTCGGCTGAGTCCCGCCGCGCCCAGCGCCCACCCGTCAGCCTGAAGAAGCCAGTGGAAAGCAGGTACACCGTGTCCGAAGAGACGCTCGAGGAAACCGCTGTCGAGGAGAGCGGTGGGGCCGCCAGCGCCGCCGCCAGCGCCGCCGCCCGGGAGGCCGCCGAGGGGTCCGCCGCCGCGCCCGGGGCCGTCGACGACGCCCCTGTCGTCGACCCTTTGGAGGACTTCCGCAAGGAGATGTCCTCCCTGCCCGGCCAGTGGTACGTGCTGCACACCTACTCCGGCTACGAGCGCCGCGTGGCCGCGGACATCAAGGCCCGCGCTGAGAACTTCGAGATCGAGGACTACGTCTTCGACGCCGTCGTCCCCATGGAGACGGTCATCGAGATCAAGGCCTCCAACAAGAAGAAGGAGGTGTCCCGGGTCCGCATCCCCGGCTACGTGTTCGTGCGGATGGACCTGGACGACCCGGAGACCTCCGACCACGTCTGGCGCACCATCAAGGACACCCCGGCCGTCACCGGCTTCGTGGGGGACCGCTACAACCCGGTGCCGCTGACCTTCGAGGAGGCCGTCTCCCAGCTCGGCCCCACCCCGGAGGAGGTCGCCGCCAAGCGGGCCGCCAGCTCGAATGCGAACCCCGAGGAGGGCGCTGCCGCGCAGGTTGTCGCCGGCGGCCAGGTCTACGAGGTCGCCTTCTCCGTGGGCGAGTCGGTCATCGTCACTGACGGCCCCTTCGAGTCGCTGCCGGCCACGATCTCCGAGATCCACCCGGACACCCAGAAGCTCCAGGTGCTCATCTCCCTGTTCGGCCGCGACACCCCGGCAGAGCTCTCCTTCACGCAGGTCTCCAAGATCTGAGGCAGGCCGCCTCGCCGCCCCCGCGGCGAGCAGCGCCGGTGCCCGGTATCACAGCGCGAATGCTTGTGATGCCGGGCACCGGGCGTGATCGGGGTGCCGCGCGGGAGCTAGGATGGGCCCTCGTGCGCCCTCCTGCGCACCGCCGTGCGGCAGGCGCGCGGCATCCGGACAAGAAAGACCCATACACATGGCACCCAAGAAGAAGGTCTCTGGGCTCATCAAGCTCCAGATCCAGGCCGGCGCCGCGAACCCCGCGCCGCCGATCGGCCCCGCGCTCGGCCAGCACGGCGTCAACATCATGGAGTTCTGCAAGGCGTACAACGCCGCCACGGAGTCCCAGCGCGGCAACGTCATCCCCGTTGAGATCACCGTCTACGAGGACCGCTCCTTCACCTTCGCCCTCAAGACCCCTCCGGCCGCCGAGCTCATCAAGAAGGCCGCCGGCGTGGCCAAGGGCTCCTCGACGCCGCACTCCGCGAAGGTCGGCTCGATGACCGCCGCCCAGGTGCGCGAGATCGCCGAGGCGAAGATGGCCGACCTCAACGCCAATGACGTCGAGGCGGCTTCCAAGATCATCGCCGGCACCGCCCGCTCGATGGGCATCACCGTCGAGGCCTGAGGCCCCGGCACCCCGATCAAGACCCCGTGGAAGGGCCATGCGCGGCCCGTTCACCACGACTGCCAAGGAGAAGCAGATGACCAAGCGCAGCAAGGCCTACCGCGCCGCCGCCGAGAAGATCCAGTCCGGGATCCTCTACACCCCGGCCGAGGCCGTGAAGCTGGCCAAGGCCACGTCCGTGACGAAGTTCGACTCCACCGTGGACGTCGTCCTCCGCCTGGGCGTGGACCCCCGCAAGGCCGACCAGATGGTGCGTGGCACCGTGTCCCTGCCGCACGGTACAGGTAAGACCGCCCGCGTCATCGTCTTCGCCCAGGGCGAGCGGGCCGAGCAGGCCCTCGCCGCGGGCGCCGACGAGGTCGGCGGCGACGAGCTCATCGAGAAGGTCGCCAAGGGCTGGACGGACTTCGACGCCGCCGTCGCCACCCCGGACCTCATGGGCAAGGTCGGCCGCCTGGGCCGGGTGCTGGGCCCGCGCGGCCTCATGCCGAACCCCAAGACCGGCACCGTGACGATGGACGTGGCCAAGGCCGTCACCGACATCAAGGGCGGCCGCATCGAGTTCCGCGTGGACCGCGCCGCGAACCTCAACTTCATCATCGGCAAGTCCTCGTTCACCGAGGCCCAACTCGAGGACAACTTCAAGGCCGCCCTCGAGGAGGTTCTGCGCCTCAAGCCGTCGACGTCGAAGGGCCGCTATATCCTCAAGGCCACCATGGCCACGACGATGGGCCCGGGCATCCCGATGGATATCACCAAGGCCTGAGCGCCTGACCGACCGCGTACGCCGGCCGTCCCCCACCGGGGCGGCCGGCGTCGTCGTCGGTACGCGCGCCGGGACCCCGGGGTAGCCTTGCGACGCCACCGCCCCGAAGGACCCCCCCCATGAGCGAGGCACCCCGCAACGACGCCCGCAGGCTGGGCAGCTCCTACGTCCTGGACTCGCGCATCGGCTCCGGGGCGCAGGGGGAGGTCTGGCGTGCGCACGCGGTCACCGCCCCCACACGAGCCCCTGGCCGTCAAGCTCCTGCGTGCGGACCTCGCCGCCGACGAGCGGGTCCTCGAGCGCTTCCTCAAGGAGCGCGCGACCCTCATGCGCGTGCGCTCTCCTTACGTCGTCGGTGTGCGGGACATGGTCGTCGAGGGAGCCACCTTCGCCATCGTCATGAGCTACGTCGGCGGCGGGATCTGCGGGGCTGCTGTCCACCACCGGACCGCTCGTGCCGGCTGACACGGCGCGCGTGGGCGCGCCCGCTTCGTGCCGCGCCTGGCCGACTTCGGCGTCGCCCGCCTCTCGCAGACCGTCGGCTCCTCCCACACGGCCGCGGCGGTCGGCACACCCTTGTACATGGCGCCGGGGGTCCTCGGACCGCAGGCGCCGACCTCGGCGGCCGACGTCTACTCGCTGGGCGTCGTTCTGTACGAGATGTCCTGCGGCATCACCCCTTTCGTCGGCTTGCCCGGCCAGGTGCTGGCCCAGCACGCACGCCGCGACCCCGGCCGCCCGGACGGGCTGCCCGAGCCGTTGTGGGCCCTGCTCACGGCGGTGCTCGCCAAGGACCCGGCGGCCAGGCAGAGCGCCGCCGCCGAGCGTGAGGGACCGCATAGCGGCAAAGGCGGCGGAGTCCTTCAGCGTGCCGGCCGGCGCATAGGCTGTGACGCGCGGGTCCTGGTCGCCCGCCTCCTCCCAGGTGAAGGGGTTGACGATGACATCGAGGAGGCCGAAGTCGTCGTCCTTGTAGTACAGCCAACGGGTCTGACCGTTCTTGGTGCTGGCGGCGGCGACGGCGGCGTTGGGGCGCTTCCCCTCCGGTGGTGCGTTGGCGATTACGGGTCATACGGATGATGTGGATTCTGAAGCGCATAATCAGCAGTTGTCTGAGCGTCGTGCTCAGGCTGTGGGTGACCGGTTGGCGCAGTTGGCTGATCTGTCGGGGTGGCAGGTGTCGCTTGCGGGTAAGGGTGAGTCTGAGCCTCGTGTTGCTAATGACTCGGATGAGAAGCGGGCGGTCAACATGCCGCCCAGGTGGCAGAGATACTGGGGCATTGGCGCTACGAACGCCTGCTCCCTGTCCCTGCTCAACGGGGCGACTCGTTACCTGCCGATGCAGAGAGTTGGTGGCTCGGGTGTGGTGTGGCCGATGACCAACCGGTCCGTGTTCCCCGTGCGGGGCCGGACGCCCCTGTCCTCGTGCCCGTCGTGTGGCCCGATACCGGTCAGGACACGGTGACGCTCGACCTGCCCGGCAACGGCAAGGACGAGAAGGCTATCGCCCTGCGCCTCACCGACATCCCCGTGGTCGAGGAGTGAGAGACGCCGGACGCAGGACCCGCTCCTGCCTGCTTACGCTCTGTCACCGCGCACGTGACGAGGACGGCGCCGCCATGACCAGCGTCATCGTCACGATGATCATCGGCCTGCGGCTCACACGACCGCGAGGGCCCACACGGTGAGGGCGCCGACGATGAGATAGGGGCCCATCGCGATCATCGTGTCCCTGCGTGCCCGGCGCACCGCCATGAGCACGATCGCCACCGTGCCCGCGAGGAACAGGCCGAGGACGGCGCCGACGACGGGCACCGCCCAGCCGAACCGCCCGAGCCACAGGCCGACGAGTGCGAGCAGCTTGACGTCCCCCATGCCGAGACCGGAGGGCACGAGGGACAACAGCAGCCCCACCCCTCCCAGAGCGGCGGCGGCGCCCAACGAACCGACGACTGGGGCCAGCACCCGCGCGCTCTCGCCGCCGGCGGCCAGGGCGAGGCCGACGGCGGCGGCGATACCGACGCCGGCCCCCACCGCCGCCAGGCCCAGCAGGACATTGGGCAGACGGTGGCAGACGGCGTCCGTGCTCCCCGCGACCGTCAGCGCCGCCACCACCGGCAGGGCGAGGGCCGCCTCATACCACTGTCCGGCCACGAGCGCGACCGTGCAGGCCAGGCCCCCGACGACGAGGAACAGGACCGTCTGCGGTGCGCTGAGCAGGAGATGATGCCGGCGCACGGCGCCGGGCACGATGGGGTCCACCGGCTGCCCGCTGCCCGTCACCGCCTCGGTCAGCAGCTCGCCGACGTAGTGGCGAGCGATCCGGGAGACAGGGCCGTGGACGGCGACGGTGCACACGGCGAGGGCGGCGAGGACGACGACGGACGTGAGAACCACGCACGACACTGTCTCACGACCCCGCCGCGCAGCACCGGCACGGGCGCCCCGTCGTGCGGGGCGAACGCCCCTGGTCGCAGGTGTGGAGCCGCCGGTAGCGCGCTGTGCGCCCAGACTGTCCCTCGGCAGCCCTACTGTGCCCCCACAGTCCTGTGAGGAGCCCCTATGCCACTGTCGCGACGTCTCCTGCTGTGGTCCTGCGGCAGCCGCCGCGCTCACCGCGGCCGGTGCGTACGTCCTCGCCGGCTGCTCCGACGACGGCTCGGGCGGCGGTGGGCAGGCCCAGGTCCCCGAGGACTGGGCGCAGGAGGTCATGGAGCCGCTGACGATCCCGCTGCCGGCCGCGATGAGCCTCTTCGCCCAGGAGAGCAGGTCCACCGACTTCTACTGGGACCGCTGCTGGACCACCTCCGCGACCGAGATCCCCACCTCCGACCTCGTCCTCGCCCGCCTGTGGGGGCCCGGCGCTGAGGACAACGCCTCCGTCACCCTCGGCGTCGCCTCGCTCGGCCAGATCGTCGGCGGGGATGTCACGGTCGGTGAGGTCAAGGAGAACGACGGCGGCTCGCGTCAGTCGCTGACGTCCTCCGCGGGCGCGGGCAGCGGTGCCGTGTGGTCGCTCACCAACGGTTTCACCGCGGCCGTCGTCGTCCTGTTCGGCCCGTCGGTGGACGAGGACATGATCGCCTCCTTCGACGCGGGCCTGACCCTGGCCGATGAGCCAGCGCTCGCGGCACCCGCCGAGGGCTGGCAGCGCCGTCAGGCCGCCGGCCTGTCGCTCCTCGTGGGCGAGAGCTGGAACGACGTCGGCCGGCCGGAGGAGCGCAACGGAGCCAACCCCTGGACGAGGGCGTGGACCAACCGTATCCCGACCGAGCCCCAGTGCGCCGTCATGGCCGGGGACGGGCTCACCGGTGCCTCACTGTCCGAGGCCGTCACGGGCTTCCTCAACGACCCGGGGTTGACTGCACTGCGCGACTCGGCGGTCTCGGCCTTCTCCAACGACTCGCTGGAGGGCCAGCGTGTCGACTTCCTGTGGAGCTGGGAGGGCGACTTCCCCGGCTGCATGTGGGTCGTGCGCGACGGCGACGTCAACCGGGCGGTCATCCTCATGCGCTGGGAGGCCTCCGGCGACCTTGCGCAGTACCGCGCCGCCGTCGAGGCTGGGCTCACCCTCCTCTAACGCCCGTCGCCCCGGCGCCCGCCGGGGCGACGGGCAGCACGCTGCCGGGTGCGATCCCCGCCTCCCGCGCTGCCCCCGCGGGCATCTCGACGACGGCGGTGGCGGTCGGTCGGCGCCCCGAGGCGACCTGGCCGGATGGTGCGCCCCGCGCGTGTGCGCGCCCGGATACGTGACCGATCGCACTGTGCAGGCCCGACCGCAGCGCTTGCGGTGCCCGGGAGCGTGACCGGTAGTGTGGCACCTGCCAAAGACCGCAGGTCTCCCGCGCGAGCGGGACCAAGTCCGCCATGGGCGGGGCCGGCGCAGGTGAGACGAGACCGCTCCAGCATCGCTGGGCCGCGAGCCCCGTGCCCACCGGCGCGGGGCTTCTTCCGTGAAGGGCGCTGCGGCAGACCACGGAAGGAGGGCCCATGGCACGGCCTGACAAGGAAGCGGCTGTTGCCGAGCTCGCGGACAAGTTCCGCGACTCCGGCGCCGTGCTGCTGACTGAGTACCGCGGGATGAGCGTCGCCCAGCTGAAGACGCTGCGCCGCTCGCTCGCCGGCAACGCCGAGTACACCGTGGTGAAGAACACGCTTGCCGCGATCGCCGCCCGCCAGGTCGGCTTCGAGGCATTCGCGGAGGACCTCAAGGGCCCCACGGCCCTGACCTTCGTCACCGGTGAGCCGGTGGAGGCCGCGAAGGCCCTGCGTGACTTCGCCAAGGACAACAAGGAGCTCGTCATCAAGGGCGGTGTCATGGACGGCTCCGTGCTGTCCGCCGACGGCGTCGACAAGCTCGCATCTCTTGAATCCCGCGAGGTTCTGCTCGCCAAGGCCGCGGGCGCTATGAAGGCGTCCCTGTCCAAGGCCGCGTACCTCTTCGCCGCGCCGGCCTCTAAGGCCGTGCGCACCGTCGACGCCCTGCGCGACAAGCAGGAGGCCGCGGCCTGATCCGGGCCGCGCGCGTCATCCCCCATCCTGCCCGCGCAGGAACCACTTAACCAGGAAGGAACGCCCATCATGGCGAAGCTGACCACCGACGAGCTCATCGAGGCCTTCAAGGAGCTCACCCTCATCGAGCTGTCCGAGTTCGTCAAGGCCTTCGAGGAGACCTTCGACGTCACCGCCGCCGCCCCGGCCGCCGTGGCCGTGGCCGCCGCTCCCGGCGCTGCCGCCGCCGGTGGCGAGGCCGCCGAGGAGAAGACCGAGTTCGACGTCATCCTCGAGGCCGCCGGCGACAAGAAGATCCAGGTCATCAAGGAGGTGCGCGCCCTGACCTCCCTCGGCCTGAAGGAGGCCAAGGACCTCGTCGACGGCGCTCCGAAGCCCGTCCTCGAGGGCGCCAACAAGGAGGCCGCCGAGAAGGCCAAGGAGCAGCTCGAGGGCGCCGGCGCCACCGTCACCCTCAAGTGAGCCCATCCCCGACGTCGGCGCGCGGCCACGCGGCCTGAGCTGACGCGGGGACTCACTGATCGCCCTGGGCCCCGGCCACCGTCTGGTGGCCGGGGCCCAGGTGCGTGCTGCCACGTCAGCCCCTGCCGTTCCCCGGTGGGTCTCAGATCCCGTCGATGACCGCGTTGAGAGCGGCACTGGGGCGCATGACGGCGGCGGTGAGGTCGGCGTCCGGGTGGTAGTAGCCGCCAATATCCGCGGCGTTTCCCTGGACAGCGAGCATCTCGGACTGGATCGTGCCCATGACGGCCTCCAACTCCTCGGCGACGGGGCGGAAGACGTCGGCCAGCTCGGGGTCCTCGGACTGGGCGGCCAGGGCACGCGCCCACTCCAGGGCGAGCCACGCGGAGGAGCCGCGGTTGTCGATCTGGCCGCGCTTCCGGCCCGGGGAGCGGTCGGCCTCGAGGAAGGCGGTCGTGGCGGTATCGAGAGCATTGGCGAGGATAGCGGCGGCCGGCTTCCCACCGCGGTCGGCCACGTGGCGCAGGGCCTCGGCCAGGGCCAGGTACTCGCCCAGGGAGTCCCATCGCAGGTGATTCTCCGCCAGCAGCTGGGCGACGTGCTTGGGGGCCGAGCCGCCCGCGCCCGTCTCGTACAGGCCCCCGCCGCTCATGAGGGGCACCACGGAGAGCATCTTGGCGCTCGTGCCCAATTCCAGGATCGGGAAGAGATCCGTGTTGTAGTCGCGCAGGACGTTGCCGGTCACGGAGATCGTGTTCTCGCCCCGGCGTGCCCGCTCCAGTGACAAGCGCGTGGCCGCCACCGGGTCGAGGATGCGGATGTCGAGCCCTGCGCCATCCGCCGAGCCCTCCACGGGGTCGTCATCGCCGTCGGCCCTCTCAGTGCGCTTATCGGCGCCGTCGCCGCCCTCGGTGAGGGCCAGGCCCTCCTCGGCCAGGTAGCGCGTGACGAGCGAGATGAGGACGGCGTCGTGGGCGCGATCCGGGTCGAGCCAGAACACTGCGGGAGCCCCGGTGGCGCGGGCGCGGGCGATGGCCAGGCGCACCCAGTCGCGGATGGGGGCGTCCTGCGTCGTGCAGGCGCGCCAGATGTCCCCGGCCTCGACCTCGTGGGAGAGCAGCACGGTGCCGGGCTCCACCCCCGCTCCCTCGATCGCGACTACCTCCACGGTGCCGGCGGCGTCCATGATGAAGGTCTTGTCGTGGCTCCCGTACTCCTCGGCCTTGCGGGCCATGAGCCCCACGTTCGGGACCGTGCCCATGGTGGTGGGGTCGAGGGCGCCATGGGCCTTGCAGTCCTCGATGACGGCCTCGTAGACGCCCGCGTAGGAGGAGTCGGGGATGACGGCGAGGGTGTCGCGCAGCTCGCCGTCGGCATCCCACAGGGTCCCCCCGCGGCGGATCATCGCCGGCATGGAGGCGTCGATGATGACATCGGAGGGCACATGGAGGTTGGTGACGCCCTTGTCCGAATCGACCATGGAGATCGCGGGGCCATCGGCCAGCTCGGCGGCGATCGCCTCGCGGATCGCCTCCCCGCCCTCGATCTCCTCGAGCCCGGCGAGGATCGAGGCGAGCCCGTCCTCGACCCGCAGCCCGGCGGCGGCGAGCGCGTCCCCGTGCTCGGCCAGCGTCCTCGGGATGACGGAGGCGACGGCGTGCCCGAAGATGACCGGGTCGGAGACCTTCATCATCGTGGCCTTGAGATGGACCGACAGCAGCAGACCCTCCTCCTTGGCGGCGGCCGCCTGCGCGGCCAGGAAGGAGTCGAGGGCGGCGGCGCTCATGCGCGTGGCGTCAACGACCTCGCCCGCCGTGACGGCCAGGTGGTCGCGCAGCACGCGGGGCTCGCCACCGCCCGTGGGCACGAAGCGGATCTCCAGGGCGCCGTCCTCGCCGACGACGGTGCTGCGCTCGTTGTGCTTGAAGTCGCCCTCGTCCATCGTGGCCACGCGGGTGCGCGACTCAGGGGACCACTCGCCCATGGAGTGCGGGTGGGAGCGCGCGTAGGCCTTGACGGAGGCGGGGGCGCGCCGATCGGAGTTGCCCTGGCGCAGCACGGGATTGACGGCGCTGCCCTTGACCGCGTCATAGGCGGCGCGGACCTCCTCCGCCAGGGGCGAGGCCGGGGCGTCCGGGTACTCGGGGATATCGAAACCCTGCTCCCGCAACTCGGCGATTGCGGCCTTGAGCTGAGGCAGTGAGGCGGAGATGTTGGGGAGCTTGATGATCGTGGCGCTCGGGCAGGACGTGAGGCCCCCCAGGCGGGCCAGGTCGTCGTCAGCCAGCCCGAAGGCCGCCAGGATGCGCCCCGCCAGGGAGATATCGGCGACGCCGACGCTCACCCCCGCCGCGCGCGTGTAGGCCTCCACGATCGGCAGGAAGGAGGCCGAGGCCAGCATGGGGGCCTCATCCGTGCGGGTCCAGACGATGTCGGGCTCGGCGGCGGTGGTCTGGTGGTCGGTCACTGGAACGGCTCCTCGGGTCGGCGCAGCGGCGGTGGACGTAAGACGGGGCGGTGCGAGCCGGCGCTGGACAGCGCCGACCCATGGGATGGTTCAGGCGGAGGCGCCCTCATAGCGCTGGCGCACCGCGGCCTTGGCGGCCTGGATCGCCCGGCGCTGCTCCCGCTTGTTCGCGGCGCGCCAGGCCAGCGAGGGGCGGCCGGCGCGGTCCACGGAGGCCAGCAGGAGGCCCGCGCCCAGCGCGCCCCGGCGCAGGAGCCCGGAGACGGCGTCAAGGCGCGCCTCCCTGCCCTTGACCGCCCACACCGGGTGGTTGACGACGGCGAGCGGCACGTTGATCGCGGCCAGCACGGCGGCGCTTGTGCGCGGCGCGCGGCCAGTGGCCAGGCCTAGGCCCGCGGCGACGCTCACGGCGCCGAGGGCGCGGGCGGCCAGGGCGGCGTCGGAGTCCATCACCGGCGGGACGCCCACGCGCTCCAGGGCGGGCGTCACCCTCCTCATCCTCTCGACATGGCGCTTGGGGCGGGCGATCGCGTCGATGCCATCGACGACGAAGCTCGCGGCGAGCAGGGGACGGGCAACGGCGCGCAGAAGATCCATGCCCTTATCCTGGCCCACCTCGGCGGCGCGGGCCAGGCTCAGGGCCCCGCGAGTCCGCGCCACGCGCGCAGCGTTCCGCGCAGACCAGGCCGCACCCCGCCCCGCCAGCAGGCCGGGGAGCCGTCGGGCTGGGGGCGCCGCCCGGATCGTGGGGCCATAACCGCTCATCGGGGCCTCAACCTCGCGCTCGGCCCTTAGATATCGGCTACGGCGTTCTCGATGGCGCCCGGGGCCCGCTCCGCGCGGGGCGCCTCGACCGCCGTGGCCGGCACGCGGACCGCCACGAGGAAGGCGACGGCCCCGCCATTGACAGGCACACGATGATCGCCAGCCACGCCCGGCGGCCCAGGGCGAAACGCTCCTCGGGGGTTGTCCACCATCGCCGCAGCGCCGCGACGAGGAGACGGACGATCTCGATCGTCAGCGCGCTGGCCAGTGCCGCAACTGTCGTGCTGCTCGGGACTACTCCTGGCCGCTCGCGGTGGTGGTCCTCACGGCGCGGCGGATCGCGGCCCGGGTCGCGGCGATGGCGAGGCCCGTGGCCGCGGCGGTCGCCCCGACGACGACCGCCGCCTGCTGGGCGCGGCCGACCCGTCCCCGTGCTTGGAGGGCGCCGGCGATCCCTGCGCCGGTGAGCAGGAGCGAGGTGGTGGCGTGGCCGAGGCGCTGCGGGAGGTGCGCGTCGAGCGCGAGGTCTACCGCGCCCAGCGCGGTGGCCGCGAGCACGGCTGGCGCGAGGCTCGACGCTGATGTCGCCCGGACCCTCGGCGGAGCGCTCCTGCTAACGGCACCGGCGCCAATGGCCGCTCCCGCGGCGAGCGCGGCCGGCGCCAGGCTGAGCGCGCTCATGCCCGCCGGGCCCAGGCGCAGGTCATCGCCCAGGTCATCCGGGTTGGTCCAGCCCGCCCTTGCCGCGAGGGCCCCGAGATTGAGGTCCCAGCCGATGCCCCAGGCGCGCGGCACGAGGAGGGGGGGGCGGTGGGGGAGTAGTGGCGGGCGGCCCGCTCGCGCAGACCGCGGGGATCGAGCGAGATGGGGATCCCGAGGATCCTGGGGGCCTCGGCCGGTGCGGCGTCGTCCCACTCGGCGTCCTCCCATGAGGTCGGCATGTCGGTGCCCGGGGTCCGGGTAGGCGAGAGCGCGGCGCGCGATTCAGCGGTGCTCACGAGTCTTCTCCTTCGTCGTTCTCGTCGTTGCCTGTGGGGATCTCGTGGGGTGGCCGGGCTGCGCGGACCTCGTGGATCGTGCGGGGCGATCGGGGCGCGTGGTGCCGCCCAGGAGGGCGGTCATGTCGCGACTCAGGGCCAGCCATACCCGGCGTTGTGCGGCCAGGCGCTCGCGCCCGGCCTGTGTGAGCAGGTAGTAGCGCCGAGGCGGCCCGCTGGGGGATTCCTGCCAGGTGGTCTCCACGACCCCGACTGCGCGCAGGCGGGACAGGAGCGGGTAGACGGTCCCCTGCGGGGCGGCGAGGGCGGGAAAGGCGGCGAGCTCCTCGATGAGGGCGCCGCCATAGATGCCGTCGGGCTCGGCGCGCTCGACCAGTGCCAGGACGGCGAGCTCGAGCGCGCCCTTGCGCAACTGTGGCTCCGCGGTGCCAGCCGCGGTCGTCTTCGAGGCTCTCGCTGGTCCGGTCATCCCCCGCTCAACTCCTCCGCCCCGTCTTCCTGGTCCCGCCATATATCTTGCAATGCAAGGTACCTGGTGTCAGCATCTCCATGAGGTCGTCGCGGGCGTCGGCCCGGCCTGCTCCGGCTTGGCCCCACCGCGTGTCGTCGGACTCGGATGTGCGCCCTGAAGCCGCAGAAACCGTCTCGACCCGCTCTTGCGCCCTCAAACGACGAGAATGAGGGCGCAAGAGCGGGTCGAGACGGTATATCGGGGACGAGACCGCGGTTGCGGCGCGCCGCCGGACCGGGAACAAGTGAGCCCGGACCGGGAACAAGCGCGTCGTCGTCGTCGTTGGAGGAGGCGATGACTGTGATGACCGAGACGGCCGCGCTGCCTAGCCCTGTGGCCCTGATGACCCCTGTTCTCGCCTCCCTGACGGGCGGAGCCCCGCGCCGGCCTTCCCGCGCCGCGCGGCGCATCGCGCTAGGCTCGCCGGTGATGACCCACCAGCAGACCCAGCGCGGCGAGCGCTCCGTGAGCACGATCGACCACGAGGACCGCCTCACCGGCGAGTCCTCAGCCGCACCGACTCCTGCGGACTCCGGGAGCGTCATCCTCGACGACACCCAGGAGCTCGGGGACCACCGCGACACTCCGATGCGAGCCCCCGCCGAGGAGGACGCCGAGGCCCGTGCCGCCCGATTCGAGGCCGAGGCCCTGCCCTACCTCGACCAGCTCTACGGCGCCGCCCTGCGCATGACGCGCAACCGCTCCGACGCCGAGGACCTCGTCCAGGACGCCTACGCCAAGGCCTTCGCCTCCTTCCACCAGTACCGCCCCGGCACCAACCTCAAGGCCTGGCTCTACCGGATCCTGACCAACACCTTCATCAACTCCTATCGCAAGAAGCAGCGCGAGCCCCTGCAGTCCGACGCCGACGCCGTCGAGGACTGGCAGCTCCACCGCGCCGCCTCCCACGATTCCGTCGGGCTGCCGAGCGCGGAGTCCCTCGCGCTGGACGACATGCCTGACGAGGAGATCAAGGCGGCCTTCAATGAGCTGACCGAGGAGAGGCGCCTGGCTGTCTACCTCGCCGACGTCGAGGGCTTCGCCTACAAGGAGATCGCCGAGATCATGGGCACCCCGATCGGCACCGTCATGTCCCGCCTGCATCGCGGGCGCCGTCAGTTGCGCGAGCTGCTGGCCGACCACGCCCGCCAGCTTGGCTACCTCCCCGGCGACGACGAGGAGGGCGAGTGATGGGCGCGCCCGATGCCAGCGCCGCCGCTCGCGGCACCGCGACCGGTGAGACCGAGACGCCCTCGTCCCCGGAGAGCGGCTGTATCTCCTGCGAGGAGATGATCGCCCACCTTCAGGCCTTCCTCGACCATGAGTGCGAGCACTCCGTCGCCGAGCGCCTGGTGCGGCACGTGGCCGAATGCGAGCACTGCGCCCAGATCGCCGACGCCGAGCAGCACCTGCGCGCCATCATCCGCTCGCGCTGCGCCGAGCAGGCGCCGCCCGAGCTCCGCGCCCGGGTCCTGGGGCGCCTCGCCGTCCTGCGCGGGACGAGCGGCGTCGCCTCCGTGTCCCGGACGACCTCCACCATCGTCTCCAGGGATGGCTCCCGGGTGACCGTCACCCGGACGAGCTCGATGCGCATCGAGAGGGACTGAGCCCAGGAGCCCGCGCTGGTTCGCGGTCCTCGCGGGCGTGCGCGCTCGTCCTGTGGCCAGGCGCACGCCGACGGGGCCGCATCCGATTGGTCGGGCCTTGGTGCGGTGTGGGAGGATGGTGCGCGTTCCTTGCCCCCTCGTGGGGCGGATCCGACACGAGGAGGCAACCATGAGCAAGCGCGGTCGCAAGCGCAGGGCCCGGGCCAAGAGCGGGGCCAACCACGGCAAGCGCCCCAACGCCTGAGCCGGGCGGTCACGCCCCGAGCATCGAACGGCGGCGGCCGACCACCCTTGTGATCGGCCGCCGCCGTGCTGCGGCCATCCTCCAGGGCGCCGCTGCGCCCCGGCCTTCGGGCGGAGCACGACGCTGATCCCCTGGCGGTCCCCGCGAGGCTCCAGGTCCCTTGGCCCGCCGTCGAACGATGGGCCGACCGCTAGCGGGCCTGCAAGCCCATGACGGACCGTTCGTCGCGGTCCCACCGCAGCCCGAGCAAGAACACCACGATGCCGCAGGCCTCAGGCGGGGGCCTCAACCCCCAGCCACTCGTACCAGCCGCGGTGCAGCACCAGCCAGGCCATGAGACCGTAGCCGGTCTGGGCCGGGTGCCCGGCGCCCCCGGCCACGTCCGTGAGCCACTGGTCATGGTGGCGCAGCGGGTCGAAGACCTCCACGTAGGGCGTGGAGCGGCGCCGGCACACCTCGGCCGACGCATGCGACAGCGCCGCCGTCGCATCGGTGTCCGCGTGGGGGAGCGGCGGCGGGCCGACGACGAAGCAGGGCCGGTGCTCGCTGGAGGCCTTGTCGAGGATATTGGCCAGGGCCAGGCGCGACCGCGCGGCGGACATGCCCGCCAGCACATCCCCGACGCCGATGCCGATGACGAGCCGGTTGGCCCGGGTGTGGGTGGAGCGCGGCACCACCTCGGCGTGCCAGCGCTCGGCGAGCTGGGCGAGGGTCTCCCCGGGGATCGCCAGGGTGGAGGGGAGCAGGTCCGCCTCGCGGGGTGTGCGCGCCAGGACGCGGCCGGTCCAACCCAGCGCCCGGGCATCGCCGTATCCGGCGACGATCTCATCTCCGATGAAGTGGATCCTGTTGGCGTCGGCTGCTCCAGGGACGGCTGCTGCGCTCATTGACGGTCTCCTGTTCGTGCGGGAGTCCTCCCGACCAATGGCCCCAGACTACCGATCCGGTCCTCCCGAGCCCGGCGGCGCGCTGCGGGCGCGGCGTCCGCGCCCCGGGGCCGGCGCCGTCAGGAGCGGTCGAAGGCGGCCGTCACCAGCGCCTCCTGCTGGCGCTTGTACAGGCCCGCCGTGCCGGGCGCGGGGGAGGCCGCCGCCGGGCGCGACACGCAGTTGGCCGCGCCGTCGTCGAGACCGCCCCGATGGCCCGCGGGCCAGAGGCGCCGGGCCAGCCCGGCGGGGGCGGCGAGCGCCAGGAAGGGCCAGACGCCCAGGTTCCTCGGCTCGTCCTGCACCCAGACGACCTCCGCGCCGCGGAAGGGCGCCAGCGCCGCCTCGATCGCCTCGCCGTCGAGCGGGTAGAGCTGCTCCAGGCGCACGATCGCCGTGGAGGCGTCCCCACGGCGCTGCCTCTCGGCGACGAGGTCGTAGTAGACCCTGCCCGAGCACAGGAGCACCCGGTCCGCGCCGCCCCCGCGCGAGATCGCCGCGTCGGTCTCCCCGATCACGGGCCGGAAGGCACCGGAGGTGAAATCCTCCACCGGGCTCGTGGCGGCCTTGAGGCGCAGCAGCTGCTTGGGGGTGAACACGATGAGCGGGCGGCGCGGCCGGGAGTAGGCCTGCTCGCGCAGCAGGTGGAAGTGGTTGGCCGGCGTCGACGGCATGACCACGCGCATGTTCTCCTGCGCGCACATCTGCAGGTAGCGCTCGATGCGCGCCGAGGAGTGGTCCGGTCCCTGGCCCTCCTGCCCGTGGGGGAGGAGCATGACCAGGCCCGAGCGCTGCCCCCACTTCTGGGTCGCGGAGGTGACGTACTCGTCGATGACCGACTGCGCCCCATTGGCGAAGTCCCCGAACTGGGCCTCCCACAGCGTCAGCCCCTCGGGCCGCTCCACCGAGTAGCCGTACTCGAAGGCCAGGGCCGCGTACTCGCTGAGCAGGGAGTCGTAGATCTCCAGGGGCGCCTGGCCGGGGGTCAGGAAGTTCAGCGGCGTCCACTCCGCGCCCGTGCCGTGGTCGTGCAGGACGGCGTGCCGCTGGGCGAAGGTGGCGCGGCGCGCGTCCTCCCCGGCCAGGCGCACCGGCACGCCCTCCATGAGCAGCGAGCCCAGGGCGATGAGCTCGGCGAAGGCCCAGTCGATGCCGCCGTCGCGGCTGGAGGCCTGGCGGCGGCGCAGCATCGGCTCCAGCCTGGGGTGGACGGTGAAGGTCTCGGGCCAAGCCACCTGGGCATCCCCGATGCGCTCGACGACGCCCGGCTCGACGGCGCTCGTCCAGCCGATCATCATGCCGGCGCCGGCCTCCTGGGAGGCCGGGACCCCCAGGCCGCCGGGGAATCGGCCCACCGTCGTCGGGTCCGCCAGCGAGGCGTCCTCGCCCAGGAGCGGGGCCGGCGGAGCGGCCTCGGGCCCGCCCCGCGCCTGGGCGCGCGTGGAGGCGAAGATCCGCTCCAGCTCGTCGTGGAAGGAGGACTCGATCCGCTCCGCCTGCTCGGCGGTGATCTCCCCGCGCCCCAGCAGGTCGGTGGTGTAGACGGCGCGCGTGGAGGGCAGTGAGTCGATGAGCCGGTACATGACCGGCTGGGTCATCGAGGGGTCATCGCCCTCGTTGTGCCCGCGGCGCCGGTAGCAGATGAGGTCGATGATGACGTCCTTGTGAAAGGCCGCCCGGTACTCGTAGGCGTGGCGCACCGCGCGGGCCACCATCTCGGGGTCATTGGCGTTGATATGGAAGATCGGCACTTGCAGACCCTTGGCCAGATCCGTGGCGTAGTTGGTGGAGCGCGCCGAGGCCGCCCCCGTGGTGAAGCCGATCTGGTTGTTGACGATGATGTGCACCGTCCCGCCGACGCGGTAGGCGGGCAACTGGCTCATGTTGAGGGTCTCGTAGACCACGCCCTGGCCCGCGAAGGCCGCGTCGCCGTGCACGAGCACCGGCATGACCGTGTACCCGCGCTCGCCCAGGCCGATCCGATCCTGCTTGGCGCGCACGATCCCCTCGACGACGCCGTCGACCGTCTCCAGGTGGGAGGGGTTGGCGGCCAGCGACACCCGGATGCTCACGCCGTCGGTGCCCGAGAAGACGCCCTCCGTGCCCAGGTGGTACTTCACATCCCCGGTGCCCGCCCCCACGATGACGCCGTTGCCCTCGAACTCGTCGAAGACCTGGCCGTAGGACTTGCCGGCGATATTGGTCAGCACGTTGAGGCGCCCGCGGTGCGCCATGCCGATGACCACCTCGTCCAGGCCGTCGTGGGCGGCGGCGTCCAGAAGACGGTCGAGGGCCACGATGAGGGACTCCCCGCCCTCGAGACTGAAGCGCTTCTGCCCGACGTACTTGGTCTGCAGGAAGGTCTCGAAGGCCTCCGCCTGGGCGAGCTTGGCCAGGATCCGGTGGCGCTCATCGGCGCTCATCGGCGCGCGGGGGCCCTCGAGCCGCTCCTGCCACCACGCCCGCTGGGCCGGGTCCTGGATATGCATGTACTCGATGCCGGCGGTGCCGCAGTAGGCCTCGCGCAGCAGGGACAGGATCTCGCGCAGCGTGGCCCTCCCAGCCCCTCCCAGCCCCCGGGTGGGGAAGGATCGGTCCAGGTCCCACAGGCTCAGCCCGTAGGCGGTCAGGTCCAGGTCCGGATGGTGGCGCTGACGGTAGGTCAGCGGGTCGGTGTCCGCGGCGAGGTGCCCGCGCTGGCGGAAGGCGTGGATGAGCTCGGCCACGCGCGCGGGCTTGCCGGTCTCGAGCTCGGGATCGTAGGTGGTGTCGCGCTGCCAGGCGACCGGCTCGTGCGGGACGCGCATTGAGGTGAAGGCGCGGTCCCAGAAGCCGTCGAGCCCCATGAGCTTGCGCTCCACCAGGCGCAGGAACTCCCCGCTCGTGGCTCCCTGGATGACGCGGTGGTCGTAGGTGGAGGTCAGGGTGAGGACCTTGCCGATGCCCTGTCTGGCCAGGGTCTCCTCGCTCGCCCCGGCGAAGGCCGCCGGGTAGGCCATCGAGCCCACGCCCACGATGAGCCCCTGGCCGCTCATGAGCCGGGGCACCGAGTGCAGGGTGCCGATCATGCCGGGGTTGGTGAGCGTCACCGTGGTGCCGGCGAAGTCCTCGACGCCCAGCTCCCCGGCGCGCGCCCTGCGCACCAGCTCCTCATAGGCGGTGATGAACCCGGCCAGGTCCATCAGGTCCGCCTCCTTGATGGAGGGCACGAGCAGCCGCCGCTCGCCCTTGGACGACGGCGCATCGATCGCCAGCCCGAAAGCCACATGCGCTGGGGAGCGCAGGGTGGGGCGGCCGTCGTCGTCGAGCCGGTACGAGACGTTCATCGCCGGCATCTCCGCCAGCGCCTCCACCACGGCCCAGCCGATGAGATGGGTGAAGGAGGCCTTGCCGCCCCGTGTGCGCGCCAGGTGGGCGTTGATGATCGCCCTGTTCTCGATGAGGACCTTGGCCGGCACGGCGCGGGCCGATGTCGCCGTGGGGATCGCCAGCGAGGCCTCCATGTTCCTGGCCGTCCGGGCCGCCGCGCCCTTGAGGCGGATGTCGGTGTTCGAGGCCGGGACCTCCTGCGGGGAGCGGGGGCCGGCCGCCAGGCGCTGGGCGTACGGGGATGTCGGTGGCTCCGTGCTCGACGGCGGGGCCGGGGGCAGGTCCGAGCGCGTGACGTCCTGCAGCGCCCCGGAGGACTCCGGCCCGGGCCCGCCGACGGGGCCGGCCGCCTCGAAGAAGTCGCGCCACGGTGCGCTCACCGAGGAGGAGTCGGCCAGCCAGGCCTCGCGCTTCTCCTCCACCATCCACTCATTGGCGCCGAAGTCTGCGGTCTGCGGGGTGGTCACGGCTCATCTCTCCTGATAGAGGGGACGGCGGCGCCGGGGCGCGATACGCGTGGTACCGGCCGGGCTCCGGCTCAAGTCTACGGGCTCATGAGGCTTTGGTCCCGGGAAACGGTGGGCGAGCCGGGATCGCGCCGGCATGCGATGCGACTGCCGGATGAGAACCGTCCCCCGCGCCCCGCCCGGGCGAGCACCGGGCGCGGTGGTAGCGTGCGGCCCACCACCACAGGAAAGGGAAGACGTGCGCGACGCGCTCATGATCCTTGTCGGCATCCTCCTGACCGCGGGCACAGCGGTCTTCGTCGCCGGGGAGTTCTCCCTCGTCGCCCTCGACCCCTCCACCGTTGAGACCCGCGCCGCCGCGGGCGACCGCCGCGCCGAGAGGGTCCGTCTCGCCCTGGGGCGCCTGTCCACGCTCCTGTCCGGCGCGCAGGTGGGCATCACGCTGACCACGATCCTGCTGGGCTACACGATGCAGGACGCCCTGGCCAATATCCTCGACGGCCTCCTGTCCGGCTGGCCGGCCCGGTCCGTGGCCGCCGGCGCCGCCGTCACCCTCGCCCTCATCCTCGTCAACGCCTTCTCCATGCTCGTCGGCGAGCTCATCCCCAAGAACGCCACCCTGTCCGACCCCCTGCGCGCCGCCGGCCTGGTCACCCCGCTGCTGTCCGGCTTCACCACGATCCTGTCCCCGGTGATCCGCGTTCTCAACGGCACGGCGAACATCGTCCTGGGCTGGTTGGGCGTCACCCCCGCCGAGGAGCTCAGCGGCGCCCGCTCCGCCGGCGAGCTCGCCGCCCTCGTGCGCCACAGCGCCCAGGAGGGGGCGCTGGACGCCTCCACCGCCACCCTGCTCACCCGCTCCATCCGGGTGGCCGACCTGAGCGCCGTCGACGTCATGACCGACCGCGGCCGCCTCCACACGCTGCCCGCCGACGCCACCGCCGCCGACGTCGTCGACCTTGCCCGCGCCACCGGGCACTCCCGCTTCCCCGTCACCGGGGACGACGTCGACGACATCCTGGGAATCGTCCACCTGCGCCGCGCCATCGGCGTGCCCTACGCCAAGCGCGCCGAGGTGCCCGCGGCCTCCTCCTCGCTCATGACACCCGCTCCCCGCGTGCCCGAGACCATGCCCCTGGCCTCCCTGCTCGTCGAGCTGCGCGCCCAGGGCGCCCAGATGGCCGTCGTCGTCGACGAGTACGGCGGCACCGCCGGGGTGGTCACGCTCGAGGACGCCGTCGAGGAGATTGTGGGCGATGTCGCCGACGAGCACGACCGGCGCCGCGGGGGCGCCCACCTGGAGGCCTCCGGGGACTGGATCGTCCCGGGCTGGATGCGCCCCGACGAGCTCGCCACCCGCGCGGGCGTCCACGTCCCCGACGAAGGGCCGTACGAGACCCTCGGCGGCCTGATCATGACCGAGCTGGCCCGCATCCCCGCCATCGGGGATCGCCTCGTCCTGCCGCGGGCCGAACTCGTCGTGGAGGCCATGGAGGGGCGCCGGATCACCCGCCTGCGCGTGCGGCCCACGGAGCCGGCCGCCGGCTCCGGCGAGGAGCCCACTGAGCGGGGGGCCCGCGCATGAGCACCCCCCTCGCCCTCGCCATCGCCGTCTCCCTCCTGGTGGGCAACGCCTTCTTCGTCGGCGCCGAGTTCGCCGTCACCTCCTCCCGTCGCGCCGCCCTGGAGCCCCTGGCCGAGGCCGGCGACGTCCGCGCCCGCACAGCCCTGTGGGCCCTCGAACACGTCTCCGCCATGCTCGCCACCGCCCAGCTCGGTGTCACCCTGTGCTCGACGGGACTGGGCGTCATCGCCGAGCCCGCCCTGGCCCACCTGCTCGCCGGGCCCCTGCTTGCCGTCGGCGCGGGAGAGTCCGGCGCCCACGCGGCCGCCGTCGTCGTGGCCCTCGTCATCGTCGTGTTCCTGCACGTCGTGGCCGGTGAGATGGTCCCCAAGAACCTCTCCATCGCCGCGCCCGAGTCCGCCGTGCGCTGGCTCGCCCCGCCGCTCGTGGCCCTCTCCCGGCTGTTCGGGCCCGTCATCACCGGGCTCAACGGGATCGCCAACGGGGTGCTGCGCGCGCTCGGCATGGAGCCGCGCGACGAGGTGTCCGCCGTCTACACCGTCGAGGAGGTCGCCGCGATCGTCGAGCGCTCCACCGCCGAGGGCGTTCTCGACGACGACTCCGGCCTGCTGAGCTCCACGATCGAGTTCTCCGAGGAGACCGCGCGCTCGGCGATGGTGCCCCTCGGCGAGCTCGTCACCCTGCCCCCGGACTGCACCCCGGAGGACGTCGAGCGCCAGGTCGCCTCCACCGGATTCTCCCGCTTCCCGATCACCCGGGCGGCCGGGCCCGACGGCGCCGCGGCCGCCCGCGAGGAGGCCGCCGATCCGATCATCACCGGATACATCCACCTCAAGGACATCCTGGGGGCCGAGGAGCGCGAGCGCCGCGAGCCCGTGCCCGCCTGGCGCTCGCGGGCGCTCGTGCCGGTGCGCGCCGACGACGAGGTCGAGGACGTGCTCGCCGCCATGCAGCGCACCGGTGCGCACCTCGGGCGCGTGCTCGAGCCGGCCGGGCAGGGGCGCGGTGAGCGGACCATCGGCGTGGTCTTCCTGGAGGACATCCTCGAGGAGCTCGTCGGAGAGGTGAACGACGCCATGCAGCGCGAGGAGCACCAGCGCAGGGACCGGGATCGACCGCGGCTCAACGCCGTAGAGGATGAGTGATCGCCTTACTGAAGCGGTATTGGCCTGCCCGGATACGCTCGTGCCATACCCCATGTGGCGCTCGCGTCGTCGGCTCGCTAAGGTGAATGAGGCCGAGCCGATCGTCGGCCCGACCCGATCTCTGCCGCCCCCCGGTAGTGACCGGGGATGTCCCCGAAACGATCTGGAGAATCCCGCGTGAGCCAGCCTCCCCTGACACGCCGCCAGCGCCGCGATGCGGAGCGGGCTGCCCAGGCCGCGCTCGCGGAGGCCGCGGGGAGCGGCCGGGTCGAGGGCGCCATCCCCGACGCGGGCGGCTCCCATCGCGCACCCATGGCGTCCCCCTCCCGGGTGCCAGCGGCGCCTTCCCCCGGCGTCCCCACTCTCACCGCCGCCTCCGGGCCGAGCGCTCCAGCCCATGCCGCCGCGACGCCCCGGGCCCCTCTCACCCGCAGCGAGCGCCTGCGCCAGGCGCGTCTCCAAGCCGAGCGGGAGGCCGCGAACGGAGCCCTCAGCGCCGCGGGCGCACTCCGCACCGCGCGCACCGCCGACGTCGCCCTCCAGTTCCCGGACCCGCCCCCGCACGTCGGCGCGATCGGGCCCGTCGCGGCGCTGCCCGAGAGCGCGATGCCCCGGGCGAGGGGGCCCGTCGCGGCCGAGCCCGCGTCGCCCGCCCCCCGGGCGCTCGAGCACGAGGCGCCGGAGCTCTGGGATCGCGGTGCGGAGGTCGAGCGCCCGAGCCGACGCTCGCTGTCCGCTGTCGCCGACGCCCCCGCGATGGTCGTCCACAACGATGCCCGCGAGTCCACTGCGCACGAGGTGCTCAAGCCCTTCGGCGAGCCCGCCGCGGATGCCGGGGTCGCCATCCCCGAGACCCCCGCGCCGCGCCCGCGCCGCGGCTCCGATGGGCCCACGGTGGAGATCCCCGCCTCCGAGCAACCCACCCCCGCAGATTTCGACACGGACTCCGAGGGCGCTGAGGCGATCGTCGCGCCAGCGCCCGCCCGCCGCCGCACCTTGCGCGGTACCACCAGCCGGGTCGCCGTGCTCGCCGTGCTCGCCGTCGCCACCGTTGTCGCGCCCCTCCAGGCCCGTGTGCTCGGCAATGGGGACGGGCCCTCCTCCGCCTCCGCGGCGGCCTCCACCTACGCGGGCACCGCGATCGGCACGCCGTCCTCCGTCTCCGCCGGAGTGCTGGGCTCCGACGCGGGCTTCGAGCCCGGCACTGACGCCGGGCTGTCCAACGCCCCCGACGCCGCCACCCTGGCCCGTATCCGCGAGGCCTACGACAACGCCGCCGTCACCTGCGCCGCCCGGTCCTCCGGCGCCTCCGGGAACACCAGCGCCTTCACCAAGGCTCCCGAGCTCTTCTACCCGATGGTCTCGGGGACCTACGAGCTGTCCTCCGACTACGGCTACCGCATCCACCCGACCCTGGGCTACCAGAAGCTCCACGCGGGGCAGGACATGTCCGCCCCGGTCGGCACGCCCATCTACGCGATCGCCTCGGGAACCGTGGTCGAGGCCGGCATGGTGGACGGCACCGGTACCGTGACCATCGAGCACAACATCAACGGCACCACCTGGTACTCCTCCTACCTGCACATGTACGGGGACGGGATCTACGTCAAGAAGGGAGACACCGTCGGGGCCGGCAAGCTCATCGCCGGCGTGGGCTCCACCGGCTACTCCACAGGACCGCACCTCCACTTCGAGATCCGCACCAAGAACGACACTGCGGACTCCTCCACCGTCAACCCGTGGACATGGCTTCAGGGCAACACGGCCGCCGAGCTCACCACGAACTGCTCGTGAGAGCTGCCCGTCGGCGCCGCTGCGCCGTCATCGCCCACCGGGGAGGGGGCGGGGAGGTCCCGGAGAACACCTGGTCCTCCCTGGAGTACACGGCCGGGCTCGGATTGGACTGGATGGAGACGGACCTGCGCGCCACGGCGGACGGCGTCGTCGTCCTGTCCCATGACCCGGATCTGGAGCGCACCACGGGCGACCCCCGTATGGTCGGGCAGACCCGTTGGGCGGACCTGGCCATGACCGACGCCGGTGACGGGCGCCCGCCCGTGCGCCTCGACGAGGCCCTCGAGGCGCACCCGGGCCTGTTCCTCAACACCGATCTCAAGGACGACCGCGTCGTCGAGGCGGCGATCGCTACGGTGAGGCGCGCGGGTGCGCTGGAGCGAGTGCGCTTCTCCTCCTTCTCCTCGCGCAGGCTCGACCGGGCCCGCGCCCTGGAGCCCTCCATCCGCTCCTCCCTGGGAATGCGGGACATCATCGCGCTGCTCCTGTCCGCCGAGGCCTCCCCGCCCAGGCGGCTGCTCCAGCGCGCGCTCCTCGAGCGCCTCTCCCACGGCGGCCGGGTCGACGCCGTCCAGATCCCCGTCGCGCAGTGGGGTGTGACCGTGGTTACCCGTCGTCTCATCGCCGCCGCTCACGCCGCGGGCATGGAGGTTCACGTGTGGACCGTCGACGAGCCGCGGGAGATGCGGCGACTGGCGGGTCTCGGCGTGGACGCAATCATCACCGATCGCCCCGCCCTGGCTCTCCACTCCCTCTGATCAAGACCGGTCGAAAACAGCGCCGAAACCGGTCGAAATGAGGAGTGAGACCGGTTCACTCTCCACTGGCAGGGCGCTCAGCCCCGCGTGAGACGCCTGTGGTCCCGCGTCCGGGCGCCACTGGACGCGCCCGTCGCCACCCGCCGTCATTTCCCAGGCGCTTCCCAGTGCAACAGGGGGTGTGCTCCCAGGTCCGGCGAGTTACATAGTGACTGCCGCCGAACGGTGCGGGGCGTGAGGGTTGGGGAACCCGGTGACCGCTTCGTATCGAGATCGGTGCGGGTTTTAGGGAGCCCGTTCCGGTCGCTTCGGTGAAGGGGGACCGCTCCTCCCTTGTCATGGGAACCGGGGGAGTCGAGCGGCCTCGTGAGCGAAGGGCCCGTGGGCCCGGGTGAGAGCCCGGGCCCACGGGCCCTCGACTCTTCTCTCGCCCGTCGCCCTGCCCGGCCTCCGGTGGGCAGGGCAGGGGGTTGACAGGTGTCCACGCCACCTTCTCTAATACAGGCATTGCTCCCCACCGCCTTCACGGGTTGGTGGGGGATTTTTTTCAACCCAAGGAACCCCATGCGCCAGGCCATACCCTGTCCGCCGTCCTCGTCATCGACTACCAGAACGTCCGCCTCACCGCCCGCGACATCTTCAACAAGAGCGGCGAGACCCACGACTCCCTCATCCACCCCAGCACTTCGCCGAGACGGCCATCAGGGTCCGCAACGAACGACGGTGTCGATCTAACGGGCCTGATCCGCTCACTTCGACCGCGCGGTGCAGTACCGCGCTATCCGCTACGGGCAGGGTCTGGGCGAGGCCGACGCCGTGGCCATGGTCGGCTCCACAGGCGACTCTTACGACAACGCGATGGCTGAGGCCCTCGACTCCCTGTACAAGGCCGAGCTGATCCGCAACCGCGCTTACCCAGACAGCCCGGCCCTGGCAGGGTATCGACGCCGCTCGTGATCGCCACCACCGAAGCGGGCCCGCTGCTGCAACACCATGCGTCCTCACCCCGCCATCGCCATGCACACCCCTATCGAGCGCGAGAGCGCCCGGCAACCGGCCGCCGGCAAGCAGACCACCAACCACCCCCAGCCGACAACCACCGACATCAGACAAAACCCCACCAAACCCGGGGCTTGACACAGGATGTCCCGGGCTCGCTCGACGAGGCCGTGCGCGGCCAAGAGGTTCCGGCAGCCGTGATCCCACAGGGTGTCGATCGACTCGATCCACTCCGCTACCGGCGCCGGCGCCAAGTACTGGGGCCGGCTGTCACCGGTCGGAGCCAGGTCGTACCGGAGACGCCCATCGGTGGTGATGCCGAACGTCGCAGGCCCTGAGAAGGCCTCGCTCGCGAATGGGCTGGGAGGACGCCTCAACCCATCGAGATAGGCCCGCAGCTCCTCGGGCAGGGGCTGATCGCAGCGATCATCCCACCACCTGCGATCCAATGACAGATCGCGGTACTCCAGCGCGACTCAATCGGCGTGCTCAGCGATGTCGTTGTCCATGTCTGCCTCCTCTGTGACGGTCCCGATGTGACGGTCCCGACGCCGGGGCCTGTCGTCGTTGTCGTGGGGCGTGTGAGCACGTCGGCGACCGGGGCAGGAGGCTGGCGGAGCCACGCGCGAAGAGAGGGGCTGTCCACCATTCATGGTGGCCGGTCTCTGTCGCTCGGGATTGTGGCGCGGGGGTCGGTGGTGTCTGCGCGCGGTGGACAGTGCGGTGGCCGGGATGCTCCAGGAGCGTCCGACGCGCAGGGCGGGCAGGGAGCCGGTGCTGATGCGGTGGCGCACGCCCTGGGGGGCGATGCCCAGGCGCTGGGAGGCCTGGGCGACGCTGCCATCTACACCGGGCGCGCCCGTGCCCTGAGCGAGGCGGATATCGAGCGGGCCAGGGCGCGCGTGGCCGCGGGCGTGCCCAAGGCGGTTGCGGCCCGCAATCTGGGCGTGCACCGCTCCACCCTCCACCGGGCACTCAGCCGGCAGGCCGAGTGAGGGCTGCGGAGCCGGTTGGCGAGGCGGTGAGGCGAGTCAGGCGCTGGCGAGGTAGGCCTCGACGGCGTCGCGGATGACGGCGCTGGGGGTGGTGGAGTGGGCGGCGGCGTAGTCGTCGAGGGCGGTGTTGAGGTGCTCGGGCAGGCGGACCTGGCGTCGGGCGGAGGCGCCGGCGCCGGTGGCGCGCGGGGAGCCGAGGTTGGGGCGCCCGCCCATGATCGCTCGGAGTTCGTCCTCGTCGGCGATGTCGCCTCCGCCGAGCGGCTGGCCGATAGGGCGCAGGGCGTCGAGCTCGTCATTGGTGGTGGTACGGGTCATCGTTCCTCCCATTCGGTGTGGCCGGGCGCGTACTCGATGTCCTGGTGCGCGATGCGGTGCTTGTCGGCGCTACTCGGTGTAGTGGATGGGCATACCGGTATTGTGCTACAGAACTTGGGGTGGTGGGTTATTCGGGGGCGTCGTCGTTGGCCCCGTGGCCTCTGCTAACGCGACTAGTGATGGTGGTGATGCTAGTCGCGCGAGTGGTGCTGTGCCCGGTCTGGTGGGGGCGCGGCGCGCTCGCACCAGACCGGGCGGGGCTGAGTGGAGGGCCGTGATGGCGGCGCATGAGGGTCTGGACGATGCGGCTTTCGGCGCCGGCAGTGCGCCGGGCGGGGGCTCGGTGGTGCCCCGGACAGGATTCGAACCTGCGACCTTCTGCTCCGGAGGCAGACGCTCTATCCACTGAGCTACCGGGGCCCGCTGCGCGACTGTACCAGCGCCCGGCCTCGGGGAGAAACCGACGGGCGGCTCGTGGCTCTCCTGGCCCGCCGACCGGTGTCGGCTCATATGAACGTCAGGACGATAAGGGCCCCGTTGAGCGCGATGATGAGCCCGGCGATGGCGCGGGAGGACCAGCGCAGCGCTGCGCCATCGCGCCAGGGGCCCATGACCTCCTCCGAGCCGGTCAGTCGCATGAGGGGCACGATCGCCAGTGGGATGCCGAAGGACAGCAGCACCTGGCTGAGCACGAGCGCCCAGGTGGGCTCGGCCCCCGCGCCGATGATGAGCAGCGAGGGCGCCAGGGTGATGGCGCGCCGGGCGAGCAGCGGGACCCGCAGCCGCAGCAGCCCCGCCATGATCTCGCTGCCCGCGTAAGCGCCCACCGACGTCGAGGCCAGGCCCGAGGCCAGCAGGCCGACGGCGAAGACCGCGCCGACCACGGGCCCCAGGTTGGCGGCGATGGCGGCGTGCGCCCCCTCGATGGTGTCGGTCCCCCGCTCGCCCGCCAGTGCCGAGGCGGCCAGGAGCAGCAGGGCGATGTTGACCGTCCCCGCCACGGCCAGCGCCCATACAACGTCGATGCGTGTGGCGTGGATGAGGCGGTGCGTGCGGGGGCCGCGGTTGGGGCCATCGTCCGCGCCGGTCAGCGCGCGGTTGTGGTCGCGCACCAATGAGGAGTGCAGGTAGATCGCGTGGGGCATGACGGTGGCCCCCAGCATGGAGGCCGCCACCAGCAGGCTCCCGCTTCCCTCCAGGCGCGGAACGATCCCCGTGGCCGTGGCGCCCCAGTCTGGCGGCGCCACTACCAGTCCCCCCATGAAGCCGATGGTCACCAGCGCCAGGAGCCCCACGACGACGCCCTCGAAGGTTCGCTGTCCGCGCCTGTCCTGGAGGGCGAGCAGCGCCATGGAGACCGCGCCGATGCACACGCCGCCGACGAGGAGGGGCATCCCGGTGAGCAGGTGGAGGGCGATGGCCCCGCCGATGATCTCCGCGAGGTCCGTGGCGGCGGCCACGAGCTCGGCCTGCGCCCAGTAGGCCAGGCGGGCGGGGCGCGGGAGCCGGGCGCCCAGGAGCTCGGGCAGCGAGCGCCCGGTGACGATGCCGAGCTTGGCCGACTGGTACTGGATGAGGATGGCGGCGGCGTTGGCCGCCAGGAGCACCCACACCAGGAGGTAGCCGTAGCGCGCTCCCGCGGTGATATTGGCGGCCACGTTGCCGGGGTCCACGTAGGCGACCGCCGCGACGAAGGCAGGGCCCAGCAGGGCCAGGAGCCGGTGGCGCGCCGCGATCGCGTCGACGGCGTTATGGCCCACCGCGACGCGCGCGGCCGCAGCGGGCAGGGCGGTGCGGTTGGTCGGGTCGGGGGGAGTGCGGATGTCCATCGTGCGCCAGAAGGGGTTTCGGTTCTCCGAAAGTCTACTCGGATCGGCGCGCTCGGGCGCGTCCCCGCTCAGGTCCCGGTTCTCCCGGGGGCGCCCGGACTCGGGTCCGGTACTCTTGCGGCCGTGACCCCAGAAGAGCTCGCCGCAGCAATCCGCACAGTCCTCGCCTCCGCCGTCGACGACGGATCCCTGGCCCTCGCGCCGGAGGACATCGGGTTCCCCAAGGTCGAGCGCCCGCGCAACCGCGACCACGGGGACTGGGCCACCAATGTCGCCATGCAGCTGGCCAAGCGGGCCGGGACCGGCCCCCGCGCCCTCGCCGAGCTCCTCGCCCCCCGCATCGAGGCCCTCGACGGCGTCGCCTCCGCCGAGGTCGCCGGCCCCGGCTTCCTCAACATCCGCCTCGACGCCGCCAGTGCCGGCGAGCTCGCCCGCACGATCGTTACCGCGGGCGAGGCCTACGGCCGCAATGAGACGCTGGCCGGCCAGCACATCAACCTCGAGTACGTCTCCGCCAACCCGACCGGCCCGGTGCACCTCGGCGGCGCCCGCTGGGCCGCCGTCGGCGACTCCCTGGCCCGCATCCTCGCCGCCTGCGGTGCCTCAGTCACCCGCGAGTACTACTTCAACGATCACGGGACCCAGATCGACCGCTTCTCCCGCTCCCTGCTGGCCTCGGCCCGCGGCCAGGAAACCCCCGAGGACGGCTACGGCGGCGCCTACATCGCCGAGATCGCCGAGCGGGTCACCCGCTCCGAGACCGCCGCCGGCCGCCCCGCGCCCGCCGGCCTGCCCGACGCCGAGGCCGCCGAGGTCTTCCGCTCCCGCGGCGTCGCCTTCATGTTCGACTCCATCAAGGCCGAGCTCCACGCCTTCCGCTCGGACTTCGACGTCTTCTTCCATGAGGACTCCCTGCACGCCTCCGGCGCCGTGGGCCGCGCCATCGAGCGCCTGCGCGAGCGCGGCGTCATCGACGACCACGACGGCGCCGTCTGGCTGCGCACCACCGACTTCGGCGACGACAAGGACCGCGTCCTGATCAAGTCCGACGGCGACGCCGCCTACTTCGCCGCGGACCTGGCCTACTACCTGGACAAGCGCGAGCGCGGCGCCGACTGCGCCATCTACCTGCTCGGCGCCGACCATCACGGCTACATCGGCCGCATGATGGCCATGTGCGCGGCCTTCGGGGACACGCCCCAGGTCAACATGCAGATCCTCATCGGCCAGCTCGTCAACCTCGTGAGCAAAGGGCAGCCGGTGCGCATGTCCAAGCGCGCCGGCACGATCGTCACCCTGGAGGACCTCGTCGACGCCGTCGGCGTGGATGCCGCCCGCTACGCCCTGACCCGCTCGTCCATGGACTCGATGATCGACATCGACCTGGACCTGCTGGCCTCCTCCTCCAATGACAACCCGGTCTACTACGTCCAGTACGCCCACGCCCGCACTCGCAATGTGGCTCGCAACGCCGCCGAGCACGGGGTCGCGCGGGAGGCCGGCTTCGATCCCGCCGCCCTCGACGATCCCGCCGACGCCGCGCTCCTGGGCGCGCTCGCCCAGTACCCGGCGGTGGTCGCCCAGGCGGCCGAGCTGCGCGAGCAGCACCGCGTGGCCCGCTACCTGGAGTCCCTCGCGGCCGCCTACCACACCTGGTACGGCGCCACCCGCGTCACCCCGCGGGGGGATGACGCCATCACCCCCGGCCACGTCGCCCGGCTGTGGCTCAACGACGCCGTCAGCCAGGTGCTCGCCAACGGCCTCGCCCTCCTGGGCGTCAGCGCACCGGAGCGGATGTGAACGCCCCCGCCCCCGGCTCCCAGGAGGCCGTGGTGCCCGCTGCGTCCGGCCGGACCCCAACCCCCACCGGGCGGCCCGCCCCCGGCCGGAGCCTTGTGCCCGCCGGTGAGCCGCCCCTGGGCGCCCTCGTCGCCCCCGAGCCCGCCGAGCGCCCCGATCTGTGGCCCACCACCGCCCGCCGCGGCGACGATGGCCAGCTGGTGGTCGGCGGGCGCTCTGTGTCCGAGATCGTCGCTGACGCCCCCACTCCCGTCTACGTTCTCGACGAGGCCGATATGCGCGGGCGCGCGAGCGTGTGGGCCTCCGTCATGGCCGAGGAGTTCTGGCCGGACTACGGCATGAATGGTGGCGATGCCTTCTATGCCGGCAAGGCCTTCCTCACCACTCGCGTGGCCCGGTGGATGCTCTCCGACGGCCTCGGCATCGACACCGCCTCGCGCGTCGAGCTCGCCATCGGCCTGGCCGCCCTCACCGGGGAGGGGGACGGTTCCGAGTCCTTCCCGCCCTCGCGCCTGGGGCTGCACGGCAATGGCAAGACCGCCGCCGAGGTCGCCATGGCCGTCCAGCAGCGCCTCGGGCACCTCGTCGTCGACTCCCCCGAGGAGATCGCCTACGCCGCCGAGGCCGTGCGCCGCCTGCGCGCTGAGGGGATCTACGGCCCCGATGAGCGCGCCGGGCTCATGGTGCGCCTGACCACCGGCATCCACGCCGGCGGGCATGAGTTCATCTCCACGGCCCATGAGGACCAGAAGTTCGGCCTGTCGGTCCACACCGGCGCCGCCCGCGCCGCCATCGACGCGATCATCGCCGCGCCCGAGCTCGAGCTGCGCGGCCTGCACTCCCACATCGGCTCACAGATCACCGATCCCGCGGGCTTCGAGGCCGCCGCCGAGGCGGTCCTGCGCCTGCGCCACGAGGTCGCGGCCGACACCGGCGTGCTGTGCGAGGAGATCGACCTGGGCGGCGGGCTCGGCATCGCCTACACCGGCGCCGACGCCCCCGCGCCCTCGCCGGCGGCGCTCGCCCGCGCCCTGGCCGCCGTGGTGCGCCGCCTGTGCGACGAGCTCGGCGACGCCATCCCGCATGTCTCGGTGGAGCCCGGCCGTTCCATCGCCGGCCCCGCCCAGGTGACCCTCTACACGGTGACCGGCCTCAAGCGCGTCGAGTTGGGGCAGGGCGCGAGCCGCCTCTACGTGAGCGTCGACGGCGGCATGAGCGATAACCTGCGCCCGGCCCTCTACGGCGCCGACTACACCGCGCTGCTGGCGGGCCGCCGCCCCGACCCCGCCGTCGGCCTCGTGCGCTCCCGCCTGGTCGGCAAGCACTGCGAGAGCGGGGACATCGTCGTGCGCGACGTCGACCTTCCCGCCGACCTCGCCATCGGTGACGTGCTGGCTGTGCCCGCCACCGGCGCCTACGGGCGCTCGATGGCCATGAACTACAACCTGTTCACCCGCCCCGGTGTCGCCTGGGTGCGTGACGGACGCCAGGGATGGATCCTGCGCCCGGAGACGGTGGAGGACCTCATCGCCCTCGAGGGGGAGTAGCCCCTCCACCGCCCCTGCCGCAGCAACGGCAGGGGCGCATGGGCAAGGGCTGTCCCCCACAGGGCCCGCCATGCGCCGGGACGGCCGCGCGGCACCTGGGCGGCCCCGTCTATGCTGACCCTGCCCCGCCCGCCGCACGAGAACAAGGTGGTCCCATGACCCAGCAGGCTCCGCCCGCAGCCCCCGCTTCCCGGGCCGCGCACCCCGTCCTCAAGGTCGGCGTCCTCGGCTCCGGAACCGTCGGCACGCAGGTCGTGCGCCTGCTGGGCGAGCAGGCGGAGGAGTTCGCCGCCCGCAGCGGCGCCCGCCTGGAGGTCACCGGCATCGCCGTGCGCGACCTCGACGCCCTCCGCGACCCGGCCGTGCCCCGTGAGCTCCTCACCGACGACGCCACCGCCGTGGCCACCGGCAACGACCTCGTCGTCGAGCTCATCGGCGGCATCGAACCGGCCCGCACGCTCATCCTGGCCGCCTTCAGGGCCGGCGCCTCCGTCGTCACCGGAAACAAGGCCCTCATCGCCGCCCACGGACCCGAGCTCTACGCCGCCGCCGCGGCCGCCGGCACCGACTTCTACTACGAGGCCGCCGTCGCCGGCGCCATCCCCGTGGTCTACGCCCTGCGCGAGTCCATGGCCGGGGACCGCGTCACCTCCGTGCTCGGCATCGTCAACGGCACCACCAACTACATCCTCGATGAGATGAGTACCAAGGGCCTCGGCTTCGAGGAGGCCCTCGCGGCCGCCCAGGCCCTCGGGTACGCCGAGGCGGACCCCACCGCCGACGTCGACGGCCTCGACGCCGCCGCCAAATGCGCCATCATCGCCTCGCTCGCCTTCCACACGCGGGTGGGCATCGATGACGTCGACGTCACCGGCATCCGCTCCATCACCGCCGACGACATCCGCGAGGCCCGCGCCTCGGGTTGCGTCCTCAAGCTCCTGGCCGTCGCCCAGCGCCGCGAGGACGATCACGCCAACGGCGTCTCCGTGCGCGTCCACCCCGCCCTCGTCCCGGCCGACCACCCCCTGGCCGGCGTCCACGGCGCCTTCAACGCCGTGCTCGTCGAGGCCGAGTCCGCCGGCCGCCTCATGTTCTACGGTCAGGGCGCGGGCGGGGCGCCCACCGCCTCCGCCGTGCTCTCCGACGTCGTCGCCGCCGCCTTCCACCGCATCGGCGGGGGGCAGGCGCCCCGCGAGCTCGCCTACGCCGACCTGCCGATCCTCGGCCCCGAGTCGGCGCTGACCCGCTACCAGGTCCAGCTGCGCGCCGTCGACGCCCCCGGCGCGCTCGCCGCGATCATGCGGGCCATGGCCGACCACGGCATCTCCATCAACTCCGTGCGCCAGGCCTCTTATGTCTCCGACGGCGTCGACCCGCTCGTCACGATTGTCACCCACCCGGCCGCCGTCCTTCACCTCGACCGGGCGGTTGAGGCCCTGCGCGGCATGGAGCAGGTCCGCGAGGTCGTCTCCGTCCTGCGCGTCGAGGGGGAGTGACGATGCGCATCGCCCACGAGGAGGCGCGGGTCCGAGTCCCCGCCACCACCGCCAACATGGGGCCGGGCTTCGACTCCTTCGGCATGGCCTTCCGCTTCTACGACGAGGTCAGCGTCCGCCCCATCATCGGCGTCACGAGCGTGCGCGTCGAGGGTGTGGGCGAGGGCGTCGTTCCCACGGATGACGACAACCTCGTCGTGCGGGCCCTGCGCGCCGGGCTCGAGGCCGCAGGCGCCCCCCAGGCGGGCTTCGAGATGCGCTGCATCAACCGCATCCCCCACGGCGGGGGGCTCGGCTCCTCGGCGAGCGCCGCCGTCGCCGGCCTCATGCTCGCCCGAGGCCTGCTCTCGGACCCCCGGGCCCTGCCGCTTGACTCCGTCTTCTCCCTGGCCACGAGCTTCGAGGGGCATCCGGACAACGTCGCCCCCGCCGTCTACGGCGGCGCCACGGTGGCCTGGATCGAGGCCGACGGGAACCCCCGCTCCGCCCCCATGCCCGTGGACGGCTCCCTGCCGGTGACGATCCTCGTGCCGCCCCCGGCCACGCGCCTGTCCACCGAGGAGGCCCGCAGGGTCCTGCCGAACTCGGTGCCCCGCGCCGACGCCCTGTTCAACACCTCCCGGGCCGCGGTCCTCATGCTGGCCCTCGCCGGTCGCCCCGACCTGCTCATGGCCGGCACCGAGGACCGCCTCCACCAGGAGTACCGCCGTGACGTCCTGCCCGGCTCCATGGCCGTCATGGACTCCCTGCGCGAGCAGGGCTACCCGGCGGTCATCTCGGGGGCCGGCCCCACTGTGCTGGTCCTGGCGCGCCTGGCCGATCAGACCCGCTTCACCCTGGAGCAGCACGGCTGGCGGGTCCTGGTCCCCGGCATCGACACCCAGGGCGCCCGTCTCCTGTGACCGGCCCCGTCGCTGACCGCGCTCGGGACCCTCCTCCCCCCCGATCGAGACCGGTCGAAAACAGCGACGAGACCGCCCGCGCTCCGGCACCGGATGCGCTTCGGCATCCTCGCCGTCGGCGAGATCGTCGCCGTCCACGCGGGCCCGTCGAAGGCGCCGACCCCCGCGAAGTCGCCGAGCGCCTCGTGGAGGCCGCGCCTCCCCATCCCCATGGGGTACCGGGGCGGTGCGGGGCAGTCGGTCCCGGCCCGCCGTGTGTCGGCGGTCGCACTGGGGAAGGTCGTGGATCCCTGCTATGCTGCATGCAGCGGCCGAGCAGTAGCGCCTCCCCGTGGCGACGCAGCCAGCCCGCCGCGAGCACTGAACCACCGGACCGAGGGAGCACCCTGGCGCCGCGCAGTGCAGCACCTCTCCCGTGAATGAATCCGGGTTTTTCCCCATCCGCGCGCAGTCATCGCGCGCGCCACACCATGAGGACACTCGTGACTGAAACTTCCAGCGCCCCCGCCCTGACTGCCATGCGCTTGGCCGAGCTGCAGCGGCTCGCCTCCTCCATGGGCCTCAAGGGCACCTCCCGTATGCGCAAGAGCGAGCTCATCGCTGCGATCCGCGACGGCGATCCCTCAACGTCGCGAGGATCGACCGCGCCCGGCGCCAAGGACGGTGCGGCCCCTGCTCCCGAGCCCGCCGGTGCCCCCGCCCAGACTCCCGCGCCCACTGAGGCCCCCGCGCAGGGCGCCTCCCGCCCGCGCCGTCGTCGCGCCACAGCCGCCGCCGGTGCCCCGAGCGATGTCCCCGCATCCCTCGAGCTCGACCTCCCCGCCCGATCGGAGCACGGTGAGGATGCCCCCGCTCAGGGCTCCGACAGTGGGTTCCGTCCTCGTCGCGAGCGCACCGACCGTTCTGACCGGTCCGAGGAGGGCGTGCGCCGCCGCCGCCGCGCCGAGCGCGACTACCGCCCCGCCGACGCCCCCGATTCCCCCGAGGACCACCTCGACGCCAAGGCCGCCCTCATGCGGGACCTGGCCGACGTCACCGGCACTGCTGCCGTCGAGCCCGCTGAGCGCGGCCGCCGCGACGATCGCCCTGAGCGCGAGGGCCGCGATGGGGAGGACGAGGGCCGCCCCGGGCGCCGTCGTCGGGGCCGCAAGCGCGGCCGCGACCGCTACGACGACGAGGGGGACAACCGCAACCAGCAGCAGGGCAGGCAGCGCGCCCCCCGCGAGGACGAGGTCCTGCTCCCCGTGGCCGGCATCCTCGACGCCTCCGACCCCAACCACGCCTACCTGCGCACCTCCGGCTACCTGCCCGGCCCGAAGGATGTCTACGTCTCAGCCGCCCAGGTCAAGGAGCACGGCCTGCGCCCGGGCGACGCCGTCTCGGGCTGGGTCCGCGAGGGCGGCGAGTCGGCTCAGTTCGCGGGTGGTCACGGCGGGCGCCAGAATCGGCGGCAGAACCGTGCGGGTCGCGTCAAGTACAACCCCCTGGTCTCCGTGGAGACGATCAACGGCATGGACTCCGAGCGATCCAAGCGCCGCCCGGAGTTCGCCAAGCTGACCCCCCTCTACCCGCAGGAGCAACTGCGCCTGGAGACCACGCCGAAGGCCGTCACACCGCGCGTGATCGATCTCGTCTCCCCGATCGGGAAGGGCCAGCGCGGGCTCATTGTCTCCCCGCCCAAGGCCGGTAAGACGATCGTCCTCCAGCAGATCGCCAACGCCATCGCGGTGAACAACCCGGAGGCCCACCTCATGGTCGTGCTCGTCGATGAGCGCCCCGAGGAGGTCACCGACATGCAGCGCACGGTCAAGGGCGAGGTCATCGCCTCCACCTTCGACCGCCCCGCCTCGGATCACACGATCGTCGCCGAGCTGGCCATCGAGCGCGCCAAGCGCCTTGTGGAGCTCGGGCAGGACGTCGTCGTGCTCCTGGACTCCATCACCCGCCTGGGCCGCGCCTACAACCTCGCCGCCCCCGTCTCCGGGCGCATCCTGTCCGGTGGTGTGGACGCCGCGGCGCTCTACCCGCCCAAGCGCTTCTTCGGCGCCGCGCGCAATGTTGAGAACGGCGGGAGCCTGACGATCCTGGCCACTGCCCTGGTGGAGACCGGCTCGAAGATGGACGAGGTCATCTTCGAGGAGTTCAAGGGCACCGGAAACATGGAGCTCAAGCTCTCCCGCCAGCTCGCCGATAAGCGCATCTTCCCGGCCGTGGATGTGGCCGCCTCGGGCACGCGCCGCGAGGAGCTGCTCATCGACCCGGCCCAGCTGAAGATCATGTGGCGCCTGCGCCGCCTCTTCGCGGGCCTGGAGCAGCAGCAGGCCCTCGAGCTCGTGCTCTCCAAGCTCAAGGACACCCAGTCCAACGCCGAGTTCCTCATGGTCATCTCCAAGACGACGCCGTCGGGCACCTCCCTGGCGGACGCCGACGACGAGTGACGCACTGACGAGTCCCCCCGGCGATGGCGTGCGCGGATGGGCCGGCAGCCTCGACATGGAGGCTGCCGGCCCATCCGCGCACGCGCCATGCGGGCGCCGCGCTCGGGCATCGCGGAGGGAGCTCGGATACGAACCGTCCCGTGGGCCTTGCCTCACCGCTTCTCAACGCGCTGCGAGGGGGGTGCCGGTGTCCGGGGATCATCCCGTAGCGCGAAGGAGGGTGGGAGCCTCACCCCCTCGGCGGCGAGGTGGCGCCGTAGGGCGATCTCGCCACCGAGGATCACGATGACGCCCGCCACTCTGATGATGATGTTGACGACCCCCGCGGTCCCGAGCTTGGCCAGCTCACTCAGGTTCATGAGGAACGCGATGCAAACGCCCAGCGTGAACGGGAATCGAGATCGCAGGAACCACCTCAGTAGCATCCGTTCCTCCCGTATTCGACTTCAGTCGGGTACAGCCAATAGTGAATCTTGATGCGATTTCCATGGTCGTAATAACTGGAAGCCGCAGCGGCCCAGCTCCCCTCGATAAAGCTACCTACCGTTGCGACGCTCACTCCCATTGCTGTTGCGAGCGGCCGGCAAGACATAATCCCTCCCGAGATGAAGCGCCTCTGCTCACACCTTATATTATACGACCGACCTGCGGATTCATCAAGGGGTGCGGAGGGAGGTCGAGAAGCGAGACTCTGTCGAGCGGTTCCAAGGAAAAGTCCCAATGGCGTTGTGGTGATAGTGGAGATGTGGTTAGGGGGCGATGGGGCCTTCCCGAGGATCGCTTGGCCGTCTACCGCGCGCTCACCACGAAGCGGCGTCAAAGGCGGCGGGCGACGCGGATGCGGATGAGCGCCGCCCTGAACGCGATCAGCTGCCGGATCGCCCGCCCGGCGCACCGGGGACCCGGCCATGGACGAGCATGGTCAACCGCCCGAGAGGAGCGTTGCAGAACCGTCGGCTCCGGGTGCCCGGCGTCACTGGCCGCCGCGTTGTGCCGCCGGGGCTCGCGGCGGCATAATCGCTCACGGCCTCCGGTTCACCTCCGCGCCCGCGGGGGACCCGGGACCCTCTGATCGCTGAAGGAGATTCCTATGAAGCAGGGCATCCACCCCGATTACGTGGACACCACGGTCACCTGCACCTGCGGCAACACCTTCGAGACCCGCTCCACCGTCACCTCCGGTGAGATCCGCGTCGATGTGTGCTCCGCCTGCCACCCGTTCTACACGGGCAAGCAGAAGATCCTCGACACCGGCGGCCGCGTCGCCCGCTTCGAGGCCCGCTACGGCAAGCGCAAGAAGTAAGCATCCTGACCGGCGCCGGCGCCCGGCTCCCCGAGAGCCCGGCGCCGGCGCTGCCGCATTCCAGCAACCGCCACCAGGCCGGCCCGTCAGCGCGAGCCCCACGAGAGGACCACTATGAGCGAGGACTTCAGCGCCGTCGAGCCGCTGCTCGCCGAGTACGCCCAGTTGGAGGCGGAGATGGCCGGGCCGGCCGCGGCCGATCCCGCCGTCATGCGGCGCCTCGGGCGGCGCTACGCCGAGCTCGGGCGGATCGTCGCAGCGCACCGCGCCTGGGCGGGCGCGCGGGCTGACCTGGACGATGCCGTCGAGCTCGCCGCCGCAGACCCCGACTTCGCCACCGAGATCGCCGATGAGCTGCCCGCGCTGGAGGTTGGAGAGGCCGAGGCCGCCGACCGCCTGCGCCAGGTCCTCGTTCCCCGCGACCCCGATGACGCCCGCGACGTCATCATCGAGGTCAAGGCCGGTGAGGGCGGGGAGGAATCCGCTCTCTTCGCCGCCGACCTCGCCCGCATGTACACCCGCTACGCCGAGCGCATGGGGTGGAGCGTCACCATCATGGACGCCACCGACTCCGAGCTCGGCGGCTACAAGGACGTGCGCCTGGCTGTCAAGGCGCGCGGCGCCGTCGAGCCAGCCGACGGGGTATGGGCCCGCCTGAAGTACGAGGGCGGCGTCCACCGCGTCCAGCGCGTCCCCGTCACTGAGAGTCAGGGCCGCATCCATACCTCCGCTGCCGGCGTGCTCGTCATGCCCGAGTCCGATGACCCCGGTGAGCTCGAGATCGACCCCGCCGATCTGCGCATCGACGTCTTCCGCTCCTCCGGCCCCGGCGGTCAGTCCGTCAACACCACCGACTCCGCCGTGCGCCTGACCCACCTGCCCACCGGCATCGTCGTGTCCATGCAGAACGAGAAGTCCCAGTTGCAGAACAAGGAGGCGGCGCTGCGGGTCTTGCGCTCGCGACTGCTCGCCGAGCGCGCCGCCGCGGCCGCCGCCGAGGCCGCTGAGGCCCGCCGCTCCCAGGTGCGCACCGTGGACCGCTCCGAGCGCATCCGCACCTACAACTTCCCCGAGAACCGCATCGCCGACCACCGTACCGGCTACAAGGCCTACAACCTCGACGCCGTCCTCGACGGCGACCTGGGGCCTGTCATCGCCTCGGCGATCGCCATGGACGAGGCCGAGCGCCTGGCAGTCGTCGGGGACCGGGAGTGAAAGGCAGCTCGGGGGGCGGCTCGGGGGCGGGGGGCCCCCTCAACTGGTCGCAGGCTCCTTCACGCCTGCGGGGCGAATCCCCCCAGGAGCCGTTGGACCGCTTCCGGTTCCGCCGCTTGGTCCGCGAGGCGGGCCGGAGGCTGGAGGAGGCGGGGGTGAGCTCGCCGGAGCATGACGCCCGCCTCCTGGCCGAGCACGTGGTGGGGACCCCACTGGTCATGTGCGAGGGGGCCGACGGCGGGCAGGTCGCGCACTACCTGAGCCTCATCGAGCAGCGGGCGGCCCGCGTGCCGCTCCAGCACCTCACGGGCGTCATGTGGTTCCGAGGGCTGGAGCTGGAGTGCCGACCGGGCGTGTTTATCGTCCGCCCCGAGACCGAGGTCGTGGCCGGCGCCGCCATCGAGGCGGCTCGGCACATGAGCGCCGACGGCGTCGCCGCGCCCCTCGTCGTGGACCTGTGCACCGGCAGCGGGGCCATCGCGCTCGCCGTCGCCGCCGAGGTGCCGCGCTCGCGCGTCGTCGCTGTCGAGGTGGCCGACGACGCCGTGGACCTGGCACGCGACAACTGCGAGCGCCACGCACCCGGGCGGGTACGACTCGTCCAGGCTGACGCCGCCGCCCCCACCACGCTCGCCGAGCTCGACGGGCAGGTCGACGTCGTCGTCTCCAACCCGCCGTACGTGCCCGACGGCGCGCTCGAGGATGCCGAGACCGCGGACCACGACCCCCACCGCGCGCTCTTCGGTGGGGGAGGGGACGGCCTTGCGCTGCCCACCGCGCTCGTGCGCCGGGCCGTGGCGCTGCTGCGGCCCGCGGGCGTGCTCGTCATGGAGCACGACGCCGGGCAGGGGGCCGCGCTGCGGGCGGCCGCCCTCGGTGCCGGCTTCACCGAGGCGGTCACCGGCCAGGACCTCGCCGGTCGCGACCGCTACCTACGGGCCGTCACCGAGCGAGCCTCACGGGCTTGAACCGTCCCTTCGGTGCCTCCGACCCCGCGGCTGTTCGACTCGGTCGCGCGGGGCGATGCCGGTCAACAGTCGGCCATCGACATCCTCGTTGACCTTGAGAGTGCCATGTCCGGCAGGCGGAACATCGTCAGATCCACCTCCCGCCGTTGGTCCTGTCAATCATCTGGCCGCCAGCGCGCGCAGCGGCGTCCAACCCGCGGGTAACGGACCGCCGATGGAGGCCCTGGCACGATCCTGGTCCGCTGACCATCCCTGCGCTTCATCCACACCACTCGTGCCGACAGGGCCTTGCGCGAGCCTCAGCCCCGTGCCGTCGACGACGGCGTCGGGTGCACTGCCCCGGCGCGCTGAAGCCCTGACGCTCCACGGAGGGTCCGCCCAGCTTCCGCCGCGGAAAACCATGTAGTCGCCATAGCGGCCGGGGTCAAGATAGTCCCAGCACCACTCCCACACATTGCCGAGCATGTCGTACATGCCGAAGGCGTTGGGTTGCTTCTGCCTCACGGGTTGCGGCTCGTCGACGTTATCGAGCGAGGTCCACGCGATCTTCCGCAGGTCTCCGTAATGAGCGCCGGTCGTTCCCGCGCGGCATGCATACTCCCACTCGGCCTCGGTCGGCAGCCTGAACCCGTTCGCCCGCACACTCCAGTGCACCTGTTGATCGTTAATGGCGTATGTGGGTTGCAGACCATGGGCAGCGGACAATCGGTTGCACAGTCGAATGGCTTCCAGCCAGGTCACGCTGCTGACTGGCCGGTCAACCCCGTCTGAAACAAGCGCGGAGCAGGAGATGGCGAAGGACTCCAGAGTGACAGTGCGGCGGGTGCCGCGACGCGCATCGTGGAGCTCAACGGCTCCATGGGGAAGGCGCCGCATCTCACCTATCGTGTATCCCACGGCTGGATCCTACTGCTCGCCTCCTGGACGTGGGGCAAGGTCCCTCAGTCCTGTGCCAGCAGGCGACCAGGAGTGCACGTCAGTTCCACGTCCTCGCCCAAGTCGCCGCGCCGAAGCAGACCGGCCCTGGCATCGGGGTACCGGTGGGCCCTGGCTGATTCCGCGGCCACCGGGCAGACTTCTTGCGCAGCGGACGACGGCTGACCCGCGTGATCGATCAGTACCGCCGTCGCTACCCAGCCGAACCCTTCTGAACGGAGCTGCCACATGACCACTGTCCTGGTGATCGGATCAACCGGAAAAGTCGGACGCGTCGTCGTCGACGAGGCCCTCCAACGCGGCCACACCGTCAAGGCCCAGACCCGCAACGCCCAGCGGGCGCGCCGATCCCTGCCTGACGGCGCCGAGATCGTCGAGGCGGCGCCCGCCGACGCCGACGCGCTGCGTCCGCTCGTCGCGGACGTGGACGCCGTCATCCTCACCCACGGCGGCGACAGTGACGGCGAGAACAACTTCTACGCCGTCATCCCGGCGCTGCTGGAGGCGCTCGGGGACTGCGACACCCACATCAGCCTCATGACGGCGATGAACACAAGCCACTCCGCCGGCGCCAGCGCCAGCAACTACGAGTTCGTGGAGTGGAAGCGCCGCGCCGAGCGGCTCGTGCGCGCCTCCGGCCACCCCTACACAATCGTGCGCCCCGGCTGGTTCGACTACCAGGGTCCCGCCGACCACCAGATCGACCTGCGGCAGGGCGACCTGGTCACCGGGCAGCCCGGAGTCGACCGGCGCCACATCGCCCAGGTGCTCCTGGAGGGAGCGCTCAATCCCTCCGGCGCCCGTCGCACCGTGGAGGTCTTCAGCAGGGCCGGAGCCCCCGTCACCGACTTCGAGGCCCTGTTCGCCGCGACGCGCGCGGACGAGGCCGGCGGCCTCGACGGCGTGCTCGACACCAACAACGTGCCGCTGGCCCAGGAGCCGCAGCGCGTCCAGGACGACCTCGCCCGACGCTGAGCGCCGGCGCTGAGCAATGGCGCCGGCACTCAGCCCTGGACGTCAGGCGTAGCGGCGTGCGAGTGCGGCCGCCTGGGGCCCGTAGTCGCCGCCGAAGAGGAAGACGTGGATCATGAGCATGTGCAGCTGGTGCAGCCCCACCCTCTCCCGCCAGCCGTCGGCCAGGGCGGAGACCTCGTCGTAACCGGCGTAGATCTGGTCCAGGTGCGGCTGGCTGAAGACCCCCAGCGCCGCCAGGTCCGTCTCGGCGTGGGCACCGTGCGCCATCGGGTCGATGAGCACGCCGACGACGTCGAGCCCCCGTTGCGCGCCAGCGCCCGGGCGCTCACCGACCTCACCGCACGGTCCGCGACCCGCTGAGGCGGGCGCCCAGGAGGCCACCTGGACGGCTGGCGCCCACAGGACGTTGCCGGTCCACAGGTCCCCGTGGGTGCGGGCGACGGCGATCCGCTGCCCGCGCTGCTCGGCCCGGCGGCGGGTGAGCTCGGGCTGCGGGGCATCGAAGTCGCCTTCGGCCAGGCGCGCATAAACCCGCTCAATGAGCCCGGCCTCGTTGTGGGGAGCGAACCCGCATCCCGCCCCGGGCCGATGTAGGGCGCGATGCGGTCCTCGGCGTAGAACACGCCCCAGGGGCGGGGCTCGTCCCGCGGTGCCTCGGGGGCGTGCGGGCGCAGGCGGATGTCGGAGCGCCCCATGCGGGTGCTCCTGTCTCAACCGGGAGGGGCCGCCCCGAAGGCAGGCGCACCGGCGGCGTGCGTGACCGCCAGTGCCCGCCCGAAAGCCCTGGCCGCGCCGGGTGTCACCCGCCCAGCGCTCAGACGGGGCTCCTCGATCCAGCCGTCGCCGACCCTGACCGGCACGACGTGCGCACCGCCGTCGGGCATGGCCTCGGCCGGCCAGTCAAGACACTGCGCCTCCAGGCGGGTGGCCCCGGCGAAGGAGTCGGGCTTGCGGACGACGGCGTCGGACCGGCTGCTCATGGGGGCAAGCCTCGCACGGGTGCGGGTGCGTCGGGTTGCTGTCAGGTCAGATGCGTCCTGGGAGGGAGATGTCGAGATCGAAGGCGAGGATGAGAGCCTGGGCGAGTGCCGGTTCCTTATCGATGGTGAGAAAGGCTCAGTCCTCGACATGAGTGGTCCTGGCGGTGCACTCGACGAGGTTGTCCAGGTCGTCCTGTGGGCCGATCTCCGTGAGGATGCGCGCGTCCTCGGCCGCGGCTCGCTCTCGGCGCTCGCGCTCGAGCGCCTGGATGACCACGGCGGCTCGACTCGGTGCCTCACCCCGGGCGACAGCCTCGTCGAGGAATGAGACGACGTCATCAGGCAGTCGGACAGCGATCTGAATGGTCATGATATGAGTCAATCCGGTTGAATCCTAGAGCGGGATGCGGTCGCCCGCGCCGGGCCGTTCCATCCAAGATGAGCTCCGACCCGCCTATGTAGCGTTCTGCCCGTGGCACTGACAATCGGCATGCTCAACATCTCGCGTGGAGACGGGCAATCGCATGATTTCAAGGCTTTGCTTCTCGCAGCCGACGTCGATTCTGGAAAACGATGGAATCATGCAGAACTGGATGGGTGCGTCGCGTTCTGAGCGTGCTGAGACGCGATCCGGGTCGGGCTCACGCCCACCAGGGGCGCGAATTCCCGACGCATATGGGCCTGATCGGCGTAGCCCGCCTCGGCCGCCGCTCAAGCGGCCGATGAAGCCTTGGTCAAGGAGCTCCTCGAGGTCCTCGAGTCCCTGGGAACCCGGGCGCGCGAGCACCTGTGACCCGGGCCCGTCGCGGCGAGTCAGCGCGCGCCGCAGGTGACGTCTTGGCATCAATGATGGCCGCGGGCGCACGAGCGGGCCGGCGGGGCTCGGACGGCCGTAGGATGCTGCTACCCTATATTCCCTGAATCGAAGGATCCCAGAATGAGCAAGCCTTCCCGTCTTGCCGCCGGTGGTGCCGCCGCCATCCTCTCCCTCGGCCTCATGGCCGCTCCGAGCATCGCTGCCCCGTCCGCGGAGCCCTCCGCCTCGGCGACGCCGAGCGCCTCCACCGTCCCCAGCGCGACCCCCGCGGCCACTGCCACTCAAGCGGCCACGTCCGCCACAGCCGTCGCCTCGGCCCTGAGCCCCACCGCCAGCGCCGGTGTCCCGGCCGGCTCCGCCGCTTCCCAGTCCGGTTCCCTGGCCAGGACGGGCGCTTCCACGATCCTCGGCATCCTCGCCATCGGGCTCGTGACAGCCGGCATCGTCCTGCGGGCCGCCTCCCGCCGCGCCTGAGCGCGGCGACCCGGTTGACCATCGCCGCTCATCCCTGATCAGTCGGCTCTCGTCGGGGGCGGGGCCATCACGGCCCCACCCCCGCAGCCTCGCCGCCGTCGACGACGGAGCGCCGAGCACCGCCGTGGCCCTGAGAGGCCGACCGCGGCGGGCGCGCCCGATTCATGCCAGTGCCCTGGCCTAGGCTAGTGCCCACGATGAGCTACGCGACGAACACCCTCTTCTCCGGCCTGGCTATGCCCGGCGCCACGGCGGGTCCCGGGCGGGGCCCCCGCCCCCCGGCCGAGGCCGCCCTGCCCTCCCTCACCCCCAGCGCCTCGGGCTGGGACGGCTGGGATGGCGATGCCTCCTGGGTCGGCGTCGAACCCCCTGACGACGCCGCGCCGGACCCCGAGGAGGCCATCCCTCCGGAGGATGCCGACGCCGTCGCCCCCACCTGGGAGGATCGCCAGGCCGAGATCACCGACCTCGTCGCCCGCGCCCAGGCGGGCGCCGAGGACGCCCGCGCGGCCGCTGAGGGCGGGCTCACCTCCGCTTCCCGCGCCCGGGGCGCCCGGGCCTGGGACTCCCCCCTCGCCGTCGGAAGCCCGGACGGGCTCATCGCGGGCCTCAACCCCGCCCAGGCGGCCGCTGTTACCCACGCCGGCGCCCCTCTGCTCATCATTGCCGGCGCCGGGAGCGGCAAGACCCGCGTCCTGACCCACCGCATCGCCCACCTGCTGGCCACCGGCCGGGCCCGCCCCGGCGAGATCCTCGCGATCACCTTCACCAACAAGGCCGCGGCTGAGATGCGCGAGCGGGTCACCGCGCTCGTCGGACCCGCCGGAGGGCGCATGTGGGTCTCCACCTTCCACTCCGCCTGCGTGCGCATCCTGCGCCGCGAGCACGAGGCCGCCGGCCTGCGCTCCACCTTCTCCATCTACGACGCCGCCGACTCCACGCGGCTGGTCACCCTCATCGTGCGCGAGCTGGGCATCGACCCCAAGCGCTTCACCCCCAAGGCCTTCGCCCACCGCATCTCCGACCTCAAGAACGAGCTCGTCACCCCCGCGGAGTACGCGGAGAAGGCGGTGACCACCAATCCCTTCGAGCGCTATCTCGCCGAGGTCTACACCGCCTACGCCTCGCGCCTGGCCGCCGCCAACGCCCTGGACTTCGACGACCTCATCATGCGCACGGTCCAGCTGTTCCAGGCCAAGCCCGCGGTGGCGGAGATGTACCGGCGCCGTTTCCGCCACATCCTCGTCGACGAGTACCAGGACACCAATCACGCCCAGTACGTCCTCGTGCGCGAGCTCGTCGGCGGCCCCGGCACCTCCGGGGAGGGCTCGGCGCTCCCGCCGGCCGAGCTGACCGTCGTGGGGGACTCCGACCAGTCCATCTACGCCTTCCGCGGCGCCACCATCCGCAACATCGAGGAGTTCGAGCAGGACTACCCGTCCGCCCGCACCATCCTGCTGGAGCAGAACTACCGCTCCACCCAGAACATCCTCGACGCCGCCAACGCCGTCATCTCGCGCAACACCGGGCGCCGCCCCAAGAATCTCTTCACCGACTCCGGCCCCGGCGCCCCCATCACCGGCTACGTGGCCGACTCCGAGCACGACGAGGCCCGCTGGATCTCCTCCGAGATCGACCGCCTCGCCGACGAGCACGGGGTGAGGCCCCGGGACATCGCGGTCTTCTACCGCACCAACGCCCAGTCCCGCGCCCTGGAGGAGGTCTTCATCCGTGCCGGCCAGCCCTACAAGGTCATCGGCGGCACTCGCTTTTACGAGCGACGCGAGATCAAGGACGCCATCGCCTACCTGCGCGCCGTGGACAACCCGGACGACGACGTCTCCCTGCGCCGCATCCTCAACGTCCCCAAGCGCGGGCTGGGGGAGAAGGCCGAGGCAGCTCTCGCCGAGCACGGCGCCCGCCATCACGTGTCCTTCTCCGACGCCATCGCCGACGCGGCCGGAGCGCCCCGCCCGGGCCAGAGCGAGACCGAGGCGCAGGGAGCCCCGGAGGTCGAGGGTCTGGCCACCCGCGCCCGAGCCCAGGTCACCCGCTTCCACGAGCTCCTCGAGGGCCTGCGCCATCAGCAGGCCTCGGGCGATGGCGTCGCCGATGTCCTCGACTCCGCCCTCGACGCCTCCGGATACCTCGCCGAGCTGCGCGCCTCCGACGATCCCCAGGACGCCACCCGCGTGGAGAACCTCGCCGAGCTCCACTCCGTGGCCGCCGATTTCCAGGCCGCGAATCCCGAGGGGAGCCTCGCCGACTTCCTGGAGCGCGTCAGCCTCGTCGCCGATTCCGACCAGCTTCCCTCCGCCGGGGGCGCCGTCGGCGAGGAGGAGGCGGCGCAGGCCCATGAGGCCGCCGAGGCCGGCCAGATCACCCTCATGACTGTCCACACCGCCAAGGGCCTGGAGTTCCCGGTCGTCTTCGTCACCGGCATGGAGGACGGCACCTTCCCGCACTCCCGGGCCCTGGCCGAGGACTCCGAGCTCGCCGAGGAGCGGCGCCTGGCCTACGTTGCCCTCACCCGCGCGCGTGAGCGGCTCTACGTCACCCGCGCCGCCGTGCGCTCCGCCTGGGGGCAGGCCACCGCCATGCCCGCCTCCCGCTTCCTCGACGACATCCCGCCCGAGACCATGGACTGGAAGCGCCTGGCATCCTCCATGGAAGCCCTGCGCGGGGGCGGCACCGGCTGGGGGAGCAGTTGGGGGGATGAGGGGAGCGGCCGCAGGGGCTCCCGCTCTCGAGGCTCCTGGCACTCCGACGACGACGATTTCGCGCCCCCGATCGGTGCCCGTCCCGCGCGTACCGGCAAGATCGGGCGCGTGGAGACCGCCAAGGACCGGGCCGCCAAGCGCGCCGCCGCGAAGAAGGGATCCGCTCCGGTCCGCCTGGATGGCAGCGGGAGGTCCTCGGGCAGTGGCGGGGAGGAGGAACTGCCCGCGGCCGTCCAGGGCCTGCGCGTGGGAGACAGCGTGCGCCACGACTCCTACGGCGTCGGCACCGTGGTCGCCCTGGAGGGCAAGGGGCGTTCGAAGGTCGCCCGCGTCGAGTTCACCATTGACGGCGCCCGCGCCGTCAAGCGCCTCATGCTGCGCCTGGCGCCCCTGGCCAAGGCCTGATCGGATCCCCATCCCGCCTCTGCTCATGGCTCACCGCCGGGGCCGCCCGGTTCGCGCCGAGTCGGAGCAGCGAGCCGCCGAGGGGCGGCCCTTCCCATCGCGGCCCGGGGCGCGCGGCTCAGGCGCGGCGGATGTCGGGCTCGAGGAAGATCGTGGCGCTCAGACCCGGTAGTGCCTCGCGCACCCGTGCCTCGGCGGCGTCGATCGACTCTGCGATCTCCATGCCCGTCGCCTCGGTGGGCACGGCCACCTTGGCCGCCACGAGGAGGGTCTCAGGCCCCGTGTGGATGGTGCGCAGGTAGACCACGGAGTCCAGGGCCCCGCCAGGGATCGCCGCGAGGATGGCGTCGCGGTGCTCGGGCGCCGCCGACTCCCCCAGCAGCAGGGAGGACATCTCGAGAGCCAGGAACAGGGCGATGACGACGAGCAGCAGGCCGATGGATGCCGATCCGATCGCATCCCACCGCCCGTCACCGGTCAGCAGCGTCATCGACACGCCCCCCAGGGCGAGGACGAGGCCGACCAGCGCGCCGATGTCCTCCAGGAGGACCAGGGGGACCTCCGGGGAGCGGGAATCGCGGATGTAGCCGAGCAGGCTGCGCCTCCCGCGGGCGGCGTGCGCCTCGTGCAGCGCGGTGCGCAGGCTGAAGCTCTCCAGGCCGATCGACACCACGAGGACGGCCACCGGCACCCAGAGCCAGGAGTCGATGGCGTGCGGATGACTGAACTTCTCCCAGGCTTCGTACAGGGCGAACAGGCCGCCCAGGGTGAACAGGACGATCGAGACGATGAACGCCGCGAGGTAGCGGGAGCGCCCGTAGCCGAACTGGTGCTGCTCATCGGCCTGCCGCTTGGCCCGCCTGCCGCCGAGGAGGAGGATCGCCTGATTGCCGGAGTCCGCCAGGGAGTGGACCGACTCGGCGAGCATCGACGATGAGCCGGTGAGCAGCCAGGCGACGGCCTTGGTGACGGCGATGCCGACGTTGGCGGCCAGCGCCGCGATGATCGCCTTGCCGCCAGAATGGTCGTGGGCCATGGGGCCTCCTTGGATCGAGTGGGCGCGCCGCCGAGCGCGCATCACGGCGAGGCTACCGCGAGCGAGGGTCGGAACTGCCGTCATCCCACGTGAGAGGGGCCGCCATCAGCATGAACATCGGATGTCTGTTGAGTTGAAGATCACAGACAGGTCGCTTGCAAGGTGACGGAAGTCGCTTGCCGACCGATCTACTGTTGCCTGGGTCATAGTCGTCGATGTCTGTGGCCGATGCGCGGGCGCTCGCAGCCCGCCACCGATGAGGTTCAAGGAGGAGGCTCATATGACGAGCTCGCTACCCCGCCGCCGATTCATCCAGGGTTCCGCCCTGGCGGCGGCCGGCGCCGCCGTCGCGGCCTGCAGCGGAGGAGCAGGTGCCAGCACTGAGATCACCGGGACCGGGCCGATCACCTGGGTCCAGGGCAAGGACAACTCCGGTGGGATGGTCAAGAAGCGGATCGATCAGTGGAACGTCGAGAACCCGGGCGAGGAGGTTACGCTCATCGAGCTCTCCTCCGAGGCGGACCAGCAGCGCCAGTCCATGATCAACAACGCCCAGACGAAGTCCGACGCCTACGACGTCATCTCCGTGGACCTCGTGTGGATCGCCGAGTTCGCCGCCCACCGCTGGATCATTGAGCTGCCTCAGGAGCAGCTCGCCAGCCCCGATGTCATCGAGTCGGTGTGGGACACCGGAATCTACCGGGACAGGCTCTTCGCGATGCCCTTCGCCACCGACTCCTCGATGATGTACTACCGCAAGGACTTCCTCGCCGAGGCCGGGATCAAGGAGCCGCCCAAGGACTGGGAGGGGATCAAGAAGGCGATCGACGCCGTGCGCGCGCTGCCCGGGCGCTCGTCCATCGGGGGCTTCGGCGGCCAGTACGCCAAGTACGAGGGCCTGACCTGCTGCTCATCGGAGTTCATCAACACCGCCGGGGGCTCCTTCTACGACGACCAGGGGCAGGTCACGATCAACTCCCCCGAGGCCGTCGCCGGGCTCCAGAACCTCATGGACGCCTTCACCGACCGCTACATCCCCAAGGAGTCCCTGGAGTGGAAGGAGGAGGACGGCCGCAACGCCTTCGAGTCCGGCGAGCTCCTCTTCTACCGGCAGTGGGCCTACCAGTACAAGAACGACATGGAGTCCCTGGGCGAGGACAAGTTCGCCGTCGCGCCCCTGCCGATGATCGACGGCAAGAAGTTCGTGCCCACCCTCGGCGGCCACAACTGCGCGATCTCCGCCTACTCGAAGAACAAGGCCACCGCGCTGAGATTCATCCAGTGGTTCACCTCCCTGGACTCCGAGCGCTACGCGCTGGAGACCCAGACGCTGGCGCCCATCGTCGGCTCCCTCTACGAGGACCCCGCGCAGCTGGAGACCTTCCCCTTCCTGCCGACGCTCAGGGAGTCCCTCGACTCCGCCAGGAGCCGCCCCAAGGCCGTCTACTACGGCGATGTCACCGCCGCGATCCAGGACGCCTTCTACCCGGCGATCACGGGCGCGACCACCGCGCAGGCCGCGATCTCCGGTCTGGAGGCGACGCTCAAGAGCCTGTCCTGAGCGCCCGGCGGCGATCCACTAGTCGTACAAAGTCCTCAGAAGGAAACGAGAAGAGCCTATGAGCACGGATATGCAGGCGGCGCTCAAGCACCGCTCCCAGGCGAGCCGGGCGCAATCGCGCCTCGCCTGGCTCCTCATCACCCCGACGATCCTCATCCTGGGCGTTGTCATCGTCATCCCCGTCATCCAATCCCTGTACCAGTCCTTCTTCGCCCCGCCCGAGCTGAACAAGTCGACGGGTTTCTTCGATGAGGCCGAGCGCTTCGTCGGGTTCGAGAACTACACCAGGATCTTCACCGGCTCCGGGGACCGGTTCTGGAATGCGGTCTACAACACCACCCTGTTCGGAGTCGTCACCGTCGTCCTGGAGACCCTCCTGGGCGTGGCCATGGCGATCATCATGCACAGGGCCATGAGGGGGCGCGGCATCGTGCGCGCCTCGATCCTCGTGCCCTGGGCCATCCCGACCGCCGTGTCCTCCATCCTGTGGGCCTGGATCTTCAACCAGAACGGCGTCGCCAACGCCATCCTCGGCCATCACATCATGTGGGCGTCCGGCGACCTGACGGCGAAGATGGCCATCATCATCACCGACGTGTGGAAGACCGCCCCCTACATCGGACTGCTCACGCTCGCCGGCCTCCAGGTCATCCCCGACGAGGTCTACGAGGCCGCCAAGATCGACGGCGCCACCACCTGGCAGCGCTTCACCCGCATCACACTGCCGCTGGTCAAGCCCGCCCTGGCCGTGGCCATCCTCTTCCGCGCGCTGGATGCCCTGAGGATGTTCGACCTGCCCTACATCCTCATCGGGCCGCGCAAGGAGAGCGTGGAGACCATCTCAATGCTCGTCCAGGACGAGGCCTCCAACCTGCGTTACGGCTCGGGCGCGGTCTACGCGCTCATCCTCTTCCTCTACGTCTTCGCCTTCGCCCTTGCCTTCACCAAGATCACCCACGCCGACCTGGGTACGGGACCGGAGAAGAGACGCAGGAGGAAGAGGAGCGATGGAAGGCTCCCAGCTTCGGCCTTCCTGCCCAAGCGCGCCGCATCCGCCTCGGCCGACAGGAGTGACTCATGAGCGCCTCAGCATCACCGACGCCCGCGATCGAGCGGCCGAGCAAGAAGCATTCCTGGGGGGAGATCGCCTCGACCTTCGGCATCATCCTCATCGTCATCTACTGCCTGGCGCCCTTCTACTGGATGCTCGTCTCCTCCCTGCGCCCGGACACCGAGATCTTCGACAACTCCTGGTGGCCCACCCACCCCTCCCTGGAGAACTACAAATCGGTCTTCTCCTCGGGGAACTACTTCGGGCAGGGTTTGCTCAACTCGCTCATCGTGTCCGTCGTCGTCACGATCGTCGCACTGGCCGTGGCCACGTTCGCCTCCTACGCCCTGGCCCGCCTGGACTTCCGGGGCAAGGGAATGCTCCTCATCGTCGTGCTGGCGACCTCCATGTTCCCCCTCGTGGCGATCATGGTGCCGCTGCTGAAGAATTTCACCGACTGGGGCTGGATCAACACCTACCAGGCGATGATCGTCCCCGACCTCTCCTTCTCACTGCCCCTGGCGGTGTGGAACCTGACGAGCTTCTTCCGCCAGATGCCCCAGGAGCTCGAGCAGTCCGCCATGGTGGACGGCTGCACCCCTGGCCAGGCCTTCCGCAAGGTCATCCTGCCGATCGCGGCCCCGGGCATCTTCACCACCGCGATCATCATCTTCATCGGCGCGTGGAACGAGTTCCTCGTGGCCGTCACGATGATCAACAGGCCGACCATGCAGCCCGCCACGGTGCTGCTGTCCAAGTTCACCGGTGACTCGCAGTTCAACACGCCCTTCGGCTCCCAGATGGCCGCCGGCGTCATCATGACGATCCCGCTGATCATCATGGTGCTGCTCTTCCAGCGTCGCATCGTCGCCGGCCTGGCCGCGGGCGGCCTCAAGCAGTGAGCGAGTGACCCCGGCCAAAACGACGTCCGGCCCGCCCGCCCGCTGGCGGAGGCGGGCCGGACGGCTACCCGGGCCCATCACTCGTGCCCGGCCCGGCGGCTCTCGACGGCGCCGCCCGCGGCGCAGCGGGGGACCTCAGCGGCGCGGCGCGAAGGTGGAGTCGTCGAGGGAGCGGATGACGCGCGCGGGATTGCCCACCGCCAGCGAGTAGGGCGGCAGGTCCCGGGTGACGACGGCTCCCGCCCCCACCACGCAGCCCTCGCCGATCGTCACGCCCGGGCAGACGATGACGCCGCCGCCCAGCCACACGTTGTCCCCGATGCTGATCGGGTCGGCCGACTCCAGGCCCGCCCTGCGGGCCGTCGGCTCCAGGGGGTGGACCGGGGTGAGCAGCTGGACGCCCGGACCGATCTGGCAATGCGCGCCGATGCGGATCTCGGCGACGTCGAGGGCCACGAGCCCGTAGTTCGCGAAGGTTCCCTCGCCGACCGTGATCCGGTCGCCGTAGTCCACGCGCACCGGCGGCCGCAGCGTGCAGCCGGGGCCCAGATGCGGGATCGCCGCGCGCAGGTGCTCCTCGGCCCCCGGCTCGCCGAGGTTGAAGGCCTCCTCGTAGAGGTGGAGGGCGCGGCGCGCGGCCGCGGAGATGCGGGAGTTCTCCGGATCATCGGCCACATACCAGTCCCCGGCGATCATGCGCTCGCGGTTGGAGCGGTCGTCCCCGGCGAGGAAGGGGGCGGCCTCGGGGAAGCGCTCGGAAGTCCCGGCGCGGTCGGGGGCGCCGGTCGGCGCGGTGCTCTGGGTGTCCGGCATGGGTCCGAGCCTAGCGAACGGCGGCCCGGTCCCACCTGGGCGGGCGAGGGCGGAGCCGCGAAGGATGTCTGGAAGACCATCGTCCGCCCCTCGGCGATGAATTCCGCGTTGAGATTCCCCGAGCACAGGCAGCCCCGCGATCGACGGCGAGCGGGGAGCGATGCGGCGCTCACGCCGGCCCACTGCCCGAAACGCTGCGCCTCGGCACTGATCACGGCAGAATCGCCTCCATGAGATTCCCCCCGATCGTCACCTCCCCACGGCATGTCGGCATGGACGCCGACTGGTGGCGCCACGCCGTCGTCTACCAGGTCTACCCCCGCTCCTTCCAGGACACCAATGGCGACGGCGTCGGGGACATCCCCGGAATCACCGAGCGCCTGGACTACCTCGACGCCCTGGGCGTCGACGTCGTCTGGCTCAGCCCCGTCTACCGCTCCCCGCAGGATGACAACGGCTACGACATCTCCGACTACTATGACATCGACCCGGCCTTCGGCGCGCTGGCCGACCTCGACGCGCTCATCGCCGGCCTGCACTCCCGCGGGATGAGGCTCGTCATGGACCTCGTCGTCAACCACACGAGCGACGAGCACCCCTGGTTCGTCGACTCCCGCAGCGCAGTCGGCTCAGCCAAGCGCGACTGGTACATCTGGCGGCCGCCCCGCCAGGTGCCGGGGCTGGATCCCGGCCGGCCCGGCACCGAGCCCACCAACTGGGGATCCTTCTTCTCAGGGCCCGCCTGGGAGTGGGATGAGGAGACGGGTGAGTTCTACCTGCACCTGTTCTCACGCAAGCAGCCGGACCTCAACTGGGAGAACCCCGAGGTGCGCCGCGCCGTCCACGACATGATGACCTGGTGGCTCGACCGCGGTGTCGACGGCTTCCGCATGGACGTCATCAACCTCATCTCCAAGACCTACCCGCTGGCCGATGGGGCCCAGGGGCCGGGCGACCTGTTCGGGGACGGATTCCACGCCGTCGCCAACGGACCGAGGATCCACGAGTTCCTCGCCGAGATGAACCGCGAGGTCCTCGCCCCGCGCCCCGGCCGCATCATCACCGTGGGGGAGACCCCCGGGGTGCGCCCGTCCGACGGGCCCCTGTACACGGGCCCCGATCGGGGCGAGCTCGATATGGTGTTCCAGTTCGAGCACGTGGGGCTCGCCGACGGCCCCGGCGGGAAGTTCGACCCGATCCCCGTGGACCATGTGGCGCTCAAGGCCAACCTCGCCTCCTGGCAGGACGCCCTCGCCCCGCAGGCCGACCCGGATGGCTCGCTGACGGAGCGCGGTTGGAACTCGAACTATTGGGATAATCACGACCAGCCCCGCGCCGTCTCCCGCTTCGGGGACAACCATCATCATCTTCGGGCGATGAGCGCCAAGACCCTGGCCTCCATCCTGCACATGCACCGCGGCACGCCCTACATCTACCAGGGCGAGGAGCTGGGCATGACGAACACCGTCTTCCCGGACATCTCCTCCTTCCGCGACCTGGAGTCCCTCAACCACTACCGGGAGCGCGTCGCCGCGGGGGACGACCCCGGCGCCGTCGTCAACAGCCTGCGCACGAACTCCCGCGACAACGCCCGCACACCCGTGCAGTGGGAGCCGCGCCCCGGCGCTGGATTCACCACGGGGACGCCATGGATCCCCATCGCCCCCAATGCCGACGAGGTCAACGCCGCCAGCCAGGTAGGGGTCCCCGGCAGTGTCTTCGAGCACCACCGGGCGCTCATCTCCCTGCGGCACGCCGAGCCCGCGATGGCGCTGGGCACCTTCCGGCTCCTCGACGCCACCAGCCCCGACACCTGGATCATTCTGCGCTCGTGGAAGGGCGTCGACGGCGCCGCGCGTCAGCTCCTCCTCCTGGCCGCCTACGGGCGCACACCTCTGGACCTGACCGAGGGGGGCGCCCTGCGGGCGCGGCTCGCGGCGGAGGGCCTCGACCTGGGCGAGTGGGCCGACGCCGAGCGCGTGCTCTTCGCCTCCCTGCCCGCGGATCAGGCCGGCGTCCTGGGCCGGGGAGCTCCCGACCGCCTGGAGGCATGGGACTCCCTCATCCTGCGCCGCACCGGTCGCTGAGGAGATCCGCCCCGCGAAGCGAGGGCTCGGCCCGCAGATACCGCGGAGGAACGGCCCGGCCCTCAGTCCTCGGCGGTGGCCGCGGCGTCCACGGCCTCGCCGAAGTCGGGGACATCGGCCATGGACAGCGGGCCGAGGTCCGAGGAGACCAGGTCCAGGGCCGGGCGCATCCCCAGCCACCACTGATGGCGGGGACGGCGGTTGGCCATGTCCAGGTCATCCTCCATGCGCTCCAGGCGGTGGTGGGTGATGCGCCCACCGGTCAGGCCCACGTAACTGGAGTGGTCCGTGCCCTTCACGAGCTGGTCGGCGAGCAGGTCCAGGGCATGCGCGACGAGCTTGGTGGCCATGAGGCGGTCGAAGGCCGTGGGGTCACCGCCCTGCTGGAGGTGCCCGATGACGGCCTCGCGCACGTCGTACAGGCCCACGCCCTCGGCGGCGAAGATCTTGGCCAGCACATCCGTGGTGTAGTACTCGCTGGCCCGCTCATTGCGGATGAGCAGGTGGAGCTTCCGACCGTTCTTGAAGGCCTCCACCATCCGCCTGGAGTCCTCCGCCAGGCGCGCCAGCCCGATGCCGCCCTCGTGGAGGTAGACGCCCTCGGCGCCCGTGGCCAGGCCGCTCATGAAGGACAGGTATCCGCACTTGCGGCCCATCACCTCCGCCACGAAGCAGCGGTGCGAGGCCGCCGCCGATTGCTTGATCGAGTCCAGGGCGCTGATCGTCGCGTTGAGCGCCGTGTCCGTGCCGATCGACAGCTCGGAGCCGGGCAGGTTGTTGTCGATCGACGCCGGGACGCACAGGATGGGGATCTGGAACGCGGGGTAGCGGCCCTTCTCCGTGACCAGGCGGTGCGCGGCCAGGTAGGCGTTGTAGCCGCCGATGACGAGCAGGGCGTCGATCTCATGCTTCTCGATGGCCCGGCCCAGGGCGTAGAGCTGCTCGACCTCGGGGACCTCCCGGCGCGTGCCGAGCTCGGCCCCGCCGTCGCCGACCCAGCCCTCGACGCCGTCCCAGCTGAGCTCGCGCACCTCGCCGTCGAGAAGGCCCGGGAAACCACCCGTCACGCCCAGCATGGTGAAGCCGTGGTCCAGGCCGAGGCGGACTGCGGCGCGGGCCGCCGTGTTCATTCCCGGAGCGAGCCCGCCGGCATGGATGATGGCCACCCTCCTGCTGGGGGCGGCCCCGGCGGCGGTGGGCTCGGGGGGAGTGGACATGGTCTCGAAGATCCGCAGCATCTCGCCGAAACTGCGCCCCCGGGCGGCCACGGCGCCCTCCCAGTCCCCGGCCGCTACCAGGTCCTTGACCGCGCGCGTGGCCTCGACCTGCTCCATCATCGGCACCGAGCGGATGCGGTTGTGCCGCTCGACGACGATCACCGGTACCGTCTCCGGGCAGGCCTGAAGGACCTCGCGCGCCGCCTGGCATCCCAGCAGGGTGGACATCCAGCGGTCGTAGGCGCTGGGCTTGCCGCCTCGCTGGACGTGCCCGAGGATCGTCACCCGGGCGTCCTCGCCGAGGCGCTCGGACAGGACCCGCTTGACGTCGTCGGCCGTGATCCGATTGCCGGAGCGGTCAGTGGCCCCCTCGGCGATGATGACCATGGACTCGCGCCGCCCGGCCCGCCGGCCCTTGGCGAGCTTGGCGCACATGTCCTCCTCCCAGCCCTCGGCCGGCGGGATCTCGGGCACGAGCACGTAGTCGCAGCCGCCGGCCACCGCCGCCATGAGCGCCAGGTAGCCGCAGTGGCGGCCCATGACCTCCACCACGAAGGTGCGCTGGTGGGAGGCAGCGGTGGAGGAGATGTCGTCGATGGCTTCCAGGATGCGGTGCAGGGCCGAATCGGTGCCGATCGTCATGTCCGCGCCGACGAGGTCGTTGTCGATCGAGCCGACGATCCCCGCCACCATGAGCGCCGGATGCGCCTGGGCCGTCCGGGCGGTGATGCGCCCGGTCTCAACGAGCTCGGCCACCAGGCCCGGCCAGTTCTTCCGGAACTCGTTGGTGCCGGTCAGGGAGCCGTCCCCGCCGATCACGATGAGCCGGTTGATGCCGTGCTCCAGGAGATTGGCGGCGGCGTCGAGCTGCCCGGAGCGCTCGCGGAACTCCGCGGAGCGGGCCGTGCCGATGATCGTCCCGCCCCGGTGGAGGATCGCGCCCACGGAGTCCCATTCCAGGGGGCGGATCCCCTCGCCCCCAGCGACGGCCCCGGCCCACCCCTCCATGACGGCGAAGGGCTGGGCGCCCAGGCGCAGCAGCGTGCGCACGGCGGCCCGCACCGCGGCGTTCATGCCCTGGGCGTCGCCGCCCGAGGTGAGCACACCGACCCGGATCGGCTCCCCGGCTGGGCTGGTGGGCGCCGCGCCATCGGCCGTATCGCAGGCCAAGGAGGCGAAGGCGTCGATCACGGCCTCCTGGGAGGCGCTGGACAGCGGGTGCGGAGCGGTGTTGCCTGCGGCGGTCATGGGACTCCCTCTCATGCGGTCCGGCTGCGGCCCGGTCCTGTCCGGCCCAGTCCGGTCGGCTCCTATTGTGTCCCGCCCGAGGGGCCCGCGTCACACCGATGACGCGGCGTTCTCATCGCCGGGACGCGAGCCGTTCGCCAACCCGCCCCCAAGACTCGCGGTCGATCCTCAGCCGCGGCGCCCCGCCCCGCGATACCCTCGGCCCAGGGCCCGCCGGGCCCTGGGCGGGCCAGCGCCCGATGAGAGCCGACACCCGCGTGAAAGGACACAGCCTCATGGACCTCTATGAGTACCAGGCCCGGGACCTCTTCCGCCGCCACGGCGTCCCCGTCCTGCCCGGCATCATCGCCACCACCCCCGAGGAGGCGCGCGCCGCCGCCCAGGACCTTCTCGACGGCGGGGCCGGGCTGCTCGTCGTCAAGGCCCAGGTCAAGACCGGTGGGCGCGGCAAGGCCGGTGGTGTCAAGCTCGCCCGCAGCGCTGAGGAGGCCGCTGAGCGCGCCGCCGCCATCCTCGGCATGAGCATCAAGGGGCACACCGTGCGCTCCGTCCTCATCTCCGAGGGGGCCGACATCGCCGAGGAGTACTACTTCGCGATCCTTCTGGACCGCGCCGAGCGCGGCTACCTGGCGATGTGCTCGCGCGAGGGCGGCATGGACATCGAAGCCCTCGCCGCTGAGCGCCCCGAGGCCTTGGCCCGCGTCCCCATCGACCCCCTGGCCGGCCTGACCGCCGAGGCCGCGCGACGGATCGTGGCCGCCGCGGGCTTCGAGCCCGGGCGGACCGCCGACGGAGTCGCCGCCGTCATCGAGCGCCTCTGGGAGGCGCTGGTGACCGAGGACGCCACCCTCGTGGAGGTCAACCCCCTCGTTCTGGCCGATGACGGGCGGATCATCGCCCTGGACGGCAAGGTGACCCTCGACGACAATGCCCGCTTCCGCCACCGGGACCACGAGGGCCTCGCCGACGCCTCCTCGGTGGATCCCCTCGAGGCCCGCGCCAAGGAGGCCGGACTCAACTACGTGCGCCTGAGCGGCGAGGTCGGCGTCCTGGGCAACGGCGCGGGCCTGGTCATGTCCACGCTCGACATCGTCGCCGGGGCGGGGGAGAGACACGGGGGCATGCGTCCCGCCAATTTCCTCGACCTGGGCGGCGGCTCATCGGCCCGGGCCATGGCCGACGCCCTGAGTATCGTGGCCTCCGACGCGCAGGTGCAGGCCATCCTCGTCAACGTCTTCGGCGGCATCACCTCCTGCGACACCGTCGCCGAGGGCATCGTGGCCGCGATGGGCGCCCTTACCGGACCCGCCAAGCCCATCGTGGTGCGCCTGGACGGCAACAGCGCCGAGCTCGGCCGCCGCATCCTCCACCAGGCCGATCTGCCCGGTGTCACCATCGTGGAGACCATGGAAGGCGCCGCCGACGCCGTCACCGCCATCGCCGAGCAGGTCGCGCGCGGCGCGCTGGAGGGGCGGCGGGTCCCGTCCCTCCCCGTCCCGCCCACCGCTGCCCCGACCCCCCAGGAGGCCTGAGCCATGAGCGTTTTCCTCACCGACTCCGACCGCGTCGTCGTCCAGGGGATGACCGGATCGGAGGGCCGCAAGCACACCCGGCGCATGCTCTGCGCCGGCACGCGGGTCGTTGCCGGCGTCAACCCCCGCAAGGCGGGCACCGCAGTCGCCTTCGACGTCGAGCCTATCGGGCCGGGCGCCGGCGGCGTGCCCACCGGGACCGTGGAGGTCCCCGTCCATGGCAGCGTCGCCGAGGCCAGGGCGGCCACCGGGGCAGAGGTCTCCGTGGTCTTCGTGCCGCCGGCATTCGCCAAGGACGCCGTCATCGAGGCCGTCGACGCCGGGATGCGCCTCATCGTCGTCATCACCGAGGGCATCCCCGTGGCCGACGCCGTCGCCCTGCGCGCCCACGCCGCTGCCCACGGGGCGCGCGTCATCGGCCCCAACTGCCCCGGCATCATCTCGCCCGGCCGCTCCAACGTGGGCATCACCCCGCCGGACATCACCGGCCCGGGCCCCATCGGACTGGTCTCCAAGTCCGGGACCCTCACCTACCAGCTCATGCACGAGCTGCGCGACCTCGGCTTCACCACCTGCATCGGCATCGGGGGGGACCCCGTCATCGGCACCACACATATCGACGCTCTCGCCGCCTTCGAGGCCGACCCCGACACCGAGCTCATCGTCATGATCGGCGAGATCGGTGGCGACGCCGAGGAGCGCGCCGCCACCTACATCGCCGAGCACGTGACCAAGCCAGTGGTCGCCTACGTCGCCGGCTTCACCGCCCCCGAGGGCAAGACCATGGGCCACGCGGGCGCCATCGTCTCCGGCTCCGCAGGCACCGCCGCCGCCAAGAAGGAGGCCCTCGAAGCCGTGGGAGTCGCCGTGGGCCGCACCCCGAGCCAGACCGCGGAGCTCGTGCGCCGCATCCACCGCGATCTCGCGCGCGCGTGAGCGGGCCCGCCCAGCGCCGGCCGGCGCCGCGCCGACGCGCCGCCCTGCCCGACGACTGGCCCTTCGCGCTGCGCGCGGGGATCGAGGCCGTCCTGCTGGCCTGGTTCCTCGTCGTCGGCGCGACCACCGCCGTCATGATGACCTCGGCCCCGATAAGCGCCGCCACCGCTCTGACTCTGGGCTCCACGATCCGCACGGGCACAGGCCTGTGGGCCCTCGGCCTGGGCGGGCGCCTCGGCGACGCCGGGGGCCCCAGCGGTGCCCTCGGCCTGCCGCTCCTGGGCGTCACCATCCTCCAGGCGCTGCTCCTGCGCTCCTCCGCCCGGCGGGCCCGCCTCTCCGGCCCGGCGGCCGGGGGCGTGGCCGTCGCCTCCGCGGCCCTGACCGGGGCCGTCCTCCTGCTGCTGTCCGCGCCCGGCGGCGGGGCCTGGCCGGCCCTGCCGGGACTCATGGTCCTGGCGACGGCCGTCATCGGCGTCCGGCTCCACTGCCGGGGGCGGGGCATCCCGGCCCTGGAGCGCTCGTGGCGCGCTCGCCCCGACTGGGTGGGCCCAGCGCTGGGCCTGGCACGCGACTGCTCGATCGGACTGCTCGGGCTCTCCCTCGCGGCCCTCCTGGCGGCCGTCGTCGCCGGGGCGGGGAGGATCTCGCTCCTCCACGACTCCATCGCCGGGGGCGGCATCATCTCCTCGGCCGGACTCGTCCTCTTCCAGGCAGCCTGGGTCCCCACGGGGCTCATCTGGGCGATGTCCTGGGTGCTCGGCCCCGGTTTCAGCGTGGGGAGCGGGACTCTCTTCGCCCCCAGCGCGATCATCGCCGACACGGTGCCGTCCCTGCCGATCCTCGGCGCCCTCCCCGCCGGCACCTGGGGGCCCGCTCGCTTCCTGCCTTTTCTCATCGTCCTGGGTGCGATCGCCGTCGGCTGGCGCCACCGGGGCGAGCTGACCTCCCTGAGCCTCGGAGGGGCCCTCGCCGCCGCTGCCGGCGGGACGTTTCTCCTCTCCATCGGGGTGGCTGCCCTATGCCTGGGCGCCACCGGTCCCATCGGGCCCGCGCGCATGGCGCACGCCGGCCCGACGACCTCCTCCGTCATCATCCTGTGCCTGATCGAGGTCGGCCTCGGACTGCTCACCGCCGCCCTCATGCTCCACCCCTGGACCCACCGGATGACGCGGCGCGGCGTGAGCGCGGCCAGTCAGGCGGCCGGGAGCACGGCCCAGGGCCTGCGCGAGCGGCGCGCCGCCCATAGCGTCCGCAGCGCCCGCAGTCCCCAGGAGGCCGACGACGCCGTCTCGGGGGATCCGTGGGAGGACGAGCCGGAGGATGCTTCCGGGGGCCAGTTCCAGTCCGCCTCCGCCCCCAGCCCCGAGGACGGCGGGGCCCCGGGGGAGGAGGGCGCTGAGCCCGCCGCACTCGTCGTGCTCGTCTCGGGGACGGGCTCGAACCTCGCCGCCCTCATCGAGGCCTGTGAGGACCCCGCCTACGGTGCCGAGGTCGTCGGCGTCGTCGCGGACAAGGAGTGCGCGGGGCTGGAGCGCGCTCGCGCGGCGGGCATCCCCGCCGAGGTCGTCGCCCTGACCGATTACCCGGACCGCGTCGCCTGGGACGAGGCCCTGGCCCGTTCGGTGGGCGGCTATGCGCCGGACCTCGTTGTCTGCGCCGGGTTCATGCGCCTGCTGGGGGACGCCTTCCTCGCCCGCTTCGGCGGGCGCGTCCTCAACACCCACCCCTCGCTCCTGCCCGACTTCCCGGGCGCCCACGCCGTGCGCGACGCCCTGGCCGCCGAGGCCACGCGGGCCGGAGCCACCCTGTTCTGGGTCGACGCCGGCGTGGACACCGGGGAGATCATCGCCCAGGTGGAGGTCCCTGTCCTGGCCGATGACGACGAGGCCGCGCTCACCGAGCGCATCAAGGCCGTCGAGACTCCTCAGCTCGTTGCGCAGATCCACCTGCTCGTCGCCACCGGGCGCTGAGGAGCCCGGCCCATCAGAGTTCCGCGTGCGCGGGGTCATGCGCCGCGTCGTCGCCGATGGGCTGCGACTGCTCTAGGCTGGGCCACGGCGCGCGTCGTCGGCCCCGGAGGACCACCGGCGGGCCCATCACGAGCGCGAGCCCACCAGACCTCCCCGTATTCGACGAAAGGCGCACCGCACAGTGGCTGAGTACATCTATCAGATGATCAAGGCGCGCAAGGCCCATGGAGACAAGGTCATCCTCGACGACGTCACCATGGCCTTCCTGCCCGGTGCCAAGATCGGCATGGTCGGTCCCAACGGCGCCGGCAAGTCCTCGATCCTCAAGATCATGGCCGGCATCGACCAGCCCTCCAACGGCGAGGCGCGGCTCAGCCCCGGCTACAGCGTCGGCATCCTCATGCAGGAGCCGCCCCTCAACGAGGACAAGACCGTCCTGGGCAACGTCGAGGAGGGCGTGGCCGAGATCAAGGGCAAGCTCGACCGTTTCAACGAGATCTCCGCCGCCATGGCGGACCCGGACGCCGACTTCGACGCCCTCATGGAGGAGATGGGCAAGCTCCAGACGGAGATCGACGCCGCGAACGCCTGGGACCTCGACTCCCAGCTCGAGCAGGCCATGGACGCCCTGCGCTGCCCGCCGCCGAACGCCGAGGTCAAGCACCTCTCCGGTGGTGAGCGCCGCCGAGTCGCCCTGTGCAAGCTCCTCCTGGAGGCCCCCGACCTACTCCTCCTCGACGAGCCCACCAACCACCTCGACGCCGAGTCCGTCCTGTGGCTGGAGCAGCACCTGAGCACCTACAAGGGCGCCGTCATCGCGGTCACCCACGACCGCTACTTCCTCGACCACGTCGCCCAGTGGATCGCGGAGGTCGACCGCGGGCACCTCTACCCCTACGAGGGCAACTACTCCACCTACCTGGAGACCAAGGAGAAGCGCCTGGAGGTCCAGGGCAAGAAGGACGCCAAGCTCGCCAAGCGCCTCAAGGACGAGCTGGAGTGGGTGCGCTCCTCCGCCAAGGGCCGCCAGGCCAAGTCCAAGGCCCGCCTGGCCCGCTACGAGGAGATGGCCGCTGAGGCCGAGCGCACCCGCAAGCTCGACTTCGAGGAGATCCAGATCCCGCCGGGCCCGCGCCTGGGCAACCAGGTCCTCGAGGCCAGCCACCTGAGCAAGGGATTCGACGGGCGCACCCTCATCGACGACCTGTCCTTCACGCTGCCGCGCAATGGCATCGTGGGCATCGTGGGCCCCAACGGCGTCGGCAAGACCACGCTGTTCAAGACCATCGTGGGGCTGGAGGAGCTCGACGGCGGCAGCCTCAAGATCGGCCAGACCGTCAAGCTGTCCTACGTGGACCAGTCCCGCGCCGGCATCGACCCCGCCAAGACCCTCTGGGAGGTCGTCTCCGACGGCCTGGACTACATCCAGGTCGGGGGCGTGGAGATGCCGTCCCGCGCCTACGTGGCCTCCTTCGGCTTCAAGGGCGCGGACCAGCAGAAGCCCGCGGGAGTGCTCTCCGGTGGCGAGCGCAACCGCCTGAACCTGGCGCTGACCCTCAAGCAGGGAGGCAACCTCATCCTCCTGGACGAGCCCACGAACGACCTCGACGTCGAGACCCTGGGCTCCTTGGAGAACGCGCTGCTGGAGTTCCCCGGCTGCGCCGTCGTCATCACCCACGACCGCTGGTTCCTCGACCGAGTTGCGACCCACATCCTGGCCTGGGAGGGCACGGAGGAGAACCCGGCGAGCTGGTACTGGTTCGAGGGCAACTTCGCCTCCTACGAGGAGAACAAGGTCGCGCGCCTGGGCGCCGAGGCCGCCCGCCCCCACCGCGTCACCTACCGCAAGCTCACACGCGACTGAGCCGAGCGACGCCGAGCTTGCTCGAGCGTCCGAGGCGATTGAGCGTGTCGGAGGCCGTAGGTCGAGCACACGCGATTGAGCCGAGCGACGCCGAGCTTGCTCGAGCGTCCGAGGCGATTGAGTGGTGTTGCAGGCCGTAGGCCGATCACACGCGACTGGGGCGACCCGCGCGCTGAGGGCTCAGACGTCGAAGCGGACGGCCCAGTCGCCGCTGCCGCGCGAGGTGGCCGTGGGCATGCGGATCATGCCCTCCTGGGCGATCGTGGAGACCAGGCGGCCGGCGGAGTCGAAGACCTCCGCCCGCGCCACCGCGCGCCCGCCCTGCGAGGTGGGGGAGTCCTGGACGAACAGCAGCCAGTCCGAGGCATCGACATCCCGGTGGAACCACTGGGCGTGGTCGAGCGTGGCCAGGCTCATCCCCTCGCTGCGCCAGCTCAGCCCCTGGCTGCGCAGCGCCGGCTCCAGCATCACCTGGTCGCACACGTAGGTCAGCAGCGCCCGGTGCACCGTCTGCGAGGCCTTGGCCGGGATGCGCCCGCGCGAGCGCAGCCAGAGACGCTGCCTGTTGGTGACCTCGGCGCCCGGACCGAGGTAGATGTTCCCCTCCACATGGCGGATGTCGAAGGGAGCGGTGCGCCCGAGGAACTTGGCCGCCGGGTCGTCCAGCGTCCGGAAGATCTCCAGTGCGCTCACCAACTCCTCGGGGCCGGGCACCGACGGCGCGGCGACCTGGGCCTGCGAGCCCTCCTGATCGATCTGGAAGGAGGCGATCATGGCCAGGATCGCCCGGCCCGCCTGTAGGGCGGTGGTGCGGCGCTGGGAGAAGGAGCGCCCGTCGTGGAGGCGCTCCACCTCGTAGACCACGGGCTGCTTGGGATCCCCGCCCCGCATGAAGTACGCGTGGAGCGAGTGCGGCAGGCGCGGCTCCAGGGCCTCGTCGGCCGCCTCCGGAAGGGTGGCGGCGGCCGCCAGGAGCCCCTGGGCGATGACCTGCCCGCCGTAGATGCGCCCGGAGAGGTGGGGGAGGGAGTCGCCGAGGAACGAGTCGGTCCCGTCACCCTCCGCCAGTGCCAGGATGCGGGTGAGGGAGCCGAGCGGCTCCTCGCTGGCGGAGGGGACGGGATACGGCGTCGTCACAGGCCGAGTTCCTCCAGGATCGGCAGCTTGGCGCGCACGGCCGCGCGCGCGTCTTCGGCGGTGGCCGAGTCGATGGCGAGGCGCGCCAACTCCTGGCACTCCTCGAAGGTCACCGACTTCATGACGGCGTCCACGTCCGGCAGGGCGCGCGCGGTCATGGACAGGCTCGCCACGCCGAGGCCCACGAGGACGGTGGCCAGGGCCGGGTCCGCGGCGGCCTCGCCGCACACGCCCACTGGGCGCCCGTGCGGGGCCGCGCCGTCGCAGGCCTGCTTGATGAGCCGCAGCACGGCCGGCTGCCAGGCGGTGGACAGGTCCGCCAGGGAGGACAGGAGACGGTCCGCCGCCATGACGTACTGGGTGAGGTCATTGGTGCCCACCGAGGCGAAGTCGGCGTACTCGAAGAGCTTGTCCGCCATGAGGGCGGCCGAGGGGACCTCGATCATCATGCCGGCCGTCTTGAGGCCGTAGGAGCGCGCCTTGTCCGTGAAGGCCTTGGCCTCCTCGGCGGTGGAGATCATGGGGGCCATGACCCACACCTTGGCGTCCGTGGCCGCCTCGGCCTTGGCCAGCGCCTCGAGCTGATGCTCGAGCACATCGGGGTCGCGGCGGGCGGTCCGGTAGGCGCGCACGCCGAGGGCGGGGTTGGCCTCCGTCGCGTCGGTGAGGAAGGGCAGGGGCTTGTCGGCGCCCGCGTCCAGGGTCCGCACGACGACCTTCTTGCCGGGGAAGGCGGCCAGGACGCCGGTGTAGGCCTCCACCTGAGCCTCGATGGTGGGCTCATCGGGCTGGTCGAGGAAGCAGAACTCCGTGCGGAACAGGCCCACGCCCATGGCTCCCGCCTCAGCGGCGCTGCGGGCGCCGGCGGCGTCGCCCACATTGGCGAGCAGCTGGACCTCCCGGCCGTCCTTCGTGGCGCCGTCGCCGTTGAAGACGCGCACCCGGCTGGCGAGCTCCTTGGCCCGGCGCAGCGCTCCCTCGTCGGGGTTGAGCGTGATGACGCCCTTCGTGCCGTCCACCAGGACGATGTCCCCATCATGGAGCTGGTCGACGACCTCGGCGCCGGTGCCCACGATGGCGGGCATGCCCAGGGCCCGGGCGAGGATGGCCGTGTGCGAGGTGGGGCCGCCCTCGGAGGTGATGAAGGCGATGACCTTCTCCGGGTCCAGCAGGGCGGTGTCCGCCGGTGCCAGGTCCTCGGCCACCAGGATGAAGGGCTCGGGCAGCATCGGGATGCCGGGCATGGGGGAGTCGGTCAGGACGGCGACGATGCGGTCGCGCACGTCGGCGACGTCGCGCGTGCGCTCAGCCATGTAGCCGCCGAGCGACGCGAGCATCGAGGCGAGGGTGCCGGCGGCCTCCCAGACGGCCCGCTCGGGCACGAGCCTGCGCTCGCGGACCATGGCCTGCGCGGAGGAGGTGAGGGTGGGGTCGGCGGCCATCTGCGCCGTCGTCTCCAGGAGGGTGCGGCCCTCGCCCTTGGCCTGGGCGGCGGAGAGCTCCAGGCCCTTCTTGACGGTCTGAGCCGCGGCCTCGATCCGCTCGCACTCCTTGTCGAGGTCGCGGGAGGCGTCGATCAGCGCGAGCTCGGGCTCGGGGATGCCCGGTGCCATGCGGGCAACGGGCCCGGCGACGAGGCCGGGGCTCACGCCGATACCGGACAGGGAAGTGGGAGATGCATCGGACAGCGCCATGAGTGCTCCTCGTCAGTGATGGAGGCGGTCGTAGGGCCCATTGTGCACGCCTGGGGGCGCTTTCGGGAGGGAAACCGGAGTATGAATCACGATTGGCACACGACTCCGCCCATAAGGGAGCCCAGCGCTCCAGGGAAGTGATGGAGGACACATGATGGCGAGCCGTGCCCGGTTGCGGCGGGGGCGGCCTGATAATTAGATCTCGGATCACTCTCGCGCCGGTGGGCGCGGGGGCAGTGCATGAAGACGAGCGAAGGAGTAGCGATGAGCGCGACTGCGGAGAGCATTGTCGCCGGCCTCGGTGGCAGCGAGAACATCATGGTCCTCGAGCCCTGCATCACCCGGCTCAGGGTCGAGGTCGTCGATCAGGGGAAGGTCGATGAGGAGGCCCTGAGGGCCGCAGGGGCCTTCGGCGTGGTCCGCTCCGGCTCCGTCGTGCAGGTCGTCGTCGGCCCGACGGCGGACGCCCTCGCCGATGAGATAGCGGCCCTCTGAGCCGCACTCCCATGCCGCCCATCCGCTGTCGCCCCTGCGGGCGCGACTCGCCGACGGGCGGCTTTGGCGCTCCGGCCCAGACTATGCAAGGCTTGCAGCAACACGCGGACCCCATCCTGTTCCTACGACCGCGACTGACTACGGCGTCACCCCGGCGGGAGGGTCCGTATCCGATCAATCCCGAGCGCGACGGCATCGTACGAGCGCTCCCGGCGTGAGAGCGCTCACGAGAACAGGCGGCACTGCCCATGACTGAGTCGACCCCCGTTGGAACCGCCCCTGACGAGCCCGCGGACGAGGACCTCAAGCGCCTCGCGGAGATGCACGGCGTGTCCACCGAGTACTGGGATTACCACGGCAACCGCGCCGCCCCCGGCCGCGCCACCCTCGTGGCGGTCCTCGCCGCACTCGGAGTGGCGGCCGCGACCGATGCCCAGATCAAGGCATCCCTGGCCGACGCCGAGCTCGCGCCCTGGAGGCGCATCCTCCCCCCGACCGTCGTGCGCCGCCAGGGATGGGAGGCCCCCGTGGCGGTCCACGTCCCCGACGGCGCGACGGTCACCGTGCGCGTCGAACTCGAGTCCGGGGGCTCCGTCGAGCTGGAGCAGGCCGAGGACTGGGAGCGCCCCCGGGAGGTCGACGGCGTCCTCACCGGCCGCGCCTCCTTCCGCATCCCCGGGGACCTGCCGCTGGGCTGGCATACCCTCGTGGCCGAGATCGAGGCCGTCGAGGGCCGCCCCGCCACCACCGCCACGGCGGCGCTGGCGATGACCCCGGACCGCCTGGAACTCCCCGCGAGCCTGGGCGAGCGAGGCTGGGGCGTCATGGCGCAGCTCTACTCGGCGCGCTCGGCCGACTCCTGGGGCATCGGGGACGCGGACGATCTCACCGAGCTCGCCTCCTTCTTCGGCGACGAGGGCGCTGACTTCCTGCTCATCAACCCCCTGCACGCGGCCGAGCCCTCGGGGGAGATGACGCCGTCGCCCTACCTCCCGGTCACCCGGCGCTTCGTCAACCCGATCTACATCCGGCCCGAGGCGATCCCGGAGATGACCCGACTGTCCGGGCCGCGCCGCTCTCTCATCCAGTGGTCCCTGGAGGAGCTCGCAGCGACCAACCGCACCGTCGCCCCGATCGATCGGGACACCATCTGGAAGCTCAAGCGCGATGCCCTCGAGGTCGTCTTCTCCGCGGGGCGCTCGCGCTCCCGGCGCCGGGACTTCGAGCGCTTCCGCGCCGAGGCCGGCGAGGGCCTGGAGCGTTTCGCCCTGTGGTGCGCGCTCACCGAGGAGCACGGTGAGATGGCCGACTGGCCCGAGAACCTCAAGGACCCCTCATCCGCCTTCGTGGCCGATGAAGCCCGCGCCCTGACCGATCGCATCGACTTCTACGCCTGGCTCCAGTGGATCGTCGATGAGCAGCTGGCCCGGGCCCAGGAGCAGGCCAAGGCCTCCGGCATGGCACTGGGGATCATGGACGACCTCGCCGTGGGCGTCCATGCCCGGGGCGCGGATGTCTGGTCCGAGCCCGAGGCCTTCGCCTCCGGCATCGAGGTGGGCGCCCCGCCGGACATGTACAACCAGTTGGGGCAGAACTGGTCTCAGCCGCCGTGGAGCCCCGTCTACCTGGCGGAGACCGCCTTCCAGCCACTGCGGGACATGGTGCGCACGGTCCTGCGTCATGCCGGCGCGCTGCGCGTCGACCATATCATCGGCCTGTTCCGCCTGTGGTGGATCCCCGAGGGCATGGGCGCCGCCTCCGGCGCCTACGTGCGCTACGACCACGAGGCGATGGTCGGCGTGGTCCTGTTGGAGGCCTACCGGGCCGGCGCCGTCATCATCGGCGAGGACCTGGGGACCGTGGAGCCCTGGGCCCGCGACTACCTGGCCAGCCGCGGCGTGCTGGGCACCTCCGTGCTCTGGTTCGAGAAGCAGGGCGATGGCTGGCCGCTCCAGCCGCAGGACTACCGGCGCCTCGCGCTGTCCACGGTCAACACCCACGATCTGCCGCCCACCGCGGGGTATCTCGCCGACGAGCACGTCACCCTGCGCGAGCGCCTCGGCCTGCTGGCGGACCCGGTCGAGCAGGTGCGCGCCGAGGCGGGCGCGGAGCGCGACCGGATGATCGAGCGCCTGCGCGAGCATCGCCTGCTGGGCGCCAACCCCTCCGAGCGCGAGATCGTCGAGGCCCTCCACCGGTACATCGCGCGCACTGCCTCGGCTCTCATCGGCGTCGCCCTCGTGGACTGTGTCGGCGAGCGCAGGACGCAGAACCAGCCGGGCACGGACCAGGAGTACCCGAACTGGAGGATCCCCCTGGCGGATAGCTCGGGCGAGCCGGTCCTCATCGAGGACTTGCCGGGCAATGCGCGGCTGGCGAGCCTGTTCCAGGCGATCCGCCAGGAGATGGGCCAGCGCCGCACGCCCCGGGACTGAACGCTGTGAGTGCGAGGCGGGGCCCCGGCCGATCCGACCGGGGCCCCGCCTCGTTGGTCTCTGGGGACGCCGACCGTCCGCCTAGGACCAGGCGATGAGCGCGTTGCCGGGGGCGACGGCGGTGCCGGGGGCGGTGAGGGCGAGGTCGGCCTCGCCGGCGTCGAGGGCGATGATCGGGACGACCGGGTTGAACCCATCCCCCTCGATCCGGGCCGGGCTCCAGGTGATGATCGGGTCGCCCGCGCGGACCCTCGCCCCCTCCTCCCGATGGACGGTGAATCCCCTGCCCTCCAGGCCCAGGGTGTCCAAGCCCAGGTGGACGAGCACGCTCCTGCCGTCATCGGCGGCGATGACGAAGGCGTGCGGGTGGATCTTGGCCACGCGCCCGGGGATCGGCGCCAGCGTGACGACCTGTCCGGGGGCGCGGGGCGGATCGACGGCGATCCCCGGCCCGATCAGCCGGCCGGAGAAGACCGGGTCCGGGACATCCTCGAGGGCGATGACGGTCCCGGAAAGGGGAGAGAGGACCTCCAGGGTCATCGGAGGTCCTCAATCTGCTCGTAGAGCGCGTCCGCGGTGGGTCCGATGATGACCTGAACGACGTCGCCGACGGTGACGACGCCGTGGGCGCCGGCGGCCCTGAGCGCGGCCTCGTCGACAGCGGAGACGCTCTCCAGCTCGCAGCGCAACCGGGTGATGCAGGGCTCGATCTCGACGATGTTGTCGAAGCCGCCGAGGGCGTCGACGATCTGGCGTGCCTGGGACATGGTTGCTCCTCCTGGATGCGGTGGACGCGGCTGCGGTGCGCTGCCGGATATAGGGGCTGGATGTGAACAATACCGCTGATTGAGAGCGTGATCACTCCCGCTTCACCGGATGGGGGCGCCGTTCACCCGGTGGAGCGGGCGCTCCGCGGCGCTCGGGTCGTGGGCGAGCGGCGCGCCGCCGCGGGCTGAGGGGCCGCGACAGGCACCCACAGGGTGTAGCGGTCCGCGCGGTACAGCGAGCGGGAGTAGTCCACAGCGACGTCGTTGTGGAAGGCTCGGCGGGTGATGCCGAGGGCCGGTGCGCCCTCGGGCACGCCCAGGAGAATCGCCTCCTCCGAGGAGACGACATGCCCCTGGATGACGTCCTCGCCCCAATCCGGCTCCAGGCCGGCCTCCCCCAGGCGCCGGTAGACGGAGAAGTCGAGCGCTCCTTCGAGCAGGTCGGGCAGCAGCGAGGCGGTCAGCCAGTTCTCCTCGATCGCTATCGGGGTCGAGTCCGCCGTGCGCAGGCGCCTCAAGTGGTGCACCTCATCCCCTGTGGAGATCTCGAGGGCCTGGGCCACCTGAGGGGTGGCACGCGTGGTCTCAGCGGTCAGGAAGACGGATCCCGGCTCCATGCCGCGCCGGCGCATCTCATCGGTGAAGGAGGACAGGCGAAGTTGGAGGTCGAGCTTGGGCTGGGACACGAAGGTCCCCCGGCCCTGGTGGCGCTCCAGGGCGCCGTCGACGACGAGGGTGTCGATCGCCTGGCGCACCGTCATCCGGGACACGGAGAAGGTTTCGCACAACTCCCTCTCGGAGGGGATGAGCGAGCCCGGCTCGAGGCCATCGGCGATGAGGGCGAGGAGGTGGTCCCTCACGACGACGTACTTTGCAGGGGCGCGGGCGCCTGAGCGCGCGCGGCGGCTCGATGGGGAAGATGACGTGGTCATGGCGCTCTCGGGAAGGGGGCCAGGGGCGGGTCCCATTGTGCCCTGCCCCGTGACGACAATGTGCGCTCTTGGACGGGCGAGAGCCGCGAGGGGCCGTGAGAGGCCACGGCCCCTCGGGCTCAAATCGCCGATTGCGCCGCCTGGGCGCGGACCGCCCGGCGAGCGTCGTCGAGGTTCTCCGCCACGATCCGGCGCAGCGCGGCCGGGGCGTCGGCGTGGGCGTCCAGCCAGCCCTCGAGCGCCCCGATTGGATCGGCACCCGGAAGGCCGACGGTCGCGCAGGACCACAGCCCCTCCAGCAGGGCCTCGGCCATGTGGAAGGTCCGCGATGACCAGACGGACTCGATGGCGGCCACGTACTCCTCGACGAAGGGCACCATGAGCTCGGGGGCGCGCTCAACGCGGCCGAATCCGGCCAGCGCCTGGCGCTGCGTCTCATTGGGCATCGAGGAGTCCTCCACGAGCGCCCGCCAGGCCGCCGCCTTCGCCTCGGCGGTGGGGATCGAGGCGCGGGCGCCGGCCGCCCGCTCGCGGCCCGTGGTCGTGCGGTCATGGGCCTCCTCGGCGGCGATCTCTGCCTCGCCGGCGCGGCCGGCCGCCACCAGACCGGTGAGGAGCTCCCAGCGCATATCGGCGTCCACCGCCAGTCCCGGCAGGGCGGCGGAGCCATCGAGCCAGCCGGCGACGGCGTCGATCTGCTCCTCGCTCACGGCGTGAGCGGCCACGGCGCGCACGAGCTGGAGCTGGCGGTCGCTGCCCGGCTCGGCGCCGCGGGCCAGGGCCAGCAGGGCGGCGGCCGCCTCGGGGGCGGCCTCGCGGCGCGCTGCGGGGGGCAGGTAGAGGGCAAGGCAGGTGCCGATCCGCGCCAGGAGGCCCTGAACCACGCTCGAGTGGGGCTCCACCTTCAGCGCCTCCAGGGCGGCGCAGAGGTAGTGGGAGGCGGGCAGCTCGCCGTCGCGCACCATGTCCCAGGCCGAGGCCAGGACGAGCGAGCGAGCCAGCGAATCGGTGAAGTCGCCGATCCCCTCCAGCGCGGCGGACAGGGAGGCCTCGTCGAGGCGGTGCTTGGCATAGGTGAGGTCGTCGTCGTTGACGAGCAGGACCTCGGGGCGGGGCAGGCCGACCAGGCCCGGCACCGGCGTGCGCGCGCCGGCGATGTCCAGCTCGACGCGCTCGACCCGCGCCAGCGCGCCGGAGTCATCGTGGCTGTAGGCGCCGATCGCCAAGCGGTGCGGGCGAAGCGTCGCCGGTGAGCCCTCCGGGATCTCCTGGACGACGGCGGCGGAGGCGATGCGGCCCGCCTCATCCGTGGTGGTCTCCAAGCGCAGAGCCGTTACCCCGGCCTCCTGCAGCCACACCCGCGTCCAGGCCCCGAGATCCCGCCCGGAGACGGCTTCGAGCTCGCTCAGCAGGTCGGCCAGCGTCGCGTTGCCGAAGGCGTGCGCCTCCAGGTAGCGGGCGATGCCCGCGAAGAACCGCTCGCGGCCCACATAGGCCACGAGGGCGGTGAGCACCGAGGCGCCCTTGGCGTAGGTGATGCCGTCGAAGTTCACCTCGACGTCGTGAAGATCCCTGATCTCGGCGGCGATCGGGTGGGTGGAGGAGAGCTGGTCCTGGTTGTAGGCCCAGGCCTTCTCCAAGGTCTGGAAGGTGGTCCAGGCGTCGGTGAAGCGCGTCGTCTCGGCCGTGGCCAGGGTGGAGGTGTACTCGGCGAAGGACTCGTTGAGCCACAGGTCGTTCCACCACTCCATGGTCACCAGGTCCCCGAACCACATGTGTGCCAGCTCGTGGAGGATCGTCACCGCGCGCCGCTCGACGCGGGCCTCCACCGGGCGGGAGCGGAAGACGTAGTCGTCCCGGTGGGTGACGATCCCGGCGTTCTCCATGGCGCCGGCGTTGAACTCGGGGACGAAGACCTGGTCGTACTTCGGGAAGGCGTAGGGCGTGCCGAACAGCTCCTCGTAGAAGGCGAAGCCGCCCTTGGTCAGCGCCAGGATCTCGTCGGCGTCGAGGTGCTCGGCCAGCGAGGCGCGGCAGTACACGCCCAGCGGCACCACGCGGCCGTCGTCAGCGCGGTACTCATCGCTGGCCCCCACGTACGGCCCGGCGACGATCGCCGTGATGTAGGAGCTCATGCGCTCGCTCGGCGCGAAGGAGAAGACCCGCGCCCCAGCGCCCGCGGGGCTCGGCGCGGGGGTGGGGGAGTTGGAGAAGACGGTCCAGCCATCGGGCACCGTGACGGTGAAGGTGAAGGAGGCCTTGAGATCGGGCTGCTCGAAGACCGCGAAGACGCGCCGGGAGTCGGGCACCTCGAACTGCGTGTAGAGGTAGGTGGCGCCATCGGCGGGGTCGGTGAAGCGGTGCAGGCCCTCACCGGTGCGCATGTAGGCGCAGTCGGCGGCGACGACGAGCTCGTTGGACTCCGCCAGCCCCTCCAGGGCGATCCGGGAGTCCGCGTAGACCTCGGCCGGGTCGAGAGCGGTCCCGTTGAGGCGGACCTCGCGCACCCGCGGGGCGATGAGGTCGATGAAGGTCGAGGAGCCCGGCGTCGCGCGGAACCGTGCGGTGGTCACCGATCGGAAGGTCGCCTGGTCGGGGTCCGCCGCCCCGGACAGGTCCAGGACGACGTCGTAGCTCTCGGCGGTCACGAGCGAGGCGCGCTCGCGGGCCTCGGCGCGGGTCAGGTTGATTCCGGGCATCTGCGCTCCTGTCATCATGGCGGGGCTCGCTCGCCCCGCGGGGCTTCGCCCGATCCTCTCATCGCCGCGCCGGCGCGGCCCCCTCATGCGCGGCGCGTGAACAGCGCTGGGTCGCCCGGGGCGTCAGGGCGCGCAGGTGCCGGGGGCGTAGCCCCGGGCCGAGAGCGCGGAGTAGGTCTCCGGCGTGGGCAGCGCGATGAAGCCGCCGCTCTGGGTGGGGGCCGGGACGGTGGTGACCTCCACCGCCCGGGAGTCCTGGGCGCCCTCGACCCCGTCGGCCAGGTCCCAGCCGAGCCGGGCGAGATCGATCAGCCCCGTGCCCTCGTCGGTGGTGAGGGCGCCGGCCACGGCGTGCGCCAGGGAGCGCGCGCCCCACGGGGTTGAGGCCTCCTGGGCGAGGGCCGTGATGAGGGCGCTCATGACGAGGCCGGTGGATTCGCTGCGGCGCTGGGCCCCCTCGGCCTCGCTCAGGGCGGTCCACTGCCCGTCGCGCAGAATCTGCGGGTGGCGGGAGCGCACGAGCGCAAGGGCGTCGATCCCGCTGAGGGTGTGCGCGCCGGAGGCGGGGATGTCGAGCCCCGCCATCTCGTCGCGGACGGGCTCGGGGATGTCGAGCGTGAGCCCGCCGACGGCGTCGACGAGGCTCGCGAAGCCCCCCATATCGACGGTCACCAGGTGCGCGGTGGGCACGCCCAGGGCGGAGCACAGCAGGTCGACGGTGCTCTGCGGGCCCTGGAGGTAGGAGGTCGTCAGGCGCTCGCGCTGAAGGCCGCCGGCGGTCAGGGTGAGGTCGCGGGGCAGGACGATCGCGCGTGGGATCCCGGGGCCGGGCTGGAGGAGGACGACGACGTCGGCCCGAGCGCCCGACCGATCCTCGGAGGCGTCCCCGTAGCGGTCCGGCCCGCCCGGCACGCTGAGCCGGGAGTCGGTGCCGATGATGAGCCAGGTCTCGCCCTGGTAGGGGACGGTGGCGTCGCCCTCGGCCAGGGCGCTCGCGGGGCGGGGCATCGCGACGGGCACGTGCCTGATGCGGTGGGCGAGGAGCCCGAGGTCGCCGAGCGCCAGGGCGAGGACGAGCACGAGGCCGGCGATGAGAATGGTCAGGGCGCGATGAGCACGGGCGGAACGGCGCGCCCGGGCCCCGAACGCGATGAGCGCTTTCGGGGCCCGGGCGGGCGCGGGGTCAGGAGCGGCGGGTGAGCTGCTCACTCGACCGACCCGATGAGGCGTCAGGCGCGACGATGACGGGCCGCCAGGAGCAGGCCGCCGGCGGTGGCGAGGCTGCCGCCGATGATGATGAAGGTCATCGCGTCAGCACCGGTGCTGGCCAGGTCCTCCTTGCCCTCCTTCGCGGGGGCGGTGTTCTGCGCCGCGGCGGGAGTAGCGGTGTTCTGCGCCGCGGCGGGAGCAGGGGCGTTCTGCGCCGCGGCCGGGGCGGCCGGGGCGGCCGGGGCAGCAGTGGCAGTGGCGTCGGGGGAGCCCATGAGCTCGCTGCCGTCCTTGCCCTCGTAGGAGAACACGCCGCCGGAGACGGCCACCTTGCGCTCGAGAGTGCCGCCCTCGCCGTAGCGGGAGCCCTCGACGACGGCGTCGTAGGAGCCGTCGGCGATGCCGGTCGGGGCCGGGAAGGAGGCGGCGATCCTGCCCTCGGCGTCGGCGGTCATGGTGGCCAGGGTGGCCACGACGTCGCCGTTGCCGTCCCTGAGGGTCAGCGTGACGGTCTCATCGGGGGTGAAGCCGGAGCCGGAGAACTCGAAGCTCTGGGCGTCGCCGTCGTCCTTGAGGGTCAGCGCGGCCTCGGCCTTGGTGGCGTCCAGGATGAGGCGCTGGGCGGTGATCGTGCCATCGTCCTTGCCGTACTGGACGCACTGGGCCGCGAGGACCCAGGGCTCGGTGGTCGGGGCGACGCCGACCTGCCCCACGGCGTCGGCCAGGTCGATGGTGCCGGACCAGGTGCTGTTACCGGGCGCGACGTTGATGGTGGTGGGGGTCGCGGCCTTGATGTTGTCGTCCGAGTCGCCTTGGGCGAGGGTCACCAGGACGGTGGCGGGGTTCTCGGCGGTGCTGGCGCAGCCGGTGCCGCTGACGGGGAAGGCGGTGCTGGCGGGGTCGGCGGTGTCGGCGACGTCGTCGCTGAACGCGAAGTCGGGCTCGTCGGCGGTCGCGGTGGTGGTGACGGCGCCGGCGGCGAGAAGGGCCGCGGCGGTGATGGCGAAGGGGCGTCCAAGACGCATCTGTGTCCTCCTTGAGGTCGGGGTGCGCCATGGGGCGCCTGGGGACGGTCACGATCTTGCACCGATCCGATTGCGGTCGCAAGGGCGCATCGCCCGTATGACGAGCCCGTTTCACGTCCCGGGGGCTTGCGCGCCGTACACGGTCCCGTCCGTTCCGACGACCGCCCATGGCCCGCAATGGCGCTCATTGGCGGTGACCGGCCGGCTCCCAGGAATCATCGGAGCCCATGGGACGCGACGGGGGCGGTGGGGAGTGCTCCCCGCCGCCCCCTGTCGGTGAGCCGCGGTCTTACCAAATGGACACGCGCTGCTCCGGGTCGAGCCACATGCCGTCGCCGGGGGACACGTCGAAGGCCTCGTAGAAGGCGTCGACATTGCTGGCGATCCCGTTGCAGCGGAACTCTGCCGGCGAGTGCGGGTCGATCGTCAGCAGCAGCTCGGCGTAATCGTCGCGGTTCTTCGTCCGCCAGATCCTCGCCCACGAGTAGAAGAAGCGCTGAAGGCCCGTCAGGCCGTCGATGACGGGTGCCCCCTCGAAGCCCTCGATGCCGGCGCGGGCCAGGGCCAGACGGTAGGCCTTGAGGGCGATGCCCACGCCCCCGAGGTCGCCGATGTTCTCCCCGATCGTCAGCGCGCCGTTGACATGGGGGATGTCGTCGGCAGGGGTGCCGGCCTGCTCGTGCCTGGCGGCGACGGCGGCCGGGATCAGGGCGTCGTACTGGGAGATGAGCGCGGAGGTGCGCGCGGAGAAGGCCTGACGGTCCTCGGGAGTCCACCAGTCGGCGACCTTCCCCGTGCCGTCGAAGGTCGAGCCCTGGTCGTCGAAGCCATGGCCGATCTCATGGCCGATGACGGCGCCGATGCCCGCGTAGTTGACGGCGTCATCGGCCCCGGGGTCGAAGAACGGGGGCTGGAGGATCGCGGCGGGGAAGACGATCTCGTTCATCGCCGGGTTGTAATAGGCGTTGACGGTCTGCGGGGTCATATGCCACTCGGCGCGGTCGATCGGCTCGCCCAGCTTGCGCAGGGCCCGGGCGTTCTCGTAGGCCTCCACCGAGCGGATGGAGGCCAGCAGATCCCCGGGGGTGATGTCGACGGCGGAGTAGTCCCGCCAGGTGTCCGGATACCCGATCTTGGGGGTGAACTGGTCGAGCTTGGCCAGGGCGCGCTCGCGGGTGGCCGGGCTCATCCACTCCAGGGAGGAGATGGAGTCCCGGTAGGCCTCGATGAGGTCGGCCACGAGCCGCTCCATGGCGGCCTTGTGCTCGGGTGGGAAGTGCTCAGCCACGTAGATCTCGCCCAGAGCCTCCCCGAGGCTCGACTCGACCAGGCCCACGCCGCGCTTCCAGCGCGGCCGCAGCTCATCGGTGCCCTGCAGGGTCCTGCCGTAGAAGTCGAAGCTGGCGCTCACGAAGTCGCTGGACAGCAGCGTGGCCCGGCTCTGGACGATATGCCAGCAGGCCCACGCCCGCAGGTCCTCCACGGGGGTGGACTGCCAGCAGCCGGCCATATGGGTGAGGTAGTCGGGCTGGTTGACGATCGTCTCGTCCAGGTAGGTGGTCCCCTCCACCCCCGCCGCGGCGGCGGCCGCCCGCGCGCCCTCGCGCCAGGCCTCCCAGGGGAAGGCGGGGGAGGAGCCCACGATCTGCTCCCAGGTCATCGGGTTGTTCGTCCTGTCGATATCCCGGCAGGCCACGCGGTCCCAGTGGCCCTTGGCCAGGGAGGTCTCGAGGGCCATGATCCGCTCGGCCAGGTCCTGCGCGAGCGCGCCGAGGCGCTCGGGCAGCCCGGCGAGCTCCAGCATCCTGGCCACGTGCGCGACATAGGCGGTGCGCAGGGCCTGGCGTCCCTCCTCGCGGTAGTAGGACTCATCGGGCAGGCCGAGGCCGGCCTGGTCCATCCAGGTGGTGTAGCGGTCCGGATCATTGATGTCGTTGTAGACGCCGGCGTCGATGGGTCCGGTGAAGTGCGCGCCCGCCCCCAGGGCCCGCGCGAGGGCCTCCTTGGTGGGGGCCTCCAGGACGGGGGCGAGCTCGGGGGTCAGGGGCGCTGCGCCCAAGGCCTCGATGCGCTCCTCATCCATGAAGGTCGCGAACAGGGCCCCGATCTTGCCCGCCGACGTGGTGGGGCGGGGCTGGGCCGCCTCCTCGCCCGCCGCGGCGTCGCGCAGGATCTCGTGGCAGGCCTCCTCGGCGGCGTCGCGAAGGAGCGTGAAGGAGCCCGTGCCCGGGCGGTCGGCGGGGATCTCGGCGGAGGCGAGCCAGGAGCCGTTGGCGTACCGGAACAGGTCGTCCTGCGGGCGCAGTCCGGCGTCGACGGCGTCGAGCTCGAGGACTCCCGCGCGGACACGGCCGGCATCGGGTGATTCAGGGGCGCTGGCTGTGCTGCCTGTGCTGGCTGTGGTGGTCATGCGCCCAACCTAACCCGGGGTCCATGCCGCTTCGCACATCTGTGGGCCGGCGGGGGTGGGCGCGCGCCGCGGCGCTGGGGCAGAATCGACCCATGCGCATCCATATCGCCACGGACCACGCCGCCTACGAGATCAAAGAGGCCCTCGTCGCTCACCTTCAGGATGCCGGCCATGAGGTCATCGACCACGGCGCCTTCTCCTACGACCCCGACGACGACTACCCCGCCTTCTGCCTGGCGGCGGCCCAGGCCGTCGTCGACGAGCCCGGCAGTCTCGGAGTGGTGCTGGGCGGCAGTGGGAACGGCGAGCAGATGGCCGCCAACCTCGTCGACGGCGCGCGCTGCGCCCTGGCCTGGAACCTGGAGACGGCGCGTCTGACCCGCGCCCACAATGACGCGAATATGGTGAGCGTGGGCGGGCGCATGCATTCGCTGGACGAGGCCCTGGCGATCGTCGACGCCTTCATCGCCGAGCCCTTCAGCGGGGCGGCGCGCCACCAGCGCCGCATCGACCAGCTGGCCGCCTACGAGGCGGCGCGCTGCGGGCGCGCCTGAGGCGAGCGCGGGGCGAGCCATTGACTGAGGAGAACATGAGAGGGGAGCGGCGATGCGGATCGTGCTCGCACCGGACTCATTCAAGGAGAACATGACGGCCCTCCGGGCCGCCAGGGCCATGGACGAGGGCGTGCGCGACGCCGTCCCCGGGGCCCGCACCGTCCTGATGCCCATGTCCGACGGCGGGGAGGGGTTCGTCGACGCGGTCGCCGCGTCCTGGGGCGCCGACATGATCAGCGCGCCCAGCGCCGACGCGCTCGGGCGCCCCATCGAGGCCGTCTACGGCCTGGCCGGCGACCGCGCCGTCATGGACGTCGCCGGCAGCGCCGGGCTGGAGCGAGTCGCCCCGGGCGAGCGGGACGTCCTGCGCTCCAGCACGCGCGGCCTGGGCATGCTCATGGCGCACGCACTGGAGGGCGGCGCCCGCACCCTCGTCATCGGCCTGGGCGGGTCGGCGACGAACGACGGCGGGCTGGGCATGCTCACCGAGCTCGGCGTCCGCCTCCTCGACGCCTCGGACGAGCCGGTCGGTCCTGAGCCGGCGCGGATGGGGCGCATCGAGCGCATCGATCTCGCGGGCCTGTCCGCCGCCGCCTGCGGGGCGACCATCCTCGTGGCCTGCGACGTCACCAACCCGCTGACCGGACCGAATGGCGCGACGGCGGTGTTCGGGCCCCAGAAGGGCGTCAGCGCCGACATGGTGGGAATCCTCGACGCCCGCCTCGCCCGGCTCGCCGAGCTCACCGGCACGCGGGCCGAGGCGGCGCAGCCGGGGGCCGGGGCGGCCGGGGGGCTCGGCTTCGCGCTGAGCGCCTTCCTCGGCGCGCGCATGCGCCCCGGTGTCGAGCTCGTCGCCGAGGCCATCGGGCTGCGCGACGCGATCGAGCGGGCCGACCTCGTCCTGACGGGGGAGGGCTCCGTCGACGAGCAGACCCTCAATGGCAAGACGCCCGCGGGCGTGGCCCGCCTGGCCCGGGAGGCGGGCGCGCCGTGCGTCGTCTTTGCCGGACGGATCAAGCCCGGCGCGGAGATCCTCCTCGACCACGGCGTGCGCGACCTCGTCAAGGTGGGGTCCCCCGACGAGCCGCTGGCCCAAGCCCTGGCCCGAGGCCCGCAGAACATGCGCGAGGCGGTCGCCGGCTACCTGCGGGCTCGCCTCTGACGCCCGCCCTTCACCGCCGGTGCGCGGGCGCGGGCCGCGCACCGGGTACCGTCGGCCCATGCCCGAAGGACATACCATCCACCGACTCGCCGCCGCCCTCACCGAGCTCTACGGCGGGCGGGCACTGAGGGTCTCCTCGCCCCAGGGCCGCTTCGCCGCCGGGGCCGCCCTCCTCGATGGCCAGGTCCTCCTGGAGGCGCAGGCCCATGGCAAGCACCTCTTCACAGCTTTCGCGCCCCGCGCCGATATGCCGGTGGACGACAGCGCCGTCGTGTGGCTGCGCATCCACCTGGGGCTGTACGGCTCATGGACCTTCGACGGCGACTCCCGCTTCACCGCCCCGCACGCCATCGGGGCGCCGCGACGGAAGGTGGGGGAGCGCGGGGAGCACGCCCTGTGCGGCGGCGGTGGCTCGGCGCTGGCGGGCCTGACGGGAGGCGCCGAGGATACGGATGGCGGCGCGGGCCATGGGGCCGGCGCGCCCAGCGTCCGGCCCGGGGCGTGGGTGCCGCCCGAGCCGAGCGGCGCAGTCCGGCTGCGCCTGCTCGGCGAGCACGGGGTGGCGGACCTGACCGGGCCGAACGCCTGCGAGGTGCTCGACGCCGAGGGCGTGGCGGCGGTTCGCCGTCGCCTCGGCCCCGACCCGCTTCGCGCCGACGGGGATCGGGAGGCCTTCGTGGCCTCGGCCCGGGTGCGCCGCAAGGCGATCGGCGAGCTGCTCATGGACCAGTCGGTGCTGGCCGGGGCGGGCAACATCTACCGCGCCGAGACGCTCTTCCGCTGCGGCATCAGCCCCTTCAGGGCGGGCAACCGGGTGAGCCGGGCCCGCCTGAGGGCGGTGTGGGACGATCTGGTCCCCCTTATGGAGTACGGGGTGGCCACGGGGTTCATCACGACCGTCGACCTCGACGACGTCCCCGTTCCGCTGCCCGAGGACGATCCGGAGGCCGCCCGCTGGTATGTGTATCACCGCGCCGGGCGCCCCTGCCTGCGTTGCGGAACGCCGATTGCGGAGCGGGAGGTCGCCGGGCGCCGTCTCTTCTGGTGCCCGGCCTGCCAGCGCGCCTGACGCCGCCCGCGCTCTCCGCGGGCGACCGGCGGCCCGGAGGGCGCCCGGGGCGGGTGCCGGTCAGATGTAGATGGTGGGATCGGTCATGAGCTCGGGATCGACCTTGGGGTCGCGCACGCGGCTGGGCACGCCGACCGCGACATGCCCCTGGGGGACGTTCTTGATGAGCACCGCGTTGGCGCCGATCTTCGCGCCGTCCTCCACCGTGACCGGCCCCAGCACCTTCGCGCCGGCCCCGATCTGCACATTGTTGCCGATCGTGGGGTGGCGCTTGCCGGGGTTCATGGAGACCCCGCCGAGCGTGACCCCGTGGAACATGAGGACGTCGTCGCCCACCTCCGCGGTCTCACCGATGACGACCCCCATGCCGTGGTCGATGAAGAAGCGCTCGCCGATCTCGGCGGCGGGGTGGATCTCGATGCCGGTGAGGTTGCGGGCGGCCTGGGACAGGGCGCGGGCGGCGAAGCGGTGACCGCCGTTCCACAGCCGGTGCGCGGCCCGGTAGGCCCACACGGCGTGAACACCGGGGTAGAGGAGGGCGACCTCGGCGCTCGTCCGGGCGGCCGGGTCCCGGCGCCGCGCGGTGGCGAGGTCCTCCTTGGCCTGCGCCAGTAGGGAGCGGTGGCTGTGGGACATGACTCTCCTCGGTCGGTGGGGCGCTCTGATCGGGCGCGGGGAGCGGCTCGCGCCGTCGCCCCATGCCCCAACGCCGACGGCGGCGATCCTGTTCCCGGGACCACCGCCGTCGGCCCGGGGCGAGCCCTCAGGCGCCGTGGGGCGACTAGCGGCTCAGTTGAGGTAGTCGGAGTACAACGGCGTGGAGAGGTAGCGCTCGCCGGTGTCCGGCAGGACGGTGACGATCGTCCTGCCCTCCAGCTCCGGGCGCTGGGAGAGCAGGTCGGCGCCCGCCAGGGCGGCGCCGGAGGAGATGCCCACGAGCAGGCCCTCCTCACGCGCGGCGCGGCGGGCGTAGGCGATGGCGTCGTCGGAGGTGATGTGCAGCAGCTCGTCCCAGATGCCCTGGTCGAGGACTTCGGGGACGATGTTGGGACCGATGCCCTGGATCTTGTGAGGGGCGGCGGTGCCCTCGCTCAGCAGCGGGGACTCGCTGGGCTCGATGCCGTAGATCCTCACGCCAGGGACCTTGTCGCGCAGGACGGTGCCGACGCCGGTGAGGGTGCCGCCTGTGCCGATGCCGGCGACGAAGGCGTCGACCTTCCCGGCCTGCTCGAGGATCTCCAGCGCGGTGGTCTCGCGGTGGATCCGGGGGTTGGCCGGGTTGGTGAACTGGGAGGCGAGGATCGAGTTGGGGGTGGAGGCCTGGATCTCCTCGGCGCGCCTGACGGCTCCGGCGACGCCGCCCTCGGTCGTCAGGACGAGCTCGGCGCCGAAGGCGCGCATGAGCGCTCGGCGCTCCTTGGACATCGTCTCGGGCATCGTGATGATGACCTTGTAGCCCAGGGCGGCGCCGACCATGGCCAGGCCGACGCCGGTGTTGCCGCTCGTGGCCTCGACGATGGTGCCGCCGGGCGCGAGCGCGCCGGAGTCCTCGGCGGCGCGCACGATCGACAGGGCGATGCGGTCCTTGACGCTGCTGGCGGGCTCGAAGGCCTCGACCTTGGCCAGGACGGTGGCGGGGCCGGAGATGATGCGGTTGATGCGGACCAGCGGGGTGGAGCCGACGAGGTCGGTGACGTTCGCGGCAATGGGGGATGCGTGGGACATGGGTTCTCCTTGAGGTGTGAATGGCGCTCCGGGCCCACCGCGCTGATGCGCACAGGGGCGTCCGGGAGACGGAGGAGTATGAGAGGGGGCGGTTCGCGGCCGCGATGGTGCAGGGGTGGTCGAGGGGCCTGCGGTCCCGGAGCGCCGGGCATGCGCGCAGCGACGCGCGCACGTCTTGAGGAGCCTGGCGCTCTAGCGACACAGGCTGCAGGAGGCGGACATCTCGCGCATGAGGCACGTGGCCGGCACGGGCATCATGGGGTCCTCCTCTCGCGAATGGCGTCGTGACCGGGAAATGGTGACAGGCGCTGTGGGACAGACCCTAATGCCGCCCCGGTGGGTGACGTCAAGCGGCTCGGATCGTGAGCCGGCCCGATCCGCCGTCAGCGGAGAGGGGGGAAGGTGGGAGAGGGGGAGTCCCGGGCCCCGCTCAGGCCGGTGACCGGAGAGGCGATTCGACCAGCCTCGTGCCGACCGGGGCGGGCCTGGCGCCCCCCGCGGTGAGCGAGGCGATGAGCTCATCGGGGGAGGGGCCGCCGACCGGCGTGGACAGGAGGACGACGGCGTCGCTCGCCCCCCAGGACATCCCCTCCACTGCCAGCGCGCCGTCGGCCGCCCCCGCGGCGCGCAGCTCGGCCTCCAGGCGGCCGGCCCGCGCCACCGGCACCCGAACCTCCCACAGCGCCCGCTCACTGATGCTCACGCGCGAGGCGGCGGCGAGGGCCCGGGAGGCGGCCTCGGAGTAGGCGCGCACGAGCCCGCCGGTGCCCAGCAGGGTCCCCCCGAAGTAGCGGGTGACGACGATGACCGCGCTGGTGAGCCCGCTGCCCCGCAGGACCTCCAGGATCGGCTGGCCGGCTGTGCCCGAGGGCTCGCCGTCGTCGCTGGAGCGCTCGATCGCGGGGGAGCCGGGGGCGGCGCCCGGCTGGGGGACGATGAAGGCGGAGCAGTGGTGGCGGGCGTCGGGATAGCGGGAGCGGATGCGGGCGATGAAGGAGCGGGCGGCGTCCTCGTCGTCGGCTCGCTCGGCGCGCGCCAGGAAGTGGGATCGCTTGACCTCCAGGTCCGTCTCGGGCTGCTCGCCCGGCGCGAGCGTCAGCCGACAGGGCGCGGCACCGCCGGCGGGGGCGGGGGAAGCGGGCTCGGGGCGCTCGGCGGGCATGACGGTATGCTCCCATGAGTGCCCCGGCGATCGCCGGGCCGGTGGCGGGCTCGTGGTGGAGTGCCGTGCAAGGGTCGTGCAAGGGCCGTGGAGCTGCGGCGGTAGGGGGTGACGGGACCGATGTCACAGCTCTGGGTGCCATCGCCAACTGGAAGCGGCTTGTGCTGACTGGCTATGGTGTCCCCTGGTCCTGTTCGCCGGGATCGGAAGATCCCAAGGAGACTTTGAGAGGAGCGGGCCCATGGCAGTGCCGAAGCGGAAGATGTCCCGCAGCAACACCCGCAACCGCCGCTCGCAGTGGAAGGCCGAGCTCCCCCAGCTCGACACCATCAAGGTGAACGGCCGTGAGATCAGCGTGCCCCGTCGTCTGGTGAAGGCCTACAAGACCGGTCTTCTCGAGCACTGACGTGCGCGGCGCGGGCGGCGGCGCCGTCCGCCTTCTGCGGGTGTAGCTCAATGGTAGAGCCTCTGCCTTCCAAGCAGATTGCGCGGGTTCGATTCCCGTCACCCGCTCGATGGGGCCAGCGGGGCGCCCTCCACGGAGGGCCGCCCCGCTGCCGCATCCTCGGGCTGTAGCGCAGCTTGGTAGCGCGCCTGCTTTGGGAGCAGGAGATCGCGGGTTCAAATCCCGCCAGCCCGACTCGCATGCCGCCCCGCGCTTGCGGGTGCGCGGCGCAGTCGTCGGCTCACGGGGCGCCATCCGTTCGTTGGAGTCGTATTTTTCATCGGTATCGCGGGGTTTTCTCGTATCCGGGTCAGCTCGCCCCGGGGTTGTGGACGCTCCCTGGGGTTGTGGACTGGCGGCGGGGTTGTGGATGTGCCCCGGGGACGCGTCCACGACCCCCGCGCACGTCGGCAACCAGGCCACGATCAATCCGGCCAAGACACCCCCGACCAACAGGCAACGCCCGGCGGGCCCAACGCTTGAGCGGCGGCTGTTCGGGGCGTCGTGGATTACTCGCCCCACTCATCCGTGGACGTCCCTTCTCGCCGCCCGCTCGGTGGGTGCTGGGCTCGTGGATGGCCCTGCCATGAATGTCGAAGGCGTTCCCGGAGCGCGTCCTGGGCTCCTCCGACCCGTCGCACAACCTTGAGTGAGTTGGACTCAACTTCTGGGAATAGGTGTCCGGGTGCTCCTGTTGTCACGGGTGTCATCGGCCAAGGAACCGGCCGGAGGCCCTTAGCGACCCCCGGGCCGGCCCGAGGCCGTACGAACCATCCGACAACAACCGTGAGCAACCGCAGGAGGAACATCATGGCTCGCACCCTTAACCCCTTCCAGGACATGGACCGTCTCTTCACCGACCTCACCCGCAGCCCCGCTGCCGTCGGCATGCCGATGGACCTGTTCCGCGAGGGCGACACGTTCTACGCGGAGATCGACCTGCCCGGAGTCGACCCCGCCAGCGTGGACGTCGACGTCGATGACCGCACGCTCACCGTGCGCGCCGAGCGCAAGACCACCGCGGGCGAGGGGGAGCGCTCCTGGCTGACCCGTGAGCGCCCGACGGGCACCTTCGCCCGCCAGCTCACCCTGGGCAGTCGAGTGGCCCTCGACCGCATCGAGGCCGAGTACTCCGACGGCGTGCTCCGCCTGACCATCCCCATGGCCGAGGACGCCAAGCCCCGCAAGATCAGCGTCGCCCACGGCGACAGCTCGAAGGTCATCGAGGCCTGAACGGCGAGCGATCCGTCGGGCCCGGCCGAGCCCTGGGCCGATAGTGGGCCGCGCCCCCGCGCAGGGGCGCGGCCCATGTCCTCGCGCATCGCCCAGGGGGTTCGGTCGGCGGGTGAATGACCGAACGGGTCCTCGCCCCATCTGGCCGGTGCTAAGTTGAGGCGCGGATGTCCTGTCCATCCCTCCACCCGTGTCAGGAGCCCTGCCATGGCCACTGAGACCGAGCGCCGGTCCGTTATCGCCACCGCCCACCGCCGCTACGCCACCAAGGCCTTCGACCCCGACCGCCGCGTCTCACCGGAGGACCTGCGCGCGATCCTGGAGGCCGGGCGCCCGGCCCCCTCGTCCTTCGGGTATGAGCCGTGAGCCTGCCTGGTGAGATGACCAGCGGGGGGCCGGTGCGCGGCGCAGGCCCGGCAGTGCGGGCTGCGGGCATGACTCCGAGTTCCCCGACTGCCCATCGCCTGCGGTTGCTCGACTACTGGTGGCTGCTGGAGCTGTTCAGCCCCCAGAAGGTGCCCAATCGCACCGAGCCCGCCGGATCGGAGGGCTGGTACCAGGTCGTCGAGTGGAGACCGGGGCAGCGATTGCCCTGGGAGGTGCTCGCACCCAAGAAGGAGGATGGCACGAAGTTCGTGTGGAGGCACACCCTCTACCTGGGGGTCTACGACCTGGAGAACGCCTACCAGTATCTGCATCGCGCCTTCACTGACGACCGCGATGCCTTCGATGAGCGGCGCGGCGGCATGAGTGCCTGCGCGGGCGTGCAGGTCGATGACAAGGGGCACCTTGTGCCCGGGTCGGCGGTGCTGTCCTCCTCCCTGTGGGCCGTCGCCAGACTCGCCGCGCACCTGCACGCGCCGGCCCCGTCATGGGTCACCGAGTTCGACGCCGCTCAGCGGAGCTTCGCCGAGATGGCCGAGTGCGGTGATGCCGCGCCGGCCCTGCTCACCGCTCTCGCGCACAGCGTGTCGGGGATCGACGCCGTGGCCGAGCTCGCGAGCAGGCGCGTGCTGATCAAATCCGTCCTCGTGCGCGCGGGCAGTGCCGGGGAAGCGGATATCGACTTCCTCAACAGCTTCTTCCTCAAGGACCTCGCCGCCGTGCGCGCTGATGTCGCTACTGGGCGGTGCCCGGTAGCGCTGGCCTCCTACCTGGCCGACGGTGGCCCACAGGTCCCGGCATCGCCCGTCGGCCCGCGGATCGATGTCATGAAGGATGACGACCGCGTCAACGCGGGAGTTGGAGCGGACCGGATTCCCGCGGGCCGGTGGCCCTCAGCGCCGCAGCACACTCTTGCTCTGCGGCAGCAGTTCGCCGTCAACCAGGCGCTGGCCGATCTCGGTCCGACGCGCGGCCTCATGGGGGTCAACGGCCCTCCGGGGACGGGGAAGACGACCATGCTGCGCGACATCGTGGCGGGCAACGTCGTCGAGAGGGCGAGACGCCTGGCTGCGCTGGAACGTGCGGACGATGCCTTCGTCGAAGAATCAATGCGGTGGGGGGACGATCGCTTCGACTGGAGCGTTCCCAGGCTGCGCGAGGAGCTGACCGGTTTCGAGATGGTGGTGGCCTCGGCGAACAACACTGCCGTGGAGAATATCAGTACCGAGATTCCCGGCGCCGCTGCCATCGACGAGCGGTGGCGGGGGCGAGCCGACTACTTCTCGGATATCGCGTCGGCGCTCCTGACGGCCTCTGCACCCCGGCGCGAGAACGATGGCAGGAGATCAAGACCTCTTGATAGCGCTAAGGAGGCAGGCAGGAGTCGCCCGAACGGCAGGGGATGGGAAGACAGGAGCGGCGGTGGGGGCGCCGGCGGACCGTCCAGTGGCAAACCCGCCTGGGGGCTCGTGGCCGCACGACTGGGCAGCAAGAGGAACCGGACGGTGTTCCGAAACGAGTTCTGGTTCGACAAGATCGACCCGAGAACGGGGCGGCGCCAGCTCGGCACCGCCCCGCGCATGCTGTCACGGCTCCAGGAATGGAAGAGCGGAGCGGCGCCTCATCCGATCTGGTCGCAGGCGTGCGCCTCGTTCAGGCGGGCGGAGCGGCGAGTGGCCGACCTGGTGGACGTGCGACGCGAGGCGCAGGTATGCCTTGAGCGCCTCAAGCAGGCCGGCCACGATCGGGCATGGGCGGACGACGAGGTGGAGCGCCAGAGCGTTCTCCTGGCGGAGGTCATTCAGGAGCTACGCGGGTGCGAGCAGGCCCGCGGCGAGGCTCAGGAGCAGTGCGAAGCGGCGGAGCGGGCCCGCAACCGGCACGTGGAGATCCGACCCGGTGCCCTCGAGACACTGCTGACCCTGGGGCGCGCAACCCGCGAGTGGCGCAGTGCCCTGGCTCCGCTCGAGCAGCGTCTGCGGGACGCCGAGGAGGCCGAGCGGGGCCTGCGGGAGCAGGCAGCGCGCCTGAGCGGGCGGGAGGAGGTGCAGCGGCACGCGGTGATGGTTGCCCGGGACGCCGCCGAGCGGGCCCACCGCGAGGAGGATGAGTTGCTTGCCCGGTCGGCAGACTACCGTGAGCGCCTGGGTCAGGCGCATCCCGGACCGCAGTGGTCAGGGGAACTGCGCGAGCTGCGCGCCCCCTGGCTCGACGCCGAGCTCGACGAGGCCAGGTCGGAGCTGTTCCTCGCGGCGCTGCGCCTGCACGAGGACTTTCTGGCGAACGCGGCCGATAAGATGCTCAGAGGGCTGCGTGCCGCGATGCGCGTCGTGAGCGGTGATGCCCTTAAGGATCCGGAGGAGAACCGTGCCGCCTGGCAGATCCTGTTCCTCGTCGTCCCAGTGCTCTCAACGACGTTCGCCTCCTACGGCCGTATGTTCGCGAGGCTCGAAGCGGAGAGCCTCGGGTGGCTGCTGATCGACGAGGCGGGCCAGGCCGCCCCGCAGTACGCCGTCGGGGCGATCTGGCGATCGAAGCGTGTGGTGGCCGTCGGCGACCCCCTTCAGCTCGAGCCCGTTGTCACGATGCCGCGCAAGGCCATGCTCGATATTGCTGCGGCGTACGGTGTTGACCCGTCGTGGATCCCGCCGCGGGCGTCGGTGCAGACTCTCACCGACCGGGGCTCTCACTTCGGGACAACCCTCCACCAGGATGGGCGCCCCGTATGGGTCAGCGCCCCGTTGACCGTGCACCGGCGGTGCGATCCACCCATGTTCGGCCTGTGCAACAGCATCGCCTACGACGGCATCATGATCAACGGGCTCGAGCCCCGCGCGAGTCAGAACGACCTCTTCGACGGCCCCGATGGCCCCCGCGTACTGCCCAGCCAGTGGATCGACGTCCCCGCGGGCGTACAGGGATCGCATATGCAGCCCGGGCAGGTCGAGAAACTGCGCGAGTTCATCTCCGTGCTCAAGGATGGACATGTGAGCCCGTCCCGGATCATCGCGATATCTCCGTTCCGGGAGATGGCGAATGCGCTGAAGGCGCTGGAGCGCGACTACCCGGGCCTTCGCGCCGGCACGATCCACACTGCGCAGGGCAGGGAGGCCGACGTCGTCTTCCTGGTCCTGGGAGGCAATCCTCAGCGACCGGGGGCGAAGGCGTGGGCGGCGCAGACGGTTAATCTCGTCAATGTCGCCGCGAGTCGTGCTAAGCGCCGGCTGTACGTCATCGGGGATCGGGCCTCGTGGGTGCAGTACAACTACTTCTCCCAGTTGTCAGCTGTGCTGTCAGAGTGCGGGGACGATGACTGAAACTCGTTGAGATAGTGGGGGCGAGCCTTCATCGCATGAATGATCAGCTCATAGCCGTCGTCGTAGATGAGGGCTACGAGCTCCAGGAGGCGACCAGCCGGATCGATGGCGATCATGAGCCAGCGCCGCGGGTCGTCCTCGTCGTCAAGCGGGCGTGAGCTCAACACGTGGGAGGCCGCGTAGCGAACGGCGTCGTCATCGAGATGATCGCGGCGGTAGTGCTTGCGAGCCGAAGAATGCAAGTCAGGCACTGTGTGCCCATTCGCGCACGGCTGCTCGGACTGCGTCTGAGCGAGTGGCCAGGCCCTCGGCCTCGGCTCTGGCCATCAGTGCCGCGAGGGTGGCCTCGTCGAGTCGGACCGGAACCACCACACCAGGCCCCTCGCCCACCGGCGGGCGGCCGCGACGCGCCCTGGGCAACTGGGACAGGTCATAGCCGGCCTCGGCCTCGTCAGCCCAGGCCTGAATCTGCTCGTCGTTCACGATCCTGCCGTGAAGGAGGTGCTCACCCACACCTATAGCGTATACGAAATACCTTCGAGGTGCGGTGTGTGGGCGCGCACGTCATCCCTTCCGCGCGAGCCCCTCCAGCAGCGGGCTGGCCTGCCCGCTCCAGGAGATGGCGAGCTGGTCGCGGGCGCGGGTGGCTGCCACGTACAGCAGGGAGCGCTCACGCAGGAGGGCGTCAGCGTAGTCGGCATCCGAGTACTGCTGGTCGCGCAGTGCACGGGGGATCGAGGCCTCCGAGACGTCGAAGAGCAGGACCTTGCGGAACTCCAGGCCCTTGGCGCGATGCATGGTCATCACCACCGGGCGCCCCCGGCCCATCGCCTCCCTATCCACCGGGCGCACGTCGATGCCCCGCTCAGCCAGGCCAGTGACAACCGCATCGCGCCGATAGCGGTCGCGGACGAGGACAGCGATGGTCTCCGCGCCCGCCTCGCGCTGCTCGCTGTCCTCCGACAACCAACCGCGAAGCAGCTGCGCCGCGAGGTCGAGTTCCTCGGCTCGGGACCCTGCGTGCAGCAGAACCGGTTCGGGCCCGGATCGCGGTGAGATGTACCGGTGCTCTTCGGCGCGCCCCTCCATGTCCTCGTATGACCCGGCATCGAGGATCTCGAAAGCGGCGCGCAGATTCTGGCGGGTCGTGCGGTAATTGCGGGTCAGTCGTCGTGACCGGCCCCGGATGTTGATCCCGTAGTGGCTCAGCGTGATCTTCTTTCCATAGATCCGCTGGTGGGAGTCCTCGGCCAGGAAGAGGTCGTCTGGCCCAGGCTCGACGAGCGCGCGCAGGAGCAGCAAGTGCGCTGGGGTGAGGTCTTGCGCCTCGTCAACGAGCACATGATCGAAGGGCCGCGCCCTGTCCTGCTTCGCCTCGGCGTCGAGCCAAGCGGCGGCTAGGGCGAGCTGCTCGGCGAAGGAAGTGACGTCCAGCTCCGCGCTGCGGTCCCGGTAGCGCTCCATGGCCGCCCACACCTCAGCGCGTTTGCGACGATCAAGCGCCACACCCCTGCCCGGACGGCGCACGCGCAGATACTGCTGGAGGGTCGTCACGTGTTGCGGCAGTACGACGAGTTCGTACTCGGAGGCAAGGAAGTCTGCTGACTGGAGATTGGCGGGCAATCCCTCACCCGTCAATGCGAGAACGTCACCCCATAAGTCATTCTTGGCGTAAGCGAGGATTCGGGTGCGGCGCCGGCCCAGAACGCGCTCGGCGACCGGCGCGATGCTCTCCCCAGCCCGCTGGAGGATGGCCCGAGCCACCCTGTCCAGGCCGGAGACGAGCACACCCGGCTCATCGACCTTTTCCGCGAAGGCGATGCCCGGGGCCAGCTGCGCCAGCTGACGGCTCAGGTCGTCGGCGAGGTTGCGCGTGTAAGTGGTCAGGAGGATGCGCGCCGTGCCCGTTCGTTGGCCCCCGCGCCCGCGCCTAGCAGTGTGGGAGCGAGCCGATCCCTGCTCCATTTCGGTCATTCGTCTGGCCAGGGCGGCCGTCCGGTGCACAGTGACAACGGTCTTACCCGTTCCCGCCCCGCCGGAGATCCTCATGGGACCGTTGGAATGCCGCTCCACCAGATGGCGCTGCTGGGGGTGGAGGAAGAGCTGCCACTGCGCGAAGGTGAGGCCCTCGATGGCGCGGCGCAGGTCTTCATCGGTCTCCAGCCACGTGAAGTCAGCGCGAGAGGCCCTGCGACGCAGGCCCGAGATGACCTCAGCGTCAGTGGGCTCAGCTTTGACCTCCTGCGGGTGGAGGAGCTCGAAGTCCTCACGCACGCCCTCGATGCTCGTTCCCGTGGCCAGCGCCAGCAGCGCCTCGCCCTGCCAGGAGGGGGAGGCGGTGGCCGCCAGGTCGAGCAGCTCGGACTCGCAGGTGGCGGCGAGCGCTGCGGCGGCGAGGCGGACGTCGATGCCCAGCTCGTCGCGCAGGGACTCCACTGTCAGACCATCCGGCCATACCGGACGATCGTCACGCGTTGTCACGACGACGCCGGGCCTCGCCGCCTCAGCCCTGGGTGCCGGCGCCCTACTCTCAGCCCCAGGCCGCGGGGGGAGAGAGATCGCAGAACCAGCCTCCACACGGCGGCGCGCCTCGGCATTGCCGGCCTCGAGGCGCGCGGCCTCGCGGGCGATCTCCTCAGCCTCCCTCCGCGCCGCGTCCAGTCGCCGGCGAGCATCGCGCCTGGCCTTATCGACGGCGTGCGCGTCCTGGCCGGTGGCGTCACGGACGTCGAAGACCTGGGCGATGCCGTTGTACGGGTTGATGCCGACGGTCACGCTCCGGGCGATCTCAATGGCCTCGTCGTGTGGCCAGATCCCGTGGATGACGTAGACGAGCTGTCCGTCGCCGTCGAGTTCGAAGAGCACGGCCCGGTAGAAGTCGGTGACTCGGGCAGTGCGCACCCTGCGGTCCACCGACTCCCGGATGGGCTCCACATGGAGCCCGGCGCTCGTAGTTCCGGCGGAGAGCTTGGTGAGGAAGGGGCCGATTTTCGAGCGCAGGGAAGGGTCTTTGCGAGTGGCGTCCTTGGGCTTGTTACTGGGCCACACAATCGTGGGCATATCAGCGTCCTTCCAGAAGCGTGCGGATCTCGTCGGCGGTGACGGCAGCATCATGCCCCACCCTTACGACACGCCAATCGGCCGCGGTTAAGGCTGTGACCTCATCGCTGTGGGGATCGACGACGACGGCGACGCGCTTGTCCGGCCACGACAGATCGGTCATGATGCCGTCGGCCTCCTCCTGGCCCTCCCGTCCGAAGCGCACGCCGGCGGCCGCGAGATAGGGCAGGAGCGTGAGGACCTGTGGGGCGGCAAGTTCCCGGTCGATGCCGTCCCAGCCGAGATCCCTCATCGCCGAGGCGTCAGAGCCTGGCCCGTCGGCGACGGTGGCGCGATCGCCCAGTTCCTCGAGGGCGCGGCTCGTCGTCGTAATCGTCACGGGGACACCGGACAAAGGGAGGACGTTGCTCAGGCGCAGCCAGCTCAGCCAGGCGTCCCGGTGCTCGGGTGAGGCCAGCGCTTCCTCGGAGTCATCGATGACGAGCGCCATGCCGGTCGTGCTCGTTCCGCTGATCTGGATCGCCAGGGCCAGGTGCGGCCCGTAGAAGACTGCTCCTGAGACTGTCGTCGTGGGGGCGAGAGGGGCGGGTAGGGCCTGGGAAGGCAGGAGCGCGTGGACCGCCTCCCAGGTCGGATCCGCTTCTGGGCGCGTGGCCTTTGCGTAGTTGAGCGTGGCGTCGCCGAAGAAGGCGCTGTGCTCGGCGGCGCCGTGGATGAGTGGCACCCCGACCGAGGCTGCGAGGGCGGATAGCGCAGTGGACCGGGTGTCAACGCCGCCGTCCTCATCACGCAGCATGGCTGCCAGCAGAGCCATGGGCCCGCCCCGCCAGACCTCGATCGCTTCGTCGGTGATGGCCGCGGCGCGGGCCGCGACCAGGTGGGCGTTCATCAGGGAAGTAGCCGCCTCTTTGCCGAGCCACTGCGGGTTCCATGCGCCGTCGAGATCCTCCTTGGCCACGGAGATGACCCGGTAACCATGGTCGCGCAGCTCGGCGCGTTTGGCGGCGTCGTCGGCGAGGCGATTGTGCTTTCGGCTCGCGTGATACCTCAGACCGTCGGTGTAGATGGCGATGGGGGCGCGCCCGCTGACGTGCAGCGCTGTGAAGTCGGGACGAGTGCGCCCCACGTCGAGCTGAGGGCGCAGCCGCCAACGACCGCCGTCGAGCTCGAGGGCTGGCGCCCCGGAGGCGTCGCCGATGACGCGCACGCTCATCCGGGCGGAGAGCAGCTCCTTGAGCTCGGTGCGGAAGCGCGCCTCCAGGGGGCTCTCACCGTGGCCGGCGCGCACGGGCTCGTCGGTCACCGTCCACCGGGGCTCGGCCGGGTCGAGGTCGCCGGCCGTCTCGTGGGTGTCGAGGCCGAGGATGAGCCTTAGGGCGTGCAGGGCCGAGGCGCGGGAAACCTCCCTGGTGGCCGTGTCGACGGTGTAGCGCTGGAGGCAGTGGTGGCACAGGTCCTTGCCCTCGGCTGCGCAGCGGCAGGTCTCGAGGCGCTGGGCGGTGCTCACGAGCAGGCCCCACATGACGGTGGGCTCGTCGAGACCGGTGAGGTAGCCGGTGCCGCCGGGAACTGTGTCGTGGAGGAGGAGTGCCGGGCGGGTCTCGCCGGGACCGCCCTGACCCACCGGGTAGGTCACGGCCATAACGCCCAGGTGGTCGGGGGTGCCGCCGGTGGCGATCTCCAGCCCGAGCATGAGGGCACTGGCCAGAGAGGCCACCCCGATCGGGTCAGAGGCGAACTCCTGGGGAAGGATAATCGCGAGAGCCTCAGTGACGAGGTCGCGCATGAGGTCCATCTGGATGACGTGCTCGCGCGGGTCGCCGCGGTGCGCGCACCAGGCGCGATGCTCTCCCGGGGAGGAGACCCCGGTGCTGGAATCGAGCTTGCCGCAGGCCTCGCACAGCCGGAAGCCGCGGGCACGGACCGGTGTGCTGCCGACCTGGTCGACGGACTGTCCCGGTAGGGCCCGCCCGGTGTTGAGCCATCGCAGGGGCAGGTTCCGGAACCGGCTGAGCCCGAGCCCGGTGGCCTTGACGCTCCACTGCCGCTCGGCGCGTGTGGGGTCGAGGTCGGCCAGGGGGAGGACCTCGAAGCTGACGGAGGCCCGCTCGTCCCGGGTGTCGCTGATGCGGGCATCGTCCCGGGCGACGTCGGCGAAGACGCGGGTCAGGCGCAGGACGCGTCGCGCCCGCCCGACGTCGGCGATGCTCGTGTCCCCACAGCGTGGGCACTGGCTCGGGGCCGCGGGCGGTGTGTCGGAGGGGGCATCGTCCTGGACGTAGCCGCAGGAGGCGCAGGTCAGCCACCAGCGCGCCTGCGCGGCCAGGTTGGAGGAGTCCACCCCGTCGATGCGCATCTCCATGCCGTGGGTGTAGAAGGCAGCCCCTGGGGCCAGTTCGCGCAGGGCATGGGCGGAAGCGCGGTCGAGGTCGTAGGGCTCGGTGGTGAACTCGTCAGTCTCCGGGTCGCGCCAGGACACGCGGGCGGATAGCCGGACGGAGTCATCGATGAGGGCGTAGTTGGGAAGGACGCCATGGCGCTCCAGGGCGGCGATCCAGGGCTCGTTATTCAGCCTGATGAGTTGGGAATCGATGGCCTTGTGAGCGCTCTCGGCTCCGCGCCAAGCGCGCCGATCCTCCTCGGTGGCGTTGGGGCGCTCGGTGGCGGCGATGAGCTCGGGCAGGGCCGCGTCGATCTGCTCGCGCTGGTGGTGGAGCTGCTTGATCTCGGCCCGGTACTCGGCAGCGGCCTGCTCAAGCATGAGGCGTGGGCCGGCCCCGTCGTCGGCGCTCACCCAGTGCGCCAGCCGGCCCAGCGCGGGTGTGCGGTTGGTGAAGGTAGCGGTGAAGGCGGCGGCGAGCACGGCGCCGTCGCGGGCGATCCGCTCGATGACGGCAGCGAGGAAGGTGCCCTGACCGCGCGTGTCGAAGACGGTTCGGGCATTGGCCCGACCCCTGCCTCCACCCGGGACGGCGGGGTGGCCCTCACGGGTGAGAGTGTCGATGACGTAAGCGAGGAACTGGCGGCGCAGGATCTCCTCGGCGCCCAGATAGGTGGACGGTGGGGCAACGGCACCGTCGAGCAGGTGGGCGGGGTCCTCCAGGAGACGGATCTGGTTGGGGCGCCCGCGAACGTAGGCCAATGCGAGGGCAGAGCCGCTGCGGCGGCCAGCGCGGCCAACCCGTTGCACGTAGGAGGCGACCGCGTCCGGCAGGGAGTCGAGCATGACGGTGGACAGATCCCCGATGTCGATTCCCATCTCCAGGGTGGGGGTGGCCACGAGGACGTTGGGGTCGGCGGGGCGCTGGACGGGACGCTTGAAACCCTCTTCGACGGCGGCCCGTTTGGCGGCACTGAGCAGTGAGGTGTGCTCGTGGGCATCCACCCGCCGTACATGAGAGGCCGTGTACATGCTGCGGTAGAAGCTGTCGGCGGGGTGCCGGGTGGCGGCCAGGCGCCCGGGGCAGCGCGCGACCAGGCAAGGGGCTCCGGCGAGCTGGTCGACGGTGGCGGGCGCGGCGGGCAACTGGCTGCGGCAGACGTCGCAGACGAGGAGTAGCTTGTCTGTGCTTCCGGCCCCCAGGGGAGTGACGAAAACCCGGTCGGTGGGCAGGCCGTAGACGGTGCCACCCGAGACGGTCGGGGTGGCGGAGAGGATGTCGGCCTCGGCGAGCTGGGCGAGCAGGGCGACGGCGAGGCGCGCGGCGTGCGTGGGGGCGACGCCCAGGCACGCGCGGGCCCAGATGGCGTACCAGGACTTCGGGGAGAGGACCGGTGTGAAAGCCGAGTAGCGAGTATTGATATTCCCCTTGACTTGAGGGAAGGAAGGCGCGGAGCGTCCGGCAGGGAAGGCGGGCTGGCCCTGGTCGCGGCGGCGCTTGTACCAGATCCACAGGCGCTTGCCGTCCTCCTCCTTGTAGCGCTTGAGCCACTCGTGATCGATGGCGCCGTCGCGGCGCATGCGCTCCACCGTTCCGCGCACCCAGGCGAGCAGGCCAGCCTCGGTGAGAGACTCCAGGCCGGGCAGGGCGTCGGGCGCGCCGCCCTCACCGAGAGCCTCTCGGGCAATCCGGATCAGGTCCATGGACTGGCCAGCGTCCACGTGGACGGTCAGGGATCCGGTGGCCTCCAGGGTGCGGCCGTAAGTGGACTGGAGACCGATCTCCAGGGCGATGTCGAACAGGAGTCGACGGCGCACGTAGACGGCCGCCTTGCGGCGCTCGCTCGCGGTGGCATCGGGTTCCCAGTAGGGCTTGAACTGCGGGTGCTCGGCGAGGGCGGCGGGGACCAGGCGGTAGCGGTCGAAGGCGTCGTTCGCCGCGGCGTCGAGGGTGGTATCGGCCCAGTCGGATAGGGTCGTCTCGGCATTGAGAACGTCGCGCAGTGCGGAGCGCAGGCTCATCGTGTGGGAGCGCTGGTCGATGAAGCCGGCCCGGTGGGCGGCATCCTGGACGGAGTCGGTGAAGATGAGGGCGCGCTTGTCGGCGTCGTCGAGGGCGTCGTCGCCGAAGAGGGTAGTGAGGCTGACGGACAGGAGGGTGGCGACGGCGGAGCCAAGGAAACGGATGGAGTCCGCGGCTCCGCAGGAGGGGCAGACGTCGTGGGTGGTGTCCTCGGCGATGGCGCGATCGTCGCCGGTGAGGACGAGCACCGGTAGGTAGCGGCCCTCGCGGGTCTCTAGAGAGCCCTCCTCGGGGATGCGGGTGAGGAGCTCTCGGTCGGCGACGGAGTACCAGCGAAGCCCGGGGTGGTGGCGGGCCGGATCCGGCTCACCGGTCTCGACCCGGCGACGGTAGTCGGCCTCCTCACCGGGGGCGGCGAGCAGCGCGCGGAAGCGGGTGTCGCCGAGGACGCGGTCGCGGCGGACCTCGCTCTGGTCGGCCTTCTCACCCTGCCCGGTGGGGGCGAGGCTGATGCCCCATCCGGAGCGGCCGCAGGAGCGGCAGTACAGGGCGGGCCGTGCGGGGACATCCTGGGATGATCGGTCGGCGGTGTCCGACCAGCGGAAGGCGGGGCGGGCATCGAGGAGGCGGTCCACACGGGTGACCTCGCGAATCCAGAGGGTGACCTCGACGCCGATGGCACTGCGGTCAGGGGCTCCGTCCAGTCCCGCCCGGATGGTGGACAGAGCGGCGAGGAGGACGGCCAGGGCTTGGCGACTGACGGCGGGGTCTGTCAGCTGGGCGGGAGAGAGGACGGAGGCGGCAAGGCCAGCCAGGGGCGCGGCCCGGTTAGCGCGGCTGATGAGGTCGATGATGTCGGGGTGGGACTGGATGGCGTGGGCGAGGTTGGGGGCGATCAGGTCTGTGACGCGGTCGGCGGGCTGGTCGTCCTGGGGCTGGTAGAGGATGGAGACGACGTCGGCCAGGAGCTGTGCGGAGTCGGTGACAGGCTGGTCGGCGAGGTCGGCCAGGTGGGCGAGGTCAGTGGGGGACAGCGCGGTGAGGCGGCGGGCCTTCAGGCCGAGGCGCGCGGTGGCCGCCCGGTGGGGCTTGGCCCACGTGTCAAGGTCCGTGCGGGTCTCGGTCACGATGGCCTCGACGGGCAGATCGGCGCCGAACACATCGCGGGCGAAGGCGAGCATGTGGGTGGGGTCCCCGCCGTCGCCGAGGGTAGCGGAGGTGGCCACGGGGCAGACGGGACCCAGTGGGGAGCGCTCGTAGTCGGCCTGGCGGGGGTCGTCATCGGCCAGGTGGGCGCGCAGGGCGAGGCCGAGGCGTCGCAGGAGCATGGCGACGTCGGTGCCCTGGGCGCCGTCGTAGGTGTGGAATTCGTCGAGGATGAGGTAGGTGAGGGAGGAAGCGGATGTGCTCCACAGGGCCCGGTCCTCTGGGCGCAGGAGGAGCTGGTCGAGCATCTTGTAGTTGGTCAGGAGGATGTCCGGCGGGTCGGCGCGGATGGCGTGGCGGTCGGTGATGAGGGAGGACGGGCTGACACTCGCGGTCGGGGTGGCCGAGGCGTCTCCGGTGTAGAGGGCGGCGCGGATGCCGGCGAGCGAGGAGTCGGAGGTGAGCAGGCGGGCGAGGCGACCGGCCTGGTCGGAGGCCAGGGCGTTCATGGGGTAGAGGATGAGGGCCTTGAGTCCGGTGACACCTTCGGCCCGGGCGCGCAGCACGTGGTCGAGGACAGGGTGGAGGAAGGCCTCGGTCTTACCGGAGCCGGTGCCCGTGGTGATGAGGGTGGGCTGGGGGCGGTGGCCGCCCTTGGTGGTGAGGCGCTGGTAGGCCTGTTCCTGGTGGCGGTAGGGCGTGAGCCCGGGGTCCCAGTCGAGGACCTCGGAGCGGGCGCTCGCGGGGACGTAGGGCAGGCGAAGGCGGACGAAGGGGCCGACGAAGACACCGTTGTGCTCGTTCTGGAGGAAGTCGGTGAGGGCGCGCCGGGGCTCGGCATCCGTCAGCGCGAAGGTCGTTGACAGGTAGTCGACGATGGCGGCGCGGATGCGTTCGGCCTGGAGGCTGGGGAGCAGGAGAGTCATGGTGCTGTGGTTAAGGGCGGAGAAAGGTGTGGCTAGTGCTGGGCTCGTGGGCCTGAGATGAGGCTAGCGCAGTGACGTGAAGCTGTAGGCCTGGCAGGCGAGAGGGTGTCTGTGCTGGAGGCGTTGCGGGGCCTCGTCCTCGAGGCGCGGACCGTCGGGGTGATGCTGCGGCTGCCCCCCCATCTGCTCAAGGGGGCGGACGAGCCGACGTCGTTCACCATCGAGTTCGTTGTCGGCCGCCCCCGGCCGGATGGCTTGGTTGAGGACCGCGTGTTCCTGTATGAGGTCGTTGCCGACCGGCGCCGCATCCACCGTGAGTCCCTTGTTGAGGTGCGCACGCGTACCGAGGAGGTGCTCTTTGAGCGTGACGAGAACGGGATCGAGCTGTATGGGGACCTCGACGAGAATGAGAGGGCGAACGCGCACAAGACGGTGATCGCGGACAACGAGACCTTCCTCGGTGTGCTGGGCGCAGACACCGAGAGCGCCGTGGCTCTCGCCTACGGATGGTTCGACCGGCATCTCGCGGTGATCCACCCGGGGGCCGAGTATGTGCACCTGCCGAGCCGGTTGGACGTCGACGCCGTCTTCACCAACGCGATGAACGCCGGTCTGACGCGAGCAGACACGGGCATCTCGAGACTAGACTTCGAGGACATGCGCGTTGGAGCCCTGTCGATACCCAGTGATGTGGTGGATGAACTGGTTGAGACGCTGCGGAAGACGGGTGGCACCGTCATGCTCTCAACGCGCAACGGCGACCATGCTCTCCTGACCCTCGACGATGATGGGGAGCCGGTGGTGCGGCGGCTGGTCGCACACCACGAGGTGGAGACGGGACCGGGTGCGGAGGACCGGCGCTCCTTCAGTCTGCGTCTGCGTGAGGAGTCCGACGGGACTCGGCGCTTCATGAACCTCCTGCCGATCCTCTTCCAGCTGCGGGGGCAGTGGATGAGCGCAGCGTCTTCGTCGTGGAGGAGTTGGAGAACTCCATGCACCCCAGGCTCACGGAGGAGCTCGTCATCGGCGGGGTCCCCCGGGTCTGAGGGGCAGCCGTGGTCAAGAAGTGCAAGACGTCGCGGAAGGATGAGCGACGAGGCTCGCGTCGAACGGGTACGAGGCTAAGTGCCCGGCATCGGGGGCCTGGCGCCGCTGGCATTCAACGGGTGACGAGCGCAGTGAGACTGTAAGTCATAGTCATAGTCGCACTTTCATACTGTGAGAGTGCGACTATTGGGGCGTCCGGCTGGTGCGGCGGTACGTCGTCTGCCGGTCTCCCCGGCCTCCGACCATCTCGACGAGCCCGGCGGTGAGCAGGCTGTTGAGCGCGTAGCGCGTCTGTGCCCGAGACATGCCTGTGCGTCGGCGCAGCTCGTCGAAGGTGCGTGGTGCGCCGAGCTGGTCCCAGACCGCAGGCGCGTTCTTCGAGGGGAAGGACGCGGGCCGGTTGCTTGGTGGGCGTGTCTGAGTGATGGCCTCGCGTGGTCGGGGAGGTGGAACGGGTGTGGTGCCTGCGTGACGCCACCTGAGGATCGCGGTGAAGGAGACGCCGCTGTCGCGGAAGACCGGCGCAGGCAGGCCTGCGGCGGCCGCGGCCTCGCGGATCTCCTTGATGCCACCGCCCTCTCCCTCGATCAGCCGGCTGCCGTCCTCCGTTCTGACGTCCTTGCAGATGTCATAGAGCGTGGGGTTGACGGCGGCCTTGCCGCCCGGTGTGCCGAGCTGGTCGACGGTGATCGCGCGTAGACCTCCGGGGCTCGTGACGATGAGCGTGTCGGCCTTGATGCGGACCTCCACCCGCTTGCCGTCAGTGACGCCGTCGAGGTTGCGGTGGACGAGTGCGTTGGCGATGAGCTCTCTCACCGCACGATTCGGCAGGGCCGAGATATCGCGGCCATGACCGGCGGTGTCGTATCCCATGTCAGTGGGGGTGTTGCGGGCGATCCACTGCATGACGTCCTGAAGGAGGTCCGGGATCGGGCCGGTGAAGTGGGCGAGGTCCTGCGTGCGGGTCTCGGCGCCTGACGGCATGAGAACCGCAGCGGTCACGCCGAGAGAAGGGCGTAGACCCTGTGGGTAGGTGCCGAGTGCGTAGAGGCCGGCGAGGGTGGCCTCGCCGGTGGTCGTGAGGACGCCGGTGGCGGTGAGGAGGGAGTCGGTGTCAAGCGGGGCAAGCCGGCGCGATCGAGTGCGCGCCTGACTGACGTAGGCCTCAACGAGCGATGTATCGAGCGAGCTCAAGGAGGTACTGGGGACGGCTGCGAGGTCCGGGTGCGTGGGGTTGGTCTGCTGGATCTTGAGCAGCTCGATTTGTGCGATCTCAAGATCGCTCATGCGGTAGTCGCCGTCGGACTGACGCAGGTAAGCGTTGCCGCGGTAGAACGCGGGCCGGTGCTGCAGCGGGAGACTGTTGACCCGGATGACGAGCACCTCGTTGCCGTCGACCTCCTCGATGGTGAAGTTGCAGGTGACAGGTGGGCTGACGGCCTCCCTGGCCTGCGCAGCGACGCCCTGCTCAAGCGTGGCGATGTTGGTCAGGCTGACGGGGGAGAAGCCGTCGTTCTCGTCCAGGCCGAGGATGATGAGACCGCCGCCTGGTGTGTTGGCGAAGGCGCAGAGCGTCTCGCCGAGGGCGGGACAACCGCCGCGAGAGGCCTTGACCTCGATGTCGGCCGAGTCTCCTCCACGCCGACGCAGGCGAGAGACAATCCCCGGCAGGTCTACCGAGCTCACAGTCATAGTCATAGTGCGAGATTAGCACTATGACTATGGCTATGACTGTGAGTGGTGCTCCGTGTGGGAGTGCGCTCAGTGTCTGGCTTGCCAGAAGATCTACTGGGACACGGAGATGCTGAGGGCCAGCGCGACCACCGACGCGGTCATCCGGCGTTGAACAGGTGGCACGTTGAGGTGCTGGCCATCGTCCTGCGATCTCCATCGTGAACATCCGTCGAGTCCAGATGGTTATAGACTCTTCGCAGTTGAGAGGGTGGGTGGCTGAGCGTGTCGGAGTCTTCCGATGATGGAAGTTGCTGCACGCCCATCTGGAAGGCCTCGACGTGCTTGATGCTACCTTCGCGGCCTCTGATCTGACGGTCTTGTGCCGTCTGGACGGGCCCGGTGTGGTGCCCTGTCGGCCAGCGTGTGGAAGCGGATCGGGCGGTGCAGCGAGTGCTGGGCCGCTCAACTAGGTCCTTGGTGCCGGGGTTGGGCCAGCAGGGCGCTGTCGCGTGGAACCGACGCGCGACAGCTCGCGCACGAGCCGTTGGGTCACCGCTCGACCACGCTGCTGGCGCGCGTGCGGCGCTACAGGTGTTGCGGATGGGGGCGCGCCTGGTGTGAGGACCTGACCCGTGCGGCGGCGCAGCGGGCGGGGCTGTCGCGTCGCGCGATGCGCTGGGCGTTGGAGACGCTGGCGATCGATCCCCTGACCGTTTCGCGCATCGCCGAAGGTCTTGGGGCCTCCTGGTGCACGGTCGATGACGCGGTCCTGGCCGAGGGCGAGCGCGAGTTGATCGATGACCCGGGCCGGTTCGACGGCGTGAGGGTCATCGGGGTCGACGATTCCCCCGCGCGCTACGCTCTCAAGCGGGTACCCCCCTGTGTGGCGTCACACGAGGTCTGGTGACAAGTACGCCACCGTGGTCATCGACCTGACCCCGGTGCACGACGGCGCCGGCCCGGCCCGTCTGCTTGACATGGTCCCCGGACGCTCCAAGCAGGTGTTCAAGACCTGGCTGGCCGAGCGCCCCAGGCCTGGAGGCAAGGTATCGAGATGGTCGCCATGGACGGCTTCACGGGGTGCGCCTGGCCGGTGACGCGCTCGACGGGTGCCACCGGCGCGTGTGGAAGGCCGCCACCGACACGAACGACCATTCCTTGTCGACCACCTCGCGAACCTCCTGCTCTTTGAACTCCTCAGAGTACTTCACCCTTGACATGCCTCCATCCTATCGAATCAAAGGAGGACGAAAATCCTCCTCTGTCCGAGAAGCACCACTCACCCCTCTGGCCGACAAGGGCTACACCGGCGCCGGCATCGGCGTCCTCGCCCCCGTCAAGGGCACCAACCTGCGCCCTGACGACCAGACCTAAAACAACCTCCACGCCGCTCTACGCTCGCCCGCCGAGACGGCACACGCGATGCTCAAGCACTTCAAAGCTCCCCAACGCGTCACCCTCGACCCACAGACCATCATCCATATCACCGCAACCGCGCTCGTCATCATCAACCTCAACAAGCACACCCGGTCAGAAAAGCTCATTCATGTCGAAATTTCATCGAGAAAGGAATTGAGTTCGTTAAGTAGTTTCGAACTGGGCTCGGATTCAAGTTTTACCTTCCGCTCATTCATGACTTTACTGTTGATTAGCTTGAGTAGTGCCTTTCCGCAAATGTTTCGCCAAGGCCGAGCCTTGTCTTGCTGCCAAGAATTCCACAACTCACCCGCTTCGGGGCCACCTCCCGTGGCGTGAAACTGTGATACGGCGTCCTTTCGTTTAGCGTCGAACTTGGCGCGTAGTTGTTGAATGTTTTCAGTTAGGATTGAGTCAAGAAGTTCTTGAGCCTCATGCTCGCTCTTCTCAAGCACTTTGGATACGTGTTCCGGCAGGCAGTAATATGCTTCCGTATCGGACAATGACGGAATAAACACGCACATCCCTGCATCTTCGTAAGGCTTTGACCATTGCTTGATCTCATCGTCGGTCAAGCAATCGCGATCACGATGGATGACAATCCTCGGTGTTATGTTAAGTTCATTCACGAGCGCGCTAAGCTGAGCCACTTTCGGTGCATTTTTAATCCCATCATATGAAAGGCAGGAAATCTGCGACGTTTCGGGCGTGGCCTCGATGCACTGCGTGAGTGATGAGCTACCCGAGTCTTCAGTATATAAGATGATCTTTGAACGACAGTCGAAGGAATCAAGGGCTCCGAGATCCAAGAGAACCTCGCTGATGTCGCGAGCGTCACAGTTTTCGACCTTGCCATCTTTCATCCAAACGACCCTGGTCCCTTCAGGTGCAGCGGTGATCATATGCCGAGAGTGGGTGGTTAGGACGATCTGGCAACCGATCGTATCTACAATCTCTTTTAAGGCGCTAATGAGTGTCTTTTGAAGGTCAGGGTGGAGGTGGCTGTCAGGTTCGTCGACAAGGAGTAGTGTCGGGCGGAATAGTAGTGCGTATGCTGCGATCTGAGTTGCTTGGAGAACACCTGTTCCCCAGAGGTCTATCGGAAGTGGTCTGTTGTTACCTACGCTTAGCCTGACGTAAATGTAACGATCGACCTCTTTGTCGAACTTTACTTCGAACTTAGCGTCAACGCCAACGATCTTGCTGAGAATCGCTTCAAGTGTGCGAATATTGCTTTCTTTGGGCCTATTCGATTCTGCGAGCTGGAGTAAGATGTTTCGAAATACAAGATTAGCTTCACCTCCTGCTGCGGTCCGAAGAATTGCGCCTCTACTCTTGTATTCTTCTCGCAACGGTATTCCGGTCAGGCCTGGCACGTATACGCTAAACAGAGTTCTTTTGTCGTCGATAGCTTTGCGGATTGGGTCAGAATCCTTTCCGGTTAGCTTGACTTTGACGTTGTTCTTATTGCTTGCCTTTCTCATGGTTATTCCGTAGGTGGATTCAGATGAAGCGTCGTCGGCCGTGCGATACGTGAATACTACCTCTCCGCCTTTCCCGTGTGCTTTGTAATCTTTCCCATGGCCTAGTTCGGGAAAGTTCTCTGTTGGAGAGTAGAATAGGTCGGCTTCGGGGATATTTCCTTTTCCTCCTTCATTTGAGTGCAATTGGGCGCAGCTAAAGGCTGTGTGGATGGCTTGTAGTACGCTACTCTTGCCAGAATTGTTGCCGCCGATCAGATAGGTGATGTTGTTTAGTGGAATCCCTGCTTGGGCGATTTTTTTGAAGTTTGAGACGGTCACCTTTGTAATGAAAATATCCGGAGCGCTTGCAGTTGTGCTTTCTGACATGATGTGTGCCCTTTTCGGGAAAGGTGACTATGAATGTGGTGGAAGTCGGATTCTCGGTCGCGGGTGCGGAAGGGGAGGGAATAGACATAGTTTACGCCCGAGCCGGGGTGGGGGTGGGTGCGCTCCGATAACGGCATGGCGTCGTTCGAGTCCGGACGGCCGCGCTTGGCCCAGGCCTGGCGCACCGGAGTTGGCACCTGCCGGCCGTTCGCGTCATAGATGTACGCGCCCTGGCCACGGCCATGATCGTAGTCGTACAGCACAGCGAACTGCGTCCGATAGATCGTGCACAGATCCTCCACCGGTACACCCAGCATCATTGCCACCATCACATCGATCTCCGCCTGGGCGTTCCGACGATCCTCAGCCCGACGCAACGGCACATCAGGCGTCCACACCGGACCCACCGGGCGCTCGTCATAACGCTCCAAGATCGGTGCATCATCGAGGAAGGACTCATCCCAGCACTCAACCCACAAGTCCGCATAGGCCTCGGTCATACAGTTGAGACGTAGGGCGCGGAATGCGACTCTGTGAGCTAACGGATTGTCGAGTGGAAGGGCAGGCAGCAGGTTGAAATCGTTGCCGCGGATGTCGTTGCGTGCACGGGAGCGAACCTGGAAGTCAGCGAGAAGGGATGACGCGAGTGCGGCCATGGTCGGTGCGGCTGATGATGCGGTATGTGGCATTGCGGCAGAGAACACTCCGTCCACATGGGCTGCGCCGGGAGGGATAATCGCGGGGATGAGGGTGCGCTCGCCGGTGTTAGCTGCCATGCGGCGCCAGGCGATGCGGTAGTGGTCGCGGGCGGAGGACTCGCCCCAGTGGGTGTACAGGCGGTCGTACGTGGCGCGGTCGCCCGCAGGCTTGTACTGAGTCACCGGCAGAGCGCGTGTAGGAAGAGCCTCAAAATCGGTCGCGGTCCAGTCCTGGTTATGCTTCATCGTCGCATTCGGACTCTTGTACAGAGGAGTGGAGACGTGAAGGTGTGGCCCCTGAAGGATGGCGTCCTCCCATGACGCCTTGCCCCAGGCCTTGGTGAATCGACCGCTGTTGAAGTCAGTGGTCTCGTTCCAGCCGCTTGAGAACCGGAGACCGAGGCTGCTGATGCGTGGATACGACGCGAGGGTCGATAGCGTGCGCGCTGCTGCGGAGTTGACGGTCGAGACCATGGGGGTCGATCTCCAGTCCTCTGCTTCGGTCACAGCCTGCCAGGTCCGCAGGACCGACCCGTCCACCCGCTGGATACGTGACGCATGCGGGCGCAGGTCCCACGTGCCCGTGTGCGGATCCTTGAAACCAGGCTCCTCACCACTGCCGTCATGGACGAGTGACCGCAGAACCGTGTCCGGATGGTAGAGCGACGTCGCATGAACGAAGGAGGGGGTGCGCTCCGACCCGTAGACGTGGATGCCATAGGCGTTGTGGTGGTCGATGTCGAACAGCTGGAGCTCATTGATGAACTGCCAGTGCCGGCGCAGGTGCCGGTAGGTGGCCGCCCTGAGAGCGGGTGTCTTGGCGTCGGTGAAGTGCGTCTCCATATGGATGAGACTGGAGATGCCCCGCTCACTCTGGTGCTCCCACACTTGGCACATGAAGGCTCGATAGAGGTCGGGGCGACCCTCCATCACCGGGTAGACGGTGGCGTCGCTGATGAACTCGCCGAGGACCTGGGTCTCGCTCGCACCGTCCACCACTATGTTCCGGATGCCGCGGCGGTCCAAGGTGAGGGGGAGACGCACTTTCCGCTCAGCCAGTGAGGGCTTGGAGGTGAGCACCCACCACGGGTCGCCGTCGGCAAGCAGCGTCTCCACCTCAACGTTGGGGCGCACCCACGGCGGGTTGCCCACCTGGAGGTCGAAACCGCCACGGGCGAAGACAGTGGCGAAGTCAAGCTCCCAGTGGAAGAAGCCCTGCTCGGCCGCCGCCGCCCGCACCACCTCCAGCCAGCGGTTCTCCGGGTCGGCGACGACAGCCGCAACCGGGCGGGCGCCCGCGAAACCGAGCTCTACCGCCTCCACGTCCTGAAGCTCCGCCCAGGTCGAGGCCTCAGCCAACGTCCTGTTAGTGCCCTTGGCGTCCTTGGGTGCCGTCCCGAGGATCCCCTCCAAAGCGTTTAGCCAGTGCTCCAGCGTCGGCGGGGTCACATCCGTCGTCAGCGGCCAGTACCACAGGGCGCACCACGCATCCATCACCAGGCGCAGGCGCCGGTAGGCCGAGTCCTCATCAGCCAGGTAGGCCTCGATCTCCTCACGGCTCACCGTCGAACCGGCGTCAGGCGCCACCTGGCGCCCCCACAGGTCGATGCGCCGGGAGGCCTCCGCCTCCGCCACCCGCAAGCGCCGCAGGCTCAGCTCCCACAGCACCTCCACGCGCCGCGCCAGCGCCGTCAGCCGCCGCACCTGCACCTTCGTCGGCGCCTTCGTCACCTCCCTGCGCCAGGTCTTGAGAGCCCTCAGGCGCTCAGCGTCCACAAGGCCCCGCACCTGCGTGGGCACCTCCACCGCGCTGCCCCAACCCTTGGCCGGCAGGAGAAAGTGGTGGACGCGATCCGATACGTCCACGGCCCCACCCAGGCGGCGGGCACCGTCGTCGTCCAGGGCCTCGGCAACGGCACTCAGCGGCTCGGCTACCGGTGCGTTCCTCAGCCACGCCCCCTTCTTCAGCTGTGAGACCGAGTACAGGGCGCGCTTAGCGCCCACGAGCGAGTTGCCGCGGCGCAGCCGCAGACCGAACCACGGCGCCGCCAGGCCCTCCACCATCGTGTCCAGCCATAGGGAGACCTCCGCCAGCTCCACCGCCGTCGCATTGAGGTCCACCCCATACACCTGGTGCAGCGCCAGGTACGCCCTCACCTTCGCCAGCTCGCGGGGACGCTCCTGCGGGTCAACCCGCTCACCCAGCTCACGCTCCCGGCGCGACAGGTACTGCTCCGCCAGCTGGCGCACCGCCTCGATGGCGAAGGCCCCCGAGCCCAGCGCCGGCTCGCACACCGTCAAGCCCAGCACCTCCTCAGCCGTCGTCGTGCGCCCATCGCAGTCCAGCAGCTCGGCCAGTGCCTGCTGCACCGTGAAGCGGGTAAGCACCTCCGGGGTGTAGAAGGAGGCCGAGCGCTGCCGGTCCCGGCCCGAGAGCCTAAAGACGAACTCGCCCGCCTCATAGGTCACATTTCGGCGCTCCCCGGTGGCCTCGTCGGTCACCGTCACGAAGTCCCGCTCCTCCAGGCCCTCCATGACGTCACGCGCCACCACCCACGAGCCCTTCGAGGCATCCCCGCCCGGGGCCACCTCCCACAGGCGCTCCGCAGCGAAGGAACCCGTGTAGCTCATGAGGCCCTCGTAGACCGCGCCCAGCTGGTTGATGCCCAGTTCCACGTAGGAGATGAAGCCGCGACCCGCCTTGCCGCCCTCCGTCGTCAGCAGCAGGCTGCGCAGCACCCGCAGCAACGCCGCGTTGCCCAGGCCCACCTCGTCGATGAGCGCCGTCGCCTCAGGGCGGAAGAGGTCCGCGCGCATCGGCTGGAACACCAGGCCGTCCACTGGCTCGTCGGCCCTCTCGCCCGCCGCCCGGGCGTTGTGCCCCTGGTCCACCAGGGCGAACAGCAGGCTCAAGGACTCATAGATGTGCGTGCCCGACTGGGAGGACTCCTCATGCAGCTCGCGCAGGCACAGCTCGCGCAGACGCTCCAGGCCGTAGCCGGCGTCGTACTCCGCGGCCCCCACCGGCAGCACACCCAGCTCCGGGCTCGCCTCCGCGTACAGCAGGAAGATGATCCGGTAGATGAACCGCAGTGACTGCAACGCCAGAGGCTGCGCCTGGGACTGGGGGAGCGGGGCCAGCCCCGCCGCCGCGCGACGGCGCACCACCTCGTTCGCGATGACCTCGATCGAGGAGCGCACCCCCTCACGCAGGTCCTTCGAGACCCCCACCGTGTGCGCCGCCGACTCCGCCAGCGTCGCCGTCCACCACGTCTCACCCTCCGGGCCGGGCACGAGGGAGGCAGCTTCCAGGCAGGCCAGGGCCCGTTCCACCTCACCGCCGCGCCTGACGTCATGGCGCTCGACGACGATCTGGACATCCACCGCCAGCCACCGGCCCTCCGGCCAGCGCTCCTTCTCCGCGATAAGCGCCCACCGCCCCGCCAGGACGAGGGCGAAAGTCGGGCCGTGCTCGTCCGTCATGAGTGTGGACAGCGCCCGGGATACCGACTCCACCGGCTCAGCGCCCTCTATGGGCGCGGCGGCCGGTTCGGCCAGGTCCACCGGCTCCCACGGCCCCGCCAGAGTCCGGCCGTCCTTGACCAGCAGGTCCTCCACCGCGGCCGCAGGGCGCGCCCGCAGCAGGGCCAGCGGGGCCGGGCCCTCGTCGCCGACAGTGCGCACCAGCGTCACCGGGCCGCAGTCGGTCAGCCGGTACTCGGCCGAGGCGAACCCCAGGACCTCGCGCAGCAGGGCGTCCAGCTCGGCGGACGCCTCCAGGGTGGCGGCGGTCAGGGCCAGCGTCCCGTCTGCCACGTTGCTGTCGGACGCGCCAGCGCCGTCAGGCGCGGGAAGCGCCGCCAGCAGCTCCTCCAGCCGAGGCCTGGCGGAGCGCAGACGCGTGCGCGGCGTCTGCACAGGCGCCGCGCCGTCGGCCGGCTTCTCCAGGTCCTCCCACTCCTTGCGGCGCTCCAGGACCCGCGCCAGGAAGGATCCCTTGGCGGCGTCGGTGGTGAAGTAGTGCTCACTGATCCAGTCCTCGCCCACGACGAGCGCGTCCGACACCGCCATCAGCGGCCTCCTTCCTCAGTGGTCTGCCGCGGCACGACGACGAGCAGCGGCCGGATGAGCGTATGGGCGGGCGAGTGCTGCGCGATGAGCTCACGCTCCTGGCCCACCGTGCGGCGCTGGGACCGCAGCTGGCGGTTCTGTAGGAGCCGGCCGGCGTCGTCATCCCACGAGTCCACTCGCGCCGCCCAGGCGCTCACCCGTCCCTCGGCGTCCGACGTGGCCGCATCGACCACTGTCTTCATCTGCGTGTGGGCTGCATCCACCGCCGGGGCGATAAGTGCGCTCAGCAGGTCCAGGTCTGCGGGTGCTCCCGGATTCGTCTGCCCCGGCCCGACCCCGACCGCAGTGAACATGGCCGCCGGTGAGGTGTGCGGTGTGGTTACGGCGGTAGGCGTGAGCGCGCGTCCTACCGCCACATCCGCGCGGGCCACCTCCACGTCCAGGAAGGGGAAGGCCACGCTCGCGCTCACCATCGACACCGTCCGACCCGCCCGGTTCGTCAGCGTCCCCAGGAGCAGGACGGTCGGAGCGTCCACCTCGCCATGGACAGCGAAAATCGAGGAGCGTCCCAGGCGCGCCAGCACCCGGTCACCCGCCCACTCCAGCACCGGGTGCAAGGGCCCCAGGTAGTGGGCCTCCGGCCAGGAGGAGTGACGAGTCGTCCCGCAGCGCCTGAGCCAGCAGCTGCGCGCCCTTACGGGCCGTAGTCGCCAACAGAAGGCGCTCGCGCACCCGGCGCTCCTGCAGGTAGGACTGCGGCAGGACCGCCAGACGGGCGCGCAGCCCCGGTGGGGGCACGAGCTCGGCCACGTGCTCGACGCCGTGCTCACGCCACGACACCCCGCCCCCGCCTGTCACCGGGTCGGCCTTCTCCTCCGGGCGCTCATAGAGCTCGGTGAGGGCCTGGCGCAGGTAGTCCACCTGCGAGGCGTACAAGGGGTGCTGGTCGGACGCAGGAGGCTGCCCGGACGCCGCCGTCGACGCGGGGGAGGAGAGGGGGCCGGCTAGCGGGGTGGTGCTGGCCGGTGGGGTGGTGCTGGAAGGCCGGGCCTCGCCGTCGGCAGGCGGAATACCGCCGACGCCGTGGGTTGCCGTGGTGGAGGGGACGACGCCGTCGGAGCGAGCTTCGCCGTCGGAGGGTGCCCCGCCCACAGCCGGCGCCGCCCCCGTCAGACGCGCGAACAGGGCCGCCATCGGGTCGCGCTCCAGAGCCTCCTCCACATCCGGCACGACGGCGTCGATATCCGTGCCCGCGGCCAGCGCCTCACGGATCGCCTTCTCCTCCTTCTCACCGGAGTACAAGCCCATAAGGGAGGCGGCGTCGCCCAGCGCCCGGTGCGCCTGGTCCTCCTTCTCCATCAGGCGGGTCAGCACCCGCACATCGCCGGAAAAGCCCGGGTCCGCCGGGCTGAGCAGCAGGGTCGTGATCTGGGGAGAGACCTCCTGGCCGTAACGGTCGATCCGGCCATTGCGCTGCTCGATGCGGATGAGTGACCAGGGGATGTCGTAGTGGATGAGCTCATGGCACTGGGCGTGCAGGTTGACGCCCTCCGAGGCCACATCGCCGGTCACCAGGACGCGCACCGGCGTATGCGACTGGCGGAAAGCCTCGACGATCTCCTGCTGCTCGACGTCCGACAGGCTGCCGTGCATGACCCGCACCGCCTCCTCCGGCAGACCCAGGTCCTCACGCAGGTGCTCCGCCAGCCAGGTCAGGGTGGCGATGCGCTCGGCGAACACGACGACCCGCTGCGGCGAGCGGCGCCCGATGCCGATCCGCTCCAGCTCTTCCACCAGCGCCCGGTACTTGCCCGAGTCCGTCGTACTCGCGACCACCGCCAGCTCGCGCAACCGGGTGAGGGCCCGCGCCTGCTCCGAGGAGGCCAGCGCCTCCTCGCTCGCCGCGCGGGACCGGCGCCGCGCCATGCGCTCATCAATCGTCTGGATAAGAGCCGCCGGGGAAGACAGGAAGGCCTTCGCCAGCGTCCACGAGAAGAGGGCTTCGCCACCCCGGCCCGTGCCAGGGACCAGTCCGGGAGCCGCGGCGCCGTCGGGCCGGTGCAGCCAGGAGCGGGACAGCTCCGCGGCCACCGCCTCCTCCGCCGGGGACGGCTCCACCAGCCGGTTGACCGGGGTGAGCCGCTCCTTCCACCGGCCGCCCACGACGTCGCGCACCTGAGGAGAATGACGGTGACGGCGGATGACGAGCCGGCGCACGGCCTCCTCGTCGAGGGCGCCATCCGGGCGCACCGCCGTCGGCTCCAGCAGCCGGATGAGCTCGGCGAAGGACGCGGGATCTCCATTGTGTGGGGTCGCGGAGGCCAGGATGAGGGCGTCGGTCTGACGGGCCAGGACGTCAGCCAGACGGTTGTTGAGCGTGCCCCGGTTCGTCACGTTGTGCGACTCGTCGATGACGACGGCGTCCCAGTGCTGGCGGCGCAGGTGGCTGAGGTAGCGGTCGGACTTGAGCGTGTCGATCGAGATGATCGCGCGGTGGTAGACGGAGAAAGGATTGCGGGTGGCCGGCACCGAGCGCCGCACCCGCTGGATGCCCAGCGAGTCCAGGCGCACGAAGGGCAGGGCGAAACGCGACCACATCTCGTGCTGCATCTGCTCCAGCACATGGCGCGGAGTGACGATGAGGATGCGCTGGCCACGGCCCCGGCGCACGAGCTCGGCCAGGATCATGCCGATCTCCAGGGTCTTGCCCAGCCCGACGGCGTCGGCCAGCAGGATCCGCGGGCGCAGGTTCGCCGGGTCCAGGGCCTGGCGAACCGCGGTGAGCTGATAGGGCAGGGGGTCAGCCAGCATGCCGCCGACCACCGCCAGGTCCGTGGAGACCGCGGGCAGCGGGGTCTTGCGCAGCGTCGCCTCCAGCCACAGGCGTGACAGGCGATAGCCGGGCGAGGGGTCCGCCACTACGCGGGTACGGCGAGGATCCACCGGGGTGATGCGGTCCAGGCTGGCGCTGAACTGGGCGGTCGTGTCCTGCACCAGCTCGGACAAGCCCTGGACGGACACGAGCATGCCGTCGGCGTTGTGTGAGACCTGGGTGACCAGCCACTCCTCATCGCGCACGCGCACCACCGAGCCGGGCGAGACGTCGAGGGAGGCGGGGGCGGTGCCTGGAGAACCGGATGGAGGAGGGGCGGGGACGGACGTGGTCACGGGTATGATCCTAGGCAGCGGAGAACGCCTCCGGGGCCCTGCCAGGGCGTGCGCTGTACTTCACCGGTGCTCGGGCCCCACCCCTCCCCACCGGCGCCGCTCCGGGCCGTCGCGCTTGAGCAGGCCGAATATGTCGCGCTCGGGCGAGGCGTTTACTCTGTGGTGATGCGGCACGGCGCGGGGAACGCACGAAGGCCGGGGCGGTGGCAGATCGCCCCTGCCTGCGCGCTCGTGCTCAGCGGGGCCGCGATGGTCGGCGGCTACGCGCAGGCCCACGACGACGTCGCCCTGCCCGGCACCACCATCGCGGGGTGCGATGTCAGCGGCCTCGACCACGACCAGATCGTCGGCCTCATCTCCAACCGCTTCAATGATGCCCGGGTGACCATCCGCGTCGGGGAGTCCAGCCAGACGGCCACCCTCGCCCAGGCCGGGGTCGTCCTCGACGCCGACGCCACCGCCAGGGCCGCCGTCGATGGCGCGGGCTCCTTCGGCCCCACCCTGCGATCGATCATCGGGCCCCGCGAGGTCATCCCCGCGGTCGCCCTCGACGAGGATGTCTTCGCCGGCTTCCTCGCCTCCGCCCAGGCCCTCGCCGGCACCGCCCCCGTGCCCGCGCGGATCCAGCTCAGCGCCGACGGGACCGCCTTCGAGGTCGTCCCCGACTCCTCCGGCACCGGCGTCGACGGCGCCGCCATCCGCGCCTCCCTGACTACCTCTGCCCGCTCGCTGAGCGGCGGCGACATCACCGTGGCCGCGGCCCCGCAGGAGGCCCCGACCACCACCTCCCACGCCGAGGCCGCCGTCACCGAGGCCAACGCGCTCATCGTCGGAGGCGTCACCCTCACCGGCGCCGGCTCCTCCTGGACGGCGACCACCGCCGAGAAGGCCTCCTGGGTCACCACCACCGCCACCGATGAGGGGATGACCGCCCGGATCGACCCCGCCAGGGTCCGCGCCTGGGTGGACTCTCACCGAGCCGAGGTGGACAGGGCGCCGGTCGATGCGATCACCAACGTCGACGCCGCCGGTAACGACCTCGGCCTGGCCCGCCCCGGCCGGCCCGGCACGCGCACCACCAACGCCCAGGAGATCGTCGACGGCATCGCCTCGGCCCTGAGCGCCGGGACCGACTACTCCGGTGCCCTCGCCTCCGAGCCCGTCGCCCCCTCCACTCGGACCCGCACCGTCCCCTCGGGCCCCGAGCGCTTCGCCTACCGGGCCGCCGACGGTGAGAAATGGGTTGATGTCAACCTCACCGACGACACGATGACCGCCTATGTCGGCACCACCGCCGTCCACGGCCCCGTGAGCATCAACCACGGCGAGGAGTCCGGCGAGTGGGCCACCGAGCTCGGCACCCACCACGTCTACCTCAAGAACGAGTCCCAGGACCTCGGCTGCACCCCCGGATTCCCCTACTGCCAGAAGGGCGTCCCCTGGATCGCTTACTGGGATGGCAACTTCGCCATCCACGGCGCCCCCTGGGTCAGCGAGTTCGGCTACAACTCCGGTCAGACCAGCCACGGCTGCATCAACGCCCCCGTCGAGGAGGCCCACTGGTTCTACGACTTCGTCGAGATCGGCACCACCGTCGTCACCCATGAATGAGGCCGCCGCGGTCGGCGGGCGGGCCCTCTGCCGGTTGTGCCCAGCGCCATAGGCGGGGGCTCCCGGCTGTTTTCACCGCTCACCGGCGAGTGCCATAGGATGACCGGGATTGACGCCGTCCATGGGCGTCCGCCGGACGACGGCGCACCTGCAACCCAGCATTCGGAGTAGATCCCCCGTGAAGAGCACTGTCGAGAACCTAGACCCCGCGCGCATCAAGCTGACCGTGGAGGTCCCCTACGAGGAGCTCAAGCCCAGCCTCGACGCCGCCTACAAGGAGATCGGCTCGCAGGTCCAGGTCCCCGGCTTCCGCCGCGGCCACGTCCCCGCCCGCATCATCGACCAGCGCATCGGCCGCGCCTCCGTCATCCAGGAGGCCGTCAACAGCGAGCTGCCCGACCGCTACCGCGACGCCATCGCGGAATCCGGCCGCGTGCCGCTTCTCCAGCCCGAGGTCGAGGTCACCGAGCTGCCCAACGTCACTGGCGAGAACGGCGGCCAGCTCGTCTTCACCGCCGAGGTCACCGTGCGCCCCGAGTTCGACCTGCCCGAGCTCGAGGGCGTCGAGCTGACCGTCGACGCCGTCGAGGTGGGCGAGCAGGACATCGACGCCGAACTCGACTCCCTGCGCGCCCGCTTCGGCTCGCTGAAGTCCGTGGGCCGCAAGGCCAAGACCGGCGACTTCGTCACCATCGACCTGACGGCCGTCATCGACGGCGAGGAGGTCGACTCGGTCTCCGGGGTCTCCTACGAGATCGGCAAGGGCAACATGCTCAAGGGCCTGGACACGGCCCTGCGCGGCCTCAAGGCCGAGGAGTCCGCCACCTTCACCACCGAGCTCGCCGGTGGCGAGCACGCCGGCGAGCAGGCCGAGGTCACCGTCACCGCCTCCGCCGTCAAGCAGCGCGAGCTGCCCGAGGCGGACGACGAGTTCGCCCAGATGGCCTCCGAGTTCGACACCATCGCCGAGCTGCGCGAGGACCTCGCCAAGCAGGCCACCGACCGCAAGACCGCCGAGCAGGCCGTCGCCGCCCGCGACGCCCTGCTCGACCTGCTGCGCGACAGGATCGACTTCGAGGTCCCCCAGGCCGTCATCGACAACGAGATCACCCAGCACCTGGCCGCCGAGGGCAAGGAGGACGACGAGGAGCACGCCGCCGAGATCCGTGACGACGTCACCGGCGGCGTGCGTGACCAGATCATCCTCGACGTCCTGGCCGAGACCCTCGACGTGCGCGTCGACCAGAACGAGCTCATGGACTTCCTCTTCCAGACCGCCCAGCAGTACGGCATGGAGCCCGGCCAGTTCATCCAGGGCGCTCAGCAGGCCGGCCAGATCCCGGCCTTCGTCTCCGAACTCGCCCGCAACAAGTCCCTCGCCCTGGCCCTGCGCCAGGTGACCGTCAAGGATTCGGCGGGCAAGGAACTCGACCTCAGCGAGTTCATCGGCTCCGATGAGGCCGACGCCGCCGCCATCGTCGACGAGGTCGAGCGCGTCTCCACCCCGGCCGACACCGACGAGAAGAACGGCTCGGCCTCCTCCTCGCCGTCCAGCCCGTCCTCGGCCTCCTCCGCCAGCGCCCCGAGCGCCGACAGCGCCAAGTGAGCTGAGTCCGCCTCCCCGTGGGGCCCGCCACCGTCTCGGTGGCGGGCCCCACGACTGCGCTCGGGCACCGCCCGGGCGGTCGTCCCTGGCCGGGGGACCGCCCTCGTGGCGGGGCGCCTGCGGTGGGCGGGGCGTTTCCGCGCCGCAGCGCACGGCCCGGTGAGGCCTTTCCAGGCGGCCCTCACGGGACCGTTCCGGGTGGGGCTCGCTTACTGGCCGCCGACGTCGACCATGACGAGCTGCATGCGGCAGGCGGTGATGGCGGTGAGGGCATGGCGGTCGCCCGGGGCCAGGTAGACGACGTCGCCAGCGGCGAGGCGCTCGGTCCGCTCGCCGATGGAGAAGTCCATCTCGCCCTCCAGGAGCGTGACGACCACCGCCTTGGGGGAGGCGTGCTCGGTGAGCAGCTGGCCGGCGTCGAAGGTGAAGATCACGGTGCGCAGGACGTCGTTGTTGACGACGACCCGCGACGTCGTGGCCTCCTCGCTCACGGGAAGGGCCTCATTGAGGCCCAGGCGGAACAGGGACTCGGTGATGGGTGTGGTGGGCATGGTGCTCCTTTCACGGTCGGGTGCTGACGGATGGGCGGATGGGGCCGTGCCGGGTCGCCGTGGCTGACTCGGCTCGCCCTCAGGCCGGAGCGGGCTTGCGAGCGACGATACCGACGGCGCTCAGCAGCTCTTCCTGCGCCCGGAAGGTCTCGCGCATCGCCCTGATGCGCTCCAGGGCGCCGGGCGTGCGCCGCACGGCGCGCCAGAAGCGGAGGGCCCCGAGAATCCCCTCGTCGGCGATGAGGCGGCGGGGCTCGAGCAGGCGCATCGGGGCCGTCCCGGTCCACACGACCTCCAGTCCCGCCCCCGTCAGGAGGGCGCGCCACTCCTCCTCGGGCAGGGGCCTGGCCCCGACCCTGATGATCCGGGACAGGCGCTTGCGCGCGGCCTCCCTCTCCTCCTCTCCGCGATCGGCGCGCAGGGCGAGCTCGTGGATCGCGTACCGGCCCCCGGGGGCCAGGAGCCTGGCGGCCTCGGCGATGATCGCCCTCTTGCCCTCCTGCGACTGCATGGTCAGCATCGCCTCGCCGACGACGAGATCGGCCTCGCCCGTGGGCAGCCCCGTGTCGGCGGCATCGGCGATGACGTACTCGGCCCGCGGGTGCCCCGCGAGGACGGCGGCGACCCGCTCGCGGCCTTCCGGGTTGGGATCGACGGCCCGGTAGGAGGCGGGGGAGGAGCCCAGGAGGAGCTCGGCGGTGCGCCCGACGCCCGGCCCCAGCTCGACGATGCGCTGCCCCGGGCGGATGTCGACCGCCTCGAGGAGACGGCGGGTGAGCTCGATGCCGCCGGGGCGCAGCACCCGCTTGCCGAGCTTGGCGAGCAGCCAGTGCCCCTGCATGCGCGAGGCCTCCGGTCCCCGGCGCCGGCCGCGGCCCGCAGAGGCACTCATCGCCTCGTCCCGGGCTGGGTGATGCGCCGCCGCCATGATTCATTCCTGTCGCAGTCGAGAAAAACAAGGATAAGGTCAGGCTAACCCGATCCCCGCGTCCGTGCCACCCCTCCGGTGAGGGGGGGCGGCCGCCCGGCGGACCCTGTGCCGTGAGCGAAAAGGCGACGAGGGCGGGCGTAGAGCTCAGCCGCCTCGCGCTAGCGTTGACCCACCGATACGAGAGGACAGACGTGAGCGAGTTCCACACGCGCCCCGGCGCAGTCGCCGCCCCCAGTGCCCACGAGGGCCAGGGCGCCGGGCTGGGCCTGACCGACTCCATCTACAACAGGCTCCTCAAGGAGCGCATCATCTGGCTGGGATCGGAGGTGCGCGACGACAACGCCAACGCCATCTGCGCCCAGATGCTGCTGCTGGCCGCCGAGGACCCCGAGCGGGACATCTACCTGTACATCAACAGCCCCGGTGGCTCCGTGACCGCCGGCATGGCCATCTACGACACCATGCAGTACGTCCAGCCCGACGTCGTCACCGTCGCCACCGGCATGGCCGCCTCCATGGGCCAGTTCCTGCTCAGCGCCGGGGCCAAGGGCAAGCGATACCTGACCCCGCACGCCCGAGTCCTCATGCACCAGCCCTCCGGAGGCGCGGGCGGATCGGCCACGGACATCCGCATCAACGCCGACCTCATCATCAAGATGAAGCAGGAGCTCGCCGAGATCACGGCCGCCAACACCGGCCACTCCGTCGAGCAGATCATCGCCGACTCGGACCGCGACCACTGGTTCAGCGCCCCCGAGGCCCTCGACTACGGCTTCGTCGACCACATCGTGCGCTCCAGCCGGGAGATCGGCCAGCAGAACGGGGAGAACTGATATGAGCACTCGTCCCTACTTCGAGGCCGTCGCGCGCCAGATGGCCCCCGTCGGCGCTGCCGCCGCCATGCCGCAGTCCCGCTACGTGCTGCCCCAATTCGAGGAGCGCACCGCCTACGGCTTCAAGCGCCAGGACCCCTACGCCAAGCTCTTCGAGGACCGCATCGTCTTCATGGGCGTCCAGGTGGACGACGCCTCCGCCGATGACATCATGGCCCAGCTCCTCGTCCTGGAGTCCCAAGACCCCGATGGGCTCATCACCATGTACATCAACAGCCCCGGCGGCTCCTTCACGGCCCTGACCGCCATCTACGACACGATGCAGTACATCAAGCCGCAGGTGCAGACCGTCTGCCTGGGGCAGGCCGCCTCCGCCGCCGCCGTGCTGCTGGCCGCGGGCAGCCCGGGCAAGCGCCTGGCCCTGCCCAACGCCCGCGTGCTCATTCATCAGCCCGCCATGGAGGGCATGCACGGCCAGGCCAGCGATATCGAGATCATCGCCGACGAGATCGACCGCATGCGCGCCTGGCTGGAGGACACCCTGGCCGCGCACACCGGCCGGGACCGCGATCGGATCCACAACGATCTGGAGCGCGACAAGATCCTCACCGCCACCGCCGCCCGGGACTACGGGATCGTCGACCAGGTGCTCAGCCCGCGCAAGGCCGCACCCTCCCCGCACTCCTCCTGACATCTCATGGCGCCGATCGGTGCCATCCGCCCAGCGGTGCCGATTCCACCCACCGGTGCGTCCTGACCACCAGTGGGTGCGCAGGGTACCGCTCAGTGCGGAGGGCATCGATCGGGGTGGAGTGCGCCGACCGGTGCGGGGAGAGCGCAATTCAAGGCGCCGGAGGCGACACCGGTGCCAGTGGCAGCCGTCGGCGCGGCATGGCCCCCTCCGTGGCCGTTCCGCGAGCTCTGTCAGTTGGAGCGGGGCAGGAGCAGGACCTCGGCGCGGTGGCCTCCGGCGTCGAGTTTGCGATCGCAGGTCACCACGGGGGAGTCGAGGCTTTCCGCGAGAGCGAGATAGGCGGCGTCGTGCGCGGTGTACTGGTGCCGCAGTTCCCAGATCCTCTCGGCGAGGGGAGCTCCTTCGTATCGCCAGATCGTGAGCTCGTAGAAGAAGCGCCGGGCCTCCTGCGCCTCATCGAGGGACAGGAGGCCGCCGAGCACCATGCCGCGCAGGGCGGAGAGCACCTCGAAGTCGATGACCTGAGGAGCCGCGAGCTCCCCCGCGAGCAGGTCAAGGAGCCGGACGCTGGGCGTGCGCCCCACAAGTCCCTCGATGAGTGCCGAGGTATCGATGACGATCACCGGGCCTGCCCCCGCACTGGCCGAGTGGGATGAACGGAGGCCCTACTCACTCCCGACCCTCGCGCACTGCGGAGACGATCTGCTGCGCCGTCGGCCCGTCGCGGCGATCGCGCCGGCGAAGGCGCGCGACCACCTGGGCGTTCGTGGGCCGTGAGGCGATCACTGCCAACTGGGCGGCCGCATAGGCGGACAGGGACATCCCCTCGGCCGCCGCGCGGAGCTTGAGCTCCTCGGCGACTCCCTCATCGACGTCGCGGATGTACAAAGTGGTCACGCGTCTATGCTAGCAGTCTGCTTGCATGATTGAGAATGCCTTGCGCAGCCGTCGGCGCGGCGCTCGGGGCCCCACCACCGGGCGGGCGATCGCTCAGGGGCTCGCCGGGCCCGGCCCTCGCGCCAGGGCGCTCGACCTAATAGGCTGGCGGCACCCCGTTCCCTGATTCCAGCGGCGCTCCCCGCGTCGCCCGGGAGCGGACCCGACCACACAAGGGGGACACGTGCCACGCAATGCCGAGAGCGTCGATCTGCTCAAGTGCTCCTTCTGCGGTAAGAGCCAGAAGCAGGTCAAGAAGCTCATCGCCGGTCCCGGGGTCTACATCTGCGACGAGTGCATCGAGCTGTGCAACGAGATCGTCGACGAGGAGCTCGGCTCCGGCTCCGTCGGCGTTCCCCTCGAGCTGCCCAAGCCGCAGGAGATCTTCGACTTCCTCAATAGCTACGTGATCGGCCAGGAGGGCGCCAAGCGCGCCATGAGCGTGGCCGTCTACAACCACTACAAGCGCGTCCAGGTGCGCGAGCGCGCCGTCGCCGAGGGCGACGGCCTGGAGCTCGGCAAGTCCAACATCCTCCTGCTCGGCCCCACCGGCACCGGCAAGACGCATCTGGCCCGCACCCTGGCCAAGCTCCTGGACGTCCCCTTCTCCATCGTCGACGCCACCGCGCTCACCGAGGCCGGCTACGTGGGCGAGGACGTGGAGAACATCCTCCTCAAGCTCATCCAGGCCGCCGACGGCGACGTCAAGCGCGCCGAGAAGGGCATCATCTACATCGACGAGATCGACAAGATCGGCCGCAAGGCCGAGAACCCCTCGATCACCCGCGACGTCTCCGGCGAGGGCGTGCAGCAGGCGCTGCTCAAGATCATCGAGGGCACCACCGCCTCCGTCCCACCGGGGGGCGGACGCAAGCACCCCCACCAGGAATTCCTCGAGATCGACACGACGAACATCCTGTTCATCGCCGCCGGCGCCTTCGCCGGCATCGAGGAGATCGTGCGCGCCCGCCAGCGCAAGGAGGCCGGCGCCCAGCTCGTCGGCTTCGGCGCGACGCTGGCCAAGGACCAGGCCAAGGACGTCTTCACCTCCCCGGTGCGCCCCGAGGACCTGCACACCTTCGGCCTCATCCCCGAGTTCATCGGCCGTCTGCCCGTCATCGCCACCGTGCAGGACCTCGGCGTGCCCGAGCTCGTGCGCGTCATGACCGAGCCCAAGAACGCCCTCGTCTCCCAGTACCAGTACCTTTTCGGGCTCGACGGCGTCGAGCTCGTCTTCACCGACGAGGCCATCGAGGCCATCGCCGCCAAGGCCCTGGAGCGCAAGACCGGCGCGAGAGGCCTGACCTCCATCGTCGAGGAGGTCCTGGGCGAGGCCATGTTCGAAGTTCCCTCCATGCCCGAGGTCGGATGCGTCGTCGTCGACGCCGACGCCGTGCGCGGCACCGCCCTGCCCCGCTACGAGGCCGGTACCGGCTCGCTCAGCTCCACCCGCAAGGCCGAGCAGTCCAGGAGCCGGACCGCATGAGCGCTTCCGTGGCCGTTGAGCGGGACATCCCCGGGGTACCTGCCGATCTCGCGCGCTACCGCGTCACCATCGACAACCTCGACGCAGCCCTCGTCCACCTCCTCGCCGAGCGCTTCCGCTGCACCCAGCAGGTCGGCGAGCTCAAGGCGCGCCTCGATCTGCCGCCGTCGGACCCCGAGCGGGAGGCCCGCCAGGTGGCCCGCCTGCGGGCGCTGGCCGAGGACTCCGGGCTCGACCCCGTCTTCGCGGAGAAGTTCTTCGCCTTCATCGTCGCGGAGGTCATCCACCACCACGAGGCGATCCGCGACGAGCTCTCCGCCTGAGGGGCCCTCCCGGAAGCCCGCGGCCCGGGACGCCCCCCTCAGGCCACCGGCCTGCTGTAGAGCGCGTCGATCTCATCGGCGAAGCGCTCCAGCGCCTCCGTCCGGCGCACCTTGAACGAGGGCGTGAGCAGGCCGTTGTCGATCGTGAAATCGCCCGGCAACACTGTGAAGGTCCGGATCGACTCCGCCCGGGAGACAGTCTCATTGGCCCGGGCCACCGCCCGCTCCAGAGCCGCGCGCACGCGCGGGTCGCTCACCGCCGACACGGGGTCGAGATCCTCGATCCCGTGGGAGGCGAGCCACAGCGGCAGCATCTCCGCGTCCAGCGTCACCAGGGCGCCGATGCAGGGGCGGTTGTCGCCCACGACGAGCACCTGGCTGACCAGCGGGTGGCCGCGCAGACGGTCCTCCAGGACCGCGGGGGCCACGTTCTTGCCCCCGGCGGTGACGATGAGCTCCTTCTTGCGGCCAGTGATGCGCAGCGAGCCGTCATCCTCGAACGCGCCGACATCGCCCGTGCGCAGCCAGCCATCGGCGGTGAGCGCCTCGGCCGTGGCCTCGGGGTTGGCGTGGTAGCCGCGGAACAGGCCGATACCGCGCACGAGGATCTCGCCGTCGTCGGCCAGGCGCAGTTCAGTGCCCGGCATGGGGCCGCCCACCGTGCCGATCCGCATGCTCGCAGGCAGGGTGACGGCGCAGGGCGCGGAGGTCTCGGTCAGGCCGTAGCCCTCCAGGACGGTCACCCCCGCGCCCCGGTAGTAGTGGCCGAGTCTCTCCCCCAGGGGACCGCCGCCGCTGATGACATGCGTGACCCTCCCGCCCAGGACGGCGCGCAGCTTGGAGAACACGAGCCGGTCGAAGACCCTCATCTGCGCCCGCAGGCCGCGACCGGGCCCTTGCGGGGTGTCCAGGGCGCGCGAGTAGGCGATCGCCGTCTTGGCGGCCAGGCGGAAGACCTTCTGCCTGTTGCCGGTCGAGCGCGCGTCCGCGGCGTTGTAGATCTTCTCGAAGACCCTCGGCACGGCGACGACGAAGGTGGGCGAGAAGGTCGCCAGGTCGTCCACGAGGTGCTTGACATCCGGGGCGTGGCCCATGACGCCGCGCTCGGAGCACACGATGGCGATCTCGATGAACCGCCCCAGCACATGGGCCAGGGGGAGGAATATGAGGGCGCGCACCTCTTCGGCGCCGAGGATCTCGGGAACGTGCTCGCAGGTGTTGACGCCCAACTGGATGAGATTGCCGTGAGTGAGCTCCACCCCCTTGGGGCGCCCCGTGGTGCCCGAGGTGTAGACGATCGTCGCCAGGTCCGCGCTGGTGAGCGCGCAGGCGCGGGCGTCGAGCCCGGCGCGGTCCACGCTTTTGCCCGCGGCGATGAGGTCCGTGATCGCGCCGCGGGACAGGCACATGACCCGCAGCTCCGCCAGAGTCGCCTGATCGGCACCGTGGGTGCGGATCGCTTCCACCATCTGCTCCATGCCGGCGTTCTCGACGACCACCAGCCTCACGGAGGCGTCGGTGAGGATCCACTCGGCCTGCTGGGCGGAGGAGGTCTCATAGATCGGCACGACGACGAGGCCCGCCTCCCAGGCGGCGAAGTCCAGGAGGGTCCACTCGAAGCAGGTGTGGGACATGATCGCGATCGCGTCCCCGGGGCGCAGCCCGAGCGACATGAACCCGGCCGCCACCTCTCGGACCTGGGCGTGGAAAGCCGTCGCGCTCATGGGGATCCAGCGGCGCCCGACCGAGGGCTTGCGGGCGACGAGCGGGGCGGACGGCGAGCGGCGCACGCGCTCGGCCAGCGCCCACGGGGCCGTCATCCCATCATGGACGGGGACCGCCAGCGGGGTGGAGCGGGTGGTGCTGTCAGCGTGCTGCTGGAGGGCCGCCGGCTCGGTGCCGGGCTGTGCGGGGCTCGTCATGACCCCATCATCGCCCGCCGATGCGTCCGGCGGGGCCCGAATACGGCCACCTGTGGCTGCGGCGCCCCGCCGGCGACCCCAAAGAGGGTCTCTGACCTGCGACTTCCGCTGATCGTGAGCGTGTCAGGCCTCCGGGCCCCGGCGTTTGCCGGCGTAGATGGAGGTGATGGCGTCGGCGTAGGCCTCCATGACGGCGGCCCGCTTGACCTTCAGCGAGGGCGTGAGCAGGCCGTTCGCCTCCGTGAAATCCGTGGTGAGCACGCGGAACTCGCGGATCGACTCGGCCCGGGAGACCGCCTCGTTGGTGCGGGCAACGGCGCGCTCCAGCGCGGCGAGCACCTGCGGGTGGGACGAGGCCTCGACCACGCCCATCTCCGGCAGGCCGTGGTTGCGCAGCCACAGGGGCAGCATCTCCGCGTCCAGCGTGATGAGCGCGGAGATGAAGGGCTCATCGTCCCCCAGGACGAGGACCTGGCTGACCAGGGGGTGGCCGCGCAGGCGGTCCTCGAGGACCGCGGGGGCCACGTTCTTGCCGCCGGCGGTGACGATGAGGTCCTTCTTGCGGCCGGTGATGCGCACCCAGCCGTCCTCATCGATGGCCCCGATGTCACCGGTGCGGAACCACCCATCGGGGGTGAAGGACTCGGCGGTGGCGGCGGGGTTGTTGTGGTAGTTGCGGAACACGCCCAGGCCCCGCACGAGGATCTCCCCGGTCTCATCCACCCGGAGCTCGTTGCCGCACACGGGCGGGCCCACAGTGCCGATCCTGTTGCGCGCGTCGAGGTTGACGCAGGTGGGGCCGATCGTCTCAGTGAGCCCGTAGCCCTCGAGGATCTCCAGGCCCATGCCCCGGTAGAAGTGCCCGAGGCGCTCGCCCAGCGGCCCGCCGCCGGAGATCGCGAAACGGGCGTTGGGACCCAGCAGGGCGCGGATCGTGCGGTAGACGAGGCGGTCGGCCAGCGCGTGCCAGGCGGTCAGCGACGTCGAGGGCCCGGCCGGGGCGTCCAGTGCCCGCGAGTACTCGACGGCGACCTTCGCCGCCCAGCGGAAGGTCCGCAGCCGCATGCCGCTGCCCGCCTTGGCGTCGGCGGCGTTGTAGATCTTCTCCAGCACGCGCGGCACGGCCAGCACATAGGAGGGGCCGAAGGCCTGAAGGTCCGGCAGGAGGGTCTTGACATCCGGGGTGTGCCCGAGCACGCCCTGGCCCGCCAGGGACAGCAGCTCCAGGCAGCGCGCGTAGGAGTGCGCCAGCGGCAGGAAGAGCAGCAGGCGCGTGTCCGCGCGGTAGAGGAGGTCCGGGATCCAGCGGACGCCGTTGTGCGCCAGGCCCGCCGCGTTGCGGTGGGTGATCTCGACGCCCCTGGGGCGGCCCGTCGTGCCGGAGGTGTAGATGATGGAGAAGATGTCCTCGGGGCGCACCGCGGCCGAGCGATCCTCGACGACGGCCCGCGAGATCGCGCGCCCGGCCGTCGTCAGCTCGGTGAGGGCGTCGCGGTCCAGGGACAGGACCCGGGGGCCCGCGGCGTCGGGGCCGGCGGCCGAGCGGGCCTTGATGGCGGCGTCCACGACGAGCGCGTGGCCGGAGGTCTCGGTGATGACGAGGCGGACGTCGGCGTCGTCGAGGATCCACTCGATCTGCTCGGCCGAATCGGTCTCGTAGATGGGCACGGAGACCAGCCCGGCGCGGGCGATCGCCATGTCCAGGAGCGTCCACTCGTAGCAGGTGCGGGACATGAGCGCCACGCTCGTGCCCGCCTCCAGGCCCAGGCCGATGAGCCCCGCGGCGATCCGGGCGACCTCCTCGCCGAAGGCCCGGGCGGTGATCGGCGTCCATGAGCCCAGTGAGCTGCGCCGCTCGATGATGGGGCGCTCCGAGGTGCGCGCGATGCGGTCGGCCAGCAGCCAGGGGACGGTCCACTGCGACTCAGTGTCGCTGTTGTCACAGATGCCGGACGCGCCCATGGTCGGGGGGCTGGAGGCGACGCCGTCGACGACGGTCGTGGCCCCCAGGGACGGGTGGGGCGCGGTGCCGGCAGGGACAGGGCTCCGTTGCGGCACAGTCCTCAGCCTTTCTTCGGCCTGGCCGGGGCCTCGCCGAGCTCGACGGCGGTGACGGTCACGGCCGGGGCCTCGCCGTCGTCGCCCGCGCGCGGCTCGGCCACGGCCAGGGTCATCGGGCCCGTCACCTTCGCGGCCTCGAGGAGGTCGGCGCGAACCGCCTCCACGCTCGCCTCGGCCTCGGGGGCCACGGCCAGCGCCACGGACAGGATCGGCGTCCTCTGGCTCGTCTTGGCCTCCGACTTGACCTTGCGCAGCGCCGCCAGCGCCTGGCCGGCGCGGACCACGAGGGCGGCGTCGGCGCCGGCGGAGGCCTCGCGCAGGGGCGCGGCCTCGGGCCAGGCGGCGCGGTGGACGCTGCCGGTGCGGTACCAGCTCCACACCTCCTCCGTGGCGAAGGGCAGGAAGGGCGCGAAGAGGCGCACGAAGGTGTCCACGGCGATGGCCAGGGCGGTGCGGGCGCTCGTGACGGCGGCCGGGTCGTGGGAGCCGTCCAGGTCATTGGCCCGGTCCTTGACGAGCTCGATGTAGTCGTCGCAGAAGGTCCAGAAGAAGGACTCTGCGGCCTCCAGGGCGCGGGCGTGCTCGAAGCCCTCGAAGGCGATGGTCGCGGCATCCACGACATCCGCCAGGGCCGCCAGAACGGCCCGGTCGATCGGCTCGGTGACGGCGGTGGCGTCCAGGTGCGGCGCGGGGGCGGCCGCGAGGGCCTCCTCGTCCGCATCCCAGGGCAGGCCCATGGACAGGGCGAACTTGGAGGCGTTGAGGAGCTTGATGGCCAGGCGGCGGCCGATCTTGATCTGCTGCTCCTCGAAGGCCGCGTCCAGGCCCAGGCGGGCCGAGGCCGCCCAGTAGCGCACGGCGTCGGCCCCGAACTTCTCCAGCAGGCCCATGGGGGTCTCGGCGTTGCCCTTGGACTTGCTCATCTTCTTGTGGTCCGAGTCCAGGATCCATCCGGAGATGCCCGCGTGCCTCCAGGGCAGGGCGCCGAACTCCAGGTCCGCGCGCACCACGGAGGAGAACAGCCAGGTGCGGATGATGTCCTGGCCCTGAGGGCGCAGGTCCATGGGGTAGACGCGGTTGAAGAGGTCCTCGTCCGTCAGCCAGCCGGAGACCAGCTGGGGGGACAGGGAGGAGGTCGCCCAGGTGTCCATGATGTCGAGCTCGGCAGTGAAGCCGCCCGGCCGGTCGCGCTGGTCCTCGGTATAGCCGGCCGGGATATCCGAGGAGGGATCGATCGGCAGCTCGGCCTCGGCAGGGGTCAGGACGCGGGAGTGGTCCACCTCTCCGTCGTCGTCGATCGCGTACCAGACGGGGAAAGGCACCCCGAAGAAGCGCTGACGGGAGATGAGCCAGTCGTTGTTGAGGCCCTTGACCCAGTTCTCATAGCGCACCCGCATGAAATCGGGGTGGAAGTCGAGCTCGGCGCCACGAGCGAGCAGGTCGGCGCGAAGATCGGAGCCCGTGGCCGGATTCGTCCAGTCCTTCCCGCCGTTGCGCAGGTACCACTGGCGGGAGGTGACGATCTCCAGGGGCTTGTCGCCCTTCTCGAAGAAGTTCGTCTGGCGGGTGGTCGCGGTCGGCTCGCCGCGCATCTCGCCGCTGGCGGCCAGGGCGGCAACGATGGTCTCCCGCGCCGAATAGGTGGTCTTGCCGGCCATGGCCGCGTAGGCCTCACGGCCCGCCCCGGTGGTGATCCAGTCGGGGGTCTCGGCCTCGATGCGCCCGTCCTTGCGCAGGATGGCGCGCAGCGGCAGGCCGAGGTCCCGCCACCACTCGATGTCCGTGGTGTCGCCGAAGGTGCAGCACATGGCGATGCCGGCGCCCTTGTCCCTCTCCGCCGCTGGGTGGGCCAGGACCGGGACCTCGACGCCGAAGACGGGGGAGGCCACGGTCGTGCCCAGCAGCGGCCGGTAGCGCTCGTCATCGGGATGCGCGATGAGCGCCACGCAGGCAGCGAGCAGCTCGGGGCGCGTGGTCTCGATGCACACGTCATGGGTGCCGGCCGGGCCGGTCTCGATGGGGGCGCCCGCCGCGGCCGCGCGCTCGGCGGCGTCGGCGTCGACGATGTGGAAGGCCAGGCGGTGGTAGAAGCCCGGGTACTCGCGGGACTCGAGCTCCGCCTGGGCGACGGCGGTCTGGAAGGTGACGTCCCACAGGCCCGGGGCCGCCGCCTGGTAGGCCTCGCCGCGCTCCAGGTTGCGCAGGAAGGCGGCCTGGGCGACCTTGCGGGCGCGCTCGCCGATGGTCTGGTAGGTCTGCTTCCAGTCCACGCTCAGCCCGAGCCGGCGCCACAGGGCCTCGAACTGGGCCTCGTCGATGGCAGTCAGGCGCTCGCAGAGCTCGACGAAGTTGCGCCGCGAGATCGGCTTCTGGTCCCTGGCCTTGATGGACTTGCCCTCACCGCCGGTGCGCGGGGGGGTGAAGTCGGGGTCGTAGGGCAGGCAGGGGTCGCAGCGCACGCCGTAGTAGTTCTGGACGCGGCGCTCGGTGGGCAGGCCGTTGTCATCCCAGCCCATGGGGTAGAAGACCGCCTTGCCGCGCATCCGCTGGTAGCGGGCGAGGGCATCCGTGTGCGTGTAGGAGAAGACGTGCCCCACGTGCAGCGAGCCCGACGCCGTCGGGGGAGGGGTGTCGATGGAGAAGACCTCGGGGCGCTCGGCGGAGCGGTCGAAGGCGTAGGTTCCGTCCTCCTCCCAGCGCTGCCCCCAGGTGGACTCCAGGCCGTCGGCGCTCACCTTGGCCGGCACGCGCGGGCTGCGGAGCTGCGAGGGGATGAAACGGGATGAGTTGCTGGGCTGCGACATGCCGCTGATTCTGTCACGGTGCCGCCTCGGCGCTCCAAGTAGGTGGGATGACGCGCCTGTGAGGTGGGCTACCAGGCCGCGAGGTTCGGGACCGGGCTCCCATCGGCCGGCCCCAGCCCCTCTTCTCGGCCCGAGGACCGGTTTCGATGCCGTTTTCGACCGGTCTCGCTCCTGTTTTCGACCGGTCTCGCTCCTAGGATCCCAGCTCGCGGTCCCTGGTGACCGTGGCCTCGAAAGCCCGCACGACGGCATCGGAGAATCCCGCGCGCTCCATCGCCGTCAGCCCGGCGATCGTCGTGCCGCCCGGCGAGCAGATGGCGTCGATGAGATCCGCCGGGGTGCGGGGCGGCTCGGCGGCGCTGCCCGCCCGGGCGGCCAGCGCCGAGCCCAGCACGGCCTGGGTGACGATCTCGACCGCCGTGCTCTTGGGGATCCCGCCCAGAACGCCCGCCCGGGACAGCGCCTCGATGAAGGCCAGGACGAAGGCGGGGGAGGATCCCGCCAAGCCCACGAAGGCGGAGAAGTCCTTGTCCTCCAGTTCCACGGTGCGCCCGACGGCGCCCATGAGCGCGCGCACCGGCGCCATGGCAGTCTCATCCACACCCGGGCCCGCCGCCAGCGCCGTCATCGAGGCGCCCACCCCGGCGGCCATGTTCGGCATCGCCCGCACCACCCGGGCGCCGGCGGGCAGGAGGGCACTCAGACGCGAGAGGGTGAGCCCCGCGGCAATGGACAGCACGAGTGGTGATCGCTCGGCCAGTACGGGGGCGATCCCCTCCACGACCCCGGGCAGCACCTGCGGCTTGACCGCGAGGATGAGGACGTCGCCCGCCCCCAGGCGGCGCAGGAGGGCGGCGGAGTCGGGCACGTGCTCAGCGCCCGTCTCCTCGGCCAGGGCCCTGGCCGAGCCATGGGCGCTTGTGATGAGGAGGGAAGCAGGGGCGATGCCCGCGCCGATCGCCCCTCGAACGATCGCGCCCGCCATGTTCCCCGCGCCGATGAAACCGTAGATCGTCATCGCCCCAGGCTACTCGCCCGGTGAGCGATGGCACCGGGGGGAGGGCGATCTCATCCGGCCCTCTTCGATCTCTGCCCACCTCGGATGATCCATATGGCGCAGGCCCGGGAGGCGGTCCACAATGGCCGTATGAGCACCCCAGACCCCGCACGACCAGCGCCCGCCGGGCCCACCGCCGATCCCGCCATCGAGTCCGCCACTGAGTCCGTCCCGGTGCGCCGCGCGCTCGTCACCGGCGCCTCCACCGGGATCGGGGCCGCCACCGTCCGTCTCCTGCGGGCCCACGGATGGGAGGTCGTCGCCACCGCCCGGCGCATTGAGCGCCTGGCCGCCCTGGCCGCCGAGACCGGCTGCGCCTGGATCACCGCCGATCTGCAGAGGCCGGGGGACATCGAGCGCCTGGCCCGTCAGGCCCAGGCGGCCGGTCCCATCGACGCCGTGGTCAACAACGCCGGCGGCGCGATCGGCGTCGACCCCGTGGCCGAGGGCAAGCCCGAGGAATGGCTGACCATGTACGAGCGCAACGTCCTGGGGGCGCTGCGCGTGAGCCAGGCCTTCCTGCCCGCGATGCGCGAGCGCGGCGGCGACCTCCTCTTCCTCACCTCCACGGCCGGCCAGGCCACCTACCCCGGGGGCGCGGGCTACGTGGCCGCCAAGCATGCCGAGCGCATCATCGCCAACACCCTGCGCCTCGAGCTCGTCGGCGAGCCCGTGCGGGTCATCGAGATCGCCCCGGGGCTGGTGGCCACGGAGGAGTTCTCCCTCAACCGCCTCCACGGCGACGCCGCCGCGGCCGCGCGCGTCTACGAGGGCGTCGCGGCCCCGCTGACGGCCGACGACGTCGCCGAGTGCATTGTGTGGGCCCTGGAGCGCCCCGCCCACGTCAATATCGATTCCCTCACCGTGCGCCCCCGCGCCCAGGCCTCCAACACTGTCATCGCGCGCGACAGTTGAGCGGCGCCGCCCGCCCCGACAGGTGCGGTTCGCTCCCACAGGCGCGGGCGGGACGCGCCTCTCGGGGCGGGTGGCACCGGCCGCACCTGAAGGCGAGGATCGCCATAGGGATTCTTCTGGTTCGGAGCGGTCGGCCAGGACGTGGACGTCCCTGAATTCCCCGTGCTTGTCCGAGTCTCCCAGGGCTCTTCGGGGGCGCCGATCGGGGTGAGTGGGCTCCTGCCTGCGGCTCCCAGCGCCTCATGCGGGCATCTGTCAGCAGTGGCGGGATGCCGGTGTTCGAAAACGAGGTAACACCGCCACTCCAGAGGAGTGATTTTTATCACATAATAGCATATGACCTGGAGGTTTGTGACACACTTTCATCGAGTGGAGTTCCGCTCAAACCTCGGGGAGGTGCGATGAAGGGATTGCATATCTGTGCTCTGAAGGCGCTCACTGTAGGGGCGTGCCTTCTCGCTTCGATGTGGACTATGCGAGATGAGGGCCTGTCATTGAGATCATTTCTCGTGCTGATGCTCACGCTGCTGCTCTTCTCGATGTACGTGCTCCCGTCTCGGATGAAGCGGCATCGGGGTGATCGCCTCTCGTGTCGCGCTGATGGTTATCCGTTCAACAATGGCTCTTGGAGGGATGATTGATCATGGCCTCTCAAGGCTCGAACATGAAGATGGTCCGAAGTCTCTCCCTTGTGTCGCTAACTGCGGTATTGGCACTGAGCGCCTCCGGGAGTGCGAGTGCATCCACTGTTGGCGAGGGATGGTCTGTGCCTGCCCCAGGGATCTCCTCGAGTTCATCTGGCGCACCCTTGTCGCTATCTGGTGGTGATAATAGTGATCTTATCGTTACTGCCGAAGTTGGTGGTTTCTATTCATGGGACGGGGTTGTGCATTACGTATCTCCCTTGGGTGAATCGATTCCTGTTTCATTGACGTTCTCTTATGGTGGCAGAACGGGGGAGCTGAGTTTTGAGCCTGTGAATTCGACGTCCCTCAAGATTACTGGCGTCAAATCGATTGACATGATTTATTCCGTGAATTCCAGTGGCCTTGGTGGTCCGGGGGTGTCAACGGCTCAAGCTACCCGCTCATGCTGGGCCGCCTATATCGCCATGGTCGGGGCAGGGATTATCAGCGTTTCCAATCCGATGTCATTCGCAGCATTTGTGAGCCTCATTGCTTCAGGTGCTATCACTGGTGTCGAGTGCTGGCCGTGATCGATGAAGGACGAGGCCGCTGAGTGCATCGTATGGGCCCCAGAGGCGCTGCCCGCTCCGACAGGTGCGGTTCGCTCCCACAGGTGCGGGCGGGACGCGCCTCTCGGGGCGGGTGGCACCGGCCGATGGGCAGGGGCGCGCTCAGTGCGCGGCGATGCTCAGGCGGCGCGCAGGTAGCGCTCGACGACGACCTCGGCCAGGGCGGCATGGTGGCCGATCGGCGGGGCGAGGACCTCGGCACCGCTGGAGCGCAGGGCCGCTGAGAAGCGCCCCTCGGCCAGCAGGTAGCTGGCCACCGCGATCGAGCGCGCCCCCTCGGCGCGCCATGCCGCCACCGCCTCGCTCACGCTCGGCGCGCCCCCGGACAGGTAGGCGGCGCGCACCGGCGGGCCGACCCTCGACTCCATCTCGCGGGCCGCCCTCTCCGCCTCCCGCACCGGCGCGGCCCGTCGTGATCCCGCTGCGGCCAGGACGATCCCATCCAGATCGCCCCAGTGGGCGCCCCGCTCCTCGAGCCGCGCGCCGAGCCGGTCGACGACGGCGCCGATGAGCGCCGGGTGCGGGCCCAGGTGCTCGGTGATCCTGGCCGGGCCATGCTCGCCCACCATGGCCGGCAAGTCCTTCTCCACGTGATGCCCCGATCCGAGGAAGACCGGCACCACCACCGGGTTCGCTCCGCCCCGAAGAGCCTCAACCGCGCTGGGCGACTGGAACTCGACATACCCGTGACCCACGTCCACCCCGGGCAACCGCGCCGCGACGTCCTGGGCCACGCGCTCCAGGAAGGGCACCGGCCCGGGCCGGCGCGTCCCATGGGCCAGGAGCACGAGGCGGCGGAACCGCTCGGGCGGGTTCCGGCCGGTGATCGCGCCCCCGCTCATAGCCCGGCGCCCACCCGTGCTCCCACGCCCGCCGGCCCGCAGGGCGAGGCCGTGCGGAGCGCCGACTCCCCGGTTCCCGGAGCCGCCGCGGCAAGGCGGCGCGCGCGCCGCGCTCCACGCGCGCTGATGGCGATCAGCGCCGCCAGGACCGGCGCGAGCGCGCCGGTGATCCCGATGGAGAGCGGTGCCGGGGCGCCGAGCCAATGGAGGATCGTCATCAGATTCGTGCACACGATGAGAGCGCCGACACCGCTGCCCAGCACCGGCCCGGGCAGGCGGGAGACCGCCCAGGCGGCCAGCGGGGCCGCGATCGCGCCCCCGGTGAGCACCGCCAGGACCACGCCGATCTCGATCCCGGCCGTCCCCAGACCCGCCAGGAAGCCCGCCGAGGCCGCCACGCTCACGAGGAATTCCGCCGTGTCGACACTTCCGACCACCGTGCGCGGGGCCGTGCGCCCCCGGCTGAGCAGTGTCGTCGTCGCCACGGGCCCCCAGCCGCCCCCGCCGGTGGCGTCGATGAAGCCCGCCAGGAGCCCCAGGGGCGCCAGGGAGCGCGTCGAGTGTGGGCTCCGGCGGGCCGTGGGGGCCGCGAGTGGGCGGATGGCGAAGCGCGCCAGCACGTAGAGCCCGAGCACCAGAAGGATCGTGGAGCTGATCGGAGTGGCCGCCTCGCCGGGCAGATGCGACAGGGCCGTGGCGCCGAGGAACGCTCCCACCGCGCCGGGACCTGCCAGCCGGGCGGTGAGCCGCCAGTCCGTATTGCCCAGCCGGTGGTGGGAGGCCCCCGAGACAACGGTCGTGCCGATCTCGGCCAGGTGTACCGAGGCGCTGGCCAGGGCCGGGCTGAGGCCGGCCAGCAGCAGGAGGGAGGAGCTCGTGACGCCGTAGCCCATGCCGAGGGCGCCGTCGACGAGCTGGGCGATGAGGCCGGCGAGGGCCAGGATGATGAGTCTGCGCATGATGTCCTCCGCGTGTGCGTGGTCCCCGGTTCGGGATGGGGCGGGTGGCGCTCAGGCCCCGGGGATGAGCCGGCGCTCCCAGTCGGGGCTGAGGGTGACGACGTCGCCGAGCACGATGACCGCCGGCGCGGCCACGCCGAGAGAGAAGGCGACCTCGGGCAGGCATCGCAGGATCGTCGTCGTCACCCGCTGATCGGGGCGCAGGCCGCTCTCGACGGCAGCCGCCGGGGTGAGGGGATCTGCGCCGCGACCCAGCAGGATCGACACTGAGCGGGCCAGATGAGTGACCCCCATGAGCAGCACGAGCGTGTGGTCCCGGCGCGCGGGCACGGTGGAGATGAGGTCCTCGTGGGCGCTGACCACGGAGAATCCGCGGGCCAGGCCCCGGTGGGTGACGGGGATGCCCGCCGCCGCCGGCACGGCCACGGCCGAGGTGACGCCCGGGACGACCTCCACATCGACGCCGGCCGCCCGGCAGGCCTGGACCTCCTCGCCGCCCCGCCCGAGGACGAAGGGGTCCCCGCCCTTGAGGCGCACGACCCGCGCCCCGCCCCGGGCGCGCTCGACGAGCAGGGCGTCGATGCCGTCCTGGGGGACGAGGTGGCGCCCAGGGCGCTTGGAGACGTCGATGACCTCCGCGCCCGGCGGGCAGTGCTCGAGGAGCTCGTGCGGCGCCAGCCGGTCGATGACGACGACATCGGCCGCTTCCAGCAGCTCCAGTCCTCGTACGGTGATGAGTGAGGCATCCCCGGGTCCGGCGCCCACGAGGGCGACTGAGCCCGCGCCCGGAGTGCTGCCGCCGGGATCGCCGGGATCCGTGGGGGAACCGGGGCCCGGGGGCGCGAGCGCCGTGCGCCGCCCGCTCATGCCCGCTCCCCGGACGGCGCGGGAGCGGACTCAGCAGCGCGCGCCATGCCCGCCGCCAGTGTCCAGCCGTCATGGGCGTCGATGACGAGGAAGGCGCCATCGGTGCGGGAACGCTCGTAGGGGGCCGCCGGGATGGCCTCGGCCAGACGCAGGTGAGCCCGTCCGATGTCGTTGAGGGCGAGGCCGTCCGCGTCCACGAGCGCGAGGCCGTCCAAGTCCAGGCGCCCGGCGATACTCGTGACCACCGCGTGGACGGTCCTCGTGCCGTGCTTGACCAGGACGCGGTCGCGCTCGCGCAGCGGCCGGTCGGACAGCCACGCCAGGCTCGCCTCGATCTCGCGGGTGGGCGCGGGCGCCCCATCGGGCGCGGCGAGCAGGTCCCCGCGTGAGAGGTCGATGTCATCGGCCAGCTCGAGCGTGACCGACTGGCCGGTGACGGCGCGCTCCAGCGGGCGATCGTCCAGGTGGATCCCCGTGACCCTCGTGGCGCGCCCCGAGGGCAGGGCGACGACCTCATCGCCGATCGCCACGGCGCCCGACGCGACCTGCCCGGCGTAGCCGCGGAAGTCCTCCAGGCCGCGAGGGGCGGCGCTCTGGGGACGGATGGCGCACTGCACCGGCAGGCGGAAGGGCCGGCCCGCCTCCGGCGGCTCCACAGGGACCGCCTCGAGCAGCTCCAGGAGCGCCGGGCCCGAGTAGAAGGGCGTGCGCGCGGAGCGGGTGACGATGTTGTCCCCCTCCAGCGCCGAGGTCGGCAGGGTCCTCGCGTCGGGCAGGCCCAGCCCCGCCGCGACGGCCTGGACATCGGCCGCCACCCGGGCGTAGACCTCGGCGGAGTAGCCGACGAGATCGATCTTGTTGACCGCGACGACGACGTGCGGCACCCGCAGCAGCGCCGCCACCGCCAGGTGGCGCCTCGTCTGCTCGACGACGCCGTGGCGGGCGTCGACCAGCAGGACGACGAGGTCCGCGGTGGACGCCCCCGTGACGGTATTGCGGGTGTACTGCACGTGCCCGGGGCAGTCGGCCAGGATGAACGAGCGTCCCGGGGTGGCGAAGTAGCGGTAGGCGACGTCGATCGTGATGCCCTGCTCGCGCTCGGCGCGCAGGCCGTCGGTGAGCAGGGCCAGGTCCGTGCGGGTCATGCCCTGGTCGAGGCTGACCCGCTCGACGGCGGCGAGCTGGTCGCGCAGGACCGACTTGGAATCGAACAGGAGGCGGCCCACGAGCGTGGACTTGCCGTCGTCGACGCTGCCGGCCGTGGCCAGGCGCAGCAGGCCCGTGGGCCGGCCCGCCGCGGGGGTGCTGGCCGTGAGGGGCGGGGCGGTGAGCGGGTGAGCGGTCGGGGTCATCATGCGTCCTCGGGGTCGTCGGTGGGGTGAGGGGGAGAGGATGAGGGCCGGGGCGGCTCAGAAGTAGCCCTCCTTCTTGCGGTCCTCCATCGCCGCCTCCGTCAGGCGGTCGTCGGCGCGCGTCGCGCTCGGTGAGTGCGGAGGCGGCCACCTCGATGGCGATCTCGTGGTTGGTGGCGGCGCCCGAGAGCACGGCGCCGGTGCAGGACATGTCCCCGACGGTGCGGTAGCGCACGGTGCGCCTCTCGGTCTCCTCACCCGGGCGGGGCCGGGTCACCGGGGTGACGGCGAGCCACATGCCGTCGCGGCGGAAGACCTCGCGCTCGTGGGCGTAGTACAGGCTCGGCAGGGCGATGTCCTCGCGCTCGATGTAGCGCCACACGTCCAGCTCGGTCCAGTTGGACAGGGGGAAGACCCGCACGTGCTCGCCCGGGGCGTGCCGGGGGTTGAACAGCGTCCACAGCTCGGGGCGCTGATTGCGCGGATCCCACTGCCCGAACTCATCGCGCAGGGAGAAGACGCGCTCCTTGGCCCGAGCCTTCTCCTCGTCGCGCCGGCCCCCGCCGAAGACGCCGTCGAAGCCGTCCGCGGCGATCGCGTCGAGCAGTGGGCGGGTCTGCAACGGGTTGCGGGTGCCGTCGGGGCGCTCGCGCAGCCGGCCGTCGTCGATGTAGTCCTGGACGGATACGACGACGAGCCGCATGCCGGCGGCCTCGGCGGTGGCGTCGCGGTAGGCCAGGACCTCGGGGAAGTTGTGCCCGGTATCGACGTGGAGCAGCGGGAAGGGCACGGGCCCCGGCCAGAAGGCCTTGCGCGCCAGGTGGAGCATCACCACCGAGTCCTTGCCGCCGCTGAACAGCAGGACGGGGCGGGCGCACTCGGCGACCGTCTCGCGGATGATGAGGATCGCCTCGGCCTCCAGCGCGTCGAGCTCGTCGAGCGCGGGGCGGGCAGCGGTGGCCGAGGTGGTGCTCATAGGTGGATCCCGCATTCGGTCTTGGTGAATCCGGCCCAGCGGCCGGAACGTGGGTCTTCTCCCGGGGCGACGCGCGCCGTGCAGGGCTCGCAGCCGATCGAGGGGTAACCGTCGGCCAGCAGCGGGTTGACGACGACGCCGTGCTCGGAGGCATAGGCGAGAAGCTCGTCGAAGCTCCAGGCGGCCAGCGGATTGATCTTGACGATCCGGTGCGCCTCGTCGAAGCCCACGAGCGGGGTGGAGGTGCGGGTGACGGCGTCCTCGCGGCGCAGGCCGGTGGCCCAGGCCTCGTAGCCGGACAGGGCCCTGGCCAGCGGCGCCACCTTGCGCAGGGCGCAACAGCGCGAGGGATCCCGGGAGTGGAGGGCCTGCCCGTAGCGCTCATCCTGCTCGGCGACCGTCAGCTCGGGCAGGACATCGATGACGGTGACGTCCATGGTCTCGGCGACGGCGTCGCGGGTCCCCTCCGTTTCGGCGAAGTGGTAGCCCGTCTCGAGGAAGAGCACGTCGACGCTGGGGATCCGCGCGGCGATGACATGCGGCAGCACGGCGTCGGCCATCGAGCAGGCGACGGCGAGGCTGTCGGGGAACGCCCTCGCGGCCCAGGCGACGACCTCCTCGGCGGGGGCGTCGTCGCCCAGCTCGGCGGCGCCCGCGGCCGCCAGGGCGCGCAGCTCGTCCTCGCCGCGCCTGGGGCGGCGGGGCGAGCGGGGGGCATTGGCGCCCCGGGCGCTCAGGTGGCCGAAGCGGCCCACGGGGGCGCCGGCGGCGCTGGTCGTGCCGGTCGTCGCGGTGGTCATGCGAGTCTCTCCTCATCCGCGCGCTGCGCCCATTGGGCGAAGCTCTCCTCGGGGTAGCGGTCGGCCAGGTAGGCCCGCACCACCCTCTCGATGTAGTCGGGCAGACCATCAGCGGCGACCTTGAGGCTGCGGACAGTGCGCCCCAGCTCGGCCTCCTCATGGCCGGGGGCGGCCAACCCTCCGCCCAGGTGGACCTGGAAGCCCGGAGCCCGTTCGCCGTCGACGGTGATGATCTGGCCCTTGAGGCCGATATCCGCCGTCTGGATGCGCGCGCAGGAGTTCGGGCAGCCGTTGATGTGCACGGTCAGGGGGCGCTCGAGGTCGGCGTCGGCCAGGCGCTCATCGAGCTCGGCGGCCACGCGCGCGGCGAGGGCCTTGGTCTCCACGATCGCGAATTTGCAGAACTCGATGCCGGTGCAGGCCAGCATCCCGCGAGTGAAGGTACCGGGATCGGGGTCGATGCCGAGAGCCACCAGGCCCTCGCGCGCCTCCTCGACGCGCTCGGCGGGAACATCGAGCAGGAGGATGTTCTGCAGGGGAGTGGTGCGCGCGCGGTCGGAGCCCACGCGCTCGGCGAGGTCGGCCAGGCCCAGCATGACGTCCCCTGACAGGCGGCCCACCGGGGGCTTGGCGCCGATCCAGTAGCGCCCATCGGCCTGGCGGTGCGTCCCGAGGTGGTCCCGGCAGCCGCGCGGCGGTCCCGGGGCCGGGCCATCGGCCAGGGCGTAACCGAGATAATCGGCCTCCAGGACCTCCCGGAACCGCTCCGGCCCCCACTGCGCCATGAGGAACTTCAACCGCGCCTTGTTGCGCAGGCGCCGGTAGCCGTAGTCGCGGAAGATGCGGATGACCCCCCACCACACCTCGGGCACCTGCTCGGGCCGCACGAATGCGCCCAGGCGCTTGCCGAGGAAGGGCGCGGTGGACAGGGCGCCCGCGATCCACAGGTCGTACCCGGGGCCGAGCTCGGGGTGCTCGACGCCGACGAAGGAGATGTCGTTGATCTCGTGGAGCACGTCCAGGCTCGGTGAGCCGGTGAACGCGGTCTTGAACTTGCGCGGCAGGTTCACGATCTCGGGGTCGCCCAGGCAGGTGTCGTGCAGGTGGCGCGCCGCCTCGGAGGGGTCGATGATCTCCTCGGGGTCGATCCCGGCCACGGGGGAGACGAGGAAGCCGCGGGGCGTGTCCCCGCAGGCCTCGATCGTGGTCAGTCCCACCTCCTCCAGACGGCGCCACATCTCGGGCACGTCCTCGATCCGGATCCAGTGGAGCTGGAGGTTCTGCCTGTCGGTGATGTCGAGAGTGCCGCGGGCGAATTCGTTCGAGATGGCGCCGATGACGCGCATCTGCTCCACCGACAGCGACGCGCCGTCCATGCGGATGCGCTGCATGAAGTAGCGGTCGGAGAGCTCGGAGGCGCTCAACTGGGCGGTCCGGCCGCCGTCGATCCCCTGCTTGCGCTGCGTGTAGAGCGCCCACCAGCGGAAGCGGTTGTGGAGGTCGTCGTCGGGGATCGCGTCGTAGCCGGCGGACGCGTAGGCGTCGATGATGCGCTGGCGCGCGCCGAGCGGGTCCCCGTCCTGCTTGAAGGCCTCATTGGGGTTCAGGGGCGCGCGGCCGTCCACCAGCCACTGGCCGTTGGACCGCCCCGAGCGCGGGGGCCGCAGGTCGCGGCCCCCCGCGGGGCCCGCCGCGCTGCTCGTCGTGGTGCTCATGTCTCCTCCAGGTGGGCGGCGCCGGGCGTCTGAAGGGGAGTCGGATCAAGAGGCTCCCCGCGGTGCCGCTCCCGTGCGGGCGGTCTGCCGCTGGGGGGAGTTGTGCTCGGCTCCGGACGCCTCATCGCGCCGGAATCCGATGATCGCGGTATCAACCGCTGCGGTCAGGCGCTCGTCAGGCCTGACAACACATGACCCAGCCGTGCCCACGCGGCGTCGACGCGGGGCGTGCCCAGCGGGTTGTGACGCGGCGTGCTGTGGTCATATGCCGGAGTGTAAGTCCCGGTCTGCGCTGATGCGATGGGGTGCTTGCATGGTGAGACCGGGCCCCAGCAGGGGCACGGCGACGCGGAGACGGGCGGCGCGCCTCCCCCGCGCCGCCCGCTGCGGGAAGGCCGGGGGCGGACCGAGGGATGTGTCGAGGACGACGCCGCGCGGGCCCGATCCCCGCTGGCCGCTCCCGGCGCCGCTGGCTACACTCCTGCGCTATCAGGCAGCGACCCGGCCGATCCGCCACGCGGCGATCGGGCATCACCGGCGAGCCTCCGGCAGAACAGCGCCGGGCCCCTGGGCCCGTCCGCCCAGTAGACCCGGACGGGACAGCCCGTCACAGCTGATGATGAAGCGGTCGCACCGCGCGCAGCCCTCGGGCGAGGCGCGGCGCGGCAAGCGAGGTGGTACCGCGGTGCGGCCCCGCCGGCCAGGGAACTCCCGGGCGGTGAGCGTCGGCGTCGTCCTCGTGAGTCCCGTCCACCCGGATGTTCACGAGCGAAAGACGCGAGGCACATGGCTGAGCAGACCCAGCGGAGCACCGCTGCCCACACCGGCGCCGCCTTCTACCCCCTGCACCGAGACGGCGAGCGGGTCGACCCCTCCCCGTCCTTCCCCGCCCTGGAGCAGGAGACCCTGGCCTACTGGAGGGCGGACGGCACCTTCGCCGCCTCCGTCGAGGCCCGCCCCGCCCACGATGCGGGTGGGCGCTCCAACGAGTTCGTCTTCTACGACGGCCCGCCCTTCGCCAACGGCCTGCCCCACTACGGGCACCTGCTGACCGGATACGTCAAGGACGCCGTCGGCCGCTTCCAGACCCAGATGGGCCGCCGCGTCGAGCGCCGCTTCGGCTGGGACACTCACGGCCTGCCCGCCGAACTCGAGGCCCAGCGCCTGCTCGGCATCGACGACGTCTCCGAGATCACGCGCCCCGGCGGCCTCGGCATCGAGGCCTTCAACGCCGAGTGCCGCACCTCCGTGCTGCGCTACACCAAGGAATGGGAGGACTACGTCACCCGCCAGGCGCGCTGGGTCGACTTCGAGGGCGACTACAAGACCCTCGACCCCACCTACATGGAGAGCGTCCTGTGGGCCTTCAAGAGCCTCTACGACAAGGGCCTGGCCTACCAGGGATACCGCGTGCTGCCCTACTGCTGGCACGACCGCACGCCCCTGAGCAACCACGAGCTCAAGATGGACGACGACGTCTACCAGGACCGCCAGGACAACACGGTCACCGTGGGCATGCCGCTGACCGAGGCTATCCTCGACGGCGCCCCCGAGCTCATCCTCATCTGGACGACGACCCCCTGGACCCTGCCGTCCAACCTCGCCGTCGCCGTGGGGCCGGACGTCGACTACGCCGTCGTCGAGGTGCCCGCGGGGCTCGACTCCCCCCTGGCCGGCCGCCGCGTCATCCTGGCCGAGGCGCTCGTGGGCTCCTACGCCAAGGAGCTGGCCGCCGAGGGCTCCGAGCCCGCCGTCCTGGCCCACCTGAAGGGCTCCGAGCTGGTGGGGCGCCGCTACCACCCGATCTTCGACTACTTCGATGACGACGCCCACCGCGCCGAGGGCGCCGCCCCGGGCCCGAACGGCTGGACGATCATCGCCGGCGACTACGTCACCACCGAGGACGGCACCGGGCTGGTCCACATCGCCCCGGCCTTCGGTGAGGACGACATGCTCGTGTGCCAGGAGGCCGGGATCGGCGCCGTCATCCCCGTCGACGACGGCGGCGTGTTCACTTCCGAGGTCCCCGACTACGCCGGCCTGCAGGTCTTCGACGCCAACAAGCCGATCACCGTCGACCTGCGCGACGGCTCCGGGCCGCTGAAGGGCCGGGAGGAGGCCGCCCGGCCCGTCCTCGTGCGCCAGGCCTCCTACGTGCACAGCTACCCGCACTGCTGGCGCTGCCGCAAGCCGCTCATCTACAAGGCGGTCTCCTCCTGGTTCGTGCGGGTCACCGCCATCAGGGACCGCATGGTGGAGCTCAATCGGGAGATCACCTGGACTCCCGCCCATATCAAGGACGGCATCTTCGGCAACTGGCTCGCCGGGGCCCGCGACTGGTCGATCTCGCGCAACCGCTACTGGGGGGCCCCGATCCCCGTATGGGTCTCGGACGACCCCGCCTACCCGCGCACCGATGTCTACGGCTCCCTCGCCGAGCTGGAGGCCGACTTCGGCGTCGAGGTCACCGATCTGCACCGCCCCTTCATCGACACCCTGACGCGCCCCAACCCGGACGACCCCACGGGCAGGTCGATGATGCGCCGCATCCCCGATGTCCTGGACTGCTGGTTCGAGTCCGGCTCCATGCCCTTCGCCCAGGTCCACTACCCCTTCGAGAACGTCGACTGGTTCGAGTCGCACAACCCCGGCGACTTCATCGTGGAGTACATCGGGCAGACCCGTGGCTGGTTCTACACCCTCCACGTGCTGGCCACCGCCCTGTTCGACCGCCCCGCCTTCACCTCCTGCGTCTCTCACGGCATCCTCCTGGGCGACGACGGCGCGAAGATGAGCAAGTCCCTGCGCAACTACCCCGACGTCTCCATGGTCTTCGACCGTGACGGCGCCGACGCCATGCGCTGGTTCCTGCTGTCCAGCCCCGTCGTGCGAGGAGGCAACCTCGCGGTGACCGACAAGGCCATCCGCGACACCGTGCGCCAGGTTCTCCTGCCCCTGTGGAACACCTGGCACTTCTTCGCCCTGTACGCCGGGCAGATGAACGACGGCGAGGGCTACGTCAGCCCCGGCGTGGACCTGTCCGACGCCGCCCTGTTCGGCCGCAAGGGCTCCCTGCACGTCATGGACCGCTACATCCTGGCCCGGGCGCGCGACCTGGCCGACACCGTGGGCGCCCAGATGAGCTCCTACGAGATCACCGGCGCCACGGTGACCATCCGCGACTTCCTCGACGTGCTCACCAACTGGTACCTGCGCACCTCGCGCTCGCGGTTCACCGACGACGATCCCGCCGTCGCCAGGCCCGCCTTCGACACCCTGGCCACCGTGCTGCGCGTCCTGACGGAGGTCATGGCGCCGCTCGCCCCGCTGGTGAGCGAGGAGATCTGGCGGGGGCTGACCGGTGGGCGCTCGGTCCACCTGACCGACTGGCCCGTCCTGCCCGCACACGTCGCCGACCCGGCCCTCGTGACCGCCATGGACGAGGCCCGCGAGGCCGTTTCCGCCGCTCTCAGCCTGCGCAAGGCCGAGAAGCTGCGCGTGCGTCAGCCGCTGCGCTCCCTGCTCATCGCCACCGCGCAGCCGGGCGGCCTGGCGCCCTTCGCCGATCTCATCGCCGAGGAGGTCAACGTCAAGGAGGTCCGCGTCCTCGACGCCGCCAACGCCGGCTACGAGCTGCGCGAGGAGCTCTCCCTCAACCCGAGGGCCTTCGCCCCCGAGGTCCGCAAGCTCACCTCCAAGCTCTTTGATGCCGTCAAGGCGGGGCAGTGGGCCCTCACTGAGGACGGCGACGCGCGCTTCGACGGTGTGACGATCGACGGCGCGCCCGTGGTCCTGGAGGCGGAGGAGGGCTCCTTCACCCTCACCCAGCGCATCGAGGTCGATGACGACGCCTTGAGCGCCACCGTCCTGGCCTCCGGCGCCTTCGTGGTCCTGGACACCGCCCTCGACGAGGAGCTCGAGGCCGAGGGCTGGGCGCGCGACCTCATCCGTCTCGTCCAGGACGAGCGCAAGGCCGCCGGTCTCCACGTGGGCGACCGGATCCGCCTGACCCTCACGGTCCCCGAGGACCGGGGCGCCTGGACGGGGGCGCACCTCGCCCTCATCAAGGCCGAGACCGGCTGTGCGGACGCCTCGGTCGTCGCCAGCGCCTCGGTGGGTCAGCCCAGTGCCGCCGTCGTCCGGAGCGAGGGCTAGCGACGACTGAGAGGGCGGCCCGCTTCCCGGAGCCGGGCCGCGCCATAATGAGCCGCGGGGGCGGCCGACCGCATGATCGCGGCCGGCCGCCCCCGCAGCATTCAACGAGCGTGGGGGATTGCGGCCAATTCTGAGAAAACCCTGGGAGCTCCTTCGAAGGTGGCATGACGTTCGACATGCATTCGGAGTGACCTATCTCCCGAAGTTCCGTCGAAAGTCGATATTCTGTTGACACCTTTGGGTGGTCTCACTAGCCTGACAAGGGTGTTCACTTCAGTTGTGATTGTTTCGTGATTGAAGTGTTCGACTCGGCGCACCTCGGTGATACGGCGCTCGTCCTGGCTGATTCACTGTGCTCGGCACAGGTGATTCGGGAGTCCCTCAAACCCTGCTGAGCTGAGTCAGTCGAAATCCCGTCTTCGTACTCAAAGGAAATCGATGACCCAGGAGAACTCCACCGGTATCCATGCTCATACTGGCGCGGAGCGGCGCATAGCAGGGTCGGATGCCCTCCCCGAAGGGCGCCCGGCGGGCTCAGCGGCAGGGGATGCCCCGCTGGTGTCCGTGATCGTCCCCTCGTTCAACTCCGAGGACCATGTCGCCGAGACGATCCGCAGCGTTCTGGACCAGACCATGGCAGACCTGGAGGTCATCGCCGTCGACGACGCCTCGACGGACTCCACCGTTCCGATCCTCACCGATTTCGCGGCGCAGGACTCCCGGATCACCGTTCTCGTGCAAGGCGAGAACCAGGGCGTCGCCAAGGCGAGGAACCGCGGACTCGAGGCCGCCCGGGGGCGCTACATCGCCTACCTCGACTCCGACGACCTGTGGGCGCCGGCCAAGCTGGAGCGGCAGATCGCCTTCATGAGGCGGACCAAGGCCGGGGTCTGCGTCACCTCCTACGAGACCATCGAGGAGGATGGCGAGCACCGGAATTACGTCCACGCGCCCCGTTCGTTCACGTACAAGCAGTTCCTCAAGAACACGATGACCTGCACGCTCTCAGTGGTTTTCGATACCACGATCGTCGATCGCTCCCTCCTGGTCATGCCGGACCTGCGCCGCGGGCAGGACGCCGCCACCTGGCTGCAGGTGATGAAGCGCGGCCACCGCTTCCACGGTCTGGACGAATGCCTCGCCAAGTACAGGAAGACCGTGGGGTCCCTGTCCTCCAACAAGGTCAAGGCGGTCAAGCGCACCTGGCGCCTCTACAGGGATGTCGAGCGCCTGCCCCGTCCCTACGCCGCCTACTGCCTGGCATGGCAGTTGTCCCACGCGATGATGCGACGCCGGAGGAGCTCCTGATGAGAACACGGACGGCAGCGCTGCTCTCCCTCACAGGCGCTGCCATCGCAGTCACGGGCATCAGTGCGCTCCGGGGCCGCGCCGCCCACCGGTCCGACGAGGTCGGCGAGGGCCGCCGCATCGGGGTCATGGGCAGGATCGACCTCGGCGAGACGATGGTCGACGGCCAGACCGTCAAGACCCGGGTGGTCTACCGCCATCTCGCCCATCGATTCGGCGCCGACGCCATCCGCACCGTCGACACCCTCGACTACCGCCACCACCCCCTGCGGGTGGTCAAGGACGCGGCGCGCTGCCTGGCCGTGTGCGACGACGTCGTGGTGCTCCTGTCCGACAACGGCCGCCGCTTCTTCTTCCCCGTGCTCGCCCTGGCCGCCTCCATGCGCGGCACGCGCGTCTTCCACAACCTCATCGGAGGCCGCCTCGCCGACGATATCGAGCGCGATCCCTCGGGCCGCCTGGTGCGCTGCCTCAACGCCTTCCAGGTCAACTGGGTGGAGAGCCGGGCCCTCGTGGCCCGCCTGGCTGAGCTCGGCGTGCGCAACGCCGCCTACCTGCCCAACTTCAAGGACTTCGATCCCGCTGCCGCCCGCCTCGACGCGCCCGAGGCCCGCCCCGCGCGCCTGTGCATGTTCAGCAGGGTGGTCCCGGGCAAGGGCATTGAGAACGCCGTGCGAGCCGTGGCCTCCCTCAACGGGGACGCGTGCCCGGGCGGCCCCGAGGCCGTGCTCGACATCTACGGGCCGATCGACGAGGACTACGAGGCTGAGTTCCGCGCCCTCATTGAGAGCGCACCACACACCCGGTACATGGGCGCCGTCAAGCCCGAGCGGGGCGTGGAGACCATCCGGGACTACTCCGCGCTGCTCTTCCCCACCGAGTTCTGGGGGGAGGGGATCCCAGGGACCATCGTCGACGCCATGGGCGCGGGCCTACCCGTTATCGCCAGTCGCTGGGCGTACTACTCCGAGATGCTCACCGACGGCGTGACAGGACTCGGCTACGACTTCGAGCGCCCCGAGGACCTCCGCCCGACCATCGAGGCCTTCCTCGCCCTGCCGCACCAGGAGGTCGAGGCCATGCGCCGCGCCATTCACGAGCGCGCCGAGGCCTACACCGCCGGCGCCGTCTTCGAGCGGATCGCCGAGGCCCTCACCGCCCGCCCCTGAGGCGGGCCCCGCCCCCCTTCCCCCGAACCACCCACGGATCACGAGGACAAGCGCCGATGACACGCACGCAGCCCAACGGCTCGCCGACGGCAACGCGATCGCAGCCCGCCATGCGCATCATGCTCGTCACCCACGGGCTGGGCACCGGAGGCGCCGAGATGATGGTCCTCAACCTCGCCCGCGAGCTGAAGCGCTCCGGGCATCCCGTGCTCGTGGCCTGCCTGGGCTCGGGGGACACCGACATCGCCGACGCCCTGCGCGATGCGGGCGTGCGCGTGGAGGCCCTGGGCAAGAGGAAGGGCCCGGACCCCCGCGCCACCGCCGGGCTGCGGCGCCTCATCCACGAATTCCGGCCCACCGTCATCCACACCCACCAGCCGGTGCTTGCCTACGTCCTGCCCGCCGTGCGCCTGAGCGGGGCCCGCCCCCGCCTCATCCACACCGTCCACTCCGTGGCCACCCATGAGACCCGCCTGCCCGTCCTGCGGCGCTTCAACCGCTACGCCTTCAGGCACGGGGTCGTGCCCGTCGCACTGGGCGAGGAGGTCCGCGACTCGATCTGCCGCGAGTACCGACTCGCCCCCGAGGGCGTTCCCGTGGTCCGCAACGGCGTGGACGTGGGCGCCTTCGCCTGCGAGCGCGACCTCGATTCCCCCGGCCCCGGTGCCCGGCGGCGCGCCCCGCGCCTGCTGTGCGTGGCCCGGCTCGCGCCGGTGAAGAACCACGCCCTCCTCCTCGACGCCGTCGCCGCCCTGGTCCGCGCCGGGCGCGACGCCAGCCTCACCATCGTGGGCGACGGCCCCCTCGTGGCCGATCTTGGACAGCGCGCGAGAACCCTCGGCATCGCCGATCGCGTCCGCTTCGCGGGTCCTCAGCGCAACCCCGCCCCCTTCTACGCCGAGGCGGACATCTTCGCGCTGGCCTCCGAGTACGAGGGCCTGCCCATGAGCGTCATCGAGGCCATGGCCGCCGGTCTGCCCGTCGTGGCCACGGCCGTCGGGGGAATGCCCAGCATCGTCGCCGACGGCCTCAATGGCGCTCTCATCAACCCCCGCGCTCCCCAGGCCGCCCAGGAGATCGCCGCGGCCGTCGCGCGCATCTGGGAGGACCCCGGGCGCTACAGCCGGCTCAGCCGCGCGGCACTCGCCACGGCGAGGGACCACTCCGCACGAGCCATGATGGAGGCCTACTGTGACCTCTACCGTTGAGATGAGTACGGGGACCGTGCCCCGGGGCCGTCTGAGCGCCCGACGGGGCGACGGCGCCGCGACCGGCACGGCCGGCGCCCTCAAGGAGGCCCTCGTCGGCTTCGCCCGGCGCTGCTACCCGCTGCGCTACCTCGGACTCATGATGATCTGCGGAATTCTCATGAAGCCGAGCCTGGTCGATGAGAGCGCGTCCCTGGCGCCCCTGGTCAAGGCCCTCACGGCCGTCGTCTTCCTCGGGCTCGTCCTGGCCTACCTCGCCCGCCGGGTGGCGCTGTCGGCCACGCTGACGCTCTTCATCCTCTACCGCCTCGCCTACCTGCTGCCCACCCTGTTGCACGACGGCGACCTGCTCAACTGGGGCTACGCCTCCATCGCCCAGGTGAGCGTCCTGATGGTCATCGAACTGCACGTCGGCGGCGAGGAGGACTCCCGCAGGCGGCTCCTGAGGGTCCTGACGGACCTCCTCCTGCTCTACCTCATGGTCAACGCCGCGATGATCCTGCTGGGGATCTCCAAGGACGCCGCCGCCGGCGCCCAGTTCTCCCAGCCCTCCTACCTCCTGGGCATCCGCACCAGGGTCACCGACACGATCTTCCCGGCCACGATGCTGGCCTTCCTCTACGACTCCACCTCGCCCAGGCGCTGGGGCTGGCGCTCGGTCATCGCCGTGGGCACCGGCCTGCTCCAGATCGCCTTCCTCCACGTGGCGACGGCGCTCGTCGGCACCGCCATCGCCGCCATCACCTACGTCATGGTCTCCCTGCGGCCCCATGGGCGGGGCCTGCTGTCCATGAGGGCCGTCACCGTGGGCGGGCTCGTCGTCACGCTGCTCGTCGTGGTGGTGCGGATCCACCTGCTGTTCGCCTCCCTCATCGAGAGCACCCTGGGCAAGTCGCTCACGCTGACGGGCCGCACCGACATCTGGGACGCCGCCCTGCCGATCGTCGCTGAATCGCCGTTGCTCGGCCACGGCATCAACCATGAGTTCGGCAGGTTCGCCCCCGGTCTCGACGGCGGGCTGTGGCAGGCCCACAACCAGTACCTCCAGATCATGCACGACGGCGGGCTCATCGCCGTGGGCCTCTTCGGCGCCCTGCTGTGGACGGCCAGCGCCCGGATAGACCGATCGGCCTGCGATCCCCGGGCCAGGGCGGCCCTGACCGCCGTCTACGCGGCGATGTCGGTGATGGCCGTCAGCGAGATCTACATCTACAACATGGCCCTGTTCATCCTCATCCCCTTCCTCGCCAGCCGGGTCGTGGAGCTGACGGGCGGCAGCCGCGCCGCCGGGACCAGCCCCCGTGAGAGGAGCGCCGACCGATGAGCCTGCCCTCACGAGTCATCCACGGCGCGCGCCGATCCCTGGTCGCCTCCCAGTTCCGCCGCGCCTCCTCGGCCGGGGTGCTCCGGACCGGCGAGGACCTGCGCCTGGGCTCCTACGCCCGCTGCTCCGCCGGCTCCACGCGCGCCCCGTCCGTGACCATCGGCGACCACGTCTTCCTCGACGCCACGCTCATGACGCGCGGCGCGGGAACCATCGCCATCGGCTCGCACTGCTGGATCGGGGGAGCGGGGGCCAGCCTCATCGGCGCCGTCGAGTCGATCAGCATCGGCTCCGACGTCATCATCTCCACCCACGCCCATATCTTCGACCACAACAGCCACCCTACCGACCCCGGGGCCCGCCTGCGCATGACGCGCGGCGAGCACGGCGGACCCCTGTGGGACTGGACCGAGGCCGAATCTGCCCCCGTGGTCATCGAGGACAACGTGTGGATCGGCGAGTACACGATGGTGCTCAAGGGCGTGACCATCGGGCACGGCTCGGTGGTGGCTGCACACGCCGTCGTCACCAAGGACGTGCCGTCCCACTCGATCGTCGCGGGCAACCCCGCCCGAGTCGTCAAGAGGCTGCAGTGAGAAGGAGCCCGTTCCGCCGCCCTACCGGCAGCGCCGTCGACTCCCTGCTGCTGGCCAGCGTCAAGATCGTGACGCTGGGCTCGACCATGGCCAATACGATGATCCTGTCGCACAGCCTGTCGCTGACCGACTACGGCACCTACGCCCAGGGCGTCCTACTGGTGACCATCTGCTCGGACTCCACCATCCTGGGGATGGCCGACGCCGTCAACTACTTCTTCAACCGCGGCGGGAAGCGGCGTCTCTCACGCGCCTACGTGCGCACCATCGTCATGATCCAGACGTTCGTCGGCCTGGTGACCGCCCTGGCGATGATCCTCGCCCGGGGCGCCATCGGCGACTACTTCTCCAACCCCCTGCTGCCCCCGCTCATCATCCTGCTCATGGCTCGGCCCATGCTCACGAATATGACCAGCGTCTTCCAGGTCCTCATCGTCTCGATCGGGCAGGCGCGGGTCATCGCGATCCGCAACCTTGTGCTGGCAGCGCTGAAGTTCATCGCCGTCCTCATCACGGCCACCATCACCTCCGACCTGGCAATCCTGTTCGCGATGCTCCTCGCTCTCGACGCGGCGTCCCTGCTGTGGTTCTGGGACAGCTTCCGGCGCTGGTGCTACCCCGTGTGGCCGTCACTGCCCAGCTGGCGCCGCATCCGCCAGATCCTGGGACTCGCTCTGCCCATGGGCGTATACGTGCTGACGGCCACTTTCATGAGGCAGATCGGCGCGCTCGTCATCGGCATGAACGAGCCCACTGAGCGCTACGCCGTCTACTCCAACGCCTCCATGGTCCTGCCCCTCGACCTCATCTCCGCCTCCTTCCTCACTGTCATCGTGCCGATCGTCACCCGCTACATCGGCGCCGACCAGAAGGAGCGCATCCGCGAGCTCTTCCGGCACTACCTGGCCGTCGGCTACCTGACCACCGGCACTTTCGCCGTGGCCTGCCTCGTGGTCGCCCCCGAGGTGGTGCAGGTCCTCTACGGCGCCCGCTACCTCGATGGCCTCGCCGTCTTCCGCCTCTACCTCGTCACCGCCATGGTGCGCTTCGCCAGCCTCTCGCTCATCCTGTCCGCCGCCGGCAGGACCCGCGCGCTCATGGCGGTCTCCCTGGTCGCCGTCACCGCCAACGCGGTGCTGTGCCCCGTGCTCTACGCCCTCATCGGCTTCATCGGGCCGGCCGTGGCCTCGGTCGTCGTCAACGCGGCGATGACCTGGGTCCTCCTGCGCCTCAGCCTGAAGGAGATCGAGGGGAGCCTGCGCTCGGCCCTCGACCCCCACGACCTCGTCCTCTACGTCTTGAGCGCGCTGGCCGCCGCGGCCGCGGGCGCCGGAGCGCGCTGGGCGCTGCTCTCGATCGGCGCCCCCGTGCCCGTGATCGCGGTGGTCGTCTTCACCGCCGTGACCGCAGCGGTCCTCGCCCTCAACCGGAGATCCCTCATGGGCTCGCTGCGCGCGATCAACGCGATGAAGTGATGGCCCGCTCCGGCAGGACCGGGACAACCGGTATGCCCGGCACCAGTGACATGACCGACATGACCGACAACGACCGAAGTGATCCCCGAGCAGGAAGGCTCCACATGTGTGACGCAACAGGATGGCCCGGCGCGGCCCCGCCCCACGGCATGGCACCGGACTGGACCGGCGCACCCGGCCGCCTCACGGGGGAGGAGGCCCGCTGATGACTCTCGAAGACCTCCTCCTGCTCGCCAGGCGCTCCTGGCGCGTCCTCGCCATCGGTGTCCTCGTGGGAGCTCTCCTCGCGGCCGGCGCGGCCCTGCTCGGCCCCAGGTCGTACACCGCCGCCTCCATCGCCTACGTCAAGGTGGACGCCTCGATCGCCGCCGCTCAGGACAACCCGACGAGCTACCAGCTCGTCGCCTCCCAGCTGGCCGAGCGCAAGGCCAAGTCCCTCCTGCCGGTCATCACCTCCGAGACCGTGGCCCAGGGGGTGATCGATTCCCTCGGACTCGCGGGCACGACGCCCACCGCCCTGGCCGGCTCCATCAAGGCCAAGCACGTCACGGGCGCGGACACGGTCGTTGTCGAGGCCACCGCCGACTCGCCCGAGCAGGCCCGCAGGATCGCCGATGAGACCGTCCGGCAGTCCAACGCGGAGTTCGCCGCCCTCAACGGCGACGACATCCCCGTCGGGGTCGAGCTCATGACCTCCGCCGAGCTGCGAGCCGCCCCCCGATCACCGTCGATCACGATACTCATGGGCGCCGGGGTCCTCGGCGGGCTCGTCCTGGCGTACCTGGGCATTCTCGTGGTCGAGGTGCTCAACAAGCGGGTGCGCGGCGCCGGAGAGGTCCTGGCCGTCTTCGAGTCGCCGGTCCTGGGGGTTCTGCCGCACTCCGATCTCATCCGGAACGGTGCGGACGCCTCCGACCCGGCCATCGAGGAGGAGCTGCGCAAGCTGCGCACCAACTTCATCCGCGCCACGGCGACCGCCGGACGCAGTGCCGTCATCTCATCGGCCGTCCGGGGCGAGGGGCGCACCACCATCACGGTGGGCCTGGCCCGGGTCCTGGCGATGTCCGGGCACCGCGTCGTCCTCATCGAGGGGGACCTGCGCGCCCCGTCCCTGGCCTCCGTCCTGGGGGTGGACGGCCGTCGCGCCGGCCTGGCCCAGGTGCTCGCCGGCACCGCCTCCTCCGACGACGTCCTCGTGCGCACCTCCATGCCGGGCCTGTCCGTCATCCCCGCCGGGGCGCTGCCGGGCAACCCCTCCGAGCTCCTGGGCTCCTCGCGGATGACCGAACTGCTGGAGAGCCTGTCCGCCGAGGCCATCGTCCTCATCGACTCCCCGCCGACCTCGCAGGCCACCGATGCTGCCGTGCTGGCCGCCCAGGCCGACGGCGCCCTGCTCGTGGTCTCCACCGGCACCACCACCACCACCCAGTTGCGCCAGGCCGCGCAGGCTCTCGAGCAGGGCGGCGGGAGGATCCTCGGCGTCGTCCTCAACGCCGTCAACAAGCGGGGGCTTCTCGACGGCGGCCGCGCGGGTGCGCTCATGCCCGGTGGCGCGAGCCGATCCGGCGCCGCCCGCGGGGAGATCGGCGCCGGGGCCCCCGCGCCCGCGATCCCGGTCCGCGACAACGGCACCGCGGGGCTCCTGGCCGACCGATCGGCGGAATCATGATCCAGTCGTCCTCCTTCAGCGCCGTCCCGACGGCGTCCGAGGCCTGGAGGAGGAGGACCTTCTTCCGCCGGGGCCTGCGGGCCGGAGATCTCGTGATCATCCTGCTCGTCGTCGTATGCGTGGAGAGGCTGTGCCATGTCACCGGCCGCGAGGACATCGGCACCGGAGTCGTCCCCGCCCTCGTGATGCGCGCCCTGCTCATCGCGGCGGTCGCCGTGACCTGGGGGATGCTGCTGACCAAGGCCGATGTGTACCGCGACAGGGTCCTGGGGCACGGAGCCACCGAGTACAAGCGGGTCGTGTGGGCCACCGTCCTGGAGTTCGCGGGGTTCTCGATCCTGGGCTACATGGTGGGGGTGCGGCTGCCCACCTCCTACCTCGTGGCCGCGCTCGCGATCTCGATCGTGGCCCTCCTGGCCTGGCACTGGGCCGCCCGGCGCCGTCTCATCCGCCTCTCCGCCGCGGGGAGGCTCGCGCAGCCCGCCTACGTCGTCGGATCGACTGGCGCCGTGGCCTCGGCGATCGCCGAGCTCGCCCGGCAGCCTGGCCTCGGACTGCAGATCCGAGGCGCCTTCATCTCCGATGAGGGCCCCCTCGGGGAGCGCCCCGACCTCCCCGTGCCCATCATCGGGGGAGTGGGAAGCCTGCAGGACACCGTGGAGAGCTCCGATGGCATCGCCGTCGTCGTCGCGGAGGACTCCGGGCTCACCTCCGCCATGATCCGCCGACTGAGTCAATCCCTCGGCGCCGAGGGACGCCTCATCATGCTGCCCCCGCTCCTGCAGATCGCCAGCTCGCGGCTGTGGATGCGCTCGGCCAGGGGCCTGTCCGCCATCGAGATCCAGCAGCCCCGCGCCGATGTGGCGCACTCGCTGGTCAAGCGCGCCACGGACATCATCGCCTCCTCGCTGCTCATCGTCCTGCTACTGCCCGTGTGGCTCATCGTTCCGCCGCTGATCTGGATGCAGGACCGCGGCCCGATCCTCTTCCGCCAGACCCGCATCGGCCTGGACGGCAAGCCCTTCCAGATCTGGAAGTTCCGCTCCATGCGGATCAACGCCGACGCCGAGCTCGCTGGGCTCCTGCGCGAGCAGAACCGCACGGACAGCCCCCTGTTCAAGGTCGACAACGACCCGCGCATCACCCGCGTGGGCGCCTTCCTGCGGCGCACCTCCATCGACGAGCTGCCCCAGCTCTTCAACGTCCTGGCGGGCTCGATGAGCCTGGTGGGTCCGCGCCCCCAGGTGGCAAAGGAGGTCGCGCTCTACGACGATGAGGCCGCCCGGCGCCTGCTCTCCAAGCCCGGGATCACCGGGCTGTGGCAGGTCAGCGGCCGTTCCTCCCTCACCTGGGAGGAGGCCATCCGCCTTGACCTGTTCTACGTGGACAACTGGACCCCCGGGCTCGACCTGTGGATCCTGCTGCGCACCGTCAAGGCCGTCCTCCTCCTGGACGGCTCGGCCTGACTACCTCCGGCCCGGGTGGGCCCTGCCGGGGCCACCCATCGTCCGCGCCCACCGCTCTCCCCTCATCCCGATGCCTTATCGCCATCGACGCGCTCTCCCAGGCGCGCGGGGCACCACTGAACGACCCTGATGATCCGGCCCCGCGAGGGCCGGGAGGAGAGGAGCACCCATGCGCATCTCGATGATCGGATGCGGCTACCTCGGCGCCGTCCACGCGGCGTCAATGGCCGAGATCGGGCACGACGTCGTGGGGATCGACGTCGACGAGCACCGGATCAGCGCCCTCGCGGCCGGGAGGGCGCCGTTCTTCGAGCCGGGCTTCGAGGAGGTCCTCTCGCGCAACGTCGCCTCCGGGCGCCTCCGCTTCACCGCGGACATCTCCGCCGCCGAGGGTTCCCAGGTCCACTTCATCGGCGTCGGGACCCCCCAGACACCCTCCGGCGCGGCGGATATGACGTATGTGGACAGCGCCGTCGACGCCCTCGAGCCCCACCTGGGCAGGTGCGTCGAGGGCGAGGAGATCGTCGTCGGCAAGTCGACCGTCCCCGTGGGCACGGCCGCGCGCCTGGCCGAGCGCTTCGACGCCGCGGGCACCACCCTGGTGTGGAACCCCGAGTTCCTGCGCGAGGGCTTCGCGGTCAAGGACACCCTGGAGCCCGATCGCATGGTCTACGGCCTGCCCGCCGACACCTTCCGGGCCGAGGCGGCCACCGCCGTCCTCGACGAGGTCTACGCGCCCATCCTCGCCACCGGCGTCAAGCGCCTGACCATGGATTACGCAACGGCCGAGCTGGTGAAAGTCAGCGCCAACTCCTTCCTGGCCCTCAAGATCTCCTTCATCAACGCCGTCGCCCAGGTCTGCGACGCCGCCGGCGCCGATGTCACCTCCCTGGCCGAGGCCATCGGCCTGGATGCGCGCATCGGCCACCGATTCCTGCGCGCCGGCATCGGCTTCGGCGGGGGATGCCTGCCCAAGGACATCCGCGCCTTCCAGGCGCGCGCGGCCGAGCTCGGCACGGGCGAGGCTCTCGACATCCTCGCCGAGGCGGACCGGGTCAACTTGCGGGCGCGTTCCGTCGTCCTCGACAAGGCCCGCCAGATGCTCGATGATGGGCTCGACGGCGCCCGCGTGGCGATCCTGGGAGCCGCCTTCAAGCCGGACAGCGACGATATGCGCGACTCGCCTGCTCTCGAGATCGCGGGTCTGCTCGCCGCCGCCGGCGCGCGCGTGGCCATCACCGATCCCCAGGCCGGCGCCATCCTCGCCGAGCAGGGCCGCGAGGGCCTGGAGGTCTGCGAGACCGCCGATGAGGCCCTGCGAGGAGCCGATCTGGCCGTCCTGACCACCGAGTGGCGCCAGTTCACCTCCATCGATCCCGTGCGGGCGGCCTCCCTCATGCGCCGCACCAACGTCATCGATGGCCGCAACTCCCTGGACGCGGGGGCGTGGAAGGGCGCGGGCTTCTCCTACATGGGAATGGGCCGGCGCTGAGGGGGCATCCGGGCCAGTACAGTTGTCTCTCGCGGGCACGGTGCGGGCCCGCGGGCGATGAGGAGGACTGATGACCCACCACCAGGGATCCGGCGGCGCGGCGAGCGCTGAGGGCGAGCCGACCGGTCGGGCCGAGAACGGCGCCAAGGGCTCCCACCCGGGCGCGGCCTTCGGTATTCCCGCCCGCGCCACCGCCGAGGAGGTCGTCGACGCCGTCTTCGGCACCGGGGGCGCAAGCACCGGGGCCCGGGACGGCGGGGAGGGGATCGACCCCGGGCTCCTGCCCTACCTCGAGGCCGCCGACGCCTCCGCGGCGGGCGGGGGGCAGGATCCCTCCGCGCCGGGCCGCAACCTCGCCGAGGCCCGCCGGGCCGCCGGTGAGCGGGATGAGGCGCGATCGGCGGCCGAGGCCGAGGACCTGGCGGCCTTGCGCGAGCTCGTCGCGCACAACATGCTGGCCTCGGGCGACCCGGACGAGCTCGACGCGCTCCTGGCCGAGGTCGACGCCGACGGCTCCGATGACTGGGAGTCCTGGGAGCCGGTCCTGCCGGACGCCGATGGCGATCCCGACGGAGGGCAGAAGGCTGACGCGGCGAGGGACGGCGATCCCGGCGAGGGGGACGCCCACCGCCGGGCCCTGCTGGCGGCCGCCCGCGGCGTCGAGGTGGGCGAGCGCATGCGGCAGGTCGAGGCCGAGATCCTCTCCCGCGCCCCCGAGCACCGCGTCCAACCCTCCCTGGAGCGCATTGAGGCGGTGATGGACATCCTGGGCCACCCCGAGCGCGCCTACCGGGTCATCCACATCACCGGCACCAACGGCAAGACCTCGACAGCCCGCATGACCGAGCGGCTGCTGGCGGCCGCGGGCCTGCGCACCGGCAGATTCACCAGTCCGCACCTGGCCACGATCCGCGAGCGCATCAGCCTGGACGGCGAGCCGATCAGCGAGGAGGGCTTCATTGCCGCATGGGAGGACGTCGCCCCCTACATCGCGATGGTCGATGAGCGCTCCACGGCCGGGGGCGGCCCGAGGATGAGCTTCTTCGAGGTTCTCACCGTCATGGCGCTGGCGGTCTTCGCCGATCACCCCGTGGACGCCGCCGTTATCGAGGTCGGTATGGGCGGTACATGGGACTGCACGAATATTGTGGACTCCGATATCGAGATCATCACCCCCATCGGCCTCGACCACGCCGCCTGGCTCGGCAGCACGATCCGCGAGGTCGCCGAGAACAAGGCCGGCATCATCAAGGACGGGGCCACCCTCATCACCTCGCTCCAGGATCCCCGGGCGCAGGAGGTCATCGCTGCCGCGGCAACCGAGCACCGGGTCGTGTGGCGCAGGGAGCTCGATCCCCAGGAGGACCCGGGTGAGCCGGGGGCCGGCGAGTTGAGCGTGCGCTCGCGAGAACTGGCCGTGGGCGGCCAGCTCGTCACGCTGGCCACGGCGGCCGCCGTCTACGAGGACGTCTTCGTGCCCCTCCATGGCGAGTACCAGGCGCGCAACGCGCTACTGGCGCTCGCGGCCGTCGAGGCCTTCTTCGGGGGGCGCGCCCTTCCACCGGCCCTCGTGGAGGAGGGCTTCGCCTCGACGACATCCCCGGGGCGCCTGGAGGTCCTGCGGTCCTCCCCGACCGTCATCGTCGATGCCGGGCACAACCCGCACGGCGTGTCAGCCCTCATGCCCGCCGTTGAGGAGGCCTTCGGCTTCACGCATCTCGTCGCCGTCATGGGCGCCATGGCGGACAAGGACGTTGAGGGGATCCTATCGGTCCTCGAGCCCGCTTGCGACGCTGTCGTCTGCGTGCCCATCGACTCGCCCCGGGCCATGGACGTCGAGGACCTGGGGGCCGTCGCCCGCGAGGTCTTCGGGGAGGACCGCGTCCAGGTGGCGCAGGCGCTCGCCGACGGCGTCGACCGCGCCGTCGCGCTCTCCGAGGGCGGTGATGCCCCGATGACGTCCTCGGGCGTGCTCATCGTGGGCTCGGTGATCTTGGCCGCCGAGGCCCGGGCCCTGTTCCGCCGCCCCTGAGCCCGCGGGCGCGATATCGTCGTCCCACCGCGGCGGCCGGTGCGACGAGATCCGATCACCGGTCCCGCCCGTCACCGACGTCGAAGGACACCCATGACCGCCTCACCCAGCCGCATCCTCATCCTCGTCAAGCCCGACGGCGTGCGCCGCCGCCTCACCGGCGAGATCCTGCGCCGCATCGAGGCCAAGGGCTATTCCCTGGCCTCCCTCAAGCTCGTCGTCCCGACTGAGGAGGTCCTCGCCGCCCACTACGCCGAGCATGTGGAGCGCCCCTTCTACCCCGGGCTCGTGGAGTACATGACCTCCGGGTCGGTGGTCGCCGCCGTGGTGGAGGGCCATCGCGTCATTGAGGGCTGCCGCTCCCTCATGGGCGCTACCGATCCGACGACGGCCGCGCCCGGCACCATCCGGGGCGATCTTGCCCGCGACTGGGGATCGAGCGCCATCGAGAACCTCGTCCACGGCTCGGACTGCGAGGCCTCCGCGGCCCGCGAGATCGCCATCTGGTTCCCCGAGCTCGGCTGAGGCCCTCGCTGGCTCCCACGGGCGCGATGGCGGCCCGCCCCTTCCGGGGCGGGCCGCCATCGCGCGAGGACGGTCAAGGACGATCCGGGGCCGGCGGATCGGATCAGTGGCGTCAGTAGTGGCTGACCACGGTCGTGCCGTTGTCCGCCCAGGTGTACATCCACTGGGCCTCGTCAACGGGCATGTTGAGGCAGCCGTGCGAGCCCGAGTAGCCGAAGGACGAGCGCCACGGGGCCCCGTGGAAGGCGTACCCGCTGTGGAAGTAGCTCACCCAGGGCACGTCCTCAGTGACGTAGTCGGAGCCATCGGCGTTCTGGCCGCGCATCGTCTGCGTCGCGTACTTGAGGTAGACGCGGTACGTGCCGGTGACCGTCGGCGTCTCCGCGGCGCCATCGACGATCGAGACGGGCCCGCGCACGACGGTCGCCCCCTCGTAGGAGGTCACCGTCTTGGCGGAGAGGTTGACGTCCACCCATTTCTCACCGGGGGCGGCCTGGTAGATGAGGCTCTCGGCGCCGTCGGCGATGGCCCGCTGCGTCCACTTCTCCTCGCCGACCTCCATCTCGAAGGCCCCGGAGTAGCCGGTGCCCTTGCCCAGGGCCTCGGCGATCGAGGCGGACAGGGCGTCGGCGTTCTTGACCGTCCGGCTCTTGATCGCCTCGACGGGGGTCGCCACGACCTCGCCCTTGGAGTTGACGTTCCTCGTGCCCTGGACCTCGTCGATGTTCTCCTCACTGGCCTGATCGGCCACCCAGGAGGAGACCTCAGCGGAGTCGATCGACAACGTCGGCGCGGCGTCATTGCTCGTGGAGACGGTGATCCAGGAGGCCTTGGTGGAGGCGTCGGGGCTGTAGGAGGTTTTGCCGGAGGCGTTGGAGATCGTCACGTCCTGGCTGATCCAGCTGTTCGCCGTATCGGCCACGGCCTGGGCGTCCGCGTCCGAGACCGCGGGCGGCTGGGTGGTCATCGACACGGAGGCGCTGGTGGGGGTCAGGGTCGAGGCGGCCTCGGCGCCGGCCCGGGCCAGCGGGGCGGGATCGATGCTCGTCCCCGACACGGCCGGTGTCACCGTGAAGGAGGTCCCCTTCGCGTTGAGCGAGACCTCGGCATTGCGCGCGCGGACCTTGTCGGTGGGGATGAGCGAGGAGGCGTAGGCGTCGGTGACGGAGGCGTCAGTGGTTATGACCACGGGGATGTCCTCGGAGGAGAACAGTGAGGCCAGGCGATCCCCGGCGCTGGCGCCCCGCGCCAGGGCAGCGTCGGCCGTTGCGCCTGGATCCACGGTGATGCCGAGGTCCGCCAGCGTCGCGGTGGCGGTCACGTCCCCGGACACCGCGACCGTGGCCGACTCCGACTTCGAGGCGATCATCGAGGAGATCTCATCGCGCGTCATGCCCGACACGTCGGTCCCCCCGATCGCGGTTCCAGGGACGGCGCGGTCCGCGTAATGGCTCGCGTAGGCGTAAGCGCCCGTGCCCGCGCCGGCCACGAGCAGCAGTCCCAGCCCGGCCCACAGAGGCCAGCGGCGATGGCGTCCGGGCGCCGCCGCCTCGGTGCTGTTGTCCAGAAGAGTCTCCGCGGTCATCACATGCCCTCGATCGTGCCCGCCCTGTGAGCCCCCTCCTCGGGGAGGGGAGGGACGCGCTGTCCCCGTCCGGCCCCGCGTGCGCGCAGGGCCGTCCGTGAGACCATCACACGCCAGTCCGCTTACCGAGTCAACGCCCTTCCCTGCATGTTTCCTGTGAGATCCCTTAATGATCGTGAGATTTTGCGGGTCACGGGGCGTCCGTGAGGAATCCCCCTGGGTCCCGGTGGGCGGATACTCCCGGAGCGCCTGGGCGGCGGGCGGTGATGGGCCGCGGTGCGCGGGTGACGGGTCAATGACGGGCGCTGTTGAGCGCTGCCGGGCGCGGGAGCCCCGTGGGCGCGCGCCCGGGGGCGGCAGGATTAGACTCCTGCCCATGTCTGCCATCTCCTCCGCCGAGGTCGCGCGGGTCGCGTCGCTCGCGCGCGTGGCCCTGACCGATGAGGAGGTGACGCGCCTGGCTGGTGAGCTGGACGCCGTCGCCTCCTCCTTCGCCAGGGTCACCTCCGTTGTCACCCCCGATCTGCCTGCGACCTCCCACCCCGTGCCGCTGGCCAATGTCCTGCGCGAGGACATCCCCGGCCCGACCCTCGATGTCGACGAGCTCCTCGCCGGCGCTCCGGCGGCCGAGGACTCCATGTTCCTCGTGCCCCAGATCCTCGGAGAGGAGTCCGGCTCATGAGCGAGGCCCGTTCCCTGTCCGCCCTCATCCGGGCCACGGCCGCCGAGCAGGCTGAGGCCCTGGCCGGAGGCGAGGTGAGCTCCCGTGAGCTCACCAGCGCCCACCTGGAGCGCATCAGCGCTGTCGACGGCGCCATCGGGGCCTTCCTCGACGTCGATGCCGACAAGGCCCTGGCCGATGCCGACGCCGCCGACGCCGCCCGCGCCGCCGGACGAGCCGATGGCGGGGCCCCGCACGAGCTCACCGGCGTTCCCGTGGCCGTCAAGGATCTCTTCGCCACCCGTGGGCAGGTCACCACGGCCGCCTCCAGGATCCTTGAGGGATGGGTTCCCCCTTATGACGCCACGGCCGTGACGGCGCTGCGCGAGGCGCGCCTGCCGATCCTGGGCAAGACCAACCTCGACGAGTTCGCCATGGGCGGCTCCACCGAGCACTCCGCCTTCAAGCGCACCGCCAACCCGTGGGACCTCGGGCGCATTCCAGGGGGCTCCTCGGGCGGCTCGGCCGCTGCGGTGGCCTCCTATGAAGCGCCGTTGGCCCTGGGCACCGATACCGGTGGCTCGATCCGCCAGCCCGCCGCCGTCACCGGCACCGTCGGCGTCAAGCCGACCTACGGCACCGTCTCGCGCTTCGGCGTCATCGCCATGGCCTCCTCCCTGGACACGCCCGGCCCCATGGCCCGCACCGTCCTGGACACCGCCCTTCTGCACGACGTCGTCGGCGCGCACGACCCGCTCGACTCCACCTCGTTGGACGACGCCCCCCGAGGCATGGCCGCCATCGTCCGCGCCGCCCGGGCGGGACGGGACCTGACGGGCCTGCGCGTGGGCGTCATCTCCGAGCTCGATGGCGGTGAGGGCTACGACCCCGGCGTCATGGATTCCTTCCATGCCGCCCTGGCCCTGCTCGAGGCGGCCGGTGCGAGCGTGGAGACGATCAGCCTGCCCCACCTGGACTACGCGCTCGACGCCTACTACCTCATCATGCCCGCCGAGGTGTCCTCCAATCTCGCCCGCTACGACGGCATGCGCTACGGCCTGCGCGTCGAGCCCGCCAGCGGCCCCGTCACCGCCGAGACCGTCATGGCCGCCACCCGCGGCGCGGGCTTCGGCGACGAGGCCAAGCGGCGCATCATCCTGGGCACCCACGTGCTCTCCGCGGGCTACTACGACGCCTATTACGGGTCCGCGCAGAAGGTCCGCACCCTCGTGCAGCGCGACTTCGCCGCCGCCTGGGAGCGCGCCGACGTGCTCGTCTCCCCAACGGCGCCGATCACCGCCTACCGCTTCGGGGAGAAGGACGATCCCCTGGCGATGTACACGCTGGACGTCACGACGATCCCGGCCAACCTGGCGGGCATCCCGGGCATGAGCCTGCCCTCGGGGCTGAGCGGGGGCCTGCCCGTCGGCTTCCAGATCCTGGCGCCGCAGCGCGCCGATAACCGCCTTTACCGCGTCGGCGCGGTTCTGGAGGCGGCCCTGGAGGAGAGCTGGGGCGGGCACCTGCTGGCCCAGTGCCCTGAGTTGGAGGAGGAGCAGCGATGAGCGACACCCTGATGGACTACGACGAGGCCGTGCGCCGCTACGACCCGGTCATCGGCCTGGAGGTGCACGTCGAGCTCGGCACCGCCACGAAGATGTTCGACGCCGCCCCCAACGCCTTCGGCGGGGTGCCGAACTCCCGCGTCACCCCCACCTCCGTGGGCCTTCCCGGCGCGCTGCCGGTGGTCAACAAGCGGGGCGTGGAGTACGCGATCCGCATCGGCCTGGCCCTGGGCTGCCAGATCGCCGAGTCCTGCCGCTTCGCGAGGAAGAACTACTTCTACCCCGACCTGGCCAAGGACTTCCAGACCTCCCAATCCGATGAGCCCATCGCCTTCGATGGCGCCCTGGAGGTCGAGCTCGGGGACGGCGCGCTGTTCACCGTGCCCATCGAGCGCGCCCACATGGAGGAGGACGCGGGCAAGAACACCCACATCGGCGGGGCTGACGGCCGCATCGAGGGCGCCAGCCACTCCCTGGTGGACTACAACCGCGCCGGCGTGCCACTGGTAGAGATCGTCTCCCGCCCGATCATCGGCGCCGGGGCCAGAGCTCCGGAGGTGGCCGCCGCGTACGTTCGCTCCCTGCGCGATATCTTCAGGGCCCTCGGGGTGAGCGAGGCCCGCATGGAGCGCGGCAATGTGCGCGCCGACGTCAACGTCTCCCTGCGCGAGGGCCCGGACGCGCCATTGGGCACCCGCACCGAGACGAAGAACGTCAACACCTTCCGCGGGATCGACGCCGTCATCCGCTACGAGATCTCCCGTCAGGCCGCCATCCTGGCCAGTGGGGGGCGGGTCCTCCAGGAGACCCGCCACGGCCAGGCCGACGGCACGACGCGCGCCGGGCGCGTGAAGTCCGACGCCGACGACTACCGCTACTTCCCCGAGCCCGACCTCGTGCCAGTGGCCCCCAGTCGGGAATGGGTCGAGCAGATCCGTGCCGCCCTGCCCGAGCTGCCCGCTGCTAAGCGCCGTCGCCTCAGGGCCGAGTGGGATCTCAGCGACTCCGAGATGCGCGACGTCGTCAACGCCGGGGCCCTGGAGCTCATCGAGGCCACTGCCCAGGCCGGCACCACCGGCCAGGCCGCCCGCAAGTGGTGGATGGGCGAGCTCGCCCGCGCTGCCAAGGAGCGGGAGACCGCGTTGGAGGAATTGGCGATCACTCCGGCCCAGGTGGCCGAGCTCCAGGGGCTCGTGGACTCCGGGCGCCTGACCGACAAGCTCGCCCGGCAGGTCCTGGCCGGCGTGCTCGCAGGCGAGGGCGATCCCGAGGCCGTCGCCTCCGCACGCGGCCTGGAGGTCGTCTCCGACGAGTCCGAGCTCACGGCCGCCATCGATGAGGCGCTGGCCGCACAGCCCGACGTCGCCGACAAGATCCGCGGCGGCAAGGTCCAGGCCGCCGGCGCGATCGTGGGCGCCGTCATGAGGGCCACCAAGGGCCAGGCCGATGCCAAGCGCGTGCGCGAGCTCATTATGGAGCGCATCCAGGGCTGAGGCCCGGGCCCCTGACCCCATCGGTGCCCCGGCGCCCGCCCTTCGGAGGCGCGCCGGGGCACCGCTCATGGGGGAGGAGCGGTCGACGGGCCTGGGGAATCGGACAAGCGCGAATCGTCTTGCCTGATGGTCGCCCCGAGTCCGGTCCGTGGGGCGAGGGGGATAGGCTTCGGCCGAATCATTCCCATTCCAGGTGGTCGGCGAGCGGCGCCGACGGACACCGCTTCGAAGGAGCCATCATGGTCCAGCCCAGCCCCAGTTACACCGTGGCCCTGCACATGGAGGTTCCCGCGTCCCAGCGGGTCGTCGCGAAGCTGGTGGACACGGCCACTGCGACGGGCGCCGTCGTCACCGGCGTCGATGTCTCGGACTCCGACGGCGACAGCCTCGTCGTCGACCTGACCGCCGACACCCGCGACTCGGTGCATCGCGGTGAGCTCGTCGAGGCGCTGAGCGCCATCGACGGCGTTATCGTCGAGAACGTCGGGGATTCCACCTTCCTCGCGCACGTCGGCGGGAAGATCGAGATCGCGTCGAAGTACCCGGTGCGCAACCGCCGCGACCTCGCCCGCGTCTACACCCCCGGCGTGGCCCGCGTCTGCAAGGCCATCCATGACCACCCCGAGCGGGCCCGCAAGCTGACCATCAAGAAGAACACCGTCGCCGTGGTCACCGATGGCACTGCGGTGCTCGGCCTGGGGGACATCGGCCCGGCCGCCGCGATGCCCGTGATGGAGGGCAAGGCCATCCTCTTCAAGCAGTTCGGCGGTGTCGATGCCTGGCCCGTCGCCCTGGACACGAAGGACCCCGAGGAGATCATCGCGATCTGCAAGGCCATCGCCCCGGCCTACGGCGGTATCAACCTCGAGGACATCGCCGCCCCCAAGTGCTTCGACATCGAGGCCCGCCTGCGCGAGGAGCTGGACATCCCCGTCTTCCATGACGACCAGCACGGAACCGCCGTCGTCACGCTCTCCGCCCTCATCAACGCGCTCAAGGTGGTCGGCAAGCGCATCGAGGACGTGCGCATCGTCCTGTCCGGTGTGGGCGCGGCGGGCAGCGCCATTGCCAAGCTCCTCATGGCTCATGGCGCCACGGACATCGTGGGCTACGGGCGCACCGGCGCCCTGCACAGCGGGGACACCGAGGGCATGAACGAGCACCGCAAGTGGCTCGCTGAGAACACCAACCCCCGAGGGGTGACCGGCACGCTCAAGGAGGGGCTCGCCGGCGCCGATGTCTTCATCGGCGTGTCGTCCGGCAACCTGCTGGCCCCCGAGGACCTCGATGTCATGGCCGACGGCGCGATCGTCTTCGCCATGGCGAACCCGACCCCCGAGGTCGATCCGATCGGCGCCGCCGACCATGTCAGCGTCGTGGCGACCGGCCGCTCGGACTTCCCCAACCAGATCAATAACGTCCTGGCCTTCCCCGGCCTCTTCCGGGGCCTGCTCGATACCGGGATCACCAACATCTCCACCGAGCTCCTGCGCGCCGCGGCCACCGGCATCGCCTCGGTGATCAGCGACGCTGAGATCAGCCCCGTCTACATCATCCCCAACGCCTTCGACGCGCGCGTGTCCGCCGCCGTGGCCGCCGCCGTGTGCCGCTTCGCCGAGGACTGAGGCGAGCGGCCGCGATCGATCGTGAGGGGGCCCGGTCCGCGGACCGGGCCCCCTCACGATCGATCGCGGACCGGGCGGGGACCGGGACACCGGGCGGGGACCGGGACGGGGTGTGTTCTGCTTCATGCTCGGAGGATTTGACCTTATGGGGACGTCGCGGGCTAAAGTTCTCTTCGTTGCCGCGAGGGCCCGAGGGGCCCGAGGGCAGCACCGGAGAGAGTTTCGGAGCGATATGGGAGATGAGGGTCACGGACTCTCGATTTGACCGGCAAGTATCGATCCGATAAAATTCTCCAGCGCCTTCTTGTGGTGGTGGCCCTTGTTGTGGGGGTTGTTGTTGTGGGGTGGGTGTGTTGTTTGAGAACTCGATAGTGTGTCATGCTTGTTTATGTCATTTTTTGGCCTGTCTGGGTGCTTGATTTTTTGGTTGGGTGTCTTGGGTGGGTTGTGCTGTGGTGGTTGGCTTGTGCTGTTGCCTGTTTTGGGTGGTGGTGTGGGTTGGTTGCTGTGGCTTTTTTGTTTGGCCTGTGCTGTTGCCTGTTTTGGGTGGTGGTGTGGGTTGGGCCTGGTTTGTTTTTTCTGGGCTTGGCTTATGGGATGGATGCGCTTGGTCTGCCTTGTGTTTGGGGTGGGTTGGGTGTGTTTGTTTTGTGGGTTTTGTTTGGAGAGTTTGATCCTGGCTCAGGACGAACGCTGGCGGCGTGCTTAACACATGCAAGTCGAACGGTGAAGCCCTGGCTTTTGTTGGGGTGGATGAGTGGCGAACGGGTGAGTAACACGTGAGTAACCTGCCCCCTTCTTCTGGATACCGCCACGAAAGTGGTGTTAATACGGGATATTCTGGCTCTGTCGCATGGTGGGGTTGGGAAAGGTCTTTTGTCTGGTGGGGGATGGGCTCGCGGCCTATCAGCTTGTTGGTGGGGTGATGGCCTACCAAGGCTTTGACGGGTAGCCGGCCTGAGAGGGTGGACGGCCACACTGGGACTGAGACACGGCCCAGACTCCTACGGGAGGCAGCAGTGGGGGATATTGCACAATGGGCGGAAGCCTGATGCAGCGACGCCGCGTGAGGGATGGAGGCCTTCGGGTTGTGAACCTCTTTCGCTAGTGAAGAAGGCCTGCTTTTTTGGGTGGGTTGACGGTAGCTGGATAAGAAGCGCCGGCTAACTACGTGCCAGCAGCCGCGGTAATACGTAGGGCGCGAGCGTTGTCCGGAATTATTGGGCGTAAAGGGCTTGTAGGCGGTTGGTCGCGTCTGCCGTGAAATCCTCTGGCTTAACTGGGGGCGTGCGGTGGGTACGGGCCGGCTTGAGTGCGGTAGGGGAGACTGGAATTCCTGGTGTAGCGGTGGAATGCGCAGATATCAGGAGGAACACCGGTGGCGAAGGCGGGTCTCTGGGCCGTTACTGACGCTGAGGAGCGAAAGCGTGGGGAGCGAACAGGATTAGATACCCTGGTAGTCCATGCTGTAAACGTTGGGCACTAGGTGTGGGGGGCCTTTCCGGGTTTTCCGCGCCGTAGCTAACGCATTAAGTGCCCCGCCTGGGGAGTACGGCCGCAAGGCTAAAACTCAAAGGAATTGACGGGGGCCCGCACAAGCGGCGGAGCATGCGGATTAATTCGATGCAACGCGAAGAACCTTACCAAGGCTTGACATGTCGGTGTTGGTCGCGGAGACGTGGCTTCCCTGCTTTTGTGGGGCGCCGTCACAGGTGGTGCATGGTTGTCGTCAGCTCGTGTCGTGAGATGTTGGGTTAAGTCCCGCAACGAGCGCAACCCCTGTCCCGTGTTGCCAGCGCGTTATGGCGGGGACTCGCGGGAGACTGCCGGGGTCAACTCGGAGGAGGGTGGGGATGACGTCAAATCATCATGCCCCTTATGTCTTGGGCTTCACGCATGCTACAATGGCCGGTACAGAGGGTTGCGATGCCGTGAGGCGGGGCGAATCCCTTAAAGCCGGTCTCAGTTCGGATCGGTGTCTGCAACTCGACACCGTGAAGTTGGAGTCGCTAGTAATCGCGGATCAGCAACGCCGCGGTGAATACGTTCTCGGGCCTTGTACACACCGCCCGTCACGTCATGAAAGTCGGCAACACCCGAAGCCCGTGGCCTTATGGGGAGCGGTCGAAGGTGGGGCTGGTGATTGGGACGAAGTCGTAACAAGGTAGCCGTACCGGAAGGTGCGGCTGGATCACCTCCTTTCTAAGGAGTTTTTTGGCCTCTCGTTTGTTATTGCCTGGTCGTGGTTGGCTGGGTTCGGGGGGTTGGGTGATGTGGGTGAGTGTGGCGCGCTATCGGGGTTCTGGGGCGGCATGCCGTTCCCTTTTGTGGGCCTGATGCTGGCTTGTCTCCCTTTTGGTTGGGGGGTGGGTTGGTGTGTGGGTGGGTTGGTTGTGAACTGTATAGTGGGCGCGAGCATCTGCATGGTTCCGTGTTTGCTGTTTTCTTGGTGGGTTCTGGCCTGGTTTGGGTTGGGGTTTGCTGAGGGGGTGGTGTGCGGGGCTGTGTGTGATTTCGTTTGTTTTTGCTCTGTGTGTTTTGTGTGTTGTTTGTTTTTATGGGCGTTCGGTGGATGCCTTGGCATCAGGGGCCGATGAAGGACGTGGTGGCCTGCGATAAGCCTCGGGGAGCCGGCTAGCGGGCTGTGATCCGAGGGTTTCCGAATGGGGGGACCCGGCCGGGGTCATGCCCGGTCACCTGCGCTTGAATTTCATAGGGCGTGGGGGGTGACGCGGGGAAGTGAAACATCTCAGTACCCGCAGGAGAGGATATTCCGTGAGTAGTGGCGAGCGAAAGCGGATGATGGTTAAACCGTGGTCGTGTGATTACCCGGCAGGGGTTGCGGTTGCGGGGTTGTGGGGCATCGCCGTTCTCGTTTCTGCCGGAGCGGGGCGCAGTGAGAAAGCTTGTCTGGTAGCCGAACCTCCTGGGAAGGGGGGCCGTAGTGGGTGATAGCCCCGTAGGCGGAACTGGTGGGCCTGTGTGTGTGGTGTTCCCGAGTAGCACGGGGCCCGTGGAATCCTGTGTGAATCTGCCGAGACCACTCGGTTGCCTGAATACTTCCTGATGACCGATAGCGGATGAGTACCGTGAGGGAATGGTGAAAAGTACCCCGGGAGGGGAGTGAAAGAGTACCTGAAACCGGGCGCCTACGAGCCGTCAGGGCCCTTTTTTGGGGTGATGGCGTGCCTATTGAAGAATGAGCCTGCGAGTCAGTGGCGTGTCGCGAGGCTAACCCGTGTGGGGGAGTCGTAGCGAGAGCGAGTCCGAATTGAGGGCGTTTTAGTGGCGCGTCCTGGACCCGAAGCGGGGTGATCTACCCATGGCCAGGTTGAAGCACGTGTAAGAGCGTGTGGAGGACCGAACCCACCTCAGTTGAAAATGGGGGGGATGAGCTGTGGGTAGGGGTGAAAGGCCAATCAAACTCCGTGATAGCTGGTTCTCCCCGAAATGCATTTAGGTGCAGCGTCTCGTGTTGCCCGGCGGAGGTAGAGCTACTGGGTGGCTGATGGGCCCCACAGGGTTACTGACGTCAGCCAAACTCCGAATGCCGTTCGGGTGTGAGCGGGGCAGTGAGACGGCGGGGGATAAGCTCCGTCGTCGAGAGGGAAACAGCCCAGATCGCCGGCTAAGGCCCCTAAGCGCGTGCTAAGTGGGAAAGGATGTGCGGTCGCGCAGACAACCAGGAGGTTGGCTTAGAAGCAGCCATCCTTGAAAGAGTGCGTAATAGCTCACTGGTCAAGTGATCGTGCGCCGACAATGTAGCGGGGCTCAAGCACGCCGCCGAAGCCGCGGACCCGTCGCGTTTGTTCCTTTCCTTCCTTGTCCCTTTTTGGGCGGGTTGGGCAGGGGTGGCGGGTGGTAGGGGAGCGTCCTGCGCCGGGTGAAGCCTCGGGGTGACCCAGGGGTGGATGGCGTGGGAGTGAGAATGCAGGCATGAGTAGCGATACTAGGGTGAGAAGCCCTAGCGCCGAATGACCAAGGGTTCCAGGGCCAGGCTAGTCCGCCCTGGGTGAGTCGGGACCTAAGGCGAGGCCGACAGGCGTAGTCGATGGATGACGGGTTGATATTCCCGTACCGGTGTAGCACCGTCCATGCTGACGTGCGGGTGCTGACCCACGCCGCTGCTCACGTTGACTTGTGCTGGGGGCTTTCGGGTTCCTGGTGTGGGTTGTGGGTGGTGGTCTGGGGACCCTCCGTGCTGGTAGGCAAGCGCATTAACAGGGGTGACGCGCAGTGGTAGCCTCGCGGGCCTGATGGCTTGGCCCGTTCAAGCGTGCGGCCCGGTCCCTAGGTAAATCCGGGGGCTGCCTGCCCTGTGGGGTGGGAGGGTGAGGCGTGATGGTGACCCCGCTTTTTGGTGGGGGATAGTAGGGTGATCCTGTGGCGCCGAGAAAAGCCCCGGCGCGAGGTGCGAGCCGCCCGTACCCTAAACCGACACAGGTGGTCGGGCAGAGTATGCCTAGGCGCACGAGTGAATCATGGTGAAGGAACTCGGCAAAATGCCCCCGTAACTTCGGGAGAAGGGGGGCCTGAACCCTGAGACGGCTTGCCCGTTGGGGGGGAGGGTCGCAGAGACCAGGGGGGAGCGACTGTTTACTAAAAACACAGGTCCGTGCGAAGCCGCAAGGCGATGTATACGGACTGACGCCTGCCCGGTGCTGGAAGGTTAAGAGGATCTGTCAGCCCCTTTTTTTGGGGTGAAGCGGTGAATTCAAGCCCCAGTAAACGGCGGTGGTAACTATAACCATCCTAAGGTAGCGAAATTCCTTGTCGGGTAAGTTCCGACCTGCACGAATGGCGTAACGACTTCCCCGCTGTCTCCACCATGAGCTCGGCGAAATTGCAGTACGAGTAAAGATGCTCGTTTCGCGCAGAAGGACGGAAAGACCCCGGGACCTTTACTATAGCTTGGTATTGGCGTCCGCTATGGCTTGTGCAGGATAGGTGGGAGACTGTGAGGCCGTCACGCTAGTGGTGGTGGAGTCGTTGTTGAAATACCACTCTGGCCATGGCGTGCGCCTGAACCTGGGCCCGTGATCCGGGTCAGGGACAGTGCCTGGTGGGTAGTTTAACTGGGGCGGTTGCCTCCTAAAGTGTAACGGAGGCGCTCAAAGGTTCCCTCAGCCTGGTCGGCAACCAGGTGTTGAGTGCAAGTGCACAAGGGAGCTTGACTGTGAGACCGACGGGTCGAGCAGGTGCGAAAGCAGGAACTAGTGATCCGGCGATCCCGTGTGGGTGGGTCGTCGCTCAACGGATAAAAGGTACCCCGGGGATAACAGGCTGATCCTGCCCAAGAGTCCATATCGACGGCATGGTTTGGCACCTCGATGTCGGCTCGTCGCATCCTGGGGCTGGAGCAGGTCCCAAGGGTTGGGCTGTTCGCCCATTAAAGCGGTACGCGAGCTGGGTTTAGAACGTCGTGAGACAGTTCGGTCCCTATCCTCTGCGCGCGCAGGATACTTGAGAAGGCCTGTCCCTAGTACGAGAGGACCGGGACGGACGAACCTCTGGTGTGCCAGTTGTCCCGCCAGGGGCACGGCTGGTTGGCTACGTTCGGGACGGGTAACCGCTGAAAGCATCTAAGCGGGAAACCATCTTCAAGATGAGGTATCCATGCCCCTTTTTTTTGGGGGGTGGGAGGTCCCCAGTGGATTACTGGGTTGATAGGCCAGGGGTGGAAAGCCTGTAAGGGCTATTGAGCTGACTGGTACTAATCGGCCGATACAATCAACATGTTTAGCGCGCTGGCTTGTTCTTGCTTGTTTCCTTGTTGTGGGGCGGGTAGGGGTGGTTGGTGCGTGTGCGGAGTTGTTTAGAATACGGCGGCGCGCCCACTATGCGGTTCATGACCAGCCCACAGCCCCCTCTTGTGTTTGTCCTCATGTTTTGTGTGGGGGTTGGGGGGTGGGTGATGTGAGCCTGTCTGCCATGGTGATTGGTGGGTGGGTGGTGTATAGAGACGTCCCGGTGGTCATAGCGGGGGAGCCACGCCCGGTTTTCCTTTCCGAACCCGGAAGCTAAGACCCCCAGCGCCGATGGTACTGTCCTTGTTAAGGGGCGGGAGAGTAGGACACTGCCGGGTACTTGCTTGGAAGAGAGCGGGGAGACCTCCTGCGCGCCCGTAAGGGTGTGTTGGTGGGGTCTCCCTGTTCTCTTTCTTGTTTTTTGTGTTGTTGTTTTGTTCTCCCACACACCCACCCACACGCACACGCCCTTCGCGGCATTACCCCACCCGCCCGCGCGCGGGGTGGGGGTGGGGGGTGGTTGGTTCACCATGATGGGCGAGGGCGCGTCTTGTGGTCGTTGTGGGGCGCCGGCCCGTCACGACCGGATCCGGGTGCTGGTCCGACCAAGCGCACCACAACCGGGGCGCTGGCAGTGGTCTCGTCGGGCGCCAAGCAGGTCTTATGCCGTGGCTCTTCAGGTGGCCGGAGAGTCGCCGGGGAGTGTACTGGCCCGCCCCGTCGGAGCTCATCGGCCCCTGGGCGGTGGCCGCCGCCCTCATCGCCTGGACGGTTGCCCTGTTCGCTGCGGCCATTGTGCTGTTCCGGGGCCGTGGCATCTGAGGCGCGGCGGCAGGCACTGACGACATCGTCCACGTCAAGCGGCGGCCTGACACAGGCGTCGACAATCCACCCAGGGCCCAGGACCTCACGAGACCCTGCACGGGCGGTCCAGGGCCCTCCTCGCGCCTTGCCGGATCAGATCCAGCTCTGGAACCACATATGCCAGTACCAGAAGTCGTAACTGATTGTCTGGCCGGTCCACAGGGGCCACCACAGCAGCCCGAAGGCAACGGCGAGGAGCACGACGACGCCCATCGCGGCAAGCCCCTCGTACCGCAGCCGCCATCCTGAGACTCCGATCCATTCCTCAGTCAGGAAACTGGGGTTTGCGATACCTCGCCACCTGCCGAAGCCCAGGAATCGGGCGATTACGCCCCGGGGCGCCGGCAGGCCGGGGCCCGTCGTCCCCGCGATAACGGCGTACTCCTCATCTCGCGCGGCCGCCGAGCCCGGCAGTGGCGGGATCATCCCGGACAGCGAGCCCAGCGCGAGAGCGAGCACCATGACGACGCACGGCACGAAGGCCACGGTGTAGAAGGAGAAGATCGTGCGATCGGGGTACTGGAACCACGGAAGGTAGAGGCCCACGTAGCCGATAAGCGGCACCCACATCCTCCAGTCACGGCGAGCCACCGCTACCGTGATGACGACGGCGAGTGCGCCGATACCGAACCACCACACCGGGATGTTCCCGATCGCGGAGATCGCCTCCACGCAGTGGTCGGAGCCGCAGGACGAGCCCAACTGCTCTTTGGGGGGGTAGTAGAAGAGCGTCGGGCGCATCTGCACCAACCAGGAGAGCGGCTTCGACATGTACGGGTGACTGCTGTCCAGGCCCACGTGGAAGCGGTACATCCGGATGTGGTAATCGAGAAGGCTGTTGAGAGAGTCCGGCATCCAGGACCGAGGCAACATCTGGCCGGTCTCGCGCCGCTGCGCGGCCCAATCGCGGTTGAAGGCCTCCGAGTGGGCGAACCAGGAGAACCAGCCGGCCACGTACACGACGAGTGCCGTGGGAACCAGGTAGAGGAAGTCCTGCAACCCCCTGCCGAGGAAGCCTGCCGTGTGCCACGAGCGCGCTCTCACCGCGCGCAGCGCGCAGACATCCCAGACCACCACCAGGACCCCCACTGCGGCGAGCAGATAGAGGCCCGACCACTTGATCGAGCAGGTCAGGCCCAGGCTGATCGCCGTCGCCAGCAGCCACGGCCGCCATAGGAGCAGGGGAGCGGTGCTGCCCGCGGGACGATCGGCGAGCCCCCGGGCGAGCCGCTCGCGCATCCACTGGCGGTCGCGCACGAGGCAATACAGGGCGCAGGTCGCGAACAGGCCGATGAAGTTGTCGAGGAGGGCGATCCGGGACTCAGTGATCCCGATCCCGTCGATGGCCAGGAAGAAGCCCGCCAGACCGGCCAGGAGAGGCGAGTGGGTGAGCCGCATCATGATCCGCGTGACGAGGAGAACGGTGAGCACGCCGGCCAGCGCCGGCATGAACCGCCAGCCGAAGGAATTGACGCCGAAGATCTCCATGCCGGAGCCGATGAGCCACTTCCCGAGCTCGGGGTGGACGACGTAGGAGGGCTTCGTGGTCAGGGCGTGGGCGACGTCGCCCGTGGCGAAGAGGGCGTCGGCCCCCTCCTTCCATTCGGCCTCGTAGCCCACGTGCCAGAGCGCGTAGCCCTCCTTGACGTAATAGATCTCGTCGAACATGAGGCCCCGCGGGTGCGACAGGCCCACGAAGCGCGTGACCGCGGCCAGCAGGGTGACGATCGCGGTGACTGCCCAGCCATTGATGCGCAGGGAGGCGGCGAGCGCCCAGGAGGTGGGGCGCAGCCCGAGGCGCGCCCGAAGGACGTCCCCCGAGCGGTTGTCCATGAGGGGAGTAGCCGTGGGTGCCGTGGGCGCCGTGGGTGCAGGCCGCTTGCCGGCCGCCCAGCGCGCCAACTCCTCGCGAGGCGAGACGCTCTCGGCCCCAGGGGCGCTCGCGGCCGGGACTGCCGCCTCGACGGCGCCCGGCGACGGCAGGGGCCCGACCTCAGGGGTGTCGGGAAGGTCATGCCTGTTATCAGTCACCGGGCGAGTCTAAAGGGGGAGCGCCATACTGGGCCCATGAGCGACGTCACCGCGCCCCCGGGTGCCCATGAGACCGATCACGAGGCCCATCCGCGCGATGCTGCCGGCGGAGTCGGTGAGGCGGGCGCGACCGGCCCCGCCGAGCCGGGGGCCGATGCCCCACGGCGCGGTGAGATCCTCCTGGCCGCTACCCCCATCGGGAACGCCGGCGATGCTTCCGCCCGACTGCGCCGGGCCCTGGAGGAGGCGGACATCGTCGCGGCCGAGGACACCCGGCGGGTCAAGGCTCTCGCCCAACGGCTCGGCTTGCGCATCGGCGGCAGGACAGTGGCGTACCACGAGCACAATGAGGCCCAGCGGACCGGCGAGCTCATCGAGGCCGCCCAGTCCGGGCGGAGCGTCGTCATGGTCTCCGACGCCGGAATGCCGTCCGTCTCCGACCCCGGCTACCGGCTCGTCGTGGCCGCCGCCGAGGCGGGCGTGCCCGTGAGCGCCGCCCCCGGGCCCTCGGCCGTCCTCACCGCTCTGGCTGTCTCGGGCCTGGCCTCCGATCGCTTCTGCTTCGAGGGCTTCCTGCCCCGCAAGCAGGGGGAGCGGGGCCGGGCCCTGGCCGAGCTCGCCGATGAGCGGCGCACCATGGTTCTCTTCGAGTCCCCACGCCGTGTCCACGCGACCCTCGAGGCGATGGTCGAGGCCTTCGGCCCCGAGCGTCCCGCCGCGCTGTGCCGCGAGCTCACCAAGACCCACGAGGAGGTGCGCCGGGCCACGCTCGCCGAGCTCGCCGCCTCTACGGCCAGTGAGGTGCTCGGGGAGATCGTGCTCGTCGTCGCCGGGGCCCCGCAGCGTGCGGCCGATCCCGAGCAGGCCGCTGCGGAGGCGCTGGCACTGGCCGACGGGGGCATGCGCCTGAAAGAAGCAGCCGCCAAGGCGGCGCGTGGCAGCGGGCTGCGGCCCAACGCGGTCTACCAGCGCGCCCTGGCGCTCCGGCGGTGACAAGCCTCGCGCCCGGCCGGTGACACGGCCGGTTGACGGCCGCCGAGGGCCCGGATTGCCCGAGAGCCCCGGGTGCCCCGGGAGGCCCTCAGACGGTTGCGCCGCCGGACGGCTCGGCGGCTGGGCCGAGAAGCGCCCGGGCCCTCCGATTCGACGCACCGCGCGTCGCCACCCAGACGATCCCGATGATGAAGACGATCAATCCCGCGCCGCCCAGGAAGAGGGCCCCGAGGAAGCCTCCGACTCCCCAGAACATGCCCGAGACCGTCGCCGCGTCGCCCAACGCGAGGGATTGCGCGCTCCCACTGCACTCGAAGGTGTACATGCCCGAGGCGCTGGGCGTCAGGATCAGCAGCTCGGACTTGTCATTGACGGTCACGGAGCCCGTCACGGAGCGCTCCTCAACGGCGCCCGGGCCAGTGATGTCGCAACTCGCGTAGCCGTCGCCGAACAGGCCGTAGTCCTTCCCGCCCTCCAGGGCGGCAGTGGTGGTTCCGTCCGGGTCCAGCGGTTCCAGCGACACCGTTCTCGCGAAGGCGCCGAGACTGAGGATGATGCCGACGATCGCCACGACGATCATGATCACCCCGGAGGCCAGGAGAACCCAGGGAGCCGTCATGCTCTTGACCGCCGGGGGCCGCCAGGGCATGCCGTACCCCGGCGCCACTCCTGGGTAGCCGCCCGGATGGGCGGCCTGGTAGCCCCCGTAGGGTTCCGGCGGCGCGACGGGTGCCCCGGGCCCGGACGACCAGGAACCTCCCGTCGGGCCGAAAGGCGTCGAGGATGGAGCGGGGGACTGGGACATGACTGCTTCTCATCGTCGTGGGACCGCCCTACGGATGCCCGCTGGACTGTGGCGCCGGTGATGTTGGCGGTGCCAGTGGGCGCAGTGGAGAGCCAGGCGCTCCTAGCGCCCCGATACCACCATACGGCGCCGCGCGCACGAGCGGATAGGCTTGGCCCATGAGCCACATCCTGTCCGCCGTCGCCTGGCCCTACGCCAACGGCCCCCGCCACATCGGCCACGTCGCCGGTTTCGGTGTCCCCTCCGACGTCTTCTCCCGCTACATGCGCATGGCCGGGCACGACGTCCTCATGGTCTCGGGCACTGATGAGCACGGCACCCCCATCCTCGTGGCCGCGGATGCCGAGGGCGTGAGCGCCCGTGAGCTCGCCGACCGCAACAACCGGCTCATCGTCGAGGACCTCGTCGCCCTCGGCCTGTCCTACGACCTCTTCACCCGCACGACGGCGGGCAACCACTACCGGGTGGTCCAGGAGATGTTCCGTACTGTGCGGGACAACGGCTACATGGTCGAGCAGGTCACCCGCTCCGCCATCAGCCCCTCGACCGGCCGTACTCTGCCCGACCGCTACATCGAGGGCACCTGCCCGATCTGCGGCGCCGACGGCGCCCGCGGCGACCAGTGCGACACCTGCGGCAACCAGCTCGACCCCACCGACCTGATCAACCCGCACTCGCGGATCAACGGCGAGACCCCCGAGTTCATCGACTCCACCCACTACTTCCTCGACCTGCCCGCCCTGGCCGACGCCCTGGGCGACTGGCTCGACGAGCGCGAGGCCTCGGGCACGTGGCGCCCCAACGTCATCCGCTTCTCCAAGAACATCCTGGCCGAGATCCGCCCCCGCGCCATGACGCGCGACATCGACTGGGGCATCCCCGTTCCCGGCTGGGAGGACCAGCCCTCCAAGCGCCTCTACGTCTGGTTCGACGCCGTCATCGGCTACCTGTCCGCCTCCATCGAATGGGCGCGCCGCACCGGCGACGCCGAGGCATGGAAGCGGTGGTGGGCCGACCCCAATGCCCTGTCCTACTACTTCATGGGCAAGGACAACATCGTCTTCCACTCCCAGATCTGGCCCGCCGAGCTGCTCGGCTACAACGGTCAGGGCAGCCGCGCAGGCCTGCCCGGCGTCGGCCCCGGAGCGCTCGGCGCGCTCAACCTGCCCACCGAGGTGGTCTCCAGCGAATTCCTCACCATGGAGGGCAAGAAGTTCTCCTCCTCCCACGGCATCGTCATCTACGTGCGCGACTTCCTGGAGCGCTACCAGGCCGACGCCCTGCGCTACTTCATCTGCGCCGCAGGTCCTGAGACCGCCGACGCCGACTTCACCTGGGCCGAGTTCGTGCGCCGCACCAATTCCGAGCTCGTCGCCGGCTGGGGCAACCTCGTCAACCGCACCGCCACCATGATCCACAAGCGCTTCGGCGCCATCCCCGCCCCCGGCGAGTGGGCCGAAGAGGACACTGCGCTCCTGGACGCCATCGAGGCCGGGTTCGACGCCGTCGGCGACCTCATCCGCGCCCACCGGCAGAAGGCCGCCCTCGCCGAGGCGATGCGCCTGGTGGGGGAGGTGAACAAGTACATCGCCGACACCCAGCCCTTCAAGCTCAAGGGCGAGGACGAGGCCACCCAGGCGCGGCTCGCGACCATCCTGCACACCCTCGCCCAGGCGGTCGCCGATCTCAACCTCATGCTCTCGCCCTTCCTGCCACACGCCGCCAACGACGTCGACCGCGTCCTGGGCGGCGCAGGTCGGATCGCCCCCATGCCGCGCATCGAGGAGGCGGACGAGCTCGACCCCGAGGTCCTGCCCGCCGACTTCGACGGGCGCACCGGCTACCCCATCATCACCGGCGACTACACCGGGGCGCCGACCTGGGGGAGGCACAAGGTCGCCGTCGGCATCCCGATCGCCAAGCCCGCCCCCGTATTCGCCAAGCTCGACGAGTCCATCGTTGAGCAGGAGCTGGCCCGCTACGCCGACTCCGCCCCCGATGACGTCACCGGGGCATGAGCCGCTCTCACCGCGGCCCTGGGGAGCGGTCCTGGCCGCCCGCCGACGCAGTCGCGCCCCTGGCGGCGCCCGTCACCGACAACCACACGCACCTGCCCGTGCCCGGGTTGGCGCCCAGTGGTCCCGGGGCTGATGCGCCGCTGAGCGCGGCCGAGCTCGTCGAGCGGGCCGCGGAGCGCGGCATCACCCGCATCATCACCTCCGCCTGCGAGACGCCCACCTGGGAGGGCTCGCTGGGCCTGGCCCGCGATCTGCCCGGGGTGCGCGTGGCGCTGGCCATCCACCCCAACGAGGCCGTTCTGCACGCGGGGGTGCGCGAAACGGGGCCCGACGGCCTGGAGCCGCGAGTCGAGAAGCACCACGCCGAGCCCCTCGACGAGGCCATGAGCCGCCTCGAGGCGCTCATCCGAGGAGCGGGGGCCGCCGTCGTCGCCGTGGGGGAGACCGGCATGGACCTCTTCCGCACCGGTGAGCGCGGTGCCGCCGTCCAGCGCGAGGCCTTCCGAGCCCACATCGCCCTGGCCAAGGAGCTCGACCTGCCCCTGCAGATCCACGACCGCGACGCCCACGAGGACTGCGTCGGGATCCTCCTGGCCGACGGCGCCCCCGAGCGCACGGTGCTCCACTGCTTCAGCGGCGGGGCGGCACTCGCCCGGGCCTGCGTGGAGAACCACTGGTACGCCTCCATCGCCGGCCCCCTCACCTACCCCTCCAACGGCGCGCTGCGCGACGCCGTCGCCGCCCTGCCCGACGACCTCCTCCTCGTGGAGACCGACGCCCCTTACCTGCCGCCCAAGGCATGGCGCGGCCGTCCCAACGCCGGCTACCTCATGGGGGACACCGTCCGCTTCCTCGCCGAGCAGCGGGGCCTGGACGAGCGCGCCATGTGCGAGCGCCTCGAGAGCACGACCATCGAGGTCTACGGGCACTGGCCCAGCGCGGCGCCGGCCTCGCGCTGAGGGTGCCGCTGGTCCCGGGCCTGTCAAGGCGCATGCGCCCAAGGACCGATGACCCTCATTGAACGATCAGGTCGCGGCGGGGGCGATGTGATGAGGAGCATTGCCCACAAGACGGGGTGTCGGCTAGCGTGGCACCTGTCCCCGAATGATAGGAAGTCGATACCGTGGGTCGTCACTCCGACAGTAGTTCCCTGAGCACCACTTTCACCGAACTCGGAGCGCTCGCAGCCCGGTCCCTGGCCTCGGATCGCAGCGCGGGCCACGGCCGCAGGCGAGCCGAGGGCCCCGCGCGCACCTCGATGGCCCCCGTCATGATGAGGGCCGGTGGCGTCGCCACCGCACTGTCGATCGCCGTCTCCGGGAGCGCCTGGGCCGCCGTCAATGCCCACGAGGACACCGCCGACGACTCCGGATCTCCCGCGATGGCCGCGCTCGGATCCACTGTCAGCGAGGAGGCATCCTCTCAGGACGCCTCCGCCGGCGCGTCCTCCAGTGATCCGAGCGGCGCCGTCACCACCACGGGCACCGAGACTGTCTCCACCCTCACCGAGGACGTTGCCGACCCGCACACATCCTCGCAGAAGGAGAGCGTCGGCCTCGCCGCCGGGGAGAAGAAGATCGAGACCGCCGGCGTCGACGGTGTCACCCGCGTCACCTACCGTGTCGTCAGCGTCGACGGCCAGGAGATCTCCCGCGAGATGGTCTCGAGCGTCGCCGTCACCAAGCGCGTCGACGAGGTCGTCGTCGTCGGCAAGGGCACCCCCCAGGACGTTGCCATCGCCCAGGCGGGCGACGGCAAGACGAAGGCCTCCGCCCAGGCGATCGGAAAGGCCCTGCTGTCCTCCTATGGCTGGGGCGAGGACCAGTACGCCTGCCTCGACAACCTGTGGACCCGCGAGTCCCAGTGGGACTACCAGGCCGTCAACCCCTCATCCGGGGCCTATGGGATCCCGCAGTCCCTGCCCGGTGAGAAGATGGGCTCGGTGTCCAGTGACTGGGCCTCCAACCCCACTACCCAGATCAAGTGGGGTCTGGGCTACATCAAGGAGCGCTACGGCAACCCCTGCGCCGCTTGGGCCCACTCCGAGGCCACCAACTGGTACTGAGCCGACCGACGCCGGGCCGCGGCTGATGCGGCCCCACCCGGGTCGGCGCGGTCGGCAGTCTGAATCTGCTGCGCTGTGATCGCGCCCTCGCGCATGTGACTGGCCTCAATGGAAACGGTCGGCGCGCGTCCGTTAGCGTGAGGGCAGTCAAGCCCATGGAAGGAGGAGTCACGTGACTCCCGCCCCCCGCAAGCACATCCTCGTCCGCTCCGGCGCGCTCGCCGCAGCCGTCGCCGCGAGCGTCTCCGGAGGTGCCTACGCCGCCGTCGAGTCCACCGGCAACGAATCCCTGCCGCTGCCCTCCCCCACCGGCGGTGACATCGCGCAGGCCGCCGAGGCCCCCGCCCCCGAGCCCGACTCGACCTCCGCGATCGGCGGCGAGGTCCCCGAGGCGGAGGGCGCCGCCACCAGCGCGGAGAACGTCGTCGTTGAGGACGTCACCGACGCCCACGGCTCCACCGAGGAGGAGACCGACCAGCTCCCCAAGGGGGAGAAGAAGGTCAAGACGGCCGGCGTCGACGGCGTCACCCGCACCGTCTCCCGCGTGGTCACCGCCGCTGACGGCACGGAGCTCTCCCGTGAGGTCGTCTCCACCGTCACCGTGACCGCCAAGGTCGATGAGGTCGTCCTCGTGGGCACCAAGGAGGAGGCCTCCCAGGCCGCGCCGACGGCCGGCGCCGCGAGCGGCAAAGCCGGCGGTGCGGCGTCGGCGCCCCCGGCGGCCTCCGGGACCGACGCGGCCAGCGCGCAGGCGACCGCCCGCTCCATGATGGGCGCCTACGGCTGGGGTGACAGCGAGTTCTCCTGCCTCGTGAGCCTGTGGAATCGCGAATCCGGTTGGAACTACCAGGCGCAGAACGCCTCTTCGGGCGCCTACGGCATCCCGCAGGCCCTGCCCGGCAGCAAGATGGCCTCGGCCGGCTCGGACTGGCAGACCAACCCCGCCACCCAGATCAACTGGGGCCTGGGCTACATTCAGGGCCGCTACGGCAGCCCCTGCGCCGCCTGGTCCCACTCCGAGAGGACTGGCTGGTACTGACCCTCCCCCTTCCCCTCGCCGAGACCGGTCGAAAATAGGAGCGAAACCGGTTCCCTCTTCGCAGGCGGCGCCGTCGGCCCGTCGTGAGCCGGTCTGTGGTTCCCCGGCTGCCTCAGCGAGACGGCGCTTGGGCGTGACCGGCTCAATAGTGCGGCGCACGGCTCCTCGGGTAGCGTCACCACCACATCCCACCCCGAGGAGCGAATCCCATGACTTCGCGAAACCCTGACGGCCGAGCCTCCGCCCTGAGGGCCGGCGCCATCGCCGTCGCCGTCGGCCTGCTCGTCCCCGGCGGCGCCTATGCCGCTGTGGCCACCACGAGCGCCTCAGCGCAGAACGCCGATCAGGCCAGTGCCGTTGAGGACGACCCCGGCATCGCCTCGCTCGGCAGTGCTTATGAGGCCGCCAGCACCTCCGCGACCGAGGAATCGCTCGTCGTCGAGGACACCACTGAGGCGCACGGCTCCACCGAGGAGGAGACCGACCAGCTCCCCAAGGGGGAGAAGAAGGCCAAGACGGCGGGCGTCGACGGCGTCACCCGCGTCACCTACCGCGTCATCAGCACCGGCGGCGTGGAGGTGTCCCGCGAGGTCGTGTCGTCCGTGGTCGTGACCGCGAAAGTCGATGAGGTCGTCCTCGTGGGCACCAAGGAGGCCGCGGCCACTCCGAGCAGCGCCGACTCCTCCCCGGGATCATCGCAGAGCGCGGCCGCGCCCGCCGATGACGGCAGTCTTGACGACGACTTCCAGCGGCTCGCCCAATGCGAGTCCGGTGGCGACCCGCGTGCCGTCAACCCCGCCGGGTACTACGGGCTCTACCAGTTCTCCCTGGACACTTGGGCCTCTGTGGGCGGCACCGGCAACCCCATCGACGCCAGTCCCGAGGAGCAGACCATGCGCGCCAAGATCCTCCAGCGGCGCTCCGGATGGAGCCAGTGGGGATGCGGGCACTGATGCGCTGAGGCGCGCGGAGCGCTTGCCTCGCGCTCAGGGCGCGGTGGTGCCGCCCATGGCGCACTGGGCCGGTCTCGCTCCTGATTTCGACCGGTCTCGGCGAGGGGGTGGGGCGGGGCGCCGGTAGGCTTGGGCTCATGCCCGATACGACACCCCAGGCCGGCGCTGGACTGCTCGGCCCCGCCGAGATCCGGGGACTGGCCGCCACCCTCGGCGTCCGCCCCACTAAGACCCTCGGGCAGAACTTCGTCCACGACGCGGGGACCGTGCGCCGCATCGTGCGCTCCGCGGGCGTCGAGCCGGGCGAGTCCGTCCTCGAGATCGGCCCGGGCCTCGGCTCCCTCACCCTGGCGCTCCTGGAGGCCGGGGCTCGCGTCGTCGCCGTCGAGATCGACCCCCTGCTCGCCCGCGCCCTGCCGGCGACCATCGCCGACCGGATGCCCGGCGCCGCCGAGCGCCTGAGCGTCATCAACGCCGACGCCCTGGCCATCACCGGCCTCGAATCGCTGGGGCTCGCCCGGCCCGACGACGGCGCGGCGCCAGACCCCGCGGCTCCTGCCCCCGCCGCCCCCACCCGGCTCGTGGCCAACCTGCCCTACAACGTCGCCGTCCCCGTGCTCCTCTCCGTGCTCGCCGCTCTGCCGTCGATCCGCTCGGCCACCGTCATGGTCCAGGCCGAGGTCGCCGACCGGCTCGCCGCCGCCCCCGGCAGCCGCACCTACGGCGTCCCCTCGGCCAAGACCGCCTGGTACGCCGCCGCCCGCCGCACCATCACCATCGGGCGCACCGTCTTCTGGCCCGTCCCCGGGGTCGACTCCGCGCTCGTCGAGCTCACCCGCCGCGAGCCCCCCGCCACGGCCTCCAGCCGGGAGGAGGTCTTCGCCGTCGTCGACGCCGCCTTCGCCCAGCGCCGCAAGACCCTCCGCCAGGCCCTCGCCACGCTGGCCGGGAGCCCCGGTGCCGCCGAGGCCGCCTGCCGGCGCGCCGGCATCGACCCCGCGCTGCGCGGCGAGCGCCTCGACATCGCCGCCTTCGCGGCCCTCGCCGAGGCCCTCGCCGCCCCTGAGGCGCCGGCCGCCGCCCCGACGGCCCCCACCAGCAGCACCGCCCCTGAGGAGAAGCGATGAACCACCTGCGCGCCGTCCCCGACCCGGACGCCACCGGCCCCCGCGCGGGCTCCGCGACCTCCGTGCGCGTCGAGGCCCCCGGCAAGGTCAACCTGTTCCTATCCGTCGGCGCCCCCCGCCCCGACGGCTACCACCCCCTGACCACCGTCTTTCAAGCCGTGCGCCTCATCGAGACCGTCACCGCGCGCCGCCAGGCCCTCGACGCGCGCGGCCGCATCACCCTCACCCTCGCCGATCCCGACGACGCCGTCCCCACCGACGAGCGCAACCTCGTCGTGCGTGCCGCCCGCCTCCTCGCCGAGGCCACCGGCGTGACCGAGGGCGTCGACCTCCTCCTGCGCAAGCGGGTGCCCGTGGCGGGGGGCATGGCCGGGGGCAGCGCCGACGCCGCTGCAGCACTGCTCGCCTGCAACCACCTGTGGGGCACCGGCCTGGGACTGGGCGATCTTCTCGACCTGGCGGCCCGGCTCGGCGCCGACGTCCCCTTCCCCCTCATGGGCGCCACGGCGCTCGGCCACGGCGTCGGCGATCGCCTCACCCCCCTCATGGGGCGCGGCACCTACCAGTGGGTGTTCGCCCTGGCCCGCGAGGGCCTGTCCACCCCGGCCGTCTTCGCCCGCTTCGACGAGCTCAGCGCCGCCAGCGCCGGAGGAGCCGGGGCCCCGGCCGCCCCCGCCGAGGTCCCCGAGGCCCTCACAGCCGCCCTGCGCGCCGGCGATGCCGCGGCCCTCGGCGACTGTTTGGCCAACGATCTTCAGGAGGCCGCCCTTGACCTGCGCCCCGAGCTCGCCGAAGTCATCGAGACCGCCGAGCGGGCCGGGGCCCTGCGCGCCATCGTCTCCGGCTCCGGGCCCACCATCGCCGCACTCGCCCCCGACTCGGCCACCGCCCAGCGCGTCGCCCGGGCTCTTTGCGCCTCGGGCGCCTGCGCCGACGTCGTACGCGCCGACGCCCCCGTCGCCGGGGCCCGGGTGGTGGGCTGATGGCGCACCTGCTGGGCATCGAGGACCTGCGCATCATCGTCGGGTCGCGCACCCTCCTCGACGGCGTCCGCCTCGGCATCGAGGATGGCACCCGCGTGGGTGTCCTGGGCCCCAACGGCGCCGGCAAATCCACCCTCCTCGCGGCCCTGGCCGACAGGCGCGAACCCGACGGCGGCCGCATCACACGCGCCGGGGACCTCAGCGTCGCTCTGCTGACCCAGTCCGACGACTTCACCCCCGGCACCACCGTCACCCGTGCCGTCCACGGCGACGCCCCCGAGCACGAATGGGCCTCCGATCCCACCATCCGCGACATCCACACGGGCCTGCTCGCCGACGTCGCCCCCTCCGCCGACGTCACCGCCCTGTCCGGCGGGCAGCGGCGCCGCGTCGCCCTGGCCGCAGTCCTCACCGCCGACGCCCGGGTCGTGCTCCTTGACGAGCCCACCAACCACCTCGATGTCGAAGGCGTCGACTGGCTCGCCCGGCATCTCAGTGCTCGCTTCTCCGGGCGGCGCGCCGGGGTCGGGGCGCTCGTCGTCGTCACCCACGACCGCTGGTTCCTCGACGCCATCTGCACCAACGTGTGGGAGGTCGTCCCCGGCATCGACCCCGGCGGCGACCGCCCCCAGATCCCCGGGCGTATCGAGACCTACGACGGCGGCTACGCGGCCTACGTCCTGGCCCGCGCCGAGCGCGCCCGCCAGGCCGCGGTCGCCGCCGCCAAGCGCGACAACCTCCTGCGCAAGGAGCTCGCCTGGCTGCGGCGGGGCGCTCCGGCCCGCACCTCCAAGCCCCGCTTCCGCATCGAGGCCGCCGAGGCGCTCATCGCCGACGTGCCCCCGCCGCGCGACACCGTCCAACTCGCCGCCATGGCCACCGCCCGCCTGGGCAAGAAGGTCATCGACCTGGAGGACGTGAGTCTCAGCTACCCGGGGAGTGGCGGCGGGGCCGTGCCGGGCGAGCTCGGAGCGGCCCCGGCCGACGGCGCCGCTCCCGCAGAGGTCCTGCGCCATGTCACCTGGCGCCTGGCCCCCGGCGAGCGCGTCGGCATCGTCGGCGTCAACGGCGCGGGCAAGACCACCCTCCTCAGGCTCCTCGAGGGTGGCCTCGAGCCCACCTCCGGGCGGGTGGCCCGCGGCAAGACGGTCGCCGTCGCAACCCTGTCCCAGTCCACTCACGAGCTCGACGCCCTGGCCGACCTGCGCGTCGTCGAGGCCGTCGCCCAGGTGGGGGAGCGCGTCGCGGTCGGCGGCAAGGAGCTCACCGCCTCTCAGCTCGTCGAGCGCCTCGGCTTCACCCGCCAGCGCGCCTGGACGCGCGTCGGCGAGATATCCGGAGGGGAGCGGCGCCGCCTCCAACTGCTGCGCCTGCTCATGACCGAGCCCAATGTCCTCCTCCTGGACGAGCCCACCAACGACCTCGACACCGATACCCTCGCCGCTGTCGAGGACATCCTCGATACCTTCCCGGGCACGCTCGTCGTCGTCTCCCACGACCGCTACCTCCTCGAGCGCGTCACCGACCACCAGGTCGCCGTCCTCGGGGACGGGCAGGTGCGCGACCTGCCCGGTGGGGTCGAGGAGTATCTCGAGCTGCGCCGAGTCGCGGCCGACGGCGCTGGGCGGGGCGTCGTCGTCGGGGCGCGCGATCGCTCCGGCTCCGACCATCCCGGCGACGACGGACGACCCGGCCGATCCGCACAGCCCGCGCTCACCGGCGCCCAGCGCCGCGAGGCCACCAAGGCCCTCGGGCGGATCGAGCGCAGGATGGAGCGCGCCGCCCGCCGCATCGAGGATCTCCATGCCCGCCTCGAGGAGGTCTCGGCCGACCCCGCGCGCCTGGGCGAGTTGGCCGGCCTGGGACGCGAGCTCGCCCAGGCCCAGGTCGAGCACGCGGCCCTGGAAGAGGCGTGGATAGATGCTGCCGAATCGTTGGAGTCCTGACTCGGCTCCTCGCCCGACTTGCCCTTACGATGGTCGGGACGCAACGGCCCGGTGCCGAGCCTGAGGGTCAGGCCGGCTGGCCCAAGAGGAGGTCCTGTGCGCGAGGCTGCAGGCACGATCGGCGAGGCCCGCTGGGGCGCTGGCGACTGGCACGGAATCATCACACCGCGCGCCGCCCTCATCCTGCCCCCGGTCATCCCCATGCCGATCGTCGAGCGGCTCTGGCGGGACCTCCACGGGGACGGTCTGACGACGGCGGCCGTCCTGTGGGATGTCATTTCCAGCGTCGTCGCCCGTACGGGTGACCGGCCCGATTTCGCCTTCGTCCTCTTCGAGCCCGACGGGAACCGACACGTGGCCGTGCGGGGGCGCGGGGTCGTGCGCACCTCCCACGGGGATGTCGCCTCGGGCCCCACCTCCACGTGGACCGAGACCATCGTCCAGCCCTCCGACACCCTGGTCCTGCTCACTCCGGACACCGGCGACGGCATCATGCGGCCCCTGGCTGACGGCATCGCGCCGGTCAGCGTCGTGGCGCTGCCCGCGCTCGCGGAGGAGGAGCGGCCCGAGGGCGCGTCCATCGTCCACGACGCGGCCAGCCTCCCCCGCCGGGCTGAGGCCTCCGGCCCCTCCCCCGCCACGAGCCGCCCCACCGCCGATGTCCTCACCGGTGCCCCTGTCTCCGCCCCATCAGCGGCGCCGGTCGCCGCATCGGCCGGGCCGGCTCCGTCCACCGCGCCGCCGGTGCAGGCGGGCCGGCCGGAGACTCTGCCCGAGCCCGCCGTGGAATCCACGCTCGCGGTTCCCTTCGACCCCGCCGCAATCCTCGCCGGCGTCGACCAGCAGGGCGTCCCCGTGATCGACGGCGTCCCCGCGACTCTGCCCGAGCCCGCCGTGGAATCCACGCTCGCGGTTCCCTTCGACCCCGCCGCAATCCTCGCCGGTATGAATCAGGGCTCGACCCCCGCCGAGGCAGGGGGCTGGACAGCCTCCGAGCCGGCGGTGACGGCCGGCACCGCGCCAGCCCCGTCCGCAGGCTCCGCGCCCCTCCACTCGGCATCAGCGACTTCGGCGCCCGCCGTGCCCTCGGCCCCGATCGCCGCCTCGGGCCCCGCGGCCCTCTCCGCGGACATGCCCGCCCAGACCGGCCCGGGCATCGCGGCGCCCCCCGGCCTCGCCGTCGGCCCCGAGTCCACCGGTGAGTCCTCCCTCACCAGACCCGCGCCCCTCAAGCGCGGGGACCACGATGGCTCCACAGTGGCGGAGCTCCCGGGCGATCTCCTCGAGGAGATCCACGCGGCTCGCTCCGAGCTGGCCGAGCTCCCCACGCCGGACCGCAGTGGCCCCATCCCATCCCATGGCGCGCGCGTTCTGTCCGCCTTCTGCGCGAACTCGCACCCCAACCCCACTCACCTCGTGGCCTGCCGCGTCTGCGGGGCGCCCCTGGAGGGGCCCGTTCGGCTCGCGCCGCGGCCCGTGCTCGGCAGCCTCGTCCTGTCCGACGGGCGCGTCCTGTCACTCGGCGGGCCCATCGTGCTGGGGCGGCGGCCCTCGGCCGACCGCGTCGCCACCTTCGATGCCGGCTTCCCCACCTGCATCAAGGTATCCAGTCCGGATCGGCAGATCTCCCGCAACCATCTCCTCATCGACATTGACGAGTGGTCGGTCCTCGCCCGCGACCTGTCCAACACCAACGGCACGGTCCTGCTGCGGGAGGGCTCCGCCCCGGTCCACCTGTCCCGTGTGGAGACCACCATCCTGCGCAGTGGGGACGTGCTCGAGCTCGGTGAGGGAGTCACTGCGCGCTTCGAGGCCGCCTGATGGCCTCCCAGATCGACTCGCCCCCGCATATCGCCGGACTCAAGCACCTCCGCGTCCTCGGTTCGGGCGGATACTCCACCGTCCATCTCTACGAGCAGCAGGTGCCCCGCCGCGAGATCGCGGTCAAGGTCATGCGCGGCCCCTCCTCGGATCTCTTCCAGTCCGAGGCCGAGCTCATGGCCCGCGTCTCCAGCCACCCGGCGATCCTGTCGCTCTTCGGCGCCGGCGTCACCGAGGACGGGTTCGCCTACATCGTCATGGAGTACTGCCCGCCGCCCCAGTTGTGGACCGTGGCGCGCCGTCGGCCCCTGAGCATCGCCGATGCCCTGCGCACCATCATCCAGATCTCCGGCGCCGTCGAGACCGCCCATCGGGCCGGCATCATCCACCGCGATATCAAGCCCGCGAACATCCTGCTGACCGCCTACCGCCGGCCCGTCCTGGCCGACTTCGGCATCTCTTCCGTGGCCGGTGACGCCAACCAGGCCACTCGGGGGCTCTCCGTGCCCTGGGCTCCGCCCGAGCAGCTCATCGACGCCGCCAACCCGCATCCCTCGGCCGACGTCTACTCCTTGGCGGCCACCTGCTACTCCCTCCTTTCCGGGCGAAGCCCCTTCGGCTCGGTCGGCCAGAAGGACGACATCTTCCAGCTCTCCCGGAAGATCATCTCCGACCCCGTGCCGCCCCTCCAGCGCCCCGATGCCCCCGAGGCCCTCAAGAGGGTCCTCGAGGTCGCCATGGACAAGAGTCCCATGCAGCGCTACCCCAGCGCCCTGGCCTTGGGCCGTGCTCTGCAGGAGATCGAGTCGTCCCTCAACCTCCCGCCCACCACCATCGATCTTCTTCAAGACTCCCTCGACGGGTCCGAGGACGTCGGTGACGACGATGATTCCGGTACCCGCATCGCCGTCTTCTCCCGCGTGACCACTCCGACCCAGGCGCCCCCCGCCGCTCCGGAGGAGGACGACTCCGAGGAGACCGAGGAGGAGGCGCCCAGGAGGTCCTTCGTCGTCCCCGGCCTCATCGGGGCGGCCGCGATCGCGGTGGCTTCCGTGGGCGGCTACGTCGTGTGGAGCACTCCCGGCGAGGAGAGGCCTCCGGGCAGTTTCGCGACCATCCAGGCCGACCAGGCCGCTCCGCTGAAGGAGACCGCTCCCGCGCCTCAGGGCCTCGCCGGCGAGCTCACCGCTGATGGCACCGTCCGCTTCACCTGGTCGGCTCCGGCGGCCGACTGGGCGGGGGAGTACCAGTACCGTCAGTGGCGGGGCGCGGTCCCCACCTGGGAGACGACCGCTGACACCTCCGCCGTGCTGCCCGCGGGCCAGACCTGCATCGAGGTCGTGGCCGTGCGTGACGACCGCCGGGCCTCCAACCCCGTCCATGCCTGCGTCGACGCCCCGACCCCCTGAGCCTTCCTCCCCCTTTCTCCCCTTTCATCGAGACCGGTCGAAAATAGGAGCGAGACCGGTCCGCGGACCGGTCTCGCTCCTATTTTCGACCGGTCTCGCGAGGGGGGCGGCGTGGGCGGGGCGGGTGTCAGGACTCCAGGATGAATCCGATCGAGCCGAAGTAGATCGTCGTGCCGGGGAGCACGGGCACGGGGACGTCGGGCAGGAGGCGCGTGAGCACGCCATCCATGATGACCCGCGTGCCGTTGGTGGAGTGCAGGTCCGAGATCCAGGCGCCGTCGGCCATGGGCACGATGCAGGCGTGGGTCTTGGACACCGTTCGCGAGGAGTCCGCCAGGCGGATCGCCTCAGCCGCGTTGTAGCGCGAGATGTTCTCCGGGGCCCGGCCCACCAGCGCGATGTCGCTCAGTGCGATGGCCTGCCCGCCGGTGAGCGGCACGAGCCGCAGATGCGGCGGTGCGGCCTGCGCGGACAGGCTGCGCGCCATCGATCCGGTAAGCGCGTGGACGGTGGCGTCGCTGCCCTCAGACCAGTCCTCGATCGGCTCCGCGGCGTGGCGGCCGGACTCAGGGGAGTCGAGCGGTGTGGAGGTGATGATCGGGGCCTCGGGGGACGACGGCGTCGCCGGCGGCTCGGGGGAGAGGGGGGATCCGGCCAGGGAGTGCGGGGAGGCGGGTGCGGGGGTTCCCGGCGAGCGCACGGAGGAGAAGGCGTCGTCGGGGATGCCGAGGGAGGCGAGGGGCACGGGGCGGGTCACGGCCTCGGCCTCAGCCGCGTGGCGGCCCTTGCGGCGGCGCGAGCGGCGGGTGGGGGCCGCCGGCGCCGAGGCCGCGCTCACCGCGGAGGGCGCCGACAGGCTGGACGCGGCGGAGGCCGCAGAACCGGTGGTGACGGCGGAGCCCGCCGAGCGCGCGGAGAAGACCGAGGCCACTGCCGCCGAAACCGCCGAGACCGCGGAGAGCGAGGATCGCCCGCGCCGGGGCGGCGAGACGGTGTGCGCCGGGGCGGCGGAGGCCGCCGACGGCGCAGAGGCTCCCGACACTCCCGAGACAGCGGAGGCTCCGGACACCGCGGAGGAGCTCGAGGCGCTTGATCCCGCTTGGGGGACCTCCTCGATGATGGGACGGGTTGAGGGCACCTCCTGGATGATGCCCGTGGGGCTGGAGGTCGCTGAGGGGGCGGGAGCCGCACTGCCCAGGTCGTGCAGGGTGGGGAGCGCCGCAGCCGCGTCCGCGGAGGGCGCGGACATGTCGACGACGCGGATCGGCCTGACAGTCCTGAAGGTCTGCACCGGGCGGCGGCGGACCCGCCGACTCGCCCGGGCGGCATCGGATGGGGCGCTGGCGCTCAGGGGACTCGACGACTCCAGGCCGGGTCCCGCCTGCCCGGGGCCCCCGGCAGAGCCCGCCGTGGACTGGCTGACCGGCAGATCGGGCAGGACATGGTGGGAGGCCCCCGGCGGGCCCGCGTGGCGTCCGCCGCGCCCTGACGCAGTGGCCGGCTCCTGGGACTCGGTGGTCATGAGGTGCGATTCCTTCTGACTCGGTTGCTCGCTGCGGCGCGGCGGGGGGCGGCCAAGGATCGCGGCGACAGGCGCCCGCGCAGGCGCCCAGGCAGGGGGAGGGAGGACCTCATCCGACTCGCCGCAGTGTCCGCGGAGGACCACAGCGAGTTCAGCGTATCGGAGGCCGGCTCGCCGGCGCCGAAAACAGCCTCATCGACACCATTCGCGACAGGAATGAGACCCGCCGAGGGGAATCGCGCATCGAGGCTGCGGGCAGTCTCGTGGCGGGTCGCACCGGGCTTCAAGGGTGCTCGCAGGTCGCGGGCCAGGTCGAGCAGTTCATCCCAGGCGCCCAGCGCCCCGTCGGCCCCTTGCCGGCGCCGCCGCCTCCGGCGCCGCAGGGCCTTGAGCCCCAGGATGAGGAGGAAGGGCGCCAGGATCGCTAGGATCGAGCCTCCGATGAGGAGCAGGAGGCGGGAGATCGGTTCCGGCACGGGCTCGGGCTGATTGTGATCCTGGTCCGGGTCGTCGTAAGAGGGCGGCAGCTCCTCGGGCTTGGGCAGGGGGAGCGGCGGCTGGAGGGCCTGGGGCTGGGGGTTGATGGTGTCGTGCGCGGCCAGCTGCTCGGGGACCTGGTCGCGGTCGGGGGTGACGTCGACGGGCACCCAGCCGTGGTTCTCGAAGGGGATCTCCACCCAGGCGTAGACATCCTCCCCGGTGACGTTGGAGGCGTCGCCGTCGGTGGAGGGGCGGAAGCCCATGACGACGCGCGCCGGGATCCCCAGGGAGCGGCACATGAGCATCATGAGCACGGAGTACTGCTCGTCGTCGCCGATGAGCTGCTCGCGGCTGATCATCGAGGCCAGGCGGGCAGCGCCGTGCCCGGGGGGAGAGGCGTAGTTGGTGCCGTTGGAGTAGGCGCCCGCGCGCAGCGCGTTCTGCATCGCCGCGATCTGCACGACGGGATCGGACTGGTCGCCGACGATCCGGGTGGCCATCGCGGCGATCCCCGGGGGCACGTTGTCCACGGTGCCGAGCTGGATGGGCCTCACCGTGTCGCCGGTGAGTGCGTCCAGGCTGGGGACATCCTGCGGGCTCGTGCGCACGGTGACGATGTCACCTCTGGTCAGGCCGGCGGTCGTGATGAGGGTAGGGGAGGCGCCATCGCGGTAGAGGGTCTCGCGCAGCAGGATCGAGCGCTCCCCTCCGACCTCGATGGACGCGGTGGTAGGGACGGTGGGGACCCAGGGAAGGGCGTAGTCCTCCATCGTCATCCGGACGGTGGCGGGCTCGGAGGCGGTGGGCGCCAGGGCGGCGCCCGCGCCCAGCGGGCGGAAGCCGGAGTCGGAGCCGGTGCCGCCGCTGATCCGGGCGGCCAGGCCGTCATAGGAGTCGAGGGTGGCGACGGCGATGCGGGCGCCGTCGGACAGCCCCTCGACGCTGAGGAGGCGGGCGGAGGCCTGATCGGTCTCCAGGGCGCGCGTGAGCCCCAGGGGGGTGGCGTACTCTCGCAGGTCCAGCGGGGGCTCGAAGGCCTCGCGCAGAAGGTGGCGCTCGCCTTCGGCGGCGGGGAGCGCCAGCCCGATGCCGGCTCCGATGGACAAGATGATGGCGGCTCCCACGACGTGGCGCAGGGTGACCAGGCGGCGAGCCTGCTGGGACCCGGTCGTGCCGGCCACGAGGCGGCTGGCGCGCTGGCCACGAGCGGCGGCGGCCCACATGAGGAGCAGCAGGATGACGAGGGCGGGCCCGATGAGTCGGGCGGCCGGGGCGCTGCGCCCGCCCCAGGCGATGAGGATGGCGGGCAGTGCCAGGGCGATGAGGCCGGCAGTGCGCGCCCAGCCGGCCAGCAGCAGGCGGCAGGAGAGGGTGCTGATCGCCAGTCCCGCGAGCCACGGCAGGACGGACATGCCCACGTAGCCGCTCAGCGGCAGCGGCAGGGTGAGGGAGTTCTTCCAGACGGTGACCGTGCCGGCCAGGACGGCCCGCACGGCGGTCATGCCCGAGCCGACGTCGTGCAGGAGCAGGGGGCCCAGGCTCGCGTGGGCGATGGCGGCCAGGGCGAGGGTGAGCAGGGGGCCCAGGCGCAGGCGGGCGGCGGCCAGGGCGGCCAGGGCGCCGATGGCGATGCCCTCGGTGGCGGCGATGACGCCGCGGGGCCCGGCGAAGGCCGAGTAGACGGGGGCCGTCCCCACCACGAGCAGGGCGATGAGGAGGAGGTAGGGAATCGCGGCCAGACCCGCCCGCCGGGGGCGCGCCTGGGCGGAGGGCGTGGGGGAGCCCGCCGCGCGACGGAGTTTCAGTGGGGTCATAGGGCCCTCCTCAGGAGCTGGGGGAGGCTGTCGACCGTGTCGAGGTTGAGCACGGGGGTCGAGGCGAGCATGGAGATGCCGGGCTCGGCAGCGCCACAGGAGATGATGATCGAGCTCATGCCGGCGGGGATGCGCAGACGCGCCTTGGCCAGGGTGGCCTCGGGGCAGCCCGCGCCGGTGATGAGCGCGACGATGGAGGCGCCGGGGTGGAGCCCGGTGCCGTGGTTGACGAGGGCGTCGAGTTCCTCGGCGCCCGTGAGGTCCAGTGTGCAGGATGCGTCGAGCAATCGCGCGGGGCCCGTGGTGGGCAGAGTGTCGCGCTGGGTGAGCACGGACACCTCTCGGCTCTCCATCATCGAGCTGAGGGCCAGCGAGCAGGTGGCGGATACCGCCGTCTCGAAATGATCCGGGTCGAGGTAGTCGTCCTCGCGCACGGACAGCAGGGTGAGGAGGCTGGCGCGCTGGGTGGCCTCGAACTGGCGGACCATGAGGGTGCCCGTGCGGGCGCTGGACTTCCAGTGGACGTGACGGCGGTCGTCGCCGGGGATGTAGGGGCGCAGCGCGTGGAAGGAGGCGTCGGACATGGACAGGTCCTGGGTGACGGCGCCCTCGATGTCCCGCATGACGCCGTGGACGGCCTGGCCGATGCGCACCGTGCGGGGGTGGACGTGGACCGTCTGCGCCGTGCTCATGGCGCGGGAGCGGCGGGCCAGGCCCAGGGGGTCGCCGACCACCTGCATGACGGGGCCGATGGACAGGACGCCGCGGCGCTCCGTGGGCAGGGCGAAGCCCTCGTCGTGGGACTCGCCGGCGTGGAGGAGGGGCACGTTGATCTCGGCGAGGCCCTCGCCCATGGGCATCTCCATGCGGGTGGGCAGGAGGGCGCGGGTTCCCTCGTTGGAGGCGGTCACTCGCACGAGGGCGTGGTCGCCCACCGCGATGCGCGGGGCGATGAGGCCGTGGGTGACGGTGTGGCCGCCCTGGTGGAGGATCCAGCCCAAGGCCGTGAGCAGGCAGGCGATGAGCGCGGCGGCGCCGGCCCAGGCCTCCTGCCAACCCAGGGTCGCTCCGGCCAGGAGGCTGGCGACGGCGAGGCCCGCGGCCGTCCAGCCGGTGCGGGTGAGCACCTGGGCGCCGGTGGTCCCGGGCGCGTCGGCGCCGGGGAGGTCGGGAGATGTGGTGGGGGCCCCCGGGGAGGGGGTGCTGGTCAGGGGATTTAGGGTATTCAGGGAGGTCATCGATGTGGTGGGTCACCCGATCGCGATCTGACAGGTGACGGTCAGGTTGGGATTATTGGTCAAGGGTAGGCTCCGCCACTGCGGAGAGTAGCTGGTGTAGTAGGGAGCGCTTGACGGCCAGACATTGGTGTCATTGAAGCTGCACAGGAGCGGTTTCCCCGGGGGGAAGCTCGAGAGGTCCAGGACGACGCGCCAGCAGCTGCCCGCGGAGTACCCGGACTTGGCCAGGTCGCTCGCGGTGCAGACGGCCTCCGGGCTCGTGGTCTGAATCGGCAGGACCTGGGACTGGCCACCCTGGTTCGCCAGCGGCTGGGCGTGGTGCTCCTGCTTCGCCGGCTCCGGCTTATTCCATGTCTGCGGATCGGAGCATTCATCACTGTAACCGAGGGCGTTCTCAGCGCGCACGCACCACCAGGTGCGGACACCCTCGGGGAATTGAACAGTAGCTGATTCGCCGGCCTTGAGGGTGCCCAACCAGGTCTTTTTCTGTCGGTTGTCGTCCGTGTAGTGGTGGTACTCCACAGGAAGGCCACCATCGGTGCCGGGGCTCCAATGGCAGGTTGTCTGTCCGTCGGAGCCCACCTTGTCACACCAGACATTCGTGGGATCGCCAGGCTTCCCTTTGGGGATGACACTGGTCGACACCGTATCGGAGTAGACCGTGCTCCCATCTCGACGGGTGCCGTAGGCGCGGGCCTCGACTGTGACTGATCGGCCGGCGGGGAGATAGTCGAAGGTCGTGCCTGTCGTCCAGCCGCTCCCATGGACGCGGTATTCGATGGTGAGATCGCCCGCGCTCCAGCCATCGCCCGCCTGAGCGCTCGCGGACACTGTGACCTGTCCGGCGACGGTCTTAGACTCCTTGGCGGACAACTCCGTGGGGGGCAGCGGCTTCGAGCGCAGGTCGAGATTGATGCTCTTGGAGTTCGAGGAGTCCGTCGAGCCGCCCCGCGTCGTCGCCCTCACGGTGAAGGTGTAGGTGCCCGATGTCGAGAGCCTGATCGAGGCCGACAGGGCGGAGCCCGCGTTGATCGTGCGGGACTCCGGGCCGGTGACGCTCACCGTATAGGAGACCGGGCCCGCGTGGTTCGGGCTGGCCCCCTGCCAGTGGACCGTCACCCCGGAGGCCGTCTGGACGACGCTCGTGACCTCGAAGGAGCCCGGCTTACCGTAGGGCGTCGCAGAGGAGCCGGAGCTGGCGCTCTTGGAAGAGCCGACCTCCGCGCCTCCCGAGTTGGCCACGGCCGTGACAGTCACGGAGTAGGAGTCGCCCGTCTGCACGCCGTCGGCCGCGCCGATGGTGAGCGAGGTGCCGGTCGTCGTGCGGGTGATGTCGCCATTGTCGGAGTGGAAGACCACCCGGTAGCTGGTCTGAGTGCCCGGCACGGCAGTCCCCGGGGTCCATGAGGCGGTGAGGGTCCCCTCGCCGGCCTGGAGGCGCACACCGCTGGGGGCGCCCGGCGACGACGGGCCCAGGGTGACGGTGTTGGAACGGCCGGCCGACGAGGTGCCATTGGCGTTCGTGGCCGTCACCTCGAAGGTGTAAGACCTGCCGGCGGTCAGGCCCGTGGCGTAGCACGGGCTGCCCGTGCAGCTCCAGGAGCCTGCGCCGCCTACCTCGGTGAGGGTGTAGCCCGTGATGGGGCTCCCGTTGGCGCTGCCCGGAGACCACGTCACCCTGACGGAACTGTAGTCGCGCGCCTCGGCCGCCACCTGCGTGGGCGCGGAGGGCGCGGAGGCCACGGTGACCGTCACCGTGCCGGTGGCGGCCCGGTCCGCGGAGCCCGTGGCGTCGAGCACCTGGTAGCGGACCACGATGTCACCCGCGGCCCCGGCCGACGGCGTGATCGTCAGCGAGGTGCCCGAGGCGCTCACCGAGCCCCGCCCCGAGGCGATCGTGGGCGTGCCGGACAGGGTGATCGGCTGGTCCGGGAACGGGTTGGACACGTAGGAGGAGACATCCACCGTCACCGCCTCGCCATTGGAGCTCAGCGTCGCCGGTGTCGTCGTCATGCGCGGGCGGGTCGAGGCGCTCGCCGCCAGCGGCAGGCTCGCCGACACCTCCGGGTTCTTGCCGTCGGAGACGGTCACCGGCAGGGCGCCGGTGGTGCCGGCCGCCGTCGCGGCGTCCGCGCCCACCGTCACGCTGGACCCGGACTGGGAGGCCGTGAAGCCGGCCGGCGCCGAGCCGATCGTGAAGGTGAGAGCATCGCCGTCGGGGTCGGTGGCCATGGCGGACAGGTCCACGGTCACGGGAGTCTCATTGGGCGCCACCGTCACGGCCGTCGGGATGAACGTGGGGGCGCGGTTCTCCGTCGACTCCACGAGGATCGGCAGGCTCAGCGTGGCGCTGAGCGCGCCGTTACCCGTCCCATCGGCCACGGTGAGGGAGACCTGGGTCTGCCCGGTGAAGCCGGAGGAGGGCGTCACGGACAGCGAGCCGTTGCCCTCCGCACTGGCCGAGGACAGCCCGGCCCCGGCCGTGATCGAGGACTCATCCCCGATGACGGGCGAGGTCCCCGAGCGGGTGAGGACGTAGGAGGCCAGGGGGATGGAGGTGGCCTTGTCCGCAGGGATCCTCACCGGGGTGGTCGAGGGGTTGATCTGGGGCGCCAGGTCCGAGGAGGCGGGCACGGAGACCACTGCCTGGCTCGTGAGCCCGTCGGGGTCGGTGATCGTGTAGAGGATGAGCTGTGGGGAATTCGTGATCGATACCCGCAGGGAGCCCCCCTCCACCGTGGCGTTCGGGTCCGAGGTGGACACGGTGAGCGTCTCCGGGCTCCCATCGGGGTCGGAGTCGTTCTTGAGCACGTCCACCAGGGCCGTGCCCGAGGCGTCGATATCGGACAGCGTTACCGCATCATCGGCGGCGAAGGGCGCCTGAGGCGGGGCATCGGCGCGCACCTGCGCCGTCAGAGTGCCCACCGCGGTGCCTCCGCGGGAATCGGTGGCCGTGTAGTGGACGGTGTAGTTGCCCTCCGCCTCGGGCAGCTCCAGGGCGACCTGGCTGCCCGCCGTGCTCGCCGACAGTGCGGGGTCCTCGCTCGTGGGTTCGCCGGCCAGGGTGACCGGGTCATCATCGGAGTCCCAGTCGTTGGCGGTCACGTCCACCCGCACCTTGCGGCCCGGCTTGGCGGTCACCAGGTCATCGGTGGTCTTGGGCGGCGTGTTGACGGTCGCGGGGGCGGCGATGCCGACCCGTGCTGTGCCTGTGGCCGTGGCGCCCAGGTGGTCGGTGACCGTGTAGGTGAAGGAGTCGGTGCCGCGGGAGCCCTCGAAGGCGGTGTAGGTGAGCACGTTGCCCTTGACCTCGACACTGCCCTTCGTGGGCTGGGTGGCCAGGCCGGTGAGGGTCACGGAGTCCCCATCGGGATCGATCCGGTCCAGGGGAACCGTCAGTGAGGCCTTCCTGCCGGCGACGGTGGACGCCGTGACCGGGCGCGGTTCCGGGGCGGCGTTCGCGGCGTCGTCGCGCTCGCGCACCTCGATGGTGGCCGTGGCCGTGGCCGTCTGCCCGGCGGAGTCCTGGACCGTGTAGGACACCTCCGCGGTGCCGGGGGTGTCTCCGGCCTTGAAGCGCAGCTTGTCCTGGTTGATCCAGGCGGTGCCCAGCGAGTCATCCGGGACGGTGAGCTTGCCAGTGGTCGTCAGGGACAGACCCGAGGGGGAGGCGTCGTTCTCCAGCACGGGGATGGTGACGATGTCGCCGACGCGCACGACGGCCGTGTCGTTGACGCCGATCGGCGCCTGGGAGGCCGAGTAGGGCAGGGGCACGATGGTGATCGTGCCGGTGGCCGTGGCCGTGCCGTTGGAGACCGTGTACTCGGCCGTCATCTTGCCCTGGAGCTCGCCGACGGCGGAGATCTGCATGAGGGAGTGGTCGACAACGGTCGCGCTCACCCCGGAGGCGGGCGGCGTGGTGGCCGAGACCGCCACGAGGACCCCGCCGGAGGGGTCGGTGTCATTGGCCAGGGGGTTGACGGTGACCGAACCGCCCGGGGCGAGGAAGACGGTGTCGTCCTCGACCACGGGAGCCGCCGAGGGATCCGAGGCCTCGGCGATGTCCACGCGGATGAGGCCCTTGGCCAGGGAGGCTCCGTCGGAGGTCTCGTAGTCGAGATAGTAGGTGCCCGCGCTCTGGGCGGTGAAGCTGACCGTGCCGGCGGCCTGGTCCTTCGTGGCGGTCGCGCCGCTGGGCGGCTCGCTGATCGAGCTGAGGCGCAGAGGCGTGGAGGTCGGCGAGGAGTCATTGGCCAGCGGGGAGATCGTCACCTGCTGCCCGACGACGCCTCTGGCGTGATCCGCGTGCGTGGCGGGAACGGCGTCGCCGGCCGGGACGATCTCGACGGTCAGCGTGCCCTCGGTGGTGGTGCGGCCATCGGAGACGATGATCGTCATCTCGCGGGGCCCCGTGCCGCCGTTCAGCTCGGTGACGGTGAGCAGGCCCTCGGGGGTGGTGCGGGCCTCCAGGCCCACGCCGGTGGCGGAGACCAGGTGCGGGTCATCGCCGTCGGGATCGCGCCAGTTGGACAGGACGGAGATCGAGTCCGTGCCGCCCTCGGCGAGCTTGAGGGTCTGGGCGGCCTGCTGCTCGGGCGCGGAGTTCTCCGAATCGGGGCGGATCGTCACCGTGGCGACGGCGGAGTCGGACATGCCGCGCCCGTCGTCGGCCGTGTAGGGCACGGTGATCGTCCCGGTCGCGCCCGCGGGGACGTTGATCGCCAGGGCCAGGCCGCCCTGGACCTGGGTGACCGTCGCCGTCGAGCCGGCATCACCCGGGATGGCGGTGAGGACATCGCCGTCGGGGTCGGAGTCGTTGGCCAGGACCGGCAGGACCGTCGTGCGACCGGCGCGCACGCCGAAGGAGTCGTCGACGGCGTCCGGCGGGTTCTCCTCATCGCGGTTCGGGGTCTGGGCGGGATCCTGCGTGGTGTCCTTGGCGCTCTCGTCCGGGGTGGCGTTGTCGCTGGAGTGCCCGGAGTTCTCGGTCCACTCGTCGGCCTGGGCGAGGTTCTGGTCGGGCAGCCATACGGTGCCGATCGTCGTGTCGTTGAGGACGATCGCGTCGCGGTTGGTGCGGAAGACGGGGGTGGTCGAGGAGGCGAGGGCGTCGTCGTGGATGTACTCGGGGGACGAGGAGCCGCATATCCGCAGGAACTGCCCGGAGGAGGACCAGGCCGCGTAGGAGCAGGCGCCCAGGCGAACGGGGCGGGCGGCGACTCCCGGGGCGGCGTCGCCCTTCTCCGCCGATGGCGTGCGCGTGGGGGACGAGCCGTCGAGGGGCACGCTGATGAGCTCGGTGCGCGAGGCGACGAGCACGCTGGAGGCGTCGGGGCCGGGCTGCTGGAGGGCCAGGCCTGTCTCGCCGAGGTCGACGGTGGTGCCACCGGGCAGGTGGAGGGTACCGGTGCCGCGCTCCAGGACGATCGGCTTCGAGCCGACCGCGGTGAGTGCGGCATCCGCGCCGGCCGAGAGCGTCAGCGCGGTGGAGGTGGGGGGCGCCCAGGAGGTGGCGGTGGCGGTGGCCGTGGTGAGGGCGCCGGTGGAGGGGGACAGGGCGTGGATGGCGCCGTCGGTCCCGATGGTCGCCAGGAGGCCGGGGGCGTCGGAGATGATCGGGGAGGCGGAGCCGCTGGTGACGATGCCCGCCTCGCTCGCCAGGGCGCCGCTGACAGTGCCATCGGCCGAGTTGATCGCGATGACGCGGTCGGAGCCCTGGGCGATCGTGGTCCCGGCGGGCAGGGTGGCCACCGAGGCTTTGGAGACGAGCGCCGGATCGACCTTGTCCACGGACTTCGCTGAGGCGTCGGAGACCAGGACATTCTTGCCGTGCTGGCTGACATCGAAGTCCGACGACGCCGTGCGGATGACGCCGTCCGCCTCATGGGAGGAGGCGTTGATGCGGGCCACGAGATGCTTCGACGTCGAGGTCACCCAGACGCCGTCATCGTGGAGGTCGAGGTCCTGCTGGGCGATGCCCTGGTGCTGCACGGCGGCCAGGCCCAGGGCTGCAGCGCACAGGACGGTCAAGGCGCCGGCGCCGCGGCGTCGGATCCGGCCGCTCAGAGTGCGGACGATGGAGGAGGGCACGGAGATGGCTCCAATCGGGACGGGATCGCGCGCTCGGGTGTACAGGGCCGAGCCGACGACCAGGATTCGCCATTCATTCTACGGGCGCGCCCCGGCCGGTGTCCCCCCTCAACCCGTTAGCCGCCACCTCGTGATCTTCCAGGTGGCGGGGCCCACAGACTCTATGACGGGGGCGTCACGAAAGCGCGGGGCGGGGGAGGGGCGAGCAGTGCCCGACGCCGTCTGCGCCGCGGCTGGGACCGTCCCGGTTGCCGGGATCAGTCCGGCGTCGTCGGGTGGTTCAGCACCGGATCCAGCTGGAGGCCCCGCAGGCCGTTCCAGGCGAGGTTGACCATATGGGCCGCCACCGATTCCTTGCTCATGGAGCGATCCTCCAGCCACCACTGGGCCGGCATGGCGACGATGCCGACGAGCATCTGGGCGTACAGCGGCGCGGTGGAGGCCTCGAGCCCGTGGGCGCGGAACTGCGCGGCGAGGATGCCGGAGACCTGGATAGCGACATCGGACAGAAATGTGGAGTACGTCCCCGCCGCGCGATCACTGCCCGCCGACAGCAGGCGGAAGCCGTCGGGCGAGTTCTCGATGTAGGTCAGCAGGGCCAGCGCCGCGCGCTCGACGATCACCGAGGGGCTGCTCGAGGAGCGCAGGGCCTCGGTGATCGTGGCGGAGATCGTCGTCAGCTCACGGTCCACGATGACGGCGTAAAGACCCTCCTTGCCGCCGAAGTGCTCATAGACCACCGGCTTGGAGACCTTCGCCCGGTGAGCGATCTCCTCGATGCTGGTCCCCTCGAAGCCCCTGTCCGCGAACAGGGCGCGCGCCACGGCGATGAGCTGCTCGCGCCGTTGGCTGGCGCTCATCCGGGTGCGCTTGGGGGCCACGGGGATCGGCGCGCCTCAGGAGGCCCGGGCCTCAGGCCTCGGCGGGCACGACGTGGCCGGCCAGGGAGATCGCCTCATTGACGGCCCGGTGCAATTGCTCGGGGATCGATCCCCACACCCGCATGATGAGGTCGGCGGGGATCGTGGGCAGGCCCGCCATCCGCAGGATGATCGCCGCCTGCGGGTGGGCGTGGGCGTCTGTGCTCATGGCCCAGAAGCCGGCCATATCGGGGGCGGGGCGCAGCCGCTGGGGCTCGGTGTCCGGGATGAGGGACGCCAGGACGGCCTTTTGGGCGCTGTGGCGTCCGGCCTTGGAGGAGTCGTCAGTGGCGGGGACGATCGCCAGATCGACGACGAACTCCGGGCGGCCGGCCTCGCACCTGACGACGCGGGCCTCGGAGCCGAGCCGGTCAGCGCGCGAGAGGCCCTCCAGGACCTGCAGCAGGAAGGGTTCGGCCGAGGGGTCCAGGGCCCCCGCGGCCCGTCGCCGCGCCTCGATCCGCGCCCATCCTGGTGCCGGGTAGGTGGGGATGACGATCCAGTTGCCCGGATCGGGTCGAACGGCGATCTCCATCGTTGTCCTGCTTTCTTGTTTTTCCTCGTCGTCGCCTCTGCGCGCCAGCGCTCATGCCGCCCCTCCCCGGGCGGCGCCTGCCGTCCGCGCGCCGATGGCCGGTCCATGGGCCGCCGGGCGCTAGTACCGGCTAGTCCTTGACACGGTACCCCACCTTGCCGAAGAGAACGCGATCGCCGGGAAACACGGGTTCCGGGATCCCCGGGACCGCGCGGCGCGAGGAGCCCCCGTGGACGATAGTGGTGCCGTTGGTGGAGTGCAGGTCGGTCACCCATAGACCGTCGACCACCGGGATGAGCAGGGCGTGGGTCTTGGAGATGGACAGCGAGGTCCCGCGCAGCACGAGGAGGCTCGCCTCGGGGTGCTCCGGGGAGGCCACCGGGTCGCGGCCCAGGACGACGACGCCGGCCAGAGCGATCTCCCCGCCGTCCCGCTCGGGGACGAGGACGGCGGTGGCGCCGGTGTCCTCGATCGAGGAGGGCGTGCGGATGGACTGGATGGTGGAGTCCAGGGAATCCTCGCCGTCGGAGTGCGCCCCCAGGTCCACGTTGCGCAGATCGACGGGCTCCGTCGGGGGAGGCGCCCCGTGCTCCTCCTCGACGCGCGGCGCTATCGGCGCGCTCGTGGCGCTCACCGCGCTGGGCACGGAGGCGGCGCTGGTGAGGATGTCCGTGCTCCCCGTGCTCCCCGTGCTCCCCGTGCTCACGGCGCTTGTCGTGCTCGCGCTGGAGGCGCTGATGGCGGGCGCGCTCGCGGTGCTGATGGCCGATGCCTGCGAGGGCGCAGAGTCCGCCTCGGGGGTCTCAGCGTCGATGACGGGCCCGGAGGCGCCGCCGTCGGGGGCGAGATCCACCGAGCCGACGACGAGGCGGGCGTTCAGGGCGTCCAACCCACTGCCGTCGAGCGTGGGGCTGTCGAGCTCGGGTGCCTCCTCTGACCAGGGGATGGAGCCCAGGATCGCCACGGCGCCGGGCTCCTGCGCGCGCGAGGAGGAGCGTCGCCTCGGACGGCGCGTGCGAGGAGCGCGATCGGCACCCGCACCAGCGGTGGCGGAGGAACTGGCCGCGGGGGCCGACGATGCCGAGGAGGGCGCCGCCGAGGGCGTCGTCGGCTCGGGCTCGCAATCGCGGGAGCCGGTGGTGCCACCCATTAGGCGCTCGTCGGAGGGCACGGCCGAGGGCGTCATCATCGCCGTCGGCTCATCGGGCAGGGGCGCGGGTGAGGAAGGGGGCGGGTCGCTGGGGGCGGGGGACGGCTCATCCGCTCCGTGCGGCGGGGCGATCGCGCTGGAGGGCTTCGTCGCGATGAGCCGCATCCGGCTCAGGCGGTCGTGCCAGCTCATCCCCTCGGGATCCTTTGCCGCGCTGCGCAGCATGAATAGTCCGCCGATGCCGGCGGTGAAGAGCGCGGTGACGAGGATGAGGTCGGCGTGGACGAAAGTGCCTACGAAGGAGGGGCCGTCATTGGAGGCGTCGACCATCCTCACCCCGACGATCCGGCCACCGGGCGTCCAGCCGGTGGCCGCGACGAGGGCGAATCGGGCGAGGACGAGCCCCGCTGCGGTGACCCCCGCGGTGATCGGCAGGCCCAGGGGCTCCTTGACGAGCAGCGTGATGATGGCGCCGATCGCGACGCCCAGGAGGATGTCGATGACGACGGCGAGGAGGCGGGCCTTCGGGGATGCCGGGAGCGCGGGGCCGGGGAGCGCCCGCCGCTGGTTCTGCTTCGGCGCCTGAGTGGTGGTGGCGGTCACGCGCGCTTTCCCTTCGCGTTGGTGATCTTGGTACCGCCCCTCACGCAGTGGCCGCCACCGCCTCGGACTCGGGCGACGCGACCTCCTGGAGGAGGGCCCTGCGCAGCATCGTCGACGAGGTCGTCGGCGTGTACGGCAGGTAGACGACGCGGGCGCCGACCTCTGCCATCTGCTCCTCGAGCAGCCGGCCTTTGTCGGTACCGCGCCAGTCCGTTCCCTTGAAGAGTACATCGAATGGCGCGGTTCGCCAGGCCAGGCGCTTGTCCTGATCGTGATCGAGGATGACATGATCGACCATCCGCAGGGCCTGGACGAGGGCCATCCGTTCGTGCTGGGGCACGATCGGACCTCGGCCTTTCATCCGCTCCAGGGAGGCGTCCGTGGCGACTCCGGCGATGAGGCGGTCGCAGTGAGCCGCCGCGGTTGTGAGGATATTGAGATGACCGACGTGAAGCATGTCGAAGCCACCGGGGACGTAGCCGACGATCATCAGTAGGCCCCCTTCCCACCGGTGACGGCGCGCGCCGTGGCGGCCAGGATCTTGGCGTCGATCAGCGCGCCGCGGTTCTCCACGTAGTGGCGGTCGAGGGCCACAGTGGAGTTCCAGGACAGGTCCGATCGGCCCGAGACCTGCCACAGGCCGGTCATGCCGGGGCGCACGAGGAGGCGGCGGCGCGCCTCGTCGTCGTACTGGGCGACCTCGCTGGGCAGGGCCGGGCGGGGGCCCACCAGGCTCATCTCGCCGCGCACGACGTTGATGAGCTGGGGGAGCTCGTCCAGGGAGGTGCGGCGCAGGATCCGGCCCACGCGGGTGATCCGGGGGTCGCGGGAGTCCTTGAACAGGACCTGGTTGCCCGAGTCGCCGCCGCGAGCGATCAGCGCCGCCCTGCGGGCATCGGCGTCGGCGTACATGGAACGCAGCTTCCACATCGTGAAGTGCGTGCCATTGAGCCCCACGCGAGTTTGGCAGTAGAAGGGGTTGCCGGGGGACTCCAGGCGCACGGCCAGGGCCGCGATCCCGATGATCGGCGAGGCGGCCAGCAGGAGCATCAGGCCGACGAGACGGTCGACGACCTTCTTGCCGGCCTCGCGGGTGCGGCGGGTCCTGACGGCGATGAGCGCCGTCCATCCGTGCGTCACCGGCAGACCCGTCAGGCGCCCGGGCTCGACGTCCTGCAGGCCGGGGGCGACGATGAGGCGGACGTGGGTGCCCTCGAGCCCGCGCATGAGGGAGCGCAGGTCGTCGGGGGCGACCGCGCCGAGGGTCATGACGACGTCGATCATCTCCTCGCTGACCATCTGCGCCAGGCCCTCCGCGTCGGGCACGGGCATCGCATTGCCCAGGCGCCCGGTGGTGCCGGAGGAGAGGTAACCGATGACGAGGAAGCCGTCGGCGGGGTGGCGGCGCATCTCGTGGAGCATCGGCTCGGCACCGGGGCCCATGACGATGAGGGTGCGGCGCAGGGCGTGGCCGTCCATGCGGCGGCGGCGCAGGTGACTGGATTCGACCGTCCTGCCCATCAGGATGAGGAGGAACTGGGCGGCCAGCAGGCAGGCCACGGCGATCGGACTGAGGGAGGAGCCCAGGGCGCGGTTGGCCAGGAGGCTGACCGGCAGGGCCAGTACGTGCAGGCCGAGGAGCGCGGGCAGGGGGATGGAGCCGTGATCGACGGCAGCGGCGCCCAGGCCGCCCAGGGCCCAGGTTCCGACGATGATCAGCATGCCCACGGTCGTGGCGGCGAGGGTGGCGCCCGCGCCGCCGAAGGGGAGGGCGATCCAGGCGGGGATGGCGATCGCGACGAGGTCGCTGAGCACGATCCAGGCCAGGAGGTCGCGGCGCATGGAGGACCATGCAAGACGGCCACGCGCGGGCTCTGCGAGGGGCAGGCGTGCCAGGGGCAGGCCGGTCTCCGGCCTGATAGTGGCCGCAACATCATTCAGGTACATCAGGGCTCCTGTTGAAGTATGCGAGGGATGTTCGGGGAAGGGATCCGGAAGGAGAAAGTGTCCAGGTCAGACTAGGTGCTAAAGACCGGGGCCACAGGGAGCGACCCGCTGGGAGCCTGAAGGTCAGACCTTTCGAGGGAACGGCGGATCGGAATCGTCGTTAGTAGTCGTATGTCAGATCTTCTGAGCAGATTGTATCCCCCAGGCGTGCGGCTTGGGCAATGTTGTACGGCACCTGTGCGCCATCGGCGGCGCGAGACGGTGCGCGGTTCTGGGCAAGTGGGGCTTGGCCTGCGTCGATCGTCTTACCTCGAAGGCGTCTTGAGCGTTGAACTCCGGAAGGTCCAGACCTCTGGCCTGTGGCTTCGCGGCTGGGCGCTCCCAGTGTGAGATGTGCCGCCGTCGCGGGCAATGCCGCCCGGGACCTGCGAGGGGCCGCCATCGGTCACGGAATAGCGCCAAAAGCCCGGGGCCGCCGGGGCGCCGGGAGGGCCGGCTGCTAGAGTCTGGCCGTTCCCGCGGCGTCCCCGACGCTGGTCCTTGCCCTGTTGCTGCCCTGTTGAACGAGGTACCGCTATGCCCACCCAGCCCGCCCCCCGGAGACCCGGGCCATGGGCCTCGGTCGGCCGGACGGCCGGCGCGAAGATGGTCGTCATGGTCGTCGCAGGCGTCTTCGGCCTCATCAATACCCGGCTCATCCTCAGCCACTTCGGCGCCGACGCCTACGCCCAGTACGGCCTGCTGGCCACCTTCCCCACCCTCATGCCCTTCACCGACCTGGGCATCGGAGCGGTCATCCTCAACGTCGTCGCCGGCTCCACCGATCCTGCTCACGACTCCACGTTGCGCCGTACCCTGACCACCGCCATGCGCGTCCTGCTCGCCTCCACGGTGGTCATCTGCACCGCGGGCATCGTCATCCAGCTCCTGGGCGCCTGGCCCACCCTGCTCGGCGCCCGCCTCATGGATGGCGGCGGTGCCACTGCCACCATCTGCCTCCTCATCTACTCCCTCGCCCTGCCGTTGAGCGTGGGGCAGCGCATCGTCGTCGGGCTCGGCCGATCGGCCACCCAGGTGATCAGCTCCGGTGTCGTCTCCCCGGCGATGACCACCCTCCTGCTGCTGGCGATCGTCACCCGCATGGACTCGGGCAACGCCGTATCCATCTACTCCTACCTGGCCAACACGCTGGTCTCGGTCATCTGCATCATCGTGGCCTGGCGGGCCACCGGCCCCCTCCTGCGCGAGGCCGCGCGCGACGTTCCCCGGCTGCGCGAGGTCCCCGGCGTCAAGGTCATCAACACCGCCGGTCCCCAGCTCCTGCAATCACTCGTCCTGCCCATCGCCTTCCAAACCGACCGCATCCTCCTCAGCCACCTGGGCGCCTCCGACGCGCTCGCGCAGTACAACCTCGCCAGCACGCTGTTCAACCTGCTCACGCAGACCGTCGTCGCCGCCGGCGTGGCCATGTGGCCGGTGTTCGCGCGGGCCCGCTCGGCCGGGCGGATCGCCAGCCCCCTCAAGCCCGCGGGGGTCTTCGCCGGCGCCGCGGGGGTGATGGCCCTCGCCATGGCGCTGCTCGCCCCCTGGGCCGCGGGCATCCTGTCCGACGGCACCATCCGCCTGCCGACGCTGCTCATCGTGTCCTTCGCCGCGTCGGTCATCGTCGAGGCCGCCAAGTACCCGCTGGGCATGTACATGACGGACCCGCGCGGGCTGCGCTTCCAGGTGGTCCCGGTCCTCGTGCTCGTCCCGGTCAACTTCGCCCTGTCCTGGGCGCTCATCGCGCCCTTCGGTCCGGCCGGACCCGTCCTCGGCTCCGTTATCTCCGTGGTCATCTGCCAGTCCATTCCCTACCTGTGGTGGGTGCGCCGGGACCTGGCGCGCCGCCGTCGCCAGGCCGGTGAGGAGGCCGGGACGCCCGCCGATGATGCCCAGCCCACCCCTGCCTGATCCCCTACCCGCATAGTTGGAGACCTCATGAACCCCTCGAAGCCAGTCAGCCCCGGCCGCCCCGGCGATCCCGCCGGTGGTGCGCGCCCCAGCATCGGTGAGTCGATCCGAGCGCTGTCGACCGCGCAGAAGGCCAAGGCAGGCGCTCCCCTGTACTCGCGCCTCGTCAACCGCCCGCTGGGACGGGTGCTGGCCGCCGTCGCGCACCGCCTGGGCGCCACCCCGGACCAGGTGACCGTTCTGTCCGCGGCCTGCACGATGACCGGCATCATCCTCATCGCCGCCCTGCCGCTGACCGTATGGGCCGCGCTCGTGACGGCGGGCCTGCTCGTGCTCGGCTACGCGCTCGACTCCGCGGACGGCCAGCTCGCCAGACTGCGCCACGGCGGCTCGAAGGCGGGGGAGTGGCTCGACCACGTCGCCGACGCGATCAAGCTCTCCAGCCTCCACCTGGCCATTGCGATCTCACTGTTCCGCTTCGCCGACGTCGTCGGCTCGCGCCCGGCCCTGCTGCTGCTCCCGCTGGCCTACAGCGCCGTTCAGAACATCCACTTCTTCACCTACATCCTCACCTACCAGCTGCGCTACAACGGTGGGACCCCGCTGGCCAGGGACGAGGGGCGCGCGGGGATTCTCAAGTCGATCCTGTCCGCGCCCACGGACTACGGGCTGCTGTGCATCGTGCTCGCGCTGCGCTGGGCGCCGGTGCCCTTCCTCGTGCTCTACGCGCTCATGCTCCTGGGATCGGCCGGCTACCTCGCCCTCGCCCTGCCCAAGTGGTACCGGGACATGCGCGCCCTCTGACGCCTCGCCCCTCCCCATCACCGAGACCGGTCGAAAATAGGAGCGAGACCGGCCCGCGGGCCGGTCTCGCTCCTATTTTCGACCGGTCTCGGTGATAAGTGGG